>NZ_JAHPZO010000018.1 GCF_019042655.1 Planococcus sp. CP5-4_YE
GACACAAATCTACGCGCAACGCAAAATTGACGTAGAAAGTGTGTTCGGTCATATCAAGGGCAATCGGTCGTTCCGCCGATTTCTCCTCCGGGGCTTAGAAAAAGTGCATACAGAGTTCGGGATTGTGGCATTGGCCCACAACCTCCTGAAAGTAGCCAGCATGCGCCGGCTACTTTCAGTGTCTTCACCAACAAATGAAAAACAGACGGAGAAAAAGAATTTCTTTTTCTCCGTCTGTTTTATTTTAGGGGCTTATGGGACAGCCCCTAAAAATCAACTGGAAACCCATGTATTTCTGACTCGCCAATAGCCAGTCACATACAAAATGAGTTTCTCAACAAGCTGAAGCAGGTGAAGAGAAATTCTTCACCTGCTTTTGCGTTTTATCAAATATTTTTCAAGGCGTCTTCGATTTGGCTGTCTCCTGAAGTTAGTTGGAATACTTTGTCTGTGAGATCTGTGGATTCGAGACACGCGACGATGACAGCTGCGACGTCTTCTCGCGGAATGCTGCCGACATCGAGTTTCCCGCCTGCGGCAATTTGCCCTGTTCCCGGATCGTCTATCAATAAGCCGGGCCGGACGATTGTATACGCCAAGCTGCTCGATTGCAAGATGCGATCGGCGTGGTGTTTGGCGATATAGTACGGCGTCATTTCCTTGGTCCAATGGGAGCGGTCATCGGCATGGATGGCGCTGACCATGATGAAGCGATTGATGCCGGCTAATTCTGCGGCTTCAACCGCTTTTGCCGCGCCGTCCAAATCGACAGTCATCGTTTTGTCTGCACCGGTCGAAGCGCCGCTGCCAGCAGTGAAGACCACTGCATCGCAGTCAGCCATCGCTTTTTGCAGTTCTTCCACGCTTCCTTCGAGGCTTGCCACAACGGTTTCCGCTTTTAGCTCTTCAAAAAACGGGCGCTGCTCGGCTTTCCGGATCATCGCTTTCACAGTGTGCTCTGGATGTTTCGCAAGCTGGCGCACCAAGTGCTGTCCGATCTTGCCGTTTGCTCCGATTACGAGTGTTTTCATTTCAATTTCCTCCTTAAAATATGGCTACCTACACCCTATACCCGAAAAATCGGGCTATAGCCAAAATATAGGATATGATGCAAAAAACTAGCATGTTTTCTTGATACTGTTTTTAGTATACTTATAAAAGTGAAATAATTTAAAAATGTTAGATTATAGGGGTGTATATATATGAGCAAACAATACGAAGAAAATGACCTGTCCATACAGCAACGCAATTTGAAAGAAACACCGCCGGATTTTTCACAGTTCAAAGGCAAGCGTCTCGATAAGCAGCCGAATCTCTTGGTGGACGGATTGGTCCATGTCGTGTTGACCGGTTTTGGGGCTGCTTTACTGATGGGCATCGTTTATGTACTGTTCAACTACATCAATTGGTAAGGAGGAGAGACGATGATCCGTTATCCCGATCGACCGTTAAAAACCATCGGCGTCACTGCGCCTTCTTCAGGAGTGTCTGAAGAACTTCATCATTTGCTTGAAGGAGCGATTGCCCAATTGGAGCAGCAAGGCTTTGCTGTTAAGGCTACGCCAAACGCCTGGAGCCAAAAAGAAGCGAAGTCGTCGCCTGCAGCCATCCGCGCGAAAGAACTGATCAGCATTTGGCGGGACTCCACAGTCGACGCGATCATCCCGCCGTGGGGTGGGGAGCTATTATTGGAAGTGTTGGAACATGTGGATTTCCAGAAGTTCACGCCGAAATGGCTTCTTGGGTATTCGGATGTCAGCTTGCTGTCATTGGCAATCACTTTGAATACCGGGATTGCGACAGCACATGGCACCAATATCGTCGACTTGCGCGGCAGTGAAACCGATCCGACCACTGCGCGCTGGGTCGATGTGCTGTCTTCGACGAAAGGCATGGTCCTTAAGCAAGTTTCGTCAGACCATTACCAGAAAAATTGGGACCATGACAAGCCGACATCTCACGTCTTCAAATTGACCGAGCCGACCATTTGGAAAACTGTATCAGGACACGCGGAACGACTGGAAGGCCGTCTTCTCGGCGGATGCATCGATGTGATCCGCCACTTGATCGGTACGCCATATGGTGATGTGGGCGCCTTCCGGAAGAAATTCATTACGAGTGAACCAGTCGTCTGGTTTTTCGAAAACTGTGAAATGAATACACCAGATTTAAAGCGCAGTTTATTGCAGATGAAATATGCAGGCTGGTTCGATAATTGTTCAGGCATCATCTTCGGCAGAAGCGAAGCGAACGATGCTGTGCAAGGTTATACCGCAGAAATGGTGTATCAGGAACTGGCGGGACAATTAAAAGTCCCCATCGTTTATGATGCCGATATCGGCCATCAGCCGCCGCAAGTGACTCTGGTAAATGGGGTGCACGCGATTTTCCACGTTGACGATGGAAAAGGGCGTGTCGTCCAAGAATTCCGTTAAAGAAAGGATGAATGCCATGGACTATCGTCGATTAACACAAGATGATGCTGAACAGTACCGAAAACTTCGATTGACAGCATTGCAGACAGATGCCGATGCGTTTTCGACTGATTTTAATGAAGCAAGCCAAAGGCCGGTAAGTGCGACAGCTAAAAATCTTGCCAATCCTTCAGCCGTGACATTCGGCGCGTACAAAGAAGGCCGTTTGCTCGTGATGATGACATTGCTCAGATTGTCAGGGAAGAAGACCAGCCACAGAGCCGAAGTGCTTGCCGTATATGCAGCGGAAGAAACAAGAGGGACAGGGCTTGCGCCAAAACTTTTAGATCATTTGTTGGCGTATGCGAGAGAATGCGATGGGCTCGAGCAGCTCGAACTGGCCGTCAATTCCGCAAATCCGCGCGCCATCCGTTTTTACGAACGATCCGGCTTTCAGCGCATCGGCATCACACCGAATGCCCAAAAGGCAGAAGGCCGTTATATCGATGAATTGCTGATGGTGCTGAAGCTGCAAAAATGAAATAAAAAAAGCGGAGACCTCGGTCTCTGCTTTTTTTATTGCTCATTCAGAATATACAGTTTGTCGTCGCCTTCTGTCGGTGTGCCGCGGCCGTCGGTATTATTCGTAATGAAATACAAATCGTCACCGTCTGAATAGACGTCGCGGATGCGGCCATATCCTTCGATGGAATCAGTGATTTCTGCCGATTCAGGATCCAGCACTTTGATCGCCGTCCCGCGAAGCGCTGCGATATACAGTGCACCATCGTGAAAATCGATTCCGCTCGGCGCCCACGTATCATCGGCGCCGCTAGTTGCTAGAGGTGCTTCTAAGCCATCCGCCGTTTCTTCCCCTTCAATATCGGGCCAGCCATAATTGGCATCCTGTTCGATGACGTTGATTTCGTCGTTAGCGGATTGGCCATGTTCTGCGGCATACATCGTCTCCTCATCCCACGCCAAACCTTGTGGGTTGCGATGGCCGAGTGAGTAAATTTCAAATTCATCGAATTCATTGAGGCGGAGAATTTTCCCGTTGACTGAAGCAGGGTCCTGCGCGAGGTCCGGTTCGGATGCGTCTCCGATGGTCGCATAAAGCGTTCCGTCTTCACTGAATTCTAACCTGCCGCCGTGATGGACCTTGCCTGTCGGAATGCCTGACAAGAGTACGGCCGTTTCGGACCAACTGCCGCCGTCTAAACGGAATTCCGCAATTTTATTATAAGAATTGCCATTGTCTTCATAAACATAATAGCCGTAAGCTTCCTGTGAGTCATCAAAATCCGGCTTCAGCACGAATCCGAGAAATCCGGCTTCGGAAGCCGAGGACAAAGGCGAAGAGAAATCGACATCCTGGCGTTCCAACTTTCCTTCGGCATCGATATAAGCGACTGTGCCTGGACGTTCGGATATATAGAAAGCGTCTCCTTGCTTATTGATTGACCAAGGGGCTTCAAGGTCTGTGGCGATGACATCTGCAGGTGCGGTCGCTTCATCGGGATTCGCCGGCCCATTGCTGCATCCGGCAAGAGCTGCTGCGAGAATTCCGAAAAAAAGCCATTTTTTCAACTTGAAAACCTCCTTTTTATTCATCATAATCGAAGCAGGAAGCGATGGGAAATGAAATACAGCGAGGAGGACAAAAAATGCCGCTGCTAAAAGACGTCAAAGAACAAGAAGAGCTGCGCAAAAAACGCAATTTGGTGCGCATCATCACGTGGATCAGCATCGCAGTCGTGCTATTCATCCTGTGGTATGTCATTTAAATGTATAGGAAAACGCGAAGCCCAGGACTTGGGCTCCGCGTTTTTTTTAGTTATGCATTTGTCTTTTGTTGCGGTTTAGCAATAATCCATTCGACGATGACGAACACTGCCACAAGGACGATCATCAAATTGACCAGCCCGGCGTCCAAATACTTATCGCGGAAAATGATGGCGACCGTCAAAACGTAAAAGACGGCCTGTGTCACTTTTGCTGCGGGCGGTACTTTGTTTTTTGGATAGCGCAGCCGACCGAGCTGGAACGCCAGAAAAGCGAACAGCAGAACCAGGTATTGTGGCCAAGTGAAACTATCGGTGACTAGATTATTCATCAGTGCGTAAACGATTAATGGAATGAGATACAATAAAAGCGTTTTCAAGGGAGATCCTCATTTCTGCTATTTTTTGCGGGGAGTGCTATTTTGCCGTTCTTTCAACAGCTGGAGCAAATTGTAGACGGCGAAAGCGAGTGCGAGCCCGACGATGATCACCGATAATAACGGATAAAGCGATACGCCGTTTTGCATGATGTCCACGATGCGTGCGTAGATGATGAATGGGCCGATCAGAATGATGAAAATATCGAGTGCGGTTCCTAGTTTCGATCTCATATATAGCCTCCAGTAAATCAGTATGACACCATCATATCAGAATCGCCTGTACCTGGCATGCCCAAAGTAAAAAGCAACCGCTCAGTTGAACGGCTGCTTTCTTTATTTATGTTCTTTGAGTTTGTCGTTGGCAAGTGTATGGGCCGCCTTGTTTTGGGAATCCGGAATCCATTTGATGAAGCAATAGTCGAATCCGTCCGCAATCAACAAGCATTCCTCAAGCAGCTTTTTATAGACCGGATTTTTCACAAAGCGTTTTTCGAAAGCATCGACAACGAGTTTTGAATCTGATTTGATGGACACCATGCCGGTCGCGAGCGGGCGAGCGAGCTCAAGCCCTTTTAATAGCGCCGTGAATTCGGCTTGATGATTATCCATTTCGCCGACGTATTCACTCCATTTGATGGAATGTCCTTCGCCTCTCAAAAACACGCCGACCGCGCTGACTTTGGCGCTTCCGGCAGTCGATGCATCTACGAATAATTCGATCATCGTGCGGCCTCCTTTTCATCGAATGGCGTGATTTTTTTCGCTATATATCCAAATGGTGTATCAAGCACCGATACGATGAATTTCAAAACATAGGTCGAAATAAAGATTTGGATCCAGACGTCAAAAGGAAAGACGCCGAAAAATGCGATCGAGGTGAAGATCAAGGTATCGATTAATTGGCTAAGCAAGGTCGAGCCGTTATTGCGGATCCAAAACTGGCTGTCTTTTGGAAAGACTTTACGCAAGGCCGAAAAGACGATGACGTCGATATGCTGCGCAAGCAGGTAGGCAACCATACTGGCAATGGCGATCTGCGGCACCAATCCAAACACCGTTTGGAGTGCTTCATGCGCAAAATCACTGTCTGCTGGAATGAACTGAAGTCCGAATTGCATCGTGATGACCATGATCAGTAATGATGAGAATCCGAGCCATACTGCTTTTTTCGCTTCTTTTCTGCCATACTTTTCGTTGAGGATATCGGTTGCCAGAAAAGTCGAGGCATACAAGCTATTGCCGAGCGTCGCGGTCAAACCGATGATTTCAATTGTTTTTGTCACTTGAATATTCGCCAAGATCGTGGCGAATGCGACCCAAGCGAAAAGCCCGGTTTTGCCGAATACTTTATACATGATGAGCAATAACACAAAATTGAACAGGGCGAAGCCGAGCCCTAAAAATTCATTAAACAAACTGCTTCCTCCTTAGTTTTGGTAGAGCGGGAAGTTTCGAACCGCTGAAGGACGAAAATGTCCCAAGCCAGTATACCGATTGTTGCAGAAAAAAACAAATTCATAGTAGAATAATAGAATGACATTTTGCGGAGGGACCCGAATGAAAAAAGTATCCATCATCAACGAAATAGATGAAATACTCAATACCTATTGTGAAGGCTGCTTCGTCAAAGCCCAACTCCGCAAGGATGAAGGAAAAACAGCAGCGCATCGCTTTTGCATCAGTGAATGTACAGTCGGTACCCAATTGCAGTTTTTGGGTCAAGAGCTGAATAAAATTGGAACTGACAAAAAATAAAATTGTCAATCCGTGTGCAGAAATAGTCATTTTTGCGCACGGATTTTTTTGATTCTGCTCCATTATTTTCTTGCTAAATCCTGGAGGAATTCCATGCTTTAGTTTAACTCGGTTTGATTAGGTAATAATAAACTGTATAATAAAAATATTGAAACGAAAGGAGCAGATGTATGACTGATACAAACACGAACCAAAAAAAGACAGCTATTCTAGGCTGGAGCATTCCAGCAATTGAAGCGATGGACAAATTGAAACGTCCTTATGTAGTGGTGGGGCCACCAGATTTCATCAGCTTTGCAAAAGAACATGATATCCCGTTTATCCCTTGGGATTTTGATCGCTTGAATGAAGGTTCAGACCATCTATATGAGAAGTTGAGAGACATGGGCGTCAAGCTTTCCGTGCCGATTTACGAAGAGACGGTGGAATGGGCAGGTGTCTTGAATGCTAGGTTCTTTGACGATCCTCGTGTGTTCAACCGTTCACTCTTGCTCCGCGATAAAGGACTGATGAAACGTAAAGCGCAAATGTCGGGAATCAAAGTCGGTGTATTTGAAGAGGCTTATTCGAAAGACGACATTCACCGCTTCTTGAAACGCGTCAATGATGCATTGATCAAAATTGACGGAGACACCAATGACCCGATCCATATCAAACCGTTGAACAAGGCAGGCACAGTCGGGCATATGATGATCCAGGATGCCAACGACATCGATAAAATCGAAGTCCAGGAATTCCCTTATTTAATGGAAAGTCATTTGGACGGTCAGGAATTTTCTTGTGAAGTGTTCGTCCACGATGGGGAAATTAAATTCCTCAATATAACGGAATACGTCAAACTCGGGCATTCCAATTTTGTACCGGCTTCACCGGCTCTTGAAGAATGGCGTCCTCAAATTAAAGAACAGATTCAAAAGTTGATTGATTCATTCGAAATCAAATACGGTGTCATTCACCCGGAATATTTTATTTCCCATGATGGGACATTGAACTTCGGGGAAGTGGCAGCGCGCGTCCCTGGCGGACATATTTTCGATTTGATCGAACGTGCATATGGATTCAACGCTTTCCAAGCGCAAATCTTGTGCAGCGATCCCGATACAACTGCGGAAGAACTTGATGAGTTTTTCCCTGAAGAAGTTACTTCGGCGACAGGGTATGCTGGAAGTTTAATGGTTTACCCGCGGGTAAGACTGATTGAAAAATTGGACGTCCCAGGGGAATTGAAAACCGATTCCTATTTTGAAAAGCACGATTTGTTCATACCGGTCACATCCAAAGTGGCGGAACGTGTCGGATTCGGAAATCATTACGGGACATTGTTCTTTTTTGGGGACAATAGCGACCGCATGGAAGAGCTGCTGAAAACTTACGAGAATTATGATTTTTATCATTAAAAATTTGGGGGTATACCAATGGCGACTGAAGCATCTACTTTAAAAGAAAAATTTGGGCAAGCCCTCCGTACGCTAGAAGAGGCAAAGCCGTTTGCGAAAAGCATGTACCAAACGGAAGTTTTCCAGCTGGCTACGGAGCTTGCTGGAACTGATGAAGGATTGGAGATGCTTTACGAGTACGCGTCGGATTTCGATAAGGCCGGAGTGTTCAACGGTGGCCCTTGGACAGAAGCGGAAAATCTGGAACCCGCATTTGTCGGTGGCTCACTTCATGTGAAGGGCTTGAATTCAGTTGTGGAATTGATGAGCGAATTGCGCATGCTGTCAATTTCGGAGGGCCAATATACCCACGAAAAAGTGTCGCCTGAAGAAGCCTCCGCATTTTTAAACGAGGTTTTGGCCTTGAATTTGGATCTGTTGTTCCCAGCAGAGACAGAAGAAGCGCGTGTAGAAGGCGGAGGCGCCCATTTAGAGCGCGGAGAACGGTTATTCCGTTTCCTTGGAGGCAAGCTTTCTTATCAAGCGGTAGCGCACAAGCTCGTCGAAGAAATCGAGCGGCTGACGGTTCAGCGGCCAATCATGGTTGACCGAATTGTTTCCATGATTGATGCAGCAACCCAAATGGTCAGTGAAGAAATCGAAGATACGACGAGGGAAACATTGCATTATTTCGAAAAAGCAGTTACGGCCCCTACCGCATTAAGCGAACAGGAGCCTGATTTAAAGGCCTACCGTAAAAAGTTAGCAGAATCAGATGCGGAAACCTTGCAGCATGAAGCGCATCAATACGCAGAATCCATGAACAAGACCGGATTGGTCGCTCCGATTGCCGCTATTTACCTGCGCTATATCAATAGAAGCAATCCGGATTTGATTCCTGAATTTTTGGATCTATCCGAAATGGGAAGAGCCAGTTTCAATGCCAACCAAGCATTGGTCCAGGATATGGTCCAGTTTGCTATTTATCCTCAAACCAGCCGTGTCATCTATGGACTATCGCGCATGCTCGACCGCGGTGTCTTGACGCAGGAGCCGCTAATCCCCGGTATTCGCAGGCTGTTTGATATCGACATTCGACCGGAAGTGAAGAAACGCATTCTGCGCCCTGAATTCCGCAAAGGCGGTCTCACAGGCAATGGTGTACTGATTGGCGGCGTCATATCGGTTCTCGGACAACCGCTCGGAATCGGGCAAGGCTTGAATCCGACTTGCCAATCGGCTCGTGCCATCAGTTTATGGTCTCAACACGGAATTTCGCAGTTGTTGGATTATGTTGCGAGAGCGGTTCGAGAAAACGACATAGACATGATTTTTGAAGGGGAGGAAATCCACTCTAATGTCATTGAAGACGGCGTAGCGGCAGAGATCCATCATGAACTCGATCCTGTCTCCAGCGTCCTCGTGCCGCATCTCGATAAAATCTACAACGAAATGATGAAGAAAACCTTCCTGCGTGGGGAAGACGGCCATAAATGGGTCAATCCTGAATTTTACGGCGAATGGATACCGCGGGGCTTTGCGAATATCATCGATCCACTCACCGGTTTTGTGACGGATTATGATGCATTCGTCCGCCTGTTCTACGCGACGCACCATCCGGATTATAATGAAGGATATGAAATGATCTATCCGAATCCAGTCGGTATTTACATCACCAATGTGCATGGCAAACTGCTCGGGCTTCATGCAGTATCCATACAACGCGTTGCTGAGGATCCATATGATGAATACCGGATCTATTTCTATAACCCGAACAATGACAGTGGCCAAAATTGGGGCCAGGGGATAGAGACCAGCGTGTCAGGACATGGTGAACTGGAAGGAGAGTCATCCTTGCCGTTCCATCAGTTCGTTGCACGGATGTACGCATTCCATTACAATCCTTATGAACAAGGCGATACGTATATGGTAGAAGAAAGTGACGTCGACCAAGTCGAAAAATTAGCCCGTGAAAGCTGGGGCCAGACTTATACATGGTCGTGAATCCATAAAAAAGAAGACCCAGGAAAAATTCCTGGGTCTTTTGCTATTTCAATTTTTACGGTTGGTCCTGCGCAACGTTTGCTGCTTGTGGCCCGCGATTGCCATCGATGATATCGAACGAGACGGCTGCGCCTTCTTGCAGCGATCGGAAACCATCACCTTGGATGCCGGTAAAATGGACGAAAACATCATCACCGTTGTCACATTCAATAAAGCCATAGCCTTTTTCTGAATTGAACCATTTCACAATTCCGTGGTGCATGGACCTTCCCCCTAATATTCAGATTGTCGAACCCTCAGCCGTAAAGCCAATGGATGGCTTAACTATACATGATGGTGCATATAAGGTCAATACGGCGATGGGGCGCCGTTTCGACCCGTTTCACGTTATAATGGGAACAGAACACCTTAAAGGAGAGAATCCATGAATCCCCAAGTAATAGCGGACTGCCGCATGAAAGTAAAAATCATCTATGAACAGTTTGATGCGAGCCACGATTGGCAGCACATCGAGCGGGTGCTGGAAAACGCTCGCCATATCGGGCAAGCAGAAGGCGGCCACCAAGCGATAATCGAGCTTGCCGTGCTATTGCATGACGTCTCTGATCCGAAATACAAAAAACCAGGAGAAGATCCGGAACAAGAAATCCTTCAGAAGCTCGAGTTGACAGATACCGAGCGCGGCGAGATTCGCTCGATCATCCGGACCGTTTCCTTTAAAGGTGGAACGAATGATGAGCCAGAAACGCTTGAAGGCAGAATCGTCCGTGATGCCGACCGGCTTGATGCCATCGGCGCGATCGGCATCGCTAGAACTTTTGCTTATGGCGGGGCAAAAGGCCGTAAATTGTATGACCGAGACGAACAAGCACGCACCCAAATGACCGAAAGTGAATACCGGAGCGGCGATACGAGCAGCGTGACGCATTTTTATGAAAAACTTTTGCTGTTAAAAGAGCTCATGGTGACCGATAGCGGAAAGCAAATGGCTGAAGAACGCCACCGATTTATGCTATCCTTTCTAGAGCAACTACAAAACGAAACGGATGGGAAAAAATGAGCCACTTACACGTAACAAACTTAAGCAAATCAGTGGGGGTCAAAACCCTCTTCACCAATGTTGAATTTTCGCTGTACCCGGGAGAACGCGCCGGCTTGATCGGCGTCAACGGCACCGGCAAGTCGACCCTTTTGTCGATTTTAGCAGGAGATCTTGAATCCGACACGATGGAAATGGACCATCCGAAAAAATACCGGATTACTTATTTGATGCAGGAGCCTGAGTTCGATGAATCATTGACTGTTCTTGAGACTGTCTTCTCCGGCGACTCGCCGTTGCTTGCGCTCAATCGTTCGTATGAAAAAGCGCTGCAGAACATGATCGCCGACTCCGGATCTGAGCAATTGCAAGAAGAATTGATGAAAATCCAGGAAGGCATGGAACGTGAAAATGCCTGGGACATCAACGCTTTGGCCAAAACGGCGTTGACCAAGCTTGGCATCGATATGTACGATCAGCAAATCAGCGAATTGTCCGGCGGCCAGCGCAAACGAGTAGCGCTCGCGAAAGCCTTGATCGAACCGGCCGACTTGATTCTCTTGGATGAGCCGACCAACCATTTGGACGCAGGCTCTACTGAATGGCTGCAGGAAACGCTTCTGCGCATGAACAGCGCCATGCTGTTCGTGACGCATGACCGTTACTTCCTCGATGCCGTCTCGACGCATATCTTTGAGCTGGCGGATCAGACGATGTACACACACAAAGGAAACTACGGCGATTACCTGGAAGCGAGAGCCGTAAGAGAAGAAATGGCCGAAGCTACAAAACAGAAGATGCACAACCGTTTCCGCTCGGAGCTGAAATGGATCCGCCGCGGCGCGAAAGCCCGCAGCACGAAACAAAAAGCACGCATCCAGCGTTTTGACCAGTTATCGGAAGACCTTCAATCAACGTCGGATAACACGAGCCTTGAATTGTCGATGCAAAGCCAACGACTCGGCAAGAAAATCATTGAAGGGGAAAATTTGGCCGTTTCTTACGGCGATCGCGAGATTTTCCATTCCTTCGACTTTCTATTACAAGGCGGCGATCGCATCGGCATCGTCGGCCCGAACGGCGCAGGCAAATCGACATTGATGAAATTAATCGCCGGCGACTTGGAAGCGACAAGCGGCACACTGGACTACGGCAGCACCGTCAAGATCGCACATTTCACACAGCGCTTGCCGGAAATGGACGAATCCCAGCGCATGATCGAATATATCCAGGAAGTCTCGAGCGATTTTGAAGCGGAAAAAGGCGTACGTCTGTCTGCGACTCAAATGCTCGAACGATTCCTGTTTCCGTCGAATGCTCACGGCACCTTGATCGGCAAATTGTCAGGAGGCGAGCGCAAGCGCTTGTACTTGCTGAAATTGTTGATGGAAAAACCGAATATTTTGATGCTGGATGAGCCGACGAATGATTTGGATATCCAAACTTTATCCGTCCTAGAAGACTTTTTGGAGAATTTCCCGGGGGTCGTCTTAACCATTTCCCACGACCGCTTTTTCCTTGACCGGATCGCCAAAAAGCTATGGACGCTTGGCAGCGGAACGATCGACGAATACCAAGGACTCTATACGGACTGGCTGAAAGAAAAAAAGCCGGTAGTTGAGCCGCAAGCTGTTACTGCGGCAAATGATACAACGGCTGCAGACTCTGCACTGCAGGCACCCGAAAAAAAGAAGAAGATGAGTTTCCTCGAGAAAAAAGAGTATGATGGCATATTGGATGAAATTGCGGAAGTGGAAGAGAAAATCGAACAGACCGAAGCCCAAATGTCCAAGGCCGGCTCTGATTTTGATAAATTGCAGGAATTGACCGACCAAATCGATGCTTATACCGCCCGATACGATGAATTGATTGAACGGTGGAGCTATTTGCAGGAACTGGCAGAAGCGTAATTTATACAGGAGGGGTTATCTTGAAAATACTAGCGATTGAACCGACACCAAGCCCGAATACGATGAAAGTAATCATCGACCAGGAATTGCCGTTCGGGAAAAGCCATAATTACAAGAAAGACCAGCTTGAAGGAGCACCGAAAGAAGTGCAGGAAATCATGGCAATTGATGGCGTCAAAGGCGTCTATCATGTCGCGGATTTCCTTGCAGTCGAACGCAACGCGAAATCCGACTGGGAAGGCATTCTTGCGGATGTGCGCCGCGTCTTCGGCGAAGGCAATGGCTCCGAGGAAGAACTCGAGATCGATGAGCATTTCGGCGAAGTGTATGTTCATGTCCAGGAATTCAAAGGTATTCCGTTGCAAGTAAAAGTGTTCGATTCGCAATCGGAAGAGCGCTTTGCGATGCCGGAACGTTTTGTGCAGGCGATGAACAAAGTCATGGATCCAACCGATGAAAACTTCATTTTCCAGCGCAAATGGGCAGATTACGGCGTCCGCTACGGCGAGAAAGCAGAAATTGGCCAAAGCATCGTCGAAGAAATCGAAGCGGCTTACCCTGACGATCGCCTCGAATCCTTGACGAGCAAAACCGAATCGAATGAAGCGGCTGGCAAAATCAATAAACGCAGAGTGTCGCTGGAAGAATTCGACGCACCGGATTGGGAGACGCGCTTCCAATTGCTCGGCCAACTCGTCGAAGCAGATCTTGAGGATTTGCCGCTATTAGGCAAGGCATTGGAAGATGACAAGATGTCGATCCGCCGCCAAGCAGCCATCTACCTCGGCGACATCGATGACGAAGCGGTCGTTCCTTACGCAGAACAGGCGATGAGAGACAAATCATGGGCAGTCCGCCGCACAGCAGGCGACACCATCAGCGACCTTGGTTTCGAAGCGTTCGAACCGATCATGATCGAAACCTTGAAAGACAAGAACAAGCTCGTGCGCTGGCGTGCTGCGATGTTCTTGTATGAAACGGGGACAGAACGAGCGCTTCCGGCACTTAAGGAAGCGGAAAATGATCCTGAGTTCGAAGTGAAGCTCCAGATCAAGATGGCGATCGCCCGCATCGAACAAGGCGAAGAAGCGCGCGGTTCGGTATGGAAGCAAATGACCGAAGCCCGCCAGACGATGAAAGACAATAAGTGATTTAGACTCACAAGAAATTTATAAGCCTGTTTTCCGAAGCTTACCGCTCGCTTTCCGTGGGCTCGCGTCCAAGCCTCCTCAGTCGCTCTGCGCCTTGCGGGGTCTCGGCCGTCTCGCTGATCCACAGGAGTCGAGCGGACGCTTCTACAAACACTAAAATATTTCATTGATTGTTTTTGTTAAGGCTTCTGCTTTCTATGAATTCTTGAATGTGTCAGCGTTGTATCAATACACTAAGCGTGAAAGAAATGTTTCCCGCCTGCTTCCTTGAGGTAAAGAGCAATACGACGCTTTACTTGGAGGAGAGAGAATATGGCTGAAAAACAAGTGTATTCAATAGAAGTCCTATGCCGCGGCAAATACGAATCGTGGGAATTTGAAAAAGAAGAAGAGCGCGACAGGTTCTATGAGTCAGTGAAGAAAAAATTCGCTGATCATGCGTTCGAACAAGAACCGACAGATGTGGAAGATACGGAAATTCTGCAGCTGAGCGCCAATTCCATGCATATCGACGATGAAGGCGAAGTGGACCAGAAAATGCGCTATGACTGGTTCCATTACGATAGTTTCGGGGATATGCTGTCGTATATCAACGGACAATATAAGAACAAATAAGAAATGAATACGAATAAAAAAAGTCGGTCGCTTGTGGAATTCACAAGCGGCCGACTTTTTCTTATGCTTAGAGGTATAAGCTTCTAGAGGCATATCATTCCATTTTTTTCTTTAGATAGTTCTGGATGAGCTGGTGGTCTTCTGCAGTCAGTTTTTCGATTTTTTTGATCGAATTGACGATATCGAGCACGTGGTCTTCTTCCATTGCTCGCCTGCGGGAGGCGAAATAGGCAGAAATGGCGCTGGTAAACGTTCCGATAATACCAATTCCGACAAACATCAAAATAGCTGCCAGCAAGCGCCCGACACCGGTTTCTGGGGTGATATCGCCATATCCGACAGTCGTAATCGTCACGATCGCCCACCAGATGGCATCGGTGTAATTAACGATTTGGGGTTCGATTAGGATCATTGGGATTGGCACGAGAAAAATCAAAATGACCGCGAAAATCAGCAGCTTTTCCAAGCCATTCGTTTTTAAGACGGCATACACAGGCCTTAAAAAGCGGGGGAGGATGCCCCATAATTTCAACATCCGGAAAAACATGAAAAAGCGCGCCGCCTGATAAATCGCATCCAGCGGAATAATGGCGATTAATTCGAGCGGATGCGATTTAATAAAATACCATTTGCGTTCAGCGGCAAAAAAGCGGATGAAATAATCAACGAAGAAAATCCCCCAGATGATCCAATGAACCAAGGTGAAACGTTCATTGGAAACGAGCGCAATGATGACGGAAACGATTACCAGCACGAACAGAAAAGACTCATAAAATAAATTGCGTAATTTCATGTTAATCCCCCTTTAATTTAAAACAGGAATTATTCCACTTCTCCCCATGCAGGATTCCAGACAACTTCCCACAAATGGCCGTCTGGGTCTTGGAAATGGCCAGAGTAGCCGCCCCAAAAGGTATAGTGAGCCGGATCAGTTATAATGGCTCCAGCTTGTTCAGCCTGGGCAATTACCGCATCGACTTCGGCTTTGCTGTTGACGTTATGGCCGAGCGTGAATTCTGTAGGACTTGGCGGGCCCATCGATACTTTCGTTTCGTGGGCGATGTCTTGGCGTTTCCAAATGGCGAGTTTCAGCCCTGGCTGTAGATCGAAAAAGGCCACGGCTCCGTTATCGAACTCTTCCCCGACAATTCCTTCTGTCGGTAAGCCCAAGCCGTCCCGGTGAAATTCTAGCGCTCGCTCAAGATCGTCCACACCGATGGTAATGACAGAGATTCTTGGTTTCATACGATTCACTTCCTTTTCAGCTTCAGTTTACCAGAAGCTTTGGATGTGATTATAAGATTTTGAGAATTATTTTGGGAGCTATAGACAGTGATGAGAAGTTGGAGTTTGTAGGCAAATGAAAAGATTAGAATCGATATGTAGTGTTGAGTAGAAGTAAAAAACTTAAAGAAGCAGGAGAACTGTTACTGGTGACAAAGCCGAATTTCAAGAATGTAGTGATTGATAAAAATCCAGAGATTTTGTTACAGGAAAATAGTAAGCTATTTTATACGACGCTTAAGAAATTCTAAAGCACAACATCGAAGTCGTTATGCAGATTAATTGCTGTGTAAAAAGACAGAGGTCAGAGGAGACAATGAGTGTACAATAAATTGAGATTTGGGAGACAAAAATACTTGAATTGGATATAATGAAATTACTAGAACAATGTGTCATGAGCACCTTAGATAGGCGTGCAAGATTTGCTGCCTGATTGCACAATAGAAACGAAAATCAATACGACCAATGTAAAAGTGGTTCGGTTGCTCTTTGAAGAGGGGGAGGATTTTGAGCACTAGCAAACAAAATAGTATGATTTTATGGATAGTGATTGTTATTTTATTTTCAGTAATCTTTATTCTTATAACAGGAATGTTAAACGGAAGTTTTTACTTTGAATATAATGATGAGCTTATCGGAGCGATAGGAACTTTTGCAGGTGCACTTGTTGGTGCTACTTTAGCTGGGGGATTCACTCTATATTCCGTGCAAAAGCAAATAAGAAACGGAGAAACAAACACAAGAATAAACGAGCTTAATTCACACTTAAGAGTAAGTACGGACTATATAGCTAAGGTATATTTAATTGTGAATAGGGGGGATTTAATAAAGTCTGAAATTGATGATGATATAGCTAACGCGGAGGGAACGTATTTCAGACCAAAGACAATGTCCGCCATTAATAACTACATTCAAGAATTAAATGATTCAGCATTAGAGTTAAGTACGTTGAATTACTATTCCGTTCCATACGATTACTACAAAGTTTATGTAGATTCTATAAAAGTAATTGAAATATTAAAGGAGATTACTCCTACTTTAAAAGGAGAGTTAAGAACTACTTCAATACATAGAATTGATAACGCTGAATACTATAAATTATTTTTAGAAAATCATGATCGGTTAATATTTTCATTAAGTGTCATTCTTGATCTTAAAAAAAATGAAGAAATGGAATTAATTAGACTAAGGGAAGAGAAAATTAATTCTCTAATAAAATAGAGAAACCGTCTTTAAATAGAGAGGGAGGATTTTGAGCGCAGAAATTTCAAATGCATTATTAGTGCTATTAGGCATCATTTTAGGCGAAATCACACCTAGTGTAGGAAAATTTATAGACACGCAAATCAACCAATCATATAATCTTAAAGAAAAACACGAGTCTATCATCCGCACTTTGTTAAATGACTACTTTCCGGAAAGAATAACTCCTACCAGTCAACTGGAGGACACAGACAGTATAACGGCTGTTTAGTGTCCTCTTTTTTGTTAGTTTGTAAAATTAAGTACAACAGTTCTTCTTCAAAGGCTTCGGTGAAGATTTTCTACTTCAGACATTTTAGTGGATGGTGATTAATCAATTGAAGAGCTTCCGTCAACTGCGCTTCACTTACATCGGCAAAATCGGTTTTCTTCAGAAAGAATTCACGTTGATGTTTTCATTGCTTCCTCGCTGCCAGGACGAATGCAGTTGCTGATGTGACTTCCAATGAATTGCATCGGCATTCAGAAAGTCCACAATAAGCTAGAGCTTTCCATCTTCAATTAGACCAAGTGTGCAAATTCAGAGCAAGGCGTTTCCCATCTATTCAAAGTCAATAAGTCTCTGATACTGCGCCGCTATCCTTCCCTAACAGGTTTTTCAGGTCAAAATGGTAAGGAAACGAATGGGTAAAGGGCTGAGTAGCACTTGAGCCACAACTCGCCACTTCTCCGAAGTCGAAATCAATCTAGCGCAAGTCAGGACGTCAGGGATCGTGCTCACTTCGTAGGAGAATGCTTGGTGGTGGAGCAGCTGGTGTACACGTGATACTCAAATTCCTAATCTTTCTGAAATCATGATGGCAATGTTGATAGCACAACGTGTAATATTGAAAAAAATGATATTAATGAAAGTCCCAGCTATGCTGCAGCCACAGGTAAAAGTGATTCTTTTGAATAGCGGTATGCGTTTCGTTTTATGGCAGAGTAGCAGGATTCTTCCTCTCTTTGTAGAATAATGGACTTAGAGAGGAAGGATGATATTGAGGGCAGAAATAGTAGCTGTAATGCATCACTTGGTTTTACCTGAAGCATTTAAAAGAAAAAAACTTTCTGTGCCGAACTTTCCTGGCATCAGATTAGAGAAAAATGGTAGTCAATTGAACTTTATTGATAGTCATATGCATGAAGAATTAGGAAGCATGCAGGTTAAAGAAATCAACTCAAGTGTTTGCTTTTTTACATCAGCAACTCTCGAGGAGAAAGACTTAAGCTTCTTTGAACGAAAATTCATAGATTATATCGCTACTTTTATTGATGCTTTATGGCTCGTTAAAGATAATTCGGTGAGTTCTGACTTTGAACTTTGTAAGTTTGGTTATGGAAAATCCCATTTTACAAGGCGGGTTTTTATTCATAGTGACTCTCATTGTGACTATAAAGACATAGACTTTAGTAAAGACGAAATAGAAGAAGCGGTTAAGTGGTTTGATTTAATGGTTAAACCAAAGAATGTGGACTCTGCTAAAATCGCTCACAGTGAAACGTCTAGTGTTCCTGATGGGATTATTAATATGGATAAAGGGTTCCCTTATGCCACAACTAACCGATTTCAACGAGCACTTAGATTTGTTTCTGTAGCAAGAAAGCAGACAGAATTACAACCAAGAATTACTTACTATATATCGGCTCTGGAGTCTCTATTGTCCACTTCTGATAGTGCGTTAACAATGCAAGTATCAGATCGGGGCGCAAGAATTTTAGGCGAGGATTATGATGAGAAAGTAAAAATCAAAAAAATCATTAGTATTGCTTATTCTTTTAGATCCAAATATATCCATGGTGCAGTAAGCACAGAAAGAAGTATGAAAAAAAGTTTGAAATTCTTAGGGAGTGTTGAAGAACTTTCAGAAGAGATGGATGACATCCTAAGACGCCTCATAAAAGTGTACTTAACAGACCTGAGTCACGTACCTCTTCTTAGCGAGGAAGACTTCTCAATTTGGATAGATGAATTGCTCTATAAATAGGCTGAAGATTAGCTTGTTTGTCGATTTCTCCTAATCTGTAGCAAGTTATTTATTGACAAGGAGATGTTGTTAGTGAAATTATCGATTGAAGAAATTACCTATTCCAGAGGCAGAACTAACCATTACACTATTTACGATGTAAAAGGAGATATCCACCTAATATTCGGTTCATATTACCGGAAAGTTGTTGGGGGACCTCTATACGAGTCAACAATGTACTTCATAAAAGATAATTCTAAATGGAACCTTGCTCGTAAAAGAATTATTCAGAATCGCGACAAGGAAACAATAGAAGAAAGGGATAACTGGATTTACTTGAGTAGTGAATTAAAAGATTTTGTAATAGATGTTGAAGAACTATATTTAGATGGTATTAGAAAAAAGTTAAATTCTGTTGAAAAAATGAATTAATATCATTAGAGCCTCCATGGCGGGTGCTCTTTTTATATCCCCAAAAAGAGAGGTAAGGGGTATTGTGATATGAGAGAGGATGAAGCATATTCTCAGATGGAAGGTCGCGGCGGCCTAGGGAATCTTGGCTACAATCACAAGCTTTGCTGTTTATCTGGCAGGCTTGATTGATGCCGCCACCGTCGTACTATTATTTTTAATGTTTTCGGATATGGTCACCGGTCTGCTTCGAGCATGGATGACGAAATCGTTGAACAGTACACTTGGGCTGACCGGACTTATAAAGAAATTTGCAGTATTCGTTGTTTTGACCATGACGGCCGACATCGAATACTTTTTTATTCAAATGAGGTAAAACACTAACGGCCTTTTAATCTTAGGGGTCGCTAGTTTCTTGGTCGTGAATGAAGGGCTATCCATTTTAGAAAACTGCGCCCAGATGGGGTCACCCATTCCGCCAGTTCTTTATAATGCGCTCGCTAAGTTGAATAGAGATACAGGCGGCAAAGAACAGCAGCTACTAAGGGATTTAGTGCTTGAGCAAATTGACTAATCCGCATTGCTCAAGGAACTTCCCCAGGTACAGCAAGAAAACGCAAACGAGATAAAAAGAAGAAAACACAATGATAGCAAAACTATTTTTTTAATTCTTGTATCAATTATCAAGGATTTGTTAGTGGAAGTAAAAAGGTAACCAATAATCTGGTGAACTTCGTCTCTGTTTTGCGTTGATCGTCGCTTAGGTTATCGGTTTCACAGGAAAACCGACCACGGATCTTGATTATGTAAATCGGTTATGAAACGGAGGTTTTCTGGCCTTACAAGTTTTAGTTTATTTGAGGTCCTGAAGCAGAGAAAAGTCTTTACTGTAGAAAAAACCAAATCCTGAAATACTAACAAAAAATCACATCTCAAACCACAAGATATGAAAGTGTAAGAATTTACGTTATAGTAAACGGTGGATACTCCTTTTAAACTAAGCGGAAACATAAACTTATGAAAGTAGGCGAAAGCATGAACGCATACGATGAGTACATGAAAGGCATTGTCGTCCCAATGCGCAAAGAACTGACAGAATCCGGATTTACGGAGCTGACGACGGCAGAAGATGTCAACGAACATATGAGCAATTCACAAGGCGTGAGCCTCGTGATCATCAACTCAATCTGCGGATGCGCCGCAGGGCTTGCACGCCCAGCCGTACGCGAAGCGGTGGAATTGGCTGAGCACAAGCCTGACCATTTGGTGACAGTATTTGCAGGACAGGACAAGGAAGCGACAGCTCAGATGCGTCAGTATTTTGAGGAAGTGCCGCCATCGTCTCCTTCGATCGCGGTCGTAAAAGACGGCCAGCTTGCGCATTTCATTCCGCGCGAAGAAATCGAAGGCTTTGAAATGGAGCAAGTGCGTGATGCCGTGAAACAAGCAATCGAGGAAGCCGCGCAGTGAAGACGATCGTCACGACCGCTTACCGGCCGACTGATGCGACCAAGCGCCGTGCGCAAGAGACGGCACAGCTCCTTGGGTTGCAGGCAGTCGAGCGCAATAAGCGGCCGATCTACAAACTGCACGAAGAACTAGCTGCGGACGTCATCGTCTGCAAAAAAGAACGGCTCGAGCTTTATCCAGTCGGACAAAGCGAGCCGTTCTTTTTTCATCCCAATTCGGCGGCATTCCGCTCGAAGCGGCCGCTCGAAAACGATCCGCTCGTTGAAGTGTCAGGTCTCGAGCCGGGCGATGCCTATCTGGATTGCACGCTCGGTATGGCGAGTGATGCGCTCATTGCTTCGCTTGTCGTTGGGGATACGGGGCGAGTGGTTGGCTGTGAAAGCGACCCGGTCATCGCCCATGTCATCCGTGAAGGCTTAAAAAATTATCAGGACATGCCGAAACTGCACGATTCGATGAGGCGCATCCAAGTCGCCTCTCAAAATGCGGTCGATTATTTAAAAGGGCTTGATGATAATTCCTTCGATGTCGTTTATATGGATCCGATGTTCACGGAACAGATTGCCGAAGCATCGAACTTCGCGCCGCTTAGAAACAATGCAGACCACGGGCAATTGACGGAGGAATGGGTAGAGCAAGCGAAGCGCGTCGCAAGGAAAAGCGTCGTTTTGAAAGCACATTTCCGCTCGACTGATTTTGAGGCGTTCGGCTTCAATCGGCGCGTGCGCCCAAATACAAAATTTCATTTCGGCGTCATCCATCCGAACACTGATAAATAAAAAAATCTTCCAACGTGGGAGATTTTTTTCAAAGTGTTGAAGAAGTCTGTAATCCATTATAAATTAAACAAAGATTATCTTTTCCGCATTCAAAAATCAATGATCTGGTTAAGTATTTGGAGAAGCGTTCGCTCGACTCCAGTGGATCAGCGAGACGGCCGAGACCCCGCAAGGCGCAGAGCGGCTGAGGAGGCTTGGACGCGAGCCCACGGAAAGCGAGCGATAAGCTTCGGAAAATACGGTTTCTTACCATTCTCGACAAAATAAAAAATCTCCCAAAGCGGGAGATTTTTTTAGTCTGTGATGGATAGAGAAGTCAAATACACAAGCATGAACAATAGACCCAATCCGATCAATAATGAAGCGTCCATGAAAATTCCTCCTTTTTTAAAAAAACAAGGCGTACTTACTTGCTTTATTGTACAATGAAATGGAACAAGATGAAACCTTTCCACATACAAATCGTTTATTACTATAACTATCTTGACAAAATGTTCAAAATTGAGGGTGATGTTTAGTGAAGAGTTGGTGGCAGAAGTCCTTGATGGTTGCTGTAACGGTTCTGACGCTAGGTGCCATTACGCCAAACCATATGATTTGGGAGTCCTTGCTCGATGAAGAGGATGGGCCAAAAACACATGCAAGCCAAGGGCAAACAAAAGAATATACACTTGAATGGATCGATCCTGCAGAATATTATGTCACGGCAGACACAATTCTTGCCGATTTCCGCCAAGCCGCTGAAGAACAGTCCTACATGAAATTCGGTTCGCGTATCGGCCCGGTGATCGACTCGGAATTCCGTACGCGTATTTTGCCGACGATCCAGGATGTCATCGACACGGAACTGGCCGCTTATGGTAAAGACAGATTGCGCAATTTGGCAATTTCCGAAAAACCGTCCGGCGACCACGCCGAGAAAATCTTCCACGTTTACGACAAAGACAGCGGGCAAGATGAAATCCGCTTCCATGTCCGGACTGAGAAAAAGCCGCTTGAAGGCTATTCGTTCAATTTCCATTACCATTTGGCAAGTGACGAGTACCAGCGCCACATCAGCATCGGGGACATCTACTGGTCGAAAGACACTCCGCCCAAATGGCTTTCCTGAAACCGTTATCATCATAACGGTTTTTTTTAATGCCCTCATTTTTCCTTAAAAATATGGTATTGTTAAAGTTTTTCTTATTCGAGTTGTTTTTGTTATGATGTTACTAATAATGGAGGGAATTGCATGAAACAATATTTAGCGTTGTGTGAACATATTTTGGATCAGGGAGCCAAAAAAGAAGACCGTACGGGAACCGGGACGCTAAGCGTATTCGGTCATCAAATGCGCTTTGATTTGGCGAAGGGCTTTCCGCTCATGACCACCAAGAAAACGGCGTTCCGCTTGATCGTCTCCGAACTTCTTTGGTTTATCAAAGGCGATACGAATGTCCAGGCTTTATTGAAGGATAATAATCACATCTGGGACGAATGGGCATTTGCGCAGTGGGTCGAAAGCGATGAATACGACGGGCCAGACATGGATGATTTCGGCCGTCGGGCACAGCGCGATCCGGAATTTGCGGCACTTTACAAAGACCAAATGGCGCTGTTCCAGGAAAAAGTATTGGCAGATGACGAGTTTGCGAAAAAATACGGTGATTTAGGGCCGGTCTACGGCAAGCAATGGCGATCGTGGGCCGCGACTGACGGCAGCCAGATCGACCAGCTGAAAAATGTTATCGAATCGATCAAGCACAATCCGGACTCGCGCCGCCATTTGGTGACGGCATGGAATCCGGAGTTCATCGATGACATGGCGCTGCCGCCTTGCCACATCATGTTCCAGTTTTACGTAGCGGATGGCAAATTATCGTGCCAGCTGTACCAAAGAAGCGCGGACGTCTTTCTCGGTGTGCCGTTCAATATCGCGTCCTACGCACTTTTGACGCATCTTGTCGCACAGGAATGCGGGCTCGAGCCCGGGGAATTTATCCATACGACCGGTGATACGCATCTTTATGTGAATCATTTGGAGCAAGTGCAGGAGCAATTGGGCAGAGCACCAAAAGCTTTGCCGACGTTAAAATTAACAGAAGGTAAATCGATGTTCGAAATGAACATGGATGACATTCAAATTGAGGGCTACGACCCGCATCCGCGGATCAAAGCGCCTGTTGCTGTATAAAGGCCAAGGAGGAAAACTGATGATTTCATTAATGGTGGCACACGACCCGGATCACGTAATTGGCAAAGACAATCAATTGCCGTGGCATATTCCGGAAGATTTGGCCTATTTTAAAAAACATACTTTAGGAAAAGGCATGGTGATGGGGCGCAATACCTTCGAATCGATCGGCCGCCCTTTGCCGAAGCGGCGCAATATCATCGTGACGCGAAACACTGAGTATACGGCACAAGGCGCCGATATCACGCACAACCTGGAAGATGCAATCGAATTGGCCAGAGAGCAGCACGACGAAGTGATGGTCATCGGCGGCGAGCAGATTTTCCGTGAAGCCTTGCCGATTGCAGACAGGCTCTATATTACATTGGTACACCAAGCATTTGAGGGAGATACGTTTTTTCCTGAATACGGAAGGGAATGGAAATTAGTATCGGAGTCTGAACGCCATCAATCAGGCGGCATCCCGTATTCTTATTTGGTCTACGAACGCGATACAGGAGGACAATCAGGTGCTTAAGTCTGCACGAACATTTTCTTATCTATTCGGCTATTTGCCGATTGCCGCGACCAATCTGGCGAAGTTCAAAAAGCGCAAGGCGGGTATGAGCCAGGAGGAATACAGCAAGTTGATCCATAGCGAACCCCAGAAATGGGCGTCTGGCATCATGAAGCGCACCGGCAGCCAAGTCGACGTGAGCGGTCTCGAACACTTGCCGGAAGGGCCTGTCTTATTTGTCAGCAATCACGAAGGCAATTTCGATATTCCGGTACTGTTGTCATCGATCCCGAAACCGTTCGGCTTTATTTCCAAAGAAGAAGTGAGGAAATTTCCGATCATCCCGACTTATATGGAAGAGATGAACTGTGTGTTCCTTGACCGCACCGACCGCCGCAGTGCTTTTAAATCCATCACCGATACCATCGGAAAGCTTCACGAAGGCCATTCGATTTTGATTTTTCCGGAAGGCACGAGAAGCAAAGGGCAGGGACTCAAGGAGTTTAAAGCTGGATTCATGCGCATCGCGAAAGAAGCCGGCGTGCCGGTTGTGCCGATTGCGATTGAAGGTACATCGCGTATAATGGAAAAAAACAACAACAAGATTCACCCTGCCCATGTAACGGTTCAAGTGCTCGAACCGTTCACTCCAGAAGAATTGGCCTTAGCTGGGGTGAAGGCTGCGCAAGTGGTGAAAAGCCGCATCGAGCAGGCGCTGGCTGTCGTTCAGTAAATTTGTTGCAAGAAGAGAAACATCCTATAAGCTGATGAAATGGAAGTGAGCGAATGTCGAAAATTCACATTGTAACGGACTCGACTGCTGATTTGAAAGCAGAAGAAATAGCAGCATACGGGCTTCATGTCGTTCCGTTGTCGATCCAGATTGGGGGCAAAACCTATCTGGATCGCGTTGATTTGGAACCGGAAGCTTTTCTGGAACTGATGAAAAATTCAGATGAATTCCCGAAGAGTTCCCAGCCGGCGCCAGGTGTTTTTAAAGAACTGTATGACGAACTTGGCAAGGACGGAAGCCAAATCATTTCCATCCATATGACCGGTGGCATGAGCGGTACCGTAGAATCCGCGCGCACAGCTGCCGAATTGACGGATTCCGATGTTACGGTCATCGATTCCCGTTATATTTCACATGCCTTAACGTTCCAAGTGTTTGAAGCCGCCAAAATGGCACTCGATGGCAAGCCGTTGGAAGAAATTGTCGAACGCGTAGAGCAGGTGCGGCGCAATACAAAACTGTATGTCGTCGTCGATACGCTCGATAACTTAGTCAAAGGCGGGCGCATCGGCAAAGGCCGTGCGATGATCGGGTCGTTTCTGAAGATCAAGCCGATTGCTTCTCTTGACGACGGTGAATACACGCCTGTTGCCAAAATGCGCAGCCATAAACAAGTAGTGGATTATTTGGTGAAAGATTTTGCAGAACGCACGAAGGGCAAAGTGGTCAAAGGCGTCGGCATTGCTCAGGCTAATGGCCAGGCCATGGCTGAGCCGCTGCGCGAAAAAATCAAACAAACCGGATTTACGGATATCCGCTATGATTTTACGACTCCGGTCATTTCTACGCATACTGGAATCGGTGCTATCGGTTTCATGTATTACACGGAGTAAACGAAAATATTCATGAAGGAGAGACGGACGTGAAACGCATCCTGTATATTGTCATTGCCTTATCGATCGTGCTTGCGGGATGTGCTTCGACGTTCAATTTCGGTAAAGAAGAAGCGGCGCCGCGTTTGCCGGTGGAGTTCGCCCCCTACACGGTCCCGCCGAACTTCATCCCGCAGACTGTGATCATCACCGCACTTGGGGATTCCTTATCCCAAGGTGTGGGCGATACGGAAAACCGTGGGGGATATGTCGGCCGTTTGGCGCTCGAAATGGCGGAATGGCCTGGGATAGAAGGCATCGCCCTTGAAAATACAGCGAAACGCGGCAGGAGAAGCGACCAATTATTGGCGCTGTTCCAGCAAGGCAAGTTGTCCGGCCCGCTGCTCGCTTCCGATTATATCTTCATGACGATCGGTGGCAATGACGTCATGCGCATCGTCAAACGGGATTTGTTTTCGTTGAATATCGAAGCGTTCAGCGAAGAGTTGATTCTCTACCAGAACCGCTTCGAGACCATCTACTCATCCATCCGCTCGCTGAATCCGTCTGCGCCGCTCATCGTTGTCGGCCTGTACAACCCGTTTTCACTAGTAACGGATGAAGTAGAGGAATTCGATCAAATCATCGACTCCTATAATGGAGTCATGCAAGATACAGTGGAAGGAGATCCGCACGCCTGTTTCGTGCCCGTCAGCGATTTATTCGTCGGCAATGAGAATTTGGTATATCATACCGATTTCTTCCATCCGAACAGCAAAGGCTATGACCTGATGGCTGAGCGAGTATCGGAAACGATGGAACAATGCGGTATCAGCTTCCAGGAATAGGAGGTGGAAAAATGAAGAAATGGCGTTTTGCATTCTTAGTGCTGTTGGTGTTGAACCTTGTTGCCGTCATTGGATTTTTCCTGTTCATTACGACACCATCCGATAATTTTAGAGCCTATCAGGCAGAAAGCAGCCCCCCACCTGAAGGCAATACAGTCGTCGTCAATGCGACTAAAGCCGACTTTGAGGGGATTGCGAATACCTATATCGCAGAGGCGATGGAAGGCCAGCCGATTCCGTTGCGACTCGCTGTGACCGATCATGTCAGCTTGTCTACCGAATTGACCATATTTGGAGTGACCTTACCGATCCTGTTGACGTTCGACCCAGTTGTGCTGCCAGATGGCAATTTGCTTCTGGAGCAACGTTCGGTTGAAGTCGGTCAGCTCGACATACCACCGGAATCAGCGTTAAAATTACTTCGAGACTCTGTGGATCTTCCAGAATTTATGGAAGTGATGCCGAAAGAAGAGGAAGTTTTGCTGAATCTCACAGAAATTCCCATCAACGGCGGTGTTTCAGTACGTGCCGCATCGTTCGATCTTGAAGAAGATGACATTCGTCTTTTGGTCACCATTCAGCCATAATATGAGGAGGGGTAAGATGAAGACAGAAAAAGCGACATTTGCCGGCGGTTGTTTTTGGTGCATGGTGCAGCCATTTGATTCACTCGAGGGCATCGAAGCGGTCGTCAGCGGTTATACAGGCGGCGATTTGCCAAATCCAACATATGAACAAGTGTGTACGAATGCGACTGGCCACCGGGAGGCTGTTGAAATCACGTTCCAACCTGAACTTTATCCTTATGAGCGATTGCTTGAAGTGTATTGGTCCCAGATCGACCCGACCGATGCGGGCGGACAGTTTTTCGACCGCGGCGATTCTTATAAAACAGCCATTTATTACCACACGGAAGAACAGCGGATCGCTGCCGAAAAATCCAAACAGCAATTGGAGCAGTCTGGCAAGTTCACTAAGCCGATTGCCACGGATATTCTGGAAGCGAAAGAATTCTATCCAGCCGAAACCTATCATCAAGATTATTACCAGAAAAACCCAACGCATTATAACCGGTATGCAACAGGATCCGGTCGCAAGGCGTTTATCCAAAATCACTGGGGGGAATCGAAATGAAAGATGATTTGAAAGCGAAATTGACGCCGATGCAATACCACGTCACGCAAGAAAACGGTACTGAACCGCCGTTCCAAGGCGAATTCGACCAGCATTTCGAGGATGGCATTTATGTCGACATCGTCTCGGGCAAGCCTTTGTTCAGCTCGAAAGACAAATTTGATGCTCATTGCGGCTGGCCGAGTTTTGCCAAGCCTATTGAAGGCGAAGAAGTGAAGGAAAGCTTCGATACGAGCCATGGTATGAGACGGACTGAAGTGCGCTCTGCTTCTGCTGATTCGCATCTCGGGCATTTGTTCCCGGACGGCCCATCTGAACTTGGCGGCTTGCGCTATTGCATCAACTCCGCGGCATTGCGTTTTGTCCCGAAAGACCAATTGGAACAGCAAGGCTATAGCGAATACTTGCAACTATTCGAATAAAAGGAAAGCCTGGACTCCGGTCCGGGCTTTTTGCTGAAAGGAGGAGCTTCTTATGGAGCGCTCATTTTATCAATTTGCATTGAAATACCGCGGCAAGCTTATACAGGATGAATATTCCCAGTTTGCTGAGGCGATGTTTTTGGATCACAGTTTTCCAAAAACGAGTACAGATTTCCAGGAACTCTCCCAATATGTTGAAGAAAAGGCGCATCCAGTTCTCCAAGCTTCCACATTCGACCGAATGTGGGAAGAATACGCGGGAGCTTGAGGCTCTTCATTGCACTTGGCGATAAAAAACAGTATGATTAAATCGACTAAAATAAAGTGAGGTTTTATGATGAGTGTCCACATTAATGCTAAAAAAGGCGATATCGCCGATACTATTCTACTTCCTGGAGATCCACTTCGCGCGAAGTACATCGCGGAAACATTCCTTGAAGACGTAACATTGTATAACGAAGTCCGCAATATGTTCGGCTACACGGGTACATACAAAGGCAAACGCATCTCCGTTCAAGGAACGGGCATGGGTGTCCCGTCGATCTCGATCTATGTGACGGAATTGATGCAAGAATACGACGTGCAGAAATTGATCCGCGTCGGTACATGCGGCTCGATCCATAAGGACGTCAAAGTGCGCGATGTTATCCTTGCGCAGGCAGCATCAACGGATTCAAAAATGAACGATATCATCTTCAACGGCATCACGTATGCGCCAATCGCCGATTTCGGCCTGTTGCAAAAGGCTTATGCAGCCGGACAGGAAAAAGGCTTGAACTTGCGCGTCGGGAACGTATTCACTGAAGACGTATTCTACAACGAGCACGCAGAACACGAAAAATGGGCGCAGTACGGAATTCTCGGACTTGAAATGGAATCTTCCGCATTGTATACGCTGGCAGCGAAATTCGGCCGCAAAGCACTATCGATTTTGACAGTCAGCGACCATTTGTTGACGGGTGAAGTAACATCTGCAGAAGAACGCCAAACAACTTTCAACGATATGATTGTTGTGGCATTGGACGCAGCGATTCAAGACTAACAGGAAAAAGACTGTCGAGGCAGTCTTTTTCTTTTAAGCCTGCCAAGTTTTGGGTGAATTTTCGAAACTTGCTGTCAGGTGAATGAAGAAAGTGGTGAAACATATGGACGACAAGCAACCGGGCGAAGAACAGCAACCCGAAGCGCAGGCGGCAGAGGAACCAAAGCCGCATTTTATTCGAATGAAGACCTTCTATTTCATCATGCTTGTCTTTTTCTTGATCATTGCGACCGCAGGCATTACAGTTTTCGCTTTAACGTTCGGAGAAGATAAAGCAGTGGAAGTAAACAGTCCTGAACGCCAGGAATTCCAGAAATTATATTCTGCTTACGATCAAATAGAAGCACAGTATTTTGAGGAAATAGAACAAGAAGATTTGATTAACGGTGCCATCAATGGCATGGTTGATGCACTTGGCGACCCCTATTCCGACTATATGGATGAAAACGAAGCTGCCCAGTTCATGGAAGGCATTTCATCTAGTTTTGAAGGAATCGGTGCAGAAGTCCAGGAGCGCAATGGTTACGTAACAGTGGTTTCACCTATCAAGAATTCGCCGGCGGAAAAAGCAGGCGTCTTGCCGAATGACCAGATATTGGAAGTTGACGGTGAAAGCATCCAAGGATTCTCTACGACCGAAGCGGTCATGTTGATCCGTGGGGAAAAAGGAACCGAAGTGACATTGACGATTTTGCGCGGTGAAAATACTGACCCGATCGAGATTACGATCGTCCGTGACGAGATTCCGATCGAAACCGTGTATGCGGAAATGGTCAATGATCAAGTCGCCCACATCAATATCACCAGTTTCTCGGAAAACACTTACGATGAATTGCAGGATGCCATTGCTGAAATGGAAGAACAAGGCATGGAAGCGGCAGTCCTTGATGTACGCCAGAATCCAGGCGGCTTGTTGAATACGGCGCTTGATATTTCCAACCTCTTCATTGAAGAAGGCAAGGAAATGTTCGAAGTGCAGGCAAAAGGCGAAGAGCCGGAAGTGTATTTGGCTACAGACGGCGATAAATTGGAGATCCCGGTCACTTTATTGATCGATGGAGGCAGTGCATCGGCTTCTGAGATTTTAGCAGGAGCGATGAGCGAATCCGCTGATGTGACCTTGGTCGGCGAAAAAACCTTCGGGAAAGGGACCGTCCAAACGGCGAATGACTTGTCGGATGGCTCGAACTTGAAGTTCACGACCGCTAAATGGCTGACGCCGGATGGCAATTGGATCCACGAAGAAGGCATCGAGCCGGATGAAGTGGTTCCATATCCGGAATATGCATCTCTGCCATTCCTCGACCCGTCTGTCGAATTGAAAGATGGCAGCATATCCGAACAAGTGCAAACTGCTGAGAAAATGCTGGATGCACTCGGTTATGAAGTCGGTGAAATCGATGGCGTGTTTGAAGAAGAGATGGAGCAGGCCGTTATGGAGTTCCAGGAAGCGAATGATCTTGAAGCGGATGGTGTATTGACCGAAGATACCGTATATGCGGTCATGGACCAATTGCGTGAAAAGATCAATACCGAAGATCCACAGCTCCAGGAAGCAACAGATATCTTGATGGAACAAGCAGGCTTAACAACTGAAGAACCGGCTGATGATGAAGAAGCCGATACAGAAGAATAAGTTAGCTGAAAAGGCCCGCTTCCGGCGGGCCTTTTCTTTCATAGCAGAGAAAGGATGAGTTGATGGTTGATGTGTATTTGTTCAGCGGATTTCTTGGCAGCGGGAAAACGACTTTGCTGAAAAAGATGATTGCGGAATTTAAGGAAAAAGGCTTGAAGCCGGCAGTGTTCATGAATGAACTCGGATCAATGAATTTCGATTCGGAAGAAGTCGGGGACGGGGTGCCCCTCAAGGAAATACTGGATGGCTGCATTTGCTGCAGCGGTTCGGAAAAATCGGAAGCGCAGATCCAGACTTTGCTCGCGGAGTCTGAATTTGATGTGTTGCTGATCGAAACAACAGGAGCGGCACATCCCGTAGAAGCGCTCGATGCAATTTTTTCGCCGCTGTTCGCAGAGCGTTTGAATTTCCGCGGCATTGTCACCGTCGCGGACAGTAAACGCTTCTTGGAGCGCCAGCAATTATCACCCCAGATCCGTTCTTTATTCATCGAACAGATCCGCCACGCCGATTTATTATTGGCGAATAAAACGGATTTGCTGAGCGAATCGGAACAAAGCCAGGCGATTTTTGAAATTCAGCAAATCAATCCGACGGCGCGAATCGTCCAGACGGTCCATGCCAAAGTGCCTTTGAAACTGCTTGAATCCGTAAGCCCCGCACAGCGTGGGCCGATTGAACAAGCACCGGTGTCGAAATTGAATTTGCAGACGAAGATCGTGTCATTTGATGAACCGATCGAGCGGGAAGCATTTGAAGAATGGCTGCGCAATTTGCCGGATACTGTTTACCGCATTAAAGGCTATATCACGCTTTCAGGCCATAGCTATCCGCATTCTTTCCAGTACGCTTACGGTATGGTGCAGTGGCTGCCGGAATACATGAAGCTGCGCAACCAGATTGTGCTGATCGGTGAAAACCTTGAGGAATTGGTTCTGCCATGATCGAGGCGTATAAACGATTATGGCCGGACCGGCAAGGGGTGCAGCGTATCAAGACTCAAGATGAGTTGGAGAAAAGTATACTTGTCGAACTGAATGACGAACTGACTCATCCGCGCGTCCGCAAATCAATGAACGAAAAGCTGGAGTTGGCGATCGTACGGGTTGAGGAGTCAGCACTTGCAGAAGATGAAAAAATAGAATTGATCCAGCTATATAAAAAACTTGCGGCTCAATGAGCCGCAAGTTTTTTTTGAATGATCAATAGCCGAATCGATAAGGTGATGGCGCCTGCCGTAAGCCCCACAATCAAACCGACCCAGTAGCCGAATGCGCCAAGATCGGTAAACGTAGCGAACAAATAACCTGAAGGCAGCCCGATCACCCAATAGGAAATGAGTGCCATGATAAACGTGATGTTGACGTCCTTATAGCCTCGCAATGCCCCTTGTACAGGTGCTTGGACAGCGTCTGATACTTGGAACAAGGCCGCGAAGATAAGGAACTGTACGGCGAGCCCGATGACCTCAAGGTCGGATGAGTACAATTGGGCGATTGGTTCCCGCAGGAAATACAGGATGCCGGATGAGATGACACTGAGCGTCACGGCTGCACCGACGCCTAGCCAGCTGTATTGCTTCGCATGGGACGCGCGCTTGGCCCCGACTTCAAACCCGACTAGTATTGTCGCGCCCATCGAGATGCTGAGCGGCAGCATATAGAGCAGCGATGCAAAGTTCAAGGCGATCTGGTGGGCGGCGATGGTGATCGTCCCGTACACAGACATCATAAACGTCACTGCAGAAAAGATGCTCGTTTCGGCGAAGATCGAAATGCCGATCGGCACACCAATGCCTGTGATTTCCTTCCATCTGGTTAAGGAAGGGCGCGCCCATTTGCGGAAAACCCCGAATGACTTGAACGGCTCGTTCGTATGGATAATGAACGCGGCGATGGCAAGCACTAGCCAATACGTGATCGCAGAAGCCATCCCGGCACCCGGGCCGCCGAGTTCAGGGAAGCCGAAGTTTCCGAAGATCAGCAAATAATTGAAGAACACATTGATCGGTGCCGACATCAACGTGATGAACATCGTCACGCGCGTGGCGCCGAGCGCATCGATATAAGATCTCAGCGCATTATAAGCGAACAGCGGCACCAGCCCTAAGCTCATGGCAAAAATATAGCGGCTGGCTACGTCGTTGACGCCGGGTTCGAGATCCATGAAGCCAAGCATCCAGTCGATGCCAAAGAAAAAGAAACTGAAGACGATCGCGGCCAAAATGATAGCCAAATAAATCCCTTGCTGCACGGCGTCTTTCACGCCAACTTTTTTCTTGGCCCCCATCAATTGTGCTACAATTGGAGTAATGGACATGAGGATGCCGGCAAGTCCGATATAGACTGGAACCCAAAAAGAGGATCCGATCGACACGCCGGCAAGATCCTCGGTCCCGTAGCGGGCGGTCATGTAAATATCGAAAAAAGTCACCATATACATAGCGACTTGGGTGATGAGAATCGGCAGGACGATTTTCGTTAACAATTTGAGTTTTTCTTGTGTCGTTTCTGTTTCGTACATATTCATAGCCTCCCAATACACTTGCAATACCAAATAAAACGAGTATATCACACAAACCGTGCAAAGTGACGAAGACACATATGCGCAAAGTAGGAGAGTAGGACAACAGATGGAAAACAAGACAATCATTTTAACAGGCGGCGGAACAGCCGGCCATGTTTCATTAAATCAAGCAATCATTCCGGAACTGGAAAAACTCGGGTTCCGTGTTGAATATATCGGCTCAAAAGAAGGCATCGAAAACGAATTGATCCGCGATTCCTATCCAGAGATTACCTATCACCCCATTTCAAGCGGCAAGTTGCGCCGTTATTTCTCGACCAAAAACTTTACGGATCCGTTCCGTGTCGGGGCGGGATTAACGCAAGCCTTGAACATCATCCGCAAAGTGAAACCAGTCGCAATTTTTTCAAAAGGCGGTTTCGTCTCGGTGCCGGTCGCCATGGCGGGGCGTTTGACAGGAGTGCCGGTCATCATCCACGAATCTGATGTCACGCCGGGCCTTGCTAATAAATTGGCGATTCCTTTTGCCGACCATATTTTTACGGTTTTCAAGGAAACGATGACCCATGTGCCGAAAGAGAAGTCGACGTGTACAGGGTCGGTCATCCGTAGCGAACTGCTCGACGGCTCAGCCGCAAGCGGCAGGGAATTATGCCATTTCGACAACAGCCATAAAGTATTGATGGTCATGGGCGGCAGCCAAGGGTCTGCACTCATCAACGATGCGGTACGCGAAAACCTGGATACCTTGACCAAGCAATTCAACATCATCCATTTATGCGGTAAAGGCAATATCGATGAGCGCTTAGAAGGGCACGAGCAGTATTGCCAGTTTGAATATGTGACGCACGAATTGTCGCATCTTTTGCATTTGACGGACCTGGTCGTCTCGCGCGCTGGATCGAATTCGATATTTGAATTTTTGGCATTGAAAAAGCCGATGCTGCTCATTCCTTTGTCGAAGCAAAAAAGCCGTGGGGACCAGATTTTAAATGCTAATTTGTTCGAAACGCAAGGCTTTGCCCATGTGCTTGAAGAAGAGCAATTGAATCCACAAAGCTTTATGGCGGCGATTGAGCGCTTGGTAGCGGAAGAAGAGCAATTGATCCACGCAATGACAGAAGCAGAACCGCCGAAAACCGCATATGAAATGGCGAAATTAGTGGCTGCCCACACAAAATAAACTCCAGCTGAAGAGGTGTCGTTATGGAATTACTGAAAGTACATGGTTCAATGAATACATTTTTCCTCTATGAAGGAACCGACCGCGAGGATTTTCCGCAATTAACCAAGCGGCTGGCGGCACTGGATCCGGAAATAGACGGCCTCTTGACCGTCTCCCCGTCCGAAAGCGCTGATGCGAAAATGCGCGTTTTCAATACGGACGGCTCTGAAGCTTCTATGTGCGGCAACGGCTTACGCTGTGTGGCACGCTTTGTATGCGAGCGGGAAGGCATCGATCAAGCCGTAATCGAAACGATGAAAGCGGGTTTAGCTGTGCAGCAAGAACCGCAGATCGACGCTGGCGTGAGCATGTACGGCGTGGAAATTTCACCGGTATCTTTTCAGCTAGCCGATTTGCCGATGGTATACGATCAGCAGACGGAATGGCGCCAGCAAGCGCTGCCGTTCATCGATGCTGACATTCCGTTTACGGCAGTTGCCGTGCCGAACCCTCATTTAATCGGGATCGTCGGCAAGGATCTGCAGAAAGATCCTTCCCATCAGGAAAAATGGGCGGCATATTTTAACGGCGATAACCCCTATTTTTCGGATGGGGTCAATTTAAGCTATGTGACGCCATTAAAAGACGGGATTTTTGTACGGACTTATGAAAGAGGCGTCGGCTTTACGGACGCCTGCGGTACGGCCATGACGGCATCGGCTTTGGTCAGCTGTCTCGCGGGGCTGGTACCGTTCGGAGACGTTTCCGTCTTTAACCCAGGTGGTATGGTTAACTGTTCGGTGAAATCCGAGGACGGCCATTATCGATTGAAGTTGAGCGGCAATGCAACATATTTGGGTTCTTATCGCTTCCATGCCGGTGCTGCTTCAGCAACTGGCGAACTGGAACTGGTGAGACAGACGGATGAGCAGTTAGCTTATGAAAAATTCATTGAAAAAATCAGCGGCGCGACAGCAGAGCTGAGATAACAGAAAGCGGTGGATTCGATGTCGGGACCTTTTACGAAAGAGCAAATGGATATGCTGTACGGGAAAGCCGCCGACCCGGTCTATTGCATGCAACAGCAGGGCAACGGCTTTACTTATGTTTGGGTCAACCCGGTCTGCCAGAAGATTTTCGGGATGGATCTAACGGGCCGCACCGTAGAAGAATGCATGCCAAGGGAATTGGCGCTTGAAATTCACAAGCAATACCGGATTGCGATCAAGCGCAATGAACGTCATCTGTACAGGGACTATAGCTTGTTCTCTGACCGCGGAACCGCGATGGAAACCGAGCTGACGCCATTTAAACATGAGAATGTGCAATACGTGCTAGCCACCACGAAAGATGTGACCGAACAAAAGAAAATCGAAGAAGATTATCTTTTCTATCAATCGCTTGTCCAAAACTCAGTCGACCCGATGTTGATGATTTCAGCAGATTTTACGATCCTCGATATGAACCCAGCTTACGAAAAAACCTTTGGCGTGCACCGCAAGGAATGGCTTGGCCGAAGTTACGAAGACATTCCCCAAGATAAGCAAAAATTCTTTGAAATGGGTAAACTTCTGCTTGAAACCAGCACAAGCACCCATAAAGTGAGCTCGATTTTCCTGAGCCGCATTAAAAGCGATGGACGCGAGGCGAAGTTTTCTGCCAGCTATTCATTGATTAAAGAAGATGGAATTATACGAGCTTTTCATGTGGTGTTCCGTGAGCTGACCAATGAATTGTTATTGAAGCATGAACTGAAACAGACGGAGAATATTCTGGAAAGCTACAAAGATGCACTAAATTACGCAGCACTTGTACTAATTTGGGATATCTCCGGTATGATTGAATTTGCCAATGAAAATTTCAAGAAGTTGACTGGCTTTGATAGCAGTGAATTGACGGGAATGAATATCCAGTCGATCGGCCAAGCCATCATGTCCAGCCAGCAACTTGTCCACCTCCAGTCAGTCTTGAAAAAAGGCGAAATCTGGCGTGGGCAAGTGCGCAGCTTAAAGAAAAATGGCGAGTCTTTTTGGGTAGATGCGACAATTATTCCGCTATTTGATGTAGAAGGGCGCATTTATCAAATGCTGTCGATCTTATTCGACATCACCGACCGTAAAGAAATGGAAGAGCAATTGCATCACATGGCGTATCACGATCCGTTGACGAATTTGCCGAACCGCCGGATGATGGTCAAGCATTTCCGTGAAATGGAGGCCAAGAGCATCCGGACGGGTGACCAAGTCGCTGTTTTGTACATAGATGGCGATAAGTTTAAGGAAATCAACGATCTGCATGGCCATGAAATCGGTGATGAATTCATCCACCAATTCGCCCGCGCACTTGAGCGCAGCATCCGAAAGCACGATGTAGCGGCTCGCATTGGCGGAGACGAATTCCTAATCTTGCTACCGGGCATATCCGCGATCAATAGCAAGAAACAGATCGAGAACATCATCTCTCGTATCCAGCAGACTTTGAAAGATGGATGGGTCATTGATGGCCGGCAATTCTCCCCAACCTGTTCAATTGGCAGCGCCTTGTATCCCGATAACGGAAGTGAGTTTGAGGAGCTGATCCAAAAAGCCGATCATGCGCTCTATGAAGCAAAGAAAAAAGGCGGCGGCATCGTTTGTTTTCATGGGGAATTATAAGTTTCTTCCATTAGAAGATGGGAATTCTGCTGCCTTAGATGCATGTAAGCGCTTCAATGCCTTTTAGCTGAATCTTTTCAATCAAAAGCATTGTTTTTTTCACTGGAAGTAGTAAGATTGATATGGAAATTCGTTCAGTACTGCTACAGCCCTGCCGCTTTAAGTCGGGCAAGGGGCGTGCTAAAATAGAAAAGACCTATAAATAAAAGTGAATGCCATAAGGCAAATAGTTGGAGGTTATTCAATGTCTACCAATCAACCGGACACAAAGTCCCCGTGGAATTCCATCACCGGCCCGAACTTGGGCTATGTGATGGAGATGTACGACCTTTACCAGGATTCCCCTGAATTGATCGACCCTGAGTTTGCAGAGCTATTCAAACAATACGGCCCGCCTTCAGAGCAGCCTGCCGTTCAGACAGGCGATGCCACTGGCGCTGCATCTGGTGTGGCAGTCGAACCGAATCGTTTTGAAAAAGTGCTCGCAGCGGTTAATTTGGCGGAAGCCATCCGTTCGCACGGCCATTTGGCTTCGGATATCTACCCGTTGCAAGACCAGCCTCGTGATACGGAAAGACTGGAGATTTCAAAGTATGGCTTGACTGAAGCTGATTTAAAAGATGTCCCAGTATCCCTGATCCTGGAAAACGCTCCAGCCGAAGTGAAAAACGGCCTCGATGCAATCAATTACCTGAAGTCACTTTACACGGATAAAATCGCTTACGAGTTCGCGCATGTCATCCAGCCGCAGGAACGCAGCTGGATCCAAACGAAAATCGAAGCTGGCGATATGAAGCCCAAACTCGATGCCGACAAGAAAAAACAGGTATTGGATCTTTTGACACGCGTTGAAGGGTTTGAGAAGTTTGTCCATCGCACATTTGTTGGGCAAAAACGCTTTTCTATCGAAGGTGTCGATTCACTTGTCGTCTTGATGGATGAATTGGTACGCATGTCTGAATCTGCCGGCACGGAAAACATCATGATTGGCATGGCCCATCGTGGTCGTTTGAATGTCTTGACGCACATTCTCCATAAACCATATGAAATGATGTTCGCAGGATTCGCACATGTCGGAGATGAAGCGTTTCTTCCAGAAGATGGGTCGCTTGAAATCACCAAAGGCTGGTTTGGCGATGTGAAATACCACATGGGCGCTACACACAGTTCCAAGGCGGGAACCAAGATCAAGCTTGCCTACAACCCATCCCACCTGGAAGTCGTGAGTCCGATCGTAACAGGGCAAACACGCGCTGCGCAGGAAATGACTGCACAGAGCGGCTTGGCACCACAAGACGCGAATAAAGCCTATTCGATCCTCGTTCACGGCGACGCCGCGTTCCCAGGGCAAGGCATCGTGACGGAAACTTTGAACTTCAGCCGCATCAAAGGCTATCAAACGGGTGGATCGATCCACATCATCGCCAATAACCTGATCGGTTTCACGACGGAACAGCACGATTCCCGCTCAACGCATTATTCATCTGACCCGGCAAAAGGCTTTGAAGTTCCGGTACTGCATGTCAATGCGGACGAGCCGGAAGCTGTCGTAGCCGTTGCACGCTTGGCTTTTGAATACCGCGAGAAATTCGGCAAAGACATCCTGATTGACCTGATTGGCTATCGCCGCTACGGCCATAATGAAATGGATGAGCCGTTAGTGACGAACCCGATGATGTACCACGGCGTTCATCAGCACGATACAGTCCGTGAATTGTACGGTAAACAATTATCTTCTGAGAGCGTGCTTTCTGAAGATGAAGTTAAAACACTTGATTCTGACATTCAAAAAGTGATGCAGGAAGCGTATGACAAAGTAAAAGAAAATAAATCCGATGATCATCCGAAATTAGAGATGCCGGAAGCTGTCCTGAACGGTTTCCCGGAAATCGAAACAGGCGTCGGCAAAGATATTCTTGAAAAATTGAACGAAGAACTGTTGTCGTGGCCACAAGACTTTTCTGCGTTCGGCAAATTGGCGCGTATCCTGAAACGCCGCGAAGAGCCATTCAAAGGAAAAGGCAAAATCGATTGGGCCCATGCAGAAACATTGGCGTTCGGTGCCATTTTGCAAGAAGGCAACCCAATCCGTTTGACAGGGCAAGATGCACAGCGTGGAACCTTTGCACACCGCCATCTTGTGCTGCATGATGAGAAGAACGGCAACGAACTTGTTCCGCTTCACCACATTTCCGACTCGAAAGCATCATTCGTCGTCTACAACAGCCCGCTAAGTGAAGCTTCTATCCTTGGCTTCGAATACGGCTACAATGTAGAGAATGACAAAGCATTGGTCATTTGGGAAGCTCAATATGGAGATTTCGCCAATATGGCACAAGTCATGTTCGACCAATTCATTTCGTCCGGCCGCGCAAAATGGGGCCAAAAATCCGGTTTGGTCATGCTGCTTCCGCACGGCTATGAAGGGCAAGGCCCGGAACACTCCAGTGCACGTCTCGAGCGTCATTTGCAAATGGCTGGAGAAAACAACTGGACAGTCGCAAACCTATCCAGCGCAGCGAACTATTTCCACATTCTGCGCCGCCAGGCAAAAATGCTAGGAGAAGAAGCCATCCGCCCATTAATTATCGTGTCGCCGAAGTCGCTTCTAAGACACCCGCTTGTCGGGGCTGAAGTCGGTCAATTGGCAGAAGGCAAGTTCGAGACAGTCATCGAACAGCCGGGCATGGGGCAGGATGCGAAGAAAGTGAAACGCCTGCTATTTGCTAGCGGTAAGATGGCCATCGATTTGGCGGAACGCGTTAAAGACGGAAAAGGCTACGAGTGGGCGCATATTGTCCGCGTCGAGCAACTGTATCCGTTCCCAGCTGAAAAAATCAAAGCGATCGTCGACCGCTACCCGAACGCCAAGGAATTGGCTTGGGTACAGGAAGAGCCGCAAAATATGGGGTCTTGGTCATTTGCCGACCCTTACTTGCGCGAACTCGCAGATGGCAAAGAAGTGAAATACTACGGACGCATGAAGCGCCAAAGCCCTGCAGAAGGCGACGGCGAGTCACATAAAGTCGAACAGGCACGCATCATCGATGAAGCTTTAGCTAAATTGAAATGATGAACTTTTAAGGAGGAATTAATTGTGGCAGAGATCAAAGTACCGGAATTAGCAGAATCGATTACAGAAGGAACAATCGCCCAGTGGCTGAAACAGCCGGGCGATACAGTAGAAAAAGGTGAATTCATCGTTGAACTGGAAACTGATAAAGTCAACGTGGAAGTCATCTCTGAAGAAGCGGGCGTTGTTCAGGAACTGCTTGCCGAAGAAGGCGATACGGTTGAAGTCGGCCAAGTAATCGCGACAGTCGGCGAAGGCTCTGGCGAAGCGGCAGCTTCGGCGCCGAAAGAAGACGCTAAAAAAGAAGAAGCACCAAAAGAAGACCTAGCTAAAGAAGAAGCAAAACAAGAAGCGCCAGCAGACCAGGAAGCTGCGCCTACAGAAGAAGACAGCAGTTCTTCCGACCGTACAATCGCAAGCCCGGCAGCGCGCAAATTAGCGCGTGAAAAAGGCATTGACCTGGCTTCTATCACGCCAGTAGACCCAATGGGCCGCGTACGCGTCCAAGACGTTGAAGCACATGGTTCAAAACCGGCAGCGACTCCAGCTCCAGCTAAGCAGGAGGCACCGAAAGCTTCCGCATCTGCAGCCCCTTCTTCTGATGAAGAAAGCGGCCGCATCGTGCGTCAAAAAATGACTAGACGCCGCCAGACCATTGCCAAGCGTTTGCTTGAAGTGAAGCAATCGACAGCTATGTTGACGACGTTCAATGAAATCGACATGACCAATGTAATGGAACTGCGCAAGCGCAAGAAAGACAAATTCCAACAAGACCATGACGTCAAGCTTGGATTTATGTCCTTCTTCACTAAAGCAGTAACAGCTGCATTGAAAAAATATCCATACGTTAACGCTGAAATCGATGGCACAGACGTGCTCTTGAAGCAGTTCTATGATGTAGGGATCGCTGTATCGACTGAAGAAGGCCTTGTGGTGCCGATCGTACGCGATACGGATAAAAAGAACTTTGCAGAAATCGAAGCGTCGATTGGTGAATTGGCGACTAAAGCGCGTGACAAGAAACTATCAATCGGCGATATGACCGGTGGATCGTTCACGATCACAAACGGCGGTGTCTTCGGTTCACTCTTGTCTACACCGATCTTGAACGGTACACAAGTAGGGATTCTCGGCATGCACACGATCCAGAAGCGCCCGATCGCAGTGGGCGACAATGTGGAAATCCGTCCGATGATGTATGTAGCGCTATCGTATGACCACCGTGTCATCGATGGCAGCGACTCTGTCGGCTTCTTGAAAACAGTGAAAGAATTGATTGAGAACCCAGAAGACCTATTGCTCGAATCTTAAGACTACACTCCAGAAGGCAGCTCCATTGCGGGGCTGCCTTTTATTATGGGATAATGTGGCATAGAGACGGGGGATTTGGATGGAGCTGGATTTTTTATGGGAAATGGCGATGGAATACGGCTATTTGAGTATGTTCTTGGTGAATTGGCTATTGCTGTTTGGCCTGCCGATCCCCAATGAATTTGCTGCAGCGTTTTCAGGCGTCGTGACAGAAACGAGCGACTTCAAACCGCTTCCTGCCTTTTTGTCAGCTTACAGCGGGCTGATTACGAGCAATTTATTCGCCTATGGGCTAGGGTGGCTGTTCGGTCATCGCTTGATCGGTTGGCTTCAGACGACGTTTCTGCAAAGCGGCATTGAACGGTTCCGGCAGTTTTTGTCCCATAAAGGCAATTGGGCAATCGCATTCAGTTTTTTCCTTCCCGGCGTGCGCTGGGCGATGCCTTACGTTGTAGGCGCAGACCGCTTTCCGCTTGGGCGCTATTTGCTGTTCGCGATGCCTGCCGGATTTGTCTGGACATTCGCCTATTTCACATTGGGCCGTAGTTTTCCATATGCCTATGAAGCGATTCTCGGGCATCTGCAATGGTTTTTAATCGTTTTATCGAGTATGGCGGTCATTGGGTTGATAGTGTATCTGGCCGTCGGGCGAAAAGGCGGCAAGGGAGGACAAGTTTGAATTCCCAAGCAATTTTCCTTATACTGAATAAAGTAGCAGAATATTAATTTACACAGACAGAAAAGGATGATCGAGATGATACATACCAATTGGCTGGAAAAAGAAACCGTTCGTACCGTTACGTGCAAACACACCGATGCCGACAAGTTCTTAGTGTCGAATGTACTAACAGCAGGACAGCAATACGACGTAAAAAATGAAACGGATGAATTTTTGTTTGTAGTCGACAACACAGGGAAAATCGGAGGCTATTACAAAACTTATTTCGAGTGATGAACAAAACCGATGAATCCATCGGTTTTTTCTATGGAGACAGGAGTGAGGCAAATGACGATTATTGATGAAGAAATCAAAAAACGGACGCAGCGGGACCACGCAGAAGTTTCGAACTTGATAGGGGAAGGCGGTTATATCTCGCCTGATGAAAATTTATGGAACGATATCCTGACAGCAGTCGTGCTGAAAAAGCCGGTGCTATTGAAAGGGCCGACGGGAGCCGGGAAAACGAAACTCGCCGAAAGCATTTCCGGGCTGTTCGGGCAACCGATTCAAAGCATCAACTGTTCTGTCGATTTGGATGCGGAAGCCTTGCTCGGCTTTAAGACGCTGGTGCAGCGCGACGGCCAAAGCGCGATCGAATTCGTGGAAGGCCCTGTTGTAACCGCTATGAAACAAGGCCACATCCTATACATCGATGAGATTAATATGGCGAAAGCCGAAACCTTGCCAATTCTTCACAGTGCACTCGACTACCGAAGAATGATGACCAACCCATTCACGGGCGAAGTGATTGAGGCGCACCCTGATTTTTCAGTGGTGGCAGCCATCAACGAAGGCTATATCGGCACTTCGCCAATGAACGAAGCGCTGAAAAACCGATTTATTTCCTATCCGGTCCCTTATTTGTCCGGAGAACAGTTGCGAGGCCTATGGGACAGGGAATTTCCGGATGCCGACCCGAAACTGAAAAATTTCATGTTAAATTTGGCGTCGGATTTGATGAAGCAAGTAGAGACGGGCCTCATGTCGGAAGAAGCGGCTTCGATCCGCAGTTTATTGGATGCGACGGCACTCGCTCTGCATATCGATCCGCTGCGTGCTGTCCGCTACGCTATAGCGGAGAAACTGGACGACGAAAGTGAGCGGGAGCTGCTGATGGATTTGGCAAATACGTGGCGAAAGTAGGGGAGCAGGATGACTTCAATCAATCGCTTTATCCAATTTAATAACGAAACGGTTGATACAAGGCTCCTTAACCGGATGGAACAGCTTGCAAGAGCACTATCATCCGCCCCTTATCTTCGGCTGACAACACGAAAGCTATGGGAATTCAGGCCATCTGAAGGCGCGGTTTCCATGAGTGTGTTTTGGCGCCATCGGCCAAAAGAAATCGAGCAGGCTGGGTACCTTTCGGATATTTATTTGGTAAGTGCTGGTTTTTGGAGCCATTTCAGCATGGGTTCTTGGCGTCGTTTCGAACAATCAGAGACGAGTTTACCGGAACTGGCAGTGCAATTGCTCTTGATGGCGGAAGAATTCCGTTTGAGTGACCGCATCGTATCGGAACGTCCGGGAACGAAGCATGCATTTGAAGTCAGGGAGAAAATTGTCTCCGGTTTTCATGCCGATCAGCTGGAACAGAACCGCAAGAAAGGTTTTTGGGCCGACGCTTTCTTAAATGCAGCCTATTTAAAATTACGTGGCAAAGATGTTTCGTTAAGTGATGAACTGGATCCGTTATTTTTGACGTGGACGGAATTATTCAGTTCCAATTCCACTGAAGATTCAGCACATATCATCCTCAAGGTGTTGCCGAGGCTGGAATATTTACTGGAGTCAGATGTCCTCCATACGTATTATACGTTCGGAGAACCGGCTGAAAAAACACCACCTCCAAGGTATCATGAAGGCATTGAAGCAGAGCAATCCGAAGAGGAAGAAGAAATCGAAACGATTGAAGAATGGTTTCAATCGTGGCATCGCGAAACTGAATTGAACGATGCGGCAGCTCTGGAATATGAACTCGAACGCGGCGATTCAAAGCTTGCTGATGGCGGCAGGGAAGAAGACGGTGCCGGGGAAGTCGAACAAACTGGAACGGGAGAGTCCCAAGGCGAACACCGTGAAGACAATCTGGCTGATGAACAGAGGAAAGATGAAAAGAAACCGAAAAAAGCAAACGGCCGTTTCGGCTCTGCGAATGATGGTGTGGTCTATTATGAATCACGCATCGAAGCTCTGCCCTACGACCGCCAGCAGCTGCAGCATTGGCGTAGTGAACAAGCACCATTTGTGCGCGCATTGCTGAAGGAAATGCAAAAACGCATGCAGCAGCGCATTGAAAGTGAACGGACGAATTTGCATGCCGGCCGTTTGTCGAAAAATCTATTGCCGCTCCTTACCGATGAACGGCCAAAGCCTTTCTACCGGAAAACCGCACCATCGAAACAATTGGATGCGGTGTTCAGTTTGATGATTGACGGATCCGCTTCGATGATCGACAAGCTTGACGAAACGAAGCAGGCGGTGCTGTTGTTCCACGATGTGCTCAGGGCTCTTAAAATTCCGCATGAAATTGCTGTTTTTTACGAAGATGCCTATGAGGCAGGGGATGATCAACAGCCCAATTATTTTGAATGGATGCACAAATTCACTGACGGCACAGCTGATCATGCAGCGGAGATCCTTTCGCTAGATGCCCATGAAGACAACCGCGATGGGTTTGCGATTCGCTGGATGGCCGAACGCCTGAAACAGCGGCCGGAGAAGCATCGCTTTATGCTGGTCTTTTCGGATGGTGAGCCCTCTGCCTACAATTATGCGGATAATGGCATTATCGATACCGCTCAAGCTGTATCGGAAACCGAAAAGATGGGCATTGAAGTGATGCACTTGTTCTTGAGTGGAGAATCGACAAGCGAGGAACAAGCTGCATTCTACCGGATGCTTTATGGCAATAAATCGGTCAGTGCCGATTCACTGGAGCAATTTGTCGAGCACACGTTGCGCTTATTGAAACGCACCTTGCATTTGGTCGTTCAGGCTTTGTAATGGACAATCTAAAAACCCCTTCGCAAAAAAATGCGAAGGGGTTTTTTCAGGCTGTCGAGAAACTCAGGAAACCGTATTTTTCGAAGCTTATCGTTCGCTTTCCGTGGGGCGGGAATCGAGCCTCCTCGACCGTTGCCGCAGTCTCCTGGGTCTCTCAAACCCGTCGCTTCGCTGCTCCTACAGGAAAGATAAGGTCGAAATACGTGTGAACTTATCTTTGCGAAGTAATGCGCAGCATTATTGAACAGAAGGTTTTACGAACGAACGCTTCTCCAAATACTTAGATAGTACATTGATTTTTGAATGTAGAAATGGTGATTTCCTTTTTAGTTCATGGCGGATTATAGACTTCTTCAACACTCTGTAAAACCCCCTTCGCAAAAAATGCGAAGGGGGTTTTGTCAGTTCTTTTCCTGGCCATCGTGGATGGCGAGCAGGCGTTGTTTCAAATCTTCTTCCATGCGGCCGATTTCAAGTTCTGCCGCTTTACGGTTGCGGCGGCCTTCTGCCTGGATTTTTAAGGTTTCTTCAATCGTTTCAAGCAAATTTTCCTGCGTTTGCTTCAAGGTCTCGATCTCGACAATGCCGCGTTCGTTTTCACGTGCGGTTTCGATTGAGTTCATCTTGAGCATTTCCGAGTTTTTCAATAGCAGGTCGTTCGTGGTCGCGGTCACTTGTTTTTGCGCTTCCACCGCTTTCATTTGTTTGTTTAAGGTCAGTGCGATGGCGATCTGGTTTTTCCATAGCGGAATGGACGTCATGATCGATGATTGGATTTTTTCTGCGAGCGTTTGGTTGGTTTGTTGGATCATGCGGATTTGCGGCGCGCTTTGGATGGTGATTTGGCGCGACAGTTGCAGGTCATACAGGCGTTTTTCCAAGCGGTCGACATACTGAACCATATCGTTTACTTCCTGATAGGCCATCTGGTCGTTAGAAGCTTCGGCTTTTTTGCGCAAGGCGGGTATTGTTTCATTCATGATTTCATCCCGCTTGATTTCCGCTGCTGCGATGTAGACGTTCAAGGCCTGGAAGTAGGTCTTGTTCTGGTCGTATAATTGCTCCAGCATCTGGACATCATCCAACAATCCGCGTTTTGAATGGTCTAGCTGGACGCTGATGCGGTCGACTTGTGTGCTTAACTTTTGGTATTTGCTCATCATTTCCTGCACTGAATACTTCGCGCGGTTAAATACTTTGCGCAGCCCTTTTTGCTTTTTCTGCGTCAGTTCTTCCGGATTTAGCTGTTCGAGCTTTTTCATGAGGTCATGGAGCACATCACCGACAGGGCCGATGTCTTTTCGCTGGACATGATCGAGCATTTTATGCGAAAACTGGCTCAACTGGTTTTGGGCATTGGCGCCGTATGTGAGGATAGCTTCACGGTTGCCAGTCGGAATCTGTTTGGCCAATTCGCGTGCTTTCTCCTGTTCTTCGGCACTCAGGCGCTCGAGCAGTGCAACAGGCTGTCCTTCCGTCTGCGCCAATTGCGTTTGCTGGGATGATGTTCCCTCCATGCCAAACGGGGTCCCAAGAAGCTCATCCAACTCATTTCTCGTCTGATTGTTGGTCATTTTCCATGTCTCCTTTATGTTCGATTTGCTGTTGCTGATCGATTGTTCTCGTATTGTGCTGGTCAACAGTGAGGCGCGCATAATCGAGTTCCATCCGCAATTGCTCCACGTCCATTGACAGCACGCGCTTCAGGTCAGCTTCCATTACTTGCTGCAATGAACGCAGCATTTCACGAGTTTCCTGGAGCGCAATGCGCATCTCCATGTCTTTGACCGGTTGCCCGACCAATAATGTATATTTGGCGGTCAATTCGATGGCAGAATCCAGGTGCGAATAGAAGAACGGTTCTGCCAAGTAGAATTTACGCGGGTTTTGCTGGACGATTGCCAGGATCTTAGTGGCGATTTTGACCATATCCATCAATTGCTTAAATGATGAAATGGACCGCACTTTATAGTATTGGCTTTGCAAGGTTTTAATTTTTTCTTTGCCTTCCTTGATTTGCACGCGGATATTCCGGTATTCGCTTCTGGTCATGCCGAGCTGTTTGGAATCGCTCGACAGCTGATATTGCTTCATCGATGTATTGCTGGCAAAATAAGTGCCGGCTGCAACAGCACCTGAAGCAAGCAGCCCGATTTCCGCTCCTAAATAGAGAATCGGGAACATAGCGGACACGAGAGGGAGGCTGACCGATTGTCTTTTGATGAAGTTTTCGATCGGCTTAATGGGTTTCATGCTTTAACCTCCTTAACGGCTACTAAACTATACGTGTGGCGCAGGAAAAAGTTTCATGGTGCGCGTCTCTATCCCTTATTTTACGTGAACGGGAGAGCCAATACAAACTTCAGGACCGCTAGCGGGCTGACACATTAACGCTTTACAAATTCCCATAAATTTGGCATAATACTTATAAGGATTTATTAGAGAGTTAAAAAAAGTTTGGAAAACATTCAGAAAGTTTTTAGATTTGTTTGACTTTTATAGTCAATTTGATATAATTAAGGTAATTCAACATACGAACTTCCGCAACAGCTATTCACATATTCCCAAAAGTGATCAGCAAGTGTCGGTACTTTTGGGAATATGTGAATTTTTTTATGAAAGTTCGCATATTGAAAAATTTTGTTTACCACAGGAGGTAATTTAACATGCAAGAAGGTACAGTAAAATGGTTTAACTCAGAAAAAGGTTTTGGCTTCATCGAAGTTGAAGGCGGCGACGACGTATTCGTACACTTCTCAGCGATTCAAGGCGAAGGCTTTAAAACGCTTGACGAAGGACAGCGCGTAGAATTTGAAGTAGAGGAAGGCAACCGCGGACCTCAAGCTACTAACGTAACTAAACTTTAATTCTCCCATCCAAGAACTGCCATTACGGCAGTTCTTTTTTGATGGGTTTTTTCTTATAGTTACCATTGTTTAATATTCCCGCTTATTTGGGTATATCTAAAGTAGATTGCCAAGAATACTGGAGGGGGATTTATCCATGCAGGGAAAAGTGAAAGAGTTTAATGACGATAAAGGATTCGGCTATATCGAAGGCGATACGGGCGAACTGTTCTATTTCGAAACGATCAACATTAATGAAGAGGGCTTCCGCCGCTTCGTGCCAAACCAGCATGTTGAATTTACTATTTATGACGGGGCTCCCGATAAAGAACGGGTAGCGACCAATGTCACATTAGTCTTCTAATTGCCGGATGAAAGGGGAACGCATATGGAGAACGAATATTTGAAAAAGCCATTGCCAAGTGAAGAAAAACAGCGTGATTTCTATCAAAAGCTGCGTTTCAGGGTGCATAATTGGCTCGAGGGCAAATCGTCAAAACTGGATTCCGCAGGCCAGTTTGTCTTATTTGCACCGGACCTTTTCCACTTATTAACCCGTTTGCTACTTGATAGCCGCATCGATAAAAAGAGCAAAGCTTACGTTGGGGCTGGCGTGCTGTATTTCATGGCGCCAATCGATTTTCTTCCGGAAATTCTAGTCGGGCCCGCCGGATTCATGGACGATGTCATCGTCGCAGTCTACGTCATCAACACGGTCTTGAACCGCTTCCCGAAAGAAGTTGTGACAGAACATTGGGCAGGAGACGAAGATCTGTTGAAAGTGCTCAGCAAACTGGCGAGTTCCGGAGACCGATGGGCAGCAAAATTACCGGCTGGAAAAGCCGTGAAACGCTTCCTGAAATAAATTCAAAGCATATAAAAACCCCTCAGAAATTTGATATTTCTGAGGGGTTTTCGTGTGGCAAAAAATTATTTGGCGATGCCTTGTGTTTCTTTCCATTCTAAGAATTCATCGTAGGTCAATTGCTTATCGAGAATCGAGCCATCTTCCTGAATTTCGATGACACGGTTGGCAACGGTCTGGATAAACTGATGGTCATGGGAAGTGAAGACCATGGCGCCTTTAAAGGCGATCATGCCATTGTTCAAGGCTTGGATCGATTCGAGGTCCAAGTGGTTGGTCGGTTCGTCCAATAGCAGCACGTTGGCATGCGACAGCATCATTTTCGATAGCATGCAGCGTACTTTTTCACCACCAGATAAAACAGAAGGTTTCTTTTTCACTTCTTCACCGGAGAACAGCATTCTGCCGAGGAATCCACGAAGGAAAGTTTCGCTTTCATCTTCTGGAGAGTACTGGCGAAGCCAATCCACCAAAGAAGTCTCGCTGCCTTCGAAGTATTCAGTATTGTCGATCGGCAAATAGGCACGTGAAGTCGTAACACCCCAACGGGCTGAACCTGAAGCCGGTTCGTCTTCTTCAGCAAGTACACGAAGGAGCGCAGATTTCGCCAATGGGTCACCCATCAAAACGATCTTGTCATCTTTATTCATATTAAAGCTGATGTTGTTCAATAATTGATTGCCATCAACGGTTTGGCTTAAGTCTTTCACTGTCAATACATCATTGCCGATTTCACGGCCGATGGTGAAGTTGACAAACGGATATTTACGGGAAGATGGACGGATATCGTCCAACTCGATTTTATCGAGCATTTTCTTCCGTGAAGTCGCTTGCTTCGATTTCGAGGCATTGGCGGAGAAGCGGGCTATAAAGGCTTGAAGCTCTTTGATCTTTTCTTCTTTTTTCGAATTCTGATCAGATGCCAAACGCGTAGCCAACTGGCTGGACTCATACCAGAAGTCGTAGTTTCCGACATATAGCTGAATTTTTCCAAAATCGAGATCGGCGATATGCGTACAAACTTTGTTCAGGAAGTGGCGGTCATGCGAAACAACGATAACGGTATTGTCAAAGTTGATCAAAAATTCTTCCAGCCATTGGATGGCTTTCAAGTCCAAGTGGTTGGTCGGCTCATCCAATAGAAGAACATCGGGTTTGCCGAATAGAGCTTGTGCCAAAAGCACTTTAACTTTATCGGATCCGGATAGTTCTGACATTTTCTTGTCGTGAAGAGCCTCAGTAATACCAAGTCCTTGCAACAGGATGGCAGCCTCCGATTCGGCTTCCCAACCGTTTAGTTCCGCGAATTCGCCTTCGAGTTCCGCAGCACGCATGCCGTCCTCATCAGAGAAATCTTCTTTCATATAAATGGCATTCTTCTCAGACATGACTTCGTAAAGTTTTTTATGGCCCATGATGACGGTCTCAAGAACCGCATGCTCCTCATATTCAAAATGGTTCTGCTTCAATACGGCGAGGCGTTCGCCAGAGCCCATGGAAACATTTCCGGATTGTGCTTCAAGTTCACCAGCAAGAATCTTGATGAATGTCGATTTGCCGGCACCGTTAGCACCGATTAAGCCGTAGCAATTGCCGGGGTTGAACTGGATGTTGACATCTTCAAATAATTTGCGGTCGCCAAAACGCAAGGATACATCGTTTACTGCTATCATTATTATTCGTCCTCCTAAAATTCACAATATGAATAGTATAACACGAATACACCCTAAACCGGTAGCGTTCAAAGCCTGCGTCAGCTAAACTAATAGAGGACAAGCGTTACCGGCTTTTTCGCTGCAGGTAAGCATCCAATTGGCCGAATTCTTTGTTCAGAAGATACTCCATCTGTACATACTCACGCCTGCCCGGTATATGTTCTGGCGTCAGGCCTTTCATCGAATAAATAAAGTAATATCCGCCGATTTGGCGGAATAGCACAACTACATGCGGAAATTCATCAAAAGTGGCTTTGATATTATATCGTTTTGCGTAGCTCCAATTTATGAGCTTCATCCAGCAACCCGCCTTTCGAGTCTTATTTTAAGGCAAACGGCGTCAGGAACACAAGTTTGGGATGCGGGATAAGGAGAGAGGGAAAGTATGAGAAAAGCAGGGGAAAAATCAGCTTTGACCGGCGTCATTTTTGCCATTCTATTAGTGGCGCTCAATTTACGGCCGGCCATTTCTTCGATCGGCCCGATGCTTGAGCCGATTCGCACAGATTTGTCGCTGACGAATGGTCAAGTCAGTTTATTGACCGCCGTTCCCGTGCTGTGCATGGGGGTGTTTGCACCGTTTGCGATTATTTTCAACCGCCGCTTCGGCTTGAAGCGTTCCATTGGTTTTTTACTGGCCGTTATCGGCGTGTTTACTTTGGGGCGCGGCTTTTGGCCGAGTTATTTCAATTTATTGCTCAGTTCATTTTTCATCGGCATAGCGATTGCCATCATTGGGCCGATGCTATCTGCGATGATTAAACGGGATTTCCCAACGCGAACTGCTTCTTTAATCGGCGTCTATTCGTTCGGCATGGGGCTCGGTGCGACACTCGCCGCTGGATTGACGAGTGTCGTCTATGCAGCTTCCGGGTGGTCGACGGGCCTTGCAGTTTGGTCGGCCTTAGCACTCGCTGCCCTCATCGTATGGCTGAGAATGCCAGAGTCGCCTTCACAAGGTGAAGCCGTGGCGGACAAACCGCTGATTAGCAGCAGCCCTTGGAAAGATTTAAAAGCATGGTATATGCTGTTGTTCTTTGGCTTCCAATCGGCTTTCTTTTTTTCAATGTTGACATGGCTGGCGCCTATCGCGATCGACAAAGGCTTGAGTGTGCTGTCGGCAGGAGCAGTCGTCACCGTCATGACGGCGGTGCAGATTGTCTGCAATATTTCAATCCCAATGCTATTCAGCCGTTATCCGAACCGCTTTCTATGGGTGTTGGCTATATTGGCGTTCGGCACTGCCGGCATCCTATTGTTGATGTTTGCCGGAACGTGGGCGGTGTGGGTTGCCGCCGCTTTGATAGGTGTTGCGCTCGGGGGCTTGTTTCCGATCGCGTTGCTGTTGCCGCTCGATGCAACAGAGTCTGCAGACGAAGCAAATAGCTGGGCTGCGATGACCCAATCCGGCGGCTATTTGATTTCGGCATTCATGCCGTTTATCATCGGAGTGGTTTATGACCAGACTGGCAACCATGATATTACTTTATGGATGTTCTTGGCATTTGTCTTGTTGATGATTCTTTTTGCTTATTTGCTCCATCGAAAATCTTGACGGTGTTGTTTAAGACACGGCGCAAGGGCCATCCAGGAGAAGTAAAGCGATAGGAGCGGAAACAGGATCGCCCATGAAACAATCATCATGGAAGGAATATCCGCTTCCGGCAGTATAGTTGAAAAATACCAGTAATTCAGTTCGAGCGATGCTATAAGCGTGATGAGCGGTCCGATGAAAATCCTGCTCGCCAGTATCGCCGCTGCAACGCCTAGTGAAATAACAAATGGTGGAAAAAGGATTAATTGCACGAAAAAGATATCCAATGTGCTGAGCCATTGCATAATAATGCCTCCTGTTTAGCGCATTTTGCGAGAAGACTCGAGTATACTGATTTTAAACTAAAAGAATAGCATGTCAATTGAAAAGTGTGTGAAAAAGTTTAACATTGATCAATGGGCAATAGAGTCGCTCTTTTTGCAGGTTTTCAGCTATAGAAAAAGCCGGCGCATTAAGCGTCGGCTTTCTTCCACGCACTATCCAAAAACTCATCGCGCCCGGACTCGGCACGATCTTGTGCGTAATGATCTGGATTTTTCAAGTAGAAATCCTGGTGGTAATCTTCAGCCGGATAGAAAGGCTTGGCATCTTGGATCTCGGTGATGACCGGTTTATCGAAGCGGCCGCTTTCAGCGAGTTGTTTTTTGGAAGCAAGCGCCAACTTCCGCTGCTCTTCATTATGCACAAAGATCGCAGGGCGATAGGAAGCACCACGGTCCTGGAATTGCCCGTCGTTATCGGTCGGGTCGATTTGCTGCCAAAAGATATCCAGCAATTGTTCGTATGGGAAGACTGCTGGATTAAACGTGATTTCAACCGCTTCCAGATGACCGGAATGTCCACCTTTTACTTGTTCATAGGACGGATTCGCCAAATGGCCTCCAGTGTATCCGGAAATCACAGACTCAATTCCATCGAATTGATCGAATGGCTTGACCATGCACCAAAAACAGCCGCCAGCGAATGTTGCTTTTTCTAACATTGGATTGCCTCCTTCTATTATATAGGCCATCATCTTTACTTTTATATAAAGGTGTCCTCGGTTTTGGACAGGTGCCTCAACGTCTCCATAGCGGCACAATGGCGTATCTGAGAATAAGAAGAATTTTACCACTCCGGTAAGGCACAGACAATAAAAACGTATTATGCAAGGAAACCTCCATCTGTTCATATGCGTCTAAACAAATGGTACAGCTCAGAAAGGAATGTAATCATCATGGAAGAACAATACGAAACAAGAAAGACCAGAAAACGCAGACGATTCCGCCCGAGCGGCAAGCTTTTCTTATTATTGATCATTTTATTGCTCGGGGCCGGAATTTACTTTTTCATCCAATATCAACAAGGCCAGGACATAGCTGGCGAAACCGAAATCGAACCGGAACCCTTTGCAGGAGATGAAGACAATAGCGGATACCAAAATATCCTCGTGCTCGGAGTGGATTCGCGCGGGGAAGCTCAATCCCGTACGGATACGATGATGATGGTGACCCACGACCGTGAAAACAATGAAGTGAAGATCACGTCGTTTATGCGTGATATTTATGCAGATATTCCTGGTTATCAATCCTATAAATTGAACACGGCCTATTATTTGGGAGGCGTCGATTTATTAGCATCGACTTTGCGTGAAATGTTTGGTGTTGAAATCCACAATTACGCACTTGTCGACTTTAAGAGCTTTGAAACGCTTGTCGATATCGCAGCGCCGAGTGGTGTCGAAATCGATGTAGAAAAGGAAATGTCCGAGAAAATCGGCGTAACTTTGTCTCCGGGTGTCCAGAATTTGAATGGCCAGGAGTTGCTGGGCTACGCGCGTTTCCGTTCAGATAATGAAGGCGACTTTGGCCGTGTACGCCGCCAGCAGCAAGTAATCGCCGCATTGAAGGATGAATTGATCAGCGTATCGTCTATCCCGAAACTGCCGAAACTGGCTGGAGCGGCTCAAGGCTACGTGCAGACCGATATGCCTTTGGTCGACCAGATCAAACTGGCGACACAGCTTGGAACCGGTGGCGGCGGTGAGATCGAACGCTTGACGATTCCGATAGAAGGCGGGTACAGCTATGCGAATTACCCACAGGCCGGCTCGGTTCTTGAAATTGATATACAACAAAATCGCCGTGCGCTGGAAGAATTTTTGTCCCAGCCACTCAACTAATTTTTCAGATAATATGGTAAACTACAGGTAGAAGCCTATAAAAAGAAGGGGATTACCATGCCGCCAGATGACAATAGACCGCCGTTTTTCGCTACCAACTATATCCGCTTCCTGGGCGGGAGGAATACACTCTTTACCCTATTGATCTTGATTTTAATTGGGCTTGTCGTGTTCATCTTCAGGGAAGTGTCGTTCATCTTCAATCCGCTCAATGTATTCATGAAAACGGTCGTCTTGCCGGTCGTCTTGGCGCTTATTTTTTACTATTTGCTGCGGCCGGTGTTGCGTCTATTGGAACGCTTCAAAATCCCGAGAATCTGGGGCATCCTCATTATTTTCCTTGGGGGCATTGGGCTCTTGACTTTATTGAGCGTCCTGGTGTTTCCTTTTTTGAGAGGCGAGTTCCAGAACTTGGTGGAGGAGTTTCCGGATTATTTCATGCGTTTGATGAACAACACCGACCAATTCTTGAGAAATTCCATTTTCGGTAATTATTACAGGGATTCAAATTTCAATATTGAAGCATTGATGACCACATTGCCATCAGGCATCGCCGATACGCTTCAGTCGACTGTGACGGGAATCATTACGCGCGTCACCAGCTGGATTTCGACTATTACCGGCGTCATACTGTCGATTGTCATCGTGCCGTTCATCCTGTTTTATTTATTGAAAGACGGCGATAAGCTTCCGGGCTATTTCCTGAAGTTGCTGCCGCCAAGGTTTCGAGACGATACAAGAGAAGTTTTAAAGGATGCTGACAAGCAATTGGGTGCTTATATCCAAGGACAGCTCATCGTCGCTTTCTGTATTGGCGTAATGGTCTATATCGGCTTCTTGATCATTGGTATGGATTATGCGCTGCTGCTCGGCGCACTGGCGATGGTGACTAGCATCGTGCCGTATATCGGTCCAGCTATCGCGATCACGCCCGCTGCCATTATCGCACTCGTCACTTCACCGTTCATGCTTGTGAAACTGGCGATTGTGTGGACTGTCGTGCAGCTGGTGGAAGGCAATTTGATTTCGCCGCAAGTAATGGGCAAGACAATGTATATCCACCCTGTCACGATTATTTTCGTCTTGTTGACGGCCGGCTCTTTGTTTGGCGTGGTGGGGGTCATTTTAGGGATTCCGATGTACGCGTTGCTGCGGGTTATCGTCAGCCATCTGTACAAGCTGTTCAAACGGCGTTATAACCGTTACGAAACAAACTTGGATAACCAATACGACTACACCGAGCTTTAAGCGTGCTGTTTATAAGGAGCAAGAAAGTGGTATAGAGAACTATCAAAATTTGGGGGTATAGATTTTTATGAAATTCAAAGACTTTTTATCTTCGATCGGCATCGGTTCGGTCAAAGTGGACACTGTAGTGGAGAGGCCGCATCTTGAAGAAGGTGAAACCTTGAACGGTACGGTGTACTTGGACGGTGGAAGCGGCGATCAGGAAATCGATTATATCGAACTGCAAGTAATTCGCTTAGTGGAAGATTACCGGGAAGACAGTGATTTCGATTTTTATGAAACGCCCGTTGCCAAGCAGAGCTTAGAATTTGCGGGATCCGTAAAATCGAAAAATACCGTCATGCAGCAATTTGAGATTGTGCCTGACGAGCGGTGGGAGCTGGAGAACGTCAATGCTAAATTGATTTTGAGAACCATTGTCCATGTCAAAAATGGCGTTGATGTGCAAGATGAAGATGAAATTACTTACGGTAAAATCGACAGCTAATATCAATGTGTAGAGAAAATGCGATAATTTTATTATGTTAACCAAAACCCCACCACCACAATGACATGCATTGCGGTGGCGGGGTTTTATTATGCCCAAAATACTGCGCTGCCACTTACGCTCAGCACTAATGAAAACAAGCTGAACAGCACGAAATCCTTCCGGGTAAGTTTGACTTCTGTATAATGCGTTCTCGCTTCGCCTGTAAATGCCCGCGCCTCCATCGCGAAAGCGGCTCGCTCGGCTTTTCTGACAGCACCGGCAAGCAAAGGAATGAGTAAACGGCGGAGTGCTGTTATTCGCTTGAATGCGGACGGGCTCGAACCTGGCCCCCTTATGCGATGAGCCTGCTGGAGCTGCTCGAATTCCGTTTTAAGGACGGGAAGGAATTGATAGCTGATCAGTACACTAAAAGCGAGTTTCGGAGAAAGCTTCCATTGCTGCATCAAACTCTGGATAAAACGGACCGGGTCAGTCGTGAAGGCAAATAATAAGGAAATGCTTGAAAACGCCAATACGCGCAATGACAGAGACCAGGCTAGTTCCCATTGTTGTGTGGTGATGTCGAGCTTTCCGATTGTCCATAATACAAGCCCATCGCCAGGCTCGCCGAAAACCAAGGTCGTCCAGAAATAACCGAAGGCACCAATTAAAAATGGCAGCATGGCAAGTGACCAGAGTTTCCAGTTGGTTTGGCTAAACAGCAACTGAAGCAAGACAACGCCCGCAAAAAACAATAGAGGGGTCCACGGGTTAAAGAAAAATGCCAATGTTAATATGCACACCGTGACAGCCAAAAACTTTATACAGGGATTCATTTCATGCAAAAGCCGGCGCATGATAGCCCCCCTTTTTCGACGCGTGCAAACGGTATTCCGCCAACAGCGCCGAGTTTGAAAAAAGTTCCTCGGGCTGAAAGGGAAGGGACAATCGGCCGTCTTTCATTAAATGGATGGTGTCTGCAATATGCCATGCAAAGTTCATATCATGAGTGACGACGACCAATGCGCAGCCGTCTTGTGCACGACTGGTGAGTTGGCGATGAAGCTCCGTCAATGCCTTTAGGTCTTGTCCAGCGGTCGGTTCATCCAGCAAGAGCACTTGACGCTCGTCAGCGAGCATCGCGCCGATGGCCACACGGCGCTTTTGGCCGAGGCTTACGGAAAATGGATGGGCATGAGCGATTGACTCCAAATCCAGTGCCGTCATTAAATAATGCAGCTTTTCGGTAGAAGAGTTTCCGGAATACGCCAATTCTCCCTCTACACTCTTCGACAGAAACAATTGCTCGGGGGACTGAGGCACAAACCCGGCACGCATTCCAGAGATCGTTCCGGCATCAATTTTCAAGATGCCGCATAGCGCTTTCAGTAAGGTCGATTTGCCGCTTCCATTTGGCCCAGCAATGACTGTGATTTCACCAGAGAGTAGCTGGAGACGAATATTTTGAAGGATCGATTTCGAAGCATAGGAGACACAAACATCCGATGCCTCGAACAATACTTCTTGGCGGATGGCTGATGTCCGTTCTGGCAATATAGGAGCGTCTCTTTCTGTGAACAACTGGTCTTTTCGGATGGTGCCATTTTCCGAAAGGGCGATTTCCCGGTCGAAAAATGAACCCCACAATTCCAGTTTGTGTTCGACAGCGATGACCGCTATGCCACTTTCCTGCTGGAGATGATCCAACCAAGAGACAAATTCTTTTGCCGTCAACGGGTCAAGATGAGCAAGCGGTTCGTCGAGCAATAGACATTCTGGCTCCATGATCAGTGCACAGGCTGTGGCGATGCGCTGTTTCATCCCGCCCGAGAAGCTCTGAATGACTCCGTGACGCAGGTCCTCGAGGCCTGTCAAATGCAAGATTCGGTCGATGCGTTGTGGCATTTCTTGCCGGGGCACTTGAAGGTTCTCCAAGGTAAAAGCGAGTTCTTCTTCAACCGTCGGCATGCAAAATTGGCTATCGGGATCTTGAAACACCGTTGCCACTTTCCGGTTGACTTCACCGGGGGCATATTCCTGTGCCAAACGCCCGAAGATCCGGACAGATCCCGACACCTCGCCATCGCAATTATGCGGGTACAACCGGTTTAGCACATAAAGAAGTGTAGACTTTCCGCAACCGCTGGGCCCTGTAATAACCAGTCGCTCTGTTGGATGGATTACGAGCGTGATATGGCGCAAGGTCGGCTCTACCAAGTCCGGGAAGCGAAGGCTGAAACCGTCCACTTGAAAAATTGGATTAAGCACGGACATCACTCTTTTCCGCTTTCGCGATGGCATAGCCTCGGAGTGAGCCGGTTGCAAGCAGTGAGTCGGCGATGTATTTGCCGCCAATTCCTGCGATAATCGCCCCGCTCAACACGCGCAGCGTAAACATCAAAGCGACAAAAGAAGGATCGAGGGCGGCATAACCCGATAGAAAATAGCCGTAAACAAAACTAAAAATACCAGCGCCGGCTCCTGCAAGCATTAAAATAGCTAAATGAAAATGACGATAGCGGGTAAGCGCGAATGCTGCTTCTGCACCGAGCCCTTGAATAATGCCCGACAAGATGAGCCTTGGCCCAATAGCATTGCCGAGCATCACTTCAATGGCAGCCGCCAAGGTTTCAGGCAATAAAGCGGCGCCGGGTTTTCGAATGATGTACATCGAAATGATGGAGACAATGAACCAGATACCAAACATCCACTCATAAGCGAGCGGCCCGATAATGCCTGCCCATAAATTGCCGATATGTAGAAACAGCAAGTAGACGATGCCGAAGACGACGCCAAACAAAGACATCAAGACAATTTCTTTTAGTTTCCAGCCTTTAAGCATGTGGATCACCTGTGGTGTGGGAAGGACTGTTAATGCTCATGGAGACGGTCATCACGAGGTGCGGGTATTGATCAGAACGTGCTTCTGAAAAACTCGCTTCGTAAAAAGAAAAGACCTCATGAATGTCCCCGTGGATGCCGCTCGCGTAATGCATGGAATCGTTCCATACGCCAAATTCTTTGGCACGTTCTACTTCGCGGTAAATGACTGCCATATAGTCGGGATTGTTCATCGGATATAGAGCAAATTGAGACGACACGTATTGCTCGGTGCTGTCTTGGTTCACGGGTTCATCTGGTGCTTCTAAATACACATCACCCGCCGTATCACCTGGACATCCGGCTGAAAAAGTGCCGGACAAGGCAATGTGTTCGCCTGTCTTCGCGGCGTGGAGCGCCAATGCCTTTGCAACATTGAAAACATGCTGTTGTTTGCCGCGGATGACCGTCGAGACATCATCGGTCTGCATCCAAACGTGGGACGTGTCGGTTTCTTTTAACGCCCCTTTAATAATGCTGATGAAATGGCCGCTCATCGGATGCAAGGAAAAGCGAAATCCGACGATTGGGCTGGTGCCGCATGAATGTGGTTCCATATGGAATCCCTCCTAAAAATATGCACAAAAAAGCCGCATCCGTGAAGATGCAGCCACTATTCCATACGTAGTCATGTCGGAAAGTCACCGCACTTCCTCACGCAGGTCCTAACCTGATCGAGTCATAAGGGATCGGAGCAATAGCTCTCATCTCAGCAAAATATGCACCCCCAGTGCAGAAAAACGGTATGCGGTTTTTGGTGTCGGGTTTTCCCGATGGCTAAAGTGTAAGGCAAACCTTTCACCAAGTAAAGCGATTCTGAAAAATTCATTACAAACAAGAAAATCGCCATGGATGTGAATACGTGCTAAAAAATCGGGTAAACCTATAACAGATAAGCATTTGAGGAGGAATCCAATAACTATGGAATCAACAAAAAAATTTCGCGTCGTCTATCATTTCGGTGCAGGCGTCGAAGCAGTCAGCACAGTCGAAGCCGATACCCCGAAACAAGCAGTGAGCGGATTGGATGCGGACGATTTCCGTGAATTCATCGGCGACCATAACACGTATTACCAATTTAAGATGGAAGAAGTCAAAATGGTCAGCGTCACTGAAGTAACAGACCACCAGTAATCGAACCGAGAAAACCCCCTGCCTATGAAAAGTAACCCGTTCAGTTGAGAGACGCAAAAAAACAATTAAAGCATCAATTAGACCGTTAATTCGCACCTGAATTAGCGGTCTTTTAAATGCCGTCATATCAAGGTTTACTCACAAATCGCACTTGTTTTAACAATTGAATTGACAGAACTTTCAACTGGCATACAATAATTATTGTAAGGTGCCAAAACCCTTGCTAAAACGACTGCTAATTCAGTTGTTAATTCTATTTGAAAAGGAGATGGGAAGTATGCGATTCATCCAACCAAAAAAGCAGAATCTACAAAAGGTGAACTGGGCATTACCAGACAAAACAATCGCGATTGTGAAGCATTATGCCGAGTACACAGGTTATTCGGAAGAAGAAGTTTTATCTGCGTTTCTTGAAAACATCTTAGACGATTCACAATTTATCACGTATGTAGAAAACAAACGCAACAATAAACGGATTCTCAAGGATTTGGAGTTGATCTCTGATGATTTACAAACGCCTTCTTGAATACGAAGAAAAAGTGATTAAACTAATCGACCCTGTAACACCTACGGAACTAAACGACCGAACAAATGATTACGATTCTCTTCCACCATCTAAGTTTGCTTTTAAACGCGCAAAAGATGCTTTCAGACCGATTAGATTCCAATGGAACGGACAACTATACGAAATTCAATACAACACCTGCGGTAATCCACTTTGTAAGAATCACGGATTGTCTCAAGAGAGGTTTAATATCAAATTCAAACCAAGCAGATTTAAACTTGATGATAGGGGCGAAGGGAAAAGAGTTTTTTGCAATCCCGACAGAGTGGAGCCTGACAGCCCACCAACTTGCGGCTCTAGAACAACGACTGTTTCCAATTGGTCTTTGGCAGAAGAAATCGAACGGTTAATCCGAATTAACTCACTCACACCGATTGAACAAGAATACAACTTCCACAAAACTTCTTGCGCGACGGAAACCCACACACCTAAGACAAACCCCAAGTCATTCTATAAGCGTGGAACGAACGCTGCCAAAGCCGAACAGTTCCAATGCAAAGAATGTAAAAAATACACCAACGTCTCCCCAAACAAAACGAGAAACTTGACTTACAACCAGAAACGGAACGAAATCTTGCAGATGTTCGCAAAATTACTGATTAACAAAACGCCAATCAACCGAACGTGTGAGATTTTGGATATCGGTAAAGGTACGTATTATCAAAAACTGGAATGGCTTTATCGTTGTTGTTTGGAATTTCTTGAAACAAGAGAAACCAAGCCTTTGGCAGAGAAGCAATTTCCAGAGATGTGGATCACGACGGATAAGCTTCATTATGTATTGAACAACGTTTTGAAGAAAGGCAGAGGAAAGAATCGCGGTGTTTTAATCGAAGACAAGCAATTGCCGACTTATATGGTGGCATCTGCGGATAAGAGAAGCCGTTATGTGTTCCGTTCGGATATATGCTTCGATTGGGAAAAGAGTTTAGACGAAATTTCAGATGATACAAAGCATTTCAAGGAAGATCATTTACATTCATTTTCACGAAAGAACGAACGCTTTGGAATATATAGCACTGCACCTTGTCCTCCTTCGAAGTTTGATACACAATCAATGGCAGAGTATCATCGCGATTTGAATAAGTTCGACAAGAGAAGACATTATGTCGAAGGTCTACACGTAGGTCAGGTATATACTTCGATGGCTCATTTTTGGTTATTAAAAAACAGCTTATCAGTTGACCGTTGGCGATTTGTCAGCGATGATGACGGCTCGTTAAAAGCTTCGATTTCCCGTATCTTCAGCGATAAAATCCGAACAGGTTACGCCCACCATTTCCTTTGCCTAACAGACAAAACATTGACGCGCAAACAAGCAAAAAGTGAGTTTATTGAATCGGTTAAGGAATTGAGAAAATGGGCAAAAGCGAAAGGTTTAAAATATGACAGCTTAAGCGAAATCGCCTTATGGCAACTCCAAGAGACGATGGTTGTTCATAAATTCCACGAAAAGGACGTTGCACCAAATGGTGAGATCTACTACACACAAGGGAAGAATCGGTTGAAGCATCCAATCCCTACAAGCGACCGTGGACACAGGCTGCTAGATGTATTGACCGATACGCACCATCTGACGAATAATCAACTCGCTATTTTGCTGGAGCAAGTGAATGATAATGCCATTAACAACTTCTTTCAGATTGTTAGACGCAGATTATCCATACTTGAAAGACCTTTGGTTACGGCCCGTGGTGATGGAAAGAGTTATATTTATTCCAACTTCAATCCGAAGTATTCACAGATGGCGACTACGATTCTTCGCACATACTACAACTTCTGTATGCCATTTAAAGCAAATGATACAGAATTAACACCCGCCCAAAGACTTGGCATTGCCAATCGCGTGTATACCTGGGAAGACATTATCTATAAACGTTAAAACTCCGATAGCTTAACCAAATTAGAAATGATAGCTTAACTATGTACTAAAATGATTGCCTAAGCATGTACAATTTTGATGTGCATCGGCATACTAATCTAGAGGTGATTAGTATGTACATACAGCTAGCGATTGAAACGGAATTTGAAGTGAAGAAGTTGAGTGACTTGCCGAAATTTAAAACCCTAATGGAGAATTTAAAAATGAAAATAAACAAAAGTGAATTAGCGAGAAAGCTTGGCGTGGACCGCCGGCGTCAGATGTGCATAA
>NZ_JAHPZO010000019.1 GCF_019042655.1 Planococcus sp. CP5-4_YE
GGTTCATGTGAAGATATAAAATGTTCTACTTCGTATTTTTTAATGAAATCCATCATAGGGAATATTACTTCATCGTCATGACCAAACCACGGTGTCCATTGATGAGCTAGTGCCACGGGATCACTTCCTTCGGACCGTTGACGAGTTAATCGATTTCTCCTTCATTGAACGGATTACGACGCCCTATTACTGTACCGATAATGGACGCCCGTCGAACCCAACATGGTTCGCTCACTCCTTTTCTTTTTGTCAGTATACGCCGGTTCGCTGGAATTGAGTAGTCAAAAAAACCGACAGTGAAGCGGAAGCCGGCGACTCCTGCGGGAACAGCGCGAGCCGAAGACCCTGCAGGAGCGCCAGCGACGAAGCGGCTGAGGCCGTGCCCGCGGAAAGCGTCCGGCTGGAGCGAAACGCAAAAAAGCTGCCGAGGTTTCTCGACAGCCTGCGAAAACCGCTGAGGAATCTCAGCGGTTTTCTTTTTGGAAATAGATATAATCCAGCGGGATTCCGGCTTTTCCAAACTGGCGCAATAAAGAAGTGATCTGCCCCCGGTGGTAGCTCGCGTGATTGACGACAGTGAAGAGCATTTCTTCGCGGCTGTGGCGGAACTCGTTGCCTTTCATATTGCGGTAATCCAGCTCTTCTTGCCAGCTTTCTTTTGATAGTGAGGCGAAATACAATTCCATCTCCGCATGAAGCAAGAGCAAGGCATTTTTCGCTTTCTCGACCGTATCGACATCGAAATGTTCAAATTCCGGGCTCTTGACCCCATTCATCCGCTTGAACCACATCTTTTCGACACCAATGACATGGGCGACCGTTTCACGGATCGATGGGAATGAATTCTGGCCCGCTTTCGTGTAATACTCTTCGCCTGAGTCTTCCACCAATTGCAGTACCTTTTGGCTTGCCCATTGGTGATAGGCAAATAATTTCTGGGGATCCATATAGCATCCTCTCCCTTCCTCAATTTTCAAACCATCTCCGCATATCCTTCCACCATCTCAGATAGGCGGCCTTGCCCTTTCAAAAATCCTGTTCGAGCAATGCGTAATAATAATGGTCTTTCCATACCCCATTGATGAACAGAAATTGCTTGAGCAAGCCTTCCTTTTCAAATCCCGCTTTTTCGAGTACGCGCAGTGAACCGACATTATCCGGGGCGACATACGCTTCCACGCGGTGGAGGCGCAATTCCTCAAATCCGAAAGCCGTAATCAAGCGGACCGCTTCGCTGGCAATGCCGCGACCGATAAACTTTTCGTCCATCGAGTAGCCGACCAAGGCGCTAAGGAACGGCAAACGCTTGATGCTGTAAATGGAAATATGGCCAATTAGCTGATTGCTGTCGTGTGAGAAAATCCCAAAACTGTATTCCCGGTTTTCTCTCGCTTGGTAAATGGATTCACGGATTTTCTCTCGCTGTACGGCAATCGTGAAATAACTATCGCGATGCCTCGGCTCATAAATCGCCCAATAATCACGGTTTTTAACCAGGATCCGTACCATGTCTTCAGCATCTTCCACGGTCAGCGTACGAAGATAACACGTTTTCCCTTCAAAAAGCAGGTTCATCTTATCCCTCTTCTGCAGTCAATTTGATGAATTCATCGACATCTTTCGTACATACAGCAATTCCCTTTTCCCAGAATTCTTTTTCGGTAATGTCCTCCCCGAGATGCTTCATCGCCAGTTCTTCTGTACTCATAATCGCCGTATCACGGAGCAAGGCCATATATTTCTCTTCGAATCCTTCTCCTTCTTCCAACGCTTTCGCGTAAACACTGAGCGAGAAGAGGTATCCGAAGGTGTATGGGAAATTATAGAACGGCACATCGGTGATATAGAAATGCAGTTTCGATGCCCAGAAATGCGGATGCCCTTCCGATAAACTGCCGGCAAATGCTTCCTCTTGGGCCTGTTCCATCAATTCATTCAGGCGGCTCGCCGGAACCACACCGCTCTTGCGCTCTTCATAGAATCTCGTCTCAAAGAGGAAGCGGGCATGGATGTTCATGAAAAATGCCACGCTGCGCTGGATTTTGTCTTCTAGCAAGGAGATTTTCTCTTCTTTGGTCACAGCATTCTTGACCGCTGCGTCTGCTACGATCATTTCCGCAAACGTCGAGGCCGTTTCGGCTACATTCATCGCATAGCTGCGGTTCAAATCATGCACCGGGCGCAATGCATGCGTATGGAAAGCATGCCCCAATTCATGGGCGAGTGTCGCGACATTGGACATCGACCCGCTATAGGTCATGAAGATGCGCGATTCCTCGCTTTTCGGAAGTGAAGTGCAAAAGCCGCCCGGCATCTTATGCGCCCGGTCTTCTGCTTCCACCCAACCATTCTCTAATGCGTAGCGCGAGAATTCTTGCAATTCCGGGCCAAATTCCCCAAAATGGCGGATGATGAACTCAGAACCTTGCTCGTAATCGAATTGCTGAACGTTTTCTACGACAGGTGCATCGACATCATACCAGGCAAGCTGTTCTTTACCGAGAAGTTGCGCTTTGCGCGCCAGATAATCCGCAAACGGCTGTTTGTGTTCACTGATGGCCTGCCACATGACGTCCAAAGTTTCCTGCTTCATGCGGTTCATCTGCAACGGCTCTTCTAGCACATTGTCGACTCCGCGCTTGTTGTACATCTGTAGCCGGAAGCCTGCGAGCGAGTTCAAGGTCTTCGCAAACAGCTCTTCTTTTTCGCCCCATGCCGCTTCTAGCTTGTCATACGCTTCCTTGCGCACTTTGCTGTTTTGGTGGGAGCTTAAGTTATTCGCTTGCCCCACGGACAGCGTTTTCTCTTCACCATCTACATCCACTTGAACCGAAACGGAGGCAATCAGCAAATCGTATAATTCGCTCCACGCGTGGTAGCCATCAATGCTGAGTGATGTAATAAGCCCTTCCTCTTGTTCGGACAACAGCCGTTTCGCTTCTTTGCGCCATTCGTCCAAGATAAAGGCGAATTCCTTCAAGTCCTCAGTCGAAAGCAGCTCTGACCAGACATTCGGATCCGTCTCCATAAGCGCCTGTTTGAATTTCAAAAAAGCGCTTTGGAAGCGGGATCTCATAAGCCCGACTTCGCTTTGCAGCAAGGCCGCTTTTTTGTCTTCGGTGTTCTGTGCCATTAAACAGCCAATAAATGCACCGGCTTGGCGAATGTCCACGGATACGTCACTCGTCTGCTCCAGAAAACCTGCTATCCCTTTTGCGTCGCTTGTCTGTTGCGGAACTTCGAAAGTTGCAGCGTTTTGTTCGAAATTGGCAAGCTTATCCTCTGTTGCCTCTAAATGCGTTCTCAATTCAGTTGAATCACTTGCCCCTGCAAATAAACTATCGAGCTCCCATACTTCCGGATATGTATTCGTCATCTCTATTCCCCCTGCAGTCACGAATTTTCAAAATACATGAATAAGTATAACATCTTCCTTCATATAACGGGAACGGCGACTGCCTGCCACTTTTCACGATATCGCCATTTTTCAAAAACTTCCTGCACTTTCTTGTTGGTCGAGCGGGCTCGCAAGTTTATACTGATAATTGAGGAGGGATTTCATATGATTCGCGTACTGCTGATGACGCTGGCATTTATCGCCGTCGTCACCATGAATGCCTTGGCGAATATACTGCCGATCAACGGTCAGACTACCGGTGAAATCTCCGACCGTGTGCCGGTCCTCTTTACGCCGGCCGGTTATGCATTTTCCATCTGGTCCGTTATATATATTTTATTGGCTATCTGGATCATCGGCTTTTGGCTGCGCTTGAAAAAAGGAGTGCATCCATCAGCGAAGGTGTCATTGTATTTCATCTTGAGTGCTGTTTTCAATATCGCCTGGCTGCTTTGCTGGCATTATGAGTTCTTTATTTGGTCGATCGCTGCAATGATTGCCTATCTATTGTCGCTGATCGCTTTGTACTTGGAATACGGAAACGACGAACGGGGCTTTACGGAACGTTTGCCGGTCTCGGTCAATCTTGGCTGGATCAGTGTCGCGACCATCGCCAATATTAGCTATGTTTTGACTTTCTACAGCTGGAGCGGCTGGGGGCTGAGCGATCAATTGTGGACGGTCATCATGCTGACCGTAGCGACCGCACTTGCGCTTCATATACGCTTCCACCATTCGGACATCCCGCTGACTTTGGTCTTCATTTGGGCATTCGTCGCGATTGCCGTCCGCCATGGCATGGACGAGATGCTGGTCAGTACGGCAGCTTTATTCTTGAGCGGCGTTTTATTGACCGGTATTCTGTTAATCAAGAAAAAGCCGGCAAAAGCGGATATGACGCCATAAAAAAACAACCATCGGCCGATGGTTGTTTTTTTATATTCGATGGTTTTATTTTTCGAGTTTCGTCAGCAAAATCGGTTCGCCTTTTGTGACGAGTACGGTATGTTCGATTTGTGCGACGAGCGATTGGTCCGGCGTGATGAAGGTCCAGCCGTCGCCTGATTCGATGATATGTTCAGCCTTCTGGGAAATAAACGGCTCGACTGCAAGCACCATGCCTTCTTTCAAGATCGTCGTTTCCCATGCATCGTAATAATTAAGGATGTACTGAGGCGCCTCGTGAAGCGATTTTCCGACGCCATGCCCTGTCAAGTTCTTGATGACGAACAAGCCTTGGTCTTTCGCTTCGCGTTCGACTGCTTTGCCGATCTGATTCAGTTTGGCTCCGGCTTTCACTTTCATCATGGCACGTTCGAATGCGGATTCCGCTGCTTGGCAAAGCTTTTCTTTCGCTTCATGGCCTTCACCAACCACGAATGAAATGCCGGTATCAGCAAAATAATCGCCGTATGATCCGGACACGTCAATATTGACGATATCACCGTCGTTTATGATGCGCTTACCTGGAATCCCGTGCGCCACTTCTTCGTTGACGCTGATACACGTATAACCAGGGAAATCGTATTCCGATTTCGGAGCAGAGACGCCGCCCCATTCTTTGAACAGGCGGCCGCCCAATTCATCGAGTTCTTTCGTCGTAATGCCGGGCTTCGTGGCCGCTTTCATCGTTTCACGGATTTCCGCTACCATCTGTCCGGCTTTTTTCAATCCTTCAATATCTTTTTCATTAATCGCTATCATACTGACCCTTCTTTCAAACTATTCTATTTGAGCATTATAACATAGAAGAAGCCGCTCTCGCCTCTCCTATCGTTCGAAATTTTACCATAAATACCCAAATAAACTATAATCAATTGATTTACCAAGCTAAAAAAGCCGCCTATCGCTAGGCGGCTTTCATCATGCGTCTGGCTGTGTCAAACGCGGAGCTGTGATAAACAGTAGAGAGCAAACAATCGCCGCGACGATCGCAACAGGAATCATGTAAGTAGCGTTATAGACCGCTGAATAGACGAAGACGTTGCCATCAGCAAACATGCCGAAGAACAGAATGCCAGTAATGACATGGATGACATAGCGGAGAAAAGAACCGATCAACACGCCAAGTGCTACTATGACAATGATTTTTCCGGTCTTTTTCGCCTTCACAGCTTCCAAGTAACGGCCGCGCACCATTGCGGCCAATCCGACCACGCCATATGCCAGCAAATAATCCAATATGACTTGCATGACGACAAAGCCAAATGACAGCGGCGCAACCGAGATGACTCCCGTAACAATCTGCAGCAAGCCGACCAATAGCCCCGTCACAACACCGGCTGCAATGCCCCGGCGAAATGCCATCAGCACAATCGGAATCATGACCAAGCTGACCGATCCCCCTTGCGGCATGCGAAAGGCGATAAAATCCAATACAAAGCCGAGAGCTGCAAAAATCGCAATCTCGACCATTAACAATACGCGTTTATTTCTCATTCAAACTGCCTCCTTTTGGATTTGCACATCACCAGAAGGGCCGTTTTTTACAGAACAATAAAAAAACGACGCCAGGATAGATCCTGGCGCCGCTCGGGCCGGTTTTCCATCCACATCCCTGCGCAAGTGTTAACTTACAGGTTCGAAGGGTAAGAACTTACTCGTTCACTCTCAGCCAAAGCTCCCCTTGTGGTGTATACAATTATTTCGCTATTATGTGTATTGTACACAACGCACACTTGGCTTGCAAGCCGTTTCAGCCCACCGGATTAGGGTAGTTAGAAACTAGCAAACTTTGTGGAAGGTGGTGGAGGCAGTTTGAAAACTGCCGGATTAATGATTGATTTATTGAAGGATTTAATTAAAATTGAAAGCGATACAAAAGAAGGGGCAAATAAGGCGTTGTTGTTCTGCTCAGAATGGCTCCAAGAGCGAGGCGAAAAAGTCGAAGTCCATGATAACGATGGTTACTTCATGCTCACTGCAGCAAAAGGGCAAGGCGCAGAAAAGATTATCTGGAACGGCCATGTTGATGTCGTACCGGGACATAAAGAGCAATTTTCCCCAATCGAAGAAGGCGACAAATTGTATGGCCGCGGGTCGGCCGATATGAAAGCGGGCGTGGCCGCGATGATGCAGGCATTTATCGACCTTGATGCTGCCGCTTTACCGCGCCAAGTGCGTCTACACATCGTCACTGATGAAGAGATCGGAGGGCGCAATACGTCGAAATGGCTGGTCGAGCAAGGCCATTACGGCGATTTTGTCATTTGCGGCGAACCGACCCATTTGAAGATCGGCTTGCAATCGAAAGGCATATTAAGAATGGATTTGACGTTCAAAGGTAAACCTGCCCACGGCTCACGACCATGGGAAGGCATCAACGCCATCGAATCAGCCATGAAATTCCATGCCGGTATGAAAGATTTGCCGTTCCGCAAAGAATCGACAGACTACTATGAGCAACCTTCTGTCAACTTGCCAATCATCAACGCAGGCGATCGCTATAACGTCGTGCCGGAAATTTGCAAGATGTCCTACGATATCCGCTTTATGCCAGGTCAAGATAAAGAGGAGATTGTCCGCCAGATGGAACAGCTGGCCAAAACGCTCGATGTTGACATGGAGTTTAAAGCGAGCGGTTCCACCCCGGCTTTGACGACGACGGATGACCATCCGTACATCCAAACCTTGATGAAGGCAGTCGAGTCGACGCTTTCTGAACAGCCGGTGCTGTTCGGCCAGCACGGCGCTGCCGACACCCGTTATTATGCCGAGAAGATCGGCGGGCAAGGCGCCATCGAGTTCGGGCCGAGTGGAGATGACTGGCACGGCAACGCAGAATATGTCTCCATTTCAAGCGTCCATTCTTATAAGGATATTTTGATTGCCCACGCCATTGCCCCGACTGATGTTTAATAAAGCCTGAAATCGGGAATACTTTATCAAACCTCAATACGAAAAAATGAATGGAGCGATAAATATGGCTATTGGAAGACTTGTCAGATCTGCGATTAAGTATGGGCCGATTGCATACCCAATCATCCGTAAAGTGATGAACAACCGCAAAAAGAACAACACAAACAATGAAAACGACGCACGCAACCGCAGCGATTCGCAAAAAAGCCGCTAAATGATTAAAGGCCAGAGAAAATGATTCATTTTCTCCGGCCTTTTTTATATGGTTGAACTTTTTAAATGAGCGGTAATGCCTGGCGAATCGCTAGATAATCAAGTTTCTCGCCTTCAAATGGCTTGGCGGCAGAATCATTATCTGAAGTATCTTCCTTGGCAGGCTCTTCTTGTGCTTCATCCGCTTCACCTGAAGGCTGTTCCTCTTCCTGCATTTGCTGGATTTCTTCGAAAGTTACAGGCGCCGGTTCAGGAAGTTCTGTATCTTCCACTTTCAACTCTCCCCCGTATTGCTCGAAGAATGCGTTCGCCATCTCCTGATAGCCATCCAAATTCGGATGGACGTCTCCAGAATTCGGGACGAGGTCCACCGCATCCTCACCGAAACGGCCGGCTACGTCGACAAATGTCACGCCTGCCTGTTCCGCTTCCTGTTCTAGAATAGCGTTTAGTTGCTCCAGCTGCTTCGCCGTGCCTTGCTTTTGGCTATCCCGTGCATGTGGATAAGCGAAATAATAGCCCATTACGTAGACATCTGCTGAAGGCGCAAGCTCCTCCAGCTCAGAAAGGATCTTTTCCACATTTTTACGGGCCGCGTTCAGCGCATAATCTGCCGGTATCTCCTCAAAGCTCAAAGCCCCTTCAGCTGCATTTGCTTGCACGAGGCGCAGCAAATCATTTGCGCCGGCAGAAACCGTGATGATGTTCGCTGAGCCCAGCAGCTCTTTTGCTTCATCCGACTCGATGCTTTCGAGGACATCACTTGCAGTGAATCCCGGAAAAGCCAAATCCTTCGAATAGAACGCAAGCGGCTGGTTGCGCGTCAATTCCTGTGCAATCAAATCCGCATAACCGCTGTCGATTGCCCGGTTCGGCGTTTGGCCTGCTGCCAGTGAATCGCCGATGGCCACATACGCGGCCGGAATTTGTGGTTCCGCAAATACCGTATTCGCCATTGCCGTCAGCAACAGCCCCACTGCTGCTGCACTCATGATCTTTTTCATATGCTCACCTCGTTAGAATGCCCAGTTTCCTTGTCGGAAAATCGCTTCGGTTTTGCCGGCTTCTGTAATACCATCGATATCCATTTCGCTCGACCCAATCATAAAATCTTCATGGACGATCGAGGTATTCAATCCATAATCCTGCAATTGATTGCGTTCTAAGTCTTTTCCGCCTTCGAGGCAAGTTGGGTAGGAATCGCCGATTGCCAAATGGTTCGATGCATTTTCGTCGAATAGCGTGTTATAGAATAGAATGCCGGAAGCTGAAATCGGCGATTCAACCGGCACAAGCGCCACTTCCCCAAGGTATGCTGCGCCCTCATCAGCTGAAATTAATTCATCCAATAGTTCTTGCCCGACTTCCGCTTGTGCTTCCACAATACGGCCTTTTTCAAAGCGCAACGTGAAGCCATCGATAATATTCCCTTGGTAGACGAGCGGCTTCGTATTGCACACCGTACCTTCGACTTCCATTTTAGCTGGCACGGTATACACTTCCTCTGTCGGCATATTGGCGATAAACGGCACATGGCCCGGTGTCCGGGAAGCCCCGCTCATCCACATATGGCCCTTCGGCAAACCGATCGTTAAATCGGTGCCTGGCGCACGGTAATGCAATTTCTGGTAGCGCCGTTCGTTCAATGCGGCCGCCCGCCGTTCCAGGTTGGCGATATGCTCTTGCCACAGCGCAACTGCATCGCCATTTCCGATACGCACGGTCTGGAAAATCGCTTGCCATAAAGCAGCCATTTGATCCTGTTCGTCCGGGAACACTTTTTGTGCCCATTTTTCAGAAGGGATTGCGACGATCGACCAAGCGATCTTATCTGATCCGACAGCCTGGCGGTAACGTTCCAATGCTTTTCCCGCCGATTTCTGGGCATCACTTAAGCGTTTTGCTGGAATGCCGGTCAGTAAATCCGGATCTTCCGCATCGATCCACAAAAACGCGCCTTTATGGTCGATGATAGCGTCACGCTGTTTGACGACCCAATCCGGAAATTCGTGGAACGCGGCGTCCGGTGCCAATTCGTAATGCGTTCGTGCCACTGACGGATCCGTAAACGCTACATGGACTTGCTTAGCGCCCGCTTCATAGGCTTTCTCGACGACCAAGCGCGTGAATTCCACGGTATCTGTTGTCGTTGCGATCAACAGCTCCTGCCCTGGCTGGACATTGACGCCGACACGAACTGTCAATTCTGCATATTGCGCTAATTTTTCGTGAAAGCTCATCATTTTTTCCCCTTTGCTGAAACGGTTTTGCTATTGCCTTCGATCAATGCGCCGCTATGCATGATTTTCTGCACGGGCTTATTCGGCAATTCTTTCGTTAGTTTTTTGTAATGCTTTTCATCCGCATACGCAAGTAGCGTCAATACTTCCCCATCAGCGCCTGCACGCCCGGTTCTGCCAGAACGGTGCAAGTATTGCTCCAGAGTCATCGGCGCATCGACATGGATGACGTGCGTCAATTGGTCGATATCAAGGCCGCGTGCCGCTACTTCGGTTGCGATCAATACGGCCGTTTCGCCTTTGCGGAAATCGTCCAGCGCTTTCTTGCGTTCTTCTTTTTTCATTTCGGAATGCAAAGTCGCGATTTTTGCGTCGCGGAATTTCAGCTTACTTTCCTTCATCAGTACTTGGTCCAGGTTATTGACGAACGCCAAGCCCTTGATGCCTTCTATATGCGACAAGCTGCGAAGCAAATCAGTTTTGTCGCGTTCATCGACTTTGACAAACGAGTGCGTTACTTTGCCTTGTTTCGGCAACTGTTCAGCCGATACTTGCAAGCGCGTCGGCTGCTTCATCAAACGCTCCGCCACCAATTCGATTTCTTCTGTAATGGTCGCAGATACCAACACCAACTGACGGTCCTGCTGTGTTCTTTCAATCAAGTCCTTCATGATGCCACGGTGTTCACGAGCCATCAATTGGTCGCCTTCATCAAGCACCATGATGCGCACCTCGTGCATCTTCAGTTTCTTGGTCTTGACCAGTTCATTCAAGCGTCCTGGTGTGCCGACAACAATTGTCGGTTTTTTCTTTAACTTGTCCAATTGGCGCTGAATATTGGCGCCGCCGATCAACGGTGTGACAGTGACGTCCGTCCCCGCTGTCCATTCACGCAAGACGTTGACGATTTGCATCGCGAGTTCCTGTGAAGGTGCGATAATCATCGCCTGCGTATTCGGTTTTTTCGGGTCGACGCGTTCCAAGATCGGCAACAGATATGCCAAGGTTTTCCCAGATCCCGTCGGAGATTCCGCTACAATATCATTTCCTGCGAGCATTTCCGGAATCATCTGTTCCTGAATCGGCATCGCCTCGGTAAATCCAGTTTGCTTCCATTTTTCCTGCCAGACAGGACTTAATTCTTCTGTAAAATTCATGTGCCATTCCACCTTCTTTTCGATGCCTTAAGTGTACCATATTCGGCTCTCCATCGCCTTTTTCGGCAAGTGAAAAAGGCAGCTCCTTTTTCAGGAACCGCCTCCTCCATCATTTGGCATAACGCTGTTTGTACACACGTTTTTTCTCTGTTTCCGTTACTTTCTGATCGGGCTTTTTAATGAATAACGCCAACAGAAACGCAGCGAGCGCGATATAAGTCGATACCGTAAACGAGAAATTGATGCCTTCAAGCATGGCAGGGATGGTCGCTTCCTGCGGGCTTGTGCCGGAAGCGACCAGGTCTTGGACAGTCGCTTCGGTGCGCGTATTCATCAAGGTCACGAGAAACGCAGAACCGATCGCGCCGGAAACTTGCTGCAAGGTATTGTTGATGGCTGTGCCGTGCGGATAAGATTTCATTGGCAATTGGTTGAGCCCATTGGTCATGACTGGCATCATGACCATCGAAATGCCGAACATGCGCAATGTATATATTGCCATGATTTCATAGTAACCTGTATCAAGCGTCAGATTGCTGAACAAATAGGTGGTGATGACCACAAGGGCCAAGCCAGGAAGTGCCAGCACTTTAGCACCGTATCGGTCAAAAATTCGTCCGGTAATCGGGGACATGACCCCCATGACGAGCGCGCCGGGCAGCATCATCAAACCGGATTGGATTGGCGAGATGCCTTTAATGGTCTGGATGTAGATCGGCATGAGGATCATGGCCGAAAACATTGCCATCGACAAAGTGACTGAAATGACCGAAGACAATGCGAACATCGGATGCTTATAGACGCGCAGTTCCAATAGCGGCTCTTTAAGCTTCATTTGGCGGAATGCAAAGGCTGTTAAGGACAACAGGCCGACCGCTATCGTTAAATAAACAGCCGGATTTTCCCAGCCGAGCGAGCCGGCCGAACTGAATCCGTAAAGCAATCCCCCGAACCCTAGGCTTGATAAAACAAGAGACAATGGGTCAAGCGATAGCTCGCGGTTTTGGAACGTCAAATTTTTTAATTTGAAGATCCCAAGCAGTAACGGGATCAAGGCTACCGGCAATACGATGAAAAACAATACTCTCCAGGAGTAGGTTTGGACGATAAAGCCCGAGAGCGTCGGGCCGATTGCCGGCGCGACGACCATGACCATCCCGAAGACGCCCATCGCTTGCCCTCTTTTTTCGACCGGGAACGCAGCGAGCATGACATTCATCAATAAAGGCATCATGAGTGCAGCGCCTGATGCCTGGACCATGCGGCCGATCAATAGGACAGCAAAGGTCGGCGCCACTCCCGCGAGCAAGGTTCCGAGCGAGAATAAGGACATCGCGACAATGAAGATGGCCCGGTTTGAATAGCGTTGGATCAAATAAGCGCTCGCCGGAATCAGAATGCCGTTAACCAGCATATAACCTGTGACAAGCCATTGGGCTGTTGCAGCGTCAACTTGAAGATCGATCATGATTTCCGGAAGGGCAATATTCAAAAGGGTTTGGTTGAAAATCGCCACAAATGCTCCGGTGAACAAAATGGCAATGATTGCATAAGGTGGTTTTGTTTTTTCTTTCATGTTTCTTTCCTCCGTCTCGCCGATTTGATTCGGCTAATTATACTCTATCGACATATTTTATACTCATGGTATAGTTTTTACAAGAATGACGGACTGAGAACGGACAATAAGTTTGGAACATTGATTTCATGAGCTTTTGACGGTATGCTTTTGCTATACTATCAGTCCAAAAAGGGGATATTATGAATCCTAAAAAACAACAAATCATCAGTGCCGCCCATCATTTGTTCATCAAGAAAGGGTATAACGCCTCGTCCATACAAGACATTCTGGATGAAGCTGGCATTTCTAAAGGCACTTTTTATAATTATTTCACTTCAAAATCGGAATGTCTCATCGCTTTAATGGAGTCAATCGCTGAAGATATCCGGGCAGCGCGCATCTCTATCGCTTTTGGGGAGTCCCCGAGCGACCCCGATCTTTTCGCCAAACAGCTCGCTATCCGCATCCGCATGAATCACGAGAAGAACTTGTTTTCTTTGTATGAAAGCATTTTCTACTCACAAGATGAGGAATTGAAAGCTTTTGGAAAAAGCCAGTATATTCTGGAATTGCAGTGGTTAAGCAGCCGGATCATCGATTTATTCGGCGACAAAGCGCGGCCCTATGCACTTGAAAACGCCGCTATCGCAAATGGTGCACTCCAACAATTAATGCACGTATGGCGCTTTGGCACTGAACAGCAGCTGCCGCTCGAAGAACTGACCGTCTATATTGTGCACCGCATGAAACAAGCGGTTGAGATTCAATTGAAAGATGGCAAGCGATTTCTCTCTGACGGCCTATTGGCCCAGCACCAGCAACAGCCGACCTTATCTGACAGCGCCCATCAATTGCTAGCATTCGCAGAACAGGCGGAAAATGACGACGTCAAACAATTGCTGACATTCCTCGTCCATGAACTGAAAGCTGAACACCCGCGCAACGCCATTCTTGACAGTGTGCTGACTTCATTGGGCAAAAATACAGAGTCCGAGGCAGAACTGCAGATATTGCTTGAACAAGTGTGGCGCCAAATCAAATAAAAAAATCCCCTTCCCAAGTTTTTTACAAGGGAAGGGGATTTTTTTATTTGGGGCGCCTCCTCCCCGCTGTTGCTTGTTCAAAAGCATATGCATATTCGATTAGCTTCGGTTCATCGAATGCCTGTCCGGCAAACGTGATGCCGAACGGTTCACCTAAGGCCGTCAATCCCGAAGGCACCGTGATCGAAGGGAACCCGGCCGCTGCCCCGATATTGCATCCGAAATCCTTAGGCAGCAGAAGAGCATCGACGCCGGCTTGCTGAAGATGCTTATTCATGCCTTGTTCAGCCGCTAGGAAGCGGTTGCGTTCGAGCGCCTCGACATATTCTCGCTCCGTCAAGTTTCCGCTCATGCCATCAGCTTGCTCTAGTAGATTCTGGCCGAATTTCAACATCCGTTCCGCATGCTCTTTATTGTATGAAATGATGTCACTCATCGAACGGATCCGGTGGTTGGGGTTCGAGCGCGCCAAATAGGCATTCAAGTCTGCCTTAAATTCATGGAGCAGCACCGCAAAACCGAGATCTTCCTGATCGGCGCCAAGGTCGAATTCCTTGATAACAGCGCCACATGCACGCAATTGTTCTATTGCTTTTTCAAATACTTCGGACTGCTCGTCCGTTATATCCGTATACAATTGACGATCCACACCGAATACAGCGCCAGACAACCCGTCTTCTTTCAAATGCTGCTGCCAATTATAGTCCTTGAACTGTTCAGCAAACCGTGTAATTTCGTCTTCTGGGTCTGTTCCGATCAACGCCGCGAATACTGCCACTGCATCTTCTACCGTACGTGCAAGCGGCCCGGCCGTGTCTTGCGTATGTGATAAGGGAATGATGCCTGTGCGGCTGATGAGCCCGATCGTCGGTTTGATGCCGACTAGGCTGTTCTGGGCCGCCGGGTTGATGATTGACCCGGAAGTTTCCGTCCCGACCGCAGCGGAAGCCAAATTCGAAGCCACTCCAGCTGCCGATCCTGAGCTCGATCCACCGACATCGAAGGCACCATAAGGGTTTTTCACTTGGCCGCCGCGCGAGCTATAGCCGTTGGTCATTTTATCGCTCATGAAATTTGCCCACTCGGTCATATTCGTTTTTCCGAGGATGATTGCGCCAGCCGCATGTAAATTTTCCACTATTTTCGCATCGCGCAGCGCATAATGATCTGCCATCGCGAACGACCCTGCGCTTGTGTGCATTTTGTCGCCGGTGTCCATATTGTCTTTCACTAATAGAGGGATGCCATGTAGTTTCGAGCGCGGCCCTTTATGCTTTCGCTCAAAATCCAATGCTTGTGCAGTGAGCAAGGCGTCCGGATTGATCTCGAGCACGGCATAAGTATTTTTATCGCGCAGCGAAATATTTTCTTTGTACATGAGCACGAGTTCTTCCGACGTCAGATTGCCTGTTTCCATTTCTTTTTGCAATTGGGCAATCGTCATTTCGTCAAGCTTATTTTCGCGGTAGTTTTCCAGTTTCTGATGATGCATGCCTGTTCCTCCCACATGGTGCAAAATAAGCCCATTTTGCAGGGCCATAGATATCTAAAAAAGCCTGAGCTCATGAGCTTAGGCTTTTATCGGTATATTCCTTTAACAGTTCATATAAGGACAGTTCATAAAGCTGCCTGCCGTTGATCTTGAAGACATTCTTTGAAACGAGCTCATCAATGACCATCGACCGTTTGTCTTCGAATTTCGACGCGGGTATGTGTTCCATCGTGCTTCTTCTCTCCTTGCAGATAGTATCACTATTTCTATACCCGAAACGATCACAGCCTAAAACCTGCCAAAAGAAAAACTGCCGATAATTTTTTTCGTCGTCCTCGTTTCGACAAATTTCAATTCATGCTTTGTCTGGATAGCGCTCCTGCAAATACGCTACTGCATTGCGGATTAATTCTTTCAGCACTTCCGGATCGATATCGCTGAGCTTATTGATGTAGATGCAGGATTTTCCTGTTGTACATTTTCCCAGACGCTCAAGCGCATCCGGCTCTTTTTCTGCACAGCCTGTCAGGTATAAGCTGATTTTCGCTTTGCGCGGGGAAAATCCAGCGAGCGGTGCATCGCCTTCATGGCCGGTCGCATAGCGATAATGATAAGAACCGAAACCGATGATGCTGTCTCCCCACATCTTCGCTGGATGGCCGGTCGCTTGTTCAAAAATTTCCAGCAGCCGGTAAGCATCTTCTTTTTTTGACGGCTTTTCGACCGACTCGATAAATTCGATGACACTGCCTTCATGCTCTTTCGTTTTTTGTTCGTACATTTCCAGATCTCCTCCTTTAAGCTCTCCACCCTACTTCTCTGCGCAACGCCTATTGTCCTGTTTTCGCACGAAACGCTAGCAAAAGGAGGCGGCTGCTCATTCATTTTCCTCTAGCTTGAAATCAAAATGAAAAACGTCTTCCCGCGTGCCGAGTGAACTGTACAGTTTCACGGCAGCCGTGTCCACGGGGTCCGCCTGGACAAATACGATCCATGCGCCTAGATCCTGCGCTTCGGCTTGGACAAACTGAATCAGCCCGGTCGCGATTTTTCTCCTGCGATATTTGGTAGCCACTGCTAAATCATAGATGTATACTTCCTTCCGCTGCTGCTCGAATTTATCCAGCACGTATGCGACAAGCCCGCCTGCAAGTTCGCCACCGGACAATGCGGTGCATACCAAGACATGTTCCTTTGCCAATAACGATAGGAGGTAGCTATCAGACGGCGGATTTCCAAGATACGTCTCTTTTTCCTCAAAGGCATCCGCAAACAAAGCATTCAATTCCCTGAATTGCTCCAGCGACTGAGTATCACTGGCCAGCCGTTTAAATTGGATGTTCGACATGTCTCCCACTCCCTTTGCGATGTCACACGCTGACTTGCCATTTCCTAACCCTCGTATGGGCCGCTGAAGCGTTCCACCAATTCCTCGATCTGCTGTTGCCTTTTTTTATTGGACCAATTGATGATCGCAGTGGAATTAACGACTACCCCTTTCGCTTCAAGCAATGTTGTCATTTCTAATATTGCCCTATTGCCGCCCAGCCATTTATAGCGAAATTGCTGCGTCAAGAAGCATGGCGCCTGCGCATGCCTAATATCTGGAATTTTTCCCACGTACGTTATAAACCCCAGACATAGCGTGAATCCCTGTACCAAGGCCCCAAAAATCAAAGCATCAAACCCTGCTGTTTGCGGCAGTGAATCCAATTGTACATCTGTCGGGTTTTTCCGGATTTGTCCCTTTCAGATTTTGCATCCTCATCACCCGCGCTTCGTGTCCCCGGCTTGCAACTTTTCACGAAGCCGGTCACCGACAAGCAAAGTGTGGCCGGTCTGGGAATGCGCGATTACCCCGATTTTCATACCGTTCCCTCCTTCGATGAAGCATCTGCCACTTGCTTTTGATGCTTCATCACTCATTGCTTGACTACTTCTTTGCCTCCTAGTCTATTCCTTCCACCTAAAGTCCCTAGTTTCGTTTTCCTCTTCCATAATAAAACCCCCAATGCTGTTCAAAGAACAAGCATTAGGGGGTTATATTTTTTTACATTTAATTCCATTTATCAATAAAAATTAGCTTCTTGTCAGCCAAGCAACGCATTCGACATGGGTCGTCTGCGGGAACATATCGACAGGCTGGACTTCCTGCGTCCGGTAGCCGCCATCTTCCAAGATGCGCAAATCGCGAGCCAGCGTCGCCGGATTGCAGGAGACGTAGACGATGCGCTCTGGCTTCTGTTCAAGCATCGTCTGCAAGAGCGCTTCATCGCAACCTTTTCGCGGCGGGTCGACGACAAGCACATCGGCTTCTTTCCCGTCTTTATACCAGCGCGGAATGACTTCTTCGGCGGGACCTGCTTCGAATAAAGTATTCGTGAAGCCGTTCAAATCGGCATTGCGTTTGGCGTCTTCGATCGCCTGCGGGACGATCTCGACACCCATGACGAATTTTGCGCGCTGTGCAAGGAACAACGAAATCGTGCCGATGCCGCAATACGCATCGATCACCGTTTCCGTTCCTGTCAGCCCCGCGTAATCAAGCGCCTGCCCGTACAGCACTTCTGTCTGTTCCGGATTAACTTGATAGAATGACCGCGCAGAGATCTCGAAGCGCACATCGCCAATGCGGTCTTCGATGATGTCTTTGCCCCATAGATTGATCGTTTCATTCCCGAAAATGACATTGGTCTTTTCTGGGTTGACGTTCTGCATGATCGACGTCACGTCCGGCAATGCCGCACGGACCGCTTCCACTGCGCGCTCTGCTTGCGGGAATTTCTGCTTCTTCGTCACCAATACAACCATCAATTCGCCCGTCACACGCCCTTTGCGCAGGACCACATGGCGCAGCATGCCGCGATGCGTCTTTTCTTCATAAGGCTCGATGCCCATGTCCTGCAAATTGCGCTTGAGCGACGCCATCAAAACATCCGCTTCCGGCGTTTGGATCAAGCAGATATCGGTATCGGCAATGCGGTGTGAGCGCGGCTGGTAAAAACCGGCGACGACACGGCCGTCATCAAGCCCGAACGGAATCTGTGATTTATTGCGGTAGCGCCACGGATTGTCCATGCCTTTGACCGGATGGACCGGCACATCCGGCAGTTTGCCAAGACGCGCCATCGCATCGCGTACGACTTTTTCTTTGTATTTCAATTGGCCCTCGTAGGAAAGATGCTGCAATTGGCAGCCGCCGCAAATCTCAAATACCGGGCACGGCGCGTCGATACGGTCTGCGGATTTCTCTTCAATCGAGATGAGTTTCGCAAAGCCGTAGGATTTCAAGGTTTTCAGCACATGTACTGTGACCGTCTCGCCAGGCAATGCCTCTTTGATAAACAGCGGATAGCCGTCCACTTTAGCGACGCCGGCGCCGTCATGCGTCAAGTCTTCAACATAGACCGACAAGCGGTCATTTTTCGTTACTGGTTTCATTACGTTCACTCCATTTCACATTGATTCATTGTACCATATCCGCTTTTTAAGCAGTAAAAAACTGCGGCGGGAATTCCCGCCACAGCTTTATTTTTTGTCTTTCGTTACCGGGCCATCTTTCAGCGATATCCAGAAACCAACGGCAATCGCCAGGATGATCACCAGAAACGGCGCATAGAAAATGAAGAAATCATTCATCTTTCACAGCCTCCTTAGGCATGATAATCCGATTTCCCTTTGACGTAATCTTTGTCAAACAAGAACAAGCGGAATAATAGGTAAAGCGACGGCAACAATAGCCCAAGCCCAGCGATAAAGGCAATGATCAAGGCGATCGCCATCGATTCATTCGTGAAGCTATCGTAAATCGTCAAATGCGGATACAACAAATACGGGTAATGCGACGCTCCGTAGGCAAAAAACGCGGTAAAGAACTGGCCGACGAGCAAGATGAACGCCAAGCCGTAATTGCGCTTTTTCCAGATCAAAAATACGGTGCCGAGGAACAACAGGAACGATAGCGCGAACATCCACCACAGATCGAGCAAGCTCGCGTAATGTTCCGGGTTATGCCCGCGAAGTTCGAAGATGATGCCGGTCGCAGTGACGATCGTCGGGCCTGCCCACACTAATGCGTATTTCCGCACCAATTGAGTCGCCTTTATGTCTCCCGCTTTGTGTGCATACCATGTCAAGAACACAGCGGAAATATAAAGCACCGCTGCAATGCTCAAGACGACGATGCTCCACATCAACGGGCTTGTAAAAAGTGCCCAGTAATCAAGCGAAGGCTGGCCGCCTTCAAGGCGCATGAAGCCGCCTTCTGAAATGGCCAGCACCGGCGACAGCGCCGCCGGAAGCATCAGCCCCGATAAGCCGTACATATAGATATAGCCGCGGTGGTCAATCTTCGCGCCGTAAGTAGCGAACGCATAATAAGAACCACGCACTGCCAGCAAAATAAGCGCGATACTCGCCGGAACGAGCAATGTCGTACCGTAATAGAACGCTGTCTGCGGGAAGAACCCGATGATGCCGACGAAGAAGAACACGAAAAAGACGTTCGTCACTTCCCATACCGGCGACAGATAGCGCTGGATGATGCCTGTCAGAATATGCTGCTTGTCGGAAAAAGCACTATAGGCGTTAAAGAATCCAGCGCCGAAGTCAATCGACGCCACGATAACGTAAAGGAACAAAAACAGCCAGAGAACGGAAATCCCGATAATCTCGAGTGTCATTATTCACCACCGCCTTTTACGGATTCACGCTGTGCCAATTCCTTCTCGACCGGATTGCGTTTGTACATGCGTGACAAGACGACAACCGTCCCAATCCCGAGAATGACATAGAGGCCGGCGAACAACACGATCATCAAATCGACTTGCCCGCTTGTCGTGGCCCCTTCACTGGTCTTCATGTAGCCGCGCAAGATCCACGGCTGCCTGCCGACTTCCGTGAACCACCAGCCGGCCTGTATCGCGAGCATGGCAAGCGGCCCGCTCAGCATGGTCAGCCAACGGAACCATTGTTTCGTGACAATGGACCAGCCGCGCCACGCTCCGACAACGTATACGAAGGAGAAGAACGCAAGCCACATGCCGAGTGTGACCATCGTATCGAAGAGGTAATGGATCCACAGCGGCGGAATTTCATCTTCCGGGAAATCATTCAAACCGATGACTTCACCGCTCGGTACCCCGTGCGCCAAAATACTCAGCGCGTATGGAATGCGGATCGCGTATTTCGGCTCTTCGCCATCCAACACACCAAACAGCACTAGTTCGGCTTCAGATCCTGTTTCAAAATGCCATTCAGCAGCTGCCAGTTTCTCTGGCTGATACTCGGCCAAGTATTTCCCTGAAAAGTCGCCGATGATGGCGGTCGCAACTGAAAAGACCAGCGCGAGCTTCATTGTCAGGAACAATGCTTTTTTGTGGTAAATATGATTCGAGCCACGCAGCAAACGGAAAGCTGCGATTGACGCCAATATGAACGCGCTCGTCATGAACGCGGTCGACAGGACGTGTGCCACTTTCGTCGGCACGGCCGGGCTGAACATCGCGAGCAATGGGCTCACGTTGACCAACTCCCCGTTCAACACGTCAAATCCTTGCGGCGCGTTCATGAATGAATTGACAATAGTGATGAATACCGAGGAAGCAGCCGCTCCGAGCGCAACCGGAATCAGCAATAGAAAATGCTTGCGCTGGTCTTCAAAACGGTCCCACGTATACAAATAGATTCCGAGGAAAATCGCTTCAAAGAAAAACGCGAAGACTTCCATGAACAGCGGAAGCGCAATGACGTTCCCTGCCATTTGCATAAAGTTCGGCCACAATAATGATAATTGCAGCCCGATTGCGGTGCCGGTTACGACCCCGACCGCTACCGTGATAACAAATCCTCTCGCCCAGCGCCGTGCTAGGAGAATGTAATGTTCGTCTTTTTTTCTGATCCCGACCCATTGGGCGATCATGATCATGAGCGGGACCCCTACACCGATCGTCGCGTAAATGATGTGGAAAGATAGGGTCATCAAGGTCAGTATCCGGCTCATTAAGGCCGTATCTTCAAATCCCAAATTTCTCGTCCCCTTTACTTGGGCAATTGTACTGCCCGTTATATGTCTTATTGTACCTCAAAGCCCCCCCTATAAACTTCTGCGAGGCATCCGATTCCGCGCGATGTTTGAATAAGCTGTGACAAAATGAAAACATCTCCATTGAAATTTTGCTGAATTTTTAGTATTCTATAATGAACAAAAGAAAAGGATGATTCATATGGAAACAAGCAGAAAGGTATTTGCCTATATCACTAGAGGCGAAGAACACAACCGAGAATTGCTCGTATTCGAGTATAAAGGCGAACCCGAAGTTGGACTGCAAGTGCCCGGCGGAACGATTGGGGAAGACGAATTATTGATTGATGCCCTATACCGCGAAGTAAAAGAAGAGACCGGCCTGCCGCGCGATGTGCTGGAATTCGTCGGGAAAATCCACAAATACAATTACTACCCGGCGCATAAAGACAAAGCGTACGAGCGCAACATCTTCCATTTTGAATACACCGGCGAAAAAATCGACCAATTCGAACATACCATCAAAAGCAAGGGGCGCGATAATGGCCTTGTCGTACAGTACCGCTGGGAGCCAATTGAAGGCTTGCCGAAACTTGCAGCTGACCAGGACGAAGCCATCGAATTGCTGGAATACTGATCTATTCAAAAAAAGCGAACCACTCATCCCCATCCGGGTTGAGCGGTTCGCTTTTTATTTGCGGTCTTTTTCTTTGATGTACTCCAGCGGCACGAACATTTCAATATGGCGCTCCAGATTTTCGAAGGTAGCCGGCAAAATGCCGCCGAACTCGCCATCTAGGTTCAACAATACGCGTTCATTGGAAGTCACCGAAATCTTGCTCGCTTTTACATACAACACATGCGGGTCGGATAAATGCTCTCCGCGAAGCGCAAGTGATGCCACACGGATAAATTCCGCCATATTCAATTCCTTCAGGATGAGCAAGGTGAATTTGCCGTCGTTGATGCTGGCGTCCGGCGCCAATTTTTCAAAACCGCCGACGGAATTGGTCAAGCCGATTAAAAACATCATTGCTTTGTCGTCAAACACTTGCCCATCGTATTCGATGCGGACACGGGAAGAGCGAATCGAAGGAATCATCTCGATGCCTTTCAAATAATACGCCAACTGGCCAAGCACCGTTTTGAGCTTGCTCGGAACTTCATATGTCAACTCCGTCAAGCGCCCGCCCCCGGCAATATTGACGAAATAGCGGTCATCGTTCATAACCCCGATATCGACAGGAATCGATTCGCCTTTGATGATGATATCGACAGCTCGGTTGATGTCGCGTGGAATGCGCACAGCCCGTGCAAAGTCATTGGTTGTGCCCATAGGAATCAGGCCCACTTTCGGTCGTTCGGGATATTTGGCGATGCCGGAAACGACTTCATTAAGTGTCCCGTCCCCACCGACTGCTACCACCAGATCAAATTTGCGCTCGACCGCATGCTCTGCCGCTTTCACAGCGTCCCCCTCACATGTGGTTGCATGGCAGGACGTTTCGTATCCTGCAATCTCCATTTTTTCCAACACTTCCGGTAAGTGGCGGCGGAACAGTTCCCTGCCGGATGTCGGGTTATAAATTATGCGTGCTCGTTTCATCGGATTCAGCCTTTCTGGACCATTCTATAGAAACAGGACATGACAGGGCTGCAGAAAGTTCCCGCGGACGGGCATTCTGCAGCCAACTGTCTGTATAGTGTTACGCCAAACTTTTTTGCAAGCTCTTGCGAATGTCTTCGTACGTATCTTGCCAGAGCTCTGGATCGGACGTGAAACGGTCCGATATTTCCCCAATGGTGGTTTTCCAATGCAATTCGTATTGATGATCTTCTTTTTCAGGAAGTTTCGCTTTCTTTTCGTCGACCATCTGCTGAACTCTCGGCGAACGCGGCCCCCAAGATCCCTTCACTTCTCCATTCTCTGAAAGGAAAATATATTTCGGAATCGATTTGCCTCCGTTCGTCAAATAGCGGTCCATCAGCTCCGGATTATCGTCGCGGTAAACGCAGCGGACTTCCATATCCGCTGCTTCCGCCAACTTCCGGAGAATCGGGTTGACCATCATCGCATCACCGCACCAATCTTCGGTAATCGCCAAGATATTCAATTCCTGCTGTTTCAGCATATCGATAAATTCCGGATCGTCCGGCAGTTCGAATTTTTCATAGATTGCGTAAGTTTTTTCCTGATTGGATTCCATCTGCGCCATATATTTCTCTAGCGTGATGGCGTGCTCAAAATATTCCAGTTCCGTCATCATTCTATCACGTCTCCTTACAAAACAGTTTACCTGTTCTTTTCCCTTTGCGGCAAACTTTTAAGCAAAAAGCTATGGAATTGTTCCAATTAACGCTACATTTCTTTGCTATCTGCTGTTTTCGGAACAGAATGTCGAGACTTGAGTTGGACAAGTGAGCGAAATGAATAATCCATAGTATATTTCATCACGAGATAGCCGCCTACCGCTTGGGGCTGGCCTCTTGCAATAAGCCAAGAAGAACACTTGTCTCATTGCTTCGGCTCGCCCTTGTGCGCGGTTCGGCTTTTGGATTTCATTGGATGTTGTGTGCGAGGAAGTATCGCTGTTGATCGTGTTTATCCGCTAGTGTCGACGCTTAGCTGGACTTGATAGCGAAATGAATCGTCCATTGATTATTTCATCGTAAAGCAGCCGCCTCCCGCTTTGGGCTGGCCTCTTGCAATAAGCCAAGAAGAACGCTTGTCTCATTGCTTCGGCTCGCCCTTGTGCGCGGTTCGGCTTTTAGATTTCATTGGATGTTGTGTGCGAGCAAGTATCGCTGTTGATTGTCAGCATCCATTGGTGAAGACGCCTAGCTAGACTTAATATTAAGGATGATTCATCTTTTCCACTCATTTATAGAACATATCAAAACTGTTCATATAATTTCAATGCAGAAAACATTTTTTCCATTCTATACCTGGAGATGGAGCGGAAAGGGGCGACTCCGGGAGGATTAGCGAGACAATTGAGACCCTGCAAGCGAATACGCGAAAGGCATTAAGCGGATTCGTTTGCGAAGCTCGAACATCGTGAGAGTTGAGCAGGCCTGGTTTTGCATAGCGATCGAAGCGGCTCAATGAATGAATGAGCGAGGTGAACCGAGTCCATTCATTTGCGACGCATCTGTATGCAGATGTGGGAGCACAAGGGTTTAGCCCTCCGGAAAGCGTCCCCTTAAAGCGGAATCTTAATCAATAATATTCCTCATTAAACTTCGAACTTCCCGAATCCACTTCACTAAAATAAACCACAAAAAAAGGATGGCTGAGTGAGCCATCCTTTTTTTGATTAACGTTTCGCGATTTCCTCTAGGAGGATTTTGTTTAAGAGCGGCGGGTTGGCCTGCCCTTTTGTCGCTTTCATGATTTGCCCGACGAGGAAGCCGATTGCGCGGTCTTTCCCGTTCTTATAATCTTCGATCGACTGCGGATTGGCATCCAAAGTATTGGTGACGTACTCGAGCAATACCTTTTCGTCCGAGATCTGCACCAAGCCTTGTGCTTTGACGATCTTGTTCGCGTCGCCGCCTTTTTCGATCAATTCTTTAAAGACTTTTTTGGCGATTTTCGAAGAAATCGTGCCTTCGCCGATCAATTTGATCATGCCGGCAAGTCCTTCTGGCGTCAGTTCCGTATCCTCTAGCTCTTTATTCTGTGCATTGAGGTAAGCGGACACTTCGCCCATCAGCCAGTTCGATGCCAGTTTCGCATCGGCTCCAGCTTTGACAGTCGCTTCGAAGAAATCGGAAATCGGCTTCTGCAAAGTCAATACCATGGCATCGTAAGACGACAAGCCAAGTTCTGATACGTAGCGGGCTTTGCGGGCATCCGGAAGTTCAGGGATTTCTGCGCGCACGCGCTCGAGCCATGCATCGTCGATGACGATATCAACCAGGTCCGGTTCCGGGAAGTAACGGTAATCATCCGAACCTTCCTTGATGCGCATCAGCAAGGTTTTGCCAGTTGATTCATCATAGCGGCGTGTTTCCTGCTCGATGATGCCGCCTGCAAGCAATACTTGCTCTTGGCGGATCTGTTCGTGCTCCAAGCCTTTTTTAACGAAGTTGAACGAGTTCAAGTTCTTCAGCTCAGTTTTTGTGCCGAATTCATCACGGCCGTATGGGCGCAAGGAGATATTCGCGTCGCAGCGTAGCGAGCCTTCTTCCATGCGCACATCGGAAACGCCTGTGTATTGGATGATCGATTTGATTTTCTCCAAATACGCATACGCTTCTTCCGGCGTGCGGATGTCCGGCTCCGAAACGATTTCGATCAATGGCGTGCCTTGGCGGTTAAAATCGACAAGAGAATGGCCATTGCCCGTATGTGTCAACTTGCCGGCATCTTCTTCCATATGAAGACGCGTAATGCCGATGCGTTTTTTCTCGCCGTTCACTTCGATTTCTAGCCAGCCGTGTTCGCCGATCGGCTGATCAAACTGGGAAATTTGGTAAGCTTTCGGGTTATCCGGATAGAAATAGTTTTTGCGGTCGAATTTGGTGTGGCGCGTAATCTCGCAGTTTAAAGCCAGTGCCGCTTTCATCGCCCAATCGACAGCCGTTTTATTGACGACAGGCAAGACCCCAGGGTAGCCAAGGTCGATGACGTTCGTGTTGGTATTTGGTTCAGCACCAAAATGTGCCGGGGAAGGTGAGAACATTTTGGATTCCGTCTTCAGTTCGACGTGGACTTCAAGCCCGATAATCGTTTCGAAATTCATTGTGCGGCTCCCTCCCATGTTTGCGGTGTTTCTTTATGGAATCCGGTCGCCTGCTCATAGGCATCCGCGACGCGGTAGACGGTTTCTTCATCGAAATAATTGCCGATAATCTGCAAGCCCAGCGGCAAGCCGTTGTCAAATCCGCAAGGGACAGAGATGGCTGGAACGCCTGCTAGGTTGACAGGAATCGTCAAGATGTCGTTTGCATACATCGTCAACGGGTCATCGATAATTTCACCAATCTTGAATGCCGGCGTCGGCGTTGTCGGCCCGACGATAACATCGAAGTTTTCGAAGGCTTTATCGAAATCCTGTTTGATCAAAGTACGCACTTTTTGCGCTTTTTTATAGTAAGCGTCGTAATAGCCGGAGCTGAGTGCGTAAGTTCCGAGCATGATGCGGCGCTTCACTTCGTCGCCAAAGCCTTCAGAGCGCGTGTTCATATAGAACTCAAGCAAGCTGCCGGCTTTTTCTGTACGGTAGCCGTAGCGGATGCCGTCGAAACGGGACAAGTTGGACGATGCTTCAGATGAAGCCAAGATGTAATAAGTGGAAAGCGCGTATTTGGAGTGCGGCAAGGAAATCTCTTCCCATGTTGCGCCTTGTTCTTCCAATACTTTTAACGCATCTTTCACAGCTTGTTTCGATGCTTCGCTGACGCCTTCTGCGAAATATTCTTTCGGCACGCCGATGCGAAGGCCTTGGATATCGCCAGTCAGTGCCGCTGTGAAGTCAGGCACTTCAACGTTAGCAGACGTTGAATCTTTTTCATCGTGCCCGGAAATAGCGTTCAACAACAAAGCATTGTCTTTGACAGTGCGCGTGATCGGACCGATCTGGTCGAATGATGACGCATAAGCGATCAACCCGAAACGGGAAACACGCCCGTATGTCGGCTTCATGCCGACGACGCCGCAAAAAGCAGCCGGCTGACGGATCGATCCGCCTGTATCGGAACCGAGTGTGAATGGAACTTCGCCTGCTGCTACAGCCGCAGCTGAACCGCCCGACGAACCGCCTGGAACGGTTTCCAGGTTCCATGGGTTTTTCGTATTTTTATAATAAGAGTTTTCATTGGAAGAACCCATGGCGAATTCATCCATATTCAATTTCCCGACAATGACCATGCCGGCTGCGCGCAATTTATCCACAACCGTTGCATTGTAGATCGGGTTAAAGCCTTTCAGGATCAAGCTTGATGCTGTCGTCTCCAATCCTTCCGTGACGATATTATCCTTCACGCCGATCGGCAGTCCGAAAAGTGGGCTGCGTTCCCCCGTATCCGCTTGGTCCATTTCAGCCGCTTGTTTTGTCGCCTGCTCTTCATTCAAAGCTAAAAAGGCATCTACTTTCGGGTCCAATTCCTTGATGCGCTTGAATGTCGCTTCCGTCAAATCCGCAATCGACAATTCTTTACTATGTAGTAATTCCTGCAATTCGTTTGCAGTTTTATCAGCTAACTTCATCTGTTCTCCTCCTCACAATCAGTCTAGAATCGTTGGCACACGCACTTGTCCGCCTTCGTGCTCTTTTACGTTTTTCATTACTGTTTCACGCGGCAAGCCTTCGATCGACTTGTCTTCGCGCATCACATTGACCAGCGGCAATACATGTGTTGTCGGTTCTACATTTTCCGTATCCAATTCATTGAGCAATTCCATCGCATTGGTGATCGCTTCCAATTGATCCGCAAAATGCACAGCTTCCTCATCGGTAATTGCTAAACGCGCCAAGTGGGCCACTTCGATTACTTCTTCTTTTGTCATTTTCGCCATTTTCTACACCTCCGGATTCAATAAACATACGGTCTATCATACCATTTTTCTAAAAAAATGAATAGAGACAGCCAGCTGGCTGCCCCTTTAAATTGCACACTTACTCGTAAATATGGACAACCGGTTCCGTTTCCCCGGCTTTCCGTAAAATGAGTGCTTCCGCGCCATTGGTCGACGTGACGTTCACTTCAATCTGGATATCGTCCGGGAAATGATCCAAGATCAGGCCGGTGACATATTGCGTAAAGCCGATCACTTCAGCCGAGCCATAAAACTGGATCGGGATTTCGATTTTCATCTCCTGCAATTGGCCGCTTTGATAAAAGCCTTTGCCGATGACGCTAGTGAAATTCGAGAAGTACAATTCGACATCTTGCTTGAAATTGCGAAATGCCGTATCAATATCCCGGTATTGCTCGTCCGTCCCGGAAGTCGGGAATACGACATACTCTTCGTCGACATCATTCCAGTTCGCCACTTCCGTCTCGCCTTTCGGGGAAGCGCCATAAGAGAAATACGTGCCGGGCGTCATCGCGTTGCGGCTATTTTGCGCAAATAAAGCGACGAGGATCGGCACATCCGCCATTCCTTCTTTCTCCCTTAAGCGCTTGACAATTTCATCAGCCATCCGCTTGCCCTCTGACACGATTTGTTCCTGGGGGATAGACTCCTCATAAGGGATGTTATCTGTCGAACTATAATATACCGTATTCATGGCAAGCCCGATGGACACCCCACCGAGACGGATTTTGTCTTCCTCGGTTTTGACCAGGTAATTTTGCTCAAGGATATGCGCCAGCAGTTCCGGTTGCGGGCGTTCGCCCCCGTCGGTCTCCGCTTGGCTGCGGCCATCCTCCGGGTTTAGCCCTTGAGGATTATCTTTGCTTTCGCGTTGGAGCCACAGCGAAGCTTCTTCATCGGTGATTTTTTGGCCTTCCTGGAAATAATAATCATCCGGTGAGAACTGCTGCTGTGACAGGCGCAATAGGCCGTGCTCCGCTTCTTTGATGTCATAGCGCGAATTCAGGCGGCTGACGATTTTTCCGCGGGTGGCGCTTTGCTTATAAGGCAACAGCGTCCGGTAATATTGATCATCCAATTGCATGCTCGGGATGATCGCTGTTTCCGCCTCTTCTTGTTCTGTGTTGATCACTTCCGCCTCGTCATTTCCGGAAGGGACACATCCCGAAAGCAGCAATATGCTGATCGGAATCCACCAAATGCGTTTCATATGCTAATCTCCTTATTCGTTCAATTCCATAAGCAGGCGTTCTTCATTCCACACTTCCACGCCGAGATCTTGTGCCTTGTCGAGCTTGGAACCGGCTTCTTCGCCGGCGATCAGCAAATCGGTTTTCTTACTGATGCTGCCTGTCAATTTGCCGCCGAGCGCTTCGATCCGAGCGCCGGCTTCCTGGCGGGTCATGTTTTCCAATTTCCCGGTCAGCACGATTTTTTTGCCGGCAAACGCATTGGCACCTTCTTCCACGCGAATGATCGTACCTGTATAGGATAGATTGACGCCGCGCTCGCGTAAACGTTCCACAAGTGCCAAAACTTCTTCTTTTTCAAAATACGTCACGACGGCATCTGCCATTTTATCGCCGATTTCATGGATGGCAATCAATTGTTCCAGGCTTGCCTGCATCAACTGATCCAACGAGCCGAAATGTTCCGACAGGATGCGCGCACCGCGTTCACCGACGTGGCGGATGCCGAGGCCGAATAACAGCCGTTCCATCGAATTGCTCTTGGAGGCTTCGATCGCCTCGATCAGGTTGGTCGCGGATTTATCGCCCATGCGCTCAAGAGTCATCAATTGCTCTTTCGTCAAAGCATAGAGGTCCGAAATATCCTGGATAAGCCCTTCTCGATATAATTGCTCGATCACTTTCTCGCCGAGGCCGTCGACGTTCATCGCATTGCGCGAAACAAAGTGGATCATGCCTTCGACGATTTGCGCCGGGCATTTCGGGTTGACGCAGCGCAGCGCCACTTCCCCTTCAATGCGCACCAGTTCACTTGCGCATGCTGGACATTCGGTCGGCATTTCAAACGGCTGTTCATCGCCGGAACGCATTTCGATCAGCGCTTTGACGACTTCGGGAATGATATCACCCGCTTTTCGGATGATGACTTTATCATTGATGCGGATGTCGCGCTCCCGAATCAAGTCTTCATTATGGAGGGATGCACGCTGCACTGTAGTGCCCGCAACTGCTACCGGTTCCAAAATGGCTGTCGGCGTGACGACGCCGGTTCGGCCGATACTCAGCTCGATATCACGTACGGTCGTCATCACTTCTTCTGCCGGGAATTTATAGGCGGTTGCCCATTTCGGGCTTTTCGCCGTAAATCCGAGATCTTGCTGATGGAGAAAGCGGTTGACTTTGATGACGATGCCATCGATTTCATAGCTCAACTGGTTGCGCCCGTCCGTCCACTGTTCAATGTATGCAAGCACTTCTTCCACCGAGCGGCAAACTTTCCGCTCGCCGTTCGTTTTAAAACCGAGATCCGTCAAATATTGAAGCGACTCGTCATGGTTGTTTAAGCCGTAAGTTTCCCCGTCTCCGCCAATGCCATAGATGAAGACATCCAAATTGCGCTTGGCGGCAATTTTCGAATCCAATTGGCGCAAAGAACCGGTTGCGGCATTTCGCGGGTTGGCGAATAATTCTTCGCCCCGCTCTTCGCGATCTTCGTTAAGTGCATGGAATGATTTTTTCGGCATGAACACTTCGCCGCGCACTTCGATCGACACCGGCTCTTTTAATTTCAGCGGAATCGAGCGGACTGTGCGCAGGTTGACCGTAATGTCTTCCCCGACACGGCCGTCGCCGCGCGTCAAGCCGCGCACGAATTTGCCGTTCTCGTAATGAAGCGAAACGGCCAGGCCGTCAATCTTCAGTTCGCACACATACTCCACCGAGTCCCCGGCACCGCCGCGCACACGTTTATCGAAATCACGCAAATCTTCTTCATTGAAGACATTCGACAAACTGAGCATCGGCCGCTCGTGGCGGACTTTCTCGAAATTCGACAAGGGTGTCCCGCCGACCCGCTGTGTTGGGGAGTCCGGGAAAATCAAGTCGGGATATAAATTTTCCAGTTCGATCAATTCGTTGAGCAATTGATCGTACACGGCATCCGGCACGCTTGGCTTATCGAGCACATAATAGGCATGCCCGTAGTTCCGGAGCAATTCATTCAATTCGGTTACACGTTCTTCAGCTTTGATGCGGTCCATTCAAGTTCCTCCAGATCATTCTTTTTCGATCGGCGCAAATTTTGCGAGCAGGCGTTTGATGCCTGTCGGGCTCGGGAAGGCGATATCGAGTTCTGTTTGTTCGCCGTCGCCTTTGACATTGACGACAGTGCCTGTGCCCCATTTTTTATGCTTCGCGCGGTCGCCTGTTTTCCAGCCTAAGCGGTCGCCGCCGGATTGCTGGTAAGAGGGCTTCATGACCGCTTTTCGTCTCGGCGCCTGCTTATAGCTTGTCGCTGCGCCTGCACGGTGGTTGGCAATGGTTTGTTCGATCAGCTCTTCCGAAATTTCGGAAATAAAGCGCGACGGCATATTGAAATTGCTCTTGCCGAAAATCGTCCGTGACGAAGCATGCGTCAAATACAGCCGTTTCTCGGCGCGCGTGATGCCAACATACGCCAAGCGCCGTTCTTCTTCCAATTCTTCCTCGTCATTATTCGAACGCGAATGCGGAAAGACGTTTTCTTCCAGCCCCGCGATGAACACGACCGGGAATTCCAGGCCTTTCGCTGCGTGCATCGTCATGAGGATGATCGGGCCATCGCCTTGTTCTTCTTCCTCATCCAATGAATCGATGTCCGCGATCAAAGCCAAATCGGTCAAGAACGCCACTAATGACTTATCGTCGCTTTGTTTTTCAAACGCTTGCGTCACTGTCAGGAATTCATCCAAGTTTTCGAGGCGGCTTTCGCCTTCAATGGTCTTGTCATTTTGGAGCATCTGGCGATAGCCGGATTTCTTCAGCACTTCTTCCACCAATTCCGTCACCGACAAAAATTCCTGCATTTCGGTGAATCCGGCGATCATTGCCCGGAATTCAAGCGCAGTCTGTGCGGTTTTCGCCGTCAAGCCCATGAAATCCGCTTCCTGCAAGGAATCCATGATGGTGCGGTCCTGTTCGATCGCAAAACGCGCCATTTTCTCAAATGACGTTGCACCAATGCCCCGTTTCGGTTCATTGATGATGCGCGCGAGCGACAAGTCATCTTCGTTATTGGCAATCAAGCGCAAATACGCGAGCAAGTCCTTGATTTCCTTGCGGTCATAGAATTTCGTGCCGCCGACGATTGTATAGCTCATATTCGATTTGACGAACATTTCCTCTAGAATACGCGATTGGGCATTGGTCCGATAAAGAATGGCGAAATCAGAGGTTTTGTATCCTTCTTCCTGCATGAGGTTTTGGATGGTCTGGACGATGTACTGGGCTTCCTGGCGCTCATCGCCTGCTTTATGGAGCGTAATCGCAGGCCCTTCGTCATTATCGGTACGCAATTCTTTCGGGTAGCGGCTCGTATTTTTCTGGATGACGTCGTTTGCCGCCTTCAAAATGCGTTTGGTCGAACGGTAATTTTGTTCGAGCATAATTACTTTGGCATCCGGATAATCCTTTTCGAACGACAGGATATTGGTAATATCCGCCCCGCGCCAGCGGTAGATCGACTGATCGGAATCGCCGACAACGCAAATGTTCTTGAATTTCTTCGCCATTAGCTGCACCAGTTGATATTGGGCATTATTCGTATCCTGATACTCATCCACATGGATATAATGAAATTTATCCTGATAATATTCCAGCACATCCGGTACGGTTTCAAAGAGTCTCAAGGTCATCATGATCAAATCATCGAAATCGAGCGATTGGTTTTTCTGCAATCGCTTCTGGTAGCCTGTGAACACTTCCGCAACCGTTTTTTCATATGGGTTAAATTGATTGGCATTGGCCGCGAAGGTTTCCGCGTCAATGCATTCATTTTTTGATGAAGAAATAGCGTTCAGCATCGTTCGTGGTTCGTATTTTTTCGGATCCAGGTTTTGCTGCTTCAAGACATTTTTGATGACCGTCAATTGGTCGGTCGTATCCAAAATCGAGAAGCTTTTCGAAAAGCCCAGCCGGTCGATATTGCGGCGCAAGATGCGCACACACATCGAGTGGAAGGTCGATACCCACATGCGGTCGCCGGTCCCGTGGCCAAGCAGCCCATCGATTCGATTACGCATTTCACGTGCCGCTTTATTAGTGAACGTAATCGCCAGGATATTGGACGGATAGACTTGTTTTTCCAGCACCAAGTATGCAATGCGATGTGTCAGCACACGTGTTTTCCCAGATCCCGCACCGGCCATGATCAATAGCGGGCCTTCTGTTGTTTTGACTGCTTCTTCCTGCTCGGGGTTCATTCCCCGCAACAGATTTTTTGTGATTAATTCCATTGTGCACCACCTCGAACGTTTGTTCCTTTTATTATAACGATTGCTCAGCCGTTTCCGCAACTGCCTTGACGGTCGCAAGCGCTTTGTTTAGATCTTCGTATATGATATTACCGACAACGATCGTGTCGCTGATGCCTGCCATTTCCTTGGCGCGCTCCGCTGAATCGATGCCGCCGCCGTAAAATAACCGTGTATTAGACAGCACCGATGCGGCTTTCCGGACAAGTTCCGGATTGCCAAACATGCCGCTGTACTCCAGATAAAAGATCGGCAGCTTGAAAAAATGCTCCGCCATGCGCGCATATCCGAGCACATCCTCTTCTGTCAAGGATGCATCCGCCCCGGTTAAGCTTGCCGCTTTGCAGTCTGGATTCAAAATGCAATAGCCTTCCGGCACGATTTCCGTCCAGTCCATAATCTCGCCGTATTCACGGATCGCCTCGTGATGGAGGCCTTTGATCCATTTCGGATCGTTGCTATTGAGCACCGTCGGGATGAAATAATAATCAAACCCTGGCGTCACCGATTCGACCGTCGACACTTCGAGCGCCACCGGCACCGAATAGCGACGCACGCGAGCCATCAATTCTAAGACATTGTCGAGTGTGACATCATCACTTCCGCCAATCAAGATGGCATCAGTCCCGGATTCGCAAATTCGTTCCAAATGTCCAGCTGAAATTTCTTTTGCAGGGTCTAATTTAAAGACATGGCGCCATGTTTGAAAGTCCACAGGTATTCTCCTAACTGTACTTTTGTTTTCATCTTTCCATTATAACAAAAGATCAGCCAACACTCCGTTCCCATCCATCCACAAATGAGCGAATTAGCGCATAAAAAAACTGACCAGCGGCTTTCGCTGGTCAGTCTTTTGGTAGTTCTACTTGTTTTTCTTCCGGATAGAGCACATCAAGCATTTCCTCATAAGCATCATTGCCGTAGTTGAGGCAGCGGCGCACGCGGGAAATCGTCGCTGTGCTCGCACCCGTTTCGTTCTTGATTTTTTCGTAGGTCTTTTTCAAGCGCAGCATATGCGCCACTTCAAAGCGCTGCGATAACGATTGGATCTCGCTGATCGTGCACAAATCATCAAAAAAACGATAGGCTTGTTCTTTATTTTCCAATGCCAGTACCGCTTCGATCAATTGATCGGTCTGCGGTCCTCTTATCTTATCAACTTGCATGCACATTCAACGTCCTTTCATTGCTCTTCGATTGTTCCCGCTGTTACGGGCTATACTGAACCGCCTGGCCAATTCCCGGTGAATCCGGAATAATATGGACCCAGGTTTTTCCTTGCGTCAAATCAGCTATCTCATTTACTGCGACTGGCACAAGCATGCCACCTTCTTCGCGCCACATGATTTCCTGCACACGGCCATCACGGAACAACAATGCTCGCCCGCCTGATGTCAGATCGATCTCTTGGCGGCCTTTAGCATCGATTGTTTCATGGGCAGTTTCAATGACCAGCACATTAGCGACTTCGATACGCTGTGAAGTTTCCTTATCTGCAGTCGCGGTTCCGCCCGATGACCGGCTGTAAAGCTGCGACTCAGCATCGTAAGTATAGGCGCTCGCAAAAAGCGGATCCCCACCGTAGGTTACTTCTATAGAAGCAGCTTGTTCTCCTAGTTTATCATTACTGCCCGGTGCAGAGAAAGTATAAGGTGCTTTCATACGGTAATTGGATGAAGCGCCAGTCATCTCCATCGCAAGTTCGACATTTTCATAAGTGATATAGGAATTGTGAGGCGCCACACGGTCCAATGAACGCTTGAACAAAGTTCCGTCATATTGCATGCCATTGATATGGTCGACCACTCCCGAATCAAGCAATTGCTTTGCTTCCGGACTGTAGCCATGGGCGATGAAAAACGCATCGTATGCGTCTGCTAATTCGACAAAATAATCGCGCGCGCTGCGGACAGGCCCGATGTTCACGGGAAACTCGCTTTGATAAAGCGCCAAAAATCGCGTGATATTGTATTCAGCAATCAACTCAAATACCATATCAGCTTCTATCAAACCCGTTTGCGGCCGGGCCGCCGGATGATTATTGATGACTGCCATCACTGCCCGCCTGTCGTATGGCCCGTCTTCTTGCATGCCTGTGAACGGGGCTGTGGTGAGCACTTCCTCTGGCACTTCAGGCGCCTCCGGGATTGCTGGATTTTCGGGCGTTTCCTGCTCTCCCGCTTGTTCCCTTCCGATCAGCCAAAAAACCAAGACAGCTGCAACAAGCAGCAAAGCAAGCAAGATCAGCCATTTTTTCATCCCTGTCACCTCATGAATGCCGGGAATAAGATGGTTTTATTCATCACATCGTATATCCCTTTTTGGGTAATGCGGACGTACGGCAAATGGGTCGCCATCAAGAACAATAATGTATAAACAGCGTCGCCATGTTCATAGCCGCGCTCTTTCAATGCCTTCTTCAACGCAGTTTCCTGTTCCATCAACGGCTCCATCGGCAAATCGGACATGATGCCGCCAATAGGCAACGGCAATTCACAAATCGTCTCGCCGCCTTCAACCAAGACGATACCGCCCTTGAGGCGCTTCACCTCTTCAAACGCTTTCCACATGTCTTTTCGGCTTTTGCCGATCAAGACGATGTCTCCCGTATTCGTATAGGATGAAGCAAATCCATCGACTTCGGTCGCAAAGCCTTTGACCAAAGTATTGACACGCCATTTGCCATTTTTATCGAGGAGCATAAGAAAGCTTTCGCCATGTTCTTTCGATAAGCGTTCGACGTTCGTATCGACACTCACGGAATACGGCTTGGTGATGACATCGTTAACCATTTCCACGCCAAAAGGCATCGAGAACTGGAAATCGTCATCGCTCAAATCGAACTCAAGGTTCAATTCCGGCAGCACCGACCAATCCACATTATCGAGCGAACGTACTTTCTGCCCATCGCGCTTGAGCCAAACCCCTTTTGAAATGACGCCGCTTGGTACCGGGTTGTCGATCGAATCGAGGATGTTCAAATTCGCATAGCGCCCCGTCGCGATCAAGCCATGCAAGCTCGTCAAGTTGTAATAGCGTGCCACATTATAAGAAGCCATCATATAGGCATCGATCGCCGGAACGCCTGCGTCAAGCGCGATTTGGATGCACAAATCCATCACGCCGTCTTTATGGAACACCGGCGTCGAGCCATCTGTTGTCATCATCAGTTTATCGAACACATTCAATTCCCGCTCGACAATCCCTGACAAGAGTTTCGGCAAATCCGGGCGAATCGAGGAATGTCGCAGTGTTACGCCATAGCCATGCAATAAACGCATTTCCACTTCGTCGACGGTCATCGCTTCATGGTCCCCGTCAGCGCCCAGCAGCTTCATGCGCGCCAGAGTCTTTTCTGAAGCTCCCGGGAAATGTCCTTCAATCTTTTTCAAGCTGATTTTCGCTTTTTGGATCCAATAAAGCATCTGGTCATCGCCAGCCAATAGTTTCGGCCAGCCCGTCAATTCACCGCCAAGGATAACATCCGGACGCTCCAGCCACTCGCCGACCGCTTTCGACGTGAATTTTTGGTCTTCCCCGACAAGTTCCGTCTGAGAGTCGAATCGCGTCCACCAATAAAACGTGAACGGCAGCTCTGCCATGCGGTCAAGCAATGTAAACGCTTTCTCGTTTTCTAATGATAAAAATAATGGCAAGTTGTCTGAGATGAACCCGGTAGTTCCACCTTGTGCAGCATAATCAGCGAATTGCTGGGGATTGTAGAGTTGATAAGGATGGACATGCGGCTCGATATAGCCAGGCACGATCCACTTGCCGCTGACATCTACCACTTCCGTCGAATCATCGATTTTCGGCATGTCTTGCCCTGCGTAGATGATACGGTCTCCGTTGATCCATATGTTTCCATTCATCCATTTTTTAAATATCCCGTGCAGATATGTGGCATTCGTCAGCACAAGATCCGGGGACAATTCTTTCGATACAATCTTCAATTGTTTCCGTATTTCTGTATTTCTCCATAAAGGGTTTACCATCCGAAGGCACCTGCTCTCTATTCAATATCCATATATCGTATACTAGCATAATTATGCATTTTTTTACAGAGAATGACGTGAAAACGTACCCCTCTTATGCGGAATCGGACATAAAAAATCCACGTCTCAGTGACGTGGATTTTTGTTTATTTATTGACCGGATCGCTGAAAGGCTTCAGAATATCCTGCTGATCTTGCTCTTTTCTCGTCAATACGTCCGAAACCGGATCATACGACTCGCCGTAAAAATGCTCGTCTTTGTACGTATGGATGTCTTCATACATTTTTTGCATTGCTTCGAAAATCTCTTCTTCGGTTTCACCGTTCGGCGCCCAGTAAAGAATTTCCATCGAGTTTTCTTCGCCAGTCGCTAGCGAACGGCGGCAGTAGCCGATTGACGAGGCATGTTCGAAACCTTCACGTGCATAAAAGCGCAAGCGTTTTTCGGAATCCGTGTCTTCGTAATCGACCGGTTCGACTTCCAAAATGATCGGCTTGTCCTTATCCTTGAGCATTTGCAAAGTTTTCTTGCCGATGCCCATGCCACGCGATTCTTTTGACACAAACAAATAGTCGACGAACGAAAAGCTTGGGAATTCCGCATACATCAAGACGTGATACGGCCCCTCGTCTTTGTAGTAGACACTGCCTTTTTCCTTCAGCAATGTGTCCATATGTTCTTTCGATTTCATTTCCTCCACTGGGAAATATTGATTCAGTTTTTCATACCAGTTCATCATTTTTGCTCCTTCCGAGTTTGAATGCCCTGCTGGTTTTGTTGGTTCCGAGGTACTGATGGGTAAAAATTGGAGTTTAGTAAAAGAGGTAAAAGTGGGCTTTTGAAAATCCTCTGCAGCGCGATGCTGCATAAATAAAATGACACAGTTCCACGATGAAATTGTGCCATTCTATTATAACAATTATTCACTTAAATTGCACGCCAACCGATATCTGTGCGGTAAAATAACCCGTCCCACTCCAATTTCCCGAGTGCTTGATAGACGGTTTTTTGAGCGTCTGCCAATGTCTCTCCGCTGCCTGCGACAAGCAATACACGGCCGCCGTTTGCTGTAAAGCGGCCTTCTGAACGCTTCGTGCCGGCATGAGTCACCGCCACTCCCTGCAATTGCGCAAGCTCCGGCAAGACCGCGCCTTTTTCCACAGTTCCCGGATAACCGTCCGCTGCAATGACCACGCCGAGTACAGTGCGCACGTCCCATTCGAGTTCCATTTCCCCTCCATCCAAAATGGCCGCGATAAATGCGCCAAGGTCGGTCTTAAGGCGAGGCAAGACCACTTGCGTTTCGGGATCGCCAAAACGCGCATTGAATTCGATTACTTTTGGGCCACTAGCCGTCAAGATGATGCCAGCGTATAAAATGCCATTGAACGGAGTGCCTTCACTACTCATCGCTTCTACCGTAGGGCGCACGATTTTTGCGAAAGTCTCATCCACGACCGATTCCGAAATCTGCGGCACTGGCGAGTACGCACCCATGCCACCGGTGTTCGGCCCCTTATCGCCATCAAACGCGCGCTTATGGTCTTGTGAGATGACCATCGGATAGATCTTGCCATCCTGGACGAAGGACATAAAGGAAAATTCTTCCCCGTCCAAAAATTCCTCGATGACGACGGTCGATCCCGAGTCGCCAAATTTCTGGCCATCCAGCATATCCTTTACCACATCGATTGCTTCCTGTTCACTTTGGGCGACGACAACGCCTTTCCCAGCAGCGAGCCCATCAGCTTTGATGACAATCGGCGCTCCTTGCTGCTTGATATATGTTATAGCTTCTTCTGTATTTATAAAACTTTCATAAGCTGCGGTCGGAATCGCGTATTTCTTCATCAATTCCTTAGCGAACGCTTTGCTGCCTTCGATGCGCGCAGCTGCTTTATCGGGACCGAAGATCTTCAAGCCGCGTGCTTCAAAGAAATCGACGATGCCTTCTGAAAGCGGCTGTTCAGGCCCGACGAATGTAAAGGCGATATCATTGTCTTTAGCGAACGCTGCCAAAGCTGCGAAATCCGTCTCGTTTATGTCTACGATCTGTGCGTCTTGTTCCATGCCGTCATTGCCAGGCGCCACATAAACTTTCGCGACCGATGGCGAGATGGCGAATTGATGGGCAAGCGCGTGTTCGCGCCCGCCTTTACCGATAACCAATACGTTCATAGCCGTGCACCTCCGATTAATGTTTGAAATGGCGGACGCCTGTAAAGACCATCGCGATGCCGTGCGCGTTCGCCGCATTAATCGACTCCTGATCTTTTTTCGAACCGCCCGGCTGGATGATCGCTTTGATGCCGGCTTTCGCTGCGGCTTCCACCGTATCGGACATCGGGAAGAAAGCATCCGATGCCATCGCTGCGCCTTGCGCTTTTTCAGCTGCCTGCTCAAGTGCAATGGCGGCTGCCCCAACGCGGTTCATTTGCCCTGCGCCTACGCCTAAAGTCATCGACTCGTCGCACACGACAATCGCATTAGATTTAACATGTTTCACAACGCTCCAGCCTAGTTTCAAGGCTTTGAGTTCTTGTTCTGTTGGTTGTCTTTCTGTTACGACGCGGATATCTGCATCTTCATAGCCGAATGCATCCGGCTCCTGGACGAGCAAGCCGCCTTCGACAGTCACTGTATTCCATTTGTCGCGGCGTTCTGTTTCAAACGGCACCGTCAACAAGCGGATGTTTTTCTTTTTGCCGAGTTCTTCGAGTGCCTCTTCTGTAAATGCCGGTGCGATGACGATCTCGAGGAAGATCTGCGACAATTGCTCAGCTGTCTCGAGGTCGACTTCACGGTTCAAGGCGACAATGCCGCCGAAAATGGAGGTCGAATCCGCTTCATACGCTTTTTTGAACGATTCGAAAAGAGTAGCACCGGTCCCGACGCCGCACGGGTTCATATGCTTCACCGCGACACTTGCCGGCATCGTAAATTCCTTGATGATTTGAAGTGCGGCGTTAGCATCTTGGATATTGTTATAGGAAAGCTCTTTGCCGTGCAATTGCATAGCATGTGCGATCGAGAAATCTGAACCGAGCGCACTCTTGTAGAACGCTGCTTTTTGGTGCGGGTTTTCCCCGTAGCGCAGCGCTTGGGACAATTCATATGTAAGGGTCAATTGTTCCGGATACTGTTCATCCGTCAGCTCCGTTAAGTAATTGGAAATATACGCATCATACGCCGCAGTATGGCGGAATACTTTCGCTGCGAGTTTCCGGCGCAGCTCAGGGCTCGTTGTTTGCTCCTCGCGCAGTTCTGCAAGTACCGCTTCGTAATCAACGGAATCGACGATAACCGTCACGTAAGCGTGGTTTTTCGCCGCCGAACGCAACATCGTCGGGCCGCCGATATCGATGTTTTCAATGGCATCATCAACTGTCACATCCGGTTTTGAAATCGTTTCGCGGAATGGGTACAAATTGACGCAGACAAATTCGATCGGTGCGATGCCGTTATCGTTCATTTGCTGCTGGTGTTCGCTATCGTCGTGTTTCGCGAGCAAACCGCCATGGATCAGCGGATGCAAAGTTTTCACGCGTCCACCTAAAATTTCAGGGAATCCGGTCACTTCGTCGACTGCCGTCGTCGGAACGCCATTGTCTTCCAAATGCTTGCGCGTGCCGCCTGTCGACAAGATTTCCACATCCATCTTCACTAATTCACGGGCAAACTCCAAAATGCCGGATTTGTCCGATACGCTCATCAATGCTCTTCTTTTCATTCATGGACCTCCTAGACCGACTGCTGCCGGCTGAATAATTGCTTCAAACTCTCAGGGTATAATTGGTGTTCGATTTCATGGATTTTGCGTTCTACTGTCTCACGGTCCGCACCGTCTACCGCAAACGAACGCTGTGCGATGATCGCTCCCGTGTCCATCCCTTCATCGACAAAATGCACGGTGACTCCCGCATCTTGCGCGCCTGCATTAAGCGTCTGGCCGATGGCATCTTTTCCAGGAAACGCTGGCAGCACCGATGGATGGATATTAACGATGCGGTTTTCATAAGCAGCGAGTAAAACCGGGCCAATCAACCGCATAAATCCGGCCAGTACGAGCCACTCGACACCCGCTCCCTTTAATTTTTCCACCAGCATCGACTCATATGCCTGTTTAGACGCATAATCACGCGGTGTAAAAGACAACGCCGGCACTCCTGCCTGCTTTGCCCGTTCCAATACAAACGCAGACGGTTTATCCGCCACGACCAAAACGATGTCCGCATCGAGTCTTCCGTCTTGAGTTGCTTCGTAAAGCGCTTGAAAATTAGAGCCGTTTCCAGAAGCGAAAACGGCCATTTTTGTTCTATTTTTCATGTAAAGTCCCGTCCTGACTGCCTTGGAACTGGACACCCTCTATTTCTGTCACGCGGCCGATCACATAGGCCTTGTCACCGCTCGCTTCTGCTGCCTGAATCGTTGCCCCAGCATCCGCTTCAGAAACGGCCACTGCAAATCCGATACCCATATTGAACACTGAATACAAATCACGGTCTGCCAGTTCACCTTTTGTTTTCAAAAGCTCAAACACCGGAAGCACCGGCCAAGAGCCAAGCTCGACCTCAACGCCTAGCCCATCAGGCATCATGCGCGGCAAGTTTTCGATAAATCCGCCGCCCGTAATATGTGCCATGCCGTGGACGTCAGCTTGCGTGCGGATGGACTGAACCGTCTTGGCGTAGATTTTAGTCGGCTCGAGCAGCAAGGTTTCGAGCGTGCCGAGCTCTTCAAAGCCCGCCACTTTCTCATCCAAAGAACCTTCCTGGTCGCCGAATAAAATATGGCGCACAAGTGAATAGCCATTCGAGTGGATGCCGCTTGAAGCGAGGCCAACTAGCACATCACCCGCTTGGATGCGCTCGCCTGTCACGATATCCGTTTTTTCAGCAGCGCCGACCGCAAAGCCGGCAATGTCATATTCATTCTCATCGTAAAGCCCGGGCATTTCAGCGGTTTCGCCGCCAATCAATGCGGCGCCTGCATCCACGCAGCCATCCGCAACACCTTTGACGATTTGTTCAATTTTTTCGGGAACCGCTTTGCCGCAAGCAATATAATCGAGGAAAAACAAAGGTTCCGCACCTTGTGCGACGATATCGTTGACGCACATCGCCACACAATCGATGCCGATCGTATCGTGCTTATCCGCCATAAAGGCCAGTTTCAGCTTCGTGCCGACACCGTCTGTTCCGGAGACGAGAACCGGTTGTTTCAAATTCAGCTCGGACAAATCGAACATGCCGCCGAATCCGCCAAATGCACCGAGCATTCCGGTACGTGCGGTACGTTCAACATGAGATTTCATCCGCTTGACGGCCTCATAGCCTGCTTCGATATTGACGCCTGCTTTTTCATACGCTTTAGACACTTCGGTTCCCCCTATTTCACTTTTTCTTTTTCGTGCGGTAACACGGTATCTGGATAGATATTTGTTGGGTATTCGCCAGTGAAACATGCCAGGCAATGGCCGCATTTCGAACCTGGATCCGTGCGGCCGATGTTTTGTACCATCCCGTCAACCGACAAAAATGTCAGTGAATCCGCTCCGATGATTTCGCGCATCTCTTCCACTGTATTATTCGCAGCAATCAATTCACCCGATGTGCTAATATCAATGCCATAAAAACAAGGATTCTTGATCGGCGGCGAACTAATCACAACATGAACTTCCGTCGCTCCCGCTTCTTTCAGCAAAGCGACGATACGCCGGGAAGTCGTTCCACGAACAATCGAGTCGTCCACCATGACAACGCGTTTGCCTTTGACCACTTGGCGGACCGGAGACAATTTCATCTTAACGCCGCGTTCCCGCATTTCCTGTGAAGGTTGGATGAACGTTCGGCCAACATAGCGATTTTTGATGAGCCCGAGCTCGTACGGGATGCCACTTTGTTCGGAAAAGCCAATTGCGGCAGAGATACTCGAATCAGGAACACCCGTGACGACGTCCGCATCGATGTGAACTTCTTTCGCCAATTGCTTGCCAAGCCGTTTTCTTGCCGAGTGGATATTGATGCCATCAATATCCGAGTCCGGACGGGAAAAATAGACGTACTCCATCGTGCAAATGGAACGCTCTTCTGGATAAGCAAAACGTTCCTTGCGCATGCCGTCATCATTCACAATGAGGAATTCCCCAGGTTCTACCGAATGGACAAGTTCCGCACCGACAATATCGAATGCGCAAGTTTCAGAAGCAACTATCCACGCATCTCCCATTTTCCCTACTGACAAAGGGCGTAATCCGTTCGGGTCGAGTGCCACAAACATGGCCTCTTCTGTCAGAACTAAACACGCAAATGCCCCTTTTAACAAAGACAAGGCGTTTTTCGCTTTTTCTTCAAAGCTTTCGTAACCGCTGCGTTTGATCAAATGCGCAAGCACTTCTGTATCGGAAGTCGTTTGGAAAATGCTTCCTTGACGCTCCAAATGCCCTTTTAATTGAGTTGCGTTGACCAAATTGCCGTTATGCGAAATCGCCAGGCTGCCGGTTGTCGAGTTGAACAGCAAAGGCTGGACATTTTCGATGCCGCTGCCGCCTGCTGTTGCATAGCGGACATGACCAATTGCTGCAGTACCGGTAATCTGCTCCAATTTCTCGGGAGTGAACACTTCACTGACCATGCCTTCGCCTTTTAAAGCGCGTAAAGCTTCTCCATCAGTCGAAACGATTCCTGCGCCTTCTTGGCCGCGGTGTTGCAAAGCATGAAGCCCATAATACGTAAGTTGCGCTGCGTTGGTGTGGCCCCAAATGCCAAAAATCCCGCATTCTTCGTTTAAGCCTCTGATTTCAGCAAGCATGGTATAGCCCCTTTCCAGGCGGAGCGGAGCGTTTCGACCGATTCATCGATCCATACGGCTCCATCTTCCCCTTTGACGATCATGTGATCACCCGTGACTTCACCGATTTTCCGTGCATCTTTCACCGTTTCCTCGAACGCTTGTGCCTGTTCAGGCGACACCGTCAGCAAAAAGCGCGATTGTGTTTCACTGAATAAAGCGGTTGTCTTAGAACCGGCAAGGCTTACGTCTACGCCAAGCCCGTTGCCGAAAGTCTTCTCAGCCAAAGCGACAGCGACGCCGCCTTCCGCTACGTCATGAGCCGACTGAACTAAACCTTGCTGAATGGCAGAAAGGATAGCGGATTGGCGTTGTGCTTCGACGTCCAAATCGATAGATGGCGCTTTTCCGAAAATACGGCCTTCTACCATTTTCTGCAATTCGCTGCCGCCGAATTCTGTCATGCTGCCGCCGACAAGATAGACGAAATCGCCTTGCTTTTTCGCATCTTGCGTCGTGACATGCTTCAAATCTTCGACCAGCCCGACAAGTCCGATTGTCGGCGTCGGGTAAATCGCTGTGCCGTTTGTTTCATTATATAAAGAGACGTTTCCGCCAATAACTGGTGCGTTCAATTGAAGGCAAGCTGCCGACATGCCGTCAGCCGCTTTTTCAAGCTGCCAGAAAATCTCAGGTTTTTCCGGGTTGCCGAAGTTCAGGCAATCGGTGATCGCAAGCGGGCGCCCGCCTGAGACGATGACGTTACGCGCCGCTTCTGCGACAGCAATCTTGCCGCCTGTTTCTGGGTCAAGGTAAATATAACGGGAGTTGCAATCCGTTGTCATCGCAAGGCCTTTATTCGTTCCGCGCACACGGATTACCGCAGCGTCAGAGCCAGGCGAGACGACTGTGCTAGTACGCACTTGGTGATCGTATTGATTATAAATCCATTCTTTCGAAGCGATAGTCGGCTGCTTTAATAATGAAACCAACGTCGCCTGATGGTCTTCCACTTCCGGCTCTTCGTTCGGCAAGCTTTGGAATTCGCGGTAATATTCCGGCACGCTCGATTTTTGGTGATAGACTGGCGCATCTTCTGCCAGTGCGTCGACCGGCACTTCTGCAACGATTTCGCCTTTATGCTTCAAGCGCAATGTGGAATCGTCCGTTACCCGTCCGACTGTCACGGCATCAAGGCCGTATTTTTCGAACAGCTCGACGATTTCCGGTTCGCGCCCTTGTTTGACAACGATCAGCATACGTTCCTGGGATTCCGATAGCATCATTTCATAAGCCGTCATGCCAGTTTCACGTTGCGGGACATGATCCAAATCCATCTCGATTCCAGATCCGGCTTTTGACGCCATTTCCGCTGAAGATGAAGTGAGTCCTGCAGCACCCATATCCTGTATGCCAATGAGTGCATCGGATTTCACGAGTTCCAGGCATGCCTCAAGAAGCAATTTCTCCATGAACGGGTCACCCACTTGAACAGCCGGGCGTTTTTCATCGGATGCGTCCGTCAACTCTTCTGAAGCGAAGGTCGCACCGTGAATGCCGTCGCGGCCTGTTTTTGCGCCTACGTACATGACCGGGTTGCCAGTTCCTTTAGCGACGCCTTTTTGGATATCTTTATGGTCGATTAAGCCGACGCACATCGCATTGACAAGCGGGTTGCCATCATACGATGCATCAAACTGCACTTCGCCTCCGACCGTCGGAATGCCGATGCAATTGCCGTAGCCGGCGATGCCTGCGACCACTTCCTCGAACAAATATTTGACGCGCGGTGTTTCAAGTTCGCCGAATCGCAGCGAGTTCAACAGCGCGATCGGACGAGCGCCCATCGAGAACACGTCGCGGATGATGCCGCCGACGCCTGTCGCTGCTCCTTGGTAAGGTTCAATGGCCGACGGATGGTTATGGGATTCCATTTTGAATACAGCTGCCTGGCCGTCGCCGATATCGACGATGCCTGCGCCTTCTCCTGGGCCCTGCAACACGTGGTCGCCTTTGGTGGGGAATTTCGATAGGACCGGTTTGGAGTTTTTATAGGAACAATGTTCAGACCACATAACAGAGAACAAACCTGTCTCGGTGTAATTCGGCGTTCTGCCGAGAATATCTTCGACCATTTTGAATTCAGCATCCGATAAACCCATTTGCTTATAAAGCTGCTGCTCTTTAATCTGCTGTGTGTTCGGCTCAAGCGTGACTGACATGCGATTCCCTCCACTGTTTAACGATTGATCTGAATAATGGCAAGCCGTCCGTTCCGCCGATCAAGTCGGAAACGGCGCGCTCCGGATGCGGCATCATGCCGAGCACATTGCCGCGTTCGTTGATGATACCCGCAATATTATTACGGCTGCCGTTGAAATCCTCTGCGTATGTGAAAACGATTTGGTTATTGTCCTTCAAATGCTGGTACGTCGCATCGTCGCAATAATAATTGCCTTCCCCGTGTGCGACCGGAATGCGGATTTCTTCGCCTTCTTTATATTCATTCGTGAATAAAGTATGGGCGTTCTCGACTTTCAAACTGACGGTTCCGCAAGTGAATTTCAAATTCTTATTTCGCATAAGCATTCCCGGAAGCAATCCTGCTTCCGTTAGAATTTGGAACCCGTTGCAGATGCCGAGAACCGGTTTGCCGGCTTCCGCCGCTTTGCGTACTTCGTCCATGACACCTGAAAAACGGGCAATCGCTCCTGCGCGCAAATAATCCCCGTATGAGAAACCACCTGGAAGCAAGATTCCGTCATAACCGCTTAAGTCGTGCGTATCATGCCAGACATATTCCGCTTCTTCTCCAAGTTCATCCTTGATGGCGTGATACATGTCTAAGTCACAATTCGACCCTGGGAAAACAATCACTGCGAATTTCATTGCGAGACAACCTCCTCGATTTCGTACCTGTAATCTTCAATCACTGTATTCGCAAGCAGCCGGTTGCACAATTCATCGACCAAAGCATCTACATCACGTTCACTGTCTCCAATGACCAGTTCCAAATATTTGCCGATCCGGACATCCTGGACCTCGTCATAGCCCATTTTATGGAGCGATCCCATCACAGCAGATCCTTGTGGGTCGAGTACACTTTCACGCAATGTCACATACACTTTTACTTTTTTCATCAGTTTTGTCCTCCCAGTCGAGATAAAATGAGTTCATAAGCATCCGTCAAATTGCCGAGGTTCCGGCGAAATACGTCTTTATCGAGTTTCTGTTTCGTTTCCTTATCCCATAGGCGGCACGTATCGGGGGAAATTTCATCTGCCAACAGGATTTCACCGTTTTCATCACGGCCAAATTCAATCTTGAAATCGACCAAATCGACACCGATTTCCTGGAAAAAGCCGATCAATACATCATTGATCTTCCGCGCATTATCTTTCAAGACCGCCACTTCCTGCTCTGTCGCAAGCTGAAGCATGGCGACATGATCATCCGTAATCAGCGGATCGCCAAGCTCATCGTCTTTCAAGTAAAACTCGACGACTGGCTTTTCGATCTCTTTGCCTTCATCGAGCCCAAGGCGTTTCGCCATGCTGCCGGCGACGATATTGCGGACGACGACTTCGATAGGTACGATGCTCACTTCGCGCACCAATTGCTCGCTATCAGACAACTGCTTCACAAAATGGGAAGCGATGCTATTTGCTTTTAATTTCTCAAACAGCAAAGAGGTGATTTGATTGTTCAAGCGCCCTTTGCCTGAAATCTCTTCTTTCTTCTCTCCGTTGAACGCAGTGGCGGAATCTTTGTATTCCACCCAAAGAATGCCTTGCTCGTCCGTTTTATACAGACGCTTCGCTTTTCCTTCGTACAATAGCTGAGCTTTTTCCATGATTGATGCCTCCGTTTAATTTAATTCGAGACGGTTGAAGATCATATCGACTTGCTGCAAGTGGTGGTTGTAATCAAAGCAATCATCCAGCTCTTCTTTCGTTAGCTGTGATGTGATCGTGTCATTCGCTTCGACGACTTTACGGAAAGACGTCTGCGTTTCCCATGCTTCCATCGCGCAAGGCTGTACCGTATCGTATGCCGCTTCGCGAGCCATGCCTTTATCGATCAATGTCAAAAGTACACGCTGTGAGTAGATCAATCCTAAAGTCGAATCCATATTGCGCTTCATATTTTCTGGGAACACCGTCAAGTTTTTGACGATATTACCAAAGCGGTTGAGCATATAGTTCAAGGCAATCGTCGCATCTGGCAAGATGACGCGCTCTGCAGAGGAATGCGAGATATCGCGTTCGTGCCATAGCGATACGTTCTCATAAGCAGTCATCATATAGCCGCGAATAAGACGCGCGAGGCCAGTCATATTTTCAGAACCGATTGGATTACGTTTATGAGGCATTGCGGAAGATCCTTTCTGCCCTTTGGCGAAAAACTCTTCCACTTCGCGTGTTTCGGACTTTTGCAAGCCGCGGATTTCCGTCGCGAATTTTTCGACCGATGACGCGATTAATGCGAGTGTGCTCATATATTGCGCATGACGGTCACGCTGCAAAGTTTGTGTGGAAATCCGCGATGCAGCAATGCCTAAGTTCTTGCAGACATATTCTTCAACGAAAGGATCGATATTTGCATACGTTCCAACCGCACCGGACATTTTACCAGTTTCAATCGATTTTGCTGCCGCTTCAAAACGCTCCAGGTTACGCTTCATTTCTTCGTGCCAAAGTGCCAATTTCAATCCAAATGTTGTCGGCTCTGCGTGGACACCGTGTGTGCGGCCCATCATCACTGTCATTTTATGTTCTTTTGCTTTCACCGCTAAAATATCAATAAAGTTCGTTAAATCTTTGCGCAGGATTTCGTTCGCTTGCTTTAATAGATAGGAAAGCGCCGTATCGACAACATCCGTCGAGGTCAATCCGTAATGAACCCATTTGCGCTCTTCCCCAAGTGTTTCTGAAACAGCACGAGTAAAAGCCACTACGTCGTGACGAGTTTCTTCTTCAATTTCTAAGATGCGGTCTACAGAAAAACCAGCATTCTCACGGATTTTCGCCACGTCTTCTTTTGGGATATCGCCGATTTCTGCCCAAGCTTCACATGCAAGGATTTCTACTTCCAACCATGCTTGGTATTTGTTTTCTTCTGTCCAAATGGCACCCATCTCCGGGCGTGTATAACGTGCGATCATAATCTATATCCTCCAATTATTCCGGCCAAATGCCGGATGCGTCGATTTCTTGTAATGTCTGATTTATGTCTTCTGTCAAAATGGTCACATGCCCCATCTTGCGTTTATGCTTCGCTTCGTCTTTGCCGTATAGATGAATTGACCAGTCCGGGTAATGCGCGATTTTCGTCGTCAGCTGCGCTACATGTTCACCTAACACATTCACCATCACAGCAGGGCTCCACAGCTTCGGTTCACGTAATGGCCAGCCGCAAATAGCGCGGATGTGCTGATGAAACTGCGAGATGTTCGTTGCTTCTATTGAATAATGTCCCGAATTATGAGGGCGTGGAGCCAATTCATTCACCAGAATTTCCCCATTCGGCAGCACAAACATTTCGACAGCCAAAGTCCCGATCATTTGCAGATGCTCAGCTATCGCCTCTGCTGCAATTTTTGCCTTCGTTAACGTTTCTTCGCTAACACGTGCCGGAACTATTGTTTGATGCAATATATGGTTTTTATGGACATTTTCTCCTATTGGCAATATAGCCGTTTCACCTAGTGTATTGCGCTGAATCACAACAGATATTTCCATCGTAAAATCTATAAACGCTTCCGCTACACAATCTCCGTTTTGAAATAAGGATTCAGCTGCTGCCAATTGCTTTTCACTCTCTACCATTTGCTGGCCTTTTCCGTCATAACCACCTCTAGCCGTTTTAACGACAAAGGGATACTCCAAATGAGCGATCTGCTTTTGCAATTCGTCGAACGAAGAAGCTTCTATATAATTCGCTACGGGAACTCCAGCCTCACGGATCGCCTGCTTTTCAAGAATCCGGTTTTGCGTGACCCCAATCAGCTCAGCCCCTTGTGGTACATAAGTGATTTCAGCTAGGTGGCGAAGCCCGTCTACATCAATATTTTCAAACTCGTATGTGATGACATCGCTCACTTCCGCTAATTCTTCCAAAGCTTGCGAATCGTTAAATGGAGCAACAATTTGGATATCCGCAACTTGCCCAGTTGGTGAGTCCATGCCTGGGTCTAAGACAGCAATTTTAAAACCTGCCTCCTTAGCAGCTAACGCCATCATGCGGCCTAATTGTCCTCCACCGATAATCCCGATAGTTTGACCAGGTAAAATTGTTCTCGTCACACCAAATCACCCGAACTTTCCAAAACAGTTTCTGCAGTCCGTTTGCGTCGTTCTTCCAAAGCTTCCGCTGCATCGTGATCAACCGTCCCTAGAATTTGAGCAGCCAAAAGTCCGGCATTGACTGCACCGGCTTTCCCAATTGCCACAGTTGCAACTGGCACACCGCCAGGCATTTGAACGATTGACAATAAAGAATCCATTCCATTCAATGCTTTTGACTGAACCGGAACACCGATGACCGGCAAGGTAGTCTTCGCTGCCACCATCCCTGGTAAATGAGCAGCACCGCCAGCCCCTGCAATAATGACATGCAAGCCCTTAGCACGTGCCTCCTCCGCATAACTGAACATTAAATCAGGAGTCCGATGGGCTGATATCACTTTTTTTTCATAACCAATCTCTAATTCATCCAGCACGTCGCAAGCGTGTTTCATCGTTTCCCAGTCACTCGAGCTTCCCATAATGATGCCGATTCGCGGATTCATTCAATAACCTCTCTTTCAAAAGTAAAAAGCCCTCAAATAAACTGCTCACATGACGTGAAAAGCAGTTTACTTAAGGACTTTGATTCAACGAAAACATACGTGATGGCATAAAAAAGCACATCCTCCGTTATAAGTACCATAAGTTGCTTTCCCGCATAGTCCGGACATTTACGGTGTCCTGGTAGAGACGCAGAGGCCGATTCCTCTGCATATATGGGGTTTCCTTATTAATCATAACAAGATGATTCATATGCGTCAATGGTAAAGTCGAACAATAACCAAAACACACCTTTTAACGTTCGTGTTTTTTACTCATCTTCTGCTAGTTTTCGATTTTATTCCCTTTAAACTTAATAATCTGGCGAACAGGTACGGGCGCTCCATTAATTTCTTCAAATAAGGGCTCTTCTTTTCGTCCAACAGCCATGTACCCCTCTTGTTCCATACGGTTCAGGCAGTCTTCCATCGTTTCATCTTCCTGTACTTCGAACCAGATTGTCTTTTTACTCATTTAAATAATCTACCTCTTTTCACTTGTTTTACCCAGAATCCACCATGAATTGTTTTTGGTTCATAGGCTATAATAAAAGCTTTTGGATCGATTTCCTGAATAGTTTTATATAATTTCAATTCCCATTTCCGAGGAGTCAAAATCTGCATGGCTTGACGTCCACCATCTCTCCCATTTGCCTCCCAATCAGTTACTCCATAGCCTTTTTCACGCAACTTCTGGGGAAGCTCGTCACTTTCATCGTTACTAATAACATTAACTGTTATATAGCCGAGCGCCATCTTCTCCTCAATTTTGGAACCGATAACAACTCCAGAGCCATAGCCGATCGCATAAGCAATCAGATTTTGAATTTGATCTAAATTATCCAGCACAAGACCTAGACCTACTATATAGATAACTACTTCAATCATGCTGACAAACGCCGCCATATAGCGGAAGCCTTTCAATGTCATAATCATCCGCACTGTAAAGAACGTGACATAGACAATATTGATAGAAAATATTATTATAACCATCAACCATGGGTTAATATCCAATTTCTGCACCCTTTCCTTCGCAATTAAATTTCATATTAGGTCAATCAAAGTGCGAATGCAAGAGGGAATAGACCTTGTTTCAGAAAAAATAAAAATGATTTCATACAAAAAAGGCCGTTACCGGAATGAACCGGTAACGGCCTTTCAACTTGCCCAGCGACGTCCTACTCTCACAGGGGGAACCCCCCAACTACCATCGGCGCAAAAGAGCTTAACTTCCGTGTTCGGGATGGGAACGGGTGTGGCCTCTTTGCCATCATCACTGGACTGGTTTGAGCTTGTTCGCTCAAAACTGGATAAATCGACATTGAATTATGGAAACGCATTTCAGTTATTGGTTAAGTCCTCGATCGATTAGTATTCGTCAGCTGCACGTGTCGCCACGCTTCCACCCCGAACCTATCTACCTCATCGTCTTTGAGGGATCTTACTTGCTTGCGCAATGGGAAATCTCATCTTGAGGGGGGCTTCGTGCTTAGATGCTTTCAGCACTTATCCCGGCCACACATAGCTACCCAGCGATGCTCTTGGCAGAACAACTGGTACACCAGCGGTGTGTCCATCCCGGTCCTCTCGTACTAAGGACAGCTCCTCTCAAATTTCCTGCGCCCGCGACGGATAGGGACCGAACTGTCTCACGACGTTCTGAACCCAGCTCGCGTACCGCTTTAATGGGCGAACAGCCCAACCCTTGGGACCGACTACAGCCCCAGGATGCGATGAGGTAGATAGGTTCGAGGTTTGGCACCTCGATGTCGGC
>NZ_JAHPZO010000002.1 GCF_019042655.1 Planococcus sp. CP5-4_YE
GAGTAGTATTGATCCTGCAGTGACAGCCGAAACCGTCTTTCCGTACCGCCTCATGAGAGGCCGTAAACTATTCGGTATTAGCACCGGTTTCCCGGAGTTATCCCGATCTGCAGGGCAGGTTGCCCACGTGTTACTCACCCGTCCGCCGCTAAACCAAAGGAGCAAGCTCCAATGGTTCCGCTCGACTTGCATGTATTAGGCACGCCGCCAGCGTTCGTCCTGAGCCAGGATCAAACTCTCCATTATAGAGTAGTATTGATTGCTCAATAGTTGCTGGCGCATCGCCGTCTCGAAAGACGCGCGATTCGCTTTGATCTGCCGAAGCTGATCAGTAAGTTTGCCGCGATCGCTCGCGACTGTATTATTGACGTTTTGCTGTTCAGTTTTCAAGGTTCAAAATAATGATGGAGCGGGTGAAGGGAATCGAACCCTCATCATCAGCTTGGAAGGCTGAGGTTTTACCACTAAACTACACCCGCAAATTATATGAAAGATAAATGGCGCGCCCGAGAGGACTCGAACCTCTAACCGCTTGATTCGTAGTCAAGTACTCTATCCAATTGAGCTACGGGCGCAAATAATTGAATATGTATGGTGCGGCCGAGAAGAGTCGAACTTCCACGGGATTTCTCCCACTAGGCCCTCAACCTAGCGCGTCTGCCATTCCGCCACGACCGCAAATTATATTTTTCGAGACAAATTATATTATATAACTTCTAGCCTTTATTGTCAAGAATTACTTTTAACTTTAAGTTCGTCTCAGTAACCCTGAAATTGGCTGGGGTACCTGGATTCGAACCAGGGCATGACGGGATCAAAACCCGTTGCCTTACCGCTTGGCTATACCCCATTGAAAAAATGGCGGTCCCGACCGGGATCGAACCGGCGATCTCCTGCGTGACAGGCAGGCATGTTAACCGCTACACCACGGGACCATTTGGTTGCGGGGGCAGGATTTGAACCTGCGACCTTTGGGTTATGAGCCCAACGAGCTACCGAACTGCTCCACCCCGCGACAATAATAATATTTTCAATTGTATCACACACAAGTATTATATTAGAAAAGATAATTCAATATATGTATGGTGACCCCTACGGGATTCGAACCCGTGTTACCGCCGTGAAAGGGCGGTGTCTTAACCGCTTGACCAAGGGGCCAAATAAATGGCTCCGAAGGTAGGACTCGAACCTACGACCATCGCATTAACAGTGCGGTGCTCTACCACTGAGCTACTTCGGAATAATGTTTAAGTACTTGTCGACTTTTTCTATTATAAAGAGCCTGACAGCAATCGTCAATACTTTTATTCATCATTTTATATTTTAATTTATGTTCTGTATTTCGTTTAATAATCTACCCTTCAAATTACCTTAGCCTACAGAGTATTTAGCTGGCCAATACGGACCCTGAGTTAATAGAGTATGAGCAGTGGGTGGTTCAAATCCACCCTTTCTCTTCTTCTATTAAATACGAATCGCCAGTATTTTCTTTTGTTCATCTCCGTTTAGCGAGACTTCGCTACAAGTCGCTAGACATTAAAAAAAGAGCCGCTCAAAGAGGCGGCTCTTCCTTATAAACTCTTTTCTCTTTTCATCCGCAGCTTGCCGCTGCAACGTCCGCATCTGTACTTCGCGGTGTTCATGCGGATCCTTCTCGGGAATTCCGTTTTACAGGAGATGCATTCATATAGATGAAAGCCATTCGTCTTCCGGCGTTTCTCTGCGAGGAGAGAACAAAACCGTGGAGATTCTGTCTCTAGTAACAACTCTCGGAAATCCTTGTCTCGATGTTTGTATCCTTTTCCTTCAAGGTGGAGGTGATAATGGCAAAGCTCATGCTTAATGATGCCCGTCAGTTCATCACCGCCGAACTTCTCATATGAAGCCGGATTGATTTCAATGTTATGCGATCTCAGTAAGTAACGGCCGCCTGTCGTACGGAGGCGTTTATTGAATACGCCTTGATGGCGAAATGGCTTCCCGAAAATGTCACGAGAAATCTCTGCAATCATCTTAGTCAATTCTTCGTTCGTCATCTTATCTCTCCTGAAGATCCGGCTGTTGTTCTTTCGGTGGCAGCATCGTCAAGGCGATCCGCCCTTTTTGTTTTTCGACCTGGTCTACCCAAACCGTGACGATATCTCCGACTGCCACAACATCAAGCGGGTGTTTGACAAATCCTTTTTTCAATTTAGAGATGTGGACCAGCCCGTCTTGTTTCACGCCAATGTCGACGAAGGCTCCGAAGTCGACGACATTGCGAACCGTTCCTTGTACTTCCATGCCAGGCGTTAAGTCTTCCATCTTCAAGACATCGCTCTTTAGCAATGGCTGAGGGAACTCATCTCGCGGGTCGCGGAATGGTTTCTTCAATGCATCCACGATGTCTTTGAGTGTCACTTTGCCGATTTCCCACTCATGGCTTAATGCCTCTAGGTCCATATTTTCCAGCTTCGCGATAATTTCTGGACGGCCAATCATTTTTTTGTCCGCATCGATCAACTTAAGGATCCTCTCGGCAGCTTCGTAGCTTTCTGGATGAATACCAGTAGCATCGAGCGGGTCTTTCCCTTCCGTTATGCGCAAAAATCCTACAGCTTGCTCATAAGTCTTGGCGCCGAGGCGAGGAATTTTCTTTAGTTGGACGCGAGAAGTGAAGCGCCCGTTTTCATCACGCACTTTAATGATGTTTTCTGCGACGGTCTTGCTGAGTCCAGCAACGTATTGAAGTAGAGAAGCTGAAGCAGAATTAACATTCACGCCGACTTGGTTGACTGCAGTCTCAACAACGAAGGTCAATTGATCTGCCAGTTTTTTCTGGGAGACATCGTGTTGATATTGTCCAACGCCTACTGCTTTCGGGTCGATCTTCACGAGTTCCGAAAGCGGATCTTGAAGTCGTCGGGCGATGGAAGCTGCACTGCGCTCTTCGACTTGCAAATCCGGAAACTCTGCACGGGCTACATCGGAAGCCGAGTAAACACTGGCACCCGCTTCATTGACAATAACGTAAGATGCGTTTTTCGCAGTTTCACCGAGAAAATCCGCAACGAATTGTTCGGTCTCGCGTGATGCTGTGCCATTTCCGATCGCCATGATTTCAATAGGATAGGTGTCCGTTAGACGCTGTAAAGTTTTCTTTGCGCCTTGTTGATCGGATTTTGGGGGATGCGGATAAATGACCGCTACTTCCAATAATTTTCCTGTTGCATCTATCACTGCTAATTTACAACCCGTACGGTACGCCGGATCAACACCGAGCACCATTTTATCTTTCATCGGAGGCTGCAATAACAGGTTGCGAAGGTTTTCTGAAAAGATGTGTATAGCTTGCGTTTCACCTTTTTCACTTAGTTCCGTACGGATTTCACGTTCGATGGATGGCTGGATCAGGCGTTTATAGCTGTCTTCAATGGCCGCTTCTACTTCTTTGGCGGCAGGACTCCCTATTTTCATCCATTTGTCTTTCATTAAACGAATGATCCGGTCGACTGGAGGTGTGACAGTCACTTTCAATACACCTTCTTTTTCGCCCCGGTTGATGGCCAAAATACGGTGTGGGACGATTTTTTTGATTGCTTCACTGTATTCATAATACATTTGGAAGACTTGTTTCTCGTCTTCGTGCCCCTTTTTAGCCGCTGTCTCCAACAGGCCGGTATCACGGGTCATTCGACGGGCTTTTTCACGGATATCAGGGTCGTCCGCAAAAAGCTCAGCTAAAATATCCTGTGCTCCTGCTATCGCTTCTTCCGCTGTTTCAATACCCTTTTCAGCACTGATATACTGTTCCGTTACCTTTTCGATCTGCTCTTTTCCTGGTTTCAAAAGCCAATCTGCCAGTCCCTGCAGCCCTTTTTCTTTTGCGATGATCGCTTTTGTGCGGCGTTTTTGTTTATAAGGTCGATATAAATCTTCCACTCTTTGGAGAACAGTGGCTCCTTTAATAGCTTTTTCAAGCTCAGGAGTCAATTGCTCCTGTTCTTCAATTGAACGGATCACATCTGTTTTTCTTTGTTCCAAATTCTGGATATATGTATAACGATCTTCCACTGCCTTTATCTGGACTTCATCCAATGAACCAGTCGCTTCTTTTCGGTAACGGGCGATAAAAGGCACCGTATTGCCACCTTCAAGCAGCTCAATGACTTGCTTTGCTTGGTTTGGTTTAACGCCAGTCTCTTTGGCGATTAATGCGTGCAATTGCTGAATATCCATTCTACGCACTTCCTTTCTGCCTCTCTATTTTAACATGCTTGTTGATAATCGGAGAAACAAGCCGCCGCCATTGATTTTCCCCATAAAAAAAGAAGCCTCTCCTTAATGGAGAAGGCTTCCTGAAATTAATGTAGCGTCGTCGCCTGTTTGAATGGACGCAAGAATGTCTTCATACAGCCGCCTAGGCGCTCCTGCTCTTCTCATCATCGCTTTTGGATTGCGTAAATCCACGCCATCTGAGTGAATCAAAAATAAGTCGTTTTCCAAATACGTGTAAAGCTGGGTTTTCAGCTTTTGAGGCCTTCCCGATAGGTAGCCCATGACTGGTAGTGGATAAATTACTTCATCGGTTTCTCTTCTATAAAGATAGAAACGAATGTTACCTACACAACTGTATTCTAAAGTGCGCTTCCTGAAGTCCACTTTAAAAATTGCGACCGCTGCTCCACGTTTTTGCAACATCAAACCGTTGAAGCGATTCATCAATTGATCGATTGTCTCATGATGGTACTCTTTCAAGATTTGCGGGATGACCTGTGACGATTCACGCGCTACGGGCCCGCTTCCCAAACCATCGGCTACGGAGCAAATAAAGTAATCGTCCGTCAATACAGTGAAATAACTGTCGCCGGATTCGTAATTTCCTTTTTTTGCTGCGTTGTAGGCATAGGCTTCCACATTTTCATGGCGAATTTCTTCCACTAGGAAACCCCGCCGGCAGCCAAAATGGCTTCTTGAAGCTTTTTGATGGCTTTTCGTTGAAGGCGCGAAACGTGCATCTGGGAAATGCCCAGGCGGTCGCCCGCTTCCTTCTGGCTCAGCTGCTCTATGTAGGTGTATTGGATGATCTGCTTTTCCCGATCGGAAAGGACATTCATCGCTTCCGCTACGAGCATGCGCTGATCCGCTTTTTCGTATCCGTCATCTTCTTGGCCGACTACATCAAACAATGTAACCGTACTGCCGTCCGAATCCGCCTCGAGTGAATGGTCCATGGAAAGCGCTTGATAGCTTTTGCCCATCTCCATCGCTTCCAAAACGTCGTCTTCATCAACATCTAGATATTCGGCGATTTCCCACACTTGTGGAGAACGCTGAAGCTCTGTCGTCAACACTTCGACCGTCGCTTTGATGCGTGGGCCCAGCTCTTTTATGCGGCGCGGCACATGGATCGCCCATGTTTTGTCACGCAAAAAGCGCTTGATCTCACCGATGATGGTCGGCACCGCGAAAGCTTCGAAGCTGCGGCCATAGGATGGATCATAACGCCGGATTGCACCTAGCAAGCCAAGCATGCCCACTTGTGCGATATCCTCGTGGTAGGACTTCCCGTTTGAATACTTGCGGGCAATCGATTCCACAAGACGGCGGTAATTAAGGACAAGGTTTGTCTGTGCTTCCTCGTCCTCGGTTTTTTGATAAGCTTCAATCCATTCCAGTACCTGTTCTTTCGTTGGCTGATTAGGATGAGATTGTTTCGACATCCTCTTCCACCCGCTCTCCTTCAACATGCTTGGTCATAAAGACAGTAACGCCTTCCTGATGATGCACCTTCACTTCATCCATAAGCGTTTCGATCAAATACAGACCGAGACCCCCTTCGCGCAGGAACGCTCCCTCTTCCTGATCGTGGTAAGGGCCCACTTTTGCCTTGGTCTCTTCAAAATTGAAACTTTGGCCGTGGTCGGCTACCATGATTTCAATTTTGTCTTCATATAATGCGCAACCGATGACCACTTCGCCTTCTTCACCTTCTGAATAAGCATGCTGGACAGCATTTGTTACTGCTTCACTTGAAGCGATCTTCAAATCTTCAATATCATCAAATGAAAAACCGATGCGGCTTGCAAGACCTGAAATCGTCAGACGGGCAACGCCAACATACTGGGATTTGGCCGGGACGCGCATCTCTACATAATCGAAAGGACGCATGATTAATTCCCACCCTTTCCGACTGCTGCTTCAATATCCATAATATCGCCTAAGCCAGTGATATCGAAAAGGCGCTTCAGGCGGCTTGAAAGCCCAGTCAGTTTCAAATGGCCGCCTTTTGCGTTGATGGATTTATAGAACGCAACAAAGACGCCCAAGCCTGTACTATCCATATAATCGACACCGGATAAGTCCAATTCGGCATTCAAGCCTTCTTGAGCCTGGTACGCTTCTAATTTTCCGCGAAGTACCGGTGCAGTATGCGCATCGATTTCCCCGTGAATTTCGCCTTTTAATTTATTGTTATTTTCTGTCAAATTAACTTGAATATTCATCTCTATATGACACCCCGTTTTGTATGATTCAATTCGGCTGAAGAAAAGCCATTCTACGCTTTCATACCCGCTATCTAACGCTTTTAAACATCAGATTAAACCTTCTTGTAAACCACTAAAGTGAAATCATCCTGTAGTTCTGCATTTTGCATTCGTTCAAGCTCATCGTAAACGTGTTGGACAATTGCCTGAGCCGGTTGGTCTTTTTTTTGCTCAATTAGTTTGTAAATAACCTCGCGCTCGATAAAACCTTCCTCCGTACGGCCTTCAGTCACCCCGTCCGTCATCATGATGACCATATCACCTTTATCCAAGGCAACGGAATGCTCTTCATAAACTGCGGCTGGCGAAACACCGAGCAACAGGCCTTTTGCTTCGAGTTCATCAAATTCTTCTGTATCTGCACGATAGAGAATGGCAGGCTCATGACCGGCCGATCCGTATGTGAGCTTGGCTGCACCGGCATCGTAATTCGCGTAGAACATCGACACGAACATCGAGTCGTCGACGCTTTTTTCAACAATCCGGTTGATGACGCCGAGCACGTCTTTCGGCAGGGCGTGCGAGCTGTTCAAGCTGTCCATGCCGAATTTGATCATGGACATGCAAAGAGCCGCTGGCAGGCCTTTACCGATTACATCGGCAACGGCTACGCCAGCGTAGCCATCATAATCACTGACAAAATAAATATAATCTCCGTTCATCTTTTTGGCAGGGATCGACAATAAGCCGATATCCAGCCCTTCGAGGGACGGTAACTTGGTCTTGAGCAATGTTTCCTGCACATTGGCTGCCAAGTCCATCTCCACTTTCAGCTCTTCCTGACGCTTCAGTAAACTTTGGCGTTCCTGCAATGCCAGCCCGTAATTAATCATCATCTCAATAAGGAAATCAAAGGAATGCCAAACAACATCCGGAAGATCACTATAGAGCTCCCGGATGGCTGCTTTGTGCATGCTGATCACTTCTTCCGGAGAAATATTCTCCAGAATCAATTGCCTACTGAAATTTTGGCCAACGTACAAATTTTGCTCCGTCTGCTTTTTTACATATTCGTTCAGAATTTCCTGATATTGCGCTTCAATGTGTTGAGGCATTTAGCGTTCCCCCTAGCGGAGCCACTTCGTAGCCCGTATATCTGTCCCTTCACCTTGGATCGTTTCGATCTTGAAATCGTCCATTAAGCGCTTGACACCCGGCAGGCCTGCACCCAATCCTCCTGATGTCGTAAAACCGTCTTCCATTACTTTTCTGACATCCGGAATCCCCGGCCCGCTATCGGCGGCGATAATCAAGATTCCCTTCATGCCATTTTCAGTCAGCTGCTGGATTTCAATCCTGCCCTGACCGGCGTATAAATAAATATTGCGGGCAAGTTCGCTGATGGCAGTTGTAATCCGAGCCTGGTCAACCGTGCCGAAGCCGAGCTCCTTGGCGACATTACGCCCAAGCTGCCTTGCAGCTACAATATCCCATTCCGTTAAAATTTCCACTGAGGATTGGTCGCTCATTTTCAAGCCTCCAATTCCAGTTGAAGTTTCTCCAAGCCGTTCTCTAGGTCAAGTGCCGTCATAACATCTTCAAGTCGAATTCCGAGCTCGATCAAAGTGATGGCAACTGCCGGCTGGATACCGGTAATAACCACTCTTGCCCCCATCAAGCTGGACATGCTGATGACATCTCCTAGCACTTTGGCAATAAATGAATCAATAAAGTCGATGGAGGTCAAATCAATGACCACCCCGCGGGCGCTGGTTTCGTGCAATTTAGTCAAAAGATCCTCTTGGAACTGCAAAGCCGTCTGGTCATCCAGCTCCCATTGAATCGAAACAATTAATGTATCTTTCAGTTTTAGAATTGGGATTCTCACATTCATACTTCTTCAACCTCCACAATTTTTCGGTTTGTCCACGCCAGCGCCTGCTCTACGCCGCGCTGCAGTGTGCTCGTTGTCGTAAAGTCGTTCAAGTTAATTCCAAGCGTTACGATTGTTTGGGCAATTTCTGGGCGAATCCCGACGAGCATGCATTTCGCCCCAACCAAACGGACTGCATCTGCTGCTTGGATAATGTGATGGGCGACCATCGTATCGACGACCGGCACACCTGTAATATCCAGCAACACCACTTCAGCACGATGCTTAACGACTCCGTCGAGCAAGTTCTCCATAATCAATTTCGCCCGTTCCGTGTCAATCGTTCCGACGAGTGGCATGACAGAAACTTTATCGAACACCGGGATCAGGGAAGCGGATAGTTCCTGCAAGGCAATTTTTTGCAGGCTGACCGTGCGCTCCCAGGTTTTGGAGTATGTGTCAATCATGCTATTGCGGATCGGTGTTGCCCACTTCGCAAACTCGTGAACAAATCCATCCATATTGTCCGGATGGATTGTACCCGCTTCGCGCATTCCTTCGTAAACGATTTCAGCGAAGTGGTCGATCGCTTTTGTCATGAACGTGATGGACCAGCCAAGGCGGACGACTTTCTCGGCAAAATCCTTTAAGCGGTTTTCATAGACCTGATGGCTTTCAAGAAGACTTGAAGTCATCAGCCCTGCAAATTCGCGGCTTGTCTGGTTCACCATCTCTTCCGACATTACCTGAAATGAGGGTTCGTCTTTCTCATTTCGCATCATTTGCTGCCAATTGGCAATGATGCCGGTCATGTTTTCTTGTATATATGTAACCATTTGTTTGTTCATCTTGTCGTAAAACCCTCCCGGTGACCCTCGCAGCCACAATTTCATACTTGTCTATCCATTGTATCGGAAAACGGAGCATTTCACATCTTTTTTGATGAACCGTCCCGATTATGATGATTTTCTATACGAAAAACCCCCGAGAAAAGCCATCTCGGGGGTATTTCCATGGAGTATGTATGCTAAAATTTTACAAGTCCGACACTGATTTCTAAGGCTTCGTCCACCTTTTCCATCAACGCATCGTCCAGCTGTGTAATCTTATCAGTCAAACGCGATTTATCAATGGTCCGCAATTGTTCAAGCAAAATAACGGAATCACGCTCAAAGCCGTATTTCTTGGCATTGATTTCCACGTGGGTCGGCAATTTGGCTTTCTGGATCTGGGCGGTGATCGCCGCAATGATCACTGTCGGACTAAATCGGTTCCCGATATCGTTTTGTATCACCAAGACTGGACGGGTCCCGCCTTGCTCAGACCCGACGACCGGTGATAATTCTGCGAAAAAAACATCCCCGCGTTTTACAATCAAGTTGTCACCCTCCGCTTACGAGTTGCACTGTCGTGTGCTCCGCTTCGTACTCAGCGTGCGAACATTCGCAGGCAATCGACAGGTTGATCTGCGACATTTCCACGTAGCCCTTGATCATCGCTTCCCGAATATGATATGAATCGTAGACATTTTTCGTTACCCGTTGAGTAGATACGTAAATGAATTCACCGTTCTCCTCAATGCGTTCATCTGAATGGGCAGTAAGCTCCGACATGAATTGCTTCGGCAACTTGACTACCACTTCTTTCGTCTTTGACTTCTCGTACACAGCCGACACCTCCGAAAATCCCGATCTCTGTCTAGTTTACCTTTTCATCTTACCATTGAATCGTTCGACTGAAAAGGCAATCCGGTATTTTTGGTGCCATTCGCATAGACGCGCGGAACCCGCTTCGTCAAAATACAAGGGATCTCATAGGGGATGGTGCCCAGCTTTTCGGCCCATTCGTCTATCAAGACTTCCCCGTCCCCTTGGCGGCCGATCAACTGGACCGGTTCTCCGACCGGGAGTTCTTCACTCAAACGGATCATGCATTGATCCATGCAGATGCGCCCGACAACCGGCGCCCGCTCACCGCGCACGAGCACTTCTTGCCCTTGCAAACCACGCAGCATGCCATCCGCATAGCCAATCGGAAGCGTGGCGATCCACTCTTCACCTTCACTCCGGTACGTCGCGCCGTAGCTGATTGTCGCACCTGGCTGCACTTTTTTGATGTGGACGATTTGCGTTTCCAGGCTTAGTGCTGGTTCGAGCGTGACCGGTGAATGCTCGCCGACATAAGGCGACGGGGCGATGCCGTAGAGTGAGATGCCTATCCGCACGGCATCACTAGCGACAAATGGATGCATGAGCGCAGCAGCGCTGTTCGACACGTGAACCATGACTCGTTTTGGCAATTGTTCCAATACGCCGTTCATTCGATCGACTTGCCGCTCAAAAAGCGTGGGGTCCTCATCGTCTGCTGCAGCAAAATGTGTAAAGATGCCTTCGAACGAAAATTTTTCCGAAGCCAGTTTGGCAAATGCCGTCTCCGCTTCCCCAGGCTGTATACCGATGCGTCCCATTCCGCTGTCGACTTTTAAATGGACACGGAGCCGCTGTCCTGAAGCAGCTGCTTTCTCAGCCGCTTCGATCCACTCGAGCGACAGGGCGGTAACGATGATATTTTCGCGCTGCGCAACAGGCACGAATGCAGCCGGCACCGCCCCCATTACCAGGATGTCCTGCTCAATTTCTGCGCGGCGCAGCAATAGCGCTTCGTCTGGTGTGGCGACTGCCAACATGCGGATGCCGCACTCAACAGCCGTGCGGGCAATTTCTTCTGCCCCGTGTCCATAGCCGTCCGCTTTGACGACTGCGATCACTTCAGCATCGCCGGCCCGCTTTTGAAACGCCGCTAGATTATTGCGGATCGCTTGTAGGTTGATGACTGCTTTTGTCGGTCGATACATTTCCATATTCTACACATCCTGTTCATTCGGTTTGCAAAACAACTTGCGCGGCGGCAAATTCTTTTGAATGGGTGATCGAAACAAGCCCACATTCCGCACCGCGGAAAAACATGCCGGGTTTGCCGTTTTGATCTTTTCTGATTTCCATATCCGAAAAAGGGCATGCTGCGCCGATTCCGGTGCCGCGGGCTTTGGCGAATGCTTCTTTCGCTGCAAAGCGCCCTGCCAAAAATTCGGTTCTGCGTTTATTATTCAATAGAAGATACTCAGCAAGTTCCGATTCGGTAAGGACACGCTCGCGGAATTTTGAAGATCTTTCATCGAGCTTGCGGATTCTCTCCAGCTCGACAATATCAAGACCGATTCCTGTTATCATAAAGGTTTCTCCTTTCATTCGCAAATGGGTAACGGGTATAATAAAGCTATGAAATTGAGGTGACCTTATTGTTTATCAGAAGAGAAAGTTTTTCACAGTACTTAAGAATGTATCCGGTCGTATCCACTTTGATCGCGTTGAATGTCCTCATTCACTTGCTGACATTTTTGCCGATGCTCGGCGAATACATTTACTATTACGGCGTGGGGTCGAACTTCCACATCGCGAACGGCGAGTGGTGGCGTTTTGTGACTCCGATCTTCCTCCACGGCGGCTTTATGCATTTGCTGTTCAATATGTTTTCGCTGTTCCTGTTCGGTCCAGAGCTTGAGCGTTTGACCGGCAAGGTGCGTTTTATCACGATTTATATGCTGGCCGGCCTTTTCGCATCGGCGGCCACTTATTTCCTGCAGCCGCTCGATTATGTACATGTCGGGGCAAGCGGAGCGATCTTCGGGATCTTCGGCGCATTCGGTGCACTCGTCTATTACGGCGGACGTGCGCTGCCGCAACTCAAACAAATTATACTCCCGATTATCGTCATTAGTATAGTCATGACATTCGTGACGCCGAACATCAATGTTACAGCCCACATCGCCGGGATGATCACCGGCTTCTTGATTGGGCTTAGCTATTTCCACCCGAAACGCATCGTCAGCTGGCGCGCCAAAAACCGCCGCTAATCCGTACGAAAAAACCCTCAGCCGATTTCATTCGGTTGAGGGTTTTTCGTTTGTTCACGATCCATTGTCTGGCGTTGCCTCGACGGCTCGTACCAAGCAAGGATTTCTTCGGCATCTTCTCGTGCCAAATTCGGAACAAGTGCAGTGGCTCCGAGCATGCCGGATTTGATGGTGGCATGGACAGAAGCGACATCGCGGCGGCGCTGGAAAATCGTCCGCGTCACAACAACTACTTGGATACGTTTTTTTAGCATGTAAAAGCGGTGCAGGCTAATGCCTCGGAATTGCGCGGTCAATTGGCGCCCAGAGATGGCATATCCCGCTGAGCGGTGCTGCCAGAGGCCGATTGCAATAATGGCCGGAACAACTACAAGTGCCCATAAACCATACGGATAGAAGAAATAACCGAGCGCCGCGAATGCCGGAACGAGCCAGCCAATCGACAGTCGGTAAAAGAACGGCCGGCTTCTTTTCGGCAAGCGCGTCAGTTCCGGCGACCAGTCAAAATCCGGGAACAATTCATCCAGGACCGGCTTCATCTTCTCCTGCTTGACGAGTGGGAACAAACGGATTTTTTCATCTTTATCAGCCAAAGTGCCACCTGCGCTTTCGACCGTGACATTGACATAGCCGAATAATTGACGCAGCGGATTTTGTGTCATTTTAATGCCTTGCACACGATTAAACGGCACTGAGACTTTTTTCTTTTCCAATAAGCCGCGTGTAATGTAAATCCGTTCATCATCTGCATGGATGGTGAATTGATAATTGGCGAAAAGTGTCATGGCCACTGAAATGACCCAGGCAAGTAATAGCCCTGCAAATACAGTCAATGCCACAACCAGGTAGCCGAAGCGCATGAACAGCATGACTTCCTCGTAAATCGCGTCGTAGGGGATCAGTTCAGCAAACTGCGACAGGAATAAGGCGACACCGGAAATGACGACGCCGATTCCTCCTGAAGTCGTCGCAAGCACCAGTAACTCCTTTATGCTCATCCGGTACAAGACACGCGCTTGTTCTTCCACAGGCGCCTCGCGCGGCGGCTCGGCTTCGGCCGGACCGTAGAGCTTTTCGCCAGCTGGCTCGGCTTGCGTTGCATAGCCGCGCTTTGCCACATGCATTTCCTGTTCGATACGGTCAGCTTCCGCTCGGTAAATGGCGGTCAGTTCTGCTTCCGCCTGCCCCGCTTTTCCAGAGCCGGCCGTTTCGACTTTCACTTTGACAAGCCCAAGCGGCCGGTGGAAGATCCCTTCCGTATAATTCAAGCTTTGGATCCGCTCAAACGGGATATAGCGTTTCTTTTTGACGAACAATCCGTATTCGATCCGCAACTCCCCATCTTCAAACCAATAGACAAAGCGTTTCCATTTGACGATGCCGGCGATCAGCATGAATAACAGCACCACGCCGCCGACGAGCAGCGGCAGTAAGCCTTGCCAGCCTTGGTTGAACATGCCGGAAATCCCGTCTTCACGAAATAAGTTCGCACCGAAAATGATGACAAACGGCAAGATCAATTCTTTTAAGCCTTTCAAGAAATTAATAAGTGCAGAAATCGGATGCAGTTTATAACGCGTCTCAGACATCATCTTCCGCCACCCTTGCGAGCACGGAAATACGGGAGCGCAATTCGTCTGCCTCTTCCGTAATCAATGCCGGAATCGTATGGGTTGTAGCAGCAGTCGAAATGGAAATTTCCGATAAATCGTATTTCCGCAAGATCGGCCCTTGTTCTGTGTCGACGTGCTGAACGCGAACCATCGGCACGAGCGTCCGCTTGACAATAAACAAGCCGTGTTGCAATTCGATTTCCTGGTCGCGCACTTCATAGCGCCATCGTTCCCAGCGGATTTTCGGGAATAAGTAAATGAATAGGATAGCGAACAGCAGGAGCAGACCGCCAGCTGCAGCATAGATCCAATTTGGCCAGTCGAAGAAATATGTAAGAGTGCCTACACCGGCCAATAGCAAAGCGACGACCGCTGTCTCTATCATTCCGTAAAGGCGCCAGACCGTAAGTCCTTTTCGAGAAATCCGGTTTTTCGGTTGATGGTTCATTGTGTCATCTCCAATCAAGAATACTCTCTTCTTCTATACGTTTTGTGAACCGGAACGTTTCATTTCATTGTACCTTATTCCGAAACGACAAAAAAGACGGAGAATCGGCAATTGCTGCCGGTTCTCCGTCTTTTAATTTTATTGATCGGGTTTTAGGATTCGTGACGGCGAGTGCGTCCTGGACGCCCTCCACCTGAAGGACGGCTTGAGCTTGATGACTCACGACGGCCTTTATAGCCACCGCCAGACGAGCGTCCGCCGCCACCTTTGCCTTTGTATCCGCCGCCGGATGAACGTCCGCCGCCGCCTTTACCTTTGTAGCCGCCACCGCCACGTGATGGCAATGGACGCTCTTCGGTAATTTGGACTGGAGCGTCTTCCGGATCTTTCGTCAATGTTTTAAGTGCTGCTGCAATCAAATCAACTGCATCGTGTTTTTCCAACATTTCTGTTGCAAGCTCACGATAGCTACCGAGATTGTTTTTCTCAGTCATTGTTTCCAATTGCTCTACAGCAACGCGCTGAAGTCCAATTACCGCTTCATCAGCAGTTGGAGGAACTAGAGCTTCCATTTTTTTCTTCGTTGTTCTTTCAACGATAGACAAGTAGCCCATTTCGCGTGGTGTAACGAAAGTGACAGCTACACCTTTTTTACCGGCACGGCCAGTACGGCCGATACGGTGAACATAGCTTTCAGGGTCTTGTGGAATATCGAAGTTGTATACGTGAGATACGCCTGAGATATCGAGTCCACGTGCTGCTACGTCAGTTGCAACCAAGATGTCGATTTTGTTTGCTTTGAATTGTTTCAAAACAGACATACGCTTCGCTTGGCTAAGGTCGCCGTGAATTCCTTCAGCTAGATAGCCGCGGAGATTCAATGCGTGCGCCAATTCATCAACGCGGCGCTTCGTGCGTCCGAAGACGATCGCAAGCTCTGGCTGTTGAACGTTCAACAAGCGAGAAAGAATATCGAATTTTTCGCGTTCTACGGATTTCACGAAGAACTGCTCGATGTTTTCGACAGTCATTTCTTTTGACTTGATTTTGACGATTTCAGGTGTTTTCATGAATTTTTCTGCGATGCGACGGATCGGATCCGGCATTGTAGCAGAGAACAGAAGCGTCTGACGGGTATCAGGGACATTCGACATGATTGACTGAATGTCTTCGATGAAGCCCATGTTCAGCATTTCATCAGCTTCATCCAACACAAGCGTATTGACGTTTTCAAGCTTCAACGTGCGGCGGTTAATATGGTCAAGCAAACGACCAGGTGTGCCGACGATGATTTGAGGGCGGTTTTTCAAAGCGCGGATCTGACGGCCGATTTCTTGACCACCGAATACGGACAAGATGCGCACGTTTTTGTCTTTACCTAGGTTGTAAAGCTCTTCAGAAACTTGGATTGCCAATTCGCGTGTCGGTGCAATGACCAAACCTTGCACACTTCCGTCGCGTGTGTCGATTTTCTCGATCAATGGAATACCGAAAGCGGTTGTCTTACCAGTACCTGTTTGTGCTTGCCCGATAATGTCTTTGCCTTCCATGCCTAGGCGGATTGTGCCTTCCTGGATAGGTGTCGCTTCCTCAAAGCCCATACGTCTTACGGATTTCAATGTTGTTTCGCTGATGTTTAGTTCTGTAAATTTAACCAAATTTTTTCAATCTCCTTTTGTCTTCATCTTATTTACAAATGGTACACATTTTAGATGAATTTATGACAAGGTCGAGCCTTTTAGTAGGAACTTTCACGTCGAAAATCATGCTCTGGAGTGTTAAGTCAGAGGGGATGTGTGAACAGGAAAAGCTCGGTCGTTGCCGAGCGGTCTGCACAGCAGGGGTTGTCTTCCCCCATTAAGTAGAACAAACCGTTTATGCTCAAAAAAAACCTCTTCACGAAGGAAGAGTGTCTCAAAAATGTATCCATTGCTCTAAACAGAATAACACGCTTCACCTCTACATGCAATTGATATGCAAAGGTTCCAATTATCAGTTTACTGTTCCTTGCGCATGAATTCCAAGGCTTTCGGGAACCATTCAGCGGCGTCGTCGCTATAGCAAATTAAATGTTTGCCGCTCGCCGAATGGTAAAGATACTTCTCTTTTGAACCGAGGTGATCGTAAATATGTTGTGCTGCAGATGGCGGGACGACGCTGTCTTTTTCACCTTGGACGATGAACGCCGGCACATCGATCAAATGATAATAAGGCTCTACGGTCTTAACGACGCGCAGGAATTCAATGGTCGAACGGATCGGGGTATTACGGAATTTGTATTCATATAAATGATATAGTGCGTTTTGGTTGATGCGCCTGCCGAGCACATCACGCATCGCCTCCCGTACTTCTTCACGGATCTGCAAAGGGCTGATGTATTTCACAGCCGCACTCAATAACACGAGCCGATCGATTTTATAGCGCATCGATAAGTAAAGCGCGATCAAGCCGCCCATCGAGAAACCGACGATGATGACACGGTCGGCTTTCGCTTTCAGGCGTTTTAATGCCAGCTCCGCTTCCATCATCCATACTTCTGCGCTTTGTTCTCCGAGTTCAAGTTTTTCTCCATGTCCCGGCAAGGTCGGAATTTCGACGACCCAATCCGTCTGCTCGCCTAAGTATTCGGCAAACGGCTCTACTTCAAATGGGCCGCCGGTAAAACCATGGATGCACAGTACGCCGGTTTTCATTGGCCGATAAACGGTTCGATCACTTTTTCAAGCGCCATGCCGCGCGAACCTTTGACGAGGACAGCTGTATCTTTCTTAACGTTTTTTTTCAAAAGATCGATGATCGGGCCGTATTCGTCTTCGCTCCACAACAATTTCCCTTTATAAGAAGTGGCCAGTTTGTCGTAAAGCCATTTCATGCGCGGACCGTAAAGGCAGACCCCTTCAAGTTCCAGGCCAATCGAACTTGCCAGCTCTTCATGGAAGTGCTGTTCATTTTCGCCAAGTTCCAGCATATCGCCAAGCACAGCCCATTTTGTTTCTTTCATCGTCGTCTCACGGATGAAGTTCAGTGCCGCTTTCACGGAAGTCGGTGCCGCGTTGTACGCATCATTAATGAACACTGCCCCGTTTTCCGCAGGCACCAATTGCATACGCATATCGGTCAGCGCTGCATTTTTCAATGAGCGGCGGATTTCTTCTTCCGTCAATCCGGCTTCCAGGGCGATCAAAATCGCCGGCAAAGTGTTTTTCACCTGATGTTCACCCAGGACGGGGATGGAGAACTTCGCGTCGATGATGCCATTGACCAAGAAGTTGCTGCCGTCTTCGGTCGCTTTGATATCGGTCACGCTCAATTCATTATCCGGGCCAAAGCCGAACGATACCGCTTGCGTGAAATCTTCAACAAACGGCAACAGCAAAGGCTCATCGCCGTCGTAGAAAAGTTTGCCATGTTGCTCCAGCCCGGCGACGATTTCAAATTTCGCCTCGGCGATTCCTTCTCTCGATCCAAGGTCCTGCATATGCGCTTCGCCGATATTGGTGATGACCGCATAGTCCGGGCGTGCAAGCTCAGACAAGAATTGAATTTGTCCGAAGCCACTCATGCCCATTTCGAGGACCACGTATTTGGTGTCTTCATCCAAAGACAGGATCGTCAGCGGCAACCCGAGTTCATTATTGAAATTGCCTTGCGTTTTCTGGACTTTATAATATGGCTTCAATACGCTCGCGACCAGATCTTTCGTCGAGGTTTTGCCGTTGGATCCGGTAATTCCGATCACGGTCGCCTTCAATTCATTGCGGTAAGCGCGCGCCATTTCCTGCAACGCTTTTTCGCAATCGTCAACGATCAATAACGGCAAATCGGACGGCGGTTCCGGTTCGTCGCTCTGCCATAAAGCACCAGCAGCCCCAGCCTCGATCGCGTAGCGAACATATTTATGGCCATTGGCATTTTCGCCGCGGAACGGAATGAACAAATCGCCCGGCTTCAGCGTCCGCGTATTGATCGACACGCCAGTCACTTCAATCCCTTTTAAATTCGTCTTGATGTCGAGCCATCCGGCTATCTGTTCAATCGTTTTTTTCATAGGTTCTCCCCACTCAATCCATTTTAAATTGCAATAATTGTTTTTCTTCGAAACGTTCAATAGCAAGTGCGATCAGTTTCTCGATTAAGTCAGGATACTCAAGACCGGTATGCTGCCACAACAGCGGGAACATGCTGTACGGCGTAAAGCCTGGCAAGGTATTGACTTCGTTGATGATGATCTCATTTGCATCTGTCACGAAAAAGTCTGCGCGCACGAGGCCTGTGCAATCGAGGATCTTGAACGCTTTTTTGGCGGACTCGACGAGTTCTGGATAAACCGATTCTGGCAATTCCGCCGGGATGATCATCGCCGTGTTGCCGTCTTTGTATTTTGCTTGGTAATCATAGAAAGCTTTCAACGGTTTGATTTCGCCTGCCACTGAGCATTCCGGCTCATCGTTCCCAAGCACGCCCACTTCAATTTCACGGCCGACGACGCCTTGTTCAATGACGATTTTCCGGTCAAATTTAAGTGCTTCCTCCACCGCAGCAATCAGTTCTTCGCGTGATTCAGCTTTGCTGATGCCGACGCTAGAACCAAGGTTTGCCGGCTTGACGAATACTGGCCATGTTAGTTCTTGCTCGACTTTGTCCAGCCACAGATCCTGGCCGTTTTTCCAATCGCGGCGCAGGAAATAGACATAAGGCGTCTGGTTCAACCCGGCTTGTTCAAACAATTGCTTCATGACTACTTTGTCCATGCCTGCTGATGAGGCGAGAACGCCATTGCCGACGTAAGGCAAATTCATCACTTCGAGTAACCCTTGCACCGTGCCGTCTTCACCGTTCGGGCCGTGGAGCAATGGAATGATGACATCAAGTGCTTGCTCTTGATCATTTGGAAGGAAACTGGAAATGTCGTTATTGCGTTCCGCATCCCCTGCCAGTTGAAGTTCTTCTATAGAAGAAACAGGCCCAGCTAAAGGCGTGCCTTTTCGCCATTCGCCTTCTTGTGTGATGTAGATCGGGTAAACTTCGTATTTATCAAAATCAAGCGCTTTAGAGAATGCGCTCGCTGTCGTCAAAGATACTTCGTGTTCAGCGGATTTGCCGCCGTATAAAAGCCCAATTCGTTTTTTCATTAATGACCCTCATTTCGTTTTGCATATTGCTTAGTTTATCACGAACGTTGTCAGCCGAAAAATCTTTTTGTCAGTGGCTGTAAAATCCCAGCGGCACCATCCGTCTGGACAGGAAATTGCACTCCCCTGCAATATACCCGAAAAACAAAAATGATACCCGCAAACAAACGGGTATCATTTCCAGCCTTTTTGTTTTCTGTCGTAGACAATCCGTCCCGATAGCGGCTTGCGGATCGTTTCCCCGAGATCTTCCCAGAACTCGTCCATAAAATCGATTTCGCCAACGGTCCGGACGTGGAGTTCGATTGTATTTTTCGTCTTTTCAGGGTCAGCCAGCGACAGCAGAACCCCTTCGCCCATGTCCATGCGCAGCTTATGGAATTGTTCTTTCGGCAGCTCAGGAATCAAGTCCCTCATGCGGCGACGGAAGAAATGCTGGCCGTTCGTTTCTTTGCGGATGATTTGCGTAAAATGATTGGCAATTAAGGCGCCGAGTTTTTCCATGCGCCGGAAATAGATTTTCGTCCATTCCTTTTCCTCGCCTGCTAAATACACATAATCGTTTTGCAGCGTCGTGAAGAACGGGCTTTTCACCGGTTCTTTTTTATGCCCCAAGTAGAGAAGTTCCGCCTGCTCCTGCGCAGTCAATGAATTTAATTGCTTTTCACTGCGAAAATCGACCCAACAGAATTCACTTCTTTTATTGGAACGCGCCCTTTTTAATTGGCTGTATTCTTCTCTTGTTGCGAAGTCCAGATGGGTATGCATATTAAAAGAAGCTTCCTCATACGGATGCTTCAAAAGCAATAAATTCTCCGGCATATCGACCGCCTCGAGAAAATGCCCGAAGCCAAAACCGCTAAAGAGCGCCATCCGATCCGCTTCGCTCACATAGATATATAAATGCTGTATGTAAAAATCCGTCTTCAACGGCCTTTTCTCCATGTGCCCCACTCCATTTCCTATCTCATTATACGGCTTGGGGGGCCGGTTAGGAAACATTCCTGTTTTCAAATCGTCATTACTTTTTGCATGCGCACAAGTTTAGCATATGCTGTATAATGATGGGCGTTATAGATTAAGAAAAGTATGGGTGAATTGATATGCAAACTAACAAGAGCTTTTCCGATCGTTTCGATTGGTCGCTCACCTTTATATTGTTCCTGTTTTTCATCGTCAGCTTGGTCGCGATCTCTTCTGCCCAGACTTCGGGGCAGTACTTGACCAATTTCGTCCCGCGCCAGGCGTTGTTCTACATCGTGTCGGCCGGGATGATTGCGGTATTGATGTACTTCGATACCGATCAATACAAAAAGATGGCGTATTATTTGTACGGGGCGGGAATCCTGCTCTTGCTCGCTTTGATGATCGCGCCGGACGGGCAAGGCCAGATCGCACAGCCAATCAATGGCGCAAAAGCTTGGTTTCATACGCCATTCGTCAATATCCAGCCAGCCGAGTTCATGAAAACCTTCTATATTTTAGCGCTCGCGAAAATGATTTCTTCGCATCATGAACATCATTTGCTGAGCACTATTAAAACCGATTTACTGTTGCTCGGGAAAATCGCCTTCATGCTCGCGGTTCCGCTCGGCTTCATCCTGCTCCAGCCCGACCTTGGAACGGCGCTCGTATTCATTGCCATTACATTGGCCATCGTCGTCGTCTCCGGAATTTCCTGGAAAATCATCTTGCCAAGCTTCGGCGGCGTGGCGCTCATAGGCGTCACCTTGTTGTGGATGACGCTCAATATGCAGGAATTGCTTGGACGCATCGGCTTGAAGCCCTATATGTTTGAGCGCATCTACACATGGCTTGATCCTTACTCCTATGCGGAATCAGGCGGTTACAACCTGATCGCTGCATTGAATGCGATTGGTTCAGGGGAAGTGTTCGGAAAAGGCTACCAAGGCCGCCAAGTATACGTTCCCGAAAACCATACCGATTTCATCTTTACCGTCATCTCGGAAGATTTTGGCTTTATTGGGGCAAGCGCCGTCATTATTTTGTTCTTCATGCTCATTTACCATTTGACGAAAATCACGCTTCAATTCAAGGATACTTTTAGTACCTATGTGTGCGCCGGCATTATCGCAATGATCACGTTCCACGTCTTCCAGAATATCGGCATGACGATCCAATTGCTGCCGATTACAGGGATCCCTCTTCCTTTCATCAGCTACGGGGGCAGTTCTTTGATCGGTAATATGCTCGCGCTCGGCGTCGTCTTCAGCATGCGGTTCCATCATAAGAACTATATGTTCGATCGCTCCAACCAAAATTCATAAGCTCAATAAAAAACTCCGGCGCATTGGGCGTCGGAGTTTTTTATGAAGAATGCGATGAAGCTTGCGTCGGTTGCGGCAATGCCAGGGTTTTGCTCAGCTCTACACGGGATTTTGTTATCGTGGCTTGAACGCCAAGTTTTGCCAGATTCGATACAATGTTGCGGATCTCTCCATTTTTAATCATCCATGATCACCTCTTTATAGAGTAGTTGTTGCTATTTGGACGTGTGCAGATCTCGCTGATGTGACTGTTCCGTTCGAAATAGTTGACTTTTCTTTATCTACGTATATAATACCATCATTTCAGGGTTTCAAACGTATCAATTTGATGACAAATGAAAAGCTTGAGTTAATTCCTTGATTTACATACCCCCTTAAGGTATGCTCGGATTGTAATCGGGACTATCCACTTTGGAGTGGATCAGGTTGGCGAATGATTCGCCAGCCGAAAAATGGGAGGGGTTTCGAATGAGTGAAGCAATCGAAGAAATGCCAGCCTCCGATGCCTGTAGAAAAAGCCACCATCCCCCTTCGGTCAAACGGGATTTGACGAACCGGCTGAATCGCATCGAAGGGCAAGTGCGCGGCATCAAAGGCATGGTCGACCGGGATGTCTATTGTGATGACATTATTACGCAATTGGCTGCTACCCAGTCTGCATTGAACAGCGTAACGAAAGTGCTGCTCGACGGCCATTTAAAAGGCTGTGTCAAAGACCGCCTGGCTTCAGGCGATGAAGAGATTCTTGACGAATTGCTCATCACGTTCCAAAAATTGATGAGAAAATAAAATAGAGGAAGCGATCTGCTTTCCACATAACTAAGGAGGAATTTTTCATGAAAGAACAAGTCCATTTGCAAGTAAGCGGCATGAGCTGTCAACATTGTGTAAAATCCGTAGAAGACAGCGTCGGCGCACTTTCTGGCGTCGAAAAAGTAGATGTTTCACTTGAACAAGGCGCAGTGGATGTCACATATGACAGCGCGAATGTCGATGTGGCGCAAATCGCCTCAGCTATCGAAGATCAAGGCTATGATGTAGCAGCATTGAGCGAATAACTGCGGAAACGCAGTTATTTTTTTCAAAACAATATACCCCTATAAGGTATGAAGGTGGGATTCCCAATGGCAATAAAGCAAACGGAATTGCCGATCACCGGCATGACCTGTGCCGCGTGTGCAAACCGGGTCGAGAAAGGCTTGCAGAAGCTCCCTGGCGTGTCCGAGGCGACGGTCAATTTCGCAACTGAAAAAGCATCGGTCAATTTCGATGACGAACAATCCAATTTGAACGATTTGCATCAAAAAGTCGAACAGCTCGGCTATGGCATCCAGCAAGAAGAAGTCGATTTTTCGATCCAGGGCATGACATGCGCAAACTGTTCAGCACGGATCGAAAAGGCGCTGAACCGAATGGACGGTGTCGAAAACGCGACAATCAATTTGGCGCTAGAAAGCGGCCATGTGGTTTACAGCCCAGGCACTTTGACTCCTGAAGCTTTCGTCCAAAAGATCCAATCGCTCGGCTATGACGCCGTGCTCGAGCAGGACCAGCAGGAAGCAACCGATTACAAAGAACAGGAAATCAAGAAAAAGACTCGCCTTTTCTGGATATCTGCCGCTTTCTCGCTGCCGCTCCTGTGGACGATGTTCAGCCACTTTACATTCACGTCCTGGATGTATGTTCCGGAATTCCTGATGAACCCATTTATGCAATGGGCGCTCGCAACGCCAGTGCAGTTCTGGGTCGGGGCGACCTTCTACAAAGGCGCTTATTTCGCCTTAAAAAACAAAAGCGCCAATATGGATGTATTGGTTGCACTCGGTACATCGGCCGCCTATTTTTACAGCGTCTATCTGGTCCTTGCAAACTTAGGGATGGGCCATAATATGGGCTTGTATTTCGAAACGAGCGCTGTCTTGATTACTTTGATCGTTCTCGGCAAAGTATTTGAAGCCCGCGCGAAAGGCCGCTCGTCCGACGCCATCAAGAAACTGATGAAGCTGCAGCCGCAGCATGCACTCATCGAACGCGGCGCAGAATTCATTAGCGTACCGATCGCAGAAGTTAGAGAAGGCGATATGCTGTTGATCAAACCCGGTGCTTCCATCCCTGTTGATGCAGCGGTTATCTCCGGAAGTTCCGCTGTCGACGAATCGATGCTGACGGGCGAAAGCCTGCCGGTCGATAAAAACGAGGGAGATGCGGTATATGCCGCGACTGTCAACGCCAACGGTTCCTTGAAAGTCCGCGCCGATAAAATCGGCAAAGAAACTGTGCTGTCGAACATCATCCGCGTCGTCGAACAGGCGCAAGGCTCGAAAGCGCCAATCCAGCGGCTGGCTGACCAGATTTCCGGAATCTTCGTCCCGATCGTTGTCGGAATTGCGATCATGACCTTCCTCGTCTGGTACTTCCTGGCCGCTCCCGGAGATTTTGCAGCGGCGCTGACCAGCACGGTCGCCGTACTTGTCATCGCCTGCCCTTGTGCTTTGGGACTTGCGACACCTACTTCAATCATGGCAGGTTCCGGACGTTCCGCTGAACAAGGCGTGTTGTTCAAAACAGCGGAATCGCTGGAAACGACAAAGCATATCGACACGATCGTGCTCGATAAGACCGGCACCATCACCAACGGCAAACCGGTCGTCACTGACTTCATCCCGGCGCCGGATGTCGATACCGAACAAGTCAAACGGCTTGTGGCTAGCGCGGAAAGCGAATCCGAGCACCCCGTTGCACAGGCAATCGCAGACTTCGGTGCTGCTGGGCTTGCGATCAGCAGATTTGAAGCAGTTCCTGGACATGGCATCAAAGCGCATGTGGATGGCCAGGATGTTTGGGTCGGCAACCGCCGCTTGCTCGATGGCATCGCAGTCGACGAACAAGCGGCTGAACAGTTGGAACAAGACGGCAAGACGGCAATGTTCATTGCCATCGACGGAAAATACGCGGGCCTTATCGCTGTCGCAGACACGATCAAGGATTCCGCAAAAGCCGCAGTCGAAGAAATGAAACGCATGGGACTTCGCGTCGTCATGCTGACTGGCGACCAGCAGCGCACCGCCGATGCCATCGCCAGACAAGTCGGCATCGATGAAGTCGTAGCCGATGTATTGCCTGCTGAAAAAGCGGGACATGTGGCGAAGTTGCAAGAACAAGGGCGCAAAGTCGCGATGGCTGGAGACGGCTTGAACGATGCACCGGCACTTGCGACCGCGGATATCGGCATGGCCATGGGCACTGGCACCGCAATCGCCATGGAAGCGGCCGACATCACTTTGATGCAAGGTGATTTGATGCGCGTCGCAGATGCTGTTCGCATGAGCCGCCTGACCGTCCGCAACATCAAGCAAAACTTGTTCTGGGCGCTCGCCTACAATTCGGTCGGCATTCCGATTGCCGCTGCCGGCTTCCTTGCACCTTGGCTCGCAGGTGCCGCGATGGCGTTCAGTTCCGTTTCCGTTGTCATGAACGCATTGCGTTTACAGCGCGTTAAATTGAATAAGTAACCGATTCCCAAAGCTCTCGGCTGCCATCAGGCAAGCGGGAGCTTTTTCGTTGCCCATCTTTTTTCTGCTGCCGTTGTTCTGAGTGGCAAACAAGAGTAAAATGAAAATACCAGTCTTTGCAGAAAGCAGGAATTCCTTTATGAAGAAAACCATTTTATTGCTCATGTCCGTCCAATTTTTCGTCTATCTTGGCTTCGGCTTGATCATCCCGATACTCCCCGAGGTGATCGTCCAGCAAGGGTATGCGGACATCCATGTTGGAGGATTAATTACAATATATGCTCTATCGTCCTTTTTCACCGCGCCGTTATGGGGAAGATTATCCGACCGCACCGGCCGCAAAAAGCTAATTTTGGTCGGCCTTGCCGGATTCTCGCTCAGTTTTTTCCTATTCTCGCTATTTCTCGATAATCTCACCCTGCTGTACATGTCGCGCGTTATCGGCGGCTTGTTCTCGGGTGCGCTTTATACGGCAGTTACGGGATATGTCGCGGACATCACGACAGATGAAGAACGCAATAAATACATGGGCCTTCTCGGCATGTCGATCGGGCTCGGCTTTATTTTTGGTCCGGCGATTGGCGGCTTGCTCGGAGCAGTCTCTTTGTCCTTGCCATTTACCGCTTCAGCTGTCCTCGTGCTGTTATTGATGGTCTATGCAAGCATCGTCTTGAAAGAACCGGTGCGTAAAGGCGAAGCGGTCAAACGCAAGCTGCTACCAAAAGGCGCCAGCACGCTTTGGCATTACCGCATCCGTTATTTGTTCGTATTCTCTTTCATGGTGACATTCCTGCTCGCAGGCTTGGAATCTACATTCCAATTGTTCCAGATTGATCAAATTGAGATTACTCCGCTTCAACTGGGCTATTTGTTCATGGCCTCAGGCTTTGTGGATGCCGCTATCCAAGGCGGTGTTGTCCGACGCGTAAAGAATGGGACGGAAACACAATGGATCATCGGTGCACAGATCGTCACCGCTCTTGGCTTGGTGCTGTTGCCGTTTACGACTAGCTTGGTATTTGCCGGCGTCGCACTCAGCATCTTCACCGCCGGCAACGCCCTCGCGCGAACTGTGCTCGTCTCGCTCACTTCCAAAGAAGCGGGCGGCAAATATGGGACAGCGGCCGGCATGACCTATTCGATGGATAACCTCGGGCGCATTATCGGCCCGCTGTTTTTCACTTGGCTACTCACCATGCAATCCGGCGCCATCTATTATCTTTCCGGCGGATTGGCCATTTTCAGCATCATCTTGATCGTCCTATTCAAAGCTTCCAAAAAATCGTTGCGCTTCACAGAACCAGAAGCCGGCCAGACCCCGGCATAGCCAATCCTCAGACAGCACGGCTGTCTGGGGATTTTTTTATAGATACAATAAAGCAATCCAAATGATGTGCAGCGATAATATACTGATATACACAAAATTGGCTGCCAGAAGAAAATAGCGCCAGACCCAGGATTCGAGCCGTACAAGCGGGGTAAAGAGGAACGCGGCAAGGCAAGCGGACAACAACAGCTTAAGCGTAAAAATCGCAAACGGAGGCAAGCCGCTGAGCAAAGGGTTTGCTTCTTCGATCGCTCCCGCCAGCAGCCCCCAATAAGTCAAAAAACCATCTGCTAAGTTCAACACAGCCAATGTCCAAATCGGTTTCTTTAGCGGCGTTATTAATTGCTCGGACATCGCATGCACCTCTCTTCCCTGTAAATTAATTTATTTATGGATAAAAAAGGCATTCAATCAGTTCGACTGATTGAATGCCTGAAAATCCTTAATATGGCGTGCCTCCGTTTATATGAAGGACTTGACCGGTGACGTAGGATGAATCGTCGGAAGCCAAGTATACATACCCTGGCGCCAGTTCATCGGGTTGCCCGGGCCGCCCGAGCGGCGTGCCGCTTCCGAAGCTTTCGACATCCTCCGCTGGGAAGGAAGCCGGAATGAGCGGGGTCCAAATTGGTCCGGGTGCCACACCATTGACTCGAATTCCTTCTTTTGCAAGCGATCCGGACAAAGCACGGGTGAATGCTAGAATCGCGCCTTTGGTGGACGAATAATCGATAAGGCTTGGCTCGCCGCGGAAGGCGGTGATCGATGTGGTATTGATGATCGATGCGCCAGGCTTCAGATGATCCAGTGCGGCTTTTGTCAGGTGGAACATGCTGAAGACATTGGTGCGGAATGTTTTTTCCAGCTGCTCTGCCGTGATATCCCTTAGCGATTCCTGTACATGCTGCTCTGCGGCATTGTTTACCAACACATCGAGTTTTCCGAATTCCTCGATCACTTGTGAAATGACTTGTTGGCAAAATCCTTCATCGCCGATGTCTCCAGCAATTAACAAGCATTTGCGGCCTTCCTTTTCGACCAGTTGCTTCGTTTCCTTTGCGTCTTCGTGTTCATCCAGATAGGAAATCGCCACGTCTGCCCCTTCTTTTGCAAAAGCGACAGCGATGGCTCGGCCGATTCCGCTATCGCCTCCGGTTACAAGTGCGGCTTTACCAGGCAAGCGCTGCGAGGCCCCTGCCAGATTCCCTTGGTAATCTGGGCTCGGTTTCATGTCGTTTTCAAAGCCGGGCTGACGCTCCTGATGCTGCGCCGGCACTTTTTCCACTTTGTCTTTCATTATGCATCTCCACCTTTCTCGGGTTTTATGTCTCCTTCTTTTTCCCCTTCCCCGTTTCCCTAAAACATGGAATCACCGTTACGCAAAAAAACAGCCGACTTATGAAAATAAGTCGGCTGTTTCGGATTCAGGATAAAACTTTGTGCAGCGGTTTTTCTGCGAGTTCTGGATAAGCTTCTCGGATGATGGCTGGGCGCATGCTGTAAGCTGTCAAGATCACTAGGCAGAGACTGCAAGCCCATAACACGTATTCGGCCGGTACTAGGTCGTAAAGCAAACCGAACAGTAAGTACCCGAGCGGCATCATGGCCATCGCCATTGATTCCAGGATACCGAAGACACGGCCGCGATATTCTTCGTCGACGTCTTTTTGCATCATGACCCCGATTGGCGTGTTGACGAAGACATTGGAGATGCCGAACGCCAGCATCAAGACGAGCAAGTAGATGACATTGCCCCAATAAGACAATCCGGCAATAAGTGGCAGGGAGACCGCCGCAAGCAAGAGCGACATGACAAGGATGGCACGCTTGGAAAATTGCAGCGGGAATCTGACTTCTTTGCGCACCGAGAAATAAATCGATGCCAGCAGCATGCCGAGCGCAATCATCGCTTCGATGAAACCGAAATGCGTCGCTTGTACTTTTAATTGCTGGACGGCGATGAACGGCAAGCCAATCATCAAGGCGGAGAAGAAGAAATTCAATCCGACAGCCGTTGTGACGATGACGGTAATGACGCGGTTTTTCCGCAAATAGGCAGCTCCTTCCTTCATGCCCTGCCAGACGCCTTGCTTGTCTTCTGCCGTGTCCGTTTCGACGCGTCTTGTATAGAGCCGGAAATTCATCGTCGCTTCTAGAATCGCTGCGAGTGCATAGGCGATCACTTGGATCAGCAGAAAGATATTCATCGACACGAAGCCGAACAGCATGCCGCCGATGACCGGACCGCCGATCGTCGCGATAGCAAGTGCCGATTGGTTATAACCCATCGCTTTTTGGATGCGATCCGGATCGATCAAATTAGCAATGGCAGAGGAAAAGGCGACGCTGGTAAACATGGAACTGACGGAAATCAATGCAGTCGCCGTGTAGATTGCCGTAAGCGACAGGCCGTTTGACAAGCTGTAGAGTAAAAGCCCGCCGACGGATAAGACACTCGCCGCCTGAGACAGCAACACCACGGCTTTTTTCGGGTAATTATCCGCGACATAACCGGCAAATGGGGCTAGCAAAGTCCGTGGCAGAATGCTGCAGATTAAGTTGATTGCGAAACTGGCGGCGGAACCGGTCAAAGCTAGGACGTAGAGGCTGATGCCGAATGCGTATACCGAACTGCCAAATGTGGAAATCAATTTGCTGATGGTGAACGTATACAGATGGTACGTAGCCTGTTTGATTTTACCCGCTTCGTTCATGTTTTTCGCTCCCTTTTCAAAAAGTTTAATTTAATTAAACAAAATATATCATGCTTTTATTCGCAATGCAAGAGAAAGTTTAATATAATTAAACAAATGACCATTATTATTTTCCAGATAAGCGACATTAATTGTTGCACTCATTTACAATGGATATAAAATACTCTAAAGAACAGCACCAAGACAATACATTATAGAAAAAGCAGGTGAGTTTATGGCAACTTTGGGGGAACGAATTAAACAGATACGAAAAGAACAAGGCCTGACTTTGCAGGCGCTTGCCGGAGATGAGCTGTCGAAGGGCATGCTCAGTTTGATTGAGAACAATAAAGCAAATCCGTCGATGGAAAGCCTTTCCTATATTGCAGAGCGGCTCGGGATTGACCGGACTGAATTGCTTCAGGAAATGCCGACCGCAGAGCTTCGCGCTTTACTCGATGAAATTGAAGAAAAACATCGCAATATCGCCGGTACAGGAGACAAAATGATAGCAGAATATGAGGAAATCGTAGAACGCATCCATCCTTACGTAGACAAGCTGCCGTTTCGCTACGAATCTGCACGGCTGCTTGAAATCTACAGCCGTTGCTGCTATCACACGAAACGTTTCGATTGGAAACCGGCGTTCGATCGTGCCCAAACGATTTACGAACAGCTGCATTTGATCAATTCTGTCGCTGACCTTCACATGTTCCGTGCGCTGATGAAATTGAGTGAGCGCAGGTATGAAGAGGCACTGGAGACTTTGCAAGCATCTCGCAAGATGTTTGAGGAGCAGACAGGTATACTAGATCCGTTAAAAAAACTCGACTTTGATTATTACGAATCAATTCTGTATTCCGCTACTGGAGATAAAGTGAATGCTCACCGGCTGATGGAAGAGGCAATCACGTATTCTAAGAAACATCAGATTTTCTACCAAATTAATGCGCTGTATCGCCTAGCAGGATTTGAAGCTTTGCTTGCAGGAGATTTGGAACTCAAAAACTATTACATTGGTAAACTCCGGCTGTTCGCCGAATTTTCAGAGGACGAAGATATCAGCGCTTATGCCAATGCCATCGAAATCCATTATTTCAATTCATTCACTCACGAATATGAAAAAGCAGATCATTTGCTTGAAGAAAACCGTAAGCAAATGGGGATGGACGATTATTACTATTTGGAAAAAGGAAAAGCATTATATGGAATGAAACACTATGCTGAAGCACTGGATTGCTTTAAACAACATCACATGAACCCCTTTATGCCGCACCCTTACGACCTGTCGATGCATTACGAAAAAGAAGCCTATATGGCCTTGATCTATGAACAATTAGGCGAGCATGAGCAAGCGAAAATCTATGCACAACAAGCAAAAGAATTGATCGAACCGATGCCGGACCTTCCGTATAAACAGTTTATCTTGGAAACACATCGGAAAATTTTTGGCAAGGCGGACTGATAATCAAAACGGCAGGAAAGATAAGATCGAACTACGTGAGAGCTTATCTTTCCGATGTAATGCTCTGCATTATTAAGCCAAAGCAATAACAAGCAAACGCTTCTTCAAGTATTGAGACAGGGCTTTGATTCGTGAATGCAGAAAAGGCAGGGGACCCGGGTCTCCTGCCTTTTCTTATTAAATTTCTTCGAAAGCTTCTTCAATATCATATAAGCTGATGTCGAGATCCAGTGTTTCGCCAATGGCGAGTTTCGCGAGCTGCATGCCGAGATACGGTCCCGCCGTAAGCCCTGATGCACCGAGTGCGTTGGCGGCAAAAAGCTTCGTTTGCCCCGGTACTTGGCCGATGAACGGCAAGGCGCTGAGTGTCGCCGGGCGGAACCCAGTGGCTGCGCCCGTGAACTCAGCTGCGGCGAGTCCTGGCGCGACGTCCAAAGTTTTCTCTAGGATGTGAAAAATGCCGCCGGCGGTCAGTTTAGCGTCAAAGCCAGCATTGTTCTCGTGGGTGGCACCCGCGACGATGCGCCCATCTTCAAACGGCACGATGTATTGGCCGAAAGGCACCATCGCAACCGGCCAGTCGCCTGTCCCCGACTCGCCAGACTGCAGATGCAAAATCTGCGCCTTTTGTGGAACAACTTTCAATTGAAGCCCGAGCGGTTTGAACAGTTCCGCCGCCCACGCGCCGCCCGCTGAGATGATTCGCTCTGCCTTCAAACTTTCACCGTTTACTGCCACACCTGTTGCCTGTCCTGCTTCAATAAACAGTTTGGCGTCACCTTGAATGACCGTCACTCCCAATTGTTTGGCGGAACGGATGAGTGCATCACGGATAGCGCTGCCGTCGACACGCGCCGCCCCACTGACATACAGAGAGCCGTAACGGTCGCCGGCATATGGGAACCTGGCTTTTGTCTCTTCCGGCGTCAGCCTTTTGATTTCGCCCATCTCTGGTGATCCCGCTTGGCGTTCGCGCGCTTTTTGTTCCATTTTGTCGAGTTTCGACTCTTCGTGGATGCTGACGATGCCCACTTGCTTATAGCCGGTCTCTTTCTCCCCGAGTGCTTCGAGTTCTTTAATGAGAACCGGGTAATAGGCGGCGCCGTTTGAAGCGAGGCGGTACCAGGCCTGGTTGCGCCTTTGGGAAATCCACGGACACACAATCCCTGCTGCCGCGCCCGTCGCCTGGCCGCGGTCCGCCCGGTCAATCAATGTGACGCTATTCCCTGCTTTTGCTGCGTAATATGCCGCACTTGCCCCGACGATGCCGGAGCCGATGATGATGATCGATTTCATTTTCTGCACCTTGCTTCCTTAACAATCTTCCTTACATTCTACCGAATCGCAGCAGGAGACTCAAATTGTGCCAGGCTGGATTGGAAATCTTCATTTCGGGTAAAGCAGTCATATGAAGAAAATCCACCGGACGAATTTTAAGGAGGAATCAATGTTTATGGAACGCAGCACTGAAACTGAGGCAATCATGCCGATGACATCGATCCGCAGCGGCTCGGGCATCGAAATCGCTCCGGATACGTATTGCTACACGACAAAAATCTCCAATGTTTTCTTGATCGGGAACCCTTCCATCAGCCCGCGCTGGGTATTGGTGGACGCTGGCATGCCGCATTCGGCCGAAAAGATTTTAAAGGAAGCTGAAAAACGTTTCGGACCGGATCAGCAATTGCAGTCGATTCTTTTGACGCACGGTCATTTCGACCATGTCGGCGCACTCATCGACATCCTTGAAAAGCATCCCGTCCCGGTCTATGCACATCCCGAGGAATTCGCGTACTTGACTGGAAAAGAAGATTATCCAGAGCCCGATTCTACTGTAGAAGGCGGAATGGTCGCGAAAATGTCCAAGACTTTCCCGGTAAAAGCCATCGATATTTCGGAGCACTTGGTCGAGCTTCCAGCAGACGGGAGCATTCCTGATTTGCCGAATTGGCGCTGGCTGCATACACCCGGCCATACGAAAGGCCACGTCTCGTTCTTCAAGGACGTCGGCCGCGTTTTGATCGCAGGGGATGCATTTGTTACGGTCAAACAGGATTCACTTTATAAAGTGATGCGCCAGAAAAAACAAGTGCACGGCCCGCCCGTGTATTTAACAACCGATTGGCGCGCCGCTTGGGAGTCGGTATCCAAACTCGCAGACTTGAAACCTTCCTTCGCCGCCACCGGGCACGGCAAACCGATGAAAGGCTCAGCCTTGGCTAAAGGCCTGGTTGAACTGGCGGATCATTTCCCTGATGTCGCCGTCCCCTCCCACGGAAAATTTGTCCATACAAAATGACCACGCTAAAGGACGCTGTTAAAGGCGTCTTTTTTTAATACCGCTAAAAGTTTTGGAACTTTTCAGAAATCCTGTTTAGCGTTTCCTAATTATGGGTATATATAATATGCACTCCCACCTTTTTCGGGGAGGAACTAACGAACGGAGATGAACGACAATGACCAAACAAGTGCTTTTTGTATCAGACCATGGCGATCCTTTGGCAAAGCTCGGCGGAAAACAAGCAGGCGGCCAAAACAATTACGTCAAGCAACTGGCACTCGCTCTTGAAAGCAGAGGGTGGCAGGTGGATGTCGTGACCCATTGGTGCGATGAAAATGCCCCTCAAGTTGAACATTTCGGCGAACGCTGCCGTGTAATTCGTGTAGAAGCCGGCTATAAAGGATTCGTTTCGAAAAATGAAATGTACTCCATGCTTCCGGCATTTTATAAAGAAATGAAACGGCTATTGCCGCTGTCAAAATACGATATTGTCCACACCCATTATTGGCTTTCAGGATTGATCGGCAAAAAGCTCAAAGAAGAATTTGGGCTGCCTTATATCCATACATCCCACTCGCTTGGATGGGCAAAAGAAGAAGCGACCGGCACGCATGATGCGCGGCGCGAAAAAGCGGAAGAAACTGTACTTGCCCACAGCGACCATATCCTTGCGACGACAAATACAGAAAAACAAGTGATCAAAGAGAACGTTTCCGCTGCTTCTCCCATCTCAGTAATCCCCATCGGAGTCGACGAAGCGTTCCGCGTCCGCGGCAGCCGACACCATATCCGGAAAAAATTTGGCTACGAGGACCCCCTCTTCGTTTTCGCAGGACGTCTGGAAGCAACAAAAGGCATTTTCACTTTATTGAAAGCCTTCAAGCTTTTGGCAGAAAAAAGCGGCGACCGCTACACGCCTGAATTAGTGATCGCCGGTGGTGAACCCGATGCCATCGACACGGAAACAGGTTTGCCAAAAGATCCTGAGCTGCGCAAAGCGGTGAGAGGCATTGAACAACACGTCCGCTTTGTCGGACCGAAAAACCAAGAACAATTGGCCTTACTATTCAACTCAGCTACCGCCACCATCGTTCCGAGCTTCTACGAATCATTCGGGATGGTAGCAGCTGAAGCGCAGGCTTGCGGCAGCCCAGTCATCGCCTCGAAAGTCGGCGGCTTGAAAAACGTGGTCGAAGATGGCGTCAGCGGCTTGCTGGTCGATGCGCAGAACGAAATCGACTTGGCGATTGCCATGGAGGTGCTTTCAGTCAATTCACTATTGGTTGAACGCCTTAGCCGCCAAGCCGTGCGCATCGCGCGCAAAGATTTCAATTGGGTCAGCATTTCAAAAAGAATAAATACATTGTATGAGGTGATCATCCGTGAACGGAGCAACACACTTGCTAGCGACCGACCTGGACGGAACCTTAGTCGGTGATAGAGCCGGGCTGGAGGAATTGCTGGATTTCTATGAACAGCAGCCTTACGAAGTCGGCTTGATCTATATTACCGGCCGCCATCTTGCTTCTGCACAACAGCTGATTGCGGATGAAGGCCTCCCGATTCCACAAGCGCTCGTCACTGATGTTGGAACCGAAATCTATATGGGAACCAGTTTTCTAAAAGACGAAAATTGGGAAGCCCATTTGATGGACGATTGGGCCCCCAACCAAATCGAAGAGGTAGCGAAGGCAATCGACGGCTTGACCCCACAGGATCTGCCTGTGAAGAGTCGGCGCTCTTACCATGTGACGGATGCACGGGCAGTCGACCAATTCCGCCAGCTGCTCGAAGCAGAAAAGGTGCCCCATAAGCTGATCTTCAGCGGCGGCAAAGATCTCGATATCCTGCCTCCGAATAGCGGAAAAGGCCAGTCCCTCCGCTACTTGTTGGAACGCCATAAAATTTCAGACGCTAAACTGCTGGTCGCAGGTGATTCCGGAAACGACCTGGAAATGCTGACGCTTGGTTTCCCCTCCGTCATCGTCGGCAACGCTCAGCCGGAACTCAAAACCCACGAAGAGCACCCGCTGATTTTCCGTGCAAATCGCCATTGTGCCGGCGGAATATACGAAGCGTGGAACTATTTTCATGTAGACTGAACCCTTTGGAGAACTTGTTTCTTCCGAAGGGTTTTCTTATGGTGCTATGGGTAATCATTTGTTTTTTCAGCCATTTCGTTTATATTTAGAAGGAAGACATTTTACGAATCAAGTGGGCCGCGCCCATACATAAGCACGTTTAAACTCTACATAAAGGAGGACTGAAGATGAGCAAAGTCGCCAATCTGCAAAAAGAATCACTCGCGATGCTGAAACAAACGAGCCGGACCTTTTTCATTCCAATCAGCTTTTTGGATCCTGTCCTGAAGAAAACCGTCGGCTCTGCCTATTTGTGCATGCGCGCAATCGATGAAATTGAAGATCATCCCGAGCTTCCTGCTGAAGTGAAAGCGTCTCTTCTGCGCTCCATCCAACATATGCTCGAAACGGATATTGACGAAACGGAATACGCGGCACTTGTCGCCCCCTACGCGGACTATTTGCCCTCCGTGACGATGCGGCTTCCCGACTGGATCGAAGTATGTCCTCCCGAAATACGCGGAAAAGTGCTCGAGTCGACGGCCATCATGGCTGGTGGCATGGCCAAGTGGGTCGAAAAAGATTGGGTCATCCATACGCGTGAAGACCTGGACGATTACACGTATTATGTCGCCGGCCTCGTCGGCGTCATGCTTTCCGATCTTTGGAGATGGCATGACGGCACTGAAACCGATACAGAACTCGCCATCGGGTTCGGACGCGGTTTGCAGGCCGTCAACATGCTGCGCAATTACGATGAAGATTACGAGCGCGGCGTCACGTTCGTCCCAGATGGCTGGACGCGTGACGATATGTTCAGCTACGCAAGGGAAAACCTGTCGCAAGCCGATCACTACGTAAAATCCATCAAAAACAAACGCATCCTCATGTTCTGTAAAGTTCCGCTCGCCCTGGCCCATAGCACCTTAAAAGCGCTCAAATCCGGCAAGGAAAAGATGAGCCGCCAGGAAGTCGAAGGCATTGTTGAACAATTGAAAGAAGAAGAACGCCTCAGTTAAATAAAACTGCACTCTCATCCGTAGAGTGCAGTTTTTTTATAGTCAATGAAATAAATAGGGGTTTAATTACAATAAAATTTATAGTGAGGAAATAACATCCATCTAACTCTTCCTTTCTTTCAATTACACAACTAGTCTATACTAGAAGCAATAAACAATTATCCACAAAGGAGAATGGCCATGACCGTCACCATTATCAGTGTGTTGACTGCTGCAATCTTCATCTTGAACATTTTCCTCGCAGCGGCGCTGGTGTTTCTGGAACGCCGGGATGCTTCCTCCACTTGGGCATGGCTATTGGTGCTATTCTTCATTCCGATTGCCGGGTTCTTCATCTACCTGTTGCTCGGCCGCAAGCTTCGTCAAAAAAAGCTTTTTAAATGGGAAGAAGGACGCAAACGGATCGGAATCGAAAGCCTGATTGCCCATCAAATGAATGAAATCCATGACGGCACCTTCGCTTTTCAGGATGTCAGCACGAAGGATTACAGCAATCTAATTTACTTGCATTTGCGCAATAACGGCGCGTTATTGACACAAAACAATCATGTGAAAATCTTCAACGATGGCCGGGAAAAATTCGATGCTTTGATCCGTGATATCGAACAGGCGACAGACCACATCCACATCCAATATTATATCTTCCGGCTGGACCAGCTCGGCAATCGCATCATGGACGCTTTGCTCGCTAAAGCAAGGGAAGGCGTGAAGGTGCGCTTACTTTACGATGACATGGGCTCCCGCAGTTTGAGCAAGCGCCATTTCAAGGAGTTTTCAGCAGCCGGCGGTGAAGTGGAAACGTTCTTTCCTTCCATTATGCCGATCATCAATCCACGGCTCAACTATCGAAATCACCGAAAAATCGCTATTATCGATGGAAAAGTCGGCTATATCGGCGGCTTTAATGTCGGGGAGGAATATCTCGGACTCAACCGCCGCTTCGGCTATTGGCGCGATACGCATCTGCGCTTGGAAGGTAATGCCCTGTATCCGCTCCAGACGCGTTTTATCCTCGACTGGAACCAGGCTTCTGCACGGCGAGATATCGAATATGATGAAGCGTATTTTCCTGTACAGCCAAACGATGGCACGACTTCTCTGCAAATTGTCTCGAGTGGCCCCGACGAGGAATGGGAACAGATTAAAGATGGTTATTTAAAGCTGATCCACTTGGCGCGCGAATACATTTACATCCAGACACCTTATTTCATTCCGGATGCGAGTTTCTATGACGCCCTCCGGATTGCGGCGCTGTCTGGAATCGATGTGCGCATCATGATCCCGAACAAGCCGGACCACCCATTCGTCTATTGGGCGACCTATTCCTATGCAGGGCAGATGTTGCGGGCAGGAGCTCGGGTGTTCATCTACGATAACGGCTTCCTGCATACGAAAATGATTGTCATTGACGACGAAGCGTCAACGGTCGGGACCGCGAATATCGATGTCCGCAGCTTCAAGTTGAACTTTGAAGTGAATGCCTTCATTTATGATGAGAAGGTGTCGATGGAACTTGCGGATATGTTCAGGCAGGATACGGAATTATCATCAGAGCTGACTTATGAGATGTATATGGCGAGAACCCGCATGATCAAATCGAAAGAATCCATCGCCCGCCTACTGGCACCGATTCTTTAATCAAACCAGTGAACGCCCTTTCCATATGGAAGGGGCGTTTTTTTCGTTTGGTGAGTTGTATGTACTAAGGGATCTTCTTGCATTAATAATGATATAAAAAGTATATGGGAGAGATTACGCTGCAAGGGGCACGCTTGCCGAGGGGCGGGTGTTGAGCCAATGTGCCGCAAAGAGAGCGGCACATTTGTCTCGCCAGCCCGCGCGGTCCCTCCGGCGTCGGCCCCTTTCCGCTCCATCTCTAGTTTTAGAGAGGAAATGAAATTCATCACACATTGAAGTAATTATAAAAAATTTTGGTCAGCTTCGTAAATCCAAATTAAATAACCACAGCAATTTCATAACTATCAAGTCTAAATAAGCGATGCCACCAGCGGATGAAACCAACTAACAGCGACACATCCTGGCACCCAATATCCAATAAAATCTTAAAGCCGAACCGCGCACACGGGCGAGCCGAAGCAATAAGACAAGTGCCCTTCTTGGCTTATTGCGAAAGGCTTGCCCCAAGCGGGAGGCGATTGCTTCACAATGAAATAATCAACGGCCGAGCCATCTCACTATCAAGCCCAGCTAAGTATCCCCGCCAGTGGATGAAACCAACTAACAGTGACACTTCCTCACACATAATATCCAATAAAAAAAACGGCCGCTCTCCCTTTCAGGAAAACGGCCGGTTCTGTTATTCGGTTGTTGTTTATATTCCGATATATTCTTCCAAGGTGATGTTTTGGTTGTAGATCGCGGTGGCGGCTTCTTTTCCGACATAGCGGAAATGCCAAGATTCGTGCATATAGCCGGTGATCTGTTCTTTTCCTTGCGGATAGCGCAGGATGAAGCCGTAATTGTGGGCATTTTCTTTTACCCATTTGCCCCCTGCCGTGTCACCGAATGATGCAGATGCCCAGTGTTGTTCCTGGCCGGCTTCACCGATGTCAAAAGCGAGGCCAGTCTGGTGCTCAGAGTAGCCAGGGCGTGCGCTATAGCGGTCGGCCGCTTCCTGTCCGTCTTTGGCAACATAGCCTTCGTATAGTTGTTTTTGGCGTGCAAATTCGCGGTATGTGCTAAAGGCGACCAACTGCAGCCCGTCCGAAGCGGCAGCTTGTGCCATCGAATCAAATGCTGCACGAGCCTCCGCATTTTCGCCCGGTGCATAGGTTTCTGGCAGCGGGTACTGTTTATTCGCCAGCAAGATGCCATTCACGATAGTCGGTTCTGATGGCAATTGATCGATATCCGGATAGACAGTGGCGTCTTTCGGTGCAGGTGCAGGCGTTTCCGCTTCCGGCTGCTCTTCCGGTTGTGCTTCAGGCTGTTCGGTTTCTTCCGTCACTTCTTGCTCTTCTTCCACTGCCGGTTCCTCCTGTTCTGCTGGAGCTTGCTCTTGCTGCTCAGTTTCTGCCGGCTGTTCGGTAAAGGCCTGTGCCAATGCTTGCATGCTATCTTCTGTATCCCAGTTATGCATAGAGAGCCAAACCGCGGCAATTGCTGCCCAGATTGCTGTCATTGCGATCACCATCCATTTTATATAAAATTTCTTGTCGAACTCTTTTTTCTTATTTGTGGGTTTCATGGGCTGGCCAACTTTCCTGTCAATTCCTTTTCTATTCTATCATTTTCTTCCCAAAAATTCCCCTGGCGCGAAAATATTTCGGTATACTTTAATCAGACTTCTGGAAAAGAGTGGAGATTTATTCATGCACAATCAAAAATGGCTATCGTTGAACTTTTTTGCGTTTTTCTTTACATGGGGCGTCTTTTTGCCTTACTGGACAGGCTGGCTGACAAATGAGAAAGGCTTGAGTGTATCGGCAGCAAGTGTCATCATGGGGACCGGCATGGTCGCGCGGTCACTATCGACTTTGTTTTTCTTCCCGCTCCTGACAAGGCTGTTCTCGCTTGGACGACTGATGCAGCTCCTTGCAATCGCCTCATTTCTCGTAATGACATTCTATATCCCGGCAAATTCCTACACTTTGCTGTTCATCATCACGTTCGCTTTCAGCTTTATCTATCCGAATCTATTGCCTGCAATGGAAAGCGGCGCAACCGTGCTGATGCAGACCGACCGCATCCATTACGGCAAAAGCCGATCCTATGGCTCGCTCGGTTATACGATTGCTTTATTGATTGTCGGGGCAGCTACCGCCATCTGGCAGGAAACGGCGATTTTATGGATTATGCTTCTAGGCTTACTGTTCATGGCGGTCACGCAATCGCTCGCTTCTCCTGTTCCGCTGCAATCAAGGACGGCACCAAGAACGAAGAAAGGGCCGAGCGCCACAGCGGAACTGTTGAAATCGAAAGGTTTTGTGACGATTCTAGTGGTATCCATCCTGCTGCAAGGAGCGCATGCAGCCTATTACAATTACGGCTTTATCTACCTTCAGGATATCGGCGTCAACAGTTTCTATATCGGCCTGATTTTGAATGTAGCCGTAATTTTTGAAATCGTCTTTTTCGTCAAAGCCGATACACTATTCGAGAAATGGTCGGTGTCGTCGATGTTCCTGCTGGCAGGCATCGGCTCAACCGTTCGCTGGATTTTGATTTTCCTATTTCCATCGGTGTGGGTGTTTATCTTGGCGCAAACGCTTCACGCTTTGTCTTTCGGCGTCGCGCACTTCGCCTTTATCCGCTATATCTTCAAAAAGCTCGACCCGATCAATATCCCAGCGGCTCAGGGCATGTATGCTGCACTCGGCATGAGCTTGAGCGTCGCATTGTTGACTTTCGCTGGAGGCTATCTATACGAAATCGCGCCGGGCTATTCATTCCTCGGGATGGCGGCGTCTTCGTTCCCAGCCGTGGTACTGGTGTTGTTGACACGCAAACGTTTTGCTTATTAAAAATATTTAAAAATAACGTTCCGACCCCCTTAACGGCCGCCATTGCGCCGAATAATTCGGCATAACTGTTAAGGGAGCTGGGAATTTTGAAAGAAATATCAAAGCATGACCTGCTGACCCTCATGAGTCAGTTGGACTTTCTTCTGGAAGAACGCAAAAAAGATAAACACCATCATACAGAAACAGCACAGGCTAATTAGCCTGTGCTGTTTTTTCTAGATAAAGATTACAATTAAGACGACGACGAACAACACGGCAAAGAGTATCGCCATACCCTTTGTCCATCTTGCTTCACGGGCCATGCCCAATTCTTTCATTTGCTTATAGCGGAATGTGTTCGTCAAGACGAACAGGAGCGTCATGAACAATACAGCGATTTCCATACTGCCCATGAACAAGAAGACGATCGCCAAGATGCTGAGTAGTAAAATCAAGACGCCTTGCAAAATTTTCGGGTTCATCACTAATCTCTCCTGAAAAAAAAGCCGGCGATTGCGCCGGCTTTTTTGGTTATTTTTTCTTTTCTGCTGTTTCTGTCTCTTCCACGGCTTCCAAGGCTTTTTCTGGATGCGCCGAATAAAATTTCCGGCCGATGAATGTTTGGATGATCAACAAGATCCCGCCAACTGCCCAGTACACAGGCAATGCAGCCATTGATGTGAACGAAATGAACATGATCATGATCGGAGACAGGTAGATGAAAAATTTCATCTGTTTTTGCTGCTGTTCCGGCATAGTCCATAGCGACACTCTGGCTTGGAAGAAATACACAGCTCCCGCAATCAAGGTCATGATAATATCGGGCGAGCCAAGATTGAACCAAAGAAATTCATGCGATCGAACATCTGGTGAATAAAGAATAGCAAAATACAAGCCCATGATGATCGGCATCTGGATGACGACCGGCAAGCAGCCCATATTGAGCGGATTGACGTCATGCTTTTTGTAAAGCCCCATCATTTCCTGTTGGAGCTTCATTTGCTCTTCTTTATCTTTCGTTTCCTTCAAGCGCTTCTGGATGTCTTCCATTTCCGGGCGCATCGAATCCATCTTCACTTTCATGCCTTGTTGGCGTTTATAGGTACGCAGCATGAATGGCATCAAGACGAGACGGATGATGATTGTGATGACCACAATCGCCATGCCGTAGCTTCCTCCGAAGAGGTTTCCTAAATAATCGAGCGAGAAATCAAATGGCGCTACAAAAATCGAGTAGAAAAAACCTTCTTTGTTTTCAACTGCTGAACAGCCGCTCAAGAAAGCGATCGTTGCCGCAAGCATGAGCAGTAATGTAAGTTTCTTTTTCACGTTTGTCACCTTCACCTTTTTGGACTACTAAGAAGTATAACGATATAGGCGCAAAAATTCAATGCACGGTCCCGAGGCTGGCTGCTTTTTTCTTTTCTTGTGACGAAAGTTAGGCATAGAAAAAAAGGAGAATATCTTCTCCTTTATTTGGCGTTTGGCAAAGTATAGCGGAAATAAGGAATATGCTGGCTGTCGCGGAATTGCTTCGGCGTCACCGTTGTATACTTTTTGAAGATCCGCGTGAAATAGCTCTGGTTACAGAAGTGGAATTGCTTGGAAATTTCCGAAATCCCTTTATTTGAATGGCGCAAATAATATTGCGATTCTTCCACGCGGCGCACGTTCAAGTACTCCACCAGTGTAATCCCTGCATGCTCGCGGAAAATACGCGACAGATGGCTGGTAGAAATATTGAAGTGTTTAGCGATTTCTTCCACCGACAGATCACGCTCAACTTCATCGTTAATGAAAATGACCACTTTGTTAACGGTTTGGTGACCGAATGACGGCTGTTTACGTTCCGAGATGATCGATGTGAAAAACTCGATCAGTTCATCGGCAACATACATGAATTCCGAATCATTCATATGCTTATCGACCAATTCGACACAAGCCGCGTTGAAAGCGAATGCTTTTTTCGGCGGGACGCGCATCTCATACAATTTGCGTGCCATAACGGATGATAAAATGATGTAGTAATTGCGAACAGTGCGGATAATGTCTTTTCCTGCGTGAAGGGCAAGCATATCGATTAATTCACGCAATGTTTCTTTGGCACGATCTTTCTCTAAATTATGAATTTCGTGCATCAATTGAGTCTCCACTTCAAAAAACCGCTCCAGCCCCTCCAGCTGCGCGACATTTTCTGTTTCGTTCATAAAGATTCTGGAAATAGTTTCCTGAATGGATGGCGTTTCAAGTATATTCATCTTCTCCCCGGCTTTCTATGTAAAAAATTTAACGAACTTATTCATTTAATGAACTGCTTGAATAAATAATAATAATAGCGTTTTACAGATAAATTTACAAGTTTTTAAGTAAATTGAGCTAATTTATCTTTCAAACATATGACATCAGTAACAGTTAAAGCCAATTATACACTTAACTGTACGTTTCAGCGACGAAAAAGTTCCAATTTCCAATGTTTTTACAAAAAATCAAAACAGGCCGTCGCTGATTCACGGCCTGTTCTGTACTGCATGTATATCCGATCAGCCACCTAGCATCAATTATTGGTCGGTTTCCCCAGGAACGACCGCACGGATGTGGCGTGGCATGATTTCAATGTCGAATGGCGTGGTACTGCCTTCATCGCCATCGATATTACAAGACAGAGGTTCACTCGTCCGTATAGAGACCCGCGTCGTATGGATGGCTTCAACCGAACGGTCTTCCTCGAATTTGCCACGCACCAAAGCAGTGGCCATACGGACAAATGCCGGAAGCGCAGCGTTTTCGACTATATACAAATGAAGCAAGCCGTCATCGGTCAATGCTTCCGGCGCAAGCTTTTCAAAACCACCCACCGAATTGGTCAATGCCACAAGAACGAGCTTTGCCTCGCCTTCCCAAGTGCCGTGGTCGTGCTCGATGACGAATGTAGTGACTTCATCGGAAGTGGCTGCTTTGACGCCTTCAACGAAATAAGCGAAAGCCCCGAGTTTGGTTTTCTGTTCAGGCTCCACTTCATAAGTCGATTCAGCGATTTCACCGATCGCCAGGATATTCATGAAGTATTGATCGCCGACTTTTCCGATGTCTACACGTTTTTCACGCCCTGTTTTCAAGCCTTCAATCGCTTCTTCCGGATCCAATGAGATGCCGAGTGCACGTGCAAAGTCATTGACCGTGCCGAGCGGAACCAATCCGAAAAGCGGTTCATGTTCTTTTTCCGCCAAACCCGATACCGCTTCGTTGAGCGTTCCGTCGCCGCCCATCGCCACGACAAGATCATAGCGTTTTTCACAGGCTTCCTCAGCAAAATCTGTAGCGTCGCCAGGTCCCGTCGTTTCACGTGTATCGGCTTCGTAGCCCATTTCTGTTAAAGTCTTTTCCGCAAAGTCTTTATACTCTGCCGCTTGTTCCTTCCCTGAGGAAGGGTTCCAAATGAACATCGCTTTTTTCATCTTTTTCCCTCCGGTGCTATAATAAGGTCATGTGTTTCAATACCCAAAACGATGCGGAATATAATCCACCTTGCCGCGATTATTTCTTTTTATCCGGGCGCCGGCCAAGCTTGAAGTGCCGCACATCACTACATCTTAAAGGAAGTTGGGGACCCCTTTGCGCTTTTTCATTTATCTTATCATCTTCTTCGCGTTTTTTGATTTATTTGCACAATTGCCGATCATCAGCCCGTTTGCCCTGTCACTTGGCGCTGGTCCGTTTTTGGCAGGCCTAGCCGTCGGAATGTATTCATTGTCGAATACATTCGGCAATATCATCTCAGGCATCTTCTCCGACCGCAAAGGGCCCTTTGCCATCTTACTGACGGCCCTTGCTTCGACAAGTGCCGCGCTGTTCATCTACGGCTTGGCAGATGGACCTTACAGCCTCCTCGCCATCCGCTTCCTACATGGCTTAGCGGCCGGATTGACGGTGCCGGCTGCGTTCACTTATTTAGCGAACCGTACCGACCACAGCCGCCGCGGTAAAAATGCAGCGATTTCCGGCGCCTTCGTTGGGCTTGCAGCAATCATCGGCCCCGCTTACGGAGCAATTTATACAAGCCACGGCAGCGTCCCAGAAACTATGGCCGTCACCGGCACCTTGATCGGCTTGCTCGCGATTGCTGCGTTCTTTCTGTTGCGGAGGCATCAAGTGAATAAGCCAGCGGATAGTTCGTCTGCTAAACGCCAAGCTTTTCAATGGAACGCAGGGCTTTGGCGTTCGTTTTCAGGCGCGTTCTTCTTGATGTTTTCACAAGGCGTGCTCGCTTATATGCTGCCGCTGAAAGTGGAGGCGCTCGGGCTTCCCACTCAGCTGAGCGGCTTATTGCTAAGCGCATTCGGCTTGTCAGCCATCCTGGTCTTCCTATTGCCGATCAATCGGCTGTTCGATACCGTGCGCCCGATCATCACTCTAATTATCGGCTTTGCCGTCATGGGCACTTCGCTGTTTGTACTTTCCAATATCTCGACAGAACCGCTGCTGTATGCGGCGATGTGTACGTACGGATTCGGTTTCGCACTTTTGTTCCCTTCGATCAATTCCTTATTGATCGATGCCACAGAACCCACATCAAGAGGACGTGCTTACGGATATTTTTATGCCTTTTTCTCCATCGGTGTCGTCGCAGGTTCCGGCGTCACTGGGGCTTTGGCACTCACTGCAGACGGCGGCTTCCTGTTCAGCGGCTCTCTACTGCTATCGATCGCCTTGGCCAATTGGCTAACGCTCGAACGCTGATTTTCTCGGCAATGAAAAAGACCGCCCAGGCATCTGTGCCGGGGCGGTCTTTTAAAGATTTATAGCTTATCTGTATTCAAACGCGGTTCAGATGAAACCGAATCCGTATTCTCTGATTTTTCTTCACTGTTATCGTTTGAAGAAAGCTTAGCGTCGTCCTTATCTTCTTTCTTTTCTTTCTGCTCTTTCTCATTGTAATACTGGACAGTCGCTTGTGTGCCGCCTTCAGCCGTCATCTTGTTTTCCTGCAGGTCGGTCTTGTCCAGGCCTTCGCTCTTTTGGTCTTGCTGGTCTTTGTTCTGATCCAAGTTTTGAGATTCCATATACTCATTCACCTTCGCTTTCACGTCATTAAATGCAACAGTTGCTTTCTCGCGGTTTTCCGGTTTTTTGAAATATGCGTATGCACCGGCTGCCAGACCTGCTAAAAGCAGGCCTCTGCCGCCACCTTTTTTCCTAGCCATTTGCAGCACTCCTTTTTGTTTTCTTATTATGTTTTGTTTACCCTAATCGGCCAAAGCTAATCATGAATCACCCAGCTGTTTCAGCCGCATATCGCTTCATGTCGATATGTGGAATTCCGTCCTCATTGTAAATCTCTGAAATCGCTTCGAAACCGAATGAGCCATAAAACTCTTTCAGATACACTTGTCCTTGCAATTGGATTTCGGGTTCTTTCCATTGTTCGTCAATATAGCGAATCGATCGCTCGAGGAGTTCTTTTGCCAGTCCGCGTCCGCGCGCCTCTTTGCGGACGATAACGCGGCCGATCGATGGCGCATCGTATTTCTTCCCTGCCGGCACAAGCCGGGCATAGGCAAGCACCTCGCCATCTTCTTCATATACCATGTGGGTTGAAACTTCATCCAACCCGTCCAATTCCGGGTACGGGCAATTCTGTTCCACCACAAATACTTCGACACGAAGCTTTAATATATTGTATAATGCTTGTGCTGTGAAGTCGTCAAATTGATAACTTTTCCACGCCATAATCCATCGCCTCCTATGATTTCATTATTCCACATCAATGGCTATTCAGGCTAGAGTTTGATATGATAGCAAAAATAATTCCAGAGGTGATTGCATGATTCGCACAGGTACACCGGCAGATATTGAATCTGTACGGGAAATCGCTCACATTAGCTGGAATGATACGTACGAAGGGATCATTCCATCTCCTATACAACAGAAGTTTTTGGAGCAATCTTACTCCACCCCCATGCTTGAAATGCGCATGGAGCGGACGATCCTCCTGCTTGCCGAGCAAGACGGGCAAGCTGTGGGCTTCGCCAATTTCACAAAAGTCGACGAAGACGGCGATGCCGAATTGATCGCCATGTACATGAAACCCGAGCATCAACGTTCAGGTTTTGGCAAAAAGTTATTGTCGGATGGGTTGTCGCGCTTAAAAGGTGGCCAACAATTATTCGTCTATGTGGAAAGCGATAACCAGAAAGGCCGCAATTTCTATGAAGCAAATGGCTTCCTGCTGCTAGAAGAGTTCGAGGAATTGTTCGAAGGGCATCCCCTTCAGACAGCCAAGTACGTTTTTGATCTTTCAGGCCAAGCGCAATAAATCTAGAACTGCACAAAACCCCCTCGAATTCGCTTCGAGGGGGTTTTCTTTGCTTGAATTTAAGAGTTAACGATTCTTCTTTTCTTACAACGGGCGGTACGGCGTGTCGTCTTCACGCGTCACCGCTTCATTTCTTGGGGCCGGTTCATTGTCTCGGCGCATCAATTCATCTTCACGGAGCGGCGGCTTGCGCACGAAGCACATAATCGCAGCGATGTAGAAGAGGATGGATGTCAGCGATAAAATCCCGGCGAAGATACCGGCTAGGATGAAGAAAATACCTGCCGTGTTTGCCTTCTCAAACGATTTCAATTTCGTGATGGCCAAAATGGCGAAGACCGTACTCACAACCAATAATGCGACGACGATCCAGCCAAGCACATCAAATCCTTGTACGAATGAATTGACCATGTCGATGGTCATCTCGACATCTCCTGAATTCGTCAAGTTTGGATCATTGCGAATTTCCTCTTCCATCTGCATTTGCATCTGACTGCCTTCAAAACCGCTCAAGCTGGTGATGAAAATGATGGATAAAATGATGCCGATTACATTAAAAATGGAACCGATGATGCCAAGAGCTTTTTCTCCTGTCCTTTTGATGGTTCCGTAATTCTCCGGTGCTTGATTCATTAAAAAACCTCCCATTTCTGTCTCCGGGCTGCACGGCGTATTTGAACGCTTCCCGCGTGCCCTTCTTTCCTTATTATGTTTCTTCTCTCATCTATACGCTTTCGCGCCATTTTGGTTTCGTATTACTTTCATTCCCGCTGAAATATTATTAAAACTTGTTTAAATTTTATCAAGCTGGGTATTTTATTACTATCAGCAAGACAAATACAAAATATAAAAGGGGTTCTAAAAAATGGAAAATAAACTAATTTTTAACCAAGCGGATTTCATGTACGGAGTAGGCGGCGCATCTATCCTTACAGCCATCGTGTTCTTCATGACAAGCCTGTAAGAAGGAGTGAGCCTATGAGCCAAACATTCATCAATACATAGAAAAGCAATCCACCCCAATGAGGAAATGGATTGCTTTTTTTGTGGTTTGCAACTTAAGCTTTGACGTCGTTGTATTCATCCGAACGCTCGAACACTTCCGCTACATATGAACAAACTGGCTGCATCTTGAACTGGTTTTCACGTGCATAAGCTGCTGCGTGGTCGACAAGTTCTTTTGCAAGCCCTTGATTGCGCAGGCTTTCTTCGACATAGGTGTATTCCACGACCATTAAATCAGCCATTTGCGTCCACGTGATTTCAGCTTTCACTGTCTCGCCGCTTGATTCGCGAAAAGCGAATTCATCATGCCCAAGTTCTGTAAATTTCAATTTCATCGATCCGATTCCTCCTTATGTTCCACTTTAGCTGTGCAAGCGAATCGAAACTTCTCATTGCTTCAGATTTGACCGCCAGTTAGCGGTTGATCTTCAACGGACGGAGAGAGTCTTCGATGTCCTTGCGTCTCGGCTCAAGGAATGGCGGCAAGGCCAAGCCTTCGCCAAGTTCGTCTGCATTTTCATCAGTCGCGAAGCCAGGCTCATCTGTCGATAACTCAAACAGGATCCCGTTCGGCTCACGGAAGTAAATCGCTTTAAAATAATAACGGTCCACTTCACCGGACGTTTGGAAGCCGTTGGCACGCAAATATTCGTTCCATTGATGATACTCTTCATAAGTTTTCACGCGGAACGCTACATGATGGACGCTTCCCCGGCCGGGACGCTCCGGCGGAAGGTCTGAGCGCTCCTCTAAATGTATTTCGCCGCCAGGGCCGCCTTCTCCTGTCGTAAAGACGATTATTTCTGGTTGACCTTCCACTTCCGGCGCATAGGCACCGGCTTTTGAAAACCCGAGAATATCCGTCAACACCTTAGCTGTACGCTCCGCTTTACGCACTGTCAGCCTGACCGGCCCAAGCCCGCGGATCGCGAACTCTTCCGGAACACTCGCTTTTGTCCAAGGTTCGCCGAATGGGATGCCCTCTCCTTGATCGACGACTAACATCAGGCGCGATCCTTCAAAGTCCTGGAATTCCACAGTATCCCGGCCAAAACGCTGGGTTTTTTCGCCGTATGGGACGCTGAACTCACGGAAACGCTCCAACCAGTAATCAAGTGCCTCGCTTGATGGGATACGAAATCCGGTGTTGCTGATGGAAGTGACGCCTGGATAGGTTCTGCCTGCCATCGGGATATCAAAATAAGTCATATCGGTTCCCGGTGTCCCTACTGCGTCTGCATAAAACAAATGATAGGAAGACGGGTTGTCTTGGTTGACGCTTTTTTTGACGAGACGCATCCCAAGAATACGCGTGAAAAAGTCATGGTTTTTATCTGCGTTGGCTGTAATTGCCGAAACGTGGTGAATGCCTGCAACTTGCATGAAAAGCACCCTTTCTTTATCTCGAATTCGAGATTATTACTTATAGCTTATCATTTACTGAGGTTTTTCTGCAAGACAGCTGTTTCCGCTTCATCGGGTTAAAGGACAAAAAAATGTCCTGGAAACCATTTTCACGATTTTCCAGGACTGCGTTATTTTCTATTCATTATTTTCCTGCGGCTTCATCTCTGGAGAAAAATGGTTTAGTTGAACCAGCCGCGAACGGTATTGGCCAAATCACGGAAAAATTGTTTCACACTTTCCCAGAACCCCTCGTCATTGACGACGGTACCAATTTTATCACTGATCGTCTTGCTCAAGTCTTCCAATTCAGTCGACCATTTCGAGAAATCGATATCGAGCTGGCGGATGCGGTCCATCAAATCGACTAGCAATTGGCGATCTTCAGGGCTCAATTCAATCTGCAGACGGCTTAATTGCTCTTCGACAATCTGCTCAACGTCTTCACGCGTTGCCGGGTTTTGCTCGGCGATCTGCTTTTTGATTTCTGTCAATAATTCGCTGACTTTTTCCTGGTCGACGCCGCCTTCAGACAATTCTGTCGCCACGGATAATTCGTCATTGGCAACATCTGTCCGTTCAGGATCGAGCTGCTCCCCGTTGACTTCATAGGCTTTGTAGATTCCCACAAGTGCAGAGTGCCCAGTTACCGCTTTCGGTGCAGCCACTTCCACGGTGGCATTTTCAATGCCTGCCGTCAGCATGGCGTTGGCGTACATATCCGTTGTCACTTGAGTGATATTATCCGGCGTGGCGATTTCAATGACCAGCCCTTCACCTTCTTCTGTGCGGGTGATTTTAGCAGAAGAATACATGCGTGCCCGCGCGTCTCCATCCGTAATGTATGTGACTAGGTCCTGCCCGGTTACTTCAATTTCTTCCACTTCCGCTTCGCCAGCAACGTCCAGGCTTTCAGCAACTTGCGCCTTTTCATCTGCGGATAAATCGCCTCCGTAAACGACGATCGGCAAGCCGAATTTCTCATTTATCCCGACATTTGCGGATGCTGCGCCCGCAAAAGCTAATGCGAAAGCCATCATCAATGTGGCAAGTATCATTATTTTTTTCATGTTTTTTTGCCCCTTTCTTCAAATATTAGTACGCATTTGAGGCAGAAAGGTTCCTTAGCCGAGCAATTTTGTCCAGCCGTCTTCTTGCACGATGCGGCGTTCTTTGTAAAGCCTGCCGAGCGCACGCTTGAATGCGGCTTTGCTCATGCCGAACATTTCCATGATTTCATCGGGCGATGATTTATCGGTAAACGGCATTTGGCCGCCAGCATTTTCCAGATAGCGCAAAATTTCTTCCGCATCGTCCGACAAGCGTTCCTGTTTGCGTGGCAATAGAGACCCGTTGAGCGTTCCATCGTCTTTGACATCGATGATGCGCACCGTTTTTTCTTCTCCGAGGCGCGGTTCTGCTTCACGCTCTGTTTCGTGGACGAAGACACGGTAGTTTTCTGGCACCGACAACATGAATGAGCCGACCGGCAGCAAGCGGTAAGCCCGCGCTTTCAGATCTTTGTTATAAACTTCAGCAGGCGCCCGCTCATAAAGTTCTAGCACCTTTTCTTCTGTCGCCAGGCGCCCATAAAGATCACCATAGCGGTCTGTCCGGAGCGTCATGAAAATATGGTCGCCCTGCGCTGGCCATAATTCCTGCACTGGCGGCAAATCAGCCGGCAGAACGTAAACTTCGCGTGTCGTGCCGATATCAACGACTGCGCCTTCTCGCGGAGAAATCTTCAATACTTTCGCCCAGCCGTATTCACTCGGTAAAATATGCGGAATCATTGGCGTGGCGGAGATGCCGCCTTGGCGATTTCGGTACAAGAAGACTTCAATCTCCCCGCCGACCTCTTGCCCTTCTGCGATTTCCGATGCGTTCATAGTTACTTCATCACCGGAGCCATCCGATAAGATCCACTGGGATGTGGAACGGTCTTTAATGTGCAATAATGCTTTCAATCCTGGATGCAAAGCCATGCTGCATACCTCCTCTATTTGGGTTAGCTGTTTTTTTGGTCATTGCTCAACTTCTTCAATTTTTCCGCTACGCCTTTGTCTTCTTCAAGCAACTGGACTAAATCAGCGATGCGGTCGATGGAATTCCAGCTTAAATGATGTTCGATTCCTTCTACGTCTTCGTAGATTTTATCTTCATCCACACCGATCAGCCGCAAAAATTGCTCAAGCAAATCATGGCGCTGAAGCAAGCGCTTGCCGAGTTTTTGCCCTTTAGGCGTCAGCATCAGGCCCCGGTAGCGTTCGTAGATCAAGTAGCCGTCCTTGTCGAGTTTCTGTACCATCTTCGTTACAGATGACGGCAACACCGATAGCGCCTCGGCGATATCCGAGACGCGCGCGTACCCTTTTTGCTCTATTAATGAATAAATGATTTCAATATGGTCTTCCATACTTGGAGTAGGCAAATTCCGTTCCTCCCTCGCGTCGCTATGTTCAGTTTACTATACTGCCGCCTTGTGAACAACTGAGCATGGACGCTTGCGATTCGCTTTCCAAAGCGCTGAATAAAGGCAATTTTCCAACATCTATAAAAACAGCATTGAACGTATGGCAATAGGTTTAGCGCATTTTCGCTAAGGGTAATGATACATATAACACAAAAGATAGACGAAATTGAAAGGTAGGTGGAGAACATGGGACGTATTCTTTGGATTATTTTGGTAGTAATTCTTGCGGTATGGGTAATCGGATTCTTATTAGACGTAGCAGGCGGACTTATTCACATTCTTTTGATCATCGCGGCAATCGTCTTGATCATCAACTTAGTGACAGGCAGGAAAGGTGTTTAGATAAATACCAGACCCTAAAAACCCCGGAAAAGCAGAGTAATCTGCTTTTCCGGGGTTTTTTCATACTCTCACTTTTGCATAGACACACGTATCGCGGATTTTCCCGTCATGCCGCGACAGGCTGTCCTTGCGCAATATGCCTTCGAGTTCAAAGCCAAGTCGCTCCGCTACTGCGCGGCTCCGGACATTGTCCGGATCGCAGCGGATTTCTACGCGGTTCGCTTGCAACTCTTCGAACGCAAAACGCGTGATGCGCTCTACCGCTTCCGTTACATAGCCTTTTCCTTCAAAACGGCTGTCCACCCAATAACCAACTTCGAATTTTCGCACTTCCCAGTCGATGCGGTGCAACCCACTCGACCCGATGAACTGCCCGCTATTCTTATCGAAGAAATGCAGCCGCAGGTCTTTGCGCAACATGAAATCTGTTTCTGCTTGAATCAAATTCGCCGTCATTTCCGCTAGATTCGGCTCGTGTTGCGCAAAAGGCATCCACGGGCGCAGCGCTTCTAGTGAGTGGCGCACCGCTTCAAAACTAAGCACGGCATCTTCCCTTTTCGGTGCACGGATCAATAAACGCTCTGATTCAAATGTCTCTGGAAACTCCAGTAACAACGGATTGAAAGGGGGATCTGCTGGCGCTTTCACTGCGTCATCCCACATGACTGGCGTCGTCACACCTGCTTCCCAGTCTTCACGGGTCATCCCGTAAGTTACCGCATCGTGATAACGGTTTTGTTTCGGCGAAAACCATGCTTGGCGTAAATGCGCTTCCTTCACGAAACCAGTTCGTTCGAACGCTTTGCGCATCGCAAAATTATCGTGGCGTGTATGGCCTTCCAGGCGAATTTTCTTCTCCGGCAAGGAAAAGACGAAGTCAGCGATCATGCGCAGCGCTTTCGGGCCGTAGCCTTGCCCCCGGTAGGAATCGGCAATCCGCAAATCGAACAGCGGAATCTCATCCTGCAGGTCGAAGATTTTCACCAAGCCCACTTGTTCGCCTTCGTCGTTTTCGATCCAAAAGGTCTTGACCTGATCCGATTTATAGCCGCCTTCTACGATCGTCTTTTCGATCAAGGCGCGCACCGGGTGTTCGTGGCCATGATAAGGCCATGAGTTGGTCGTCATAAACTCGATCAATTTCTCGTGCTCTTCCATGGTCCATTCTGTTAACTTCAAATCGCAACCTCCAAACGCCTCTTACTTCTGGACTTTTACCAAACGCAATGCATTCAAGATGACCAATAGCGTAGCCCCCATATCCGCAAAGATTGCGATCCATAACGTGAGCCAGCCTGGAATGATCAAGAGCAGAGCCAAGATTTTCAGTGCCAGTGCAAAGATGATATTTTCCTTTATTATACGCAAAGTTTTTCTGCTTAGTCGAATAGTATATGGAAGTTTCTCCAAATCATCCGCCATCAAGGCGATATCCGCTGTCTCGAGCGCCGCATCCGTTCCGGCTCCGCCCATGGCTATGCCGATATCGGACGCCGCGAGTGCCGGTGCGTCGTTGATGCCGTCGCCGACCATCGCCACGCGCCCATATTTTGACTGCAACTCTTTAACGGCCGCTAACTTGTCTTCCGGCATCAATCCGGCACGGATATCCGTCACACCGATTTCCCCGGCGATGGCTTTAGCTGTTGCCGGGTGGTCACCCGTCAGCATGATCGTATGATCGACACCGATTTCCTTCAAGCGCTCGATAATCATCGGGCTTTCTTCCCGAATGGCGTCCGCAACGCCGATTACCCCGAATAAATGCTTGCTGGAAAATACCGCCATCGCAGACTTTCCGTTTTCCTGCAGGCGATAAGCAGCTTTGGGTGCATGGAACCCGTGCTCCTCAGCCCATTTCAAGCTGCCGACACGGATGCGCGTGCCGCCGATTTCTGCATGCACGCCTTTACCGGTCAAGGATTGAAAGCGTTCAGATGGGTATAGTTCGGGCGCTTGTTTCGTGATGGCACGGGCGAGCGGATGCTGTGATAAAGCTTCGACAGACGCCGCGAGCTTGACCACTTCCTCAGGCGTATAACCTTCTTCCGGTAACACATCGGTCATTTCCGGATAACCTTTCGTCAAGGTGCCGGTTTTGTCGAATGCGATAGCCTGTAGGCGCCCTGTTTCTTCTAAATGAATGCCGCCTTTAATAAGTACACCCTGTCTTGCCGCATTGCCAATTGCCGTGACAATCGCGACAGGTGTCGATACAACAAGCGCGCATGGGCAGCCGACAACTAGAACGGCCAGGCCTTGATACACCCACAGCTCCCAATTTCCCGTAACAAACCCTGGAACGAGCGCAACCAAAAATGCAACAGCAATAATTGCCGGAGTGTAATATTTCGCGAAACGGTCGACGAATTGCTGCGATGGCGCTTTTTCTGCCTGCGCTTCTTCTACTAGATGGATGATTTTCGCGATGGTTGTATCTTCTACGCGTTTAGTGACAGTCACTTCCAACGCGCCTTCTTCGTTCATGGTTCCTGCAAATACTTCGTCACCCGGCTGTTTTGTGGCAGGAATCGATTCCCCGGTGATCGCCGCTTGATTGACAGCCGATTCACCACGCAAAACAGTTCCATCCATAGCAATTTTTTGGCCAGGCTTGACGATTAACACGTCGCCGATCCGGATGTCTTCGGTCTCTAGCTCAATTAATTCCCCGTCGCGCTGAATCAATGCGCGGGAAGGAGCAAGATCCATCAGTGAACGAATCGATTGGCGCGCTTTGTTCATCGAGAAGGATTCAAGCGCTTCGCTGATGGCAAATAAGAATACGACGACTGCGCCTTCCCGCCATTCCCCGATAATGACAGCACCAATAATAGCAATGGTCATCAAAGTTTTCATGTCGAATTCCAAACGGCCGAGGTTTTTCAATCCGGTCGTGAACATCCGGTAGCCGCCAATGAGCATCGATGCACCGAACAAGCCAATTGACGCTGGATGCGTCTCACCTAGCTGGAAGGAAGCGATAATGCCGACAAGCAAAAAGACAAAGGAAATGGCCGTCTCTACCGTCTGGCGCCGTTTGTAAAATGGCACATGCGGCACGCGTTGTTTTTCCGGATAAACGCGGATATGATCGAAAGCACCCGCTTTTTCTAGCGCTTCAATTGACACATTGCCATCGACGCGCAATTTGGATGCGCCGAAATTCAATTCAACATGTTTCGTTTCCGGCAGATTGCGGATGTTCTGTTCGAACTTCGCGGCACAGCTTGTACACGATAAATTTTCAAGACGATAAGTTTTGCTCAATCGAAACACCTTCTTTCGCATGTTCATTCGCGATGGTCACAAGCTGACGCACATGGTCATCCGCCAATGAATAATAAATCTGCTTGCCTTTACGTTCGGATTTCGCCAAATCCCGTTCGCGCAAATACCGCAGATGATGTGATGCAGTCGCTGTTGAGGAACCGATCACCGCAGCGATGTCGCACACGCACATTTCTGGCTCGATCGTCAGCGCATAGGCGATCTTTAAGCGAGTTTCATCCGCCAGCGCTTTAAACAAAGCCGAAACGCCATCAAGCTCGACCATATGCTGCTGCACACGATCGACCGCTTCGGGATGAACTTTTGTAATATCGCACATTTCTTTCATCCTGTTCACACCCTTCATTCAAACCTTCATTTGATTGATTTCAGTATACGTTGATTTAACTTAACAGTCAAACCGTGGTTTGAATGAAAAGTGCAGCCTCCCGTTCGTAATTCAGTAAATGCTATACTAGTAAAAACACCGACACCATAGAACAGGAGAGACGAATTATGTACCAACACGTATTGGTTGCCATCGATGGATCCGATCATTCAAAACGCGCCGCACAACACGCGATTCAACTCGTTGAAGGAACGCCTTTGGCACAAGTAACAATTGTTTGTGCGGTCGACTACGGAAAATCTGAAAGAGAAAGTAATCGAGGGCTCACAAGCGAGCAAATAGCCACAGCTGCCCGCGAACATATGGCACCGTTTGAAGATATCTTCCACCAGGCAGAAGTCCGCGTGAAAAGCGTCATTGTCCATGGTGCGCCTGGGCCAGCCATCGTCTCCCACGCCAACGAACATCCATACGATATCGTCATCATCGGCAGCCGCGGCTTGAATCCCGTTCAGGAATTCGTGCTCGGCAGCGTTAGCCACAAAGTAGCCAAACGTGTTAAAGCGCCGGTATTGGTTATCAAATAATGAGGACCTGCGTTCAGCGGAGCTATTGGATTTCACAATTTCCAAACCAAATCGTGATCCGCAACCTCTCTAAAGCAAGAAAACGGAAATGGGGATCATGATGCATAAAGGAAAACGCAATTCCATCGCGGACGTGCCAGGCGTCACCGTCGGCCATGTCACACTTGATGAAAAGATCGATGAAGAAGAATCTGTCTGCACCGGTGTCACGGCGATCTTGCCACATGCCGGCAACTGGTTCGAACGAAAAACGCCTGCTGCCTCGTTTGTATTGAATGGCTTCGGCAAAACCGCAGGGCTTGTTCAGGTCGAAGAACTCGGCGTGATCGAATCCCCGATTATGCTGACCAATACTTTCAGCGTGGCGGCGGTGCTACAAGGAACGATGGACTACATGCTCGCTGAAAATCCAGCAATTGGCGATTCGACCAGTTCATTGAATTTGCTGGTCGGCGAATGCAATGACAGTTATTTGAATTCGATGCGGCGGATGGCCGTCGAACCGATTCATGCTGCCCAAGCAATTCGCACAGCTTCTTCTGACTTTGCACAAGGGGCAGTCGGTGCCGGCAAAGGAATGATTTGCTACGGCGTCAAAGGCGGCATCGGTTCTTCTTCACGCACCGTGGAATACGGGGATGAACAGTTCGCAGCCGGCGTACTCGCTTTGACCAATTTCGGGCGCAAAGAAGAAATTGCCATCGCCAATTGGCTGCCTGAAGACGCCCCCGAAAAACGACCGGATGGATCCGTTATCATCGTGGTCGCCACCGATGCACCGCTCGACAGTCGACAGCTGAAGCGGCTCGCCAAACGTGCGGCGATCGGGCTTGGCCGCACCGGCACGCATGTACATAACGGCTCAGGGGACATCATCATCGCCTTCTCCACCGCCTATACCATTCCCCACCAGCAGCAATCGCCTTTTACCGATTTACGGCTATTGCGCGATGACCACGAAGTGATGGCGGGGCTGTTCCAAGGCGTGATCGAATCAACGGAAGAAGCGGTCTATCAATCGCTATTCCATGCCGAAACCACTTCTGGGCGCATGGGACGCGTCGTCGAAAAAGGCCAGTTCGAATAAAAACACAAAAAAACCATTCCGCTATTTCAGCGGAACGGTTTTTTTACATAGTAGCAATGGAATAACCGGCAGCAAACAGCAGCAAGCCAAAAATGAGCGTCGCGGAAATATAAAAGATGCCTTGCTTCCAATGGCCGTCTTCAAAATCCTTCACACCATCGAGCGCCATCGTCGAAAATGTCGTGAACGCGCCGAGAAACCCGAAGATGCCGGAAGCTGCTGGCAAACCTGCCCCGAGGCATGCTCCGATAATGAGCGACCCGAGACTGTTGACGAACCAAGTCGCAATCTTCGGCTGGCGCACACGGTTCTCCAACGCCAGATAACAGAGATAACGGGCAACGGCCCCGAGAAAGCCGAATATCGCGATGCTGATCATTCGACCGCCCCCTTGCGCCCCGCCAACAGCCCCAAAGCCGCTGCCACAATCGATGCGGACGTCATGCCAAGAGCATAAATGATGCCTGTTAATAAGGATGATTCAAGCAAGTGGAACCAATCCGCCGAAAAGGCGGAAAAGCTCGTGAACGAACCGACCAGCCCCGTCGAGACGAACAACCGCGTCTCCGCCGATCGTTTCACCAAGCGGGCGGCTGCGATGCCAATAATGAAGCTTCCGAGAATGTTCACCAGCCACAAGCCCGGCCCCGCTCCAGCAAATTGAAACACAATCATGCGGAGAAGCGATCCGGCCATGCCGCCGAATCCTACAGCCAATACCTTTTTCATAAAATCCCCCGACTATTTTTCTCCAGTATACCTTATTCAGGAGTGAGCGTTAATTCAGCTCCTTCTACGTCTCCATCGATACTCGTTTCATGAAACTCCCCTTGCGCCCATTTGTCGACTTGGTTATGGAAAAAGTCGGATTTCACATGGCCGCTCAGCCCTGGCCCGACAATGTGATAGGCTTTCGACAAATCGGCAAGGTCTGCCACAAAACGCCAAGAGGCCCCGTGATCGACATCGCCATCATCATTGAAAGCCGCTGCCTGGACGGTAATATTCGAGCCGCCCACTGGCACTTTGTCCGGATTCAGGAATTGTTCAAGAATCGGAGAGGCCCCCGCAACAGGATGTGGGAAGGTCAATTGATGGTATTCGCCCCATTCCCAGTCTTGCGGATCGCTGCCTTGCGCTGTTTCGATATCATCGAGAGCAAGATCGAGCGAATCAGCGAGCCATTTCCCAGTGCCGCCATATTCACGGACCCATGCGCCCTCGTCTCCTTCAAAAGCTTGGCGCAACATAGCGTCAGTGATATGGTTTTTGCCTGACAGCATATCGTAGACATCTTCAGGAAACTGTCCCTCGAATAAAGTATCCGGCAATTGGCGCATCCATGTATGGAACACAAACGGTGCTGCCTGATCGGCACTGTCGACTTGGTCCCATTCACGCAGCATCTCGAACAATTTATCGTGTTCATCCGTGACTTTTTCGACTTCTGCCATCATTCCTTCAAGAAATTCTGCAGCGTACAAATTCTTCTGATCCATCTGCAGGTCCATCATATCTTCTGCCGTAAGCTTGTCGCTGCTTTCCAACACTTCTGCAATGCGCTCATAGCGATACGGCTGCGCCCAAAAGTCCGTGATATGGTACGGATAGCTATCATCTATGACTTGGTTATTAGCGGTTGCAATGAACCCGGATTCCGGATTGACCGAACGTGGCAATTCATCGAACGGCACATAGCCGTCCCATCCGTATTCGGCAGAATCGCCCGGCACCGGCAATTGCCCATCACCTTGTTTTCGTATCGGGATGCGCCCGTTCGCTTTATAAGCGATCGTCCCATCGGTTGATGCGAATACGAAATTCTGTGCGGGCGCCTGGAAGTCTTCCAACGCCGTTTCGAATTGTTCCCAGTTCTCTGCTTTATTGAAATTCAACACGGCCTGCAGTTCGAGCGTGGGCTCAAGTGCTGTCCACTGCATGGAAAAAACAGCGGAAGGCTCTTCCTCTTCATACAGAACCGGTGACACGATAGGGCCGTGGCGAGTGACCAGCACTTCGAAATCGACTGTCTCCCCATCCTTTACCTTTATCGGCTCTTCTAGCACCTCCGCTTGTTCCCATTGCCCTTCATAACGGAACTGCGTCGGATCATCTGGGTTTGGCGTTTCGATATACAAATCCTGTACATCCGGCCCGACGTTTGTCACACCCCATGCGACCTGTTCATTATGTCCGAGAATGATTCCCGGAATACCCGCAAAAATGACGCCGCTGACATTTTGCTCCGGCGACTCCAAATGCATCTGGTACCAAATGGATGGCGTGCTGAGCCCGAGATGCGGATCGTCCGCTAACAGCGGCAGCCCGCTTTCCGTCTTGTCTCCTGACACAACCCAGTTATTGCTGCCGTTGAATTCTGGCGGAATGACCGATGGATCGAACGCACCTGCGACTGCGACCGGCTGTTTTTTGTTCGCTGCCAAAATCGCCGGCGCCTCTTCCGGATAGCGGATGAATAATTCGCGTGCTTTATCTTCCGGGAATTCATTCAATGCCCAATGCCGGACGGCAAGTGAATTCCAATGTCCGCCAAGATCATAAGCCATGAATTTGCCGATCGCCAAGGAATCGACAGGTGTCCACGTTTCAGGTTCATAACCAAGCAACGCGAATTCATAGCTCAGGCGTTCCTCCTCTTTTGCTTCTTCGATATACGCGTTGACGCCTTCCGCATACCATTCGAGCACTTGCTTCGCTTCATCCCCGTAGCCAGCCCAAGACGCTTCACCGGCACGGCGCAAGCTGAAGGTGCGGAAATATTTATCGGTATCAATGGCCGCTTCCCCGATCACTTCAGCCAAGCGTCCGCTTGCCTGCCGCCTCGATAAATCCATTTGAAACAAGCGGTCCTGCGCCTGCACATAGCCCTGCGCACGGTACAGGTCCGCATCGCTTTGTGCTTGGATATGCGGCACACCGATATCGTCCCTGACGACCGTCACGCGCTCTTCTAGCACCCTGACAGCCACCTCGCCTTCAATAACCGGTTTAGACTTCGATATGTAAACGTTTGCAAAAATAACTGCAACGGCTGCCAATACGAGCAGCGACCCGAATGCAATCAATAGCCATTTCCCCCATTTTTTCTTTTTCATCATTGGATCCCCCTTTTTGCTTTTCATTCGACTGGCGCCGTAGAAAATCCTTCCTCAGCATCAAAAAAAGCTTGCCGCAGAGGCAAGCTTAGTTGACGAAATCTTCTTCTCCAAGCACCAATTTCACTTTCGGCACTTGTTTCTTTTCAGTAAGGACATACAGCACATCGCCTTTTCTGAGACGCGTCGTTCCAGTTGGCATGACGAGCTTGCCGGAACGGATAATAGCACTGATCAAGGTCTGGTTCGGAAGGCCGATCGTCTGTACCAACTGGCCAGCGAAAGGCGATTTCTCCGATAATTCGACTTCAAGCATTTCTGCATTGGCACGGTCCATCGACACCAATTCCAGGGAATGGATGCGCTTTGGAACCGGACGGCCATTCAACCCAAGTTTCTCGGCAAAAAACGAGATGGTCGAACCTTGCAGCAACGCAGACGTCAGCACGATGAACGAAACGATATTGAAAAACAGGATACTGTTTTCCATGCCGGCGAGCATCGGGAACGTCGCCAGAACGATTGGCACTGCTCCCCGCAACCCTGCCCAGGACATGAACAGCTTTTCTTTCAAATCATAATCGAAGAATGCCGTGCTGATGAAGACGGCGATTGGGCGCGCTATGAAGATCAGCACAAACGATAACACAAGCCCTTTCCAAATAAGATCCCAGTCAGCCAATTGGCTTGGGAAGACGAGCAGCCCCAGAATGACGAACATGACAATTTGCATAAGCCAAGCGAAACCTTCGTGGAAGGAGACGATCGAATAGCTATGCGTCAAATCACGCGTCCCGATCACAAGCGCTGCTAAGTAAACCGCAAGCAAACCACTGCCGCCAAGGACAGCTGTAAAGCTATAGATGAAAATCGCAAAACCCGCGGCAAGCACCGCGTAAAGTCCAGATGCATCAAGCCGGATCCGGTTGATGGTCCATGATGCGAAAAATCCAAGTGCCAATCCCAGAACCAAGCCCAGCCCCATTTGAAGCAGGAAGCTGCCGAGCATCGTCCAGACCGATGAATCTGGGATCATGATCAATTGCACGAAAGCGATGGTCAAAAACATCGCCATCGGGTCGTTCGTTCCTGACTCCGCTTCGAGCGTTGAGGAGATTTTGGCTTTGATGTTTTGGCCTGCGAGAACCGAAAATACCGCTGCGGCATCTGTCGAACCGACGATGGAACCAAGCAGCAACGCCTGCAGCCAAGTCAAATCAAAAACATAATACGCTGCGACAGCCACAATGCCTGTCGTGATCAAAACCCCAAGCGTCGCCAGGACGATTGAACTGCCAAGAACCGGGCGGATATGCTTCCACTGGGTTTGCAAACCGCCTTCGAAGAGGATAATAATGAGGGCAACAATTCCGACCATTTGGGCAATTTCTGCATTGGAAAAATAGATAAGGCCTGAAACATCACTGCCTAACACCATGCCGAGGAACATAAACAAAACAAGTGAGGGAACGCCGGCACGCGCCGAGACTTTCGTCATCAGAACGCCAGCCAAGAGGAAAATTCCGCCGATCAATATCACACCATCTACACTGAAATTCTGTATATTGACCACCTCTCCCGTAAAATATTTTGAATTCATTATACCATAATAATGGCCCTACTTAAAAAAGCGGCACTCCGTCTAAAGGAGTGCCGCTAGTTTAAATCAAGCCATTTCTTCGCCGACGATTTTCACTTCAAGCTCCAAATCGATGCCGAATTTTTCGAACACCGCTTTTTTCACCATTTCAATCGTTTGAATATAGTCATTAGCGGTCGCGTTGTTTTTATTGACGATAAATCCAGCGTGCTTTGTCGAAACTTCCGCACCGCCAAATCCCTTGCCCTGCAATCCGCTCTCCTGAATCAACTTGCCGGCAAAATTACCTGGCGGACGTTTGAAGACACTTCCTGCAGAAGGGAATTCAAGCGGCTGCTTGCTTTCACGTTGGAAAGTCAAATCAGACATTTTCGCATCAATGATCCGCTGCTCGCCTATTTCGAGGCCAAACTCGGAAGCTAGGACATAAAAGCCTTTCTTCGTGATGATGCTTTTCCGGTAGCCGAGTTCCAACTCATCTTTCGTCAAGACCAGCTTTTCCCCTTCTTTCGTCAAGACCGTCGCCTGGACGATGACGTCTTGAATCTCGCCGCCGTATGCACCGGCGTTCATTGCCATTGCGCCGCCGATTGAACCCGGGATGCCGCAGGCGAATTCCAATCCTGTCAGCTGTCGGTCAGCTGCCGCTCGCGATACGGTTTTAATGTCTGCTCCACCTTGTGCGATGACTGTCGTGCCGTTGATCATGATGCCATCCAGCTTTTTGAAAGTCAGCACGATTCCACGGACGCCGCCATCGCGAACGACCATATTGGAGCCATTCCCGAGCATCAAGAGCGGGATATCATTATCATATGCATATTTCACAGTATAAGCTACTTCATCTTCAGTTGTTGGTGCTACAAATATATCGGCCGGCCCGCCCATTTTCGTCAATGTATGCAAATGCAAAGGCTCGTCCATTTTGACGTGATCTTCTGCCACAAAACGGCGCAAATCCATCAACCAAGTTTCTTTCATCATTCCAAGCAAATCCCTTCTAAACTTTTCGCTCTTAATAGTATCCATTTTTCATCATGTTTTGACAAGTGATATTGCCTTGTTAAGGACTAAAGTCCAGATAAATTTTATCTTTAATTAAAACTACTTTAATTAAAACCTATTGACTTCAAGATATTATGTGTTTATAGTAAAGCTACCACATATGAAATTGGAGGAATTACTCATGAAAAAATGGACAGTAGACCAAGCGCATTCAGAAATCGGATTTTCCGTGAAACACATGATGATCTCGAAAGTGAAAGGCTCTTTCGCTTCATATGAAGCCCAGGTGGAAGCAGATGAAAACAACTTGGAAAATGCATTGATCGATTTCAAAATCGATGTGACAAGCATTGACACCAATAACGAAGACCGCGACAACCATTTGCGCTCTGCAGATTTCTTTGACGCTGAACAGCATCCCTACATTACGTTCAACGCAACCGATATCCGCAAAAAAGACGATGACGAATACGAGCTTGAAGGTGATTTGACGATCAAAGGCGTTACGCGTCCTGCGAAATTCGAAGCGGAATATGGCGGCAAAGCCACCAACCCGTGGGGCGTAGAAGTTGTTGCGTATAACGTCAACGGCAAGATTAACCGTAAAGATTTCGGATTGACATGGAATCAGGCGCTTGAAACAGGCGGCGTGCTTGTCGGCGAAGACATTAAATTGAACTTGGAAATCCAAGCGAACCCAGCATAAGTAAGCATAAAAAAGAAGCAGCCTGCGCTGCTTCTTTTTTTTACGTTTTATACGCCGCCTTCTAATTTCTTCAGTGGTTTCACGGCAGGCCCTTCCAGTACTTCGCCTGTGTGTGAGAATCGTGAGCCGTGGCACGGGCAATCCCAGGAAGTTTCAGCATCGTTCCATGCCACGTCACAGCCCATATGCGTACAGGTCGGTTTGACGAGATGCACTTGGCCGTATTCATCGCGGTAGCCGCCAGCTTTTTTGCCGTCCACTTTGACAAGGCCGCCCTGCCCTTTTTCAAGGTCGTCGATGGTCTTAGACGCTTTTTTCAATTTACCGCTTACCAGTTCTTTCGCCACTGATGCATTGTCTTTCAAAAAGCTTGCCGCGTCGATAGCTTTTACTTTCGGCCGTGTCGGGTCGAATAGCGCAGCGTATGGGTTATCGCGCCCGACGATTTGGTCGGTCAAAATCCGACCGGCAATGGCGCCATTCGACATGCCCCATTTATGGAATCCGGTCGCGACGAGAATATTTTCATATCCAGCGGTGATCGTGCCGACATAAGGGATTTTATCCAAAGTCGTCATATCCTGGGATGACCAGCGATACGGAATTTCCTCTGCAGCAAAATAATCTTCGCCGAATTTCGCTAAATTCTCGTAATGTTCCATCGTGTCTGCGGAACTTTGCCCTGTGGCGTGGCCATCCCCGCCAAGCAACAAGAGTTTCTCTCCGTCTTCTCCCGGCGTAAAGCGGATGGATCGGGATGGGCTGTCGGCACTGATATACATGCCTTCAGGAATCTTGCCCTCAGTCCGGACAGCAATGGCATAGGAGCGGTTGACAGACAGCCTTGAGAAATACATGCCGTCAAAATCATTGAATGGATAATGCGTAGCGACTACTACTTTGTCGCAGGACAAATGAGATAAGTTTTCCGTTTGGATCACCGGATCTTTTTTGCTCAGGATTTTCACGGCGCGGCTTTGTTCATGAATGTCCACGCCCATTTTCTCCAGTTCCTTTACAAGGCCGGTCAGGAATTTTACCGGATGGAATTGCGCCTGGTTGCGCATGACGAGCGCTTCTGTCACAGGGAATGGCAGTTCCGACTCCTCACGCGCAAGCCCGCCGTCTATGCCAAGCTTTTGATATGCTTCCGCCTCTTTTTCCAACAACTTTACCGTGGAATCTTTTGTCGAATAGATAAATGCATCTTGATGTGAAAAATCGCAATCGATGTTCAGCTCTTTTGCCGTTTCTTCGATAAACTTCAAGCCTTCCATATTGGCTTCGTAATAAAGCTTCGCTTGTTTTTCCCCAGCTAACTTGATTAGCGGCGCATAATACAGGCCATGCTGAGCTGAAATCTTCGCAGTGGTATAGCCCGTAACGCCATCGATCAATTTGCCAGCATCAAGAAGTGTTACTTTTTTTCCTTCCTTCGCCAATAGATACGCGGTGATGACACCGGCGATGCCAGCCCCCACTACTGCAACTTCCGTAGACTTATTGCCGGTAAATGCCGGGTAATCCGGCAGTTCCTTGTACGCTCTCCAAAAAGACTCCTTCGATTCGGGAATACGGCTTTGCTGTTCATTTTGAGACATGCTGCCCCTCCTTTATTGAATGTTTTGCTTATTGACTGTCTACCCCTATGTGGAAATCATTAATCAATAAATGGAAGAAGGTCAGCTGAGTTCATTTAATTGCGAGGCTTGAGCGCAGTGAAAGTCGAGCAATTAAATGCGTAAAAGAAAAGCTGAATTGATCCATTTGATTGGAAAAGCTTGGTCCCGGCAATTTTAAACAAAAAAAGACGGAAACGCCGAAGCATTTCCGTCTTTTTCAACCATTATGCGTTTACTTTAGAAAGTGTGTTAGCTGTTTCTTTCACGTGTTCCATGCCGTCTGCAATGATTTGCTCAGCGCGGTCAGGGTACATATTGTGGCCTTCGATAATGACTTCTTCGATATCTGTGATGCCGAAGAAGTTCATGATGGCGCGGATGTAGTTGACGCTCATTTCGCTAGGCGCCATTTCCGGTGTCGAGTAGACGCCGCCACGTGCGTTCAAGATGATGACTTTCTTCTCTGGGACCAAGCCAACCGGGCCTTCTTCCGTGTACTTGAAGGTCATGCCTGCACGGTAGACATAGTCGATGAATGTTTGCAATGCGGCAGGAATTGTTTTATTCCACAATGGGAATGCGAAAACGACTACATCAGCGTCCATGAATGCGTCCATCGCCTTGTTGGCTGCAGTCAAGATGCGCTGCTCCAGGTCAGTCAATTCTTCAGCCTGTGCGGACTTCTGCATGGCATCGAAGAAATCCTGGCCGAAATACGGCATATCTTCTGCAAATACGTCAAACGTGTTGACTTCCGCATCTGTCTTTAAGTTATCCATGAATACTTCGTGCATTTTACTTGAAACGCCCTCAGAAGCCGGACGGTTATTGGCTTTTACGACTAAAATGTTTTCCACTTGTAAAACTCCCTTATACTATTAATATTATTCTTTAATTCGAGACTTTTTAATTATAAGTAATTCGAGATACAAAGTCAATTTGCTTGCTCAAGTCATTCGCCGTCGCAGGAATCTCCTGTGCAAAAGCTTGTTTTCGCTTTTCCGATCGGCTTCAATGCCGGACGCAAACCTTCTTCTTCACCGATTTGTTCCAATGCCTCAATGAACGCTTCAAGCGGCTGTGCGCCGGAAATCGCATACTTTCGGTTAACGACGAAAAACGGGACGCCTTGTACACCGATCTGTCCAGCTTCTTGGATGTCTTGTTCGACTTCGCCCTGGAATTGATTCGAATTAAGAACTTCCGCTGCCTGTTGTCGATTAAGACCGGCTTTTTCAGCAATCGTCAGTAATGTCTCCACGTTGCTGATATTATTCGCTTTTTCGAAGTAGTGGTGCATCAATAGCTCGGTCAGTTGATGTTCTCCACCTTGCGTGGCAGCCCATTTGACGAGTCGATGTGCAGTAAATGTATTAGCGTGAGGCATGTTATCCACATCATAATGCAGGTCGAATGCTTTAGCCTGCTGTGCAACGCCCACTGTCATTTCCTTTGCTCGTTCGAGGCTTTGCCCCATCTTTTCCGCTAAGTGTTCATAGGCGAACCTGTTGGAGTCCACTGGCGCTTGTGGATCCAATTCGTATGCTTTAAATGTGATCTCCGCTTGGCTCTCATAGCCTGAGCGTACGAGTGCTTGTTCCAATGTGCGTTTTCCTATATAACAGAATGGGCAAACGTAATCTGACCAAACTTCAATTTTCATAACTACTCACCTCGCCACTTACTATAGCAATGACATAGATACGCCACAATTTTTTTGCTTGAAAATAATTCCCAGCACAAAAAAACTGACTCCCCATAGGGAATCAGCTTAAAGCTTCGGTAATGACCGGAACAATTTGTTTTTTTCTTGAGACGACGCCCGGCAGGATCACGCGGTTGTTGACGACGCTTGACTCGAAGGCAGATTCGATGATGTCTGCGCGGCGTCCAAGGACAATCGCTTCTGAGTTATTGTTCAGGATGTCTGTGACAGCGAAGACGAAAAGGTCCAGATCTTTGGCGGTGACTGTATTGCTGATGAGCACTTCCAATTCCGCCTGGCGCTCCAGCACTTCCGAAACATCGATAGCGTTGACTTGTGCCACTTCAAAACGATGGTCGCCCGCATCAAATTCCTTGGAATCGAGTGAAATCAAATCTTCCAGTGTTTTATTGCTTAAATCGGCGCCAGCTTTCAACAAGGCAAGGCCGTACTCTTGCGAATCGACGCCGGCGATCTCTGCCAGTTCCTGCGCTGCTTGAATGTCCTGATCAGTGCAGGTCGGGGATTTGAACAGCAATGAATCCGAAATGATGGCCGATAGCATCAACCCGGCAATATCAGCCGGCACTTCGACACCATGCTCTTTATAGAGCTTCAATAAAATCGTCGCTGTGCATCCGACAGGCTCTGCGCGGAAATAGAGCGGATCGGTTGTTTCGAAATTGGCGATTCGGTGGTGGTCTATTACTTCGATCACTTGGACTTCATCGATATCATCGATACTCTGCTGGCGCTCGTTATGATCAACAAGGATGACTTGCTTCACTTCGTCCGAAGCGCGTTTCACTAAACGGGGATTCGCGGCTTTAAAACGATCAAGCGCAAAAAGCGTCTCATTGTTCGATTCACCGAGGCGAATGGCTTCAGCATCCATTCCGAGCTCTTTTTTCAAATGGGCATAAGCGATCGCCGAACAGATCGAATCGGTGTCCGGATTTTTATGACCTAATACAAAAACGTTTGACATAAATAATGGCCTCCTGGCTTGTGTAGTTTCTGAGATTATTCTATCACAAATTTCTTCTCCATAAAAAATCTGCGACTGAAAACCTAGTATTACACAGCGTTCCACTAACTAAATGTAGAGATAATTTTAGAATTATCAGTATTTTTAAAGTTTAGTGTGTACTTTAGCACGCTTGAATGGTATTATATTACTAACTAATCCTATTTTTTTGGAAGGAAGAGGTGCCAGTGACTATATTATTGGAAAAGAAATACATTCCCCTGTCCCATTATTTTCAATCCGCGACGAATTCCAATATCCGTTTGACCTTTTCGGAAATCGAGCAGATCATGGGCCAGAACTTGCCCAACGCCGCTTACTTGAACAAAAGCTGGTGGAAAAAGTCGAAGCCCCCCGCAAAACATTTCCATGCCTGGATGGATTCCGGCTACCGCGTTGCGGAAGTCGAACCCGACCGTTATGTCGTCTTCGAAAAAGCAGATGCCAAGAACACAGCAGCCAATAAAGAGGACGAAGACAAAGATATTTTGTTGATCCGCACTGCTGAACACGGAGATGCCCGGTCGCTGGCTTTGCTCCAAAAAGCCGTGGAGGCGGAATCCGACTTCATGCTTTATGGAAAGGACGAGCGCTCGCTTTCCACGCAGCGTGTCCGCAAGCAAATCATCGAGTGGAAGCAAAGTGGCCATTCCGCTATTATCATCGCCATTTTGAATGGCCAGCACGTTGGCTATTTGATGGTCATCGGCAATGAAGCGCAGCGGGCACAACACCGAGCAGCATTGGTCCTAGGCCTTCTCAAGGAAGCACAAGGCAAAGGCATCGCCAAATCGCTCCTCGAAAAAGCGGAAGACTGGGCCAAGCAAAAAGGCATCTCCCGCCTGGAATTGACGGTCCTCGAAGCCAACGAGCGCGCCCGCAAGCTCTATGAAAAAGCCGGGTTCAAAGCAGAAGGTACTCGCCACCGCTCGCTCATCATCGACGGAAAAGAACACGATGAAATCTACTTAGCTAAGTTTTTGGACTAAGCCAAAATCAAAAATGCCCACCATTCACTTTTGAATGGTGGGCATTTTCGTTGCGTTAATTAATTCAGTATCGTTAACCACAAATACAGGCCAGTCAAGGTAATGAACAAAGTCGGGACAGTGAGGATGATGCCGACCTTGAAGTAATAACCCCAGCTGATTTCGACCCCTTTCGTCTTCAAAACATGAAGCCATAAAAGTGTCGCGAGTGAACCAATCGGCGTGATTTTCGGGCCGAGGTCGGATCCGATGACATTGGCATAAATCAAGGCATCGCGCATGACACCGTTTGTGCCCGTCTCCGCTATAGCCAAGGCATTGATCATGACGGTCGGCATATTGTTCATGCCGGATGATAGGATCGCCGCGATAAAGCCCATGCCGATCGTCGCCGCGTACAAACCATGCCCCGCTGTCCACTCAATCGCCTGAGCGAGCACCGAGGTTAGGCCTACATTGCGTAATCCGTAGACAACAACGTACATGCCGATCGAGAAGAAGACAATTGCCCATGGTGCGCCTTTTAGAACCGTCATCGTTTCAACATGCTTGCTGTTGCGCGCAATCGCCAGGAAAATGATCGCGATTGAGCCAGCAATCAAGGAGACCGGAATTTCCAGCGATTCGCTCATGAAGTAACCGACCAGCAAGATCCCAAGAACCACCCAAGACAGGCGGAAAATGCGGATATCTTTAATCGCAGTTTCGGGTTTTTTCAACACGCCGGGATCAAAGCGGCCCGGGATGTCTTTTTTAAAAAATAAGTACAGCACAAGCATGCTTGCCAGTATGCTGAATAAGTTCGGAACCACCATATGCAATGCGTATTCCGTAAAGCCGATGCCAAAGAAATCAGCAGACACGATATTGACCAAGTTGCTGATGACAAACGGCAAGGAGGCCGTATCAGCAATAAAGCCGGATGCCATGATAAACGGCAAAATCATCGTATCGCGGAATTTTAACGCCCTTACCATCGCCAGAACAATCGGCGTCAGAATTAGCGCCGCGCCGTCATTGGCAAATAATGCAGCCACCACAGCACCGAGCAATGTCACAAGGAAAAACATGCGCAAGCCGCTGCCTTTGGCAAAGCGCGCCATATGTAATGCAGCCCATTCGAAAAAGCCGATTTCATCCAAAATCAAGGAAATGATAATCAAGGCGACAAATGTCAATGTCGCATTCCACACAATCCCCGTTACATCCCAAACATCGCCGAAATCCACGACGCCGAATATCAACGCGACAACTGCCCCTGCAATAGCCGACCAACCGATCGACAATCCGCGCGGCTGCCAAATAACGAAAAGCAATGTCACCAGAAAAATAATAATCGCTAACCAAACATCCATTCCATCTACAACTCCTTAACTACAATCCACTTTCTTGCCTTCAGCGACTAATGACGCCACCGTTCGTTCAGGTTCCGGCAACATCGTAAGAAGCGTTGTCAGCACCCCGAAAAGCCCATGTTTTTCATTAAGCGACCAGATCGTCCAGCGGCCCCGCTTTTCTTCACAGACCCACCCGGCCTGCTTCAACTTGCGCATATGCTGGCTGATGGCCGGCTGCGACATATCGAGCAGCTCCGTGAATTCGCAGATGCACAATGCCTCTTTCGATAAGTATTTCAAAATCAGCATGCGGGTCTCGTCGCTTACCGCTTTCAAGCTCTGTTCCATTTGTTTATAGTCCATTTCAGTCACCTCTTTTTGGCAATGGGTTTATTATATAAGCAATTACTTATGTATACAAGAGGGCATTTCGATTTCCTAATAATTTTAACGAGAAAAAACCGCCCCCGTTAAAGGGAGCGGTTTGGATAATTCTTTATTTGTTTTCAAGCAATTTCAGTGACTCGCGGTTGAATGCCGGGATATCATCCGGCTGGCGGCTTGTTACCAATTGGTCTTGGCATACAGCCACTTCTTCGTCCACAACCGTTGCGCCAGCATACTCCATGTCGACTTGAATCGACTTAAAGCCTGTCGCTTTGCGGCCTTCCAAAGCTTTCGCCGTGATCAATAGCTGCGGCCCGTGGCAGATTGCGAAGACTGGTTTCTTCGAATCCATAAATGCTTTTGTGAATGTCACGAAACGATCGTCACCGCGCAATTGGTCTGGTGAAAAACCGCCTGGTAACAATAGCGCATCAAATTCATCCGGGTTCACATCATCGATGCCTTTATCGATTGTGACAACGGCTTCACCTTGTTTGCCAGTCACTTTCTTGCCAGCTTCCTTTTCGATATTGATCAGTTCATGGCCAGCTTCGTTAAACGCTTTTGCCGGTTCTGTATACTCCACATCTTCGAACATATCTGTAATTAACGTTGCAATTTTTGCCACTTTCCTTCACTCCTTCTGTTTATGTGCTCCCTCTCAGTATTCCACGAATTGGAAAGCTTAAACATCCGGATTACGGACGGAATTTCGAGACAAACGGATTTTCCGATTCCCAGAAACGGTACGGGTAATGGACCGCTTCCTGTGAATTTCCGATACCAACGCGCGGCCCCGTCGACACCGCATGCACCGCATTGCCTTCAGCGATATAAAGCGGGCGGTCCGTGAAATGATGGCCATTATAATCCATCGTGATGCCCATCGCTTTTGTCAATTTACCCGGCCCGTTCGTCCACTGCTTCATCGGCATGTGGTGGCCTCTACGCTCTGCCATGAATTCGGTGCCTTCAATCGGTTCGACCGCACGAATCAGGATGGCGCGCGGCTCATCTTCCGGCCCGCTGACGACATTCACTAGCGTATGGGTATGCATTTGATACGTATATACAAGGCCCGATCTGCCAAACATCACTTCTGTCCGCTTCGTACGGCGGTTGCCAAAACTGTGCGCAGCCCGATCTTCCGCCCCCATATAGGCTTCGGTCTCAACGATCCGGCCGGCAACAATTCCCTCAGCCCCTTCGTGGACCAGGATTTTCCCTAACAAGTCGCGCGATAAATCAAGTGTCGGTGCCTCAAAAAAACTTAAATCCAACGGTTCGAACATAATGATCCCTCCTGACGGCATTATACCGAATGAGGGATCGTCACTGCATCAATCAAAGGCTCGAGATCTTCAATACGGTCTTCATGGAACGCTTGGACAATTGCGCTGCCGACAATAAAACCGTCGACATCGTCACGCAGCATATTGACGTGGCTTTCTTTCGAGATGCCAAACCCCGCATAAACCGGAACCGGGCTCAATTCCCTTACTTTGCGCGTGAAGGCGCCGACTTCTTCAGCTAAATCATCACGAGTTCCCGTAATGCCGGTAACCGTAACTGCATAGACAAAGCCTTCCGCTTGTTTCAGGATTTCTTCCAAACGGCTCTCGATGGTCGTCAAGGTGACGAGCTGAATCAGCACAAGTTCCTGCTGTTTCGCGAACGGTTCAATCAATTGGCGATGCTCGAACGGCAAGTCCGGAATGATGACGCCCGATGCCCCCGCTTTTTTCGCTTCCTGGGTAAAACGCTCCGCTCCGAAGCGAATGACCGGATTCAAATACGTCATGATGACGAGCGGCACTTTCACTTCGAAATCGAAGCGCTGCATTTCATCGAGTACTTTCTCCAGTGTGATGCCTTTATCAAGCGCCCGGTTTCCTGCCGCTTCGATCGTCGGGCCATCAGCAACCGGATCCGAAAACGGAATGCCGACTTCAATCGCCGTCACCCCGCGCTCTTGCAGATACTGGATCTGCTCACCGAGTTTTTCAATTCCGCCATCGCCTGCCATGATGTAAGCGACAAAGGCTTTATGTCCTGCTTGTTTCAGTTCTGCTAATCGTTTCATGACAGCCCCTCCAATTTTTCGGCGTATGTCGCCATATCCTTATCGCCTCTGCCGGATACGCAAATGACGAGCACTTCATCCGCTGTCATCGACTGCGCTTGTTTTTTCGCTTCCGCTATCGCATGGGCAGTTTCCAAAGCCGGAATGATGCCTTCTAAGCGTGACATTTCAATGACCGATGCAAGCGCTTCGTCGTCTGTAATCGCTTCATACGTCACACGTCCGTTGTCCGCAAGGTGAGCGTGTTCCGGGCCGATGCCCGGGTAATCGAGTCCTGCAGAAATCGAATGCGCTTCCTGCACTTGCCCTGCATCGTCTTGCAAGATTTTCATCATCGCCCCGTGCAGCACGCCTTCTGATCCTTTAGTCAAAGTAGCCGCATGGCGATCCGTATCCACGCCTGCTCCAGCCGCTTCTGCGCCGATCAAGCGAACCGATGCATCCTCGACAAACGGATGGAACATGCCGATTGCGTTGGAACCGCCCCCGACACATGCCACAATCGCATCTGGCAGACGCCCTTCTTTTTCCAGGATCTGCCGTTTTGTTTCCTTGCCGATGACGCTTTGGAAATCGCGCACCATCGTTGGGAATGGATGCGGCCCAAGAGCTGAGCCGATCAAGTAATGCGTATCTTCGACATTGGTGACCCAGTAGCGCAGCGCTTCATTCACCGCATCTTTCAGCGTGCCGCTTCCTTTTGTGACACTTTCCACCCGCGCACCCAATAATTTCATACGGAACACATTGAGTTGCTGGCGTTTGATGTCTTCTTCACCCATGAAGACGACACAGTCCAAATCGAACAGCGCACAGATGGTAGCCGTCGCCACGCCATGCTGGCCAGCTCCAGTTTCTGCCACGATTTTGCGCTTACCCATACGCTGCGCAAGCAAGGCTTGGCCAATCGCATTGTTTACTTTATGTGCGCCGGTGTGGTTTAAATCCTCGCGTTTCAAATAAATTTTCGGACCGCCCCACGCTTCTGTCATGCGCGCCGCAAACGTCAGCGGTTGTTCACGACCGACGTATTCTTTCAAGTAATGGTGATATTCTTTTTGAAACTCATCGTCATTCTTTGCATCTTCATAAGCCGCTTCTAGTTCTTTGACGGCTTTCATCAAAGTTTCCGGTACAAACTGTCCGCCGTAGCGCCCGAAAAAACCTACTGGATCTATCGTCTTTTCTTGTGTTCTCTCCATCGAATCACCCTTTGCCTGTAGTATGAATTGCTGGATTTTCACTTCATCTTTCCGGCCGGCCGTTTCCACGCCGCTCGATACATCGACCATGAAAGGAGTGGTTTGGCTGATGGCCGCTTGCACGTTGTCTTTATTCAATCCACCCGCTAAAATGAGGCGGCTATGATCCAAATTCACATTTTCCAGGAGGCTCCAATCAAACACATGCCCGCTGCCTCCCCGGTAGTCGGTGCCTGGTGCATCGACCAATATATAATCCGCAATCGAGTTGTTCAGTTTCTCTACATCGTCCGGTGAGCGGATCGAGAAGGCTTGAATGACCGGCACGTCGATGCGCCGGATCAATTCGTCCGGTTCATCGCCGTGCAATTGCACCATCGTCAAAGGCACTGTCTTAACGGCTTCATCGATTTCTTCGTATGAGGCGTTGACGAAGACACCGATCCGTTGCATGTCATTGTTTGCGAGACGCGATAACTCTTGCGCCCGTTCGACCGATACGCGCCGTTTGCTTGGGGCAAAGACAAATCCGATCGCATCCGCTTGCGATGCGGCTTTAACGTGTTGCTCTTCCATCAATCCACAGATTTTAACACGTGTCATTGCGCTGCCTCCTGTCCTGTTGCCTGGCGAATCCAGCTTGCCGGATCTTCCGAACGCATCAACGCCTCTCCGACCAGCACACCTTGTGCTCCGAGTTCATAAGCCCGGTGCGCATCCGCCGTATCATTCATGCCACTTTCACTAATCAGTACCGAACCGCTGCTGAATGGAAATTGACCAGCCAATTCCGCCGTACGTTCAAGTGAAACTTCAAAAGTTTTTAAATTGCGGTTGTTGACGCCAATCAGCTGCGCACCGAACGCGACCGCTTTTTCCAACTCTGCTGCATCATGCACTTCCACGAGAATTTCCAAGCCGAGCGAATCCGCATAGCGGAATAACCGTTCGAGCTCCTCGTCTTTAAGCGCTGCGACGATCAATAAGATGATCGTCGCTCCAGCCGCTTTCGCCCGTTCGATTTGGATTTCACTGACCATGAAATCCTTGCACAACACCGGAACCGAAACCGCGCGTGCCACTTTTCTCAAGTCTTCAATCGATCCTTTAAAATACTGCTCATCCGTCAAAACGGAAATGGCGGCTGCACCAGCCCCTTCGTATTGGCGGGCCTGTTCAACGACGTCCACTTCCATACGGATGGCGCCTTTTGAGGGCGATGCGCGTTTGATCTCCGAAATGACTCCGCGGCTTTTTCGCAAGCTGTCGATGAGTTTTGGTTTGTCCGGATATTGCTCGGTTTTAGGATAACTATTTTCATAGGCAGTGATTTCCTGCCGTTTGGTTTCCATGATTTTGTCCAATATGGTCATACGAGCACCCCCGATGCTAGGCGGTGTAATTCATACACATGCGCCGTTTCGCCTGAAATGATTGATTTTCTTGCCTGATGCACGCCTTCCGCAATACTTGCGGCGCGGCCGCTCACATAAAGCACAGTTCCCGCATTCAATACTACTGTATCCAAATAAGCGCTCGGCGTCCCGCCGATGACTTCTTTGAAGATCTCAGCATTGCGCTTCGAATCGCCTCCGCGAATCGCCTCGATCGGCGCGGTTTCAAGCCCGACTTCGTTAGGATGGACTGTCATGCTGCGCTTGCCGTTTTCGTCAAAAACGATCAATTGGTTGGTTCCGGAAAGCGACAATTCATCCAATCCGCCTGCCCCGTGGACGATGGCTCCGCGCTTTCTGCCGAGACGCATCAAGGCATCGGCCATCGGTTCCATCATGTCCGGGCGGTAGACGCCGCTCATTTGGATGGCGATCGGCAAAGGATTCGCCAGCGGGCCGACCAAGTTGAAGATGGTCGGCGTGCCGATTTCCTTGCGCACTTCGCGCAAGCCACCGAGTGCCGGATGGATCGCCGGCGCGAACAAAAAGGCGATGCCTGTCTGTTCGACGAGTGCCGGCAGTTCCTCTACAGCCAATTGAGTGGAAATCCCGATCTCTTCCAATAAATCAGAGCTGCCCGTTTTGCTGGAGACGCTTCGGTTGCCGTGCTTTGCGACGCTCATGCCGCAGCCTGCCAAGACGAAAGCCGTTAATGTGCTGATATTGAAGCTAAAGGATTTGTCGCCGCCGGTTCCGCAAACATCCACCAGCTCGCCTGCCATTTCCGGAAGCTTCACTGCTTTCTCTCGCATCGCCAGGACCATGCCGACCAATTCATCAGCCGTCTCGCCTTTTTCGTGCAATTCATTCAAGAAATTTTTCATCTGCTGGCGGTCCATGCGCCCTTCCAATAATTCCAATGCTCGCTGTTTCATTGTATGTTCATTCATATTCTCTGCTCTGCTCATCTCAATCTCTCCTCGTCTCGTTTTTAAATGCAAAAATCCCCGCAACCGGGGTCTATTCCGGTTGCGGGGACGGTTTTAACCGCGGTACCACCACGCATTAATGCATTTTGCACTCACTCAAACAGGCTTCTTAAGCCTTTCCCTTTAACGCAGGGATACGTCCGCCATACTCGCTTCCGCTTTCCGGCTGGCTCTCATAAGTCCATTCGCACAGCACTTCTAATCAGCTTCCACCACCCGCTGACTCTCTAAATAGAGGCCACTGCCTACTCGTCTCAATCCTCGATTTTCACTCTTCTGTTCTCATCTCTGCTAACTCTTCTCTCGAATAGACTTGCCGCTACCAACAAGTTGTCTTTCATACTAAAAGGTTTTGTATATTCTGTCAAGTGACAAACTCTAACTTCTCTTTACACCTCGACGTATCACCGGCGGAAGGATCGATTTTGACGACGCTTGAACCGGTTTGCGCAAGCCGCGTTCGGGCATGCATTACTCCTCGTCTAGGACACAGGAGCCCGCCAAGTTTTTTCTATCTAGAGACCCATCCGTTTAGCGATGATGGTTTTCATGATTTCATTGGAACCCGCATAAATTGCTGCGACTGGAATGTCTCGGTAGCGCCGGGCGATTTTATATTCTTCCATATACCCGTAGCCTCCGTGTAATTGCATGCATTCACCTGATATTTTCTTCGCTGTTTCCGTCAGCCAGTATTTGGCCATCGATACTTTCGAGACCACGTCTTTTCCAGCCATATGCTCTTCAATTAAGGATTCCAGAAACGCTTTGCCGAGTTCGATTTCAGTTGCCATCTCCACCAGTTTGAACTGGGTGTTCTGAAATGCGCTGATCGGCTTGCCGAATGCTTTGCGGGATTTTACATAGTCAATCGTCATCTCGAGCATATCTTCCGATGCAATCTGCGCGGCAAGCGCCACGACGAGCCGCTCCTGCTGGAGTTTTTCCATCAAGTATGTGAAACCTTTGTTTTCTTCCCCGACTAGGTTGGCGGCCGGCACTTTGCAATCCTCGAAATACAGTTCGGACGTATCCTGCGCATGAAGCCCGACTTTATCGAGCTTGCGCCCTTTCGTAAACCCAGGCGTCCCTTCTTCGACCATCAAGAGCGAAATGCCTTTATGCTTCGGTTCCGCTTTCAAGTCGGTCTTGACGACCACCAGCACATGCGTCGAATTGATGCCGTTGGTAATAAAGGTTTTTTGGCCGTTGACGATATAATGATCGCCGTCTTTAACAGCCGTAGCCGAAATATTGGCGAGGTCCGACCCAGCGCCTGGTTCGGTCATCGCAATTGCGGTAATATACTCTCCGCTGATGCAGCCCGGCAGCCAATCCTGTTTCTGCTGTTCTGTTCCATAGGCTTCAATATAAGGGACAGTAATGTCATTATGCAGCCCGACACCCGTCAAGCTCGCCCCGACGCGCTCCATTTCTTCACCGATAATGACGCCGTAGCGAAAATCGAGGCCAAGCCCGCCGTATTGCTCTTCTACTTGAGGGCATAAAAAGCCCATGTCGCCGAGCTGTCTCCAGAACGGCTTCGGGATCAGGCGGTCTTTTTCCCATTGTTCGTAATGCGGCACCGCTTCTTTTTCCAAAAACTTGCGTAAGGATTTGCGGAACATCGTATGCTCTTGTTCTTCAAAACGGTATCTAGCCATTTCTCCCACACCCCTTTTCTTGTTTTATTTTGGCTGCATGCGAATCGCACCATCCAAACGAATCACTTCGCCGTTTAAGAGCGGGTTTTCCACAATGCTTTCGACCAATTTTGCGTATTCCGCAGGGTGTCCGAGACGCGCCGGAAACGGTACTGTCGCAGAAAGTGAAGCGATGGCAGCTTCCGGCAAGCCGTCGAACATCGGCGTTTTCATGAGCCCCGGCGCAATTGCCATGACGCGGATCCCGTCACGCGCAAATTCACGCGCAATCGGCAAGGTCATCGAGACGATGCCGCCTTTTGAGGCGCTATAGGCTGCTTGCCCGATCTGCCCTTCAAAGGCCGCGACGGATGCGGTCGAAATGATGACGCCGCGCTCGCCGTTTTCATTCGGCACGTTCTTTTGCATAGCCGCCGCCACAGCACGCAAGACGTTGAAACTGCCGATCAAATTGACTTGGATGACTTGTTCGAAACGTTCGAGTGCAAGCGGCTCCCCTTTCGACACGACTTTTCCGGGTGTGCCGATGCCTGCGCAATTGACCAGGAGGTTGACATGGCCAAGCTGATCGACCGCCAATTTCACATTTTCTTCCACGTGTAGTGCGTTTGTTACATCAGTCCCGAAATAACTGACTTGCCCTTCACTGAAATCAGCCATCACTTGTTGCGCACGCGCTTCGTTCAAATCGAAGATGATCGCCCGCCCGCCGTTTTCAGCGATATGGCGTACTGTCGCTTCACCAAGACCCGATGCACCGCCCGTGACGATGGCTTTCACTTTAGAAAAATCCATTTCATTCTCCCCTTTGGCTGTGTCTTTATCTAGTTAATTGATTCGTTCAATGATCGTTGCATTGGCCATTCCCATGCCTTCGCAAATCGCCAGCAAGCCGTAGCGACTGTCAGAGCGTTCCAGTTCATGCACAAGCGACACCAATAATTTCGTACCGGTCGCACCTAAAGGGTGTCCGAGTGCAATCGCGCCGCCGTTGACATTGAGCTTATCCGGATCTCCTCCGATATCCGCAAGCCACGCGAGCGGAACAGGCGCAAATGCCTCATTCACTTCGTAGCGGTCCATATCTTCGATTGACAGCCCGGCTTTCTCCAACACTTTTTTCGTCGCGGCAATCGGCCCCGTCAGCATCAAAGTCGGGTCAGATCCGACAACCACACGTGCAATAATGCGCGCTTTCGGCTTCAAGCCAAGTTCCTGCGCTTTTTCTTTTGACATCAATAAAACAGCGGAAGCCCCGTCGCTCATTTGGCTGGCGTTGCCTGCTGTGATGACACCTTGTTCGTCGAATGCAGGCTTTAAACCCGCGAGCACTTCATCGGTCGTTCCAGGCCTTGGCCCTTCGTCCGTCGCGACTTTTTGGAAACCGCCTTGTTCATCCGCTACATCCATGGAGATGATTTCCTTATCATAAAGGCCTGCATCGATCGCATTTTGTGCACGTTCGTGGCTTTTGACTGCATAAGCGTCCAATTGTTGGCGGCTAAATCCCCATTTTTCAACTATGCGTTCTGCAGACAAGCCTTGGTTGATGATTTCGTATTGATCGGTCAGTTTTTTACTCGGCTGTGCTCCTTGCATATTGGAAAACATCGGCACGCGCGTCATGCTCTCAACGCCACCCGCGATGACGATATCCATATCGCCGGACAAAATCGCCTGCGCCCCGAAATGGACGGCTTGCTGGCTCGATCCGCATTGGCGGTCGATGGTGACACCCGGCACAAAATCCGGGAACCCGGCAATCAATGCTGCCGTTCTAGCGATGTTGCCGCCTTGTTCACCCGATTGCGAGACACAGCCGAGAATGATGTCTTCCACCATACCTTTTTCAACGCCCGCACGGTTCACCAATTCTTCCAGCACGACAGCTGCTAGTTCATCCGGTCGCATCTCCTGGAATTGCCCTTTGCGCCTGCCGACTGGCGACCGGACACCCTCAACGATGACTACTTCTTTCATTCATAATCACTCCTATTTTGAAATCGCTTTTATTTTATTAAACAGAATTGAATGACTATTCACTCATCTTTATTTATTGTACAAGAATCACTTACGGATTACTACACGGAAAACCACGAACGGAACTTCAGCACAACTAAAAAAACCTCTGCAGCATGTTGCTGCAGAGGTTTCCATCATTCTTCAATCAAGCCTTTTTCAACCAGGAATTCACGAGCTACTTCATTCGGGATTTCCTGATCCACATCCACACGCGAATTCATCGCGAGCATCTCTTCTTCCGTGATTTGCCCGGCGAGCTCATTCAACAAGCCCTCAAGTTCCGGATATTCTTCGAGCGTTTCCATCCGAACGACCGGTACAGCATCGTATTTCGGGAAGAACGATTGATCGTCTTCTGTCGTCTCTAAGTCGAACAAGTCAATGCGGCTGTCGGTGGTGAAGGCTGGGATGACGTCGACATCTCCATTTTGGACCGCTTCATACATAATGGCCGGGTCAAAGCTTTCAGTCGCTGAAAACTCGAACGGGTAGGTCGCGACCATATCATCATAACCGTCTCCTTGGCGCTCATAGAATGGGTGTGGCGCCCCGAAAGTCATATCTTCCGATTGCGAAATTTCCGCAAGGTCGGAATAGGTTTCTGCGTCGTAATCTTTGGCGTACGCCAAGGTGTAGCCATTTTCAAATCCGAGTGGTTCGAGCCATGTAGCGTCCAGCTCTTCTTCATAGCCCGCTCGCACTTCTTCCAACACTTCCTCAGAAGATTGTCCAGGCGTCGACTCGCGCTTCAAGACGTCTTTCAAGCCCGTTCCAGTATATTCGACGTATAAGTCGATATCGCCCTGCTCGAGTGCCGGCGTCAAGATTGACACTTCCCCGAGCCCTTCTTCGTACTCTACGCTATAGTCCGAGTTCGCTTCGATATACTGCCCGACAATATGCGGCAGGATATATTGTTCTGTCCAAGGTTTGCCCCCGATGACGATCGGTTCCGACTCTGCGCCGCCGCTGCAGGCAGCGAGGATCGCAGATGTCCCGAGCAATAAACCAAATGCTGTTTTTTTCATTGATGTTTCCCCCTTTTCGGCCCGTTTAGAGCCCAGTTTCTCATTCATATTACGGCTTCACTTCATACTGTAGGCATAGAGCTTAAGTTTTCAACCCTTTTGGTGTAGCGCGTTTTTCGATCCATTTTAAAATCAAATCAAACCCAATCGCCAACAAAGCAACCGGCAGTGCACCCGCGAGTACCAGTGAATTATTATACGATTGCAGCCCACGATAGATAATATCGCCAAGCCCGCCCGCTCCGACAAAAGTCGCGAGCGTTGCAATGCCCACCGTCAGTACCGTCGCGGTGCGGATGCCGGCCATGATGAATGGTAGCGCTAATGGCAATTCAATTTGACGCAGGATCTGCGTTCTCGTCATGCCCATTCCACGCCCTGCTTCAATCGTGGATCCATCGACTCCGACAATACCGGCGTAAGTATTGCGCAAAATCGGCAATAACGCATAGATGATCAGTGCAATTAAAGCAGTCGGAGAACCGATGCCAAGAACCGGCACCAAAAACCCAAATAACGCTAAACTTGGTATCGTCTGAAAGATAGCGGTGATTCCGATGATCGGTTCGGCAAAGCGCCGATAGCGGGCAATCATAACACCCGTAGGCAAAGCAATTGCGATGCCGATGGCTACAGCGACAAAGGATAAATAGATATGTTCGATAAAGGCATCTTGAATCATGTCCTGGCGGCTTACCAGTGTATCGAAAAATGCATTCATGCAGTCGCCTCCTTTTCAACATGGAGGGCAGCTTTCAACAATTCACGCTCTCCGGCAAAGCCGACTAGTGTTCCTTCATCAACTACAGCAAGACGCGGTTTGCCGCTTTGCTCCAATAGCTGATACGCGTCACTGACAGACAATTTGGCATCTGCCCGCTCCGCTTCCCCTGCCCAGTCCTCATCGAAGAAAAACGCGAATTCTTTCAGACGCCGGTCTCCAAATGAACGTTTTTGGTTGATGCGCTCAGTGCCGATAAAATTCCGCACAAATTCATTGGCAGGTTCATCGATCAATTGCTGCGGCGTCCCGACCTGTTCGACTTGCCCATCTTTCATCACAATAATCGTATCGGCGATTTTCAAGGCCTCATCCATATCATGGGTGACGAAAATGATCGTTTTATGGATTTCTTGCTGTAAATGGCGCAGCTCGTCCTGCAATTGTTCACGGCTGATCGGGTCGAGCGCTGAAAACGGCTCATCCATCAGCACGATGTTCGGATCACCCGCGAGTGCGCGGACAACGCCGACCCGTTGCTGCTGGCCGCCGCTCAATTCCAGTGGGTAGCGATCCATGAAGACAGCAGGATCCAATCCCACTAATTGCAGCAGTTCTTTTGAGCGTGCGTCGGTTTTATCGGCTGGCCAATTCAACAGCTTCGGAACCAACGAGACATTGTCGGCGATGGTCATATGTGGAAATAAGCCGATGCGCTGGATGACATAGCCAATCGACCGCCTTAACTTCACCTCGTCCATGCCGGTGATCGGTTCATCGTCTATGTATATGGCGCCCGCCGTCGGATTTTCCAGCTTGTTCACCATTTTCATTAAGGTTGTTTTCCCGCATCCACTGGGGCCAATAATGGCGGTCAGCTGGCGGGCAGGCAAATCGACTGTAACGTCTTTCAATGCTTCCGTACCATCCGGATATCGTTTCGTGACCTTGTCAAAGCGGATCATTCACTTCGCCCCCTTTCAATTGGTCGTTTTTCTATACCCTTATACACAGGGCTTTACTCCCGTTCCGGCTGTCCAAATTTCAAGTGTACCGGATTGGCGATTTGTTCATAGCCGATTTCCTGGTAAATTTTATTGGAAGTGCCATTCGCCAAGTCTGTATAAAGCATAGCAAAATCATACTCATTCAGCAGCTCTTCTGTAATTTCTGCAACTAGTGTCCGCGCGTAGCCTTTTTTTCGCAACTCTTTGGGCGTAAAGACGAATGAAACGGTGACGCCATGCTTGGATGGGCGTGCTTTTTTCATGCAGGATACTACACGTCCGCCATCTTCCCAGAGAAATACCTCTTTGCGCGAAATGAAATCGGCTATTTTTTCTTCCGCCTCCTCTTGCGAAGGATTGCCGGTACCCGTGTCTTCACCGAATAGTTGATACCAATCGGCGAGCAACGCGGCATCAAGCCGGTTCGCCACTCGCCAGGTGCCAGGGCTTTTCGGCAATTTCTTCTGCACTGCGTCGATCCGGTACAAGCCTTGATCCATTGCAATTTCTGCAAAGCCGCCCCATGCTTCTGTAAATCTTTCAGCAGTCCTTTTATCCCCGATCACTCCGGAAATCTCAATTTTCGCATCGCGGAATTCATTCGCTGCCAGCACTTCCACATTCACGCTTTCCCGCAAGACAATCAATTGCAACGGGTGGGGAGGCGTCATCAAGGCTAATGCCGCAATTCCTTGCGCGTCTTCCGCGAGCCCTAAAAAGAATGTTTCATAACGCCCTTGTTCAATTTGGCCAAGCACACCGAGAAACAAACTGTATAGGTCTTCCCTTTTCTCAAGCAGCGGCCGTGCTTTTTCTACATATTCGCCAATCTCCTTGTACCATTTCCACTCCATATCTCCACACTCGTTTCCATTAATTTCATTTCTCCATTACTTATTAGCTATTTTTGGCTCATTCCCTTTTTTCACTTTAGAGAAACAAAAAACGCGGACCTCATTCGGCCCGCGCTTCATCATTCCAATTCCATTTGTTTCGTTTCAGTCCCGAGGAAGGCGACCGCCGAGGCGCCGATCAGAATCGAAACGCAGAAAATCGCAAAAATGACATTGATACCGAAGCCCGCCGTCAGCATCGAACCCACAAGAATCGGTCCGAGGATGCCGCCGATTCGGCCGAATGACGCTGCCATTCCTGTGCCCGTCGCACGGATGACTGTCGGATACTGCTCAGGAGAGTACGCATAGAGAGCTCCCCAAGCTCCGAGGTTGAAGAACGACAGGAACGCACCCGATACCAATAATGCCGTGATGGTGTCTGCATTCCCGAAAGCCAGCGCGGAAGCAGCCGTCCCGACCAAATAAGTCACCAGCACGAACTTCCTGCCCACGCGTTCGATCAGCCAGGCAGCGGAAAAATAACCCGGCAATTGCGCCAACGTCATGATTAATACATATTGGAAGCTTTGGATAAGCGGGAATCCTTTCATCACCATGACACTCGGCAACCATAGAAACATCCCGTAATACGAAAAGACCACTGTAAACCAGACAATCCACAGCATCATCGTTGGACGCCGATACGTTTTTGACCACACGTCACGAATATTGGTGGAAACAGAACGCAGCACATCTTTTTTCGCTGTAAATTGTGGCGAATCCGGCAAATTGAGGCGCAGGTACAAAGCATAAAATGCAGGCAACGCCGTCAACAAAAGAGCGACTCGCCAACCATACGCGGGAATGATGAAGTAAGAAATGATGGCAGCCAATAACCAACCGGCAGCCCAGAAACTCTCCAACAGGACCACCACTCGCCCACGATCTTTTGCCGGGACGCTTTCCGATACCAAAGTCGAAGCGACTGGCAATTCTCCCCCAAGCCCCATACCGACGAAGAAACGCAGGATCAAGAAAGCGGCAAGCGTTGTGGTGAAGGCTGAGATACCGCTGGCCAGCGAGAATAGCAACAGGGTGATGATAAAGATTTTCTTGCGGCCAATACGGTCGGCATAAATTCCGAAAACAAATGCACCGACCGCCATGCCGATGGAATTGACGCCGCCGATCCATCCCATTTGCTGGGAAGTCAGTCCCCAGTCTTCATGAAGCGCAGCAATGATAAAAGCCAGAATCCCGACGTCCATGGCATCAAAAAGCCAGCCGAGTCCCGCTACGCCTAATAGTTTCCGCTGTGATATAGAGTTTGTGTTTTTTTCTGTAGCAGTTGTCATGTTCTTTCCCCTTGTCTTGACACTTGTCTGTTATTCTTTACACCCTAACTATACCGTTACAGACTTGAAGTGACAAGGGATGAGTGGGCAGCTTCCCGATCGTGATCAGCTCCCGGAATTGTTAGAAGAAGCGATCACCGTACTCATGCCAAGCATCATCGCCGCCTGCTGCGCCTGCATGAGCATTTCCACAGAAGCCGAAAATACCGCGGCTTCGCTTTCACGCAACTCCACCGATTCTGCCATCACCAATTGAACTGCGGAAGGAAGAACCCATCCACCGTACCAGCGGAATAATTTTGACGCTTCCAGTGCACGGGCCGTCTCCACAACAGCTGCCAGCGCCTTTCCATCCGCATTCGCGACAGCTAAAAAACCGAGTATTGGATAATGCTCCCCGCGCACTTTGACTTTCTCCGCTTTCAGGAAATCACGGATCGCCACGACACGCCCCGCCACTTCCGGTTGAAACGCCGGCGAATCGAAAGTCATGACCTGGCTCAGCCATTGCAGATGATTGCCGGCTGAAAACCCTTGCGTCCGCAGTTCTTTATAATAGCGGTTCATCGTTTCCGCGCGCTCCCCGACGTCCCCTTCCCGATTCGAAAGCAAAGCGACATATGGGATGTCTTCACTGGATGTGAGGAATGGATGATAGGTTTTCATCGCATTGTACAATTCCCTCGACCGCTCCGCTTGTCCAGGAGAGTCCATCATCAAGGCCGCGAGATATGTATAGGCACTCTTCCAGAATTTATTGTTATTCAGCGCTTGCTGATTGGCATTGAGCTCAGCCAACCCATTTTCCGCCGGTTTTTCATCCAACACCAGATATGCCGTCACAATGTGATGGAGATGTGCGCGCAGCGGTGAAGTGAACCCTTCTTTCTTTTTGATGAGCTGAGAAACTTCGCGATGTGCATCCTCATCGAATTCACGTCCTCGGCTCAAATAAATCATCGTAACGGCAAGCGACACTTGCTTATCAACCGTCCAACCGAGCGCTTTTGAGACTTGCCCGTAAGTTTCTTCGATTTTTTTGGCTTCCATTGAAAACGCCTCCTTGACCATTTATACGGTCAAGGAGGCGTGAGGTTTCAAGTTACGCAAGAAGGACGAGGCTGAGCGCCATGACCGCCATTCCGGCAACCAATCCATAAATCGATAAATGGGCTTCGTCATAACGCTTCGCCGCCGGCAATAATTCATCCAACGAGATGAACACCATGATTCCAGCAACGCTGGCGAAGATGATGCCAAACAAAGTATCACTGAGGAAAGGCATCAAAAATAGCCAAGCGGCAATTGCGCCAACCGGTTCAGATACCCCCGAGAGAAAACTGTATTGGAAGGCTTTCTTGCGGCTGCCTGTCGCGTAATAGATCGGTACCGACACCGCGATGCCTTCTGGGATGTTGTGGATCGCCACCGCGATTGCAATCGCGATGCCGAGCGCAGGATCCTGGATCGCTGACATAAACGTCGCGATGCCTTCCGGGAAATTATGGATTGCGATGGCCAGCGCCGTGAAAATCCCCAGCTTGCGGAGGCGCGCGTATTCATCATTGGTCGGGCCAGCATCCATATCTTCTACAGTACGTACTTCATGGGGGTTCCCCATCTGCGGCAAAATTCGGTCAAGCACAGCCATAAAGACCATGCCCCCAAAAAAGCCAGCGAGTGTTAGCCAGTATCCCGCCGTCTCCCCCTGTGCAGCTGTCAGCGAATCTTTCGCTTTAAAGAAAATTTCGATCATGGAGACATAAATCATGACCCCAGCCGAGAAACCGAGTGACACTGACAAGAACTTCGTATTGGTGCGTGAAGCAAAAAATGCGATCAAACTGCCGATCCCGGTCGCAAGCCCCGCAAACAGTGTCAAGCCAAGCGCGAATAAAACCGTACTGTCCATAAAGCCAACTTCCTTCCAGTAGTAATGAATAAGGCTATTCTACTCGAGAAGTTTCCTTTGTGCAACTTTTTTTAACAAAGAAAGATTTTCCATTATTCATGCACTTCATTGCGCAGCAAACGGCCAAGTTTTTCCCAATCCGCATCTTTGTATTGGCGGACTGCCGGGTTATAAAATACACTCGCTGGATGGAACGTCGGAAAAATATGATAGCTCTCTTCGGTTTTCAAAAATGTGCCGCTGTCTTCGTCCCAATAAAGGATCGGTGTTTCCATCAAGGTTCCATGCACCTGCATGATCTTCGCCTCACGCCCGACGAGCCGCTGCAGTCCGATATTCCCGAGCGTCACGATCAATGGAGGCTTCACTGCCCGAATTTCTTCATCGAGGATCGGGGCATGGGCGATGATTTCTTTTTTATTCGGGGCCCGGTTGTATTTACGCTTCACCACTTCACCGCTGCGGGTGCGTTTTTCTCCCCATTTATACGGACGGCTTCTGACAGCGCTGGTGATGTAGACATCTTCACGCTCAAGGCCGATCCCTTCCAATGAAGCCATCAATTCCTTTCCGGCACGCCCCGTAAACGGAATGCCTGTCTCCACTTCGTTCTCGCCTGGTGCTTCTCCAACCAGCATCAAGGCCGGTGATTGCGGTCCGCTTCCCCAAACAAAACCTTCCACCGGAAAATCCGCAATGCGCTTTTTCCCCAATTCAGCCAGTTCTTGTGAAATTCTATACATTCTCATCACCTTTTTCTTTAAATAGGTCAAAAATATAATTTCCTCTTGATTACCGCTATTTGAAATCGCTTTCACGTAATAAAACCTAACATAAATAAAAATAAAACTTGCGTTGTCAGAAAATATTGATTAATATGTTAACAAACCTAACACGAAATACATGTTAGAAAACCTAACACGAGGAGGAAGAAGCATGAAAAAGATTGAGACTATCATTCGCCCTTCTGTTTTCGCTGATGTCCGTCAAGCATTGGCTCTTGAAGGAATCGATGGGCTGACCGTCACCGAAATCGCGGGAATCGGCAAACAGGAAGGGCGCGTCGGCTTGTTCCGCGGAAATGCCTACCGAATGGAGTTTTCTCCTAAGCTTAAATTAGAAATGGTCGTCTCGGACGAAAAAGTCGAGGACATCATTCAAGCTTTGCTCGACTATGCTTCTACAGGCGAAGTCGGAGACGGGAAAATTTTCATCTTGCCTGTAGAAGAAGCCATCCGGATCAGAACAAAAGAACGCGGCACCGTCGCGATTGGATAAGGGGAGATCATTATGGAAGCTGTACAAAGTTCAGTCGATATGCTGTGGGTGATGCTCGGTGCCATGCTTGTCTTTTTCATGCACGCCGGATTCGCCATGGTGGAAACAGGATTCACTCGCTCTAAAAATACCCTTAATATTTTGATGAAAAACATGATCACTATTTCACTAGGGTCCATCCTTTATTTCATTGTCGGCTACGCATTAATGTTCGGGCCGTCCTCGTTCGGTTTGATCGGCACGGAAGGCTTTGCTTTATCAGGTGTCACAGATATTGGGTTCTTCGTCTTCCAGGCAGTCTTCGCTGCAACATGCGCTACGATCATCTCAGGCGCTGTCGCAGAGCGTATGCATCTGACCGCTTATATCTTACTTACCGTTGCCATGACTGCTATCATCTATCCGATTGTCGGCCACTGGGTATGGGGAGGCGGCTGGTTATCAGAAATCGGCTTTATCGACTTCGCCGGTTCCACCGTCGTCCACTTGACTGGAGCCGTCGCTGCCTTTATCGCGGCTTGGAAAATCGGGCCGCGCCTCGGGAAGTATTCCGGAAAAACCGTCAACACGATCCCTGGGCACAGCTTGCCGCTCGGAGCACTCGGCGTGTTCATCCTATGGCTTGGCTGGTTCGGCTTTAACGGCGGTAGCACACTCGCAGCAGACCCTGCGCTCGTCCCGCCCGTCATCGCTAACACTTTGCTTGCGGCATCCGCCGGTGTTTTGGCTACGGCCCTTTACACTCGCTTCCGCTACGGCCGCATTGACGGCACATTGACGATGAACGGTGCACTCGCAGGGCTTGTCGGCATCACTGCCGGCGCTGCCAACGTCTCGTTCCTCGGCGCGATCGCAATCGGCTTGATCGCCGGCATCATCATGACGGAAGCCGTCCATCTATTGGATACGAAAATTCGCGTGGACGATCCGGTAGGGGCTGTATCGGTACACGGAATCGCAGGGGTTTGGGGAACTCTTGCAATCGGATTTTTCGATGTTAACAGCGGATTGCTTTACGGAGGAGGGGCTGAAATTCTCGGCATTCAAGCAGTCGGCGTACTGGCCGTCATCGCTTGGGCCTCCTTGTCTACCGGCGCCGTCCTTCTATTGATAAGCATCGTAACGCCGCTGCGCGTGACAGCCGAAGAGGAAGAAGCCGGGTTGGATTTCGCAGAACACGGCTCGCAAGCTTATTCGATGCAAGACGTGCTGCGCGGTTCATCCGGCAGAGCGGACAATTTCGCAGACCGCCTGAACCAATTAGGCGAAGAACGGCCAGCTTCAGGCAAAGTATAAAACAAAGAGAGATCGAGAGAAGAATTTGGGGCTTCTCAATAGAAAAACGAACGGAGACAAACTCTCCGTTCGTTTTTTTAATTGCCTCGTTTAACGCTCCCCCATGCCTTCCTGTTCGGCAGCACGCAAATACTGACGCTTGCGGAATTGCCGCTCCCTCATTTCATACCAGATGGCTACTAGGACGAATAAAGTGTAACCAAGAAACAGACCTGCCAGCACATCCGATAGAAAATGCGCGCCGCTTGCCACTTGTGATAAAGCCGCGAGAAAAGTCAGCAATACAGCGGCCAGCCACACCGCCAAGCGAATCGATCGCGCGCCGGCCCGTTCGCTAAGAAAATACGCCAGCGTGAACAAGTACAATAGGCCGACCATCGCATGATCGGACGGAAAACTATAGGACGCCACTTCTTCGGGGAAGTCCGGCATCGGGCGGCCGAACCATTGCTGCAACAATTGATTCAATGCGTTCCCTGCACCGACCGCCAAAAAGACGAAAAACATGCCCCGGTAGTTGTGACGGAACGCCCAAAGGAATACGAGAAGCAGAAAGCTGACAGCAAAGATCATCCATTGCTCCCCGATAAACGACATGGCCTTAAGCCACTCCATCCCACCGAACAGCAAAGCCGCCCGTTCATCCAATTCCCGGACCGGTTCTTGCTGATAATAATAAAGTATGCCGAAAAACCCAAGCAATGTCGCCATCGCCATCGGATAAAAGATTCGTTTCATCTCTACACCTTCTTTCCTGCCGCATCGACCAGGCATTCCGGAAATTTTCCGCAACATAAAAACCCGCATGGAATACACTTCCACACAGGTTCCGTATTTCCTTGTTTTCGCATTTAATAACTTCCACGATCAAGAATTGAAATACACACAAATCCGGCAATTGTTCATTTGTTGAATCGGGATATCCATATCGTAAATTTCCTTCAATGCCTCCGATTGGATGATTTCCTCGGTCGGCCCGTCTTTGACCACACGGCCGTTTTTCAATGCAACGATGCGGTCGGAATAGACCGATGCAAAATTGATATCGTGAAGAACGATGATAACCGTTTTGCCGAGTTCATCGACCAATCGGCGCAATATCTTCATGATCTGCACGGAATGCTTCATGTCCAAATTATTAAGCGGTTCATCAAGCAGCACATAATCCGTATCCTGGGCGATAACCATTGCGATAAACGCACGCTGCCGCTGCCCGCCGGACAATTCATCTAAATAAGAGTCTTCCATATCCCCAAGGTCCATGTATTCGATCGCCTGGTCGACCATCTGCTCATCTTCTGCGTTCAAGCGGCCTTTCGAATACGGGAAACGGCCAAATGACACCAATTCGCGGATCGTCAAGCGCACATTCATGAAATTCGATTGCTTCAAGATGGAAACACGTGTTGAGAAATCATTAGACTTCATGGCTTTGGTATTGGTCTTATCGATCAACACTTCCCCGGTATCTGCATCCAAAAGCCGGCTGACCATCGACAAGAGCGTCGATTTCCCCGCCCCGTTCGGTCCGATGAAGGAAGTGATCTGCCCTCTCCGAATATCGACCGAGACATTTTCCACGACTTGTTTCTTTCCATATAATTTCGTCAGTTCACGGACTTGGATCATTTAGACCGACTCTCCTTTAATAGCAAATAGATGAAATAGACGCCGCCGATGAAGTTGATGATGACACTGAGCGTCGTATTGAACGTGAAGACATGCTCGACGACCCATTGTCCGCCAACAAGCGCCACGATGCTGATGATGCTCGCTCCGGCAATGACAATCGAATGTTTATAGGATTTGAAGAATTGATAGGATAGATTGGCGACGATCAACCCAAAGAACGCGATCGGCCCAACGAGCGCCGTGGCAATGGCGATCAACACTGCAGAAAGCACAAGCATCTTCTTGACGAGCGCATCATAGCCGACACCAAGATTCACTGCGGTATCACGCCCCAAAGACAACACGTCGAGCGACGGATTATGGCGCCAAGCCAGACCGATTAAGACGACAATGAAACACAGCGATAGCCACACCAAATCGGCATTGACGTTATTGAAACTTGCGAACATCCGGTCCTGGACAATCTGAAATTCATTCGGATCGATCAGCACCTGCAGGAACGTCGAGACGCTGCCGAAAAACGTACCGAGAATGATGCCGATTAATAGAAGGAAATAAATCGGCTGGTTGTCTTTCTTGAATAGCAATTTATAGAACAATAAAGCGAAGATGACCATGACAGCAATCGACAGCAGGAAGTTCACTTGCTTATTGATGATGGTAATATGCCCCGAACCTAAAAAGAAAATCAACACTGTCTGGAGGAGCATATACAGCGAATCCAAGCCCATGATGCTTGGCGTCAAAATGCGGTTATGGGTGATGGTCTGGAACACTACCGTCGCATAAGCAATCGCCACGCCCGTTAACACCATCGCGAAGACTTTCACACCTCTTCTCGGCAGCGCATAATCGAAGCTGCCATTTAAATTATCGAATAAATACAAGCCGCATGCTGAAGCAGCAAGCGCAATCAAAATCCATAGTTTATGTACATCACGCATACGCCTTCCTCCTAAACAACATAATCAGGAAGATAAAGCTACCGATGACGCCCACCATTAAGCTGATGGTAATCTCATACGGATAAATCAATACGCGCCCGAGAATGTCACAGACCAAGAGGAAAATGGCACCGAGCATCGCGGTATGCGGCAAGGTTTTCTGGAGGTGATCCCCTTTGAAAATAGAAACGATATTCGGGATGATCAAACCGAGAAACGGAATCATGCCGACCGTCAAAACAACGGTCGCTGTAATAAGCGCGACTAAGGTCAAGCCGATATTGACGACGCTGCGGTATTTCAATCCCAAGTTTTTCGAGAAGTCCTCACCCATTCCCGCGACCGTAAAGCGGTTGGCATACATATAGGCAATGATGAAGACCGGCACACTTATGTAAAGAAGTTCATAACTGCCTTTCATGACCATCGAGAAATCACCTTGCAGCCACGCTGACATGTTTTGGATGACGTCCGCCCGGTAGGCGAAAAATGTCGTAATCGACGACAGGATATTGCCGAACATCAAGCCGATAAGCGGAATGAAGATGGCATCCTTGAATTTGATGCGGTTGAGGATTTGCATGAACAAGAACGTGCCGGCGAGCGCAAAGAAAAAGGCTACTGCCATTTTCTCGATCATCGACGCGTTCGCAAACAATAGCATCGACACGAGAATCCCGAGGCGCGTGGCATCGAGCGTCCCGGCAGTCGTTGGCGAGACGAATTTATTGCGGCTCAATTGCTGCATGATGAGCCCCGCCATGCTCATACCCGCTCCCGCAAGCAAAATCGCGACGAGCCGAGGAAAACGACTGACGAGGAAAATCTGTGTTTCTTCAGACTGGAAATCCAGAAGATCCAGTGGACTGATGCTGCTGACTCCGACAAACAGAGAGATGAACGACAGAAGGATCAAGATGGGTATTAAAATGCGTTTTTTCATGTAATGATGCTCCCTATCTAGTGCTATTGCCAATTGAGAATGATAATGATTATCAATGACTAACTGTTTTTTAGTATAGCAGTATAAAAAATAGCGTCAAGGGATAATTGAGAACTATTGTCATTAAGAATTCTGGCGCTTTGAAATGTTCACTTGTTTTTCAAAATTGGTGACCGACTTGTTGCACCTCTTATTGAGTCGCTTCTTGGGGTGGAAATCAGGATTTGGCAAGGGATTTGGCGTCACTTGTCGAGTCGCCGCCCTGCTTTGGGTTGGCCTTTCACTATGAGCCAAGAAGAACACTTGTCTCATTGCTTCGGCTCACCCTTGACGCAGGTCGGCTGAGATATTTCATTGAGTGAAATTTGTTTAACCGGATCTGCTTCTTTAGGCGTTTCCGGCTAGTTGGGAAATCGCTTCTTGGGTTGGGGGGGTGAGTGTGACGAAGGATTTGGCGTCACTTGCGGAGTCGCCGCCCTGCTTTGGGTTGGCCTTTCACTATGAGCCAAGAAGAACACTTGTCTCATTGTTTCGGCTCACCCTTGACGCAGGTCGGCTGAGATATTTCATTGAGTGAAGTTCGTTTAACCGGATCTGCTTCTTTAGGCATTTCCGGCTAGTTGGGAAATCGCTTCTTGGGTTGGAGCTAGAGTGTGCCAAGGAATCGGTCGTAGCTTGCGGAGTCACCGATTTGTACAGAATCGTTTCGATATAAAAAAGCAGAGGAAAGTTCCCTCTGCCTGCCGTACTCATTATTAAAATTCTAGTTCCTGTGCTTGTTGCAATACTTCTGGGGGAATTTCGATCGGCTCAATGGCATTGTAATCGCTGTAATCCACTTGCATCTGCGATTGGATCGCCATCATTTCGCCTCGCACGTCGACATCGAGTTCCATGTCGACTTCCATGCGGTCTAGTAAGTAGTTTTCTTTATTCAGCGTGATGACATAATTCACAGCGTGCACTTCTAGGTCTTCCGGAGCTAGAGGGGCTTCGATTTCCATTTGGCCCAGCGTTTTCTCCAATTGTTCATCCGTCAGTTCCTGGAACTCATCTCCCGAAGCATCAAGCGTCAGGATGTAGGCTTCATCTGTTTCCTCCAACACGAAATCCTCTTCGAAAGCACCAAGTTCGTCTAATTGGCGCGCAGGGTCAGCCGATTGCTGCCCGGCAATCGACTGCATGTTTCCGTGCATTTCTTCCGGCATCTTTAGCCACATATCGACGGACGTCTCATGCATGTATAAGCCCTCTTCCGTCATATACATTTCCGTCAACATCGGATTGTTGTTGTCAATGTCTTCCGATACAATGCTGGTCTCTCCTCTTTGATGGAATGCCAGGGGTTCATAGGTCATTTCCATTTCAGAATCCACTGTCATGTCGATTTCCATACCATCCGGTTGCATTTTCATTTGCTGTTCGGTGTTCGACTGCGCGCGCAAGCTTTCCACTTGCTGCGAAGCCTCCACCGCTTCTGCATAAACTTCCGAAGCGCTCTTCGTTTCTTCTGGCGCTTCTTGTGCAGGATTCTCATTTTCTTCTTCAGTCGTCGGCGCTTGCACATTGCTGCATGCGCCAAGGCCGATGACCGCGGCGCCCGTTCCTATGACTGCCACCCATTTTCTCATGGCGTTCACTCTCCTTATAAAGACTTGTCGTCCATTATACAGCATTCTGCCCTTACTCACAGTTTACCCATTTTATAGCCGGTTAATTGCCGTTCTTTTAGAATAAAGAATTTCCACAAGAAAAAGCCGGAGAATTCTCCGGCTTTTTCTCGTTTTCGTCTATTTGCATATAGTTTGATTATTTACCAACGACGAATTGTTCGTAGCGGTCATAATCCGCACGACTCAGTTCCACGGTGATCAACGTTCCTTCTTCGCCGTACTCGGTTTCCTTGATGCTCGCATGGTCATTCAAATACGCGACGACATCCCCACGCCCGAACGGAATTTCCATCCGGCACATGACGTGGTTCGCAAAGAGCCGGTCGCGGATACTTTCGACTAGTTCATCGAGTCCCGCTCCTTCTTTGGCTGATATCCAGACAGCTTCGGCGCTTTTTCTCGGATACACAACGCCAGCCAGGTCTGATTTATTATAGACATATAAAGTTGGGACGTTCTCCACGCCTACATCCTGCAACGTCGCGTCGGTCACTTCCATCATGTAATCATGCTCATCATTCGAGACATCTACAACGTGAAGCAGCAGATCCGCATTGCGTGCTTCTTCCAGTGTCGAGCGGAATGCTTTGACTAGATGGTGAGGCAAGCGGCTGACAAATCCGACGGTATCGGACAATAAAAAGGTCTTATTGTCTTCCAGCCGGATTTGGCGGATGGATGTATCTAAAGTCGCGAACAGCATGTCTTTCTCGAAAACCTGCTTGTCCGCGTCTTGACCGGTCTTCGAGAGCAAACTGTTCATGATCGTCGACTTGCCAGCGTTGGTATACCCGACAAGCGATACAACCGGCATGCCTTTTTTCAAACGCTGCTTGCGCTGCGTGGTGCGCTGCTCTTTTACTTGGTCAAGTTCCCGTCTGAGCTTGGTGATCTGGTCCTCGATTTTCCGGCGGTCCAGCTCAAGCTTGGTCTCTCCTGCACCGCGGTTGGCGAGCCCGCCGCTGCTGGCACCGCCTTGGCGCCCGAGTGAGGCACGCAAGCCGACAAGGCGCGGCAGCATATACTGCAATTGCGCCAATTCCACTTGTACTTGCGCTTCGCGTGTACGGGCGCGCCTCGAGAAGATGTCCAGGATGAGCATCGTCCGGTCGATCACTTTGCATTCCAATTCTTCCTCAAGATTGCGGATTTGGGACGGCGACAATTCGTCATTGAAGATGATCAAGTTGGCATCCGCTTCCTCATACAATACTTTGGCTTCCTCGACTTTTCCCGTGCCAACGTAATGGGCTGGGTTCACGCGGTCCAAGTTTTGGTGCAGTTCGCCCACCACTTCGACACCGAGTGCCTCTGCTAAATTCCGTAATTCTTCCATACTGTATTCAAAATGGGTATCTTTTTGCAATTGGACACCCACGATAATCGCTTTTTCAATCAATTGTTCCATCTATTGTTGCCTCCTTCGGCAGAATCTCGATTCCGCCCGGTCCCTCATGTCTGTATCAACTTGAAGTTTGCCTCTATCCTATCACAGTACCACGCCCGCCTCTATACGAAACGCGGCGCCAGGTAGTTTCCCTGCTCAAAGACAATTTCCTGTCCGGCCGATTCGAAATGCACTTCACTCAGTCGCTCTTTTCCTTTGCCATCCTCAAAAAGGAGACGGCAATTTTCCAAGTCGAGGGAACCGCCGAGCAAGCGGCTCCATTGCGCTTCCTTTTGCTCCGGATCTTCTACTGAGAAAACAAGCGCCTCCAAGCGCAGGCCTTCATTGAGCTCAGTGATTGCGCCTTTTTGTTTCAAGCCGGCAAAACGCGCCTCGTCCGGCTCTTCCCACTCAATAAAGAATGGCAGCGGCAAAGCCGATGAAATCGGCTGGTCGACAAAGAGCAAGCGCCAACGAACGGTCTCACCGGTCTCAGTCAAACGATTGGCATCCATTGGCCCAACGGTTTGGAACCCTCGCCCTTCGATCTGTTGAGCTAATTGGTCCAGGTTATCAGAACGCAGGCATATTGTGCCGAAGCCTCGCCCATCGAGTTGTAGTTGTTGGATAAGCGGATGTTCAGAAGCTTGGGCTATATGCTCGTCTTCGACCGTGAGCCACTCGATATAATAATCCGGCCCGTACATCAGGGCATTTTGTGTTCCCCAGTCTTCATGGCTGCCTCCAGAAATTGCGTGGAAACCTTTTTCGTTCCAAAACTTGCTGCTGGCTTCCGGGCTGGTATGAGTAAAATGGACGATATGGTCCAATTTCATTTGCAAGCACTCCTTTTCATTACTCATTAATCGCTTTCTTCTATTAAATATAATACACGCTAGCGTTGCCAATTTGCTGTGTATATGGTCACTTTTCCCCTGTCAATTCTGATTTTTCGGGAAAATGGGTGGTTTTTAGGCATCATTTTCGATAGGCTAGGGTATAGGAAAAGATAATTACCATATTTCAAAGGAGGTCATCATGGATAAAAAATTATTAAAAAACCCCGTTTTTCTCATATCGACAGCCGTGATCCTGCTGTTGGTAGTTGCCGGGGCATTTATGCCGATCCGTTTCGGTGAAATCGCCGGCACTTTATTTAACTTCACCACTCTTAACTTCGGTTGGTTCTACTTACTAGCTGTCTTCATCATCACCCTTTTCCTAATCATCATTGCCATTAGCAAATATGGCAGCATCCGGCTCGGAGCCGACTCCGACCGCCCGGAATTCCCGTTCTTCACTTGGATCGGCATGCTGTTCTCAGCCGGCTTCGGTGCAGGGCTCGTCTTCTGGGGCGTCGCGGAACCGATGAGCCATTTCTTTACGACACCGTTCGGTACGGAAGGGCAGACGGAAGAAGCCGCGCGCATTGCGATGGGCTATTCATTCTTCCACTGGGGCATCAGCCAATGGTCCGTCTTTGCCATCGTCGGTTTGGTCATCGGCTTCTTGCAGTTTAGACGCAAAAAGCCTGGCCTTGTCTCGACCGCACTCGAGCCGGTCTTAGGTTCAAAGCCAGTAGTCAAGCACACGATTGATTCACTCGCAGTCATTGCAACCGTCATGGGAATCGCGACTTCACTTGGTCTCGGCGTCTTGCAAATGAACGGCGGCTTGAACGCTGTATTCGGTATCGACAACGCCTTCCCAATCCAATTGGCGATTATCGGCGTCATGTTCGCTGCCTATACCCTATCTTCTTCTACAGGGCTTCACAAAGGGATCGCCTATTTGAGTAATTTAAACTTAGGCTTGGCACTCGTCTTAATGGTGTTCGTCTTCTTTGCCGGCCCGACAGTCTTTATCATGGATACATTTACACTCGCAATCGGCGATTATATCACTAATTTCGTTCAGTATAGCCTGCGCATGGAGCCTTATACAGGTGGAGAATGGGTGCTCGGATGGACCATCTTCTACTGGGCTTGGGCAACTGCCTGGTCACCATTTGTCGGGGCGTTCGTTGCACGGGTTTCACGCGGGCGTACCATCCGCGAATTCGTCTTCGGCGTTTTGGTCATTCCACCAGCCATCGCTTGTGTATGGATCGCCGTCTTCGGCGGTACAGCTTTATGGTATGACTTGAACGAACAAGCAGGCATCGCGGAAGCGGTCAATGTAGATTTAACCTCTGCCTTGTTCCAAACCTTTGATGTTCTTCCGCTGTCGACCATTATGTCCATATTGGCAATTTTGCTGATCTTCACATTCCTCGTGACATCGGCTGACTCCGCTACATACATTCTGGCGACTATGACCAGCTTCGGCAGCTTGAATCCTCCGACTTTGTTCAAAGTCATCTGGGGAGTTTTAATGTCAGCAATTGCAGCCGTTCTGCTTTACGCTGGTGGGCTTAGTGCCTTACAGACCGCTTCACTCATATCGGCCTTACCGTTTACGGTGCTCCTGCTCCTGATGCTTTGGTCATTCACCAAAATCATCCGCGGCGAGTCGCCGCCGATCCGTAAATCGGAACTGCGCCGCTTTAGACGCTTGGAACGCGAAGCAAGAAAACAACAGAATAAGTAAGCGCAACATCAACAATGCCTTAAAAGCCCTAGATACAGAGCTTTTAAGGCATTTTTTCATTGAATAAGCTGATGATGCTTTCGTTCAGCGAGCCATTTAAAAAACTGATAATTTAGTCAATACCCCTTTACATTCTTCGTCAAGGGTCTACAATAAAAATAAAGAGAATGTTTGTTCGTATTTTACATACCATTAACAGAAAGGAGTTTTCCCAATGACCGTCAATGTCTATATGATCTTTAATGGCAATTGCGAAGAAGCAGTAGCGTACTACGCAAAAGTATTCAGCACAGAACCGAACGGGCTTTCACGTTTCGGTGACATGCCTTCTGAGCCTGGACAGGAAATGCCTGAAGAGATGAAAAACCGGATTATGCATGCAAGCTTGGACATCCACGGAAGCGTCGTCATGTTTTCAGATGCCATGTCAGATGTCCCAATTTCCATCGGCAAGAATATTAACGTAACTGTGATATCCGACGACTTAAACAAAATGACAGAGGAATTCAAGCAGCTTGCCCAGGACGGGACAGTTCAAATGGAGTTGCAGGAAACATTCTGGAGCCTCGGATACGGTATAGTAGAAGACAAATTCGGGATCATTTGGATGTTCAGCCATGACGACTTCCGGCAATGAGAAAACAAACAATTCCCGCTCCCCTCTAAGCACTTGGCAATAAAAATAGGCTATCCTCTCAATGAGGATAGCCTATTGTCATGAATTATTTTTTATCTTCTTGGATCAAACGTTCCGTTTCATCGAATTCTGCTTCGATTTCAGCGTTCGGTTTGTACGTCATCAAGCTGACACCCCAAGTAGCTAACCAGCTAAGGAAAAAGCCAGGAATGATTTCGTAGACACTGCCCATGAACATGGTTAGATCATTAGCAGATGCGCCTTCCATGTTACCCACTAGATCCCAGATGATGACCGTGATGGCACCAACGAGCATACCAGCGAGCGCACCTTTAGAAGTAAGCTTGCGCCAGAAGAGCGACAGCAAAATGATCGGGCCAAAAGCAGCACCGAATCCTGCCCAAGCATAAGCAACCAATCCAAGAATGGTATTGTTCTGCTCCCAAGCAAGTGCTGCTGCAATAACAGCAATGACTGCTACGGCGATACGCCCAAGCGTAACGTAACCTTTAGCACTTGACTCTTTCTTAAAGGCGATTTTGTACAAATCTTCGATCAATGCTGACGAGCTGACCAGCAATTGAGACGAAATCGTACTCATGATCGCTGCCAGAACTGCTGCCAGGACAAAACCTGCCACGAGCGGATGGAACAGTACTTGGCTCATGTCCAAGAAGACCGCTTCCGGATCCACCAATGTAGAGCCAGGGTTTTGCTGGAAATAGGCAATCCCGACCAAAGCCGTACCTGTTGCACCGATCAGGCTTAAGATCATCCAGCTCATGCCGATGCGGCGAGCCGTACGAACTTCCTTCAAGGTTTTAATGGCCATAAAACGGACGATGATGTGCGGCTGGCCGAAATAACCAAGACCCCACGCAGCGGCAGAAATGACGCCGATCGTAGAGGCTCCTGACACAAGGCTCAACATGTTCGGGTCAACTTCCCTGATGCTTGCTGCCGTTTCACCGAATCCGCCGGTAACGAAAATCCCGACGACCGGTACTGCAATAAGTGACAGGAACATCATAATCCCCTGCACAAAGTCCGTGTAACTGACGGCGAGGAATCCGCCGAATAAAGTATATGCAACAACTACCACCGAGCCTATGACCAGGCCAAGATGATAATCCATTCCGAATGAACTCTGGAAGAATAAGCCAGAAGCGACCATTCCGGATGAAACGTAGAATGTGAAGAAAATCAAAATGATAATACCAGCGACAATACGCAATAGGCGCGAGCTGTCTTTTAAACGATTTTCTAAGAAGCTAGGAATGGTGATGGAATCACTGGTGACAAATGAGTAGATTCGCAGACGAGGCGCAACAAAGAACCAGTTCAGGAATGCACCGATTGTTAAACCGATGGCGATCCAGACTTCTACAAGACCCCCAACGTAAATCGCTCCGGGCAGTCCGAGCAAGAGCCATCCCGACATATCGGATGCGCCGGCACTGAGAGCCGCAACGGATGGGCCGAGTCCCCTTCCCCCGAGCATGTAATCGGATAAGTCGGCTGTCTTCTTATACGCATACCAGCCAATGAATAGCATAGCCGCAAGGTACACGAGTAAGGCTATGATTTGATAAGTAGTATCTGTCATGACATCTCCTCCTTATTAAATACTTTAACATAATGAGCTTATATGAAAAGGGGACTTTGCGTTTTATTTCCTATTTGAATGGGCATAGAGAGGCAAGGAGGCGATAAATATGCCATGGAACAAGAATGATTACCCAGATTCTTTCAAAAATTTGGATGAAGATGTCCGCAACAAAGCGATTGAGATTGCCAATGCGCTGCTGCGCGATGGTTATGAAGAAGGACGCGCAATTCCGATTGCTTTGGATCAGGCACGTGACACCGTTCAAGGGGACGGTGTCGCGCCCGTGTACGAAATCCGTAAGCATTCTGAAGGCTGGCAACTGAAAAAGAAAGACAGTAAAAAAGCCATCCTTATCGAAGAAACGAAGGATGACTTGATGGGCGAAGCGAAGCGTTACGTCAACCGCAATAATGGGGAACTTCATGTTTACGGAGAAGATGATTCGCTGCAGGAAAAATTATACGATTAAAAACAAAAACAGCAGAACCGGAAAAGCGGCCGGTTCTGCTGTTTTGCCTTTCAGCTTTTTTCACGGTAGCGGGCAATGGCTTCAATCCTGTTGCTCGCTTCGAGTTTATCGAGAATCGTGGAAATGTAATTGCGTACGGTGCCCGTTGTAATGAAAAGCTCTTTGGCGATTTCTTTCGTGCTGCGCCCTTCCGTGATCAACTCCATTACTTGCCGCTCCCGTTCAGTCAACGGATTGCTTGCCGCATACGCAAGATCGACAAGTTCCGGCGCATAAATCCGGCGGCCATCCATGATGGTGCGGATCGATGTCCCCAGTTCTTCGCTCGGGCTGTCTTTCAAAAGATACCCGCTGACACCTGCTTTTCGTGCCCGCTCGAAATAACCTGAACGTGCGAAAGTTGTCAGGATGACAGTTTTGCACGGGTGGTCTTTCAAAGCTTCTGCCGCGTCCAAGCCGCTCTTGATCGGCATTTCAATGTCCATGATGCAGACGTCAGGATTCAGCTCCTCAACCAAACGGATTGCCTCTTCCCCGTTCGACGCCATACCGACTACTTCCAAATCGTCTTCCAAATCCAGTAACGACCCGAGCGCACCAAGCATCATGCGCTGGTCTTCCGCCAATACGATTCGAATCATGAATTTCTCCCCTCCACATCTTGATAAAGAATGACGTTCGGCACTCGGATGTTTAAGGTCGTGCCGTCCATTACTGCGACATCCACTTGCCCATTGACGAAGTCTAAACGTTCACGCATACCCGTGAGTCCGTTGCCCTGGACTAGCGGATTGCCTTCAGGAAATCCGACGCCGTCGTCTTGCACTTGAACCAGAATCTCGTTCGGCATCTGCTTGATCAACACCGTGCAGCGGGAAGCTGCACTATGTTTCACGACGTTGGTGACTGCTTCTTTCAAGCACATGCTCAACACATGCTCCATTAACAGCGGCGTATTATTGAGTTTGGCATTGCCATAAAAGACGAAATCCATGTCTGCGGCTCGGAGGATTTGCTGGATGCGCACCAACTCATCTTCCAGTTTCGTGCCGCGCATATCCGTTACCAACTCCCGCACTTCCTTCAAGGCTGTGCGCGCCGTCTGGCGGACATCCTGGATTTCAGCAGCTGCGCGTTCTGGGTCTTTACTCAATAGTTTCCCCGCCAGATCACTTTTCAAGCCGATCAACGACAATTTCTGGCCGAGTGTATCATGCAGATCACGGGCTATCCGTTCCCGCTCCTCGATCAGTACCAACTGGGAAATCCGCTTATTGGCGTCTTCCAGTGCCCCTTCAAGCTTTTCGCGCTTATGCCGGTTATAGGTATTGAATGGCAGCAAGATGACGCCGAGAACACTCAAGACGATGAATGGCAATTGTGTCATATACAAATTGAAGTCCATAATCATGCCATACATGATAGCGGCGATTGTTGTCCCGATGTGCAGGCCGTAAATGATGAAAAAGCCAACTTTGTTGCGGATATTGCCAATGAAGAACGCTAGAAAAATCGCCAGGTAGACATAGCCGAATAAAAAGATCATCGCGACATTGATGATCATCTCGACACTTACCCATAAGTACACAAGGAACGAGTGTGAAGTGAACGACAAGCGGTAAGCGAGGAAAAACGCCACCAACAAAATGATGCCTGCTGCAATTTCAGTTGGAGAAGATGACCGGAAAATGAAAAAGAACGGCAAAATGCAAAAAATCGTCCATGCATAGATGCTCAACCATGTATTCCGGGGGAAAATTTGATACCAGTTTTGCATAACTGCCTCCTAAAGTTTCTTTGCTCCCATCATACCAAAGCTCACGGACAAAGAGAAAACCTGCGCAGTCCCCTATTGCAAACAAGGATTTCCGCAAAGAAAAAAACTGTCCTCGCCTCTAGATCGAGGCAAGAACAGTTCCACTTTATTGCTGTGCTGTCCGGGAGTCGCTAAGCAAATGCTTGATTGCGCCGAATGTCACGAATCTCTTGTTATCTTCGTCATACACTTTGTACTTCAAGGATTGGAAGCTTGTCTTCAAATTGACCGTCGTCGCTTTTTGAAGCGGCGGCGTGGAAACATGCGCTTTTTCCAAGTTGTAGTTCGGCACGCGCGGGCTCAAGTGATGAACATGGTGGAAACCGATATTGCCAGTCACCCATTGCAGAACTTTCGGCAATTCGTAGTACGAGCTGCCTTCGATTGCCGCTTTCACGTAATCCCATTCGCTTTCGTCCTCGAAATAAGAATCTTCGAATGTGTGCTGGATATAGAACAACCAAATGCCCAGTGCCCCAGCGGTAAACATGATCGTGCCTTGGATCAATACGAATGCCTGCCAGCCAATCGCCAAGATCATGATGGTATAAAGAACGACCAATGCAACATTAATGAAGTACGTGTTGTTGCGTTCTTTCTTGCGTGCGTCTTTACGGTTGAAACGGCTTGAGATCAAGACCAAGAATAACGGCCCTAAACCAAACATAACGAGAGGGTTGCGGTACATGCGGTACTTGAAGCGTTCCCATTTAGAAGCTTCTACATACTCGTCGATGGTCATGACCCAGATATCGCCGACTCCGCGCTTGTCGAGATTACCACTCGATGCGTGGTGGATCGCATGCTCGCGTTTCCATTTTTCATAAGCGAATAATGTCAAAATACCGGTAATCGTTCCGACGACCGCATTCGCTTTTTTGTTCTTAAAGAACGACCCGTGTGTGCAATCATGGAAAATGATAAACATGCGGACGACAAATCCAGCTGCAACAATGGAAATTCCGACTGTTAGCCAAACAGAAACATCCAATGCGAGATAAGCTAAAAACCAAAGAACGAGAAATGGCGGTATAGTATTGATCATTTGTTGAACGCTTGCTTTAACATCTGCTTTTTCGAAAGGGGCGACAAACTTACGTAATTGCGCTGTCTTTTCTTTGCTCATATCTTGTCTTCCTCCTCAAATGGGCGTGCCCACTTGTTTACTTGTTAATCATCATATTACGCCCCTACAGCATTCTTCATAAGACATAAACGTCTGTTTCCGGGCATGACACCTGTCATGGTTTTCGCTTTTTTACAACTTTCTAAAATCAAGAAAAACGTGTATACTTATTTATAGGCAGAATACTCTGAATAGAGGTGAACACTATGACAGGACTGGTAGCTGTCATCATGGTTTTTTCCATTCCCCTTGTCGCTATCTGGACAGACTATTTGACCAGGAAGAAAAAAATGCATCAGCATGCACTGGAGACAGAAGTGGAACTCGAAAAACTCAAGCATGACAATTACGTCATCGAAACGCAGAAGCTGCGTCTTGAACTCGAGCAGATGAAACTCGACGACGCCTTGAAAAACCAACCACTCATAGTCGAACGTCAAAAAGACGCGTCTGCATAGACGCGTCTTTTTGCTTGAACAGTTTTCGGTTAGCCTGAACAGCTCAGACGAAAACTTGCTCTTCTATTTTCTTCAACTCGTAGAAATAGCCACGGCGATCCATTAATTGTTGGTAATCGCCTTGTTCGATCAATCGGCCATTTTCCAGCACCAGGATGCGGTCCATACTTTCAAGCCCTGCTAAATCGTGGCTGATAATGACAAAGGTGTCCTGGGGATGGCGGGTGAACAGTTCACTGTAAATGGATTGGGCGGTTATACCGTCGACCGATGAAAACGGTTCGTCCAATAGCCATAGCCGCTCGCCTTTCAAGAAAGCGCGAGCCATCGCGAGGCGCTGTTTTTCGCCGCCCGATAAATTCCGGCCCTTTTCATACACCGGTGCCGACAGCTCCATATGCCCCAAGTGTACAAGTTCGAGTGCTTCGTGCAATTGTTCTGCGTCCGCCTGTTCATTCGCAATACGCAAATTGCTTTCGATTGTCCCTGAAAAGAAATGGTTCTCCTGAAGCACAACGTTCATGCGTGCCCATACGTTTTCCGGGCGCATGCTGTTAAGCACTTCATCTCCGAAACGGATTTCGCCACCCTCGGGCAGCGCCACTTTCAACATTAGCTGCAATAGGGTCGACTTGCCTGAACCGCTCGGGCCGACAATCGCTGTTTTGGACCCTTGTGGCAACTGGAAACTGACTTCGTCGAGCGACAAGCGGCTATCATTCGGATAGCGGTAGCTTAGCTGATCCACCCTGATATCCACCGGCCCCTCCGGCATCGCGCCTGTGCTGTCGTCAGGTTTTCCCTCCACCACTTCTTCAAGCCTGCGTGCAGCGATCCGGCTTTCTTCATAATACGCCGGAAGTGCAGCAAGCGGGCCGACATTTTCAAATGCCCCGAGTGACACCATGACCAGCATCGCCAAATACAAACCGGACAATTCCCCGATGGACACGAAATACGCACCCGTTGCCAAAACGAAAAACGAAGCCAGAAAAGCTACAAGTGCATTCACTGACTGAACGCGGTTTTCCTCAAGCCCTTCGTTTTGCTGCGCCTGTTCATAACGATGTGCGGTTTCCTGCAGTTCCGAACTTTTTTGGTCGAGTGCCAAATGGATTTTCAAATCCTTGAACCCGTAAAGAAATTCTGCCGATGCTGCTGCGAACTCTCCGCGGGTTTCTCCTGTCACATGCGTTTTCTTCCGCCTCCGTAGAGCGAAGAACGCCGGCAGGATGACGACTACAAAAATTGCACCCGCCAAAACCACTAAGGCCATAGGCAGCGAATAAAACGATGTGAAGAACACCGTGGCCACCAAAGCCATGCCGACAACAATCGGCGGATATAATACGCGCAGCAGGAAATTCTGCAAACTTTCCACATCGCCGACGATACGCGACAGCAGATCGCCACTCTGGTGGCGCTGGAAAATGCCCGGTGCGAGCGGTGCCAGCCGCTCAAAAAAACTACTGCGCAAATGGCCGAGCATCGTAAATGTTGCGCGGTGTGAAAACAGCCGTTCCGCGTAGCGGGTAATGGCTGCTGCAAAACCGAATAATTTGAGTGACGCTGCCATAACGACCAAAGTCGTCATTTGGGCGGTCAGCGCCGCCTTTGAAATCAAATAGCCGCTTGCCCCGAGAAGCGCAACGCCGGCAAGCCCTGCCAGAAAGCCGAACACTACGGCAAGGGCGACGTCGCGTTTTTCCTTCAGCGTCAGCCAAAAAACTGTCTTTAATTCACCCATGCCTGTTTGCCTCCTTGCTGCGCCTCAATCATGGACCGGTAAGAGCTGAAGCTGTCCATCAGCTCTTCATGCGTGCCGATGGCTTCCACCCTTCCTGCATCCAAGACGATAATGCGCGATGCGCTCCGGATCGTGTGCAAGCGGTGTGCAATCGTAATGACCGTAGCTTCTTTTGACAGTTCTTCGATGGCTTTTTGCAGCACTTGCTCCGTGTGAAGGTCAAGGCCTGCTGTAGGTTCATCAAAAAATAACAGCGCCGGTTTTTTAAGAAACGCACGCGCCAAAACGAGCCGTTGCTTTTCGCCTCCGGACAATCCGCGCCCCGCTTCACCGATTACTGTTTCGAATCCCTCAGGAAGCGATTCGATCAATTCCAGGATGCCCGCTTTTTGTGCAGCCACAATCAGTTCTTGTTGCGCCACGACCCGGTTCGCCCCGAGTTCGATATTTTCTTTAATAGTCCCAGTAAATAAATAGGGATCTTGCGTAATATAGCTTAATTGTCCGAACCATTCATCTTCACTTACCTGTTCTCGCGGGAGGCCATTGATCAGTATTCTCCCGCTCGTAGCCGGCAATAACCCGGCCATAACATTCATCAAGGTGCTTTTTCCGGAGCCGCTCGCACCGACTAGCGCGATGGAGCTTCCCCCGTGCAGCTTGAAACTTGTCGCTTCGAGTTGGAATCCTTCTCCGTACTGAAAGCCCACTTGCTCCAAAGCCAACTCAATCGGCGCATCGACTGGGGATTCTCCCCACACGACCGGCTGATGGCTTTTCGCCAATTCTTCCGACAACAGCTCAGCAGATGCCGCACTGCCTCTCGCCGTATGAAAAGCGCTGCCGAATTCTTTTAATAGATTAAAGAAATCCGGAACAAGCAACATGACGAGGAAAGCCGGGAAGAATGTGATGCTGTCGAAAACCACAAGGCGCAAGCCGATTTCGAGCGCTATAATCCCGATGCTCAGCATGGAAATATATTCGAGCGTCAAAGAAGACAAGAAAGCCGATTTCAAGACGTCCATCGTCGAATCACGGAACTTCAAGCTATTTTCGCGGATCGTATCGCCCTGCCGCTTCGCCTGGCCGAATAAGCGCAATGTCGTCAACCCTTGCAGCACATCGAGAAATGCGCCTGAAAAGCCAGCCAATTGCTCAACTTTTTCATCCGCTTTCTGTTTTGTTCGTTTACCGACAATCGCCATGAATAAAGGAATGAACGGTGCCGTGATCAAGATGATGAGCCCGGTCGTCCAGTTCAGATAAAAAATCACCCCGAGGAGCATCAGCGGGATTGTATAGCTTTGGATCATCTGTGGAATATACTTGTTGAAATAACCATCTGTGTCATCGACTGCTTCGAGCAACAAGCCGACTTTCCGCCCTGACTGGCCAGCAATCGATCCTTGCAGCGGATTTTCCTTGTACGAAGCGATCAATTCCCGCCGCAAACTGCGTCTCGCTTCGATAGAAAGCGTGACACCGAGCCGGCCGACTGCATAACTTGCACCAGCCCGCAGCACAATGACTGCCAGCAGCGCAGCCAATAATGGCAGCACTTCTTCAAAAGAAGCAGATTTCAGAAATACTGAATCAGCTACCCATACAAAGAACACAGCCTGCCCGATCATCGCGAGCCCCTTTGCCAATGAGGCTAGAAACAACAACCGTATATGATTGTTCTGGCTGTAAGCCATTTGTTTCAAACTTCCCATTCCCATCGCCCTTTCTTTCACTTATCCCTATTATAAAGGAGCATCCGCAAGATTCCTTTGAGGACGCACGCACTGAAAGGCATTTCCCGGGAAATTGTTACAAAAAGGTTCACATTCCACGAAGAAAAGCCACGCAGCAAGGCTGCGTGGCTGGTATATCAGATATTCACTCATTTTACGGCCTTCTTCCAGAGCTTGAGAAAACGACTGCCTGTAACCACAGGGCATCATCTTCAATCTTCCTCTTCAACGAGGTGTCTAGGCATTCCTGGCACTCTGCCGTCAATTTCTGAAGTTCATATTCAAAGACTGCTTCTTCCTCTTTCGTGATCATGGCATAAACATCACCTTTCGACACCAACGCGAGGATTGCGCACGTGATTCATTACCTACCACTTTACCCGATATCCGAAATATTATTCATCTTTTTTATAAATAGCATCATTATTTCATTTAAATGAATAATAATAGCATCGAGTAAATAGACAAACCTATTACAAAAGCACCCAAACTACTTTCCCGCTCCTCCGGCAGCTCTTCTTTCAGTACGTTTAAAATAACGCCGCCCGCAATCAAAGCCATGAGAAACGCAATGATCAATTCATGAACTTCTGTCATCCAGCCGATGACCCAGCCTGCCGCAATGGCTGCAGCGAGAAGCCATCTGCCATATTGGTCATATTCGCCTTGGTGCGCTTCCCGAAGGCCCTTGTCATTGGTAATAAAATGGACGCCAAGCGCAATGAAGAATAGGATCATTCCTACTACACCTTCGTACTCTTCACGCATCATCAAATAACCGATGACTCCATTGTACATGGCGAAGGAACCGATATGGATCCAGAATACGCCTGATGAAGACTTGCCTTCCGCTGTCCGGCGCTTCGAATTTTTCACCATTTGCTCCAAGCCGTAAAAAAGGACCAGCCCGGCCATAGCCGCGAGGTATATATGATTGCTCAGGAAACCTTCACCCGGAGCGCCGAACTCCTCATGGACCTCTTCCTGAAATTCGCCCAGTTCAGGCAATAAGTGCAAAAATACATAGGCAACGGAAACACCGCCTGCAATTGATAAGAACCGGCTGCGCGGCACGGCTTTTAGGAAATTCATGTTTTTTGAAAATAAATGGATAACGACAAATCCCATTACAAACAGCAAGCTAAGCCATTCCAAACTACCCCTCCTCGACTAAAAAAGCAGACGGGCGCATTCGCCCATCTGCCAGCATTCGCCTTTTAGGCATGTAGTTTTTAGTTACCCATTCAAGCCGTTTTTAACCCATCCGGCAACTTGTACCGTGCGTTTTGCCTGGTGCGCCACGGCATCTTGCACATCTTCAATCATATTGCCGTCCTGGTCAACACTGACACTCGTGCCATAAGGGTTGCCGCCTGCCTTGAACAACACTTCATCTGTGTAACCAGGCGCTGCAATGATCGCACCCCAATGATGCATCGTCGTATAGACCGCCAGTACAGTCGATTCTTGTCCACCGTGAGGATTTTGCGCAGAAGACATAGCGCTCACAACTTTGTTCACCAGTTTGCCTTGCGCCCATAAGCCGCCGGTTGTATCAAGATATTGCTGTACTTGGGACGATACGTGGCCAAAGCGCGTTGGCACGCTGAAAATAATGGCGTCTGCCCACTCGAGCAAATCGTTGTCGGCTTCTGGCACTTCCTGTGTCGCTTCGTAATGCTCTTTCCAAGCCGCGTTCGATTCAATTGCCCCCATCGGCGCATTCTCTTTCACTTTTGCCACTTTCACTTCGGCTCCTGCTTCTTTCGCAGCCGATTCTGCCCATTGTGCCATCTGATAATTGGTTCCTGTTGAACTGTAATAAATGATTGCCAAGTTTACATTACTCATCCCATAACCTCTCCTCTATCAATTTGGTCCGTGGCTTGCACTAATTATCCTATATTCAAGATAACTTCTGTTACTAGTGTGCCCTAAATGGAACGATACTAAACTTTCTTTTCTGAATATCCATGATTATTTGTAAATCAACAACTGTGGGTTCCAATCAACAAAAACCAGATGAAGGAGGTCCTTCATCTGGCGGTGGTTCGATTAGTTAACGTTCTCAGCGATTTCTTCCGACATTTCACGCAGCTTGAATTTTTGGATTTTCCCGGAAGCGGTCATCGGGTATTCTTCAATGAATTCAATATAGCGCGGAATTTTATGATGGGCGATTTTGCCCATGCAATAAGTGCGCAGTTCGTCCGCACTGAGCGTCTCGTCTCCCTTTAGAATAACCCAGGCCATCAATTCTTCTCCGTATTTTGGGTCCGGCACGCCGACAACTTGGACGTCTTGGACCGACGGGTGCTGATAGAGGAATTCCTCGATTTCACGCGGATAGATATTCTCTCCGCCACGGATGACCATGTCCTTGATACGTCCAGTGATGGAGATATAGCCGTCTTCGTCTTCTACTGCGATATCTCCGGTATGCAGCCAGCCGTCAGGGTCGATCGCTTCTTTAGTCGCCTCTTCGTTTTTGTAATAGCCTTTCATGATCAAATAGCCTCTCGTGCACAATTCGCCCGGCATGCCTTTCACCACTTCTTCGCCGGTCGCCGGATCGATGATTTTCACTTCGACGTCGTCATGCGGCTTGCCGACCGTCGCCACACGTTTTTCGATGGCATCGTCTTTGCCGGTCTGCGTGATGACCGGCGATGATTCGGTTTGCCCGTAGGCGATGGTGATTTCGCTTGCACCCATATTGCTGATGACTTTCTTCATGACTTCGATCGGGCAAGTGGAGCCTGCCATGATGCCCGTGCGCAATGTCGAAGTATCGAACGAGTCGAAATCGGGATGGTTGAGTTCGGCAATGAACATCGTCGGCACGCCGTGAAGCGCGGTGCATTTCTCGTCCTGCACCATCTGCAGGACGCGCTTCGGCTCGAACTGTTCCGCGATGACCATGGTCGTCGCGTGCGTCACTGCTGCGAGCGTCCCGAGCACGCAGCCGAAGCAATGGAAAAAAGGCACCGGGATGCACAGGCGGTCGGTTTCACCCAAGTTCATCATATCGCCGACGAGGCGCCCGTTGTTGACGACGTTGCGATGCGTCAGCATGACACCTTTCGGGAATCCGGTCGTCCCGGATGTGTATTGGATATTGATGACGTCATTCGGTTCCATCGAACGGAAGCGCTGTTCGAGCTGTTCATCCGCCACTCTTTTGGCGAATGTTTCAAATTCACTCCATGTGTAGATGCCCGGGTAGCTATTTTCGCTCATGACGATGACGCGCTTCAGATGCGGCAGTTTAGGCGAATCGAGCTGCCCTTTTTCTGCATGTTCCAGCTCCGGGCATACTTGCTTTAACACCTCGATATAATCCGTGCCTTTGAATTCTTCCCCCAGAATCAAGGTCGTAGAATCCGATTGCTTCAATAGATACTCCAGCTCATTCGCCTGGTAGCTCGTGTTGACCGTGACTAACACGCCGCCCATCTTGCCTGTGGCATATTGGCTGAGCAGCCATTCGCGTTTATTATCGGACCATATGGCAATATGCTCGCCTTTTTCGATGCCCATCCCCATGAATGCTTTCGCCAGTGTATCGGTCTCTTGGTCAAATTCTGCATAGGTTTTGCGGATGCCGCGTTCTGGATAGACATACGCTTCTGTCTGCGGAAACTTTTTCGCTTGCTCCCGTACAATTTCCCCTACTGTTTGATCGAGAATTGCCATTTCTTCGTCCCCCTTATTGAAAACGGTTTCATCTATTTTATTATCGCAAAATTCCAAATAAAAGGAAAGCGCCATTTCCGGCTCATGAAGTCGCCCCAGGCTGCCAGCCGTGCTAAAATGAGGCTATCATAAAGACGGAAGGGATTTTCCATGGAACTTCAAACTATGCACGTACAACTTGCAGAAAAACTGCAAAGCCATGCACTCGTCACGGCCACCATCAGCCAGCCGCGCCAAAAATCGAACGACTTGAAGCGCATCAAATTAAAACCGGTCGAACTGAAAGAAGGCTACCGCATCCAGTTCGAATATCAATATGAACAGATCTTGAAACACCAAAACCTGACAGTCGAACAGGCAGCTGTAGAGCTCGAACAATTATTCACCGATTTCCGGCAAGGCCTGTTCCAGTTCACCGACGAAAAAGTCCAGATCCAATTGACCAAGAAATTCAAAGTCAGCTATAAATCAGAAGCGGACGTACGCGCTGCCGCCGATTTGTCCCACAACCGCAAGAAGGATTATCTGCTAGAGGACGGCAAACCTTATCCGTTTCTTGTGCGCCTTGGCGTCCAGTCGCCGGACGGCAAAGTCAAAAAACAGAAATACGATAAATTCCGCCAGATCAACCGCTTTATCGAATTCATCGATGATGCACTCGAGCATTTGCCGAAAGACCGCCCGATCCGCATACTCGATTTCGGCTCCGGCAAGTCTTACCTGACTTTTGCGCTGTATCATTATTTGCGCGTCGAAAAAGGGCTCGATCTGCGCGTCACGGGGCTTGACCTGAAAAAAAGCGTCATCGAGGAATGCCAGAACATCGCCCGCGACCTCGACTACCGGCAGCTGGAATTCCTCGTCGGCGATATCAACGATTACGACCAAGATACCGCAGTCGATATGGTCGTTACGCTTCATGCCTGCGACGTGGCGACCGATATGGCGCTCGCACGCGCCGTTAAATGGAACGCCGGCGTCATCTTGAGCGTGCCGTGTTGCCAAAATGAACTCAATAGCCAGATCCAGTCGTCTCCGCTCGATGTCATGCTCCAGCACGGCTTGATCAAGGAGCGCTTTAGCGCACTCGCGACCGATTCCATTCGTGCGGAACTGCTGTCCTTGGTCGGCTATGAAACCCAATTGATGGAGTTCATCGATATGGAGCACACGCCGAAAAACATTTTGATCCGCGCTTATCGCACGAATAAAAAACCGGCAGCGGGACAATTGGAACGCTACCGGGAATTTACCAAACTATTGAACGCCAAGCCGTTTCTTGAAAACGAATTGAAGGAGCTCCTATGAAACGAAAAAATTTAGTCAACGGCATGATCCTTGCTTTTTCGGTCATTTTTATCCGCTTTATCGACGTCCGCGTCTACGATATGCCGCTCATATTGACTTTGGCATTGTTGATGATGCTGATTTACGGGGGCATCCGCCTGGTCGAGCGCTTCCCGGCACTCGATGAACCCGTCAGCAAACGAACATCGCTGATTACCAACACTTTGGTCATTGTCACCATCTTCCTGGCATTCTTCGTGCTTGGGCTCTAACTTCAGATGTGTGCGGAAGGAATCAATGCTCAGCATTGGTTTCTTTTTTTGTGAGAATAAATTTGCTTGTGGAATTGTTGCTGATGTTGATTTGAGCTTCATCTACTAGTCGCCGCCCTGCTTTGGGTTGGCCTCTCACAGCAAGCCAGGAAGAACACCTGTCTCACTGCGTCGGCTCACCCTTGGCGCTGGGCAGCTTAGATATTTCGTTTAGTGTAGCCTGTTCAAATAGCTCTACTTCTTTAGTTAGTTGCCGGCTAGCGGGGGAATCGCTTCCTGGTTTGAGCGCATATAAGAATAGCGAGGGGTTTCTTGTGAAGTTGTTGCTGAAGTTGATTTGTGCTTCATCTTACGATTCGCCGCCCTGCTTTGGGTTGGCCTTTGCCAATAAGTCAGGAAGAACACCTGTCTTATTGCGTCGGCTCACCCCTTTACGCTTGGCCGCTGAGAGATTTCTTTGATTCGGGTTTGTTTAATCAGAAATGCTTCTGTACGAGTTGCCGGCTAGCGGGGGAATCGCTTCCTGGTTTGAGCGCATATGAGGATAGCGAGGGTTTGCGTGTCGAAGTGTTTCTGCATTTCGATTCGGGCTTCATCTACTAGTCGCCGCCCTGCTTTGGGTTGGCCTCTTGCAATAAGCCAGGAAAAACACCTGTCTTATTGCTTCGGCTCACCCTTGGCGCCGGGCGGCTGAGAGATTTCATTGGATGATGCTAGTTTACATAGCTTTCTTTTTGCATTAAGTTGCCGGCTAGCGGGGGAATCGCTTTCTGGGAGGCAGCAACTGAGACATAGATGCTTATTGACGGATTCAAACGGACAATTGTAGCTCCTCTATCCAAGGAGACAAAAACTATCAGGTCTGACACACTTCCACTATCTATATTGAATAAATCGAAGAGATTGTTCACCACTATAAAACTAGAGACGAAGTGGAAGGGGCCGACTCCGGGAGGATTAGCGAGACAATTGAGACCCTGCAGGAGCGTAGCGACGAAGCGGCTCAATGCGAGCCCTCCGGAAAGCGTGCCCCTGCAACGCAGTCGTAAGCGGAAGCTTTTCCGCTCCCCTGCTCCGAACCTCGTTCCAACGCGCAGTTATTATCGCCAACTATTTTTCACACAAAAAAGCCGCTTCTTTTTCAAGAAGCGGCTTTCGAATATTCAAGGCGTGTTGTCGTTCGGCTTTTCATCTGCCTGTTCTTTGACGACGGATTCAATATAGGTCTTCACCGGCTCCAGCGTCAGTTCCAGGTGGCTGGTCTCCAGATGCTTCGCCAAATAATCGAGCTGGTGGTCTTCCACCGCATCCGACTGCAAATTCAGCACATCATTGATATAAAGCATCCCTTCATTTGTCGCCATCGGGGAATCGGCGCCGCCTTGGTTTCTTTCCTCGACGGTCTCTAAGCCATGGACCAGCCCTTGTTCTTTCAATTTATCCATCGCCTCTTTATACTGCTCTTCCCCGATGCCTTGCGACAAGCTGCGGTCAAGTTCCCGGATTTCCTCCAATGATGCGCCTTTATAGTATTGGGCATAATACGCCATGAGCACTTGTTCTGTTTCCTGCAATTCATTCATAAGGCTAAACCCTCCATATATTTGTTGTTAATTGGTTTATTCCCGATGAGGCGATAGTTAAGCCTGTTGGATTTCCAGAAAACTGAAACTTTCCAGGAAATGAATCGTTAGTACTGAAGGAAGCAAAATGGAAAGAAGGTGGCTCACATGAGCAATGATAAAATTGTCGAGATTCGCAAGCTCTCCAAGACGATCGGCAAAAAACAAATCATCAAAGATTTGAACTTGGATCTCCATAAAGGAGAAATCACTGGGTTTCTAGGGCCGAACGGAGCAGGTAAAACGACGACGATCCGGATGATGGTCGGATTGATGAAGCCGACGCAAGGCGACATCCTGATCGGCGGCAAATCGATCCGTACCGATTTTGAGGGAAGCATCGAAAAAGTCGGCGTTATTGTCGAAAATCCGGAGATGTATAAATTTATGTCCGGCTACAAAAACCTGGTGCATTTTGCGCGTATGCATAAGGGCGTGACAAAAGCCCGCATCGACGAAGTGATCCAGCAAGTCGGCATGCAAAACCGCATCAAGGAAAAAGTCGGTTCGTATTCACTCGGCATGCGCCAACGCCTTGGCCTTGCACAAGCACTCCTCAACAATCCGGAATTCTTGATTTTGGATGAACCGACAAATGGACTGGATCCTGCAGGCATCCGCGAGTTCCGCATGTATTTGCGCAAAGTGGCACGCGAAAACGATGTTGCCATTTTCGTCTCCAGCCATCTATTGTCGGAGATTGAATTATTGTGCGACCGCATCGCCATTATCCAAAATGGCGAATTGATCGACATCAAAAACGTCAACGAGCACCAGCAATCCCGCTATTACATAGAAGCCAAGCCCGCTGACCAGGCGAAACAAGTGCTCGAAGAGATCGGCTTCACCGTGCACCCGCACGAAAATGGCTATCTGATCGATACAGAAGCGGAGCATATTCCGGGAGCCATCAAGCTGCTCACTGCTGCGGGCGTCGATTTGTACGCTGTCCAGCCGCACCGCACGACCTTAGAAGATCAATTCCTTGAAATGACTGGAGGCGGCGAAATTGCTCAAGCTCATACAAAATGAATGGATGAAATTATGGAGTAAAAAAGCGACATGGATTATGGCTATCCTGTTGATCGTCATCTTATTGGCAAATGCTGGCATCACGAAATGGATCGAATCGACCTCACCTGCACCGGAAAGCGACTGGCAGGAAATGGCGACGATGGACATGATGATGTACCAGGACCAATTGCAGAATTCGGACCTCGGCCCAGCCCAAAAAGATTATTATGAGGGCCAGGCTGCCATCGCAGAATACCGCTTGGCGAATGACGCCGAGCCGTTCAAAGTCGAAAGTCTTCAACAGCAAGTGCTCGACAGCCATATGATGCTATCGCTTGTCACCTTGTTTACGGTCATCGTGGGCGCAGGAATCGTTGCTTCTGAGTTTTCACAAGGAACGATCAAGATGCTGCTGACGCGACCGGTTAAAAGATGGAAAGTACTTACGTCAAAATACATTACGACGATGTTGTTCGCATTATTATTTGCCATCCTTACTTTCGTATCGATTGCTTTATTCAGCTGGATTTTCTTCGGCACCGGAGACGGCACATTCCTCGTTTGGAACGGATCGGAAGTTGTGGAAGGCTCCTACTGGGCTGAAGCATTGAAACTATCTGCGCTTAGCTTAGCCAGCACATGGATGATCGGCACATTTGCGTTCATGCTCGGGACGGTTTTCCGTTCCAGTTCACTTGCTATCGGCGTATCGATTTTCTTGATGTTCGTCGGCGTGCAAGTTGTCTTCTTGTTGCAGCGCTTTGAAATCGTCAAATACTATTTGTTCACGCATACCGATTTGACTCAATTCTATACAGGCTTCATGCCAGTCCCAGACATCACGATGGTTATGTCGCTTATCGTTTTGGCTGTCTACTTCCTGGTCTTTATGTTGATCAGTTATTGGACATTCTCCAAACGCGACGTCACTGCCTGATACACACAAAACCCCTTGAACGCTTTACGGTTCAAGGGGTTTTGTCATTCAATATGCAATGCCGACGCGGCTTTTCAGGAAATCATCCGAATCCAATTGCTCGTAAGCGAACAATGCGGTATCGCCAGCCGTGATTTCTTTGCCGTCTTCAGGCAAGTAATTTTCTTCGAAGCGGAAATAGCCTTTCGGTTCCCCATCCGGCAAGTACGTTGGGCAGACGATTGTCCAGTCCAACTCACTTTGTTCCAATGATTTATAGGCTTTTTCGTGTTCTTCCGCTGCAAAGGTCAATTGGCGCTTCGAATCGCCGCCCTGATAGCGGAGCAGCCCTGGGCTCAAGCGGCTGTTCAAAATACCGGCAGTACCTATAGTGATGATGCGCCGGATGCCTTCCGCTTCCATCGCTTTCACGATGAGCGGTGTCGCATCCGACAACGTGGTTGTGCGGTCAGTGCCGATTGCGCTGATCACAGCATCGGCCCCTTCGAGCGTCCGACGGATATCTTCTTCATTGCGGACATTGCCAACAATCAAGTTCAGGTTTGCACGGGGTTCAAGGCCCTCTCTCCGGACCAGTGCCTTCACTTCGTGGCCATCACGAAGCGCCATGTTCAAGACGTAACCGCCAACTCTTCCAGTTGCTCCAAATAAAGCGATTTTCATTGCTTCTCAGCCTCCTCAATCATTCCAGTTATCGATGAATGCATTTCTTATTTGAATAGATACCCGCGCTTAGCCAATACGTCCTTCAAATCTGGGCGATGCGGCTTGTTTAAAAATGTCGCCATCTGTTCGCTCCATTTGGCGGTTTTTTGGTTATTTGAGCGTGCGGAATAATAGGCCATGATGGTCTCGTCATACGCTGGCAAAATCTTCGCATATTTCGCTTCGTCGTATTCATTTTCATGAAGCACGGCTTCTACAGGAAGCCTTGGCTTCACTTCATTGGCTTCGTTCGGCACGCCGACCGTCAAGCCGTAGACTGGGAAGACGCCTTCTGGCAAACCGGCCAGTTCACTGATTTCTTCCATATTGTTGCGCACTCCGCCAATATAGCAGATGCCGTAGCCTTTGGATTCAGCGGCAAGCGCCAAGTTCTGTGCGAGCAAGCCGACATCCGTGACCGCGACCAGCAAATTCTCCGCCTGGTCGAACACAATATCTTCCCCTTGCAGTTTCGCAGCATGGGCTAGCCGGTTATAATCCGCGCACATTAGGAACACAGCGCCTGCCCCTTCCATCTGTTTCGGATTTTTGGATAGCTCACCAAGTCGTTTGCGCTTGTCTTCATCTGTCACCCAAACGATTGAATAGGCTTGAACAAAATGGGACGTCGCTGCATATTGTGCTGCTTCGACCAATTCGTGGACTTGTGCACGCGTCAATGGCCGGTCTTTGTAATTGCGGACCGATGCGTGTGATTTCATTAATTCAATGACCATTATGTATCCCTCCAAAAAATCTGTTTCTACTATCGTACCAAAAACTCTTGGCGGATACTTGCTTGAGGATTTTTGCTACAATCAAGTTACGAGGTGAAATCACTTGAAAACATTCCGCACCGTCTTTTCATTGTTGTTTTTGTTCATCCTCGGTGCTTTTTTGTTCATATGGATCGAACGGGAAATAGAAGAGCGCAACGAACGCGCTGAACGTCCACTGCCGACCGGGCTGCACCCCATTGTCGAATCCAAACGCGACCAGCTAATCGCGCAAGCTGAAGAAGTCGAGATCGATATCCTTATCACCGATGGTTTTCGTTCCGTTGAAGAACAAAACGAGATCCATGCTCAAGGCCGTACGCGGGGCGGGAGCGTCGTCACTTATGCTGAAGGGGGCGAGTCCTACCATAATTATGGTCTGGCCATCGATTTTGCGCTGCGCCTGCCTGACGGGTCAGTCGTTTGGGATATCCAGCACGACGGCAATGGGAATGGGCGTCCCGATTGGTTTGAAGTAGCGGATATCGCCAAAGGGCTCGGCTTCGAATGGGGCGGCGATTGGATGGGCTTCAAAGATTATCCCCATCTTCAACTGGATTTCGGCTTATCGATCCGCCAGTTGCAGGATGGCTATCGCCCTGAAGATGTCATCTCCGATTAAGCTCTATGCTGGCCTGTGAATCGATTCCTCTCGAAAAGCACCCAGGAATTCCTGAAGGTCATGACTAAAGGACTGCAATTAGGGTAGTATTATTATATAGAGATAGAAACATGTGCCAGTATGTTATTTCTGGATGCCAGAAATGGAAAGAGGTTGCCTGTGAAACAATTCGCCGTCGTCATTCCGGCTTATAAACCGGAAGAGCCTTGTAAACTTATAATTGAAGAAGCGATATCAGCCGGCTTTTCACGGATCATTGTCGTTAATGACGGCAGTGGTGCCGACTATGAAAGCTTTTTTGACGAGCTGGAAAAACTGCCTCAAGTCACTTTATTGACCCATGCGGTCAATCAAGGAAAAGGGCGTGCGCTGAAAACCGTCTTCCATTACATCCTCAATCAACAATTGCCAATCGAAGCCATCATTACTGCCGATGCAGACGGACAGCACCTGGTGTCGGATATGGTCAGAATCGCCGACGAACTGGAAACTTCACCAAACCACGTGGTGCTCGGCGCTCGGGATTTCACACAGCCCGGCATCCCGTTCCGCAGCCGCTTTGGCAACAGGTTCACACGCCTATTGTTCCGCTTATCGACGGGCGCAGACTTAAGCGATACACAGACTGGCCTGCGCGGCATCCCTGTTAAATTCTTGCCCAGGCTTCTCGACGTGCTCGGTGAACGCTTTGAATATGAAATGAACATGCTCGCGGCACTGAAGAAAAATTACATCCCAGTGTCGGAAGTGACCATTGAAACCGTTTATTTGGACGAGAACAAATCGTCTCATTTCCATCCACTTCGGGACTCCTATCACATCTACAAGATCTTTATATTCTACGGAATCTCAGGTGCAGCCTCATTTGGGCTCGACATCGCCTTGTTCTGGCTGTTCGTCCAACTATTGCGCGATGAGTCGCCGGAAACGTTCATCATCATCGCCACGGTGGCGGCGCGCATCCTGTCTTCCTTGTTCAATTATTATATTAATCGCAATAAAGTCTTTAAGCAGGGCTCCAAACGATCCTTGCTGCGCTATTATATATTGGCTGCTTTCATCATGGGCGCTTCCGCAGCCTCCGTCCAGTTCCTCTATGCAGAATGGCTCGGACGTGGAGAGGTTATTTTGAAAGTGATGGTCGATACGGTGCTGTTCATCTTCGGTTTCGTGGTCCAACGCGCTTGGGTTTTCCGGAAAGAATAAAAAAGATATCCATAGAAAAAGAGCGGAAGCACAGGCTTCCGCTCTTTTTTCAATGATCCGGACGCTTAGTATCAGCCGGGTCGGTACGCCAAACTTCTCCATCTTTATAAGTCATGCCCTCAGGGTAACGCAAGTCCATCACTTCTTCCTGCGTTTCCTTCGATGGTGCTTTGGTTGCTAAAGAAACTACGATAATCGCGATAATCGCTGCAGCGGCACCGAATACGCCGGCTCCCGTGTCGATAATGCCAAGGATCGTGAAGCCTCCGTATTTCGCGGCGAAGATATAGGATAAAGTTACACCTAATCCGGTCAGCATACCGGCGATTACCCCAGGCCCGTTCGCCCGTTTCCACCAGACACCTAAGATAAGTGCCGGGAAGAATGTACCTGAAGCGAGAGCAAATGCCCACGCTACAATTTGAGTAATTGCACCAGGAGGATTCAATGCGACAAGACCTGCGGCTACTGTTGCAATGATGATAGATGCCCGGCCAACGAGAAGGCGCTGGCTCTCCGTCGCTTCAGGATTGATTGAGCGGTAATAAATGTCTTGTGATAAAGCTGCAGAAATAGCGATCATCAGCCCACCCGCTGTTGAAAGTGCCGCGGCCATTGCGCCAGCTGCCATGAGGCCGATAACAAAAATCCCTAAATTGGCGATTTCCGGTGTCGCCATTACGACAATATCATTGCTGATGACAATTTCTTCCCATTGGAGGATCCCATCCGCGTTCGTATCGGCTACGGATAATGATCCTGTATTTACCCAAGAGGCTGTCCATGCCGGCAGATCGGCGATCGAAGAACCTGCCACTTGAGTCATTAGAATAAAGCGAGAAAATGCTGCATATGCTGGAGCTGATAAATAAAGCAAACCAATGAACAAAAGCGCCCATGCCCCACTCCATCGCGCTGCTTTCATCGTAGAAACCGTATAAAACCGAACGATGACATGAGGCAGCCCTGCCGTCCCGGCCATCAGCGTAAACATTAATGCCAGGAATTGCCACCTAGTCGCTTCCGTGAACGGCACAACATATTCGGAGACGCCTAATTGTGCATCCAGCTGCTGGAGTTCCCCAACAATCTGCCCGTAGGTCATCCACGGAATCGGATTATTCGTCAATTGCAAAGACATGAAAATCACAGGAATCAAATAAGCGATAATCAAGACTAAATACTGCGCGACTTGCGTCCAAGTGATCCCTTTCATCCCCCCAAGAGCGGAATAAAAAGCGATCAAGACTACACCGATGATTGTTCCTACAGCAGTATGTACTTCAAGTAGCCTCCCGATCACAACACCAGAACCCGAGAGCTGGCCGATGGAATACGTAAAACTGATGATGATGGTAGCGACCGCGGCAATCAAGCGGGCTGTGCTGCTGCTATAACGGTCCCCGATAAATTCCGGGACTGTATAACGGCCCGATTTCCGGAGCTGCGGCGCGAGGAGGAAAGTCAGCAGCAAATATCCACCTGTCCACCCCATGATATAGGCCAGCCCGTCGTATCCAAGCAGCATGACGGTACCTGCAAGCCCGATAAACGAAGCAGCGCTCATCCAGTCAGCACCGATGGCCATCCCATTGAAGACCGCAGGCACATTCCGTCCGGCAACGTAGAAATCTGAAGTTTGCCTAGCCATATTATAGACTGCAATGCCGATATACAATCCGAAGGTTCCCAGGATCATTAAAAGCGATACGAGAAATTGTGAATCCACTGCTTCTCCCCCTTTATAAGTATCAGAACTCTGTATGGCGGTTTCTTTTATGCATCAGCAGAGTCTATTAATCTTTTTGATCCTGGTCCAGCCCGAACTTTTTATCGATGCGGTCGTTGATGATGGCATTTATAAACAGTAAAATGATGAAAATCAAAATAGCTCCCTGCGCCCCCATGAAATAGTGAAACGGCATGCCATTAAAGCTGAATTCCGACAGTTCTTCTGCAAAAAATACCACCACAAAGGATGCTGTAAAGCCAATAAGCAAATAGATGGTGATTAATATAGTCCGGATTCGAAAATAGGAATCTGCCTCTTTTTTATCAATCTTCCTCAATTTTCCCACCCCTTTATCGGTATCGAAGACGAGTTACCTGTACGCATTCAGCCTCTTAACTGAAATATGAACCGAACTGTGTCCGTGAAAGGCAATGGCACCATGATGATTTTAATGAGCATAAATGCAAAAATCGACACTAGGGGAACGAAAAAATATGCTATTCTCCTTTTCTTCAATCCCGCAATCACCGAAATTATCGTGATAAGGCTCAATGAGAGAACCCAAATCATCTCTTCACCCCTTTTTTAATAACACATTCAAACTTTTATGCATCCAGACTGCTTTCTACCATGAGCCCGCGCTCCCTCCTCCTTTCCATTTTAAGGATAATAGCTATCTCATTTTTCATTATTCTAAAATTTCAGTTAATTGTCAATGCATTATTATAATTAAGCTTCAAGTGATTTCGAAATATAAGGGATATTACAAAAAAGAACTCGCATTCTTTCATGAATGCAAGTTCTTTTTTTATACAGTTAAATTTCAGGAACGGCAATCAGCAGCCACCAAGCGTTCTCATCAAGAACACAATGAAGTTCTTTTTTCGCTCTACGCGATCAATCGAATGCTTTCATCAAATTGCCCATTTCGACAGCGGAAACTGCCGCTTCGTAGCCTTTGTTGCCGGCTTTAGTGCCAGCGCGTTCAATCGCCTGCTCGATTGTCTCTGTCGTTAAGACGCCGAAGATGACTGGGACGCCTGTCGACATGCCTGCTTGCGCGATGCCTTTCGCCGCTTCATTGCAGACGTAATCGTAATGCGTCGTAGAACCGCGGATAACCGTGCCAAGCGCGATGACCGCATCGTATTTTTTCGTTTCCGCCATTTTCTTCGCGACCAGCGGCAGTTCAAATGCCCCTGGCACCCAAGCGGTGTCGATGTTTTCCTTATTGACGCCGTGGCGCACCAAGCCATCCACTGCGCCGTCCAATAAGCGCGATGTGATGAAGTCGTTGAATCTGCCTGTAACGATCCCTATTTTTAAATCCGATCCGATTAAATTAGCTTCGTAAACTGTTTCCATTATGAACACTCCTTAGTCGATTAGATGGTGCATGCGTTGTTTTTTCGTTTCCATGTACTGCGTATTGTCTTCCGTTGGTGGAATGATGAGCGCCAGCCGCTCTTCCACTTGAATGCCGTATTCGATCAGTGCGTCTGTCTTGGCTGGGTTGTTCGTCAGCAGCCGGACACGCGATACGCCTAGATCCTTCAGCATCAACGCGCATAAAGTATAGTCGCGCATCTCTGCAGGAAAGCCGAGCTGTTCATTCGCTTCGACAGTGTCCAAGCCCTGTTCTTGCAATTCATAGGCTTTCAGCTTGTTCAACAAGCCGATGCCACGCCCTTCTTGCCTCATATAAAGGACGATGCCCGCTCCTGCCTGTTCGATCAATTTGAGTGACTTGGCCAGTTGTGCCCCGCAGTCGCAACGGCGCGAGTGGAAAATATCGCCCGTCAAACATTCGGAATGAATGCGCACAATCGGCGCTTCTACTGATTCCGGATTGCCTTTGACGATGGCCACATGTTCTTCCGCGTCCAGCCGGTTGGAATAGCCGACCATGCGGAACTCGCCGAAATCAGTCGGCATATGGACACTCGATTCACGCGTGATGAGCGGGTCTTTTTCTGCACGGTACGCATAGAGGTCTTCGATCGTGATGATTTTTAACTCCAGCGCATCCGCTAATTTTTCCAAATCAGGCATGCGCGACATCGTGCCATCCGCATTCATGATTTCACAAATCACCGCTGCCGGCTCACTGCCGGATAGACGCGCCAAATCAACAGACGCTTCCGTATGGCCTTGGCGCTGGAATACGCCGCCCAGTTTCGCGACGAGCGGAAAGACATGCCCAGGCCGTTTGAAATCTTGCGGCACGGCTTTCGTATCGAGCATCTGCAAGATGGTGTCCGACCGTTCAAATGCACTGATGCCCGTCTTGGCATCTTTATGGTCGATGCTGACGGTAAACGCCGTTTCGTGGTGGTCGGTATTATGGCTGACCATTTGATCGAGTTTCAATCGCAAGGCGATGTCCGGCGAGACCGGCGTGCAGATAAGCCCCCGGCCGTGCGTGGCCATGAAATTGATGTTCTCAGGCGTCGCATGTTCTGCGAGACAGACGAAATCGCCTTCGTTTTCTCTTGATTCATCATCAACCAGAATAATGACTTTTCCTACCTGCAAATCCTTTACTGCTTCTTCAATTGTATTTAGCATCGGTTTTGCTCCTTTAAAATCCGTGGCGCCGCAAATAATCGGCGTTCATCGGTTGTTTTGGCGCATGCTCCATAAAACGCTGCACGTATTTCCCGAACATATCGGTTTCGAGATTGACTGAATCGCCAGCTTTTTTACCGCCTAGAGTCGTTTCCCCAGCTGTATGAGGAATAAGCGAAACGGTCAGGTGGTTTTCGCTGAGTTCGAAGATCGTCAAACTGACGCCGTCGATGGCAACAGACCCTTTGACGATGGACTGTGCAAGCAATTCGGCAGGCGCTGCGATATCGATATACAAGGAGTTTTCCTGAGGGCGCTTGCGTAAAATTTTGCCGACCCCGTCGATATGGCCAGCGACAAGATGTCCACCAAAACGGCCATTCGCCGCCATCGCCCGCTCGAGGTTGACGGAGCTAGAGGTACTTAATGACGAAAGTGTGGTGCCGTGAAAGGTTTCCGGCATGACATCCACCGTAAATCGGCCATTCGACATTGAAGTCACGGTTAAGCACACGCCTTCTACTGAAATGCTGTCGCCGATTTTTGTTTCTTCTAAGACGACAGTTGCACGTATCGTCATTTCCATGCTGGACGCACCGCGTTTAATGCTTGCGAGCTGTCCAGTTTCTTCGATAATGCCTGTAAACATGTGTGTCACTCCTTTAAGGTGGAGATGATCTTCAAATCCGTTCCGATTCGTTCTACTTTCTGCGTCTCCAAGCGGACGCCGTTTGATGCGGAACTGGCGTGCAGATCACCGAATACCGAAACGGTTCCTTCGTCGCCGAGAATGATTGGCGCGATATACGTTGCGATTTCATCCACTTGCTTGCTTTGCAAGAAAGCGGTATTGATTTTTTGGCCGCCTTCCACAAGTACCGATAAAATTTTGCGCGCAGCCAGCACTTTCAATGCTGCGGCAATGTCTACATCGGGCGTATCCAGCTGCAAGATTTCGACATGCTCTGGAAAAGCTCCGCGGCTATCGATATCCACCCCTGATCCGACAATAATCCAAGTAGGGGCATCAGGTACTTGAATAATGTGGCTCTCGATCGGGATTCGTAAATGGTGATCCAATATGACGCGGACCGGTTGCCTCGGGGAGTCGGCAAACCGATTGGTCAAGCGGGGGTTGTCGAGTGCTACAGTCTGTGCACCGACTAGGATGGCGTCGTGCAGCAAGCGCAGTTTATGAACGTCTTGCTGAACATCCGGTCCTGTTATTTTTTCCGAACGGCCACCGGTTACCGCGATTTTGCCGTCTAAGGTAATGGCGTGCTTCAATGTCACAAAAGGTCGATTTTTGCGGATATAGGTGAAGAACATTCGATTTAACTCCGCTGCTTGCTGTTCGCAGACGCCGGTCTCTACGATCACTCCGGCGGCTTCAAGCTTTTGAATACCTTGGCCTGAGACAAGTGGGTTCGGGTCCAGCACCGCGACAACAACACGGCGAATGCCCGCACGAATAATCGCGTCTGCGCAAGGGCCTGTCCGGCCATGATGGCTGCAAGGCTCCAGTGTCACATACAAATCTGCGCCTTGCGCTTCACTGCCTGCCATATTCAGCGCATGGATTTCTGCGTGGGGCTGCCCCGCTTTCAGGTGCGCGCCCATGCCGATAATGCGGCCCTTTTTGACAATCACCGAGCCGACAAGCGGATTTGGCGAAGTCTGTCCGGCGGCTGATTGCGCCAGCTCTAGTGCTTGCTTCATGATTTGCTGATCATCCACTTGATCACGCCTTTCACAACATAATAAAAACCCATTGATAAACCAATGGGTTAGAAGACAATAGGAAATAGAACTATAGATTGCTCTATAATTTCCGTGTTCTTCCTTCTCCCATCCAGACTTTAACTGTCGGCTTTGGACTCTCACCAAATCCTGCCTCGTAAGGCTCACGGGCTTCGGATTGCTCCGTTACCGTCGATTGGGAATTTCACCCGACCCCGAAGGAATACTATTCAGTTGATCATCCACAGTATGCAAAAAAGGCCCCTTCTATAAAAGAAAGGGGCCTTGAAAGTGCATATCAAAGAAACCTAAGCGATTGCTAGTAGGCTGTTTGACGGTTCTTCTCCCATCCAGACTTTAACTGTCGGCTTTGGACTTGCACCAAATCCTGCCCCGAAAGGCTCACGGGCTTTGGATTGCTCCGTTACCGTCGATTGGGAATTTCACCCGACCCCGAAGAACGCTATAGATGATTATCTGTAAGTTTAGCGTAAGCTTCTGGAGCTGTCCAGAAAAGAATATTCATTTGTTGAGCGCAACCAACTCAATCCCTAGAAAGAAACTCGGATTTTTTACTCATCACCACATCGGCCCGCGCTCGTCTGTCAATTCGATGAAGAATGGGTAAATGCCCATGATTACTAAAAAGGAAGCCAAGAATAGCGCGAGGGAAACGAACGGATCGATGCCGAAAGCCACCGAAATGAACATGATGAGCGGAGCGGCAAAGACAAACAAGCTGGTCTTCTTCCGCGATTCCATGGAAACGTATTGCTCTTGCCGGCAAGCCGGGCAAGTCAAGCTATCCCCGAGTGTGAACAGCCGCCAGACAGTCTGCCCCCACGTCCATGTCGTCCCGCAATTTCGGCATTTCGGCATCGCCATTCTCCCCTTTCCTCTTTCTATCTATACTTACGCCCATAAGTGGGATAAGTTCCCAAAATCGCCCCATTTTTTTGGATTTTGGGCATTCTTTCTGCTTTTCCTCAGCGTTAAAAAGCACTGCCCATTATGAGCAGTGCCGGATTTTCCTTATAGGTATTCTTTTTCGATAGTCTTCGTGCTGCGCTCGGTATCGATCGGGCGCACCATGCTTTCAATCTGTTCGCGCTTCGGTTCCAAGAACGGCGGCAAGGATAATTTCTCGCCGAGCGTTTCATATGGCTCGTCGCCCATGAAGCCCGGACCATCCGTTGCCCATTCGAACAACAGACCGGGTGCGACTCGTGCATACAATGATTCGAAGAAGAAGCGGTCGACATAGCCGGAAGTAGAGAATCCAATGTCCTGCATATGGCCGATCCACTCGTTCAACGCTTCGCGGTCCGCCACGCGGAAGGCGGCGTGATGCACCGTGCCGAAGCCTTGCTGGCCGGACGGCAAAGCTGCATTATGCTCGACAATCACTTGCGCACCATTGCCGCCTTCGCCCATCTCGAATAAATGAAGCTGCCCCTCATTGGCGATCTCGCGCATATGCATCGCTTTTTCCAATACTTCCTTTAAATAATCGAATTGGCCGATGCGAATATGAATCGGGCCAAGGCCGGTGACGGCAAATTCAAGCGGAACCGGGCCGTGCTGCCACGGCGTGCCTGCCTGTACGCCTTTGTTGTTCTCGTCTGATACAAGCATATACTGCTGGTCGTCAAAATCTGTGAACGACAAAGTTTTGCCGCCGAATTGCTCGGTTATAGCACTATGCTGCACTTCATATTTGTCAAAACGTTTTTCCCAATAGCTAAGCGCTTCGTCCGTCGGTACGCGGAAAGCCGTTTTGTAAATTTCGTTTGTGCCGTGAGAGCCTTTCGGGATTCCAGGAAAATCAAAGAAAGTCATATCCGTCCCAGCAGAGCCTTTATCGTCAGCGAAAAACAAGTGATAGGTTTGGATATCATCTTGGTTCACCGTTTTCTTGACCAATCTCATACCCAATACATAAGTGAAAAACTCATAATTCTTCTCGGCGCTGCTCGTAATCGCCGTTACGTGGTGGATCCCTTTCAATTCGTTCATGCATACCGCTCCTTGTCTGTTGGTTTTCTATCTTCCGTTTCGTTGCTGTCTTGTGCTTCATAGCCTACTTTTTTCAGCTTCTCGATCAATTCCATTACTTCTTCTTGCTCAAGCCCGGCAAACACTTTATCCATCTGCCGTTCATGTTCAGGGAAGATCCGCTTCATCAATTCCTGGCCGTCGTCCGTCAAAAGCGCATACGTTACACGCCGGTCTTCTTTGCACGCTTCCCGTTCGACATAGCCTTTTTGTTCCAGCTTATCGACTACATAGGTGATACTGCTGCTCGCTATCAACACTCTCTTGCCGATTGCCTGTATGGGCTGGCGGCCTTGATGATAAAGCAATTCAAGCACAGAGAATTCCGTCGCGTTCAAGCCGTATCCCGCTACGTCGCGTTTGATGGCGTCATGGACAGCATCAGCCGCGCGAATCAAAACCGTCACAGCTTTCAGGTTTTGGTTGGAGAACTCCATTTATATTCCACCTCTTTACTTCGAATTAAAATATCTTTAATTAAAAGTAATTATAACAAGCTGTCATCCATGGGTCAAGAGAACGGCTTCCAATTGCAGCCAATCAAAAAAACTCCCTTTCGCCAGATGCGAAAAGGAGCTATTGAAATTTATAATTTGAAAGTGCCAGTGCTATACGCCAATAATTCGTCTTGATCGCTGACGACACGTCCTGTCAGGATTACTGTACTATTCGTCTGATGCAGCATTTCAGCATGGAAAATGGCCGTTCCTTCCGCCAAACTTTTGATGAAGCGAACTTCCATTTGAATCGTCGAAACCGCGTCACTCCCAAGCGACCGAGAAGCTAAGCCCATGACGATATCGATTCCCGACATGATCGCACCGCCATGAAGCATGTTTTGCATATTGTCATTTTCGGTTTTTTTCTTCAAACGCATAGACGCCTTGCCGTACTCCACCCGGTCGATTTCAAAACCGAGCATCTGGAAATAAGGGCCGTTCTCGAACTGCTCGATCAATTGCGTATATTCCTGTACGTTTTGCACGCGATCTCCCCCAGTTGATTACTCTTCCATTAGTATAGCACTCCTTTTTGAGGCGATTGATGGGGAAGGATTTTCCCAAAAAGCAACGAATACTTAAGGACTACCTAAAAGGAGGTTTTTGGATGACAAACGATTTCGATGTACTTCCCGGCGCAGAGCCGTTTATTTCAGAAGGAGGGAAAACGGGAATTCTCATCTCCCACGGCTTTACCGGCACGACACAAAGCATGCGCCCGCTTGCCGAAGCTTTTGCAAAAGAAGGATATAGCGTCTATGCCCCGCGCCTTAAAGGGCATGGCACGCATTATGAAGATATGGAAACAAGCACATATCAGGACTGGATCGCTTCTGTAGAGGAAGCTTACGCCTCGCTATCGGAGCGCTGCGATAAGATATTCGTGGCAGGCTTGTCGATGGGCGGCACGCTCGCTTTGTATATGGCGGAAAACCATCCGGAGATCCGCGCTATTTCCTTGATTAACGCCGCTGTCGAAGTCCCCGACATGGAAGGCGTCAGAGAATTGCAGGATGTACGCTTTTTGGACGCTATCGGATCCGATATCAAAAAACCGGGCATCACTGAGCTTGCCTACGACAAAACACCAGTCGCTTCCGTCAAAGAGATCTTGTCCTTCATGGATTTGGTCCAAAAAAACCTATCGGCTATCCATTGCCCGACACTGCTGTTCGTCTCACCGGAAGACCATGTCGTTCCGCCAGTTAATTCAACATTCATTTTCGATCATATTTCTTCTGAGGAAAAAGACCTCATCGAAATGCCCGACAGCTACCATGTGGCGACGCTTGATCACGACCAACAACGGATCATCGACGGCACGCTCGCCTTTTTCCGCAAATATGAATAAACTCTGCTCTATTTATAGAGCAAAGGACAGAAGGCTCTCACACCTTCTGTCCTTTTGTTACTTTTTCACTCTCGACACGAGCAAGCCATCACCGACGGGCAGCAGAATCGACTCCAATTGCGGATGCCTTGCAGCTGTTTCGTTGAACTTCTGCATCGCTTCGGTGTGCTGGCGCTCTTTACCCGCCTCTGCCACACTTCCCCCTGCTAGGACATTATCGGCGACGATCAATGCCCCGTTTTCTGCAAGTTCCAAGCAAGCAACTAAATAGTTTTCGTAATTCTCCTTATCTGCATCGATGAAAAAGAAATCGAATGTCCGCCCCTGGTCTTTCAGTTTCGCTAAGCTCTCCAAGGCAGTTCCGGTCAGATAGTTAACTTGCCCGTCGAACCCCGCCTTTATCAACTGGGTGTTTGCCAATTCGGCATAGTCCTGCTCCAATTCTAGTGAAGTCAAATGGCCTTTGGCACCAAAGCCCCGCGCCAGGCAAATGCCACTATAGCCGCCGAGTGCGCCGATTTCCAACACTTTTTCTGCTCCCGTCATCGCCACGAGCATCGTCAGCAGTTTTCCGGATGCTGGCGATACCGAAATCGGCCGCATGCCTTTTTCGTTGATGGCGGTAAGTACACCTTCTAGCACTTCATCTTGCTCGACAAACACTTTATTGATATAAGAATTGATTTGCTCCATACTCCTATCCCTCCCCGTGATTGAGAAAAAGCCCCGGCATCCCGAGGCTTTTGTGATTAAAATGCAGATTCGATGGCGTTGACCATTTCGCTGACAGACTGCAGCCCACCACCGGACAGGTACCAGTAATCCGGATCCAAGTAAATGATCTTATCGTTTTGGTAAGCGTTCGTTTTCTGGACCAATTCGTTTTCCAATGAATCTTTCGCACTTGCGTCATTGCCGACTGCTGCATTGCGGTCGACGACGAACATCATGTCTGGGTTCGTATCGAGGATGTATTCGTACGTGATGCTTTGGCCATGCGTAGACGCTTCGATGCCTTCGTCCGCTTGTTTGACGCCGAACACGTCATGGATGATGCCAAAACGTGAAGCTGCACCGTATGCACTGACTTTCCCTTCGTTAGCTAGAACAATCAAGCCTTTTTCTTCAGAACTTGCTGTTTTCTCTTTGATGCCTTCGATTTGCTCGTTAATGGCTGCAAGCTCTTCTTTAACTTCCGCTTCTTTGCCGAAGATTTCCCCTACTGTTTCCATATTCGTCGTGAACGAGTTCATGTAATCCGTAGTGTCCACGCCTAAGTGAATAGTCGGTGCGATGTCGCTGAACTCGTTATACATTTCCGCTTGGCGGCCAGAAATAATAATCAAGTCCGGATCCATGGCGTGGATCGCTTCAAAATCCGCTTCTTTCAATGTGCCGATGTTTTCGTATTTCTCAGTGTCTTCGTATTGCTCCAAATACGTAGGAATATTCCCTTGTGCAACGCCTGCCACAGCTTCTACTCCCAATTGATCGAGTGTATCGAGAATCCCGAAATCGAATACGACGACTTTCTCAGGATTTTTCGGAACTTCCGTCTCGCCCAGTTCATGCGTCACTTTAACCGTTTCCGTTGTTTGTGCATCCGCCGTTTGGCTGTCTGTCGCCTCTTCTTCTGCACCGCAAGCTGCGAGAACTGCAAACATCATTAATACCAAAATTGCCGCTAACCATTTCTTCATTTTTTTCGTCTCCTCTTCTATTGAAATTATTGGATGAAGGACATCCGCACTGCATTATGTAATCTTTCTTCGATGACGCTTGAAAAACCGCTCCCTTCATTGATCAGATGATACTGATAATCATTATCACTTAACCACATTTATTAGTATAGCAGAATAAAAACTACTTTCAAGAACTAAATGAGAATTATTTTCATTTGTTTTTTCGCGAATGAAATAGCTGAAGCTCCGCTCTTTCTTCAGCTGTTCACAATAAAAAAAGACCCAGCGCGAACTGCCTCTAGGCCGTTAGTTGTTCCTAACGGTTCTCGGGTAGCCCGGTAATGGGTCTTTTCTTCACTCAGTATTTTTGAACATTTCTTGCAAAATGTAATAGGATTCTTTCAAGCGTTCCTGTGTTTGCGGCAACCCCCATGGTTCCCATGAGTACAGCTTGCTGCTGTCCAATCCCATCGATTCCAGTTCTTTTCCGTCCGAATTCTCCAGAACCGCTGCAGCTTCTATCCCCTCTACTGTCATACTTGCTGCAATACCGTCTTCTTGCAAGTCACCCGTGAATTCCTTTTTCGCCGGGTCTTTCGCATTCAACAGCATCCACGGAATCCGAATTTCCAAAATTCCGGCCTCTTCTGAATAATAATAGTCATTCAATGAATCGTATTGATCGTCTTCGGGGTCTGCTATGCCAAAGCGCAGCTTCCCTGTCTCATAATACTCAAAAGGATAGACTTCTCCTGTATCTGGGCGCGTGAATTCCTTATTCAACGCCAGGCGCATCGGATGGAAGTTGTTTTCGATATCCGGCTCTTGTGGAATCATCTCCAACCGTTTGTGGTAATCGTAATAGAAAGTGTCGTAATCGCCGGCTACTTTAAGCGCCGCATCCTCCCCGTTGATGGTTAGTTCGAAATCAGCCAGGAAGCTGTCTGACACTTCGATTCCCTGATCTTCTCGAACACTGAAGTACAGGCGGAAGCGGTCTTCATTCCACCACTCCTCTTGTGAATCGAACTCCGCTTTGACGTATACATAGCGCTCATCGGAATCCATCGATAGCGAACGCAGGGCTCCTTGCTCTTTTTCATGCAGCAGCGATCCGTTCTGCCAATCGTCTTCGCCGTCGACTTTCACCTTATGGCGGTCAAAACTCAATAAGCCGAATTGCTGCTCATTTGTTTGGGCATTGGACCAGAACGGGCGCTCGTCCGGATTGTCATAATCCATCGTATTCCATGTACGCTTGAACCATTCATCCTGCCAAGTGAACACCAAACCGCCAAGCATCCCTTCTTCTAGGATATCTTCATACAAATGGCTGACGATTTCCCCTTGCTCACTCTCGGAAATAAAGCCTTGGTTCCAGCCGAATGGGTTTTTATGGGTCATGCCCCTTGAAGCCGGTACCCCGAACTCTGCAATCAGCAATGGCATATCGTGTGATTCGTTCAAATCTCGCAAATACCCCGCATAATTATTGCGCTCGCCGCGGTGGTCGATAAATTCCGTGTATTTCTCTTCTAAGTTGAGGAAATCCGGATAATACGGATAGACGTGATAGGAAGCAAACATACCCACTTCGGTCAATTCACCGGTCGTACGTATATGATTTGGATCGACGGTCGCCAAGTCTTCCTGCTCGCTCGGCTCCGCCGGCTGGTCGATATTATCCGTTGTTACCCAGTTTGTAAAGCTGAGCGGGCGCATGCTGTCATAGGTCTCGTATTCATAGACAGCTAAAACGTCCAACTGCTCGGCAATCCAATGCTCCATTGGATTGGCATCTTCGGTTTCGATGAATGTGCCCGAAAACTCACCAAGATCCGGGTACTTGTGGTTCATCTCGTCGACTGTGAACGGGTACCATTCAATACCGATCATCCAGCCGATGACGTAATCGGAAACGTCTGCCGTGTAAGTTCCGGAAGCGTGTCCCGGCTCTTCGTCAACTTTCGCGTCACCATGAACCGCATCGGCTACTTTTTTCATTTCCTGTTGGAAACGCTCTGTAATCTCAGGCGTGAACGCATCCAAGGTTTCTTCTAGCGGCCCTTCATCAATCCATACGCCGTGGTATACATACAGCGGCGTTTCGGCTGATTCATTGTACTTGGCCAATGCTTCATAGAAAGCAGGCGGGTGAAGCGTATAGACGCGAATCGCATTGGCGTTCATTTCCCCGATTGCCTTGAACCAGCGGTCATATTCCTCGCGGGTGATCGCTGCTTCGCCAGGGAATGTGCCGGGTTTTGCCATGCCCATATTGACGCCTTTGACGGTGAATTCTTTCCACTCGCCATCTTCGAACACTTCAAACTGCTCGCCGTTTACACGCGATGGATAGGAAATCCCGTCTTTTTCGGCGGCTGTTGACACTTGTGATGCTGTTTCTTGCTCTTTTGCCGAACTATCCGCAAGAATCGTTTCCATCATTGGCACATACGTTTTCCAATAAAAACTATCGTTGCCGCCAAATGACATCCAATCCCGCATCTTGGCAAGCCCCCCGTATTGGTAGAATGACGGCACATCCTCGACGTCAACAAAGTCGCCAGCAAAATAATAGACGTCCGCATCATTTACAGTCGTGTGCATGACGGCCGGAAAATTCTCCGGAATCCCGCGTTCGGAAAGCGCCGCTTGGCCTTGTTCGCCGAGAGACCATTCGTATTCGGCAAGCACTTCGGTCTGTCCTTGCACTTCATTGATATCAAACCAATAGTCGAACGTCGGGCTTTCCTGAAGACCGAAAGCCGTTTGCCCAGAGTCTGTGAATTTCACATGCAGTCCAGCATTTTCGATATCGCCCCGCTCTTCAGACAACACAACAATCTCGCCACTGGCATCTTCAACAAGCACGAACCCTCCGCCCGTAAACTGCCATTCTTCTGCCTCCTGTTCATAATTCTGGACGATCCATGCAGGCACCTCGGCACCTGCTAAGTCAGGAAAATAGCGGCCGCTCCAGCCACTCCACTTAATGCCTAAAAATTCTTCCATATCCGTGCTGACGGCAGCATCTGTCGGGGAAGCGAATGTATTGAATTCAACGACTAAATCACTGCCCGTATTGATTACTTGCTGCTTGATCGCCTGCCATTCAGCCATCTCCAAGCCGCCATAGATGAGCTCGGAGCGTTCACCTTTGGCCTCTTGCCAAGGGAGATCGTCTTCATATACCCCGTAGGCATCAGCCAAATAAATCAAATCATAGCCCAATCCGAGTTCCTCGATGCCGCGAATTTCATAATCCTTGTCGGTTTCATCCGGCATAAACCCGAAGTAATCCGTATCTGCGCGGTAGTCCGACTCATCCTCTTTGACAAAACGGTTATGGTTCAACACCCAAGTCAGCCCTTTATGTTCGCGGTAATTTTCCGTTGGGACGGTTTTGTCGACAATCGCCACGTTCAAAGGCTCGCTTCCTTGAAACAGCCAGATGATGAATGGTGTCAGCAATAGCAGCAAGATGATTACCACCCCGATGAATGTCTTTTTCACAATGATCCCTCTTTTCCTATGATGCCTAGTTACGGTTATTATATAATATAAAAATTTTGTTTAAATAGAAAATATTTCTAAAAAGTGAACACATTGCATCTTTTTGCTAATTACTTGATTTTCTTTATGCCACAAAACACAAAAAAGCCCGTCCTCCATTAGAAGGACGGGCTTTCACTATGCTCAATCAATGAGTGGGCAGTTTTGCATTCGAACTTTTGAAAATCGCCAATTGATCGACCAGTTTCTGGCTGCCGGCATCTAAGCCAGTTACTTCCACTTCGTTGGCGTTTTCGCGGAATTTCAGCACGACCCGGTCGACGGCACCAACGCCGGAATCGTCCCAAATATGGGCATCCGTGAAATCGATAACCACTTTTTCGCGTTCGATATCGAAATCGAATTTCTCCAGGAAATCCTCAACTGAAGCGAAGAATAATTGGCCTTCGACACGATATTGCGTCGCATCGAGCAGGCGCTTTTCCACTTTGATCTTGGAAATTTTCGAGACGAAGAAGATGGCGCTTAGCAAGACGCCCGCCAGTACACCAATCGATAAATCGTGCGTGTAGACAACGATGGCGACCGTTGCGACCATCACGATCGAATCGGTTTTCGGCGCTTTTTTCAAGTAAGTGAACGAAGCCCAGTCGAATGTGCCGATCGACACCATGATCATGATGCCGACAAGCACCGGCATCGGGATCTGCACGACGACATTGCCGAGAACGATGATCAAGAACATCAGGAACGTACCGGCAACGAGTGCCGACAAGCGGCCACGGCCGCCCGATTTAACGTTGATGACCGATTGCCCAATCATCGCACAGCCCGCCATTCCGCCGAAGAAACCGGTGATGAAGTTGGCGATTCCCTGCCCTCTTGCTTCTTTATTCTTATCGCTCGTTGTATCGGTCATGTCATCGACGATATTTGCCGTCAAGAGCGATTCAAGCAAGCCGACAATCGCTAACGCAAGTGAATATGGGAAGATGATCGACAAGGTTTGCAAATTGAACGGCACATCCGGCAACAGGAAGCTCGGAAGCGTCTGGCTGATTGTGCCAAGGTCGCCCACTGTGCGCAGTTCGAATCCAGAATAGATGGCCACGACCGTCAATACGACCAGCGCAATGAGCGGGGCTGGAATAGCTTTGAAAAAGCGCGGGACGATATAGATGATGGCCAGTGTAATTGCCACAAATACATAGGTCATCGTGTTGATGCCGATGAAATGCGGCACTTGCGCCATAAAAATCAAAATGGCCAGTGCGTTAACGAAGCCGATCATGACGGCGCGCGGGATGAATTTCATCACTTTTGCGACTTTGAAGACGCCGAACAAGAGTTGGATAACCCCTGTCAAAATCGTGGCAGCGAGCAAGTATTCCAGCCCGTGGTCACGGACAAGCGGCACCATCAATAGCGCCATCGCGCCGGTTGCGGCTGAAATCATGCCTGGGCGTCCACCGACGAAGGCAATGATGACGGCGATGCTGAAGGAAGCATACAAGCCGACCATGGGATCAACCCCCGCAATGATCGAGAAGGCAATGGCTTCTGGGATAAGCGCGATGGCTACGAGGATCCCCGACAGGATATCCCCTCGGATATTCCCAAACCATTGGGTTTTAAGACTTTGTTTCACTTGGTCGTGCTCCTCTATTGGTTATTTGCAAATTTCCGCTGAACCGGAAATCTTATTTTTTCACAATGAAAACAGTTTAGCACCGACGCTCCATTAATGGAACCTTTTTGGGCCGTTTTTATTAAAAATTAATATGTTATAATGTATTCACTTTGTACAGCGAGGGGTTTTTTAGGTGCGAATCGGTTATGCAAGAGCCATTGAAGAAGATTTAGACTGCCACAAGCAGCAGGCCCTTTTTGAAGAGTTCGGCTGTGAGGCGATCCATATAGAATCACATAGTTCCCCCAAACAGCGGATAGCGCTCGACACAATGATGGCAGCCGTGAAACCCGGTGACCACATTGTTGTCATGAAACTTCATGTGTTAGCGGATTCGACAAGGCATTTAGTCGATTTGGTGGAAGTGCTGGAAGACAAGGCTGCCTTTCTTTATGCCGTTGAAGAACAGATCGACACTACGAAAGGAACTTCGTTTTCTTTTTTGGAGATCACAAAAGCGATTGCCGACTTCCAAAGCGACTCCATCAGCGCCAAAACCAAAGCCGGCTTAACGGAAGCCAAACAAAAAGGCATGCACGCCGGGCGTCCGCGCAAACCCGATGCCAATGTCAAAAAAGCAATCGAGATGTATAAAAACAAATCACATAGCTTAGCGGAAATCAAAGAACAGACCGGCATTAGCAAGTCTACTTTGTATCGTTATTTGGAGAATTGAAAAAGAGCGCCAGTGCGCTCTTTTTTTATTGTTCTGTTTTCAGTTCTTCTTTTACAGGTGGTTTGGCTAGGATGGATGCGACGATTGCCATGGCCGGGATAATGAGGAGAAAGCTCAAGGCTTCGTCGTAGCCGCCGAGAAAATCGTAAAACAAGCCAAACGGCAAGGGGCCTAGAGCCGAACCGATGACCATAACTGCCATGGCGATGCCACTGATGCTGCCGATATACTGCCGACCGTAGTAATTGGGCCAGACAATGCTTAAGGTAACCCGCTCAATTCCTGACACGACTCCCCATACAACGCCAAACAGGATCGCTAACGACAGAACGGTCGCTTGCTGGAGCAGCAAGATGAACAGGATCTCCCCAGCAAATAACGCGACCAGCATCCAGCGCACTTCGATTTTATCTAGCAAATAGCCGGCCAAGAACGTGATAGGAAACCCAACGACAGCCATCAAGCTGAGCACGGTCGCTGCCGCTTCGGGTGTCAGCGATTGCTGCGAGAAAATCGACACCAAATGGAACGTGATGCCTGTGTTCACTAGGGCTGGTGTTGCGACACAAAACAACAGCAACCAGAAAGCGCGTGTTTTTTGCGCTTCTTTCACGGTCCAACTGATATCGGCTGACAAGCTTTTTTCTGCCGTTTCCCCTTCAGGAATCACTTCCCCGTCCGGACGCAAACCGATATCTTCCGGCTTGTTGCGGATTAGCAAAAACGCGAGTGGCGTGAAAATGACCACTACAAACGCACCAAGCAACATCCACGCCATGCGCCAACCAACCGTTTCAATCAACCACACATTGAGCAGCGGAAAAACCGCAGAGCCGACCATCGCTCCAAGTGCAGCCAAGCTGAGTGCACGCCCTCTTTTGACGATAAACCATTGAGGGACCAATGACTTTGGCGTTAGTGACATGGAGCCTTGTCCGAGCAAACGGATGAAAAAGAAACCAACAAACAGCATGAAGGTGTTGGCGATCAAGCCATTAAACAAACAAGCAAGCCCCAGCAAGCCAGAAATGATCACCGCCATCTTGCGCGCTCCCTGACTATCGAACAGCCTGCCGACCATGAAGATCAAAAAACCAGCGAGCAAGGTGGCCGCAGAATAAATGCCCGACACCGTTGAGCGGCTCCATCCGAACTCTTCGATATAATAATCAATGAAAATGGCATTGGAAAATGTTTGGCCAGGTCCCGAAAAGAAATACGACAACGCCGAAATCGCGACGATGACCCAGCCATAATAAAACGGCGTATGTATTGGCGCAGTATGTTTCACTTAGTTCTCCTCCCTGCCTGCTACAGCAAAAAGGGCTCCACCCGGGAGCCCTTTTTCTTATTTGACGATCAATACCGGACAGTTCGCGCGCTTGACCACTTTGTGGCTAACGCTGCCAAGCACCATTTCCTGCAGAGAATTCAAGCCCCGGCTGCCAATTACGAGCATGTCGAACGCTTCTTCGTTAGCGAATTCGACAATCGCCGGGCCCGGCGTCCCGTGTAGGATTTCGACACGGTATTTAATTTTCTCCGATGCGATCGCTTCTTCGACCGGCTGCAATTTCTTGCGGCGCTGGAAATCGAGCTCCGCGGAACTGCCGCTGTGAAGCACTTCGTTTTTTGCGTTGTCGTGATCTGCTACAAAAACGATGGTGACCTGTGAATCATCAGATCCTTTTGCAATTTTCACGGCTTCTTTAGCTGCGCGGACTGAATGGTCAGAACCGTCCACAGCAAGTAGAATTTTCTTGTACATTTTTCAACACTCCCTTTAATGAGTCGGTCATTTACACTTTTAACATTCGTCAATTAGCCGATCGGTTTCTTACTTTCAGCATTCGAACCGATGACGTTATCTTTATCTTCCACGCTACAACCAAATTTGTCCAGAATTTCCTTGTCAGAAGAGGCGATTGATTGTTTTCTACACATAAAAGCGCCCGGCTTTCGTTCGACACGATCGAAGCCGGGCGCCCAGATAAGCTGAACACTTATTCGCTTTTCGTTTTCTGCTTCGACCGTTTCAAAGGTGTTTCTTTGTCCCGCACATTCGTAAGCCAAGCCCGGTCTTGGTCCATCATTTTTTTCGCTGAATAAATCATCAGGAAGGTGATAAAAATGATTGGCAAGCCCATCAAGCCGGAAACAACTTCTAATGGTGCCAAGCCGCCGATTCTCATGAGCACCAGCGAAATGACGGTGATGATGCCAGCCACTAGGATACGCAAAATTTTCGGCGGTTCGTTTTTACTCATATCGAGCGTACTCGTATAAGCCGCAATCGTGTAAGTCGTCGAATCGAGCGTCGTCGTTAGGAAGATGAGCGCGACGATAATGAAGACGACGATTGCGAGCCCGCCAAACGGCAAGGTTGAAAGAATTTCAGGAATGACAGCCATCCGGTTTTCCTTCACCATATCCAAAATCGGCAATTCTCCCGTTAAGTAACGGTGAACACCAAGCCCGCCGAGAACGCCTGTCGCGATCCAAGACAACAGCGTCGGCGCCAATAGATAGGTCATGATCATCTCGCGGATGGTGCGCCCTCTTGAAATACGGGCCGCAAACACCGAATGCAGCATCGCCCATGTAGCGCTATAAGCAAACCAGAACACCGTATTGCTTTGCACATGCGACGCTGCACCTTGATAGACCGAGTCAGTATTGAGTGAAAAACTCAAGTAATTGGTGAACAGCGAAGCAACGCTGTCCGAGAAGTAATTCAAGATAAAGACACCCGGCCCAGCCAATAGAATAAACACTGTAAAGGCGCCAGCTAAATAGATATTGAACGTACTGAGACGTTTAATGCCTTTTTCCACCCCGAGATAGGCGCTGACAGAGAACAGGGCTACCCATACGATAGTGACAATGAGGGTCAACACAAACGTTACGTCAATATTCAATAAAGCAGAAATATTATAGGTGATGATAGGCGCACCCAAACCAAGCGTTACGGCAGCACCTGTCATGATGCTGAGCAAGAACAGGATATCAAGCAGGCGACCTGCCCAACCATCCGTCAACTTATCGCCGAAAACCGGTCGAGCCGCTTCAGACATGCGCATCATCGGCTTTTTCTTGACGTGCAGCGTATAAGCCATCGCCGGGGCGATCATAACGAAAATCGCGAATACTTGAAAGCCCCATAAGAACATGCTGTAGGCGTTGCCCATCAGGATCGATTCCGGCGAACCTGCGTCCATGCCGGCCGGCGGGTTGTTCGCAACCGATGTCCATTGCAGCATACCGGTGCGCATAATTGTCGAACCGAGTCCCATGGCGATTAAAATAGAAGCATACTCAAATAAAGTCAAGCGCGGTTTTTCTGCCGGGTCGCCGAGCACGATATCGCCGTATTTGGAATACGAAAAATACAACGCAGCCCCAACTAATATAATGCCGTACCAGAGATAGCCCCAGCTGAATACGTCAACAATTGTCGTAAAAATCCCATTCAGCAATTCCAGTGAACGGCTTTCATAAAGCGCGAGCGGAACGCTGATTGCGATGATAATGATCAAAGCCGGAAGAAAAATCCGGTAATCGATCAAGCCTTTCTTTTCCATCGAATCCCCCTCAATTATTTAATCCCTTTCTTGCCTTCCCCACAGTTTTGCACTGTAATCATAAAAAAGAAAAAAACTACAAAGAAATGTAGTTTTTCAGAAAAGGCCTGGGAAATATCATTATTTCCAACACGCCTACGAGTATAACGAAGTCAGTTTCCACGAGCAAGTAAAGCGATGCTCGCTCTTAGTCCTGTCCGTGCGCCCATGAAATGCGCGGATCGATTTGACGCGACATCCTGACCATGACCGGTTGGAAACCCATCCGCGGCCAAAAATAGGATGCCATTTGGTTCGGCGTATGCCAATCGGCAAAGATATAATCATAGCCCTCTTTCTTCAATTCACTGCAGCAATGGTTGGCCAATGCCCGGCCGATGCCACGGCCGCGCATATCAGGGTTGGTCGAAGCAGCCAGCAGTTCCACACAATTTTCTGGAGTCACCAAACTGAAAGAGTCTTTCTTACGGAAATACACATGGAAGCCGGCAGCTTGGTCGCCTTGGGTAACGAGCCATAGATAGGCCTCTTCGTCTTCGGTCAGTGCGACATAGCTTTTCTGGACATTTTCCATCGCCTCTCTTGTAATCGGATGCCAAGAAGGGGCGGCTGCCTGATGGATGCTATTCCATACTGCCATTTTTTTCAAGAGCAGGGCATCCGCTTTTGTGCCACGGCGAAATTCAAGATCCGGCAACGTCCCGTTTTTGGGTTCGTAATCATCTAGCGACAGGATGGCGTATTTTTGCTCGAAGGCGAATCCTTGATCAATCCATTGCTCGAATACCATTTCGTCTCCGAGTGACGCCATCAGCACATGATGGAAATAGCCATGCTTGATCCACTCTGTTCCGGCATCTGCATACAATAAGCGCAACAGGCGCGGATGTTCATGCTCACTGATAGCCATCGATTCATAATCCATCCATACGTAACGGCCGCGATGCGCTTCTTCTTTAAACTCATAAATCAGGTATCCGATGACGTCGATGCCGCGCACAGCAACCACGCCACTGACATAAGGACGCTCAAGCTGCTTGCGGATAACCACTTCCGCCTCGTCAATTTCCTCGAATTTATCCGGCAGGTACGGGAAAATCTTCCGCTCCCTCGCCTGGCGTTTTGACAGCAATGCCGACATTTGGCGGATATGCTTTTCTTCAACACTGATGATCTGGATCATATTCCATCACTCCCCTGTTTGAAGTTTCATCTCAAGCATCGCGTACTGGCCGTTATGCACAATGGTTCCAAGCTCCACTGGCAATGGCTCGACAAAAATCGGGCCATCCACCAATGTCGTATGGAATTCCCCTTCTTCTCCGCAGGCATCAATGCCGAGTGCTTCCAATTCTTCGATCAGTTCCCGGGTGAAGACGCGTCCGAGAAACTCCTCTCCGACACGCGCGGTATCAACTACCGTAATAACAGCTTTGAACTCTTCTGCGATCAGTTCTTCCAAAAGCGATTGGCGGGCTTCTTGCCATAATGGATGCAAGACGTCAAGTTCTGCTTTTTCACTGACTTTTTCAATCCAATCGAGATGGTCCTGCAGATCAATATCACCGTAGACACCCATTTCGATGCCTTGCTCTTTGAAATTCTGTAAATGATGGATAAACTCCTCTTCGTACCCTGACCAGTCTGCTTGTCCAATCACCAAAGGCAAGCCCATTCGTTCCGCTTGCGCTTCCAGGATTTTCTTTCTTAGCCCATGGGATCTTGAGCGTTCTCCGTCTTCTTCGAACATCGTAAACAATGCGATCGGCACATGCCCTTGCTGTACTGCCCGGTAATATGCCAAAGCGGAATCTTTGCCGCCGCTCCATGATGTAATAAATGGTTTTTGCATGCTGCACCTCTTCTGTAATTTTTGTAGTGTTTTACTATTAATAGTCTTGATGAAAGAGTAGAAGGCGGCGAAGGGCAAAGATGTGCTCCCACATCGCTCCGCTCTTGCGTCGCAAACGAATCGTGTCAAACACGATTCGCTTCCTGCGGGAGCAGTGACGGAGCACAGCGAAGGAGCAACATGAGTCTTGAGACCCCACAGGGAGCATAGCGACCGAGCGACATCAGTCTTGCCCTGGCAGCACGACTTCCTGTCGCGCCAGCTGCATGACCCACGAAAGCGTCCGCCTGGAGCGATTTCATCACTCTCGTTCCCTCTACTTCTATTTACTGGCGTGAAACTCCTTGTTCCACAAAAAAACAGCCGGGAAATCCCCGGCTGTTTGCATTATTTTCCTACCATATTCTCCGGGCGCACCCATTCGTCGAATTGCTCCGACGTTAAATGGCCGCTCTTGACTGCTGATTCTTTTAATGTAGTGCCTTCGTTATGTGCTTGCTTGGCAATGGCTGCCGCTTTTTCGTAGCCGATATGCGGGTTCAGGGATGTCACGAGCATCAAGGAATTCTTCACGTGGTTTTCGATGACGTCCAAGTTCGCTTCAATGCCGATCGCACAATTATCGTTAAAGGAAATGAGTGAATCTGTCAGCAAGCGAACCGATTGCAAGAAGTTATAGGCAATGACCGGTTTGAAGACATTGAGTTCAAAATTCCCTTGGCTTGCCGCAAAGCCGATCGCCGCGTCATTACCCATGACTTGTGCCGATACCATCGTCAAGGCTTCACTTTGCGTCGGGTTGACTTTCCCTGGCATGATCGAGCTGCCTGGCTCATTCGCCGGAATCGTAATCTCGCCGATGCCGCTGCGCGGGCCGCTTGCCAGCCAGCGTACGTCGTTGGCGATCTTCATCGCATCCGCCGCAAGTGCTTTCACTGCTCCGTGCACGTAGACCATTTCGTCATGGCTAGTCAATGCATGGAATTTATTTTCTGCTGAAGTAAATTCCATGCCGACCGCTTGTGCGATAAATTCCGCTACATAGCCACCGAATTTCGGGTCTGCGTTGATGCCTGTCCCGACTGCTGTTCCGCCGATTGCCAGTTCACGCATATGCTCTACGCTTTCTTTGATCATGCGTTCGCTTTTCACCAACATGTGACGCCAGCCGCTGATTTCCTGGCCTAATGTGAGCGGTGTAGCATCCTGTAAATGCGTACGGCCAATTTTGATGACTTCGTCGAATTTCTTCGCTTTTTCATCCAGTGTCGTTTTCAACTTCTGGACCGCTGGGATCAATTGCTCCGTAACTGCTAGAACGCCAGCAACGTGCATCGCCGTTGGGTATGTATCGTTCGAGCTTTGGGACATATTGACATCATCGTTCGGATGAAGTTGTTCATCTGATCCTTGTTCCGCCAAAATTTCATTTCCACGGCGCGCCAATACTTCGTTCATGTTCATATTGGACTGCGTGCCGCTTCCTGTTTGCCAGACGACGAGCGGGAAATGATCGTTCCATTTACCGGCGATGACTTCGTTGGCAGCGGTTTCGATTGCGCGCATTTTCGCGTCGGACATTTTGCCAAGCTTGTGGTTCGCCTTGGCTGTCGCTTTTTTCAATTGAGCAAATGCCATGACCACTTCATGGGGCATACGTTCTGTTCCGATGGCAAAGTTCTGGACACTGCGCTGTGTTTGCGCGCCCCACATTTTGTCAGCTTCAACTTGAATTTCACCGATCGTGTCTTTTTCTGTACGATACTGCATTCCATTCACTCCAATTCTTATTCTTTATGGCTTCTCTTCTATTAAACACATTCCGCGCGGAAAAAGCGACCTTCTCCGCTAAAATTCCCCGGCCTCGCTTGAGAAAAATGCTTCGATAATCGCTTCGTCTGAATGGGGAATATATTCCCCTTTAATGATCTGTGCGCCGTTGATACAGCCGCTCGAAAGCAAGATGATGTCGTTTGGTCCGCTCTCTTCTAAGGCTTTTTCTACAGCCTGTTTGCGCGTTGGCGCCTTCAGAACTTTTTGCATGTATGGCACACTGAAACCTTTGATCACTTCTTCGACGACATCTTCCGGATCGTTAAACCCTGGATGATCGACCGTTACGACCAAGACGTCCGCTTTCCCTTCAGATGCTTTCGCCATTTTCGGCATCTTTGCAAAATCCCGAATGCCAATTCCGGCAATCAAGGCAATGAGGCGGGCATGGGGCAATTTACGGGCTTCGGTCAATACCGCATCGATTGCGACCGGAGTATGGGCATAGTCCAAGATGATGGTCCGCTCTTCAGGCCCTCTGATAACTTGAAAACGCCCTTCGACTTGAGGCATATCAGGCAAGACGGCAATGATCTGGTCAATGGAATATCCTGCATGCAATGCCGTTCCGATCGCCGCCGTCAAATTCGCGGCATTGTAATCACCAAATAATGGAGCTTCGACTATTCGGCTGTCGCCGTTATAGTTCAACTCAAAACGCATCCCTTGTGCGGAAGCGCTGTAATTCTCCCATATAAGATCGGCACCGCTGGATGGGTCCTGGCTATAGCTCAAGATTGGATAATCCGCTACCGCTAAAATGCCGTCGCTCAACCCCGGGTCATCGAGATTGACGACTGCCGCTTTCGCGCGCTCGAACAATTTCAGCTTGGACTCCCGATAATGTTCAAACGTCTTATGGTATTCGAGATGCTCCTCGGATAAATTGGTGTGAATCGCTACATCGAAAATGATTCCTTCCACCCGTTGCTGATCCAACGCAGTCGATGACACTTCCATGGCGACCGCCTCTGTTTTCGCTTCCACCAGCATGGAAAAAATCTGATGGATGTCCGAGGCAATTGGCGTAGTCGGCGTACTTTTCTTAAACGGAACTTTGCCTTCAGCCGTTTCTACGCCCGTTGTACCGACGAATCCACAAGGTGTCCCGAGCAAATTAAATAAATTACGGACATAAGTAGCTGTCGTGGTCTTGCCGTTCGTGCCCGTCACGCCGATTTTAAACAAATCATGCTGTGGCGAGCTGAAAAAGAAATCTGCAGTGTGCGCGAGTGCATTGCGCACATCCGCCACCAGCACAAAGCTGACAGCCGGATGGCGCTTCGCTTGTTGGGACAGAATTTCCTCATTGGAGCCGATAATTGCCTGTGCACCATTTTCGATGGCAGGCTCTATGTATAAATGTCCGTCCGTGTTCTCACCGATGACGCAAAAAAATGCAGAACCATTGCGTGCAGCCGAAGAGTTATAGACAATCGCCTGGATGTCCGTTGACTCTGGCCCGAATGATTTTACTATGCGTACGCCGGGTATTTGTGCAAATTGCAACTTCATATCGTAACTCCTCTTGAAGATAAATTTATGTGAATTTCTGATAATTTTACAGGAAAGCGCATTAGTGTTCCACAATTCGAGACGCTTTTTTAAAAAAATTATCGATCAACTAAGAGGTTTGGCAAACTGCAGCGCATGAAAGCCCTTGACCATCTGGAAGCCAATTCCAACATATCCTTCATTTAGTAATTCCTTCTGTTTTTGCAGGTCGTCAATCGGGGCTGTAATTTGATTGCCATAATCTGCATTGGGCTGCTCGAGATCCTTTACCAAGATATAACGTTCCAGACCGTCGTACTTCTTTTTTAATGCAGCGATATGCATATGCTGCATGAATTTATCTTTCAAGCTCGGGATGTTCATCGGTGCCACTGTACAGGCCACATAGCGGAACTTCTTATCCAACTTTTTCAATTCCTTCATGACCACTTCGGCTAATTTCTGCTGAAGGCGGTTTCCCCGGTAATCGGGGGCGACAGCCGAAATTTCCTGGTAAATCATGTCGCCAAGCTCTTCCTCTGAAAGCCCGATATCCCGCCCAAGATGCTCCTCGTCAACTTCCGGAACGAGTAGTGCCCGAAAAGCCACTAGCTCTCCTTCTACAAAAGCCCCAACAATCAGCCCGTTATGCTGCAAAATAAACAGAAATTCTTCAGTCGACAACGGCTGCAACGTATTTTTCTCTGGCAGCGAGTCGATAACCGTTTGCTGAACCCGTTCGATTTCAGCCAAATCCTCCAGGTACAGGCGCTTCATATACATTGGCACCTGTTTGTGCATGCGCACATTGGTCAGTGTACCTTCATATAGGCGGTCTTTCAAAGCCCATTCCCCCTCGTTTCTTTCGTACTATCAGAATACCATGTTCCCTATCCATCGTCTTCAAGTTTTTTCAATTGACTGTAAAATTGAAACTATTTACCGACTTGTCCCAAAAAAAGCCTCAATTTCTTTTTGTGTACGGAGGATATAAACCTGTTTTTCAGGATACTTCCTAATAAATTCTTCTATTAAATGGTGTTGCGATTTTTGCCGCTCGTGATAGGTCGTCATAATGAACTTCAGGAATTCATAATCCAGCTTTTCAGGGCATCCTGGTGCCATATCCGGCCTTGCCTGTCTGCGGTACTGGAGGCGCCTTTTCAATACACGCCATAAACAGCGCCAAAGCGGCAGCTGCAATTGGATAAGTGTATCGCAAGCCGCCAAGCGGATAGCTGCCGTGCTATTATAGTTGCCTTCGATGATCCAACTAGGTTCGTTTGCCAGCTCCTGTTGCTTGTGCCGAAATTCTCTTTCCTCTGCTTCGACCCACCCCGGCTCCCAAAAATATGCATCCAAATGATGCACAGGCAGTTCGGCCACTTCCCCTAAACGTCTTCCAAATGTTGATTTACCTGCTCCTGCCGACACACCGATCACCATGACTCTTCGCATTGCTCCCCCTCCAATCCCTCTTCATTCAACTATAACGAATGGCAGGAAAAAGAACCAACCGAACTTAACCCTTGCATTCCAAAGAGCACCATGCTATTCTAAGGAAGAATTATTTTTGTTCGATGGCTTTTCATTAAGTATCAGATTTAATCTGAAGGATTTGAGCAAGGATAGTAATACAATGTATGCAATAGCATACGAGGAGGAAACACACATGGAACAAGGTAAAGTAAAATGGTTTAACTCAGAAAAAGGATTCGGCTTCATCGAGCGCGAAGGCGGAGACGACGTATTCGTACACTTCTCAGCTATCCAAAGCGAAGGATTCAAAACTCTTGACGAAGGTCAAGAAGTTACTTTTGACATCGAGCAAGGCCAACGCGGTCTTCAAGCTACTAACGTATCAAAAGCTTAATTAACCCTTAAACTTTCAATGGACTCTTCTTCGGAAGAGTCCATTTTTTATTGTCTAAAAATACATGCATACAATTGAGCGCGTTCTTTAAGTGGAGGTAGCGAGTATTTGTTTGCGGAAATATTCCGGCGTATTGATATAAGCGTCGCTTTAGTATTCGCCGCCCTGCTTTGGGTTGGCCTCTTGCAATAAGCCAGGAAAAGCACCTGTCTTATTGCGTCGGCTCACCCCTTTACGCTTGGCGGCTGAGAGATTTCTTTGATTCGGGTGCGTTTAATCAGAACTGCTTCTATAATAAGTTGCCGGCTAGCGGGGGAATCGCTTCCTGAATAGAACAGAAGTGAAGATAACTAGGGTTTGTTTGCGGAAATGTTCCGGCATATTGATATAAGCGTCGCTTTAGTATTCGCCGCCCTGCTTTGGGTTGGCCTCTTACAATAAGCCAGGAAAAGCACCTGTCTTATTGCGTCGGCTCACCCTTGGCGCTGGGCAGCTGAGAGATTTCATTGGATTATGCTAGTTTATATAGCTTTCTTTTTGTATTCAGTTGCCGGCTAGCGGGGGAATCGCTTCCTGAGATAAGGCATCTAATCATGAAGTTTTTGAGCAAAGAATTATTGTTGGTAGATTAGAAGAGACATGAGCTATCCAGACTGGAGCTCTTTCACACTTTATATTGTATGGTTGAAGAAATTATCCACTACTCTAAAATTAGAGACGGAGTGGAAGGGGCCGACTCCGGGAGGATCAGCGAGACAATTGAGACCCTGCAAGCGAATATACGAAAAGCATTGAGCATATTCGTTTGCGAAGCTCGAACATCGTGAGAGTTGAGCAGGCGGGGGGTTGCGAAGCGACGAAGCGGCTCAATGCGAGCCCTCCGGAAAGCGTGTCCCTGCAACGCAGTCGAATAGTACAAACTTTCTCCACTCACTTCCGTCCCGTATTTCACAAAGAAAAAAGCTGCCCAATGGCAGCTTTTTTTCAGAGTGTTGAATAAGTATAGAATCCACTAAAAACCACGAGAAGTAGATGCTTTTTTACAACCTAAAAACTAGTGGACTGTATAAGTATTTGGAGAAGCGTTCGCTCGACTCCTGTGGGACTAGCGGGTTTGAGAGACCCCGCAGGTCGCGATAGCGGCTGAGGAGGCTCGATTCCCGCCCCACGGAAAGCGAGCGATAAGCTTTGGAAAATACGACTTCTTACCTTTCTCGACAGCCTGGAAAAAAGCTGCACAATGGCAGCTTTTTTTAATTCATGATGAAATACAATTGGAAGACCAGGAAAATGATCGCGACCAACAGGAGCGTTCCGACCACTACGCTCATGGCCAGTTTTTTTCCGTCCATCGACTCACCCTCTCAGTTTTTTCTCGCGTTCAATGGCTTTCACTATATCATACGCGCCTTCCCCGGCATTTGACAATACAGAAACAACGGATTTTTGCTGGGGATAATAGCACGAGTGAAAATTCACACCCGGGTCGTACCCCATGACATGATACATAACCACTTTTCCTTCTCGCTGATCGATCCATACACCATAGCCGTAAGCCTTTTCGCCTTCTTGCACTTGAACCGTCAGCAGGTGGTTTTTCATCTCTTCAGACAATAAAGTTCTATCCATTAGCCGGTTCCAGAACTTCGCCATATCGCCTACTGTGACGAATGCGCCTCCATCCGCACCACCGCGAACAGGAATCGCGTATTGATTCGTGCGCCATGAATCGCCTTCCTCGATATATCCATAAGCCGTATTTTTCGGCAAGCGGTCCAAACGGAAATAACCCGAGTCCGACATCTCCGCTTTCGCCAATACTTCTCGCTCGATGTAATCGGCGAACTCTTCGCCAGTTACGTGCTCGATAATCAGCCCAAGTGCAATATAGCCCGCGTTGTTATAGCGGAATCGCGCACCAGGTTCTTCGACAGGCGGCAAATCACGGAACATTGGCACAAAATCAGCCGGCGTCTGCATCCGGTACATGGGAATTTCTCGCCATAATTGTTCAAAATCATCCATCGTTTCTTCATCGAAATAATCAGGAAGACCCGACGTATGGCACAATAACTGGTGAACCGTAGCATTGAAATGCGGAAAAGTCTTTGGCAATAGCTCTGACAATTTGGCCGAAAGCTCGAGCTTGCCTTGCTCCACCAATTGCAATACGGCCACTGCTGTAAAGATCTTGCTGCCGGACGCGATGCCGAAGCGGCTATCGACGGCAATCGGCCGTTCGTCCACACGATTGGCGAAGCCTTTGGCAAGCGACCAATTTTCTTTGCCGGCTATATGGGCAGTTCCGGAAAATGCGGCGGATTCCATCAAGTCAGAAATTGGATTATCTGCTTGCTTTTCTAACATATGCCCTTCTCCATCGATCTCGATCATTCGCCCGTCTGCAAGCTCGATTGCCAGCGGATGGGTTTCGCTTTTCAGCTTGGAGAAAAACCATGTGCGTTTCGGCGGTACTAGCACCAGAAAATGGGGGTCTTTGCCGAGAAAATTCAGCGTTTTTGGGTCGATGCCTTTATTTCCGCGCACCGGAATCTCCATCCGTTCCAGTGCTTCGCCCACTTCCTTGACATATGGTGAAACAATGCCGACTTCACTGATATCAAGCAGCGAATCGATCGTGAAGTCATCCATAATATCAACGTGACGGCGCCCGATAAACTCAACAATATTTCCTGCAGGGTCCTGGAAATAAAAGGCATCGGAATTGAAATTCGAATAATAGATTTCATCCATGCCCTCTTGGCGGTTCAGTTCGATGCGTGCACGTGCCCAGAATTTGGCCAAACTGAACTGATTGCCTGGAATATTGATCGCATAATGGTAAAAAGACGCTCGATCCGACTGACGAAATTCCAAAACGGACGCGCCGATCGAAAGCGCAAAACTTGTGTCGTCTTCTGCGACAATCCGGAAGCCTAGCTGGTATTCATAGAAGCCTTTCATTTCATTCAAACGGTTTGTGTACAATATCACTTTCTTGAACATGTCCTCACCTCTTCTCTCAGCATACCGAAAATGGTCAGAATTTTCCTCTTTTTCGCGCGTACAGAGCTGTCTTATTGATAATAAAAGAAAAAAGCGAATGCATCTGCTGCATTCGCTTGTTACCACCGATAATCAAGCCGGACCATATCCCGGCACTGCAAGCCATTTTCGAAAATCGGCTCTTCGTAATGACGGGTGAAAAAATCCCGGTCAATCGATTTCATGCGGAAGCCGCATTTCTGGTAGAGCGCCAATTGCGCCAAACTCGAATTTCCCGTGCCGATCTCAACAGTAGAGAAACCGAGTTTTTTCGCTTCTTCGAGCGCTGAAAACACTAAGAGCTTGCCAAACCCTTTGCCGCGCTCACGCTCAGCAAGTGCAATGTTTTTAATTTCAGCGGTTTCAGAATCCAGCGCAACCAAAACGAACACGTCCGTGACGGTTTACTGCCATTCGGCGATAAAGCAGTGGCCGCCAGCACAATAGCTGCGGACCAATTGCTCAGACGGATCTGCTTCCAGCAACAGGCCGATCGGCAATTCCTCGTGCACTCGCAGTTTCCGGATTTTCATTATTTCCGCTCGCTGAATCCTTGGTCGAGCAGATAATCTTCAGCATCATCAAATGTGCCAAAGCTTTCTTCGAGGTTTTTGCCTGTGTAGATATTCCAGAAAGGCTCTTCGTAGACAAGGTCGAGTTTTTCACCTTCTCTATTGGTCCACCGCTTGTCATAAGGCGGCTCCGGTTCTTGGCCCAAATAATCAATCGAGTCGGCAATGATGCTGCGCAACTGGCTCGCTGAAAAATCGCGGATATTGACCAAGCCGCGGCTGTCCGCTTCGTAATGCGGCAAATCGCCGACGAAGACGAAGCCGTTGCCGTTCGGGTGCAGATGGTAGACCACATTTTTCTTATCGTAGAGGCTTTCTTCAAATTGGAAGTTGACTCGTTTCATCGACACTTCTTTTCGTGTCAGTTCCGGAAACGCTTCGATCACTTCTAGTTTTTGTTCAAATGTCAGCACTGGACATCCCCATTTCTTCTTTGGATTTCTGACTTTATTATAACACGCATAGGGTGTGCTTCGCCGTTTGCGAAATAATAGAAAAAGGGCTGCCCATAAGAAATGAGTGATGTCCATTTCGACGGACGCTTTCCGCGGGCACGGCTTCAGCCGCTTCCCTCGCTGCGCTCAGTCCAGGGTCTTCAGCTCGCGCTATTCCCGCAGGAGTCGCCTTCTCCATTCCCATCCCATGTTCTGAATTGAAGAGAGTGGACGAACACGAACATACAAATAAAATATCCGAAGAAAAAGGACTTCTTTTTCTCCGGACATTTCAAGGTAATTATAAGGCAGCCCTTAAAACTTATTTTTTCTTTTTCAACCCAAATGGCCACCAAGCGCCGCCCGCAAATGAAACGGTGATCGCCGGCACGAGCAGCGGCAAGACGATTAAGCCGTATAGCAGCAAGCCCGTGATAACGATGGCTGCAATTTGCATCAGGCTGAGCACACCGGATGGCAGCATCGCGCCGAAGGTTCCGGCGAGCAAAATGGCGGCTGTGATGATGACCGTCCCCATTTTCGCCATCGACCGGTGCATCGCTTTCGAGAAGTCTGCAGCCGTCAAGGCTTCTTCCCGGTAGCGGTCGAGCAGGAAGATCGAGTAATCAATGCCGAGCGAGACGAGCATGACAAAGCCGAAGAATGGAACGGCCCAAGTGATGCCATCATAGCCGAGCCATCCGACGAAGATCAGCTCGGTGATCGCAATCGAACTATAGTACGTCAATAATAGAGAGCCGATCATAAACAGCGGCATGATGAAGGAACGCAGAAGGACTGCCAAAACCACGAACAAACTGATGAGCATAATGCTGACCGTTCGCGTAAAGTCGCTCTCTGAGATGTCCTTCAAGTCGCTATTGATGCTTGGAACCCCGCCATATGCGATGTCCACTTCTTCAAGGGGCGTGCCGTTAATGCTTCTCTCGGCCGCTTCTTTCAAATTCGTGACGATGTCGATCGCTTCCGGCGAATATGGATCTTCTTCGAGCACCACTTCCATCAGCATGCCTTCCCCTTCGGCAAATGCATACTGATCAAGCAGCGGTTCGAATTCTTCTTGTTCCAAGGTGCCTTCAGGAAGATAGATCCCTGTGCCGCGCACCGCTTCGCTGTCTCTGATTCCTGTCAGCGTGTCGGCGATTTCAGTCAAGCCTTCACTTATTTCCACAAGGCCGTCGGATGAAGCGCCGACGCCTTGTGCAAGCTCCCCGATGCCGCCAGCCAATTCATCATACTGGCCAGCGCCGCCGTTCAAGCCTTGTTCGATCTCTGAAAGCCCGGCATTCACTTGCGCGAGCGCACCGACTGTCTGTTCAATATTGCCGGTCTGCTGGAGGCCGCCTGAAATCTGTTCAAGCTGGCCGTTCACTTGCGCCAAGCCTGCAGCTGCCTCGCGAAGGCCAGCGCCTCCCGCCTGTCCGCTGATCGTTTCCAGGTTGGTTTCGATTTCCCCGAGGCCGGACTGGACTTCGCCAATTCCGGCATTCGCCTCTTCAAGTCCTTCTGCGATAAGGCCCAACTGATGATCGACGAAAAATTCATCGATGACCGAACCGGTAGGGCGCGTAATGGCGCGAACCATGTCGACACCTTCGACTTTTTCCATGTCCTGCGCCAAGGCATCCAGATACGGAATTGTTTCTTCTGCCGTCAGGTTTTCTTCGCCTTTGATGACGACTTGCACCGGCATCGTATTGCCTGCGCCGAATGCCGATTCAATGGCATCGAGGCCTTTCACCGATTCATAATCCGAACTGATTTCGTCTACTGTATTAAATGAAAGGTCATTATTATAGGAGAACAACAAAGGAACCGTAATGGCCGCCACCAGCAGCATCGACCAAAGCGGCCGGTTGACGGACAACTTGCCGATCCAGATCCACAATTTGCTGTCTTTATGGGAAGCCGAGCCCTTGCTTGGCCAGAACAGCTTGTCTTTTAGCACCGCCATGAAAAACGGCATGACGGTAAACAGCACGACAAGGAGTACGGCGATGCCGACTGCGACGGCAACGGCCGATTTGAAAATCGGGAATTCCGCAAAACCGATAGCTGCAAATGCGATAAAGCCCGAGAATCCGCTGATGAACAAAGTCTTCCCTGCCGTCCGGTACGTATTCAGAATCGCTTCTTGCACATCTTTTCCTTCTGTCAGCTCTTCTTTATAACGGCTGAGCAACAAGATACAATAATCGGTCCCGAGACCGAACAGAATCGCCACCAGGAAAATCTGCGTGTAATTCGATACCGGGAAGCCGAACCAATCGATGAAAAACGCCACGAGCGATTGGCTGAGCAAATAGCTGAGCCCTACCGCCACAAGCGGGATGATTGGTGTGATAAACGAACGGAACACCGCCAGCAGCAAGCCGAAAATCAAAATCACGGTAATGATTTCTGTTTTCTTCAGGCCTTCCTGCGCGCTGGTGTTGACGTCTTGGTTGATGATCGCCTCACCCGTCAAGTAGACCGTTAAATCTTCCGGTACAATCGTTTCACGGATTTCATCCGCGAGTGCGGCCGCTTCTTCGTCTGTTCCTTCAATTGATACCGGAAGCAAGACTGTCTGGCGATCTTCTGCCACCAATTGCGCTTCGAGTTCTTCATTTTCAAACGGATCCAATACTGTCGTCACCGGATCGCCGAGCGCTTCGATTTCCGCTCTCATATCCGCAATCTGCTGCTCGCTTGTTTCATCGAGTTCCGACTCCAGTTCGATCACCAATGAAATCGTCTGCCCCGATACATCAGCAGATTCCAAAATGGTAGCCGCACGCTGCGAGTCCGCTTGTTCGGACAATTGGAACGAACCTGCTTCTTCCGCTTGTTCCGTTAAGTTTGGCGCCACTAAAAACAATGCCGCCGTCAATACGATGAGCCCGATCATGATCGGCCATTTTAATTTCAGTATCGTTTGCATCCCTTACACTCCATCCGTTTTCATGATTGCGCTCAATTTCCGGAAGATCACCAGGAATTGATCGATTTCCTGGTCGTCGACTTGTTCCGACATCAGTTTTTCCAAATACTCTGCCAATATTTTATCCGATTCTTCGAGCACCGATTTTCCGGCATCGGTCAATTCAAGCAGCTTTTCCCGCCGATCTGCGGTCTGGACAACTTGAATCAATTCTTTTTGCAATAGCTTTTTCGTGCGGTTCGAGACGGCGCTTTTATGTACACCCTGCAGCACCGCAAGCCTTGCCGATGTAATTTGGCCTTCTTTGCCAATCAGTTTCAACGACTGCATCTGCTCAGGGGAAAACTCTTCCCATAACGGATTATCCACCGAACGGATAACCCGTTCCGTTCCGTAAAATAATACTTCCTGAAACAATTCGACCGCTTCTTTAATACGCATATCCATAAATGGTTTACCCCCTCAACTATAAATAGTTTAGGGGGTAAACCATTTATCGTCAAGTAATTGCCCATAACAAAAAGAGGCGGTCCCAAAAGGTCATGTAAAGTGACTTTTAGGGGCAGTCTCTTTTTCGTCTTCTAAAGAAAGGGCTGATGTCCATTTCGACGGACGCTTTCCGCGGGCACGGCCTTAGCCGCTTCCCTCGCTTCGCTCAGTCCAGGGTCTTCGGCTCGCGTCGCTCAGTCACTGCTCCCGCTGGAGTCGCCGTCTCCATTCCCATCGGCCGGGTTTAAAAAGAAAAAAGGATACAAAAAAATCGTCCATTTCTGTAAAATGGGAGTTACCACACCACCATTAGAGAAAGGACGATTTTTATGTGCAATCCGAAGATTACTTCCTCAAATTATAACACTGAACAAGCCACATTTCGACTAAATGAAAAACAGACGGAGAAAAAGAATTTTTTTCTCCGTCTGTTTTATTTTAGGGGCTTATGGGACAGCCCCTTTTCCCTTACACTTCTCTTGTTGCGGTCGAGCGGATTTCCTGACGCCTTGCGTAAATATTTTTGATGATCGTTTTCACGACCGCATAGAACGGAATCGCCAAGATAATCCCCCAAATGCCCGCGATGTTCCCGGCTGCAAGGATCAATGTGATGACTGTCAGCGGGTGGACGTCGAGCGCATTGCCCATAACGTTCGGGGTAATGAAATTACTCTCGATCTGTTGTGCGATCAACATGATGATGGCGACATAAACTGCCATGATCGGGTCTTGCACGAGCGCGATCAATATCGCCGGGATGACGGCGATGTATGGCCCGAGGAATGGGATGACATTTGTCGCCATGCCGATCAATGCCAATAGCAGCGCATAGTCTAGATCGATAATTAAATAGCCGATCAACAGCATAACCCCGACCAAAAAACTGACGAACAGCTGTCCTTGGATATACGAACGCAAGGTGTGGTCAATGTCTTTCAAGGTCTTAATGACCCAAAGCTTGCGTTGTCCGCTGAAGAAACCGGAAATGAACGGCACGAATTTGCGGTGGTCAATCAATAGGTAAATCAGGAAGAATGGCACGAGTACAAGCGTGATGACACCCGAGATGAAACTGGTGATGAACGACACGACCCATCCGCCAATATCCCCAATGCGATCACCGATTTGGCCGCTCATATCATTGATTTGCTCTTCGAGTGAATCCGGCAAGCGGTCGCGCTGGGCAAGCAGATACTGCGCGTAATCCTCTACGTCATTGATAATTCCTGGGGCATTGTCAACAAGTGAGTTGACTTGTTCTGTCACCTTCGGCCCAACCATTGCAAATAATAGATAAAAGACCAGACCAATCAAGAGAACGATAGTTAAAATAGCAGCCCATTTCGGGAATTTGCGATTCTCCAAAAAATATAGCAGCGGACGCGTCAAATAGAACAAGACACCCCCGAGAAGCAGCGGCACAAAAATTGTTCCTGCAATGATGAACAGCGGGTCGAAAATCCCTTGGACTTCGATGAATAAACGAATAATGACCAGTGTCAGGATAATTCCAACGCCTGCTTGAAACCATAATTTATTTGTCACTTATTACACTTCCTTTCTTTCATGTGTATACCCAGTTTATCATGATTATATGGTATTATATGTTTTTATGTAACGTGAACTTTTTCAAGCACTGCACGTCTTATGACTGTAGTTGCAAGAATGAATAGAATTTGGAGGATACATACAGATGGAACAATTATGGCTTACCATTAAATTTTTGCTGCTTGGGCTATTCCAAGGGCTTACGGAACCGATCCCGATCTCTTCAAGCGGCCACTTGCTGATCGCGCAGTATTTTCTCGATGTTGAAATTGAAGGAAGCAATTCGACGTTTGCGTTGCTCGTTAATAGTGCATCTTTAATTGCTGTCTTAATCATTTACCGCGAAGACATCAAACGGCTGGTCATCAACGGCTTGAAATTCTTCAAAGAAAAAACGCCGGAAACGCGGCGCGATTTCATGTTTGTCGTTTACTTGGTCGTTGCGACCATCCCGGCAGGTATTATCGGTGTGTTATTCCAAGACACGATTGATTCCTACTTGTCGACGATCGTCACGGTCGGTGTCACCTTGATTATCACCGGTCTTGCCCTTTGGCTGATCCGCAATATGCGTGGCCAACGAAAAGACGGAAATATGACGATGAAAGACGCCTGGATCATCGGCGGTGCCCAAGCCGTCGCTTTGATTCCCGGCATCAGCCGCAGCGGCGCCACGATTGTCGCCGCTATGGCTCGCGGCATCAACCAAGAGACAGCATTGCGCTTTTCGTTCCTGCTGTTCATTCCGGTCAGTTTTGGCGGAGCTGTGCTGAGCATCACCGACATTGTCAATGACGATAATTTAGCGACAATGGCCGTGCCGTATATCATGGCGTTTGCCGGCTCGCTCGTCGCTTCGTACTTCTCGCTGAAATGGTTCATGAACATCATGGCGAAAGGCCAGCTCAAGTATTTTGCGATCTACTGCTTTATCGTCGGACCGCTCGTCGTGCTCGCTTGGTTCTTGTTAAACTAATAAAAAAATCCCTCTATTGCGCAAATGCAATAGAGGGATTTTTGGTTAGCGATTAAAAAAGTTTGCCGTGAAATACGGCTGCTTGTCTGAGTTGAACGCGACACCGACGCCAAGATAGCCGAAGTCGGGCTTAACGATATTTTCCCGGTGGCCCATCGAGTTCATGAGCCCTTCATGGGCGAATACGGCGCTATACTGCCCGTACGCCAAGTTCTCACCGGCGATAAAGAACGTAATGCCGTCTTCTTTCATGCGGTCAAAAGGCGATTGTCCAGCAGGGTTGGTGTGGCTGAAATAACGCTCTTCAGCCATCTCCTGACTGTGGTCGCGCGCCGTTTCCATCGTTTCGTCGTCCCATTTCAAGAGCGGCAGCTCGCGTTGGATTCTCGCTGAGTTAGTCAGTTCGAACAATAAAAATTCATAGCCTGACTTTAATTCCGGGGAAGGCTCCGCGTATATTTCACCGCGCTGCTCTTCCAAATCCTTATCGATGACCTGGACCGCTGTAACTGTATCCCCTTCGTGAACGTCATAAAAAACCGTTGTATAGGAATCCGCTGTTTCAAACAAATCGTACTCATCGCGCGAATCCAGAATATATTGCACACGCCCTTTTTGCAGGCTCGTCAGCGGTGCCCCGAACAACTCCCGTACTTGTGCTTTGGTCGAATCCATCGAGAAGCCTTCCGTAGAAGAGATGAGATCCTGGTTAGTGAACATGCCGTTGACCTCTCCGTTCTCATCGTAGGACAGCAATACATAATTTTGGTAATCCTGATGATAGCTATGCCAGTCGGTTCCGTATTCATTTTCCATTAAACGCATCGGCAAGCCGACTTTTTGCTGGGCTTGTTCCTTGCTCATGCCAAGCGTAACATTATGAACCGCCACCATGGAATCCGTATCGGAGAGCTCTGGTTTTGCGACCGCCTCAGGCAATGCAGCTGAGCTTTCCGTCACCATTGCCTGCAGTTGATGGCTCATGCGCGTCGTGAAATATTTGGCTTCATCAAGCGCTTTGGAAACATCTGAGTCAGCCGTTAAATTTCCGATCACCTCATCTACCGAATCCAAAAAGCTCAGGTCGACGTATTCTTCGACAGACGCCTCCCATACTGGGCGGGTGAAAAACAATAAGACTATGAGCAACAAGATGCCAAAAAATTTCCGCACACGCATCACCTCTTTCTCTTAATTTTAGTTTAATCGCAAAAGCGGAATCCGGAAAGCAAAAAGCCTTTTTTACTTTTTTTCTTAAATAAATACCAAAAGCGGACAGGAAAAGGAGTGCTTTTCACTGTCCGCTTTGCTATTTTCATTTGTTAAGCTTCCACCTTGTATTCGCTCGTAATATCGGTTTTCTTCGGCGAACTGAACCAAAGCGTGAACACTAAGCCGACCATGAACGTAATCAAGCTAGTCACTAAGGTCATCGGATCAGCCGCAAAGCCGGGGAAGACAACGAACAGCGAGCCAAGGATCAAGCCGATGATGGCCGCATACGTCACGTACGTAAAATGCTCCAGCAAATAGCTGATCGCTTTACTCGAAACGACAAACCCGACCATGACCCCGGCACCGATTGCCAGGACGATCGGCAAATTCAATGTCGACAAGGCGTTGATGGCTGTCGAATAAACACCGATCAACAATAGGATGAACGAACCGCTGATGCCAGGCAACAGCATCGCCATGCTCGCAATCCAGCCAGAGAAAAACAGCAGGAAGAACGTTGGCAAGCTCAATTCCGTAATCGGCGCTACATTTTCATCGGTCTGGATAAATGCCATGGAAGCAAGCGCTGCCCCGATGACCAACAAGATGACCAAATGGCGCGCCGTGAAATTCTTTTTCACCTCCGCTTGCTTCATGATGTAAGGCAAGACTCCAAGGATTAGCCCCATGAAGAAAAATTGCGTTGCTTCGTAATGGTTTTCCAGCAAAAATTCGATAAATCGGCTGAACAACAATAAGGTAATGACAATCCCTATGCCGAGAGGGACAAGAAAGCCTAGTTGTTTTTTCCATTCGCGGCTGAAAAAGCCACTGATCGATTCAAGCAGGCGATCATAAATTCCCAGGATAAAGGCAATCGTTCCGCCGCTGACTCCCGGAATCAAATCACTGATGCCCATTAAAATACCACGGTATATATTTTTCCATTCCATTCGTTCAATCTCCTCATTTCAAAATCACTTTCAACAGTATAGCACGCAGAAACAGGAAATTCGAGCCGTATTACCACAAGAGTGTACGTGCTTGATCCATCATGGAAGAGACGATTTCCGCCGCGCCTTCTTCCTGCGTCATTGCCCTTGTTGCCTGCCCTGCCCATAACGACATGAATTCCGGATTGCCGGCTTTCGCCGCCGCTCCGCGTATTTCTTTTGTTACTGTATTTTGGGACGGAAATGGCAGCGGTTTGGTTCCCGATGATTCGAATTGTTCGATGAAATAATTTTTAATGCCGCGTGCCGGCCGCCCCGAAAAACTTTTGGTCACGACGGTACTTTCTTCATCGCTGTCAAAAATCGCTTGCTTGTACGCCTTATGCGCACCGGACTCCTTCGCTGCGACAAAACGCGTCCCGACTTGAACAGCTTGCGCACCGAGTGCGAGCGATGCCACCAGCCCCCGCCCGTCCGCGATTCCGCCAGCCGCGATCACGGGCACATCTACAGTATCTGCGACTTGTGGAAGCAGCGCCATCAAGCCGACTTGCGCCCCCATAGGATGGCGATCAAATGAAAAGCTGCCGCGGTGTCCTCCCGCTTCGCTGCCTTGTGCCACGATGGCGTCAGCTCCTGCTGCCTGTGCATCTAACGCTTCTCCGACAGTTGTCGCCATAGTGATAATGGTAACACCTTGTGCTTTGGCAGAAGCCATGTGCTCAGGCGACAACGAACCGAAGGCTGTACTGATGGTCGGCACATTCAGTTCCAGGCAAATGCGAAACAGCTCTTCCCCGTGATCTGGAGAGCGGTATTCAGCGCTTTGCCCTTCAATCGCAAGTTCCTCGTAGATCGGCTGCAGCGCTTGTTTCACTTCAGTAATGCGCGAGAAATCATCTTTTGGCACAGGCGCGAACAAATTGACGGCAAATGGCTTGTTCGTCCGGTCGCGTATCTCCGCGATATCCTCCCGTAGCTTGTCAGGTGTCAAATAGGCAGCGCCAAGTGTCCCCAAAGCTCCGGCTTCCGAAACTTCGGACACCAGTTCGGCGGTGGTCGGGCCTCCTGCCATTCCTGCCTGAATAATCGGATAGTCGATTCCGAGCAAGCGGCAAATATCTGTATTCAATGAAATCATGGTTTCCCCTCCCGTTCATATGCTTACTTATCAGTATCCCAGTCTTTGCGATTTCTTCAACCGGGAACCTTTTCCGAACGGTCTGCGTTCTTAATATCAGCATCTATGAGAAGGCGGGATTGAATCATGAAAGGTTTCCTTTCGTTACTTGGCATCACATTGATTGCCGCATTTTGCGGATTGATCCTTTTGGGCTTTTACAATGAACCTTTTGAAGACTGGCAAAACCAGGAGCGACTCCAGGCTTATACAGAAACAAGAGATAACCTGCTGTCCGAACAAACGGGCAATATTCAGCAAGCTGTTGCGCCTGGGCGTTCCACACACCCCTTATTATATGCGGATGCATCCGCTTCGTGCCCGGCACCTTAATGCAAAAAATCCCCGAAACGCTTTGGCGTTTCGGGGATTTTCTTATGCAGTTAAAATGCGGATGCGGTTGCCGGATGGGTCAGCGGTTTCAAGCGCCCCCCCATCCATGCGAAGTTCAGCTCCGTATGCTTGTAAGCGGTCGCGCATGTCCTGTTGCGCTTGTTCATCTGCGACTCGGATCACGTAATGCGCAAGACCTGCCGTTTCATCCGGCAAGGCCGGAATGCCTGTGCCGTTCCAGATATTCAATCCGATATGATGATGATAATTTCCGTCGGAGACGAATAACGCTTGATTGCCGAGGTTCGCGACCAAGCCGAAGCCAAGTGCGCCGGTATAGAAATCATGGGCTGCCTGAAGATCCGAGACATGGAGATGGATATGCCCAAGCACCGTTCCTGCCGGCATGCCGCCCCATTTCTCGCTATTTGACGCTTGTGCGACTTCCTGCACATCGAGCGGATCGACGGTCATATGCACTTGGTCTCCGCGCCATTCCCATTCACCGGGTTCGCGGTCGCGGTAAATTTCAATGCCGTTCCCTTCAGGATCCGATAGATACAAGGCTTCGCTCACTTGATGATCGGAAGAGCCGATCGGAATCTGCTGCTCATGAAGATGAAGCAATATTTTGCCGAGTTCTTTCCGGTCCGGCAATAGCACCGCGAAATGATACAATCCGGCAAAGCGGCCGGCTTTCGCCTTGAACTCGGGCGCGGATTGAAGCGTCAGGATCTCTTCCCCGCCTACCCCAAGAACGGTCTCGTTTTCCTTTTCTTCGATGGTTTCAAACCCCAACACTTCCATATAGAAACGGCTCATCCCTTTCAAATCCAACACTTTCAATGCTAGGCTTTCGACATAATGCACAGGCTTTTGATGAAAATTCATGATAACTCCTCCATCTACTTACTATTTGTAACTGATTATATTTTAATAACTAAGTTACGTAAAGTCATCTGTTTTTTTCATTCTTATGGGGATATGCTATTATGAAGAAAAAGGAGCGGTGAACATGAAAAACCAGGAAATTTGCCCACGTTTTGAAGCAGCTATTTCCTTATTGGGACAGCGCTGGACAGGCCTGCTCATCCACCAATTGATGGCCGAACCAAAGCGCTTTGGCCAATTAACGGAAGAAATTGGAATCAGCGGACGCCTCCTGTCTGAACGGCTGAAAACTCTAGAAGGAGACGGATTGGTCGAACGCACTGTCCATCCCGAGACCCCAGTGCGGATTGAATATTCGTTGACTGAAAAAGGTGCTTCGCTCCAGCCGGTCATGAAGGAAATCGAACGTTGGTCACAAAATTGGATAGAGCCTGCGGAGACGGCGGAAAGCACTTCATGACGAAAGAGTGTTTCCGCCATCTTTTTGCCTATTATTTATAGACAGAATATTCTAATATCTGTTAATGTAAAAGTATAAATGGCGGAGGAGGCGTATGCGTATGTCGATGTATTCCAATATGACCTATGAGAACGACACGCGGAAAATTGACAAGGCATTGAAGAAGTACGAAGAGAAAAAGAACGCCGCATTGGTACTGCTCGCAGAAATCGATATGCTCAACAAAATGGAAGACGTGGAAGATACGATCCTTTGGAAGCAGAAGTCGATGAAAGAAAAACTCATCGCAGCGGAGCGGCAACGGCGGGACGTCGAAGAGATGCTAATCAATTATATCGGCAAATACGATGACCGTGACTTGCATCGTTACACCGAGCTACTTGAAGAACTAAAAAAAGATAAACCGAAATAACAAAGGCAGGACTGGCATCAGTCCTGCCTTTGTTTTTCTTTGCCTTTGTTGTCGATTGAGCGGAGAATATCCCCAGTCCATCCTTTTTGCTTGAAATACAAATACAATAAGAATGTGGAGATGGCGATGACCAATATGGCTGCCACATATCCTAAACTCCAATCGAGTTCGGGCATGACTTTGAAGTTCATTCCCCATAAAGCGCCCCATGCCATGACCGGCGTGAACAAAGTTGTCAGCACCGTCAAGGTTTTGACGATTTCATTGCCGCGGTAATTCGCGACGACGTTTTCCATATCGACCATATTGTTAATTTCATCTTCATAGGATTCGACGAGCATGACACAACGATCGATTCGTTTAGCTGTCCGTTTATATTCTCTGCCGTCATGAACGGCTTCACCGAAGATCTCCTCAACCGCCATGCTGATTTCACGGAATCCCATGATTAAATGTTTCCATAACAAGATTTCATGCCGCACTTCCTCGATGCTTTCCAAAGTTTTGCGGTTGTTGTGTTCTTTGATATTCCACAGCAATTGATGGAGGCGCTCTTCAAAACCGTCAATTTTATGCAAAACCGAACCGACCATTCCTCCGAGCAGGATCATCATCACTTCGATCGGTGTATCAGCACTTTCCATCTGCTGGATCATCAAATGCCTTGGCATATCCAAGTCTTCCTCGAAATCGAGTGTACTGGTCACCAACAATTCAGCCGAAACATAGAAGTGAAAGACATCCTGGGCGTCCCTGGCATGGCGGCTTTGCTTATAAATCAATGAGCCCCATAAGACCTCTCTCCCTACTTGAGAAGTATCTGCATGAAGAATATTGACGGTTAATTTTTTCGATTGATCGATCCATTGCTGCAGCTTCGGATTATCTGTGAGCAATTGGCGAAAATCCGCCGCTTCCATCGCATTTTCTTCTTGCCACACTGCATTTGCAAATTGATGTCGCGGCATAAGCCTCCCCCTTTTCTTCCTGATGAACAGGCTTTGAACTCTCCTTTATCTAAGCACATGAAAAATGCCGCTCTATTACAAGCGGCCGGTTAATCTAGTCATTCTTGTTGTCATCTGGTAGCTGATCCCGATATTTTTCATTGGAGTTTTCTTCGTATTCCAATTCTCTGTCCGGCATCGGATCCACTTCTTTATCCGGCGGCTGATGGCGGCCCGGTTCTACATCCGGCAGCAGTTTCTCGCCTTCTTTGTCCTTCCGTTCCTTGTCCATGCGATCGCCCTCCCGAAAACTTTGTTAGTTCTTCTTTACCCCAGCCCCATTTTTTAAATCCTGCTGTACTCACGCTGCAACAAGCGATTTGAAAAGCTCAAAATCATCCGGATAGGCAAGCTCCAGTTTTTCGATTTCTTCGATGGGTTTCCAAGAGATGTCCTCGATTAAAAAATCATCTTTCGGAATGATTAATTCGCCACCTGTTACTTCAACCCGAAAATAATGCAAATCAAATAGCACGGCGGCATCTTCATAATTGCCGTTCCGGGTCTTCAAGATTTCCCCTGCCTTGACCGAAAGCCCCGTCACTTCCTCGAATTCACGCTCACAGCATTGTTCGAGCGTTTCGCCCGCTTCCGTGCCACTTGCAGGAACCGACCATTTGCTGTCTTCTTCCGGTGCTTTCATGAGCACCAATAAAATTTCATTCCGCTCATTAACACAGACGCCAGCAGCGCCTTTCCAATTCGCCATTTCCATCAAATCTCTCCCATCGCTTTTCTCTCGATTTCCTGGATCATCGCTTGTTTTTCTTCTATGTATTGGTCGATGTCCAGAGGGTATTGTTTCGCTAACTTTAACTTCAGTCTACCGTATGCTGCTGCAGTTTGCGGGTTCGTCTTCAAGAAATCCCTGAAAGCCAGATGGCGTAAAATTTCCGGATCGCCCTGTCCATAACAATGTACGTGATGTGTGCGTGCATTTCCGCCGCGTTCAAAATAGCGCCTGCCCGGCAGCCCATTTTCGCCTTTCGCTTGATACCCAAGCTGTCGGAACTCTTCTTCAAGCTGGTCCAACGCCTCGATATCTGAAACGATCACGAGCAAATCAATTACTGGCTTGGCCGCAAGTCCCGGCACTGCGGTACTGCCGATATGCTCTACTTCCAGACACTTGGACCCGAGCATTCCACAGATCGCTTCTGCAGCATGCTCAAATTCAATAGGCCATCCCTCATCATACACTGTGACCACCACTTTACGCATTCTCTTCCACCCCCGATGCAAATCAAAAAATCACCTTTTCTCAAATGGCAGTCCTTTGACTTCCATTGTACAAGAAAAGGTGATTCAGCAAACGGATTTTAATCCATCGCTTCATGAATTTATCTTATGGTTTTGCAGCGTGCTGCTCCAGAGCGAGCCGGTGCGTGACATCCGGTAAGCCGACATCACCAGAGAAGCCGTTCCGACGATAAAAGGCATCCGCTGAAGCGGAATCCGTACGTACCACAAGTTCACTGAATTGGCCTTTGGCAGAATCGATGATCTTTTGCAACAATTTCGTTCCGATTCCTTCTCTTCTTACAGCGTCGGCAATATAAATACGCCGGAGCCTGCCGATCCCTTCTTTCGTAGAATAAGGATCCCGGTTCAATCCACCGATCGCGACCAATTTGCCATCGGGTTCAAACACACCGTATAGCACTTCCCCTTGTTGGTCGAAGCGATTGCTTCCGTCCTCGTATTGATCGACGAGCCGCCTCAGGAAACGATATCCCTCAGCTTCACTTTCTTCCACAAGGTCCATTGCATCCACTTCGCGCAAGTCTTCGATTTCTCTAATTTCCATCGGCATCTTCACGTCCTCCTTTTCAAGTAAGCAGTACAAGAAAAGGGCTGACCCAAATCATAACATGATGTTTTGGGCAGCCCTTTTGCTTTCTATTATACAGTCGTATCTTCTATCCGTTCGTTTCGCGCTTCCATTTTCTTCACCGCATAAATGCTGGCTTCATAAAGCCCCGCCATCGGAATCAAAACCAATAGCTGGCTGAGAAAATCCGGCGGCGTGATAAGAGCGGAAACAATGGCTAAACTAAGGTATGACCATTTCCGGACTTTTTTCATCGAAACGGACGTCAAGACGCCGACTGATGATAAGAACAATGCCAAGATAGGCATTTCGAACAATAAACCAAGCGGAATCGTGGTCATGATCAAGAAATGGACGTATTCGTTCGCCGAAATCATTACATCGAAATTTGCCGCTCCTAGGCCGATCAGGAACTGATAGCTCAACGGATTGACGACAAAATAGCCGAATGCGACGCCGAATACAAACAAGAGCAGCATTACCGGCGAATACAAGCCGAGAAATCTGGCTTCGGTCTCTTCAAGCCCTGGTTTAACGAACTGCCAGATGAAGTGGATTAAAAACGGCAGTGACAGACCAAGGGCCATAGTGGCAGAAATCGATGTATAGAATTTCACGACTTCAAGAGGCCCGAGAATCACCAATTCATTGCCCTTTACCACATATGGAAACCAGAAATTCAGCGTAGAAAAGACGAGCAACAGGAAGAACAGGAAAACGATGGAACTTTTGATCAATTGTTTTCGCAAATCCCCTAGATGGTCGACTAAGGTTTCCACTCTGTCCTCAGGCTCTTCAGGAGGTTGTTGGCCCCCTCCCGGAGTCGGCTCTTTTGGCATGTCTCCGGTTTCATGTTCCGTTCCGGAGTCGGCCTTCTGCTTTTCCTGTCCCGCCGGATCTTCGCTCGCCTTTTTCTTATGCAAGGGACTGATCAGATTGTTTTCTCCGTACGGATCCATTTAACCACCTTCATAAACTTTCGGTTTTATTCGTTTCTGCTATTTCTTTTTTATCCTTCTTATCTTTGTCCTCTTCCTCATCGTCGTCCATCAAGCCTTTTGTCGAACGTTTGAATTCTGAAAAAGTCTTGCCGACGGCTCCGCCGATTTCCGGAAGTTTTTTCGGTCCGAAAATAATCAACACGATAACTAAAATGATGATTAAGCCTGGTACACCAATTGAAGCCAATCCACCCATATCTTTTCCTCCTCACAAATTAAACTAAAGAACCGCCTTCTTGGCTGTACTTGATGACGCCTTCTGCACAGCGATATGCCAACGCACCCACTGTGCCGGTCGGGTTATAACCACCGTTGTGCGCGAAATTCCCCGCGCCTACAACAAATAGGTTCTCCATGTCCCAATGTTGCAGATAGTTGTTCACGACACTAGTTGCAGGATCTCCACCCATGATGGTGCCGCCTGTATTGTGTGTCGTCTGATAAGGGACGATGTCGTAATCTGAAATCGGCGCTCTTCCGACAACCGTTTTCGCACCCATTTCCTGCATGATTTCGACTGTTCTTTCAGTAAGATATTTGTGCAGCGCACGATCCTGATCTGTAAAGTTATAAGTTAGTTGCAGAAGTGGAACACCATAAACATCTTTATACGTCTCGTCAAGCGATAAGTAGTTATCACGGTGTGGCATGGATGCCCCTTGTGCACCTACTGACAATGTACGCGTATAATTTTCAATGGAAGCTTTCTTGAAATCCGCTCCCCAAGACGGTGTCTCCGGAGGCAGTGGATTGGATGCGATCGGACGCGATCCTGTCTGTGTCATGGAAATACTCGCTCCGTGGATAAAGTCAAGGTCGCTATGGTCAAAAGAATCGCCATTGAAATCATCAATCGTCATGCCAAGTGCGCCTGCTCCCATAAAGACATTCATCTGGTCATCGAAAAAGCCAGATGCGCCCGGAAGAATTTGGTATGCGTAGTTTTTCCCAAGTGAACCTTCTCCGGTTTCAGGGTCATACATTTGACCAATTTCTGATACCATCAATAGTTTCGCGTTGTTCATTACATAGCTCGTCAATACGACGACTTCCGCCGGCTGGATGAACTCTTCAAGCGTTACTGTATCGATGAAACGCACGCCTGTTACACGTTCGCCCTCTTTCATTACCTCTACTACATTGGCATTGAAGCGGATATCGTAGTTGCCAGTGGCACGAGCCGCTGGAACGACAGTGATTTCCGGTGATGTTTTGGCCCCGTACTCGCAGCCGAAGCGTTCACAGAATCCACAATATTGGCATGCAGCAATTTGTTGTCCATCCGGGTTTTCATATGCTTCCGACAAGTTGGCAGAAGGCATCATGAATGGCGTATAGCCGAGGTTGCTAGTCGCCGTTTCAAACTTCGACAGCAATGGCGTCTTTTTCATTGGCGGGGTCGGATACTCTGAAGACCGTGCGCCCCAGAATGGGTTCTTGTCCTCTCCAGAAATCCCTGCCGTTTTTTCGAACTTATCGAAATAAGGTTCGAGTTCATCGTAAGTGATGCCCCAGTCCTGCAATGTATATTCGGCAGGCAATTTATTCTCACCGTATTTGGCATCGGTCATGGTTTTAATTTCAAAATCATATGGCAAAAATCTCCAGTTTTGACCATTCCAGTGCGTCCCTGCGCCTCCAAGGCCTTCCCCTAGAAGGAATGAACCTAATTGGCGCATCGGCAATGCCTTCTGGTCTCTAGAGTTGCGGAATGTAATGGTTTCTTTCGATAAATCCTGCATCAACTCGTAACGGATCGCATAGCGATATTCATCATGGACCATAGAGTAATCCTCTGTCGAACGCTCTTGACCACGTTCTAAGCCGACAACTTTCAATCCTTCTTTTGCACATTCGGCAGCGATGATTCCGCCGGTCCAGCCGACTCCTACCGTGACTACATCTACTTTATCTAACGTTGTCGCCATACGTACTCCCCCTTCTTATTTAGCTCAGCATGTCTCCTACTGAATGTGGATCCATTTCCACGAAGTCTTCGCTTTCGATTTCATTGATATAGGATGGACGGTGCCCTGGGAATCCTTTCATGCGCCAAGCATCCATATTCTGGTTGCCTCCGTAAATCGGATCTGCATAGGCCCCGTTCAATGTTGCCTGTCGCAGAAGGCGGAAAAAGAATTGGGCATTTGCCGCTTGCATATCCACTTCATCATCTTGGAAAGCTGTCAGGATTTCATCCATCTGCTCGGGTTCAAGATCGACAAAGTTCGCTTCGAAGCGGCTTTGGGCTTCCTGCTGCATTTTTTGCAAGCCTTGTCTGAATAGTTCATTTCGCTTCAAGCGGCTTTGATACCCTTGAGTCGCTTCGCCTAATTGAAATGGGGGCTGCATGTACTCACGTGAATTCTCGCCATAGCTCCCTGCTAGCTGGTGATCGATAAAGAACGGCACGCCAAGGCCAATTGCGCCTGGCCCCAAATCATCTTCCGGGAAAATACGTTCAGTTGCTTGTTGTAATACCGCAAACTCCTGTTGGTTCTTGAAGAATTGCAAGCCGCGCACCGGTTCGGTCGTTTCTGCCCCTCCGTTTTGGCCTGCTTCACCGCCACTTGGAGCGGCCGTATCCTGACGTGTATTTGCGCCAATCACTCCACCAATAATTCCTCCACCGACGAGAGCGCCTGCCGCGATCCCTGACGTTTTCAAGAAATCGCGTCTGGAAACATTTTTCTTCTCTGCCATCTCATGCGCCTCCTTTAATAGGTATAAAAATTATAAATACTCCATAACTATACCCCACATTATATGCTTCTTAACTTTGATTTCAATACTTTTCCGATTATTCACTAAAAAAATGCGAATTTAATATAAAAAAGCCCTTGCATAGGTGCAAGGGCCGACATAAAAAAAGGCCGAGGGAATGAACACCTCGGCTTTGTAGCTTATAAAAATTAGTCTAGAATTTTGATTGTGACGTTTTTGCGTCCCCAGTTCAAAGCTTCACCTTGAGTTGGAATAAAGACGTCGATTTTGTTGCCTTTGATTGCTCCGCCAGTGTCGCCAGCGATTGCTGTTCCGTATCCTTCAACCCATACTTTTGAGCCGAGTGGGATAACGGATGGGTCAACTGCGATCACTTTTTGGTTCGGGTTCGAACGCAAGTCGATTCCTGTACGTGTGATTCCTGAGCAGCCTGCGCAATAAGCTGTGTAAGCTGTTGCAGATACTGTCATTTCTTTACCTGATTGTGTAGAAGCTGCTGCTGGTTTAGCCGCTGCTGGTGCACTTGCAGGAGTTGGTGCTGCTTGAGTTGATTTCGGTGCTTCTTTAGCCGGTGCCTTTGCTGCCGGTGCTGGTGCTGCGGCTTTTGCTGCTGCGCCTTTAACTGCGAATTCTTGTCCAGGGTAGATCATGTGGCCGGAGATGTTGTTCCAGTTCATCAATTGATCCAATGAGATTCCGTGAGCGGAAGCGATCTTGAACAAAGTATCGCCGCTTTTAACTGTATAGGTAGATGATGAGTTCGATGATTTCTTGGATGCCTGTTCTTTTCCTTCAACAGAGAGCGTCTCGTTCGGGAAAATCAAGTCTGATGATAGATCGTTCCAGTTTTTAAGATTTTGAACGGAAACGTTCTTTTCTTGTGAGATTCCCCACAAAGTGTCACCTGACTGAACTGTATACGATGAATTAGCGCTTGCTGTCGATGCTGCGCCTACACTTAATGCCGCGATTGCAGTTAGTGTAACGATTTGCTTTTTCATAATTGAAATTCCTCCTTTTCACTAACACAAGACACAGCTTAACACGTGCGCATTGCAAGAACATGACAGGACGACAGATGATATTTAACAATTACATTACGACATCCATTTAAATATGACAGACTGTAATAAATCAGAATATTCTTTCTTATAAATCGGAAACAAAGCTTTTTTCTTGCCTTCCTCCTTTTTTCTTCTATTAACAACGACAGAATGGATTAGCCTTTCTTTGTTGGGGAATAACTAATTACAGCTTTATTTATTTAGAAAAGTATAGTTTTTATTAAATTAGGGGGAACTCATTTGAAAAATGTCACGATTGTTTTTTGGATTTCGATCGCCATCTGCCTGGCTATGGTCACTTGGGGATTTTTAGAGCCCGAAAACTTCCAAGCGCAGACCGGTGCGCTCACTTCGTGGATCTCATCCACATTCGGCTGGTATTACCTCGCCTCTGTCTTCGTCATCCTTATCTTTTGCCTTTATTTGATTTTTTCTAAGTTTGCCGATATCAAACTCGGGAAAGCCGGCGACGAACCGGAATTTGGTTTGGTATCATGGTTTGCAATGTTGTTCTCCGCCGGAATGGGCATGGGGCTTGTTTTCTGGACAACAGCCGAACCGATTTCCCACGCATTTATTAGCGCACCGCGTTCTGAAGTCGGCTCTGATGAAGCCGTCAAAGAAGCGATGCAGTTCTCATTTTTCCATTGGGGCATCCATGCCTGGGCCATTTACGGGCTGGTGGCTTTATCGCTCGCTTACGCGAAATTCCATAATGGTTCGCCAGGCCTCATCAGCGCGACACTCATTCCGCTGTTCGGCAAAAAGCGGATGAGCGGTTGGCTCGGCAAGCTGATCGATACGCTCGCTGTCTTCGCAACGGTCATTGGCGTCGCTTCTACACTTGGATTTGGCTCTGCGCAAATCAACGAAGGGCTGTCGTTCCTGTTCGGGACACCGAATACGTTCGCCTTTCAATTATTGATCCTTGCCGTTGCTACCTTATTATTCATCATTTCCGCTTGGTCCGGCATTGGCCGGGGCATCAAATATTTAAGTAATATCAATATGGTGCTGGCATTCATTTTGCTCGGCATGCTGTTGATTGTCGGACCGACGCTTTATATTATGAATATGTTTGCAGATTCTCTTGGCGGCTATTTCTCCAATTTCTTATCGATGAGCTTCAATTTGGAGCCGCTGAACACCGAACGCCGCGTCTGGGTAGACGGCTGGACAGTCTTTTACTGGGCATGGTGGGTATCTTGGGCGCCGTTCGTCGGCATTTTCATTGCCCGCATTTCACGGGGGCGAACGGTTCGTGAATTCATGCTTGGCGTTCTCGCCGTCCCGTCACTCGTCTGCTTTATTTTCTTCTCGGTGTTCGGAGTCTCTGCTTTGGACTTGCAACAGAAAGGTATCGATACGATTTCCGATTATAGCTTAGAAACTGCCACATTCGGCGTACTCCAGCATTATCCACTCGGCACCGTCATGTCGATACTCACGTTGTTCGTAGTCGCTATCTTCTTCATCACTTCTGCTGACTCCGCGACATTCGTGCTTGGCATGCAGACAACCGGCGGCTTATTAAATCCCCCGAACTTGGTGAAAATTACTTGGGGCTTGATCCAGTCAGCTGTTGCAGCTATCGTCGTCTACAGCGGCGGTACACAAGGCTTGCAGAACTCCTTGATCATTGCGGCCTTGCCATTCTCGGTCGTCGTCCTGCTGATGGGGGCCGCGTTCTTGAAAGCGGCCAGCCAAGATCCTGTTGCAGTGAAAAAGAAAAAACACCCATTGTGATTTCAGACAGAAAATGCCCGGCAAGCTGAACAGCTTGCCGGGCATTTTCTGTTCTTTATTTAAACACGCTCGTGCTATGCAAAGGCTGTACTCTGGATTTCGGATCCAAGTAAGACTTCGCATTATTGATGGCCGTCGGTGCTTCACCAAAGCCAACAGCGATCAATTTCACTTTTCCTTCGTAAGTGGCGATGTCACCTGCCGCGTAGATGCCCGGTACGTTCGTTTCCATTTTGGAATTGACGATGACCGAGTTCTTGTCCATCTCAAGGCCCCATTCCTTAATCGGGCCGAGCGAGGTGATATTGCCATAGTTGACGACGACGTGATCGACTTCTAAGCGCTCTTCGTTTCCTTCTTTATCTTCCAGCACAAGCTCACGGATTTCGCCGTTGTCTCCGACCAGTTCCTTGACGTTGAAAGGCTTCTTCACTTCTACTGTCGACTGCATCATCGTATCAATATTCGCTTCATGCGCCGTCATTTTCTCACGGCGATGGCTTAATGTCACTTGTGCCGCTACATTTTCAAGCATCATCGCCCAGTCAACTGCAGAGTCTCCTCCGCCGAGAACTACGACTTTTTTGTCGCTGAACAGTGTCAAGTCTTTCACGCCGTAATGCAGCGTCTTGCCTTCAAATTGTTCAGCGCTATCGACTGCCAATTTACGCGGGTGGAAAGCCCCGACGCCCGCCGTTAACAGAATCGCTTTAGAATAATGCGCGCCTTTGTCGGTCGTGATGACAAAATGCTCGTCTTCCCGCTCAACAGCAGCCACTGTTTCTTCCAGGCAGATTTCAGGGTCGCCATATTTGGCCTGTTCAACCAGATTATCCACCAAATCTTTTGCCAGTACTTTCGGGAAACCACCGATGTCGTAAATGAATTTATCCGGGTACAATTCCATCAATTGCCCGCCAAGCTGCGGAAGGCTGTCCAGCACTTTCACTTTCATTTTGCGCATGCCGCCGTAAAACGAAGCGAACAAGCCAGTCGGGCCGCCGCCGATGATTGTAATATCGAAGATTTCACGTTCTTCCATTTCCAACACTCCTAATCTAATCAATATATCCATCCTACCACATCTATATAGGGTCTCCGCCATTGGACTTATGGCGGAAATCCGAAACAAGCATTTCCATCCCTTTTATTCTATCGTAAACTGAAACAAGGAACCAAATGGAAAGGATGATAAATGTGGATCTTGGATTAAAAGAAAAAGTAGTTGTCGTCATGGCTTCCAGTAAAGGTCTCGGCAAAGCATCTGCCTTGGAGTTCGCTAAAGAAGGGGCGATTGTCATCGTCTCGAGCCGTAGTGAGGATTCAGCAAGCGCAGCTGCTGAAGAAATCCGCAGCACAAGCAAAAATGAACAGGTTCACGCTTATGCGTGCGATTTGTCAAAAGCTCAAGACATCCAGCAATTATTCCACAAAATCAACGCGCAGTTCGGACGCATCGATGTGCTGGTCAACAACACAGGCGGCCCAAAAGCAGGCGGCTTCGACAATATGAGCGATGAGGATTGGTATGCAGCATTCGACCAAAACTTATTGAGCTATATCCGTACATGCCGTGAAGTGCTTCCATATATGAAAGAACAACAATTCGGCCGCATTATCAATATCTCATCATCTTCGACAAAAGAAGTGATTGACGGCTTGATCTTATCGAATACGATGCGCGCTGGCATGGTCGGCTTTGCGAAAACACTTGCCCGCGAAGTGGCTGCAGACAATATCATGGTCAACACCGTCGGCCCCGGCAAAATCTCAACTGATCGTGTCGCCGAATTGACTCAAGCAGCTGCAGACAGACAGGGTCTCTCGCCCGAAAAAGTAATGAAAAATACGGAAGCCCAAATCCCTCGAGGCCGCTTAGGTGAACCCGCTGAATTCGCCCGCACAGTCGTCTTTTTGGCCTCCGCTGCCAATTCCTATGTCACTGGGCAATCAATCGTCGTGGATGGCGGATTCCTAAAAGCGCTATAAGCCCCTTTTCAGTAGGCAGTGGCACCAAAAGTCGATATACTAAGGGATGAACCAAATGAAAAGGAGATGTTAGATATGGCGAAAAAAGGCCACATGCACATGGAAAACGGCGAAGTAATCGAATTCGACCTTTTCCCGAATGAAGCACCGAACACAGTCGCAAACTTCGAGGAGCTTGCAAACTCTGGATTCTATAACGGCGTTGTTTTCCACCGCGTTATTCCAGGTTTCGTTTCCCAAGGCGGAGACCCAACTGGCACAGGTATGGGCGGCAGCGGCAAAACAATTAAATGTGAAACTGAAGGCAACCCGCATAAGCACCAACCAGGCAGCCTCTCTATGGCACATGCCGGCAAAGACACTGGATCTAGCCAGTTCTTTATCGTCCATGATAAACAGCCGCATCTTGATGGCGTCCACACAGTATTCGGCCAAGTAACAAAAGGCCTGGAAACTGCGAAAGCTATGAAAAACGGCGACAAAATGGAGAAAGTCCACGTCTTTGACGCTGAATAATCCATCAGAAAAAACGTGCCCCTGCGGCACGTTTTTTGTTTTGTTTGAATTTGAAGTCTGACCATAAAATATTGAACGATTGATGAGTAAGAGATTTGAAAAGTTTCCGCTTTTCGACTGCGCTCCAATGGCTGCTTGGGGCTCGCAGGATGCGAGTCATGCAGCTGATGCGACAGGACGTCGCGTTTTCAGCTGCCCGGGAATGGGGCGGGTGTTGAGCCAACGTGCCGCAAAGGACGCGCCACGTTTGTCTCGCCAGCCCGCGCGGTCCCACAGGCGTCAGCCCCCTTCCACTCCGTCTCCTAGTTTTAAAGTAGAAAATCGTTTCTTCAATCCTCTTGATATAAAAGATTAAAACGCATCATGTTCTATAGCTTGCTCCAAACAAGCCAAAGACTGAAGTGTTCCGAGTCTCCATTTGCAAAACAAAAAGTTTTCCTGTTCCACCAGCGACCTGTCTGATGTCCCTTCTCGGGAAGAGATTCCCCCACTAGCCGGCAACTTTATATAGAAGCAGATCGATTTCATCAAGCAGAAAACAATGAAATCTCCAAGCCGCCGAGCGCCCAGGGTGAGCCGATGCAATAAGACAGATGCTCTTTCTGGCTTACTGCAGGAGGCCAACCCAAAGCACGGTGGCGATTGCTAATATGAAGCTCAACTAGAACGCAGAAACACTTCCGCAGGCAAACCCTCGCTATCTTATTTCAACCGCCACCCGGGAAGCGATTCCCCCACTAGCCGGCAACTAACTATAGAAGCAGAGCTATTTAAACAGTGTATATACAACGAAATCTCCAAGCCGCCCGGCGTAAAGGGGTGAGCCGATGCAATAAGACAAGTGCTCTTCTTGGCTTATTGCTAGAGGCCATCCCAAAGCACGGCGGCGACTGCCAGTATGAAGCTCAACTAGAAAGCCGAAACACTTCCGCAAGCAAACCCTCGCTATCTTATTTCAACCGCCACCCGGGAAGCGATTCCCCCACTAGCCGGCAACTAACTATAGAAGCAGAGCTATTTAAACAGTGTATATACAACGAAATCTCTAAGCCGCCGAGCGCCAAGGGTGAGCCGACGCAATAAGACAGATGCTCTTTCTGGCTTATTGCAAGAGGCCAACCCAAAGCACGGCGGCGATTGCCAAAACGATGCTCAACTCAACCCTCAAGAATAGTTCCGCTCAAAAGCCCTCGTTATCTACTTCCAACCAAATTAAAAAAGCGCGCCCAATAGGCACGCTTTTCCACTCATCTTTACAACACTTTACTCAAGAACGCTTTCGTCCGTTCATTCTGCGGATTACCGAACAATTCCTTCGGCACGTTCTCTTCGACGATATAGCCGCCATCGATAAACAGCACGCGGTCGCCCATTTCCGCCGCAAAGCCCATTTCGTGGGTCACGACAACCATGGTCATGCCTTCTCTCGCGAGTTGCTTCATGACATCCAGCACGTCTCCAACCATTTCCGGATCGAGCGCTGAAGTCGGCTCATCGAACAGCATGATTTTCGGATCCATCGCGAGTGCGCGCGCAATGGCGACGCGCTGCTTCTGCCCGCCTGACAATTCGCCCGGGTACGCTTTCGCCTTTTCGCGCAAACCGACCTTATCCAGCAATTCGTAAGCTTTCTTTTCGGCTGCTTTCTGGTCGCCTTTTTTCAATTTAATCGGCGCCAGCGTCACATTTTGAAGCACCGTTTTATGCGGGAACAAATTAAATTGCTGGAATACCATTCCCACGTCTTGGCGCACTTTATTGATATCGACTTTCGGATTCGTGATGTCCGTTCCTTCAATATAAACATGGCCACCGCTGATGTCTTCTAGGCGATTTAAGCAACGAAGAAACGTACTTTTGCCGGAACCGGAAGGGCCGATAACGCAAATGACCTCTTTCTCTTCCACAACTGTGCTCATATCTTTGATGACTTCCAAATCTCCGAATGATTTTTTGAGGTTTTCGACTCTGATCATACTCATCGCAATACAAACTTCCTTTCTACAAAGCTCGCGAGCATCGAGAGCAAGTAAATAACGATAAAGTAAATGATGCCAAGGATCAAGTACACGTTAAACGCATCAAACGTGGCACTTGCCTGGATGCGCCCTTCCTGTGTCAAATCCGCCACCCCGATAACCGACAGTAGCGAGGTATCCTTTAAGGAAATGATCGCCTGGTTGGTAATGGTCGGGAGCATGCGGCGGAATGCCTGAGGCAAAATAATGTGGCGCATGGTCTGCGTCGAGCCCAGCCCGAGCGAGCGCGCTGCTTCCGTTTGCCCTTTGTCGATCGACTGGATACCGGCACGGATGATTTCCGAGAAGTAAGCACCGGCGTTGATCGCGACTGTTACGATCCCTGCAGTGGTATTATCAAGCGAAAAGAACCCAAGTGAGTTCAAGCCGAAGTAAATGAAGAACAGCTGAACAATGAAAGGCGTTCCCCGGATTGCATCGACGAAGATTTTAGCGATCCAGTTCAAGATCTTGAACGGTGCCAAGCGCAGCAAAGCGACAACCAGCCCGAGCAAGAAGCCTAGGACAATGGCTATGCTGAAAATATAAAGCGTAACTTGCAAGCCTTCCATTAAGTATGGAAAAGCATTGATAATTGTCTGCACCCTCAGTTCCCCCTTACATAAAAAAATGCAGCGCGCGAATGCGCGCTACATGATTTTATTCTGCGATGTATTTGTTTAAGATTTCATCATATTCGCCGCTGTCGCGCAATTCCTGCAGCCCTGCATTGATTTGTTCAAGCAATTCTGCATTCTCGCCTTTCAAGACAGCGATGCCATACTGGTCGCCCGTCAAGCGCTCGCCGACAGTTTTCAAAGCCAATTCGCTTTCTGCGATGGCATAAGCGATGACAGGGTAATCTTCAAGAAGCACATCGGCATTGCCGTTTGATACTTCCTGGAACATCGAAGGGCTGTCTTCAAACTGGGAAATCTCATAGCCATACTCATCCTCGTTGTCGCGCGCGAATTGAGCGCCTGTTGTTCCGCTCTTCACTGCAACGGTCTTGCCTTCTAGATCTTCAAGTGAGGTAATGTCGCTATTGTCTTCAGCCACAACCAAAGAAAGGCCGGCATCAAAATACGGATCCGAGAAATCCACGATTTCTTTGCGCTCATCGGTAATACTCATACCCGCAATCGCCACATCCAATTGGTCAGCTTGCAACGCTGGGATAATGCCTCCAAAATCCATCGGGTTGAATTCGATCTCGAATCCTTGGTTCTCGGCAATGGCATTGATCAAATCAATATCGATTCCTGTATATTCGCCCTCGTCTTCAAATTCGAAAGGTGGATAAGTGGTATCAATTCCAACACGGTATGTTTCCCCGTCTCCCCCACCGGATTCTTCATCTGAATCGCCGCACGCGGCAAGTACTGTAAGAACTGCTAGCAATAATGCCAATAAGGTCCATTTTTTCATCAATAAACATCCCCTCTATTAGATAATGATCATTCTATTGACTAATATATCACAATATTCACAAATTCAGAACCTTTCGAATGAAATTTAATAGGGAGTAGGATGTATGCTTGTGCCTAAATGACTAGCTTCAACGGCTAACGTTGCGCTTTTTATAAAGCCGATAAAACAAACGGAAATTATGGACGAGCGTCTTCAGTACGGCATAAGCTGGGATAGCAATCAAAATTCCAATAAAGCCATATAAAGCGCCGGCAACCATCAACAGCAAAATAATCGTCAATGGATGGACATGAAGCCGATTGCCCATGACATTCGGCGTGACTAGATTGCCTTCGAGCTGCTGCACCACCAATAGGACGAGTATGACTTTAAATGCCATAAACAAGCCATCATTCAACAAGGCAACCAAAATCGCCGGGATGATTCCGATGAGAGGCCCGAGAAATGGAACCACTACGAGAAACATGGCAAAAACAGCAAGCGTGAACGCGTATTCAAGTCCGATAATCAAATAACCGATGTACATCAGTACACCAATCACAGCCGCGACCGTTGCCTGACCGATCACGAAAGTGGATAAAGTTTCATCCAGATCTTTCAGCAGCTTCTTCCCTTCCAATTTATGGTCTTCCGGAAGCTGCTTTACTAAATGCGGAATGAATTTATCATCGTCTTTCAGCAGGAAAAACAAGATGAAAGGCACTACGATCAAGACAATGGCCGCATTTACCAGCATGCCGAGGATGTCGAGCACATTTTCAAATAGATTGCTCGAGAGGCTTTGGGCATAGCCGTAGATACGGTCGCTAATTTCCTGCCCAGAAAACCCGCCGAATTCAAAACCTTCCAGGAGATTATTTGATTCCAAACCCATTTCCTCCACTTTCTCAGGCGCTAAATCCACCAAGCTTTCTCCTTGTTCGATCAAGGTCGGCCCAAAGAAATAGACGAGGCTCGCAACCGCAAGCGCAATCACTGTAAAAACAATGCCAATCCCTGCGATTTTCGGCATGCGGCGGGAAAGAACGCGGACCAATGGCCGGAGCAGGTAGTATAGAATTCCGGCAATGACGATCGGCGCAAACAATGTAGCGATGACGATGCGGATCGGTTCCCAAATATAGTCCAACTTGCTGAGTACGTATAATGTGATTGCGAGCAATAGTATTCCCGCTGTGTATTCAAAAAACGGCTTTCGGATCCACACGTGCTGACACTCCTTTCAAATTTACTCTACCTTCAAATCATACACGAAGAAAAAGCGAAAGCAGATGATTTTCTGCCTTCGCTTGCTGATATGATTTATTTGTCTTCTTCCAGTTCGCGTAATTCTTTCTGGGTTTGCGGGAACGCGTTCGCTTGCCATTCTTCGCGGTAAGCGGAATCCAATTGCGAGAGCCCTTGTTCACTTGAGTCTTCGATGGCGTAGACGCTTTCGCGCTCATCGATTTCTTTGCTGTTGTGCATGTCGATGTCTTCCTGGACGCGGAGTGTATTTTTTTCTTGATAGGTTTTGTAGACGAAAACCCCTGCAGCCGCTGCAAGCGCGCTGCCCACTACTGTATTCATCGTTGATCTCTTCATCAGAATCCCTCCAAAATAATGCGTGTTTCTGTCATTTCTATTTTGTATACCCTATTAATAAAATTTTAATTAGGAAAAAGGAAAGTTTTTTTACCTTCTTTCTTCAAGCGCCCTGTTCTACTAAAACCACTGTAAGGGCGCTACAAAATACCGGTTTTCTATCTGCCCGTTGTTGAATACTTTGAGCAATCTTCCCATATCCTCATGGTCGTTTCCAAATAAATTTCGGACTCCACCGACGAGATCACGCTGGTTTACAGGATACCGAGCGTTTTCAGTTACAACCGTTTGAATGAGCGGCATGTCCATTTCTCATTCCTTTTTTAGAAAAGCTCCCTTTCTTGTCATTGGCGCTGGATGCCTTTAATCAGAGTAGCGCTCTGCCAATTTAAGCAGTTCTCGCATTTTTTCCCCGACGCCGGAAGCGGATGCCGGATTTTGCCCGGTAATCAATCGCCCCGACTCAATGACGCATGCTTCAAGCGGCAGCTGAGCGATTTGAACAAGAGCGCCGCGCTCTTTCAATTCGCTCTGCAAGGAAAATGGGATGTCTTTATAAAGGCCGAGCAACTTTTCTTCCAAATCCGAAAACCCTGTTGCAAGATGCCCCGAAAGCAAAGGGCTGCCATCGGATAGGCGGACGTTCAATAATCCACTCGGGCCGTGGCAAACAGCTGCTACGATGCCGCCTTTTTCATAAATGCTCGCCGTCATTCGCTGTAATTCCTTATTGTCAGGGAAATCCCACATCGTTCCATGTCCACCAGTAAAATAGATCCCGGCGTATTCATCGGCTTTCACTTGGCCTGGCGTCAACGGTCGATCCAATTGGCGCTGGATGTTTTTATCCAAGTAGTAGTGGCGTGTTCGTCCATTGACCACCGCCGCTGGAAGGCTTCTTGGGTCGAGCGGCACTTTTCCAGCGCTTGTGCTGATTATATCGACTTCAAAATCATCTTTTACTTCGTGATAGAAATCCGTTAGTTCACGCAGCCATAGGCCAGTCTTTTTGCCTCGATTTCCTAAGTCTTTATGATTCGTCACGATAACTGCTATTTTCTTCATCATATCTTCCTCCCCATCCAGTTATTCATATTCCTATATATTCCCTACAGTCTAAAAATTACTCCCAGTTTCCATTTCAGTCCGAACCGACTGTAACTATATTTCTCAACAAAAAAGACCCGCCTGATTGCGGATCTTTCAACTTTCCAATAGGAGAATCAAGCTTTCACGGAACTTATCGTTATCGGCTTGCTGGCGCTTTTTCGGACCCTTCATGCGTCCACCGCTTTGGCGGATTTTTTTGGCGACATGGCGGCCGTGAAGTAATTGTTCAATATTGCCTTCATTATAGACGCGCCCATTCTGGTCGATCGGCACTCCGCGTTTTGCGAGCACCATCGCAGCAAGCCCATAGTCCTGTGTGACGACGATATCGCCAGGCTCTACACGGTTCACCAAAACAAAATCGACCGCGTCCGCTCCTTTCGATACCGTCAGCGTCTCTGCTCCTTCGCGGTGCATTTCATGGGACGTATCACAAATGAGCAGCACCGGCCAATTGAAACGCTTGGCAAGCACAAGCGCCAAATCGACTACTGGGCAGCCGTCTGCGTCAATAAGAATTTTTGCCATTGGATTCCTCCCTTATCAATTCATCGGCCAGTTTTTCAGCGGCCCTTCTGTACAAGTTGCTTTTATGGACAAGCGACGCAATGAATAGCACTTTGGAAAGTTCTCCGCTTTCATCACTTTGGATGCTGGCGACGGCCTCTGCTTGCCGTTCCAATTCTTCCTTAAATGCAGCGTGATTGTCCTCTTGAAGCGTCAAATAAGTTTCGTAGAACTCGGATAGATCCAATTCCCGCGCCTGTGCTTTTTCATTCACTTTTTCCAGCACTTTTTTTACGTCGTTGATTGATAGCGTGCTTTTCATCTGGTAAATCAAGTTGATAAGTATAATATGGTCGGGCGTATATTTTTTTTGCTGCACCGGATAAAATAATTTTCCTTTGGCATAATTATTGATCATCGTTTTCGTCAATATTTTGTCGTCCGGGTACCTTTTCGTGTCGTGGAAGGCTGTCTCGAATAACTGAATGACTTGGTCTACGTATAAATCGATTTTCGGGATATCGCTTGTGCGGATTTGGCTGTCGAGAGCCAATTGGCCAATGAGCCGATCGATGCTTTCCATTCGCTTCACCTCAACTTCTGTTTTTCTATTTTACCCTATGATGGAAAAGGCGACAAACTTGACCCACGAAATCAATGTGTATATTATTATAAGTAGTTTCGATAACTACGTATCAGGGGGTATAGTTCCATGACTGCATTTATCCGAGAGCCTTTTAATGCTTTGTCCCATTTGGCCGGAGCACTTCTGTCCTTTTCCGCTTTGCTCGCGATGGCCATTAAAGCCGCCTATTCGCAAGCGCCCGCTGCGCATGTCACAGCAGTCGTCATCTTTGGCATCAGCTTGATCCTGCTTTATACGGCGTCGACGGTTTACCATTCCGTAAAAGCGCGTCCCAGAATTATTGCTTTTTTCCGTAAGCTGGATCATTCGATGATTTTCTTGCTGATTGCCGGTTCCTATGCACCGTTTTGCTTGATTGCGCTAGAAGGCACGCTCGGCTGGTCGATCTTCGCTATAGTCGCCTTACTTGGCATTAGCGGCATTCTCTTCAAGATGATCTGGTTTCATTCACCACGCTGGCTGTCGACCGCCATTTATATCTTAATGGGCTGGATTATCATCTTTGCAGTGGGACCGCTCGCCTCCAGTCTGCCTGCTGCCGGGTTGTGGCTTCTTGTTGCCGGGGGTCTCCTATACACGGTCGGCGGTGTCATCTATTGGCTCAAACCAGACTTTCTTTCTTCGCGTTATTTAGGATTCCACGAGATTTTCCATATTTTCATCTTGCTTGGAAGCACATCCCACTTCCTGGCCGTCTACTTATATGTGCTATAACTCAAAAAGAGCCGTTCTCAAGGAGAACGGCTCTTTTTTAATGTTCAAGTGCATCAAGCGCCTGCATCAGATTGGCGTAGACTTGGATGTTTTTGAAGTCAATTCCCAGTGTCACAGCGGTTTGTGCAATTTCAGGGCGGATGCCGGATAGGACAGACTCCACACCGATGATTCTCAGCGAATCCATCAACTGGAACAATTGATGGGCAACCATCGTATCGACAATCGGCACCGCCGACAGATCGATATAAAGCGTCGTCAATTGCTGCTTGGCACTCTCTTCAAGAGCTGTCTCCAAAATCACTTTGGCACGGTATGTATCAATCCCGCCGACCAATGGCAAAATGCCGATACCTTTACGAATTGGTATGACCGGGCTGCTCAACTCGTCGATTACTTCCTGCTGGCTCGCCAGTAAACGTTGGTGAGCTTCATGATGATGGCGTGCGAAACTTTCGATGATAAAGTCAAATATATCATTTAACATTTCACTCCAGCGCAATGCATCTTGGCTATTCGCTCTATCAACTTCTTCAAAGAAATGGCGGACACAAGTCCAATAGATTTTACGCAATTGCCCAAGATGCTCCATCACTTCATAAAGCGGAACGGATTGCTGGGCACGTTCTTTGGCGATCGTTGACGACCAATCTTCAACGTAGGCAAGCGATTCTTCTTTGTCGTGGATAAAAATCGCAGTGACGGCCTCGATAAAGCCAAGCGATTCCTTTCTCAGCTTCTCTACCGTATCATCGGATGCATTGGCTGAATAGACGGTATTTGCATGGCTGTCGCGTGTTTCAAGCCACTCTTCGACCATAGAGTTTTTATTTTTTAGAATGAAATCATATAGCTCTCTGCTAATTTCCCCCATAATGTATGCCGCTCCTTTTTCTAGCTTGTCCTTATCATCTTATAAGATAAGCCAATCGAAAAGCAAATTTCCCTTCTCCTGATGCAGGCATCCGTATTGAAGAAAGAAAATAAAACTAAGGAGAGGGTGCAACAAAGTAAAATATAAAGGAATCGGCACTGTCGGTTCATTAACAAAATCCCCGGCTGCTTTTGCGGCTGGGGATTTATGCATTCAACCAGTGAAGTTCATAGTTACAGCAAAAAGCCGTTCTTTTTCGCATCGAACATCAGCTCTTCGCGGAATTTCGGATGGGCGATGCTGATCAAGCGCTTGGCCCGCTCCGCAAGAGACACACCGTGGAGGCGCGCAATCCCGTATTCTGTCACGATGTTATCGACGTCATTTTTTCCAGTGGTAATAACCGATTGCGGGGCCAAGTTCAACTTGATGCGCGATAAGCTCCCGCTTTTAGCAGTTGAGGGCATGCAGATATAGCCTTTGCCGTTATCGGCGAAACGTACACCGCGCGCGAAATCGACTTGGCCGCCGCTGGATGAATAATATTTTCCGCCAACCGTTTCAGAAGCACATTGCCCGTACAAATCGACTTCTGTTGTCGCATTAATCGATACGATATTCTTCTCTTTGGCAATTTCCCGCGGATCGTTGACGATGCTTACCGGAAGCATCTCCACTGCAGGGTTGCCATCGAGGAAATCATACAATTTTTTTGATCCGTAAGCGAAAGTCGCGACGATTTTTCCGGGGTTTGTAAATTTGCGCGTGCCATCGATTGCTCCCGAGTTGACCAGGTCTGCCACGCCATCCGGCAGCATTTCTGTGTGGATGCCTAAATGGCGATGGTCTTTCAACATGCTGATGACCGCGTTCGGCACAGAACCGATGCCGATTTGAAGCGTATCGCCGTTTTCGATATCACCGATGATCGACGAAGCGATCTGGATGTCCATCTCACTGATTTCGCAAGCCTTTTCTTCCGCAAGCGGTGCGTGATGCTCCACATAGCCTGCGATTTGGCTAATGTGGATTTGATTGCGGCCGAATGTGCGCGGCATCTGTTCATTCACTTCCAAAATGAACGGCACTTTGCCGACGAATTCAGCGACGTAATCGGCTTGTGTGCCAAAGGTGAAATAACCGTGTTCGTCCATCGGCGAAGCGACTGTCATGATCATCGACATCTTCGTCGCTTTTTGCAGCAAGCTCGGCATCTCGTGGAAATTATTCGGCACCAGGTCCATCTTCGCTTGCTGGTACACTCCACGGGTCGCCCCGCTCAGGAAATACGAAACGTGGCGGAGCTGTTCGAGTTCCCCGCGGATATAGGCACGCTCACGCAAAGCGAGCATTTGGTGAATCTTGACCCCGTCCAATTCCTGGGCGTGTTGTTCCAAAATATCAAGCAGCCGGATCGGCTCTCCGTTCGCGATCGGCACGATGATATCCGCCTGCGCTTCGATTAAATCGACCACTTGCTTCGGGCTAAGTTGTTTGGACATCTGCATTCACTCCTGATTTCTAATATTACTTCCACTTTATCACAGAATTTGCACTTGATTGAGTTGCCGAAATTTCATCGCTATTCCGGCTTTTTAGTCAAAAAAGCCACCACTGAACCATTGGCGGTTCTGCAGTGGCTCTTTCGCTATTTATTGTTGCGCTTTTTCACCGCAAAGCTCGCGATGATGCCGCCGATGCCGAAGGCGGCCATCACACCCCATAGAATCAGCAAGATGATCGAGCCGATGCCGGTGCCGCCGTCCATGACTGATGAAAGCTGCAGGAAAAAGAAACCGAGACTGAACAGTGCAATCGCCCCGAAATAAATCAATCTGGCATTGAAACTGAAATTTTTCATCGTCAAAACCCCTTTGCCGATCTGCTCCGCTCGCTCATTTAACAAGACAGTTTCCGAAAGCAAGCTTCGCTCTTATCATTCACTTTCTTCTCTCATTGTAAACGTTGCGCATCATTTCAATTGGAAACGCGTCCGACTGATGCCTTCTTTTGTTTTCTCCACTTCCAAAATGGCCGGAATTGCCGCTTTTAATTCCTGCACATGGGAAATGACCCCGATCATCCGCCCTGATTTCTGCAAGTCCACCAAAGTCTCAATGGCTTTATTCAACGATTCTTCATCCAATGAGCCGAAGCCTTCATCGATAAACATCGTTTCAATCGATACATTGCCTTCAAAGCTTTGGATGACATCCGCCATACCGAGAGCCAGACATAGGGAGGCATTAAATTTCTCCCCGCCGGACATCGTTTTGACGTCGCGTGCCTGGCCAGTATAGGCATCGTATACATCGAGGCCAAGGCCGCTTTGTTTCCCGCGCGCTTCCTGCCGGTCGCTTCTCGTCAAATGGAATTGCCCGTTCGACAAATGTTTCAAGCGTTCATTTGCCGCTTCCAAAATCTGTTCCAAATACTCGATTTGCAAATAGCGTTCGAATGATAGCTTCACATCATTTTGGCCCCGGATCGTATCGTAAAGGTCGACGATACGCGCAAATTCGGCTTCAGCCGCAGCTTCTTTGGCAGACGCCTCGTAGACTTCATCAAAGAACGCCTGGGCTTTTTTCTTGTATTCTTTGGATGTGTTCAATTCCGAAAGTGCTCGTTCGTAATCGGATTTCAATTCGGCAAGCATTTGTTCCGCATCAGACACGTCAACGCGGCTACGGCCATCGAGCGCGCTTTCGAGTTCTGCTGCTTGCCGCTCTGTCGTGTGGCGGTCTTGCTTGTATTGCTCAATTTGCGTTTTCAATTCTTCGTAGCGGAATGTGTCCAGTTTGGCCTGTTGATAAGCTTCTTTCGTAGCGAACGCGGATTTCACGAGCGCTTCCTCGAAACGGCTTTCGGCGTGGCCGCGCTTTTCTTGCAATTCTTGCATGGACTGCTGGCTATGGCGAAGCGATACGGCCGCTTCCGACACTTGCCGCTCGGCTTTTTGCAGGGCCTCCTGCGCTTGTTGCCAAGCCGCTTCCAAGCGGTCTTTCATTTCCTGCGCTTTTGCGGTTTCTTTTTGAAGCGACGCCAGATCACGGAGCGTTTGCGGAATCGATGTCAGTTTGCTTTCCAATACCGCCTGTGCCGATTCATATGCGCTGCGTTTTTCGTGCGCGCTGTGCTGAGCTTCCGCCTGTTGTTTTTTTAAGCTAGCTAACTGCTCTTCCATCTCCCCAAACGCCAACTTGCGCTTGCGCAGCTGTTCCTTATCGGACTGCAATTGTTTGAGCTCTCCAGTTAATGAATGCTGTTCAGCACGCGCCGCCTCCAATTGCGCGCTAGCTTGTTCCGCAGCGAGTGACATGGCATCCATTTCCATTCGCTTCTCTGCCGCCTGCTCACGGAGTGTGGCTTGTTCCGCTTCTGTTTTGCGGAATTTTTGCTCGCTTTGCGCCACCACTTGCTTGGCCTGTTCCATCGCTTGCTGGTCCACTGCTGCAGAACTGCCTCGCTGTTTTGCTGGATGGTCGAGACTGCCGCACACCGGGCACGCTTCCCCGTCATGCAGTTGCGATGCGAGCAGCGCCGCCTGGTTGGCGAACCAATCATGTTCCATCAATTGATAGGATTTTTGTGCTTGTTCAAATTCCACCTGATCTCCCGCTGATTGTTCGGCCAAACTCCCTAGCTTTTGCTCCAAGCGAAGATATTCCGCCAAGACGCGTTGTTGTTCCGCCAAGCGGTTCTGGCGGTCTCGCTTATCATCGAAATGCTCGAGTCTTTCTTCCAGTTGTTGAATCAGCGATTTCGTTTGTGCCAGTTGTTGCTCGGCGCTTGCCGTTTGTTCGTCCGACCTTTGCAATGCCGTTCTTTCGTGAATAGCTGCTTTCTCTAATTGTTGGACAGCTGTACGCTGTTGTTCCAGTTCCTTTACGCCTGCTTCCATATCATGCAAACGGATCAGCGCTTGCTGTGCAGCCTGGCGCTGTTCATGGCGGCTTTCTTCTTCGTCCTTCACTTGCTGCGCCTGCCGATTCATTTCTTGGGCTTGCTGTTCAGCCGCCTCGGCACGAAGCAATTCTTCTCGTTTTTGGCGTTCATTGGCTACAAGCTCCAGTAGCTGTTCCTCCAAGCCCGTAATCATGCCCGCTTGATCGGCTGCTGTGACTTGCTGTTCCCATTCCTTGACCGCCGGGAGTTGTTTTTCGAGTTTATGCAAATGGCGCTTTTTCGCTTCTAATTCGTCGAAGCGCCCGTTCCAGCTTTTTGCCTCGTGAAACTCGGCCATTTTTTTATTGTGGAAGTCATAGGATTGCTGATAGCGCTCCTGCAAGCCGATGCTTTCCGATTCATAATGGCGGATTTCTCCTTCAAGCCCTGCGAGCAATTGGCTGCGCTGGAAATCGCCTTGTGCGAACACTTCAAAAAGAGCCGATTCACGCTGCGGCAAAGAACCCGCAATCGCCTGCACTTGCTCTTTGTACAGCATTTGCTGCGCTTTGAAGCGCTCTTGCGCCTCGTCTTTTTTGTGCTTGAGCCGCTCGGCAACCAAGCGGTACGGTTCGGTGCGGAAAATCTTCCGTAAAATCGCTTCCTTATTATCCGTTTCAGACGTCAATAGCTTGCGGAATTCCCCTTGCGGCAGCATGACGATCTGATTGAACTGTGAAAAAGTCAGCCCGAGGATTTCTTCGATGCGGCGATTGAGTTCCGAGACGATTTGCCGCTCCACACAAGGCTTTTCGCCCGCGTCGGTCACTTCAAAAAACTCATAGCGTTCACCGGTTGCGCTTTTATTGCCTACTTTCACATGACTCATCTGTCGCAGGATGCGGTAAGTCGTGCCGTGCACTTCAAAAATCAATTCGGCTGATGTATGGACCGAATCTTTGGCGAAATCGCTGCGCAGGTTTTTCGGTTCGCTGCGGTCCGAGCCGCTTGCCGAACCATAAAGCGCAAAGCAAATGCCATCAAAGATGCTTGTTTTGCCCGCACCGGTGCTGCCGGAAATGACAAATAAGCGATTACCTTCCAAGTCTTCAAAATTGATTTCTTCGCTATCGCGGTATGGACCGAACGCCGTCAGTTTCAATTTGACCGGTTTCATGACTTCACCTCTTCCCGTTCAGAATCTGCCTGCAGGAATTCCTGCAACACGTCACCGAATAGTTCAGCTGTTTCCTGAGACGGTGCATCGCCCTTTACTTCCTCGTAAAATGCGTTGAACAATTGCATCGGGTCCATTTTCCGGCGGTTGCCGATGGTCGATTCGCCTGCTTGTTTTGCGAACGTTTTACGCTGGACGTGCATCGCATTCGGATACACCGAGCGGACCTTTTCCATCGGATACAGGACAGGCGTCTCATCGAGCAAGGTGACGAAGACATAATCGTCGCTTCTCTCATGGCCCATGATGTCTGCGATGGTCCCTTCAACTGAACGCATATCGCGTTTCGCTTCGAACAAGCGCTTGTCAACCGTAACGGAACCGTCCGCCGCCAAGTCGACGATATGGTAGCCTTTTTGATGATGCTCTTCTGAGATCGAATACTTCAATGGCGATCCTGAATAACGGATCGTCTCATTCAATACATAATGCGCTTTATGCAAATGGCCGAGCGCTGTGTAATGGAACGGCTGAAAATGCTGCGCGCTGACATGTTCCGCCCCGCCGATCGCAAGCGGCCGTTCGGAATCGCTCGTATTGTCTTCCTGTTCTCCGCGAGGCGTGACGAACGCATGGCCGACAAACACTTGGCGCGCCGACGGATTCATTTCAGCGGAAATGCGTCCGGTCATCGCTTTCATCGCATCGTCATGGGTTTTGATGTCCGGATTTTCAAAAACATGGCGCACCATCGACGGATCCGTGTAAGGTACCAGATGGAAATGCACTTCGCCCGCTTCGTCTCTCAAAACGACCGGATCAAAATATGGCCGTACCGGTCCCGCGATATGGAGGCCGTTGCTTTTCAATGCGCGGCTCCCGAAATCAAGCCTTCCCGGGCTGTCATGGTTGCCTGCCACCGCAATAACCGGCACTTTCATGTCCAGTACAATTTTCGCTAGTGTATCATCTAGCAAACGCACCGCTTCTGTCGGCGGCACTGCGCGGTCGTATAAATCGCCCGCAATGACCAATGCATCAGGGCGCTCCTGTTCGATCGTGTTGATCAACTGTTCCAGCACAAATCGCTGATCTTCTGTCATATATACGCCCTGCACTAATTTCCCGAGATGCCAGTCAGCAGTATGGATGAATTTCATAAAAAGATCCCCTTTCTTCTATATAAAAGAATATACGTTCGTTCCATTATACACGATTCATTTCACTTGTTTCATTCCACAGACCGGTTTATAATGAGAACAAACGTTCTTAACTGGGGAGGGTTATCATGAAAGCGCAACTTCTAAAAGCATTCAAGTACCGGCAATTAATCGACATGATGTACATCGCAAATGACGGCACTATCAGCAAGCGCCGCGTCAAAATCCTGAAAGTCAGCGGTGATTCGTTCCAGGCTTATTGTTTTTTGCGCCGCGAGAAGCGCCATTTCAAAATCAGCCATGTGCTTTCATGCATGCCCGTCCGCACTAGAGAACGTCAAATTGTCTGAATCCTTCTCCACCTCTTCTTCCTTTATGCTACACTAAGAGGAAATGGAAAATGGAGGTTGAGACTCATGAGATTAACCGTTTACCTGGCAGGCGAAATTCACAGCTCGTGGCGCGATGAAATCAAAAAGAAATCCTTGGCGCTCGATTTGCCGGTCGATTTCGTCGGCCCGATGGAAGACCACGACCGCTCCGATAATATTGGCGAAGAGATCCTTGGCGAACAACCGAACGCCATCTTCAAGGACGCCGCGGCATCCAGCTTCAATAATTTGCGCACGAGCGTGTTGATGGAAAAATCGGACCTCGTCATCGCCTTGTTCGGCGAGCAGTACAAGCAGTGGAACACGGCGATGGATGCAAGCGCCGCATTGGCAAGCCATAAGCCGCTCATCGTTATCCGCCCTGAAAAACTGCACCATCCGCTAAAAGAGCTATCCCAAAAAGCGAACGCCACCGTCGAAACTTGTGACCAGGCAATCAAAGCTTTGTCTTATATTTTCGAATAACAAAAAGTGCAGCGGCTCAGGCCGTTGCACTTTTTTATTGGTGAATTTGAATGATAGAAAATCAAAAGATGTGTCATTCATTGTTGGGTGCTTCTCTGAATAGTAGCTTCCCGGATCGAGCATTAACAAAGATAGCTAGAATTTTCGGGTGTAAATGTTTGTGTGTTTGCTTTAAGCTTCATCTTACTATTCGCTGCCCGGCTTTGGGTTGGCCTTTGGCAATAAGCCAGAAAGAGCGCCTGTCTTATTGCGCCGGCTCACCCTTGACGCTCGGCAGCTTGGAGATTCCTTTATGTGAAGATTGTTTAATCAGATCTGCTTCTGTATTCAGTTGCCGGCTAGCGGGGGAATCGCTTCCCGGATCGAGCATTAACAAAGATAGCTAGAATTTTCGGGTGTAAATGTTTGTGTGTTTGCTTTAAGCTTCATCTTACTATTCGCCGCCCGGCTTTGGGTTGGCCTTTGGCAATAAGCCAGAAAGAGCGCCTGTCTTATTGCGTCGGCTCACCCTTGACGCTCGGCAGCTTGGAGATTTCATTGGGTGCAGCTTGTTCAAAAATATCTGCTTCTGTATTCAGTTGCTGGCTAGTGGGGGAATCGCTTCCTGAGATGGTGCGTCTGATCATGTGATGCTTCAATCGGACATCTTGTTATTTTTTTGGTGGATGGGAACTCGCGACACTTCATTCTTTGAACTAGTTGAAGCAAGCTGTAGAATATGATGCATTTCCACACTTTCTGCTAAGTGAGCTAAAGAAATGGTTTCCCACTCTAAAGCTAGAGACGGAGCGGAAATGGCTGACTCCTGGGGGATCGTGCGGGCTGGCGAGACAAATGTGCCGCGCTCTTTGGCACATTGGCTCAACACCCGCCCCATTCCCGGGCAGCTGAAAAAGCGAGGTCCTGCCGCATCAGCTGCATGATCAATCTCTTACTCTAAAACAGAGATGGAGCGAAAGCTTACATAAACTTTGATTTGCAGCTCCACACAAAAACCCGCCGAAAATATTCTCGGCGGGTTTTGTGATGCTGCTTTTATTGCATTATTGGTACCATGCACCGACAATCGGATAATCGTAGGGTTCGTTTTTCAAAGCTTTGATGATTGCCATGATCGGCACGATGATTCCGATAGCGCCGAACAATAGCAAGAGCGGGAATCCGATCAATACGGCCGTCAGCAAGGTCGATGCGAAAAGCAATGCTCCCATAACCAATTGGAACAGCAAGGCTTGAATCGACAATTTCTTTAATTCTTGGTCGTCCGTCACAAGCATGGCGACGAAAAAGACGAGCACCGGGACAAGGAACGGGGCGAAAAACGCACTGGCGTGGACGAGTATTTTCAACCCGGTTTTCTCCATTATAATGACCTCCAGTCAATTTGCTTTCTTACCCTTATATACGGCCGATGATCAAAAAAGTTTCATTTTTTATTCAGAAGCACGCAAAACTACTTTGCCGAACTGCTTGCCTTGCGCCAAATAATCAAACGCTTCTTGCGCTTCGTCCAAGGAGAAGACGCGGTCGACGGCAGGATGGGTATCGTGCTGTTCGATGTGCTGGATCATGTCGCGCAATTCCTCGCGGCTGCCCATCGTCGAGCCGAATAATTGATACTGACCATAGAAAAAGCTGCGCAAGTTGAAATCGACGTTATCGGCTGTTGTCGCTCCGAAAATGACGATGCGCCCGCCTTTTTTCAATACCTCGAGCGAGCGGTTGAAGGTAGCTCCGCCGACGCTGTCGATGACGAGGTCGATCGTGTGTCCTTCGAGTTCCTTGACCCAATCGCTATCGGTCGGAATGGCGATATCCGCGCCGATTTCTTTTGCTCGGGCAAGTTTATCTTCACTTCTGGATGTGACGATTACCGTCGCACCGGCGTTTTTCGCAAATTGAATCAAGAACGTCGCGACACCGCTACCGGCGCCTGGAATGAACAAGGTATCGCCTTTTTTCAATTGCCCTTTCGTAAACAAGGCGCGGTAGCCGGTCAAAGCAGGCAAAGCGAGCCCTCCTGCTTGTTCCCATGATAGATGTGCTGGTTTTTTCTCCAGTTGTTCTGCGGAAATGGCGATTTTCTCTGCGAAGGTTCCGTGGTCGGGCATGCCCAGAATATCGAAGCCTTCTGGCGGTGCGTCGCTGTTTTGTACCCAGCGAAGACCCGGATTGATGATGACTTCATCTCCTACTTCAAAAGCCGTCACGCCTTCACCGAGCGATTCAACGACACCTGCCCCATCAGATCCGATAATCAACGCTTCCGGGTTATCCCCGTAACGTTTCAATAAGCCAAGATCTCGGCGGTTAACCCCTGCGTCGCGGATTTTCACCACCACTTCTCCTGGCTGCGCTGTTGGTTCTGGCATATCTTTTAGTTTATATTGTCCTGCTTCCATCACGAATGCTTTCAAATTACGTCACCCTCCTGAAAATGTTGGCTGAATTGTTCAAGCTGTTGCTTGCTGATAATGTCTTGTGAAAACAGCGGTATGTACAATCGCTGCTGTTTCGGAAATGTTTCTTTAATCATGTCCATGTACTTCGTTTCGTGTTTTTTGCGTTCTTGGAAAAAGGCGCCTTCCACTTGCTCCGGAAGTACTTTATTGATGATCAAGGTTTTGACGTGGAGATGGTATTTATCTAATAGTTCCAAGGCTTTTTTTGTCTCCAAAATCGGCAGGCGCTCCGGGTTCAAGACAAAAACAAACCCGGTTTGCTTAGCGTCGAGTAAAATATCGCGCGCTTTCGAGAAGCGTTCCTGGCGTTCGCGCAACACGTCATAAATCGGGTCTTCGCGGGGTTCGCCATCGTTCAACAGCGCCGTATAGTTCTCATTCGTCTTGCGGCGCTTATCGAGTAAACCTTCAATCCAGACGCCCATCAATTCCGGCAGCGACAACAGCCGGATCGTGTGTCCTGTTGGTGCCGTATCGAACACCAGCTTGTCAAAATGCTGGCGCTCCTCGAGAATGATATGGATTAGCTTATCAAAAAGCGCCGCCTCATCCGCTCCGGGAGAAGCTTTTGCCGTATCGAGCTGACGGTTCACTTCTTCCATCATGCTGGTGTGAACCGTACCGCGGATGTTGTTTTTGACGCCTTTAATGTACTTATCCGTCTCGATTTCAGGGTCGATTTCAAGTGCGTATAGATTGTCGGCGATTTCTTTTGTACGGCCGCCGATTTGTTCATTGAAGATATCCCCGACATTGTGCGCCGGGTCTGTCGAGACAAGCAGCGTCTTGTATCCCGCTTGGGCGGATTGCCAGGCAATGGCGGCAGCCGATGTTGATTTGCCAACGCCGCCTTTGCCTCCGACAAAAATAATGCTTTTCGATAAGACGTCCATGGCATTCCCTCGTTTCCTTAAAAGTCAGCAGCAGCGAATTCCAGACAGCGGCGATTTTTCCATGCCCATGCGTAAATGCCAATCGTGAAATTCTTCAATCATATACGGATAAAGCTCGAGCGTGTAATAATAGGCGGGATTCGGGATGCCCAGCATTTCCGAATACAGCATCAATAGGAAGAGATCGTCTTCACTGCGAAGCTCACGGGCAATTTCCGTTCGGTGTGGATGTTCCAAGACAGCCTCGTACCAGTCGATTAGTTTTTTCAGTTTGTCGCTGATCGGCATAATGGCACCTCTTCCTGAAAAAAGTACAAGGGATCATCGAGATGATCCCTTGGCATTCCCTGCTATAAGCAATAAACGTTTCATTAGCAGAAAATTTCATGAAACTTTCTGTCAATTCATTATTTCAAATCTTCGTCTGAAAATCCAGGATTTGATTTGCTCATGAGCGCCTGTGCAGCGGTCAAGATGATCCACAAGGTAAAGACGAAAATAATGGCCCCGAAGACGAACAGCAAGGTATTCGATCCTTCGTTGTACCAAGCCCATTGCAAGAACACTTGCTGGAACATCGCCCATAATGTCATGAACATCAAGAACACCATCGGAATAATGGTAATCATGTAATTTCTTCCCAGCTTGCGCAGCCAGATTGAAATCAACAGCAAGCTGATGCCAGCTAGTAACTGGTTGGATGTTCCGAATAGTGGCCATAAGAGGTAGCCACCGGATCCGAATCCGTTAGGCCCTTCCGGCAAGATGACGAGCGCCATGCTTGAAAGCACCGCAATCGAAGTCGCGACATGCTTTTTCTCGAGCTGCGGCACGTTGTATTCGACACCGAGCTCCGAAATGATGTAACGCATGAGGCGCACGGAGGTATCAAGCGTCGTAGCAGCGAAGGACACGACGATGATTGACACAATCGTCGATGCGACCGATCCCGGAATCATCAAACCGGATGCAAGAACCGTTGCTCCTTCGATAAAGTTTCCGAGGCCAGCACCGCTTGCATCGGCAAAGCTGCTGTAAGAAGCACTGAATGCTGCACGGTCAGGGAACAAAGTGATGACGGCGATGATCGAAATCAAGGCGAGCACGCCTTCACCAACCGCTCCCAAGTACCCGACGAAGCGGGCATCTGTTTCTTTATCCAGCTGCTTAGAGGAAGTCCCAGATGAAACAAGCCCGTGGAAACCGGAAATCGCCCCACATGCAATGGTGATAAAGAGCAATGGAAACCACGAAACATCGACTCCCGGATTAGTTGCCGGAGCCGTGATTTCAGGGTTCGTGAATAATAGACCCAGATACAAAATGGCCAGGCCGACGATCAATTGGTGGGAGTTGATAAAATCACGCGGCTGGAGAAGTTTCCACACTGGCAGTGTCGATGCAATGTAAACGTAAATCATCAATACAACAATCCAGATGAAGAATGCGCTGGAAATCGCCCCAAGACCGAACAGCCCAGCGCCTTCTTCCCCGCCCATATAGCGGACCAGGTCAATTTGCAGAAAGTCCACTTGGCTGGAAATAACCGCTGTCCCGTACATGATTGCAAGCGCTATCACAGAAGGGATTAGCATTTTCATGTTTCGCTTGTAAGCGGCATAGCCGATCCAAATCGCCAGTGGAATCTGGATGAATACCGGAATGACGCTTGCCGGGTACGAGATGAACAAATTCGCAATGACCCAGGCAAATACCGCATTGACCATGAGCACTAGGATCAAGATGATGAATAAGAACAAAATCTTTCCGCGCTGGCCGATTAAACGGTGAGCAAGTGTCCCAACAGACTGTCCTTTGTTGCGGACCGACAGTGCCAGTGTTCCGAAATCATGGACACCCGCTGCAAAAACCGTTCCGAAAACAACCCAAAGAACCGCCGGCAGCCAGCCCCAATAGACGGCGATGGCCGGCCCGAGAATCGGCGCAGCTCCTGCAACGGATGTGAAATGATGTCCCCATAAGACAAATTTATTGGTCGGGACAAAGTCGACGCCGTCTTTGTAACGGTGGGCCGGCGTGACATAATTCGGGTCCAGCTTGAAAATCTTTTCTGCTATGTACTTGGAATAAAAGCGGTATCCGAGAACGAATATAAATAATCCCATAGCAGCTAAAACGATTGCATTCACATTCCTCATCTCCTTCTTATTTGAAATTTCTGCATGCCTTGTTTAATCATAGGATATTAATTTAATATTGTAAATGTTCTGTTTTATTTTTTCTATTTGTTATTGTCGTCATATAATTTCAGTTTTGTATAAACCGTCTCAAGCACCGGCACCGGAATATCCGCTTGCTGTGCTTGTTCGATGAGATGCCCTTGCAAGTGATCGACTTCGATGCCCTGGCCTTTCTCCATATCGCGCTGCATCGATGATTTCATGCTGTCGTCCATGCTGTTCACTTTGTCGAGCTGGATGGCGGCGATCCCTTTTTTGATCGGCGCGTGGATTGCCGTCATGACCGCTTCAAGTTCTTCGAGCAGCGATTGAATGGCGGATTGGCCGGACGGCAGCTTGCGAATCGGGCCGATGGGCGATTCCATAAGCGAGGTGATGCCAGACATCGCCGTGATGAACATATATTTATGCCACATGTCCTGATCGATGTCATCACTCAAAACAAATTCCGCTTTCGTTCCATCGAAATGCGATTTCAATTTGTCGATGCGGGCTGTCCGCTTTCCGCCCAGTTCCCCGTAAACCAATTGATGGATCGGACTCGTCTGGACAATCGATCCGTCTTTACCGATAGTGGTCTCGATAAAGCATAAGCCGCCGATCACCGCTTCTTCCCCGAATGCAGAGACGAGCTGTTCAACATGTGCGATGCCATTCAATAGCGGCAAAATCATCGTCTCTTCACCAACAAACGGACGGATGTCTTCGATAGCTTGTTCAAGCTGATAAGCTTTTGTCGATAAAAGAATAAGTTCGAACGGCTCGGCTTGCATCGTTTTCGTCAAAAGAGCCGGCTGGAGATGCAGATCTCCGTGCCGGCTGTTGACACGCAAGCCATCCTCTTCAATCTTTTTCTTGCGTCCTTCCCTAACCAGAAATGTTAGATCTTCTCCTTTTTCCAACAAACGCGCACCGAAATAACCTCCGATGCCGCCTGCTCCTACCATCAACATTCTCATCCTGACACATCCTTCTTTAAGTTTGTTTATACATCCAGCGCTCCGCTTCCATCACCCGTTCGCATCGGCCCGCGGCGCGTAAATATTCAAGATGGGCCAAAGTCTCCCCGACCGCAAAGCGCATTTCATGGACTGTCAGCGGCCGATTGAACAGGCGCTCGCGCACTTCGAAAATCGTCAGCGGTTGTTCGAGCATCCGCCAAGTCGCATCCAAGCGTTCTTCGTGATGGGCAAGCAATTCATCAATCCGTTTGTTGGCGCCTCGGAACGCGCCCCCGTGCGACGGGATGACCCATTCCACATCCAGTTCACGGATTTTCTCCAAAGAATTCATATACGTCAGAAGTGGATTCGGGTCCCCGTGGAACCAATAGGAAATATTCGGCGTGATGCGCGGCAAAATATGATCTGCCGCCAACAGCGTATTATGCTCGCGTTGATAAAAACACACCATGCCATCTGAATGACCAGGCACGAATAGCACTTCATACTCCAAGCAACCAATGCGCACCTTCTCCCCTTCTTCGAAATAGTGGTCCACTACCGGGAGCGGCGAAATGAGCGGTTGAAATGCTTTCGTATTGCTAGCCATTTCCTCGGCCGCTTTCTGCGGGATGCCCGCTGCACGATAATAGCCGGGCAAAGCGTCCAAAAATGCCTCATTCCAGGATTTCATTCCTGTATCTGCATCGATTTTGCTCATCGATAGTCGCGCGCCGGTCTTTTGCTGCAAGCCGCCCGCATAGCCGAAATGATCCGGATGGTAATGGGTCAAGAGAATCTGCTCTACCTTGTCATCACCGATTTCCCGCTTCCACAACTCTCTCGATACATCATTGTTCAATCCGGTATCGACGATCGTCCAGCCACCCTCTGCTTTTGCCATAAAGCAATTGACGTGGTTCAGCCTAAACGGCAGGGGGTGCCTCACTAGCTTCAATCCAAGTTCGTCCAAAAGCTCTTGGCACTTGGCTTGTTGGATATCGTTCATGGCTTTAGCACCAGCTTGCCGATCGTTTTGCGGCTTTGCAGCAATTCATGCACATCTGCCGCTTGTTCGAGTGGATACGTGCCGCCGATTGTCAATTTCAATTGCCCGCTATCCATATACCCGAGCAGTTCCTGAAAACTTTTCTGGAATAATTCTGGTTTGCGCATAATCTGCGGCAGGAAAAAGCCGATGACCGATTGATTGCGCTTCATCAATTGACCTGGCGCGAATGTCGCCTGCTCGCCGCTTGCCGCACCGAAAATGACCAATCGCCCAAATGGCGCCAAAGTCTTCAGTGTATCGTTGAAGACACTGCCCCCGACCATTTCAAGGGCTAAATCGAAGCCTTTGCCTTCCGTGATTTCTTTGATACGCCCTACCCAGCCATCTTCGCTATAATTCACCAAATCAGTGGCGCCCATTTTCTCAGCATGGAATAGTTTTTCTTCCGTGCTCGCCGTAGCGATGATCTTTCCGGCCCCAAAAAGTTTCGCAAGCTGCACGGCAATCGTCCCGACGCCTCCTGCGGCAGCGTGGATCAATACCGTTTCGCCCGGCTCCAAACGGCCCATCGTTTTTAAAATATGGTAAGCGCTCAAGCCTTGAAGCGGCAATGCCACCGCTTCTTCAAAACTGACGCCTGCCGGGACTGGCGTCAAGACCTGTTCCGGAATTGCCGCATATTCAGCGTAGCCCGATGATTCAATCAAGGCGACGACGCGGTCGCCCGATTTGAAGCGCGTGACGCCCGCTCCTGTTTCGACAACCACTCCCGCCACTTCCGAACCCGGAATATAAGGCAATTCGGTCGGCACGACATATTTCCCTTCCCGCCTTGCTGTATCGGCATAATTGACGCCTGCCGCTTTCACTTCGATCAACACTTCATGATTTTTCGGCGTCGGCTGCTCCGAATCGATATACTGAAGCACTTCCGGCCCACCGTATTCCTCGAATTTCACTACTTTCATGTCTTTTCCCCCTTAGCTAATATACTGCCCTGCCTGATAAATCGTTTGAGCCAATTGGCGTTTAGCCGTAGCTGTCCCGCCGCGCTGCAAGCGGCTAAGTTCAGCTGTCACCATCGCTGTAAAGCGCGCCAGTTCTTCTCCTTCCGCAATGCCTTGGATTATTTGGCGTGCAGTCATCTCGGTTTCGAGCAAGGCATCATCGATAAACACTTGTGTCATCTCCACTTTAAGCTGTGCTTGTTTCTCATCCGATTCTAGCGCCTGTTGTGCGCGCGCGACCGCCGATTCGGCGGCATATAAGGCAATTGCGATGTCTGCAAGTTTTAACAGCGCCTCCTGCTGCTCACCGATTCCAGTCCCATAGGATTTTGCGGCAAGCCCAAGCATGCTGAGGAAGACGCGCCGCATCGCCCGCACGGCTTCCGTTTCGCGGGCAAGCGTTCCAATATATGGCACTTCCGGCGTCTGCATTTCCTCAACAGCCGTCGCCGCTGCCGCTTCCAGGTCAAATGCGCCTTTTGCGGCCGCTTTTAACATATTGCCTGGAATGAGCAATCGGTTCACTTCATTAGTGCCTTCGAAAATGCGGTTGATGCGCGAATCCCTGTACACTTGCTCGATTTTGTATTCCTGGATATAGCCGTAGCCGCCGAACAACTGCAGGCTTTCATCCGCGACAAAATCCAAGGTCTCAGAGCCGTAGACTTTACAAATTGCGCATTCGGTGGCATATTCCATCATCCGCTTCGCAATCAATCCATGGTCCTGCGATTCATACAATCCGCCGAGCGCATCTTCCAAATAGCCAGCAGTCCGGTATTGCAACGACTCCAAAGCGAATATGCGCATCGCCATCGTCGCCACTTTTTCTTGTGTCGCCGAAAACTCCGAAATGGCACGATTAAACTGCTTGCGCTCCTGCGTGTAGCCCAGCGCCAGCGATAAACTGAATTTGGCAGCGCCCATGCAAGCCGATCCTAAATTAAAGCGGCCGAGATTCAGAACGTTCAATGCCACAACATGGCCTTTTCCGACTTCACCAAGCACGTTTTCCACCGGCACTTCACAATCTTCAAAAATGACTGGACGCGTCGAAGACCCTTTAATGCCCATTTTCTTTTCTTCCGGGCCAAGCGATAAGCCAGGATGTTTCTTTTCGACGATAAATGCCGTGAATGCTTTGCCGTCCACTTTCGCATAGGTAATGAAGGTATCAGAAAACGCGGCGTTGGTGATGTACAACTTCGAACCGTTCAGTAAATAATGCGTCCCTTGTTCATTTAGCACCGCAGTCGTTTGGGCAGCTAAGGCATCCGAACCCGCTCCCGGTTCTGTCAGGCAATACGCGCCGATAAACTCGCCGCTTGCAAGTTTCGGCAAATAATATTCCTTCTGTTCAGGCGTCCCAAAATACGTGATCGGCAGCGTCGCGATGCATGTATGGTTGGAATGTGCTACGCCATATCCGCCTGCCGGGCCGAGCGATTCGCCGACGAGCCCTTTGCTGATTTTATCGAGCCCAAGCCCGCCGTAAACTTCCGGAATACTGTGCGCGAGAAGGCCCAGTTCTCCTGCTTTGCGGAAGAGCTTTTGGACGAGTTCAAAATCCTGTCCTTCCAGCCGATCGTTGTGCGGCTGCACTTCTTTCTCCAGAAACTGTTTCGCTGTTTTCGCAATCATTTTATGTTCGTCGGTAAACTGTTCAGGTGTAAAGATCGGGCCCGCGGCTTTTATCAAGAAATCAGCGCCCCGGTATACATTCGCCTCAGCTTTCATCGTCTCCGTCCCCTTTTTTGTTCAAATACGTACAGCATCCAATGGCTGACTCCCTTACATGGCGTGCATACCGCCATCGACCATCACGACATCGCCTGTGACATAATCCGATGCTTTCGCCGCCAGGAATAAAGCCGCCCCTTTCAAGTCTTCATCTGTCCCGAAACGGTTTAACGGCGTTCTCGCCAGCAAACCCTCCTCCCCATGCTTCATCACGTCTTTCGACATTTTTGTCGGGAAGAAGCCAGGCGCGATAGCGTTGACCTTGATATTATGGCGCCCCCATTTCGCGGCCAAGTCTTTTGTGAACGTGATGACCGCGCCTTTGCTCGTATTGTAGCCAATCGCATCCATCAGCTGCGGGTCGATCCCCCCAAGCCCTGCAACTGAAGCGATGTTGATGATCTTGCCGCTGTTTTTTTGAATCATCACTTCCCCCACAGCCTGGCTCATGAGAAATGTCCCGGTGACATTGACCGCCATTACTTTATTCCATGCTTCGAGCGGCATCTCAGTTACAGGCGCTCCCCAGGAAGCTCCTGAATTGTTTACGAGAATATCAATCGTCCCGAACGTCTCGACGGTCTTCTCGACAACATATTTAACGTCTTGTGGACTGGTGACGTCGCAAGCGAGCGCCAAAGTTTTCACGCCCTTCGCTTCGAGCTGCTTGGCGACTTCCTCACATGCTTCCACTTTGCGCGAGCATAGCACCACATTGGCGCCGGCTTCCGCGAATCCTTCCGCAATCTGTGCGCCAAGCCCCCGGCCGCCTCCTGTCACGATTGCTGTCTTGCCAGTTAAATCAAATAAATCCATTACTTGCATATTGCTTCCTCCTCCATTATAAATACCAACTAGTCGGTATGTTCAGAATACTTAAACTTCATGTTACCGTTTTCATCGCTAATATGCAATCGCCTCCCCGCGCCAAAAAGCCGAGCCCCATCACAATTAAGGCTCGGCATATGGCAATCAGATTTATTCAATTTCAGCGTTCAGCAATCCGGCGAAACGCGGCAAGTCGACATTTCCTCCGGAGATCACCGCGATGATGGTCTGATCCGCGGTGCCTGCCTTGCCCGACATGACGGCAGCTGCGGCAACTGCGCCTGAAGGCTCCACCAATTGCTTCGTGCGGACAGCGATATCGCGCATCGCTTCGATGATTTCTTGTTCTTCCACCAATACCAGCCCGTCGAGCAGCCCGCTGACAATCGGGAATGTCAGGTCTCCCGGCTGCGAGGTCCGTAAGCCGTCGGCAATCGTTTCGGTCGGGCCGATCGCTGTAATCTCTCCCCGCTCCAAAGATAAGGCCGTGTCATTCGCAAGCGCCGGCTCTGCGCCAATCACCAATACATCCGGACGCAGTGCTTTCACTGCCGTCAAGATGCCGGAAATCAATCCGCCGCCGCCGACAGGCACCACGATGACGTCAGCATCCGGCAGTTGCTCGACCATCTCTAAGCCCACTGTCCCTTGTCCGGCGATGATGTCGCGATGGTCATACGGAGGAATGTAGACGCCTTTCATTTGAGTCGCGAGCGACTTGGCATGCGGAATCCGCTCCGCTGAAGTCGTTCCGCAATATTCCACCCGTCCTCCATGCGCTTTGATCGCTGCGACTTTTGCCGGGCTTGCATCCCTCGGCACGACGATAACAGAGGCGATGCCGAGCTCCGCAGCTACATAAGCGACCGCTTGGCCATGATTGCCCGAAGACGCGGCCGTTACGAGCGTTGCCCCGTTCGATACTGCATTTGTCACAGCGTTTGCCGCCCCGCGAATCTTGAACGATCCCGTCTTCTGCAAATGTTCCGCTTTAAAGAACACTCGGCGCGCCCATTTTTCCTGGAGCGACCGTGACTGTAAGATCGGCGTTTTATGGATGATGTCTTGAATGCGGCTTCTTGCCTGTTCCACGTCTTCGATTTTTGGCACTGGCCTCACTCCTTTTCCGTCTAGCTTATCATAAGATTGAATATTCAGTTAACCGAAAACAGAAGATGAGAAAGAGCGCCGTATTCTCCTTAATGGAAAAAAATGCGTTAAACTGATAACACTGATTGATATAAAGGAGGAGACGCTATGCTTAAACGCTTAGTCATCACCGGCTATAAACCACATGAGCTCGGTATATTCGACGACAAGCACGAAGGGGTGCGCTTTATCAAGAAAGCGCTCGAAAACCGCCTGCGCGCACTGGTCGACGAAGGGCTTGAATGGGTGATCCTGAGCGGCCAGCTCGGCGTTGAAACTTGGGCTGCTGAAGTGGTCATCGACTTGCAGGAGGAATTTCCACAGCTGCATTTCGCCATTCTCACGCCTTTTGAGGACCAGGAGAAAAATTGGAACGAAGCGAAGCAGGAAAAATACGAATTCCTGTTATCCCAAGCCGATTTCCACCGCAGCTTGACCAACAAGCCTTATGAAGCGCCTTGGCAGTTTGTCGAGAAAAATAAGTTCTTCCTCCGAAATTCCGACGGCATCCTGTTGATTTACGACGAGGAAACGGAGGGCTCGCCGAAGTTCATCAAACAGGAAGCGGAGCGCTATGCCGACAAGAATGAATACGACATCCTCATCATCTCTGCCGACGATCTGCGCATCGTCGCGGAAGAGGAACAGCAAAATGAATGGAATGGCTGGTGAGTCGATGCCCTGCATGCAATGTGCGGGGCTTTTTTAAATTTCTCTCTATAAAATGAAACTTACACGCCGAAAAACCGGCTGCCCAATAACCAAATTCGCCCAATTCCTATATAAAGATACGGCTTTTTTTAATATTACCTAAGCATTTGACTATTCCTTCACAATCCTATACCTTTAATAGTTATGTTAAAAAAACATCATAGGAGGAAACATGAACAACGCAACTAAAGTTTTTTATATCGCATTCGCACTCGTCATTTTGACTGTCGGTTTCGGGGTTATCGCTCCAGAATTATTTGAGCAAGGCACTGTAACCATTCGCAACTACATTAATACTGCTTTTGGCTGGTATTACCTTACAATCATGGCAATCCTCCTGATTCTCGTCATTGTTATTATTTTCAGCCCTTACGGTAAAATCAGGCTCGGGCGCGATTCGGACCGCCCGGAGTTTTCTACTTTCACTTGGGTCTCTATGCTCTTTTCAGCAGGCATGGGAATCGGCCTTGTATTTTACGGGGCAGCTGAGCCACTATCGCATTTTGCAATTCAACCGGCCACTGCTGAAATAGGGTCGGACGAAGCGTTTAAAGAAGCCCTGCAGCGAACTTATTATCATTGGGGCATCCACATTTGGACCATGTATGGAATGGTCGCCTTGTCCTTGGCTTTCTTCCAATTTCGCAAAGGAGAACCCGCCCTCATTTCATCTACATTAAAACCTTTATTCGGTGATCGGATGAACGGCCCGCTCGGTACATTGGTCGACGTATTGGCTGTATTCGCTACCGTATTTGGGGTAGCTACTTCGCTCGGATTTGGCGCTGCCCAGATCAATGGCGGGATTGCCTATCTTTTCGGCGCCCCTCAAGAAGAATGGGTGCAGATAGTCATCATCGCTGTAGTCACATTGCTGTTTATCATGTCGGCTTGGTCTGGCCTTAATAAAGGCATTAAATACCTTTCCAATACGAACATGGTGCTGGCGATCACTCTCCTTGCACTCGTTCTTGTTCTCGGGCCGACCATCTTAATTTTGAATATCTATACAGAAACTTTCGGGGCTTATATCCAAAACCTCATTGGATCAAGCTTTGAATCCGCTCCTCTCAGTACTGAAAATCGCAGCTGGTTGGATAGCTGGACTATCTTCTATTGGGCATGGTGGATTGCTTGGGCGCCGTTTGTCAGCATGTTCATCGCCCGTGTTTCAAAAGGCCGGACGATCCGTGAGTTTTTGATCGGCGTTGTTTTAGCACCGACAATCTTTGGGTCATTTTGGTTCGGGACTTTCGGAACGACTGCTATCGATATGCAAAAAAGCGGCATTGATTTGACGGCCTTTTCCACAGAGCAAACTTTGTTTGCGGCATTCAGCCATTTACCGCTTGGCATGATCATGTCGGTTCTTGCCATTTTGCTCGTCAGCACATTCTTCATCACGTCTGCAGATTCTGCGACTTTCGTGCTCGGCATGCAGTCGACGAACGGCTCCTTGCTTCCGAGCAACCAAATCAAAATTCTTTGGGGCATCGCCCAATCGCTCGTCGCCGCAATCCTGCTTTCGGTCGGTGGATTGACTGCTGTGCAAAACACCATTATTATCGCGGCTTTGCCATTTTCATTCATCATGATTTTAATGGTTATTGCGTTGTTTAAAGCCTTAAATGCAGAACTTGAATTGATGCAGCGCAAGAAATAATTTCCCGCCCGCCGTTACCGAACGGCGGGTTTTCTATAGCTTATGGATGCAGCGAAAGGGTATAGGAAGGTAATGACTTTTGGAGGTGCTTGCAGTGGAAGGAGAAACGAAGAAAATCATTCAGGATTCACTCGATGCCTTATATGAAAAAAAGGAATTTCTCCCTGATTTAACTGATGGCGTCCGTAAACAAGCGTTCAACTCTTTAAGTGCCATTATCTCCACACCGAATAATATCCACAAATCATTTTTGCGCGTTCCGCGGGAAGACGGTACGATCGAACGAATCCCCGCTTACCGGGTGCAGCATAACGATAGCTTAGGTCCCTATAAAGGAGGCATCCGTTTTTACGAGGGGGTCAATGAAGAAGAAGTCGTCAATCTGGCCTTTTTGATGACCTTGAAAAATGCCCTTCACCAAGTTCCATTTGGCGGCGGCAAAGGCGGCATCGTTATCAATCCACGAAATTACAGCGAAAAGGAATTGAATATCGTGTCGCGCAAGTATGTGCGCTATTTCGCTGACGTCATCGGGCCGGACAAAGATATTCCAGCACCCGATATGGGGTCAGGCGAACGTGAAATGGACTGGATGATGGCAGAGTATAAAAAAATCCACCACGGCAAGCCTTATCTCGGGAGTTTTACTGGCAAAAGCGTCGTTAACGGCGGTTCTCTCGGGCGCCGGGAAGCGACCGGAAAAGGCGTTTATTTCACTTTCCGCTATTTAATCCATGATTACGTGCTGGCACACAAAGAACACCTGGAAAATTCAGGTAATATCTTCGCACAGACAGCTTTGGAGCATGCGGAACGCCCTTTGAAGATGGCGGTCCAAGGATTCGGGAACGTCGGATCTGTCGCTGCACTCGAAGCCTATCAATGCCGGGCCTTGAATAACCAAATAACCGCCGTCAGCGACCGCAATGTCACCCTTTATAATGAAGACGGCCTCGATATCCCAAGTTTGATCGCTTTCACTTCCGGCAATCGGGGAGATTTGCCGAAAGATGCCGCAGAACTTGGCAAATCCGGCATCAAAGCAGAAATCGGGGGACGCGATGAATTATTGACTCTGCCCGTCGATGTACTCTTTTTGGCAGCACTTGAAGACCAAATCCACCAAGATAATATGGAAAGCATCCAAGCCAAGATCATCGTAGAAGGCGCAAATGCACCGACGACGCGCGTTGCTGATGAGTATTTGGACAATCAAGGGGTTATCATCATCCCGGATATCTTAGCCAATGCTGGCGGCGTCATTGTCTCTTACCTTGAATGGCTGCAAGGCCGCGAAACACAATATCACGAAGAATCGGAAGTATTTCGCCTGTTACTGGAAAAAATGCAGGAAACGATGGATACCATCCTTCCCCAATACTTTGGAGACCCATATCCACTTCGTGAAAATTGCTTTATCCATGCCGTGCAGCGCCTATCGACTGTATTGCATAAACAAGGCAATCTCTATTGAAAAAGACAGCCCCCTGTAATTTAACGGGCTGTCTTTTCATTTAGGAAAGCGAATTTCCAGGAGCTTTTCGCATGGCTGGCGCTTCGCTCATTCATTTTCAGCTATGCGTTTGTCATAGGAATACCGGTATGCACCCCGGCGGAACTGGAGAATCGGATCAACCGAACAACTGAGGCCTGCGGTCATTACAGTCGGATCGTACAGCGCTTGTTCGGCTTCTTCTTCTGGCGCTTCGATTACCAAGTTTCCAAGAAAGATTCGTTCACGATCTTTCGGCCAATCGCGCGTCGGATCGTCCGTCGGGTCGCCTGTTTCACCGATGATGGCATACAGCTTGAAAGACACGGGGCTGCGTGCGGTTCGCTCAGCCAATTCCCGTTCGTAATAGCCGAAAGGCAAATCTTTCATATCCTTTAAGGAACGCTTGTCTTCCCCAGCATCTGGCTCGAATACGTATTTGACTGCCTGTCTCTTGCCTTCTTTTTCAAAATAGAAAGCGTGGATGGAATGATAGATGCCCGTTGCGAAACTTTCCGGCACCGTCATTTTTTTCATGCTCGAGAACATTGCCCTCACCTCAGGAAAATCCGTCAGCAGTTCTGCCAGCTCTCCTAGTTTCGGGCGGCCCTTTTGAAAAGATCGTGACACTTTAAGCATCTCCATAAAACGTTCAGGCGAACGGGTAAAAAATACCGGTGAAGTCACTGATACGATGTTCGTCACCTCTTCCGGCCCGATCTTGAATTGGACTGCCATCCCTTTGACCGGCGACATGGCATCCGCCCAAGTGGGATCCGGCGAGAAATGGGAAAAGCGCACAAGCACCGGCACCTTTGCTTTTTGAAAATGCGCAGCATCGGTCAAGTCGGTGGCATCGCCGCTGCCTTGGAATAGCCCTTTATATCCTGCGCCTCTGGCATGCGCACGCCGATAGCCTTTATGCTCACCAAAGATTTCTTCAATCTGGGTGACAGCCTGTTGTTCTTTTTGATTGGGCTCCATGCCATCCCTCCTTTTCCCTTTTATACCCGCTATGCATATTATTGAACAGAACGGGAATACCTTTTAAGTAGAATGCTTTTCAAAAAGGAGGAACGTAAAATGGATTTTCAACATCAAGATAACCGGATCGCCATGTTCGATGGCTCTGAGGAAGTCGGCTTTGTCAGCTACGTCGAAAACGGTGATGTGCTAACAGTTGACCACACCGAAGTGGCACCGCAGCTTAGCGGGCAAGGGATGGGCAAGGAACTGGTCGGCAAAATGGTTGAGCATGCAAGAAACGAAGGCAAGTCAATTGACCCGCAATGCCCATACGCTAAAAAAGTGATTGACGACACTAAGGAATTCCAGGATGTCCTGGTGAAATAAATAATTGGTGAAGTAGTGAATTGAAGAATCAAAAAACAGCCAATGAATGAGCGAAGCATCGCTGAGTTCATTTATTGGCGACGCATCTGTCACGCAGATGTGGGAGCGCAGTGGTTAATATGATGCTTGCGCAAAGCGAAAGTTGAGTAAATCTTTTTATGCGATGCTCGACTATCGAGATAGTTGAGCACAAAGATTTTTCAGTAGAAAAAAGGCAAGGCGACTCAAATGAGTCCGCCTTGCCTTTTTTTCATTACAGGAAATTAACGGAAATCGCCGTCCGCTACGTTGTAGAGGTAGCTCCAGTTGTCCGCTTTGTGCAAGTCGTGGAACGTCAGCTTATCGCCTGTGCCAAGCGTCACTTCTTCGCCCATGATAGCGACGACCATGGCCGTCCCTGTGTTATCAAGGTTCAAATAGACATCGCCGATTGACGGGCGGATCGAGCTTCTGTCGCGCAGATCTTCTGCCAATTGGGCGTCATGCTGCTGCTGTTCTTTCGATACATTCCCTTTGTCGAAATAAGCAATATCGTTGCTGCCTTGCTCTTCTCCTGGGACCATCACGAAGAACTCTCTTGATTTGACAGTGTTCTGTCTGCTCGTGATGACATTCTTGCCTTCAACGGATTCGATTTTCTCAAACTCGTTCAAGGAATAATGGTCCATATAATCCGGATCCGGCTTGGCGATCAAGATGTAGCCGCCTTCTTCTGCCGGTACGTCTTCGCGCAATGTGTAGCGCTCGCCGAAGAACATGAACGAATCCATATGTTTCGGTTTATAGAGCGACACTTCGTCAGCGCGGCTCGCCACTTGCTCCATGTCTTTGACACGGAACATCAAGACCGATTTTTTAGCGAGCGGCTTGACGGAATAGACTTTATGCAATTCGTTATTGTAATAGACGAATTGTCCTTTTCGTACTTGAAGTAATTTCATTCTTTCCCCTCCGATACTATCAGTGCTATGGACCATTTTAGAGCAAATAATGCAGGAAGTCCATGCAACCGAATGATTTATCTGCTATTGTGAAAACATCCCAAGATTCTGTAAAAGGAGTGGCCTGTATGGAATACGAAAGCCGTGAAGATTTTATCATCAAGAAATATCAGCAAGACGAAGAAACGATGGTCCGTGTATTTGTGCAATGGTGCGTCAACCATAAAGTCGACCCGCTTGCACTTTATACAGCGGCATATCCGGCACAAGCTGAAAACCAGCTGCTGAAAACCGCTATGGAAGAAACCGAAGCGTTCGAATACGATATCGGCGGCGATGTCTTGCTCGAAGTTCTCCAATCATTCGGCAATGACGATTTGGCGTTTGAAGTCGCAAATGCCATGGAGAAATTGCCGCGTGAAGAATAGCTTAGCGGCGGCCTTTGCGCGCTAATTCCTTCGCCTTGTTTTCGATATGGGTCGTGCGCAGATTTTCGATACGGTTCGAGGAGACGCGGCTATAAATGCCATCGAATTTTGACGCCGTTTTCAATTCTTTGCTGTCCACATCGGCCACATCTTCAGGTTCCGAAGGTGTCCGTTCTTCCACTTCCTTAGTTTCCTTATCCATCGCGAGTTCACTCCCTTCCACAAACAAATCCCTTTTTTCAACCGTTCCCTTGAATGGCGAGAGGTAAACGTCCAGCCAACGGCAAGAAAAAAAGAACGGCCCGGTGTGCTCTGCTCCGGCCGTTCTTTTGTATGTTCTTTCTTTACTTTGCGAAAGCCGGGACGGTTTGCCGCTGACGTTCTAGATACTTCGCCAGTTCCAGCATGCCGTACGTGCCAGCTACGCCCTCCGCATCTGCATTGTAATTTGTATTGGTATTGACATCGTAAGTGAATAGTTCGCCCCCGGCATTTTGGATAAATTCAATGCCCGCCACTTCGATGCCGTTTTTTTTAAGGAAACGTTCGTACTTGGCGATAATTGGATCATCAAAACCTTCGATGACCTGGAACTTCGGCCGCGTTTCCGAGGCGCCATCTGCTGGGCAAGAGATGTCTTCAAGTCGGCAGGCATCGGCTGGGCATAACTCGAAGCCTTCCGATGTATCCACTCGCACTGCATAGAGGAATTTGCCGCCGACGAATTCACAGCGCGTGATGAACGGCTCAGGCGCTTGAATGTATTGCTGCAATAAGGTGATGCCATCTACGGATTCGTCGAATCCATCACTGCCCGCATATTCCTCCAGCGCTTCTAATGAATGGAACAACCGGACGCCAAGCCCTTTTCCAGCACGGTTGTGTTTAGTGATAAACGATTCGCCCTCAAAAACGGACGCCGCTTCAAGAAGCTGTTCTTTGCCGCTCACAGCAACCGTTTTCGGCGTTTGGATGCCGGCTGCATCAAGCGCCATGTACTGGTTCACTTTGCTCACTTCAAGCCGGAGTGCACGGCTGCCATTGACGACGCGGCGGTTGTGGCGTTCGAGCCAGGCAATTTTCGCTTCAGCCATTTCGGGCGCAAAGCGATGCCCTCTCGTATGCGAAGAAGCGCTCATGCGGTTATAGAAAACCCCTTGCGGCGGGTCAGTCGTTAAATCGACCGATCCTGCGTTGGTAAACCAATCTTCATAGGGCACCCCGAGTTCATCTAAGCGCCGGAATAAATGGACCGTCCATTCCTCGTTTTCATGAATTACATAAACTTTCTCCGTCATTCGGGTTCCTCCTCAGAAATAGAGCTTTGAATACCTTGAGCATACAACATCCTCTTAATCCCTACAAGTCTTATAGACTTTAAAGAATAAAACGTATAAAAAAACGCCGGATGCCTCCGGCGCTCGTTTCAAGAAGTGAAAGTCGATGGCATTAACACAGCAACCACTTCTCCGTTTGCGACTTTTACTCCATCCGCAAACACTTCTACGTTTATTTTGAATTTTTTCGGATGGATCTCTTCAACCGCCCCTACTGCTTTCAAAGTCTTGCCTTGCGGCGTCGGCTTCAGATAATCGACGTGCAAAGACCCCGTCACAAAGCGCGGCGGTTCTTCCCCGCTGCCAGGCTCATAGCCGTTTTTGCGGTGAAGGGCGAGCGACGCCGAACCCGTTCCATGGCAATCCACAAGCGATGCCAATAATCCCCCGTAAACAAAACCCGGTATCGCCGTATGTTCTTTCCGCGGTTCATAGAAAGTCACGGTTTCTTCGCCGTCCCATCCTGTCCGGAGTTGAAGCCCATTTTCATTCAGCCGGCCACATCCGTAGCACCAGGCAAAATCTTGTCCATACTCGTCTTGGATTGCATGTTCTACCATTTCACTCAATCTCGTCCACTCCTTTGGTAAAAGTCATTCTATGCTCTATTCCACATGACCCCGAAAGATGCCTGCCAGAAGGCATAGAAAAAGCATGACCCGATAAACTCGGATCATGCTCTTCCTTACCTTATCCTCCGATTCGTCCCTGGAGGATTTTCGCACGCGGAAAATTCTATTCAATTCGATTCTTCTACAAACGTACATGTTGGCGATGTAAAACAAAACTCCCGCCTATGCAGTTTAATGGCGCTGGCCGTCTTTGGATTTTTCACATATACTTCTCAGTGATCAATAGACTTTGCAGCCAGGCGTTCAGTTGCACTTACACAAAAAACCTACCTGTTACTGTTAAAACGAAATTTCTTTAGGCTGAACCATTTTCATCTGGTTCCCGACAAGAGCTATATCGCCAGTAAAGCAAATTTTCCGCCAAGGCTGTGCATATTCTCATCAAAAGGCGATTCCGGTAAAAACCGCTCGTGTCTTCTGATGGTCATTCCGCCTTGTACTAAGTGGATACCCACGTCATTTAGCGCTTAAACCTATTTTTCTTAATTTTCTTATTAATTTTAAAACTTTTTTACTTTTCTAGATTTGAACCGTATACTTAGAATTAGTTCGACATCCGGAATACAAAGGGAGAGAAAATCATTGGTTAAAAGTTTACCGACACGTTCAGAAGTATCAATAGAAGAAACATGGAATTTAGAAAGTCTTATGGCAAGTCCTGAAGCATTCGACACTGCTTTAGAGGAACTTGATCAAGAAACTGCCGCTTATGCGGAGAAATTCCAAGGCCGTATCACTGACGCCAAGTCAGCCCTTGAAGCCCTTGAAGCGTATCTTGAAATTGCTGAGAAATTGGTAGCACCAGGCACTTACGCCAACCTCTCCTACAGCACCGACCAAACCGATGCGGCAGCCCAGATGCGCGCCGGGAAATTCAGCGCATTTTCAGCTAAAATTAGCAGCCGACTCGCTTTCGTAGCAAGTGAGTTATTGGAATTGCCCGAACCCGTCTTAAAACAAGCGATGTCGCAATCGCAAGAGTTCGAAGGCTATTTGAAGAAATTGCTGCGAAAAAAACCACATCAATTGCACCCAGCTGCAGAGAAAGCATTGGCTTCCTACTCTTCTGTCTTTCAGTCCCCTTATGGATTGTACAATACAACGAAAATGGTCGATATGGACTTTCCTGATTTCGAAGCTGGCGGCAAATCCCATCCACTCAGCTACGTCTCGTTCGAAGGCGATTGGGAAGCGGAAACCGATACCGAACTGCGGCGCGCTGCGTTCACAGCGTTTTCCGACAAACTCCGCGACTATCAACACACGACTGCTAAAACATATGACATGCAATTGCAGACGGAAAAAACAACAGCTGATTTGCGCGGATATGAGGATATTTTCGAGTATCTGCTATTCAACCAGGAAGTCGAACGTCCGCTTTACGACCGCCAAATCGATTTGATCCAGACGGGACTGGCGCCGCATATGCGCAAATATGCGCGATTGCTGAAAAAAGCGCACAACTTGGACAAAATGACTTTTGCCGATTTGAAGATTTCCTTGGATCCGGAATATGATCCGGAAATTACGGTCGAGGAATCGAAACAGTATATAAATGATGCGCTCGGCATTATGGGACCGGATTATTTACATATGGTGGAACGGTCGTACGATGAACGCTGGATCGATTTTGCGCAGAACAAAGGTAAGTCGACAGGCGCATTCTGCGCGAGCCCTTACGGCGACCACCCGTATATCCTAATTTCCTGGACCGGCCGCATGAACGAAGTATTCGTATTGGCGCATGAACTGGGCCACGCGGGCCATTTCTATCATGCGAACCGCGAGCAAAACTTATTAAACGCGCGCCCTTCGCTGTACTTTATCGAAGCGCCGTCAACGATGAATGAAATGCTCGTAGCCAATCATTTACTGAAGAATTCCGAAGATCCGAAATTTAAGCGCTGGGTTATTTCATCGATCGTCGCCAGAACCTATTACCATAACTTTGTCACTCATTTGCTCGAAGCAGCTTATCAGCGCGAAGTGTATAAAAAAGTTGATGCCGGAGAAAACGTCAATGCCGGCGTGCTCAATGCGTTGAAACGCAGCGTGCTGGAGGAATTCTGGGGCGATGATGTGGAAGTTACAGAAGGTGCAGAATTGACCTGGATGCGCCAGCCGCATTATTATATGGGGCTTTACCCGTATACCTATAGCGCCGGGCTAACCATCTCCACGCAAGTATCGAAGCGGATCCTGTCAGAAGGCCAGCCAGCCGTCGACGAATGGATTGACGTATTAAACGCAGGCGGCACGAAAACCCCTGTCGAATTATCAAAAATGGCAGGTGTCGACATCACGACCGAACAGCCATTGCGCGACACAATTGCTTATATCGGCGAATTGATCGACGAACTGGAACGCTTGACCGAAGAAATCGACCAGCAACATTAATACAAAACAGGCGGCATAAAGGGAAATCCTTTATGCCGCCTGTTTTTATTTTACACGTACGAACCGCATCATCACTTGTTCAATAATGATGGCAATGATGGTCCCTGTTATCAAGCCATTTGATAAAATAGCAGCGACAGCTGATGGCAGCCCCGCCATGCTTTCCGTCGGGATGAACATCAAACCGACACCTGTCATGAGGCCGAAAGCCGATACTTTGTAAGATCTTTTTCGATTTTCTTCCGCTTCAAGCGCGTTGAAGGCCATTTCCACCATCTTGGAGAAAATTGCAAAGATGACAGCATACGCAACCGGAGCCGGCAAGGAAGCGAGGACAGCCATCAATTGTGGAAACAAACTGATGCCCGTGACGATGACACCGCCAACGATGAATGGCCGCAGTCCGGGAGTCCTTGTCGCACTGACAAACCCAGCTGCACCGGAAATCGGCACAGGGCCGACAGAAGAAAACAGCCCAGCAAGCAGATGGTTCAGCCCTGATGCGACTGATGCCTGCTTCATACGGTCTTCTGTCTGGATCGAGAAGGCGTTTTTTAGCAAGCTTTCCATGACGTGGACCGAAGCCATCATGTTGGCGATGAGCAATACGGTCAGGAACAAAGTCGTTACAAACATGCCCCCATCAAAGACGAGCGGGCCAAAGACCAGCATGTCCGGGAATGTTATCCATGCCCCGCTAGTTTCAGGAATGCTCGGCGCTTTGCCGATAGCCCAAAACAGCAGCCACCCAAAAGCGATGGACAGGAGTACTGAATAGCGGCTGATGAACGCTGAACGGTGGAACATGAAATAGAAAGTGATTAAAATGACCGCGACCGCTGCCAGCAGCACCCATACATCCAATAAATCCCCTTCCGATGAAATGCCGAACAGGCCTTTCATGATCGATTCACTAATCTGCAACACGAGCAGTAGTAAATAAATAAACGTGACGGTCGGAGTGAAAAACTGTTTCAGCTTATCCACTACACCCGTGACAGCGAAAACAATAAATAGAATACCGCTATAGAACAAGCCGCTTTGCAGTACTTGCAAGGATTCTTCAGCAGTTGAATACAAAACGCCGACAAGTCCGGCGTAGACGATAAATACGCCCCACCATAAGCCGGCTGGCCCTTCGTTGATCGGCAAGCGGTGGCCGATAAAGGCTTGGATCAGGCAGGCGATGCCGAGGACGAAGATGGTGCGCTGCAAAAACAGCGCGGTGTCGGCAGTGTCCATACCGAAGATGTTTGCGATGGCGATGGGGGCTGCAATGGAGGAAGCGATAAGGAAAATCGCCCATTGAAAGCCGCCCGCTAAATTTTTTGTCATGAGGCAACTCTTTTCATTTAAAGTATTGTTTCAGTCTACATGTTCCACTAAATATAAAAAGCCCTGAAGCGTCAGGGCTTTTCCGTTGGCTGGCCGTTTGTATCCCGCGGCTCATCCGGTGTGTTCGGATTTTCTTGTCGATCTGCTTGCGCTTGTTCATCAGACTCTTTCCGCGTTTCACCGCGGTCGTAAATCACCGGGTATCCTTGCTCATTCAATTTTTTGACTTGTTTCCGCGACGCTCTCATCAAAAGACGGACGATAAGGATCGATAGGATGAAAATAATGACGACCGAGATGATTCCCGGAATATATTCAGACTTGTCTTCAGGAAAATAGAGAAAGTCCATTAATTACTACCACCTTTAAACTTCAAGTTTCCCTAGTATTATACATGAAGCCGAGCGGCTATTGACGCCCGTAAGGTGAACATTTCATGGCAATCGTACAGCATTCGATACTGCTTGTTTCAGGATTTCGTAAGAGCGCATGCGCTTGTCCTGGTCATAGATATAGGAGACTGCCATCAATTCATCGATTGGCAATGATCCGGCAAAACGGCCAATCTGCTCGCCTAGCTGCTCGACATGCCCTTTGAATGTGTAGCGCGCCATCGATTTGACCATCGCTTCTTCAGCGTAGCTCCAGCGGCCGTCCATCGTCTCGACTGGCGGCATTAATGGGTTTTTTGTGCCGCGGACGACATTCAAATAGAACTGGTCGCTTGAAGTCGAAAGCTGTTCCGCTTCTTCTGCACTGTCGGCACCGACAACATTTACGCAGGCGATAACGTACGGCTCTGCTAATTTTTCGGAAGGCTCGAAGCGGCAGCGGTAGATGGCGACTGCCGATTCCAATTGCTGAGGGGCAAAATGCGCCGCAAAAGCGTAAGGCAAGCCAAGTTTCGCCGCGAGCACTGCACTCGATGTGCTTGAACCGAGAATGAATAACGGCACTTCCGTCTCCACGCCCGGATAGGCTTTCACAGATTCCTGCGCCTCACTCGGCCCCAGATAACGCTGCAGTTCTTCGACATCTTCAGGAAATTGGAACGCCGTCTCCTGAGTTGTCCGGCGAAGAGCGCGAGCGGTTTGCATATCGGTGCCCGGTGCGCGGCCGAGGCCCAGATTGACGCGACCGGGATGCATCGTCTCGAGTGTGCCGAATTGTTCGGCGACAACGAGCGGCGTATGGTTGGGCAGCATGATGCCACCGGAACCGACTTCGATCGTATCGGTCGCTTCAAGCACTTTGGAAATGAGAATCGACGTCGCTGAACTTGCGAGCGTCGGTGTATTGTGATGCTCAGACAGCCAGAACCGTTTATAGCCCAGTTGTTCGGCATGGCGTGCGAGGTTTGTCATATCTTCGAACGCTTGCACCACCGGATAGCCTTGGCGCACTGGAACCAGGTCCAGGATGGATACTGCAAGCTCTTTTGTTTGTTGTGTCATGTGTCAACTTCCTTCCATCCAATTCGGATGATATAAGGATAGGAGGAAATTCCTTCAAATTCAAACTATCTGCTCTGCCTATAATTGATAGCTTTTGCCGATTTCAGCGAACGCCACATCGCCGCTGTAAGTTTTCTTCGCTTCCGTGAGGATTTCGGATAATTCTCCGTACTGCGGCAAATGAGTCAATAAGAGCTTCTTAGCTGAAGCTTGTGAAGCAAGCTTCCCCGCTTGACTGCCGCTCATATGGCCTTGGATGACGCCGAGGTATTTTTCGTATAAATTCGATTCCGCGACGAGCAGGTCAGCTGATTGGGCAAACGGCACGAGTTCGTCTTTCCATGCTGTATCGGCCGTGAAGACCGCTGTCCGTTCGCCATTCGTAAAGCGCATCGCCAGACAGTAGACAGGGTGGTCTGTCTCACAAAAACTCACTTGGAACGGCCCGAGTTCGAGCGTGTCGCCCACCTCTATCGCACGCCCTTCCGTCACACCTTTATAAGACAATACAGCGAAGCCTTCTTGATCTTTGTCATGCGCATAGATCGGCAAAGGCACATCCCATTCTTTCAATTGCATCCCGACCATCGCAGCATGCTGCAAGACGCCTATATCCGCCACATGGTCGGGGTGATAATGGCTGATGACGACCGCATCGATGTCTTTCAGTTCCGTGTAATTCTGCACCGCCGCGACCACCCCGCTGCCGCAGTCTAGCAAGCAGCGGTAGCCGTCCTGTTCGATCAAATAAGCGCAGGTAGCTTCGTTTTTATTCGGATAGCCGCCCCAAATCCCGATTGGCGTAATTTTCATGGTCACCACTCCTCCCGTTTTTCCCCAGTATATCATTTCAACATACGCCACGTAGTTTAAGAGTTTTGGCACGTGGTATATAGAGAGTAAGAAGAAAATATTGGAGGGATTCGTTTTGGTAATTAAACTATCAGTCGAAAACGCAGTGCAAGCAAAAGCAGAAATTGAAAAGCTTGAGTCACAAGGATTCACGCATGACGACATCTATATTTTCGCGCATGACCCGAAACGCACAAAAGACATCACGAAAGCACTTGATACAGAGTCAGTCGGCATGAAAGAACAAGGCTTTCTCGACAGCATGAAAAACATGACTTCTTCCCGCGGCGATGAATTGCGCGCGAAACTCGAAGCAGCTGGCCTCACGAAGCAAGAAGCAGATGAGTACGAAGAAGTTCTAGACACAGGCAAATTGGTCATCGTAGCTAACAAAGACAACTGATGATCAACTAAACCCCTTACGGCAGCTCGCCGTGAGGGGTTTTATTATGACCCAAGTTTATTTCTTACCAAAAAAAGTTATATCACAAATATTATTATACTGCTGAAAATCCCTTGAAAAACTAGTAAAATACTATTTTTCCCTAATTGAATTTGTGAAAACGTTTTAATTTTGCTATATTTGAAAAAGGTTAATTTTCAAATAAGTAAATTTGTACGCTTAACGAGGGGGAGCAAGATGTTTAAAAGTATTAAAATGGGGAGCGCCTTTATTGGGATTATCGTCGGTGCTGGTTTCGCTTCCGGGCAGGAAATCCTGCAGTATTTCACCAGTTTTGGAATGATGGGGACTGTGGCGGCCGTGATTGCCACTGCACTTTTTGCTTATCTGGGGATGAGCTTGACGCGCCTTGGCAGCCGCATGCGCACTACTTCCCATAAAGAAGCCATTTTCGGCATCAGTGGCCGTTTGATCGGCACCATCGTTGATTACATAATCATTTTAACGCTATTCGGTGTAGGCGTCGTCATGATCGCCGGAGCCGGTTCGATTTTCTCTCAGCAGTTCGGCTGGTCAGCCGCTCTTGGCAGCACCGTCATGGCGGCTTTGATCATCTTGACAATCATGCTGAACGTTCAAAAAGTCATCAACATCATCGGAAGCATCACGCCGTTTCTGATTCTTGCAGTGATTGGGCTTGCCACTTACAGTTTATTGACGATGGATGGTTCGTTTTCAGCGCTTGAATCCATCGCCAAAGAACAGGAATCGGCAGTTGCCAACTGGTGGTTGTCTGCCATCAACTACGTCTCCTTCAATATTGCGGTCGGGGCTTCGATGTCCATCGTCATGGGCGGGACTGAAAAAGATGAAAAGATCGCAGCACGCGGCGGGCTGATCGGTGGGTTTGGGCTTGGTATCCTGATCATCTTGAGCCACTTGGCGATCTTCTCGAAAGTCGATGTCGTCGGCACGGCAGAAATGCCGATGCTGCAAATTGCGGATGATTTATCGCCTGCACTCGGCGTCTTCATGTCGGTCATTTTGTTCGGCATGATCTACAACACCGGCGTCAGCATGCTGTTCTCGTTCTCCGCACGCTTTGTCGAAATGGGGACAGCGAAATTCCGCATCTTCGTCATCATCGTCGGAGTCGCTGCTTACATCCTGAGCTTTGTCGGGTTCACGAAACTAGTCAACTGGTTTTACCCGATTGTCGGATACCTTGGATTGTTCTTGGTCGGCGCATTAATTTTCAATGACCTTCGCAAATCGAAAAAAGAAGTCACACGCGCAGAAAAAATCAGACACCAAAGCACATGATTGTGCTTTGGTGTTTTTTTCATGGTACCGTTACTATACTGTTTTTTCAGCAAACGGAACGGAGGAATAAATGATGAGCGAACCCATTCAATTGAACGGCCGCCAAATCGAAACGCACCAGCTCGACTTGCGTCAATTAGAAGACGGCCGGAGACATCTCTCGTGTGACTTCAAAGTGACGAGCGAAGTTTACCACGATATTGCCGTCCTGCTGTATGAGATGAATTTCCGCGTCACTTTGCCGGCTAAAGACCAGGAATTCGACGCTGCCATTTCCAATTATTTCACAGATACGACCAACCTTTATAAAGACAATGAAGTAGCGGATTATCATCTGGAACTGACCGAACTGGCATCAAATTGAAAACAAGCGTAAGAAAAGCGTATGGAGAACACTCTCCATACGCTTTTCTATTACCGCCTAAAGCGGCTTCCTGTGCTTTTGTTGCGCAGCTTTGCCATCAATTCTTCGGCTTTTGCAGCGCGTTCATTCGTCTGTGTGAGATCCGCTTCGATATCCACGACCCGTCCCGCTTCGATGCTCAGTCTGAACCACATGCCCTGCCTGCTGCCTTCCGGTAAATAGCGCAGCGGCACATGGAATTCGCGCCCAGCTTGCTCTGCGATGATGACAGCCACACCGCCATCTTCAAATCGATCCAATACCCCTCTCATCTGCTCACTCCCCTACACAAGCTAATCCCTGTTCTTTCAACCCAGCCAGTTTTCCTTCGCCGATGCCGCTGACACGCGTCAAGTCATCGAGCGTTTCAAACGGGCGCTCGTCGATGATTGCTTCCGCCAATGCTTCTCCGATTCCGGTCAGCTCCGACAGCTCCGCAGTAGAGGCTCCGTTGATATCCACACAGCGGTTGCTGCCTTCTTTGGCGACGCCTTCCCGTTCGGTTTCTACGCTATATTCCTGGCCGTCCGTCTCGACGATGATGGTGCCATTGACGTCAGTGCCGTACACTTCCGCCCCTTCATTTTCCACAGACGCCAGCACTTCTGCGTACGGATGGCCATAAGGATTATCAAGGCCTGCACTATAAATCGCTACCTCGGGCTCCACGACCTGCAAAAATTCCAGGCTCGTGGATGTATTGGAGCCATGGTGGCCCATCAGCAAAATATCCGCTTCGAGCGGCAAGCCGCTGGCGACCATTTCCCCTTCTGCCTGGATGTCGGCATCGCCTGTAAAGATGAATGCTGTCTCCCCGTAGCTGATGTGAAATGACAGCGAATCGCCATTTGTATCACCGCTCAATTCTTTGGGATGGAGCACTTCGATTTTCAGCGAACCGATCTCGTATTCGTCCCCACGCCGTGGTTCTTCATATGGAATCCCGGCTTCATCGACCGCTTCTAGCATCCGGATAAACGTATTGGAGGAACTCATGTTTCCCGACATCCACACTTCCCTGATGTCGTAAGTTTCGATGACCCGCGCCATTTGTCCAATGTGGTCGGCGTCTGGATGGGTCCCGACCGCGATATCGATTTCTTCGACTTGCAGTTTGTCCAAATACATCAGCACATCACTGGCGTTCCAATCGCCGGCATCAATCAGCATCGAATAGCCGTCCCATTCCAGATACGCGGCGGACCCTTGGCCAACGTCGATATAATGAACAGCAAGCCCGCCCAGTTGCCCTACAGTTGTGTTTTGCTCTGGCCGTTCCGGTTCCGCCGGTTTCGGGTTAGCCGGTTCACCGAGCGGGACGCAGCCCGCTAAACCCAGCAGCAAAACGGCAAGCCACATTAGCTTTTTCATGTTTTCCACCTCTTAGCCGAATTTTACCACAGCTTACGAAAAACGTGGAATTCCATATAAAAAAGCACGGGAGCACCCGTGCTTTCATGTCGACATATAGTCGCCGCCGTTCATATGCAAAAATTGCCCGGTCATATAGGAATTTTGCGGATCCGCCAAGAATACATAAGCTTTTACGAGTTCATATGGCTGTCCGGGGCGTCCTGCCGGCACGTCTTCACCGAAATCGGACCCGACGTCCGGGTTCACCCCCCCGAAAGTTTTTGTGATGAGCGGCGTCCAGATCGGGCCTGGTGCAATGCCATTGACCGCAATCTCCTCACGAACGAGCCGTCTTGCCAAGGAGCGTGTCATGGCGACCATCGCGCCGTTTGCCCCAGAGTAGTCGATGAGATCGGAATGGCCCCGGTAAGCATTGATGGAAGCGGTATTGATAATGCGCGACCCTTTTTTCAAATGAGGCAACGCCGCACGCACTAAATAAAACATCGCGAATGCCTTGATTTCGAAGGTTTTGAGCATTTGCTCATCGCTGATATCGAGCGGCGAAGTTTGCGGATATTGGAACCCTGCATTGTTGACGACGATATCCAAAGCGCCAAACTCCTCGAGCGCAAAGTTCACAAGTGCATCACAATTTTCGGATTTTCCAAGGTCTCCGCCTAAAGCACGTGCTTCGCCGCCGTAAGATCGGATGATGCCCAAGGTTTTGTCGGCGCCTTCTTCGTCATCGAGATAGCCGATGACTACACGCGCCCCTTCTTTTGCATAGGCGATCGCGACTGCTTGCCCGATGCCGCTGCTTGCACCGGTAACAATCGCCACCTTTCCTTCTAAAGCGCCGCTTGCTTTGTAATCAGCCAGATCGGTATTATCAAAACTTGCTTGTGCCATTGCTTATCCTCCTGCCAGTTTCAGTTAGTCGGAACTTTCGATAATCCCCATACTTCTTCGGAATACTGCTGGATTGTCCGGTCGCTTGAGAAAATGCCGGATGCCGCGATATTCCTTACGCACATGCTCGCCCATTCGACGGGATGGCCATATGCATCAAGCACACGATCATGCGTCCTAGCATAGTCCGCCAAGTCCTTCAGAACGAAAAATGGATCTCCGTTCTCCGTCAATTGGCGCACGATAAAATCGGAATTATGCGGGCCGTCTGACCATTCTCCGCGTGCCAATTCTTCAATAGTCTCGCGGATAGACGGGTCTTGTTCAATAATGTCTTTCGGATTATAGCTTCTATCATGCTCAAAACGCATGACTTCTTCTGAGCTCATACCGAAGACGAAGGCGTTTTCTTCGCCGACTGCATCGAAGATTTCCACGTTCGCCCCATCATACGTCCCAAGGGTTAAGGCGCCGTTCATCATGAATTTCATATTGCCTGTGCCTGATGCTTCTTTCGAGGCAGTGGAAATCTGTTCACTAATGTCTGCTGCTGGAATCAAGAACTCCGCATGGCTGACGTTATAGTCCTCGACGAACACCACATGCAGATGGCGCCTTACGACCGGATCATTATTGACACGCTCGGCGACCGTATTGATCAGCTTGATGACTTGTTTAGCGAAATGGTAGCTCGGGGCGGATTTTCCGCCGAACAAGAAGGTCCGTGGATACGGCCGGTAATTCGGATCGCTTTTGATGCGCTTGTATAATTGCTGGACATGCAAAATATTCATCAGTTGGCGCTTATAGCCGTGGATTCGTTTGATGTGGATATCAAAAATCGAATCGGGGTCAACGATGGTATTGTGCTCTCTTTCGAGGTGGTGGATCAAATGCTCTTTTTTCAGCTTTTTGATGGCTTGGAATGCCTCCAGGAACGGCCGGCTATCCGCCAGATATCCAAGTTCACTCAATTGTTCAGGATGGCGGATCCAATCCGGGCCGATGTGTTCGGTAATGAGTGAAGATAATTCCGGATTTGCTGCAAGCAGCCAGCGGCGATGAGTGATGCCGTTGGTCTTATTATGGAATTTATGCGGGAAGTATTCATTAAGTTCTTTCATTTCGCGTTTCTTCAGGATTTCTGTATGGAGCTTTGCCACCCCGTTCACTTTATAGCTGCCGACGACGGCCAAGACGGCCATTTTCACGACGCCTCCGTCGATGATCGACAGTTTATGCACGGCCTGTTCATCCAGTTCCTTCGATTCCCATTCGGCTCTGAAACGCCGATCAATTTCTTCGATGATTTGGTAAACACGCGGCAACAACTGGCGCAGCAGGCGGCTTTCCCATTTTTCCATCGCTTCTTCCAAAATTGTGTGATTCGTATAGGAGATGGTTCGCGTCGTCAGCGACCATGCTTGATCCCAATCCAATTCGTAATCGTCCATCAATATCCGCATCAATTCCGGCACGGATAAAGCCGGGTGCGTATCGTTGATTTGAATCGCTACTTTTTCAGGCAGTTCTTCAATATCGAAGTTACGTGTCGCGAGGATCGTGCGGATAGAGGCACTGCACAAGAAGTATTGCTGTTTTAGACGCAGCAGCTTCCCGCTATCAAGTGCGTCATCCGGGTAAAGGCGGTCGGATATTTTAGCGGTCTCGAGTTCATTTACCAAATAACCGAGCCCATAAGGCAACGGCTGGTCGGACGGTTCCGCCTGCCAGAGCCTGAGCGTGTTGATCGTGCCGCCCTTTGCCCCAACAATCGGCATATCGTATGGCACGGCTTTGACCCAAACCGCATTCTTCAGTTCCGTACGGACGCCTTGCTCTTCTACAGTCATGCTGGCTTCCCCATAAAACGGGATATCGAGTGCAAGATCTTCCCTGCGTACTTCGATGCCTTGCCCTTCTTTAATCCAATTGGTCGGCAATTCCACTTGGAAGCCTTTGATGAAATGTTGTGTGAACAAACCGCCGCGGTAGCGGATCCCGCAGCCATGCCCGGGCAGGCCGAGCGAAGCGAGTGAATCCAGGAAACACGCCGCCAAACGCCCGAGCCCGCCGTTTCCAAGGCCTGGTTCCTGTTCAAGCTCTTCAATTTCCGATAGTTTATAGCCCAGTTCGCCGAGCGCTTCTTCTACTAAGTTGTAAGCGCCCAAATTGTGCAGATTTTGCCCGAGCAAACGGCCCAGCAGGAATTCGATCGACAAATAATACAATTGCTTATCGCCGCTGTCCCGGTTGGCTGCTTGCTGCTTATCCCATTCCTGCAGCACTTGTTCACAAACCATTTTCCCTAATACATTATAGGCTGTGTTTTCTGTTTTATCCCCATTTTCCACTGTTAATCGCCGGTTGAATTCTTCCTTGAATTGCTCCTTGGAGTAAAACATTCTCAACACACCCTTCAGTTTAAGCTCGTATATAATCTCTCGTATTCTTTAGCCGAACGCGACCATGACGAATCTCTCGCCATGCCGTTATGGATCAAAGCATTCCAATGGTCCGGCTTGTAATAGAAGGACAGCGCGCGCGATAAGGCTTCATCGAAATGAGTGCCGGCTTTGAAATCGCTTAAAAAGCCCGTTCCTGACTTATCATCTTCCTCGTATTCATCTACCGTATCGCTCAAGCCGCCCGTCCGGTTGGCGACTGGAATCGTGCCGTAGCGCATGGAAATCAGTTGGCTCAATCCACAAGGTTCAAAATGCGAAGGCATCAGGAATATATCCGCGCCTGCATATAATTGATGGGCAAACGATTCATCAAACCCGAGATGGACGGAGACTTTCCCAGCATAATCCACTTCAAGGCGTTGGAAAAATTCTTCGAAATGCGTTTCTCCTGAACCGAGCAGCACAAACTGGACATCACCTTCCAAAAATTCAGGCAAGCTTTGTTCGAGTATATCGATCCCTTTCTGCCCCGAAAGCCGCGACACCATTGTCATCAATGGAATATCCGGCTGTTCCGGCAAGCCGCAGCGTTTTTGGATGGCGCGCTTGTTCGCTTGTTTCCCCTGCAAATCCTCTACGCTAAAAGTCTGTGCGATGTGTTCATCGGTTTTCGGGTTATAAGCTTCCGTATCGATGCCATTCAATATGCCATGCAAATCCGCTTGCCGTTCAATAAGGAGGTTTTGCAAATGTTCCCCGTAAGCTTCCGTCAAGATTTCATCGCGGTAGTTCGGGCTGACCGTCGTCAATTTATCGGCATAGAGCATACCGGTTTTTAAAGAATTGAAGTTCTCGAGCCATGCAACTTGGCCGTTTTCGTAGAACTTTTCATCCATTCGGTACTGTTCCAAAAATACGTCTTTCGGAAAATTCCCTTGGAACTGGATATTGTGGATCGTCAGGACGGTTTTCACGCGGTCGGATAGGTGCTGGTATTGAGGATCTTCTTTCAATAAAAATGGCAAAACAGCCGTATGCCAGTCATGAACATGCAGAACATCCGGCGCTGTTTCGGAACGCGTCAGGAAATCCAGGACCGCCCGGCTAAAAAAGGCGTAACGTTCGGCATCATCCGGCCCGTAAATGCTGTCCCGTTCAAAATAAGAATCATTTTCCAAAAACAGGAACCTGACACCATGCATATTCAGTTCGTAGATTGCATAATTTTTCTCTTCTCCCTTAAATTCAAAGGAATTTTCTTCCACCTTAAGGAATTGCTGCTGGTAGCGTTTATGGATCAAACTGTATTTCGGGATGATGACCTGCACCTCGTGTCCGAGGCGGGCCAACTCCTGCGGCAATGCACCGATTACATCGGCCAAGCCCCCCGCTTTGGCAAAAGGGGCGCATTCCGCAGCGGCCATCACAATCTTCATTGGGAATCCTCCTTCGTGACCCGTTCGCCTTTTCTGAGGACGATCGGCCGGTCAGCTGTGCCGGTCAACGTCACGCCTTTTTCGATATAGACATCTTTATCAGCAATGACATAAGAGAGTTCGCAATTTTCTTCGATGGTGCATTTCTGCATAATGATACAGCTATCGAGACTTGCATTGATGCCAACAGTGACTGCCCGGCTGACAATGCTGTTTTTGACATTGCCCAAAATCGTGCTGCCGTTTGCCATCATCGAGTTCGACACTTTAGATCCATCAAGGTAACGCGTTGGCGGTTCATCTTTCACTTTTGTGTAAATCGGTTCTTTGGGTAGAAATAACAGTCGGCGGTTGTTCTCGTCCAATAACCCGAGCGACTCTTTGAAGTATTGCTGGATCGAGTCAATGATGGCAAAATACCCTTTGTATTCATAAACGCCATACGAATAAGGCGCTTTTTTCAAATTCACTAAATCTTCGATGCTGAGAATGCGTTTTTCACGATAGGAACGGATCAATTCAAGCATCAACCTGCGCGATAGGATATACGATTTCAAAGAGCCGCTTGCACCGACCGCTTCCGTAATGTCTTTCCCGGATGCCAGATGGTGGGCTAGCATTTCTTTATAATCCAATTGCCCAACGACAAAGCTGCTTGTGACCACTACATGCGTTTGGCGGCTTTTTTCAAAAAATTGGATGTGTTCTTCAAAATCATGGAATGATCCAACTGTGGCAATTCCGCCGTTTTGATGACTGGTTGGCAGAAAGAATAAGCCCTCTTTACGACGGTCCAAATCCCAGCTTTTCCCAACTCCGATATGGTCGATTAATGATGCAAAGGGCTGCGACGCGAAAATGCCGACCGAGTTGATATCTGCGTTCACTAAATTCGATAAAGCAAAATCGATCAGGCGGTATCTTCCTGCGAATGGAATCGAGGAGACTGATCGATGAATGGTCAGGTCTTGGAGTCCTGCTACTTTTACAGAAGCGTCCACTGCGGCCATCAATGTCATTGCTGCCCACTCTCCTTCCATGAATCGACTAAGTCTTGCGTTAACAGCGTAATGCCCTTCGCAGGGTCGTGCAGACGGTAATTTTCCGGAACCGTAATGTCTGGCGGAACGATGACACGATTCAAATGTGCGCCAGAGCCAATTTTTGTTCCACTCATGACAACACTGTCTTCGACAACCGCACCTTTTTCGATGAGGACATTTTGGAAGATCACTGAATGTCTGACAGTCCCACTGATGACGCAGCCTTCATTGACCATCGAACCTTGCACACGCCCCGAATCGGTGATCACTTGCGGCGGCAGCTGAGGGTTCGATGAATAGATCCGCCAGGCGGGGTCGTGCAAGACAAGCCCTGCCGATGGGTCGAGGAGATCCATATTCGCTTCCCATAAACTATCCACTGTCCCAACGTCTTTCCAGTAGCCCTTAAATGGATATGCCACCATTTTCTTTTGGTCAGACAGCATTTTGGGCAGAATGTCTTTTCCGAAATCATGGCTCGACTCTTCTATAATGTTATCGTCTTCTAAATAAGACTCCAGCTTTTTCCAATCAAAGACATAAACACCCATAGAAGCAAGATTGCTTTTCGGATCCTCCGGCTTTTCACTGAAGTCAATGACGTTCATGTCATCATCTGTATCAACAAGGCCGAAGCGGCTCGCCTCTTCCCAAGGAACTTCTAAGACGGAAATCGTTACATCCGCCTGTTTTTCTTTGTGATATTCTATTAACTTTTCGTAATCCATTTTGTAGATATGGTCGCCCGATAAAATCAAGACGTAATCAGGTTCACAGCTGGTCAAGAAATTGATGTTCTGATAAATTGCGCTGGCCGTTCCGGCATACCATTTGATGCCGTCGATTTCGGCGTAAGGAGGCAACATCGTCACCCCGCCTTTATGGCGGTCAAGGTCCCAAGGCGTGCCGAGCCCGATATAGCGGTGGAGCGCATGCGGTTGATATTGGGTCAGTACGCCGACCGTCGTGATGCCCGAATTGGTGCAATTCGATAAAGGAAAATCAATGATCCGGTATTTTCCGCCGTATGGAATGGCAGGCTTGGCAATATCGTATGTCAATGATTTCAAACGGCTTCCTTGCCCGCCTGCGAGAAGCATGGCAACTACTTTTTCATTCACAACAAATCACTCCCATCTTTTCTTTTTTTCCAGATGCTCATGGTAAACGGCGGCAAATCAAGCTCTAATGAGAAATCCTGATTGTCGCACGAAACATCGAGTGTTTCTGCCGCCTGCTGCAAATCTGCAGCCGTACCGCCAAACTTTGCTGAATTGGTGGAGAAGATTTCTTCATAGGAGCCTTTTCGCGGTGCCCCGACATGAAATTTTTTATAATGATGTTCAGAGAAATTGCACAGCACAAGGCATTCATCTTCCGGCAAAAATCCCCTCCGGATAAAGGTCGCTACGCTTTGTTCATGGTTATCGGCATCGAGCCACATAAAGCCGTCGCGTTCATCATCGAGTTCAAAAAACGCTCTTTCGCTCCGATAGAATGCCAGCAATTCTTTCATGAATTCAGCAATCCCTTTATGTTGGGGATCCTCGAGCGATGCCCAATCGAGTTCCGGCTGGAATTCCCATTCTTCGAAGTGGCCGAACTCCTGGCCCATGAATAACAATTTCTTGCCGGGATGCGCCATCCAAAATCCGAACAGCAAACGCAGTTGGAGGAAACGCTCTTCCCTTGTGCCCGGCAGCTTGTTGAGCAAAGATTTCCGGCCATCCGCTACGGTGTCGTGGGAAAAAATCACTTGGTAGCGCTCTTCGTATTGATACACCATTGAAAAATTCATTTTGCCATGGGCGCCCGACCGCTCTGCCGGCGGCGTTTTCATATACTCGAGCGTGTCATGCATCCAGCCGAAGTTCCATTTATAGTCGAAGCCGACACCGCCAGATTCGACCGGATGCGTCACTTTCGGATAATGCCAGGCATCTTCTGCAATAAGCAATTTCTCCGGATAATGGAGCTTCAAGCTGGCCGTCAGCTTCCTGAGAAAATCTGCCCCCTCCGCGTTATGTGGGCGTTCTTTGATATTCGGGATGAACAATAGATTGACGAGGGCATCCATCCGATAGCCGTCGAACTTGAATTCCTCTAGCCAATAATGGGCACTCGACAAGATGAAACTCACCACTTCGCCTTTATTGATGTCAAAGTTCAAGGTTCCCCAATCCGGGTTCAGGCGGCGCTCTTCCCGCTCTTCTTCGTAAAGCAATTGGCCGTTAAAATTCGCCAATCCGTGCTGGTCCACACAAAAATGGCCGGGAACCCAGTCCAAGAACAAGCCAAGGCCATGTTGCGCACAAGCGGTGACGAAATACTTTAAGTCATCGGCTGTGCCGTAGCGGCCTGTCGGCGAAAAGTAACCCGTTGTCTGGTAGCCCCAAGATTCATCGAGCGGGTGCTCGGTAATCGGCAAAATCTGGATATGCGTGAAGCCCATGTCGATCACATACGGAATCAATTGATCTGCAATTTCACGGTACGTATAGAATTCCCCATTTTCCTTGCGCCGCCAAGTGCCGAGATGCACTTCGTAAATGGCCATCGCACGTTCCAGATGCTTGTCGTTAATCGTTTGCTTGCGCTTCAGGACCTCCAGCGGCCAAGCGTATTCCTCCAGACCCGAAACGATGGATTTCGTGAACGGCCGTTTCTCGCTTTGCCTTGCATACGGGTCAGATTTCCACAGCACTTCGCCTCTTGGCGTCCGAAGCGCATATTCATAAAGCTGGCCTTCCAAATTTTCCGGGACGCTCACTCCCCATATGCTCGCATCATGCGGATGCCGCTCTAACGGATACGTGGAGGTGTCTTCCGTCTCGGGGTCCACGCAGACGACATCGATGCCTTTAATGTCAGGAGCCCAAACCGAAAATGTCGTTTCTTCGCCAACTGCATGTGCGCCGAAATACAAATAGCCATCAACCATCTGTCCTTCATGAAAAGCTTGCAGGCGTTCTTTCGTCCATGTGTTCAACAAAAATTCCATGCAGCGCCTCCTTTTGGCCAAAACCAAGTTTAGTTTCTATTCTACATTTGAAATGTAAAGTCCTTGTTAAGATGCTGATGACTGCCAAGAAATTCCACAAACGGCCGGAATGTCGCAATGTTTTCATATTTTTCCTGATCTAACGGCTTGTTGTCAGGCGCGGTTTGGAATAGGCTAAAGAAAGACCAGCTTCCACATAGAAAGGACGCGAAATTTTTGCGAGCCCAAACTTATTTACTGAGCTTCTTGCTGATTGGCACCCTGTTTTTGGCTGCCTGCGGCCAAGGCATTGACGACCCATTGAATTGGGAAACAGAAGAATTCACATTCACTGACCATAATAATGAAGATTTTGGATCCAGCGACCTCGAAGGAAAAGTCTGGCTGGCTGATTTTGTCTTCACCAATTGCACGACTGTCTGCCTGCCCATGATGGCAAACATGAAAGGCGTCCAGGAAGAGCTGCAGGCACAAGGGCTTGATGTGGAGATTGTTTCATTCAGCGTAGACCCGACCGTCGATACGCCGGAAACCTTGAAATCGTATGCGGAAAGCTACGATGTCGATTTGACCAGCTGGCATCTGCTTACCGGCTACTCCCAGGAAGAAATCGCCGACTTTGCGCTTGAGAACTTCAAGGCGATTGCCCAGAAGCCGCAAGATGACGATCAAGTCATCCATGGCACTTCGTTTTATTTAATCGACCACGAAGGCGTCATCATGAAAGACTATGATGGTCTCAACCCACCGGTTGAAGACATCGTCCGCGATGCAGAGATCCTCGTCGACGAGGCGGAAGGATGAAACGCAAACCGCTAGTCATCGCTGCCGCATGCGTGCTCGTTGCTGTTGTGGCTGCCTGGTTTTTCATGCCCCAGGAAAACGAACCTTCCCCACAAAGCCGCATTGTGCTCGAACATACGCATCGTACGTTTATCGCACCGTCTTGCTTCGAAGAATCCGACCCGACGAATTTCCTGGAAGAATCGACGCTCGGCCAGGCACAAGAATTGAATTACCCGCCGCATTCCGAATGTACGGAAAAAGCGTTCGAGAGCAATCAAGAAAGTCCGGCAGTCCGGTTATTAAAAGAACTTGGGCTAATGGAAAAAACGCAAACCGATTGGTGAATGGGCAGGGCTTCGGCTCTGCCTTTTGCTATTTCAGCAAGCGCACGCAGACGGGAGCGACCGCATTGACCATGTCGACTGTCTCACCTGGCATCCCGCCTTCGCCGATTTTCTTGACGGCGATCGTTCCCGACTCTTCATGAGCAATAACGATCCAAGGGCTGTTAGGCACCAGCGTGAAGTGGCGTGGCCCCGCTCCGCCAGCATCTGCATGGCCGACCAATTCCAATAACCCTTGCGCTACCCGGAACACCGCTATACTGTCATGGCCTCGGTTTGAAACATAAACAAAGCGCCCGTCTCCCGATACGGCAATTTCAGCAGCAGTATTGTTCCCTGTGAAATATTCCGGCAACGCTGAAATGTTCTTTACCACTTTCAAGCCCTTGCCTTCCAGCGCATAAATGGAAACGGTGGAATCCAGTTCATTCACCCCGTAAGCGAAATCTTCGGATGGATGAAACGCGAGATGGCGCGGCCCTGCGCCCGGTGCCGTCTTGGTCACGGCTTCCTGTTCAAGCGTTCCTGAATGCAGGTCGAGGCGGTAACGGACAATTGCGTCCATTCCAAGATCAGAAACGAAAAAGCGATTAGTTCCCGGCAATTGAAAAACTGAATGCGGATGGGCAGCATCTTGCCGATCTCGATCCGCGCCGCTTCCTTTATGGCGCTTAGTGTCGGACATTTCACTGATCGATCCGTCCGCAGAAAGCGGATGAACCGTAACATGCGCTCCGGAATAGGTGACAGAAACCGCCCATTGCCCGTCTTCATCGATCGTGATGTGGGCTGGATGGTCGCCCCCCGCATTTTGGCGGTTCAGTTCTTGGATCAAGCCTTTTTTGGGGTTCAGCCAATAGGCGACCACTTCCCCATCACCTGTTTCACTGACAGCCACAAAGCTGGTGCCGTTTGGATGGGCCGCCAAGAATGAAGGGCGCTCCACTCCCCCCACTTCTGCCTGTTTTGTCAATTTTCCTGTAGCGGGCTCTAATTCCCAAAGCGTGATACCCGCCTGTTCAGCGGTCGCATAGGATCCGCTCAATATGTATGTGCTGCTCATCCTATCCCTCCTTTGTTTCTCTTTACCCTGTATCTCCTGCCAATGATCCATCGAGCTGCGGCGTAAAGTTCTTTATATTTTAACTTCCCCCTTCCAATTCGCTGATGCAGTGCGGTAAAGTGGTGAAGTGAAAACTGATATTATCCAAAATAGAAAGAGAGTGGTCGTGTTGAATTTCCCTTTGTCCGTCCGTGAGAAAAGCATCGTCTGCACAGGTTTTATGGGAGCCGGAAAAACGACAGTCGGCAAATTATTGGCACGCCGGCTTTACCGCGATTTTATTGACATCGATGAAGAAATCGAAAAGGCATTCGGCTTGCCGATCCCGGAAATTTTTAAAACTTACGGGGAAAACGCATTCCGCAACAAAGAGCGGGAATTAATCAAGGCTTTCGGCAGCCAGCCTTTGCTCGTGATCTCTGTTGGGGGAGGCGCTTTTCTCCAGGAGGAAAACCGCCGCAATTGCATGGAAAATTGCACAGTTTTATATTTTGATATTTCCTGGGATTCCTGGAAAGAACGCATTCACGTGCTGACAGAAACACGGCCACTCCTTAAAGATAAGACCCTTCAAGAGATGGAACAGCTTTTCCGCGAACGCCAATCGATTTATGCAGCCAACCACTCCCACTTCCAAGTCGATGACTTTGAAACCATGGAAGCTGCCGAGTATTTGGCTGACTCGTTGAAGTTATCGTGGGACATCCATGCGCCACAAGCTTAACAAATGCACAAAAACCCGCCATTCAGTGCTTGAATGGCGGGTTTTCTATTATCCATATTGCGCTTTCGCAAGGTCGAATAAGCCCGCTTTTTTCAAATAACTTTCCCGTGGCAACAACGTTAAGGTAACTACGCCGGAATGGCAGCTCGCCCTTCCATTAGCGTAACAGTTGACCCAAAAAGCATACTGGCACTCTCTAGTACTGGACAGCCTCCCTTTTCTTTATTTTCTAAATTATATGACAAAAGGGATTCACTTTCAATGAAGACCCAAAAATGCCCAGAGAACCGTTAGGCTCTCCGGGCATTTTTTCAACTCCAGAAATACAATAAAGTCTGGACGAACACTTGCATCATGACGTAGAACGCAATGGCGAATTTCAAATTGAAACGCAAACCATTGCGGATGCCGCTCAAACCGTTGACACTACTTAAGATAATCACCGGCATAACGAACGGCGACAGGATGATGGAAATAACACTTCCTGATGTCACCGCGAGCACGATCAGTTCAGGTGGAAACGGCAGGACAGCCGATTCCAGTACTCCCGTCACTAGAACAATGACCGGCAGCGGGCCGAGTCCGATAAAGCCCAGAAAGATGACAATGAACGGAATCAGGAACAGCAAATTCAAAAACGGCACATGGCCAGTCAAATAATTCATCGCCCCGATGACGTAATCGCCGACTGCCGATTGATTGAGCGCATAAATAAGCAAGCCTGCAGCAAGCAGGATGCTGAACTGCTGAGCTTGTCTCGATACGCCCTCTCTGTAATAAATCGCCGCTTCCCGCGCATAGTTTCCTGTCCGTCTCTTAAGCAAGAAGTACAGGAAGGTCCAGACGAGAATGACGAGCGGGATGACGACAAGAAAGTCTGCGCCCGTCCATTCGTGGAGAATGAAGATCGTGCCGAATAGCGAGATGAACAGGAAAACGAATTCCGCAACGTCTCTATTCCATCTGCCCGCATTCCGCGAGTTCGCCACCGCTTTATCGATTTCGTTCGTCAGCACGGCCGAAAAATCCTTTCCGTAGCGTTTCTCATCCGCCGTCGCAAAGGCAACCGACAGCAAGGTCCCGGCAATAGCTGCGCCGAGGCCGAGCAGCATCGACTTCCATAACACCGCATCCATCGCCCCAACGGCAAAGATAAAGCTCGGAATGCTGATGACCCACATCGTCGACAGGGCGAAGCCGCGCAAAATTGCCGTGCCTTTGTAATTTTCCCATGCTTCGTCTTTATGATCTTTCAGGAATGAATCGATGAACCTGTACATCATCGGCACGACTCCGAACAATAGGAAATGCGAGATGATCTGCGTCATCCCCATCAGCCCTGCGTAAAAAGTTTGGCTCTTGTTTAACCATTTATTGCCGAAGCTCATGATTTCTTCTATGTAAGGCTCTTCCCTAAGCACCCAACTGATCATCGGAACGATCAGCAATAAGGCGATCAGGCTTTTCATCTGAACGAGCGCTGACGCCAGATCCTGCCAAAAATTCTGGCTCGTCGCTGCTAGTACACCGATTGCAGTGACAGCGAGGAATGTCTGCAACTGCAGCTTGCGAAGCGGCAACACACCGAACGCAAACGCCAAACTAAATAAGCCGGCAATCGGCAACAGCGACTCGGTCCATGGATTGGCATAAAAATAATGGATGAAATGAAGAACGGCATAAATAATTACAGATAAAGTGAACCCTTTTTTTGCTAATGCCCTCATCTGCAAGCCCTCCTTCCGTATATATGAAATAGTTTTAAACACATACCGCCTATTTTACACCTTTTCCCTCCCCACTGCGGCTACAAAGGCTTTCTTTTCACTCAAAGGAGAGGATTTTCATTTTCCAGAAAAACTTTTTTGAATAATTTGTTTACTAAAACCCAATAAGTGGAAGGTACACAATAAGAAATATAATTATTTCAATAGTTGTTTTTATTTTCAGTCATTTATATGATATGCTCTAGCCACACGGAGAACGACCCCTTGCAGAAGCTCAGCAACCGCTGATTCTATTGGGTTAATTCACGCTTAGATCCGCTGTTACTAAAAGGTGGATTGCCATTGATATTTTATTTTACTGGAGGGCTAGTAATGGGAATCACGAGGAATTTTTTTATCGCTTTGTCCAATAATCGGTTATTGAACAGCGGAGCCAAAAAATGGGGCTTTCAGCTGGGCGCTGCAAAAGTCGTTGCCGGAACCGATATTCCGAATATGATGGCGTCGGTTCGCGCATTGAACGAGGATGGCATCTCCGCTACAATCGACCGGCTCGGGGAATTCGTCACCAGCCGAGAGGAAGCCATACAAGCAAAAAATGAGATCATCCAGACGGCTGAAGCTATCACAGAAGCCTGTGTAGATGCCCATTTATCCGTTAAATTGACACAGATTGGGCTCGATATTGATAAACAATTTTGCTTGGAAAACATCCGTGAAATTGCGGCTGAAGCAGAAAAGCGAAGCATATACGTCAACTTGGATATGGAAAATTACGAGCACCTCCAACCAACACTCGATATATTGCATACCTTAAGAGAAGAATTCGACAGTGTCGGAACTGTCATCCAAGCTTATTTATTCCGTTCGGAACAAGATTTGGACGCACTGCGAAACGTCAGGCTGCGGCTGGTGAAAGGGGCCTACCAGGAAAGTGAACAAGTCGCATACCAGTCCGCAGAGGAAGTGGATGCCAATTTCCTCAAGCTCATCAAGCTACGGCTCGACCAACCGGTATTCACATCAATCGCTACGCATGATCACCATATTATCAATGCAGCGATTGACTATATAGAAGAACAAGACATCCCAAAAGACCGTTTTGAATTTCAAATGCTTTACGGTTTCCGTACGGACTTATTGAAGGAACTATCTGAAGACTATCAGGTGACGTCTTATGTCCCGTTTGGCAAAGACTGGTACGGCTATTTCATGAGGCGGCTTGCCGAAAGGCCGCAGAACATTCAATTAGTATTAAAAGGTGCGCTCTCCAAATCCTCATGAAATCAAAAAGCAGCCCGGACATATGTCCAGGCTGCTTTTTCAATTCGTTATTCAAGTGGCCGCGCATAGACTGGCGGCAATTCCGCCAATAAACGTTTCCGGTACTGCTCGTATTGCTTCGGCAATTGCAGTTCCTCACCGAGCGTGTCCGGGCTTTCGTCGATTGTGAAGCCTGGTGGGTCGGTCGCAATTTCAAAGAGCAAATCGCCGTATTCCCGGAAATAAATCGAACGGAAATAATTGCGATCTTGGACTGGCGTGACGCCGAGACCATAAGCTTCAATACGGTTTTTCCATTCCAGTTGATCGACGTCGTCATCCGCACGGAATGCGATGTGATGGACGGTGCCGACACCCATTTGGCCAGTTCCAACACGGGTTTGCTTGATATCCAATATATTCCCAAGCTCGCCGTCCGAGACAAAACGGACGTAATCACCTTGCTCTTCTTTGCGGGTAAAGCCAATCACTTCTTCCAATAACTCGGCGGTTTTAGCGGCATTGGCCGTAAATAAGACAGCCCCAGCAAAGCCTTTGATGGCATTGCCTTGTGTAATGCCGCTTCCGGCCCATTCGCTCGCCTTGCCTACTCCACGCTCAACCAGTTCTAGCTGAAGCCCATGAGGATCTTCAAACTTCAAATAGGATTCACTGAAACGTTGATGCTCTTCGAATGAAACCTTATAGCTTTCGAGGCGGCTGCGCCAAAATGCAAGAGCGCCTTCAGGAATAGCAAAGGCTGTAACGCCGACTTGGCCGTCTCCCACTTTCCCTTGATAGGCTTTGCCCCAAGGGAAAAAAGTCATGATGGTGCCAGGTGAGCCCTGGTCATTCCCGAAATACAAATGGTACGTACCCGGATCGTCGAAATTCACTGTTTTCTTGACGAGGCGCATACCGAGTACGCCTGCATAAAAATCGGTGTTTTCCTGTGCTTCCCCGACGATCGCAGTAATATGATGAATGCCTTTCGTTCTTTCACCCATATATATTCACTCCCTCTTTCTTGACGTGCTCATCATATCATGATGAGCATGATTGCATGCAGCCTTCAATCCGTGCTCTCTTCTTTTGCTTCATGGCGCTGTTTAATCGTTAATTTCTTGGCTTTTTTCAATTCCTCTTTGTCGCGCTGTTTGCTTTCCTCGATGTCCTCTTTCTGACGGCGTTCTTTTTCTTGCTGCTCTGCTGAGTAATCTTCGTCATCTTCAATAATGTCTTTTTGGTTTTCCTTCATCTCTTCTACCTTTTCCATTTCCTCTTCATACTGCTCTTCGACTTCGGTTGTCGATGGCAAGAACGGCTCGTCATTAAAATCGGTGCGCTTGCCGTAGCGCAGCATTTCATAAATGATCATGCCGTTGTTTGGCATGCCATTCGCCGTTTTCATCGGCACTGCATCAAACAGTACAAAATAGAACCCGTAGAACACAAACCGGTTCCAGAAAGTCTCGTATTGGTCCAAAACCCCGTTGGCGACTAGTGCATTGACAACGAATGCCACAATCACATTCGCTAAAATCGGCCCGGCATATAGCATGATATATGCGAATTTGCTTTGCCTTTTTAAATCATCATAGGCAAACCAACTATATAAATGATAATATTTTCTCACGTCGAACATACCGATCTTGAAGACTCGGGGACCTGAACCGATTGTTAAACGCGGATTCTGCGCGCCAAGCAAGGCACTGACGATCAAATAGCCCGCTTCTCGAATAAAGACAACAACCGGCAAAATGATAAATGCAGATATGACCAGTGCTATCAAATCGCTCAATCCGAACATGAAAACCCCTCCTTCAACTCTTGAAATGACCCATCGGCCTTTCATTTAAATACCCGATTTGGCCGCCGGCGAACCTCCAAAACCTTACAGTTCCGTTTCAATTTCATGACAGTTAATCTTTTGAGGAGCTGCACGGCACATGATAGGATGACAATAAGCTTGATTGAAATTTCGGTGAATTTGCCGCGTAGAGGATGGAATTTATGAGACGTAAACGATCCATTTCCAAGAAAATATTGGCACTTCTTGCAGCGGTGTTTTTAGCCTCTGCCGGATTAGTGCTGGCCAACCATTTGACGGAAGAACAAATAGCTGCACCGATTATTGGATCGGCCATATATAGCCCGCCTCCAAACATCGCGGAAATCACTTCCCATGTCAATGTGGTCAAAGACATCCCCTACCATGAGTCCGATAACGCATCCATGGACCTCTATTATCCGACGGATGCTACCGGCCCCTTGCCGGTTATTTTATGGATCCACGGCGGCGGCTTTATCGGCGGATCAAAAGACAGCCGGCAGGATTATGGCATGACGCTGGCGAACGCCGGCTATTTGGTTGCCAATATCGACTATGCGCTGGCGCCAAGCCAGTTGTACCCGGGACCTGTCATCCAGGCAAATGAGGCCTTGAAGTTTTTGAGCGGATCCGCTATCCAGTATGGCGGCGATATGGAACGGATTTTTGTCGGCGGTGATTCCGCCGGCGCGCAAATCGCCAGCCAGCTGGCCGCCCTGCAGACCAATCCGAACCTCGCTGACACGATGGGCTTATCACCAGCCGTTTCCTCGCAACAATTGCGCGGAGCATTGTTATTTTGCGGATTATACGATATGGAGACGGTCCGCGAATCCGGCTTCCCGAATATCGATTCCTTCTTGAATGCCTATACAGGTGCAGAAAGCTTTGAGACATTCGGTAATATCCATGAAATGTCGACCATCCAGCATGTCACGCCTGCTTACCCCGACGTCTTCATTTCAGCTGGCGATGCCGATCCACTCGAGCCCCAATCGGTCGCACTCGCCGATAGCCTACGTATCAAAGGCGTCGATGTCACCGATGTCTTCTTCCGTGGCACCGATAAAAACCTGAAGCATGAATATCAATACGCCTTGGACACGAATGACGGCCAGGAAACCCTCCAGAAAACATTGGAATTCCTGCTCGAAAAAAGCCAGGCGCAAAAATAAAAGCTGCCCCCTCACGTTAGAAGGGACAGCTTTTTTCTATTCATCCGTGAGGAGTGACTGCTTGGTTGGATTGTACAGCCCTCGCCTCGCGTTTTCGTTTGCGGGAAGGCAGCATATGGAAGATAATATTCAAACCGATTGCCGTCAAGCTCCCGGCAACGATGCCGTTGCTCGTCAAGATCTGGACGCCTGCAGGCAATAACGCGAACAATTCCGGAACGACTGTCACGCCAAGCCCGATGCCGACTGAACAAGCGACAATCATGGAATTTTCCTGCGATTCCGAGATGACGCCACTCAACATTTTGATGCCTTGTGCAATAACCATGCCGAACATCGCGATCATCGCCCCGCCAAGAACCGGCGTCGGGATGATCGTCGTCATGGCGCCGATTTTTGGAACAAACCCGAGGACGATCAACATGATTGCCGCGATGAAGATGATCCTGCGGGACTTCACGCCGGACATTTGGATCAACCCGACGTTTTGCGAGTAAGCCGTATACGGGAACGCATTGAAAATCCCGCCAAGGAAAATCGCCAATCCTTCAGAACGATAGCCTTTCGCCAAATCTTTTTCTTGGATTTCTTTTTTCGTGATGTCGCTGAGCGCAAAATAGACCCCTGTCGATTCGACGAGCGATACGAGCGCTACCAAGATCATCGTCAGGATTGCAGACCACTCAAACGTTGGCATCCCGAAATAAAATGGCTGGACCATATGGAAGTACGACGCTTCTGCGATTGGTGTGAAATCGACTTTGCCCATAAACCCGGCTGCCACCGTTCCGGCAATTAAACCTAGAAGTATCGATACGGCACGCATAAATCCGCGGGAGAATTTATACAGGAAAATGATAAAGCCCAATGTCCCGAAAGCCAAGGCGATATTGGAGAGTGAACCGAAATCTGCCGCCCCCTGCCCGCCACCCATATTATTGATAGCGACCGGAATAAGCGTGATGCCGATGATGGTGACCACTGAACCAGTGACGACCGGTGGAAAAAAGCGCACGAGGCTACCGAAAAATCCGGAAACGACAATGACAAACAGGCCAGAAACGAGAATCGAGCCGTAGATTGCCGAAATGCCATATTGGCCGCCAATGGCAATCATCGGACCAACCGCCGTAAATGTACAGCCGAGCACGACCGGCAAACCGATGCCGAAAAAGCGGGAATTGAACACTTGCAGCAGCGTCGCAACACCGCACAGCAAAATATCAATCGATACGAGGTAAGTCAGTTGCTCCGGTGTTAACCCGAGCGCTGCCCCGACAATCAAGGGAACGAGAATCGCTCCTGCATACATTGCCAGAACGTGTTGAAGTCCGAGCGCAGCTTCTCCAAAAGCTTTTTTCATCAGTTCGGCACCTCCCCGTAAAACTCCACGTGGCCGGGTTCCATCCATTTGATATTCGCCAAGGTCTCAACACGAACCCCTTTATCGCGCAGCAATTTCCCGCCTGGCTGGAATCCCTTTTCAATGACGATGCCGATACCTGCACATTGTGCGCCAGCCTGCTCGACGATATCGAGCAACCCCAGTGCCGCTTGGCCATTCGCCAGAAAATCATCGATGATCATCACGACATCATCTTCGGCAAGAAAATCATGGGACACGGAGATATCATTTGTTTCATTTTTGGTAAAGGAATGGACGGGGGCTGTGTACAAACCATCCGTCAAAGTCAGCGATTTGCGCTTTCTCGCAAATACTACCGGCACGCCGAGCGAAAGCCCCGCCATGACGGCCGGCGCGATACCAGACGATTCAATCGTCAAAATTTTCGTGATGCCCGCTGCTTTAAACCGCGAAGCGAACTCTTCCCCAATCGCCTTCATCAAGGCTGGGTCAATCTGATGGTTTAAAAATGAATCGACTTTCAGGACCGCTTCGGATAATACCCGGCCGTCCGCTATGATCTTCTGTTCTAATTGCTTCATGTTTTTCGCTCCTTTTCCCGCATCCCCGTAAAAAAGCCCGGAGGACGCGCATCCAATCATAACCATGAGTGGAGCAAGGTCCTCCGGGCTTTCCCGAAAGGAAACGCAAAAGGAAGCCGCGCTAAAAATAGGCGGTTTCTTTTCGTTCCATTGCTTCCCATAGTCAGTCCGTTTACGGCGGACCGGTAGAAACTTGCGGGCCATATCCCCGCTATTATATGAGTGAATATTCTTTTGAATGCATTTATTATAGCATGTCTATATGGCCATTCAAGAGCGGCTTTAATTAAAAAACTATTCAGAACCCGCAAAGCATCAGTGAAGTTCGATCAGACCAAGTTTACTGTAATAGGTTAAATTAGAGGTTGATGATACCAAAAGAGATTGGTGAAATCGCTCCAGGCGGGCGCTTTCTTGCCCACAGGATGTGGGTCATGCAGCTGGCGCGACAAGATGTCGCGATGCCAGCTGCCAGGGCATGGCTTCAGCCACCCCTTGTTCGCTAAGGGCTGAGTTCAAAACTCAGCTGCTCCCACATCTGCGAGGCAGATGGGTCGCAAATGAACAAGCTCAAGTGCCTTTCGCTTATTCATTAGTCGCCATCTTCCACGCTTTCGTCAAGTAAACAAACAACAAAATAGGGGGCTTTTCAACTTCACCTGCTAATAAATGAATAGAGTGTGGTTTGATGATTTCCGTTATTTTTTGAAATGTCGTTTCGTGTAGCTACTGATTTAACTTATATGGTTTAGTGTTCGTTTACCTCACGCAGATGCTTGGTCAGTTCGGCGCGGATCCGTTCCGGAATCGGTTCGCTTTGCTGCTGCGACAGATTGAAGTTTACATAGACGGCACGGTTCTTAGCGCACAGGCGGCCTTCTTGGTACAATTCTTCATACAATTCGAGGCTGCTATTGCCCATGCGCTCAACCCAAGTACGGACTTCGGCATCTTTGCCGAAAAACGCTTGCCCGGTGAATTCGAGTGTCGTTTTAACAATGACCATTTTCCACTTGGCGAAATCATGGTCCGGCGTGAACAGTTCAAATAGTGGATTGCGCCCCGCCTCGAACCAGACCGGTAAAGTCGTATTATTGATATGGCCGACCGCATCAGTCTCCGAGACACGAGGGGTAATGATCGTTTTGTACATACCTACACTCCTTCAGGTTTGAGGGATTGAAAAAAAGCGCCTCTTAAAAGAGACGCCTTTTTCTTACTTACGCTTTTTGGTCGCGCGGCCGAGCACGAATGCTCCGGCAAGAGCCCCGATGGCGATATTGTTCTTTTTGGTGAATACTTGCTTGAATACCAGATTCAAGTTTTGCGGACGCTCTGCTAGGCGGCGCATGAAATAGGCGTACCAGTCATCGCCGAATGGCACGTATGTGCAGAAGTTATACCCTTTATTGGCAAGTTCCCGCTGCAATTCTTTGCGGAAGCCGTACAGCATTTGGAACTCAAATTTATCGTATGAAATACCATGTTCTTTGATGAAAGCCTCGACATGATTGATAATGTGGTGGTCATGTGTTGCGATCGACGTGAATTTGCCATTCAGCAAATGATACTCAATCAGCTTGATGAAGTTCTCATCGATTTCCTCGCGCGTCTGGTAAGCCACATCCGCCGGCTCTTTGTAAGCGCCTTTGACGATGCGCAGGCGGAAATCTTTATGTTCCTGCAAATCGTCCATGGCACGGAAGAAGTACGCTTGGATCACCGTTCCGATGTTATCGTAGTCTTTCGAAAGCGTATTCAAAAGATCGTACGAAGGCTGGACATGCCCGAAATCTTCCATATCGATATTGATGTGCATATGATAATTATGGGCAAGTGCGACAATGTCTTTCAAGTTTTCCAGACAGAAATCATAATCGATATCCAAGCCGAGCTGAGTCGGTTTCAAGGAAATATGGGCATCGACTTTATTCTTATGGATCGCTTCAATCATATCCATGATGTTCTCTTTCGCTTCGAACGCTGCTTCTTTCTCGAATACGAATTCACCCAAGTTATCGACTGTCGCGCTAATGCCTTGCGCGTTCAAACTGCGGATACTTTTAATAGTCTCTTCGATATTGGTCCCTGCCACTACGGTTTGGGCACCCAATTTCAAGCCGTACTTTTTGGCCGCAGCCGTAAGGAGACGGTTTTGAGACAAGCCGATAAACACATCTTTTAACATTGATTTCCCTCCTGATACCATTCAACTGCGTTGATTTCAACAGTCCCAAAAAGGCCATGCCTCGAACGTTGTCAACTTCCTTCATTGTAGTCGTTTTCCTATCACTATGCATCATAATTTTTTAACAGTTTGCAGTGTTTGAAATACTTTTTTAAAACCAGGTCAAAAAATAGACAAAAGTGCCGAAACCGCTGAGGATTCCGACACTTCGGGTGATTATTTATTCAACTCCCAGAATGAATAATTCAAGCCAAGCGCAAACGCCACCCAGGCAATATAAGGTACCATCAACCCCCCCGCTAGCTTGTCGACTTGATAAAACTCATATGATGTCCAAATGATTGTACCGAGCAATGCCGCCATTTCAACGAGCGCCGTTCCCCGCAGACCCCATTTAAAAAACAAAAACGACCACAGGAAATTCAGCCCAAGTTGAAGTTCATATGGGGTCAGCACTTGCCGTTCCCGCCCGAGCGGTTTGGCCGTTTCTTGCGCGCGGTATTTGGCGACGCCCATCATTTTATACAGTGCCGTCCAAACGATTGGAAACACCCATCCTGGCGGGGCAAATGACGGATTCTTTAATCGGTCGTATTGTTCGCGTGTGCCTCTATTGGCAAGCGCTCCGACAAGCGACCCGCCGACGACCGGAACGAGTATGCTTACGGCCAGATTTTTCACATGTATGCGCCCATTGACTGATGCGACTTCCATATTGTTCTCCTCCTTTTTCTAATAGCCTCGCTCTTCTCGCCGTTTATCGACTTTATACGTGAACTCCAATTCAACCGTGGTCTCAGGCTGGATCCGGAGGACAAATTCCACTTTCGAACTGCTTTTCCGTTCATAATCGTGGCTGGACGATTCCATTTCCCAAATGGGATCGAAAATAACGTGTTCAACCAGTAAACGGATGCTTTCTGTCTTTTCATTTTCGAGTTTGTACACATAAGTGATGTATTCATGGACGCCATGCTTTTCACGCAATTTTTCATGGCTGTCGCTCGTGATGTCCGTCGCTTTTCCGATATAGATACGCAGGTTTTTCCCAGGCGCTGTGTGTTCGATTCGACCTTCGCCCGTGAAAAACGTTTCACCCGAATCCCCGGCTTCGTATACTTTCACCACCCCTTCCGGCAGCGGCATGCCGAGCCCGTTTTCGCTCGAGTTGGAAAATTCGAGCTGGATATCGGCATGGGTATCACCTGACCTCACTTGATAAGCCCGCTTGAATTGTGCGCCGTGCGCCGAGAATAGCGATAATTGCTTGAGCTGTTCGTTCATGACGGTGACCGGCCGGTTGATCCTGTAGACAAGACGGTCCGGCAAAGCTTCCGCTGTAATCAATGACTCTTGCATACGCGAATACAAAATCGGTGAATCACCATTCTTCATTTCCTGTTCCTGGCGGACATGCCCAGCCACCAAAGCAAGCTCTGCCTTTTCGTAATGCGCGCCGCTGTGATTCAAAATTTTTATCCAGCCATCAAATTGGAACCCTTCGTCTTTGATTTCCAAAGTGTAATGGGCATGCCATTCGAGGCTTTTCGTCAAATACGATACCCTGATTTCCTGGTCCACCGCTGCTGGCGCTATTTTCCACACCAGTGCCGGTTTCAGCAATAAGCCTTCCGGCAATGCCGGAAGAATCAGTTCCCCGGCCGGATCGATGACGATTTCTTTCGTATCGGCCCGTTCGCCGATGATGCATTCCGACACGCTGAGCAGACGCATCTCCCACTCTTCCCCGATTTCGCTGTTCCGCACATGAACGTTGCGGTTGATATAGCGTTCCAATAATTTCCCTTTGCTGACCAGGTCGTAATCGTAATTCTGCTCCAGGATGTCGAGCCCTTTCACAATAATCGAATCCGTCTCCACCCGTTCGGCAACGCCCAAAAAATGCACTTCTTCCACTGGACCGTCCGACTTCAAATTACGCATCTCCCGCACAAGCGCAAATCCTCCGTTATACACCGCCACCGATAAATGTTTTTGCTGGCTTCGTGCAGACTGCAGTTTCATGGCAACCGCTCCTTTTTGAATCGATTATTCATTCAGGCCACTCGTTTCTTTCACCTTAGCACAATCGGCATGAAACCAACCATTAATAATTGAATATTCAGTCGAAAAAACAAAAGAAAAACCCACTCCGGAAATCATCTTCCGAAATGGGTTTTTAAATAAGCGATGGTTTCAATACGCGTCGTGTCTGTCAGCGGCGATTTCTTTTCGTGGATCAATTCCCCGTATAGTAGCTCCCCAAGAAAACGGACCTCGCCTTCGACTTCCATGCCAGTCTCTGCATCCACTACTTTCAATTGAATATAAAGGGATTGGCCTTGTTCGACATAATCTACAATTTGCACGCTGGCTGTCATTAGAACAATCCGAGCGCTTGCCCGTCTTCCGCTACATCCATATTGAGTGCAGCAGGCGATTTCGGCAGGCCTGGCATGGTCATGATATCTCCTGTCAGGCAGACTATGAATCCTGCCCCGAGTTTCGGAATGAGTTCGCGGATCGTCACCGTGAAGCCTTCCGGGCGCCCGAGCAGTTTCGGCTGATCCGACAGTGAATACTGCGTTTTCGCCATGCAGATCGGCAATGCGTCCCAGCCGTATTTTTTCAGCTCGGCCAATTGCTTCTGAGCTTTATCCGTCAACTGGACATCCGCACCGCCGTACACTTTTTGCACAATCGTCCGCAGCTTTTCTTCGACGGCATCTTCTTCTGCGTACAGATAAGTAAAATCAGCGCCATTATTGAGTTGGCGTCTGACAAGTTTCGCAAGTTCGAGCCCGCCGGCCCCGCCTTTGCCCCACACTTCCGTCAGCGCAATGGCGACTTGTTCCGCTTCCGCCCAGCCCATCACTTGCGCGAGTTCCGCATCGCTGTCTCCGGTAAAGCGATTGAGTGCTACGACCGGCTCGATGCCGAACTGGCGGATCGTCTCTACGTGTTTCGCCAAATTGACGATGCCGCGGCGCACTGCATCCGCATCTTCAGCGCCAAGCTCTTTCTTATCGACACCGCCGTGCATTTTCAGCGCGCGCACTGTCGCAACAATGACGACCGCATCAGGATGGAAGCCGCCTTTGCGTGATTTAATGTGCATGAATTTCTCAGCGCCAAGATCCGCCCCGAAGCCGGCTTCTGTAACGACGACATCCGCTAGGCTTCTCGCCGTATTCGTCGCCATCAAAGAATTGCAGCCATGGGCGATATTCGCGAATGGGCCGCCGTGAATGATTGCCGGCGTCCCTTCGATCGTCTGCACCAAATTCGGTTTGAATGCTTCTTTCAAGAGTAACGCGAGCGCGCCTTGCGCTGCCAAGTCCCTGACTGTGACCGGCTCGCGGTCATACGTATAGCCGATGACCATACGGGCCAAGCGTTCTTTCAAGTCTTCGCGTGAAGTGGCGAGGCACAGCACCGCCATGATTTCTGATGCAACCGTAATATCGAAGCCGTCTTCACGCGGCACGCCTTGCGCAGGGCCGCCGAGACCAATCGTCACGTGGCGCAGCGCCCGGTCGTTCATGTCCAGTGCGCGCTTCCATGTGATGCGCCGCGGATCGATCCGAAGCGCGTTCCCCTGGTGTAAATGGTTATCGATCAAGGCAGCGAGCGCGTTGTTCGCCGACGTGATAGCGTGGATATCGCCCGTGAAATGAAGATTGATGTCTTCCATCGGCAATACTTGCGCAAAACCGCCGCCTGTCGCGCCGCCTTTAACACCCATGACCGGCCCGAGAGAAGGCTCGCGAAGCGCCACCATGACTGACTCGCCGCTTTGTTTTAATGCATCCGCAAGTCCCACTGTCACCGTCGATTTTCCTTCGCCTGCCGGTGTCGGGCTGATTGCCGTGACAAGCACGACTTTTCCGTCCTTCGTGGTTTTCGGCAATTTATTCACATCGATTTTCGCTTTGTATTTCCCGTATAATTCCAAAGCGTCTTCCGCAATCCCAGCTTGCTGTGCAATTTCCTGGATCGGCCGGATAGCCGCTTCTTTTGCAATCGTCAAATCGGTCATCGCCATGCATATTCCCAACTTTCAATTTTTCTTCCCATTATAAACGGGATGCCGGAAAACACAAGCCTGCCAGCGTCCAGGAAAATTCTCAAGCAATTAAAAAAACGCACCCACAATTGGGTGCGTTTGATCAAAAGCGCATTTCTTCGATGACCAAAAGTTCCGGGAAATCCGCTTCAATATGGTCCTGCAACTCGTACTCTTCCAGCAAATCATAAAAGCCTTCATCGTCCAGTTTTAGAAAACGCGGGGAATCCGGTTCATCGTAATGATAGAACTCCACAATGTATTTTTTACGGCTATTCCGGGAAATGCTATAAACTTTAAAGCTTTCGTATTCCACTGCCTGGCCAATCTGTTGAAACGCCAGAATTGTCTCCGGGTCCATCTTTTCCAGATGCATATAGAGAAAAGCTTCTGAGCGTGGCTGTTCTGCAGAAATCGCCGCCATCTTATCGCTATGCCGATTGATGAACCGCTCCGACAACGCCTGATGGAACGACAGCGTTTCCCATTCCACTTGGCCTTTGTGCTTTTCGATAAACCGTTCCGTCAATTTTTGCCGACGCGTCACAGCGAGCCAGTCGACTTTATCGGCATGGCGGCCGATCAAGGTCATCGGCAATGCTTGCTGTTCGCTGAGTATCTGCCAATCGATTCGGTCATGATGTTTCTCGATAAACATCGGCGATAAGCGTTTGGCCGATACGAGCTTCCAATATTGCTGTTCGTCAAAAGGCTGGTTATGCGCTTCCAAAGTTTTTAACTGCTTCGGAGATAGCTGGCCTTCTTCAGGCTGCCATTTCTCAGGCACTGAAAACTCCTCCAGAAAACGCTCTGATAATTGCTGGTGGCGGAGGATTTCATCCCAGTAAAGAAAGCCGCTGTATTGGCGGATAAAACCTTCGGACAGTGGTTGATGCTTGGAAACCAGCTGCCAATGAATATTGCGCGCATTATCAGCGAGAAATCTTTCCGACAGCTGTTCTTCTTCACTGATTTTCTTCCATGCGACCGAACGCTTGCTGTTTATTCCTTTTTCTTCCATCAATTGTTCAAGGGTGTCAAACATGAAAACCACTCTTTCCTAAAAAGTATTATGTACCATACTACCACGCTTGCACGCATAGTGAAAAAAGCCCGCCCACCGGATTATCCGGTGCACGGGCTGGTTTTAGCGATTGCCTTATTTTTGCTGGTTCTGTGTATCGGTCATTTGGTTCTGTTCGTCGAGGTTTCTGGCACTATCCTTAAAAGCCTGTTGTTCTTCACGCAACTCTTGCTCGCGGCGCTCTTCTTCCAGTCTTTCTTTGTTTTTGTCTCTTGCCATGTAGATCCCTCCTTATGTCTTACCCCTCGTATTCCCGTTCTTCAAAAGCTCAAACAGGAAATCTGCTTGCCGAAAGGCGGCCGGGCGGAGCGTATACTGAAACTAAAATACGGAAGGATGATGGCTATGGCAAATACCATCCACTGGGCTTACGCCGAACAATATAACTTTCGGCTCGTTCTTGTCAAAAGCGATAAGAGCCTTTGTTATGTTGGTTCGCCAGGCGAAGGCCTTGTTGAAATGCAGCAGCATTGCGCCAAACAATTTCCAAGCGCTGATTTCGTCCAAGACCTGCAAGCATTGAGGGAATATCAATATGCGATCGAAGCTTGGCTTGCAGGTTCACGTGAAGCATCTTCACTGCCACTTGATGTGGCAGGCACTGAATTTCAACGCTCTATCTGGCAAGCCTTGCAGGAAATCCCTTACGGACAAACCATTTCTTATTCTGAATTGGCTGAGCGCATCGGCAAGCCGCAAGCTGTCCGTGCAGTCGCTTCTGCAGTAGGCGCAAACCCCTTGCTGCTATTCATTCCCTACCACCGGGTAATCCGGAAAAATGGTGATGCGACTGGCTTTCGGGGCGGCATGGAACTGAAACACCATTTACTGAAGACGGAACAAGATTAAGCATTCAAAAGCCGTGATCCGGGTGGACGGATCACGGCTTTTTAGATTGCGCTGGCATAATGCCGTAAAGGATGAAATCGGTGTAAAGTTGAGCCAGCTCATCAGTAGCCAGTTCACCGCCCGGCTGGAACCATTGATAACTCCAATTGGTTACGCCAAGCACGGCGAAAGCGGTCATCTTCGGATTCAACTCTTTGCGGAACTCGCCGCTTTCGATTCCCTCCAGCAAGACCGATTCGATCTGTTCACGGAATTCTGCCCGTTTTGCACGGATCGTTTTGGCGTTTTCTTCTTTTAAATGACGGAGTTCACGGAAATAGACATTGGCGATCGGCCCTTGCTTTTCCATGTCACCGATCAATAAACGGACGATCGCTGCCAGTTTATCTGTTGCCGGCGCCGCGCCTTGCAGGATCGATTCCTGCCTGACGAGCAATTCATCGATGTATTGCTGATGGATGTCCATCAACAGTGCATCTTTGCTTTTGTAATGATAGTAAAAAGATCCTTTTGTCACGCCCAGCGCGTCTACAATATCCTGTATCGAAGTGGCGCTATAGCCTTTGTCGACAAACAACGCAATGCTTTGTTGCATAATCTCCCTTTTCAAAACCTGTCACTGCCTTCCCGTCTCCAGCTTCCTTGTTTCCCCATTATAACATGGCCGCTCGGTCGAATTAATGCCTAGACCCGCCAAAAAGGCCGGATCCTCTGTGCGAGATCCGGCCTTTCGCCATCATTCAGTTGGTTTTTGGACAATCGCCACCGTGCAGCGCGACACGCAAATGAGCCGCTCTTCTTCATCCATGATTTTGATATCCCAAATCATTGTCGTACGCCCTTTATGAAGCGGCGTGCCGATAGCTGTCACCACGCCGTCTTTTTTCCCACGGATGTGATTAGCGTTGATTTCCAGCCCGACCGCAATTTCGTTTTGCTGGTCAATCGCATGCCAGGTCCCGAAACTTGCCACCGTCTCCGCGAGAACCACCGACGCCCCGCCATGCAATAAGCCGAATGGCTGATGCGTCGCAGCATGCACGGGCATCGTCGCGACAATCCGTTCAGCGGACTGCTGCGTCAGCTCGATGCCGAGCACCCCCATGATTGTTTCTTCCACAGGCTTCATCTTCACCATATTTGCCCCTCTTTTCTTGCCGTCTATTCAAGACGATAATTCTCGATATTGTTCGCGCAGCAAGAATTTCTGGATTTTTCCGCTGGCATTGCGCGGCAGTTCCTCGACAAAACGGTACGAGCGCGGCCGCTTGTAGCGCGCCAGATTTTCGTGATTGACACAGTATTCTTCCAAATCCTGTTCAGTCAGCGACGAATCTTTCGAGACGACAAAAGCCAACACCGATTCGCCCCATTTCTCATCCGGAACACCAAGAACTGCGACGTCTTGTACTTTGTCGTGGCCATGAAGTGCATCTTCTACTTCACGTGGATAGATATTCTCTCCACCGCTGATAATCATATCATCGACGCGGTCTGCGACGTATAAATAACCTTGTTCATCCATATAACCCAAATCACTCGAATGATACCAACCTTTATAAAGCGCTTTTTCCGTCGCGTCATCGCGTTGGAAATACCCCTCCATCACACTTGGCCCACGCACAATAATCTCTCCGACTTCAAACGGCGCGAGCACATCTCCCGGTTCAGACGGGCCGTCTTCATTCGGTCGGACAACGCGAATTTCGTGATTGTAAGCAGACTGTCCGGCAGAGCCAGCTTTTGTCAGCTGATCCTCTTCTGACAAAAAGGTGATGGCCGGCCCCATTTCCGTCTGTCCATAGGCTTGGATCAAATCGATGCCGAGCACCTCTTTGACCCGTTTTACGAGCACAGGTGCCATAGGGGCGGCGCCGTAAAGACCGCGCGTCAAGCTCTTTACTTTCTGTTGCGCACCATCTATTTCGGCAATCATGCTCCACATCGTCGGCACTGCGAACATCACTGTCACTTGTTCTTTCTCGATCGTATCAAGCGCCAAGAATGGATCGAATTGATGCATGATGATGCTCGATGCGCCCGCCTGGACGCGCGGAATGATATTGCAATGCAGCTCTGCGCAATGGAACATCGGTGCCGCGACCAAACCGACATCATTTTTGGTCGTCTTGAGCATGGCGATACACATCATGCTCTGTTCGGCCATGCTGCGGTGCCGGTGGATGACGCCTTTCGGACGCCCTGTCGTTCCGCTCGTATACATAATCGCGTATGTATCCGATTCTTCCATATCGACACCCGGATCTTCCATCGATGCCCCTGCCACCTGTTCATGATAATTTTTTGCAAACGATGGCGTTTTATCGTCGATCGTCCAGAACTGAACCGCCGGAAACTGCGGCGCTATGGCCTGTACGACGCCTTCTAGCACTTCTTCGAATAGCACCACTTCGGGCTTGGCATCTTCTAGGATAAATGCCAGTTCTTCCGCTTTCAGGCGGAAATTGATTGGATTGAAGATTGCGCCAATTTTAGCGCAAGCAAATAATGCGGTCGCCAACTCTTGATTATTGAAAAGATACGTGGAAACGCGATCCCCTTTAGCGACGCCAGCTGCCGTCAGCGCATTCGCCAAGCGGTGCACGTCATCTCGCCACTGCGCGTATGTCCAGCGCTTATTCCTTCTTAAATCGACGAACGCTTCACGCTCGGGATGCAGGGAAACCGTATGGTCAAATATACTTCCAAGTGTCGCATACATTATTTTTCCTCCCTCTACTGAATGATGATTCATCAACACACTACTTCCATAATGTCAGATTAGAACAAATATTTCAACAATTGTTTTAGGAATGTGCTGTTATGATTCACATCTAATAGACTAGAAGAAATTTTTACCATTATTATATTTATAGGGAAAATAAAACTTTAAATTAAGCCTTTAGATTTTTGTAACACAAATGTAATATAAAACTTATTGCCTATATTCGTGAAACTGAATACACTTAAAGAAAATTGCGTACGCAAGTTACGTTGCGGATACCAAAAGGGGAATGAGCATGAAGAAGCTGATCGGCATGGCAATCACGGCAGGAGTCCTATCTTTGGCACTTGGGGCTGCGGATACAGAAGCAAGTTCGTATACAATTAAACCCGGCGATACATTATGGAAAGTGGCTTCAAGCAACGATGTATCTGTCGCCAACTTGAAAACATGGAATCGCCTGAGCACGGATGCTATCTATCCAAATCAAGTGCTGCGCTTGACGTCACCAGCTGCAGTGAACACTCCGGCACCGGCCGCACCAGCTGCCACCAAAACCAGCACTTATACTGTCAAAGCCGGTGATACTCTTTATAAAGTTGCCAATGCACATTCCACATCTGTCGCAAAAATCCAGCAACTGAATAATTTGAGCAACTCTACGATCCATATCGGCCAGAAGCTGAAAGTCAGCGGCACAGCATCAGCAGTCGTCGCTTCGCCTGCACCTGCACCGGCTGCACCGCCAGCACAAGTGAACACTACTACATACCGGGTTGTCTCAGGCGATACGCTCAGCAAGATTTCCAGAAGCTATAACATATCCGTTACCCAATTGATGAGCTGGAACAATTTGAGCAACTCTACTATCCATGTCGGCCAAACGCTAAAAATCCAAGGAGGCACGGTACCTGTCACTTCGCCTGTCCAAGTTTCCAATCCGGTTTCCTCTTCGAAAGTGGACCAAGTGCTCTCCATCGCACGCACGCAACTTGGGGTGCCTTATGTATGGGGCGGCGCGACTTCGAGCGGCTTCGACTGCAGCGGGTATTTGTACTATGTCTATAACCGCGCAGGCATCACGATCCCGCGCACGAACACGATTGGCTATTACGCAAGTTCCTTTACGGTCAGCTCCCCTCAACTGGGAGATTTGGTATTCTTCAAAAATACGTACCGTCCAGGCATTTCCCATGTCGGCATCTATGTCGGCAACAATAGCTTCATCCATGCCGGCGGTGACCGCGTCCAAATCACCAGCCTCAACGACAGTTATTGGGGCAAGCATTTCGACAGCTACAAACGCCTTAATGCCATGAAATAATGCAGTATATAAAAAAGCTCCGGAATTTTTCCGGAGCTTTTTTGCGTGTTGATGACAATATTTTTATTTTTTATCTTCATCCATTGCTTGTGCGATTTTCTGCGCCAGGTCTTTGCCGTTTTGGATGCAGGCGCCGATGCCGACACCGTAATAGGAAGAGCCGGCTAGATAGACACCCGGGTAGCCGCCAGATAGCCGCGCTTCAAGTGACAGGACCGCCGTTTTATGGCCCATATGATAATTCGGCATGAGCTCATTCCACGGCGTGATGTCGATGACAGCAGGCTGTTGCTCGATGCCCAGGCTTTTTTGGATATCCGCTTTCGCTATAGCCTCAATCTGTTCATCAGAGCTGTTTTGCAGTTCAGCGAATACTGAGTTCGTGCTCTTATAGAATAAACGCACCAATAACTTTTGCTGCGCCGAGGTATGCGGCCATTTGCGGCTCGTCCAGGTGCAAGCATTGCACGCCAGGTTGCTGCCTTCCGAGGCGATAAAGCCTGTGCCATCCGCCGGCAATTGTTCATCCGGCAAGTCGTATCCCAGATAAACGCTGATTAACGACGAGTTGATCAATTGGCCAAATTCCTCATCAAGCGTGTCGTCCTTCACCAATGCTTGGGCTTGCTGGTGCGGAATCGCCAGCACGATGAAATCCGCCTCGCTTGAGGTGCCGTCTGAAAAGCCCAGCTTATAGCGTCCGTCTCGCTTTTCCAATGAATTCGTCCCGACACCTTTTCGGACAAGTGCCGTTTCCAATTGCTCTTCGAGGCGATCGATCAAAGCCACCATCCCTCCATCGAATGAAATGAATTTCTTATTCGCTGCCCCTCGGAATGTTCCCTTATGCGCTTCGAACCCTTTGATGATGCTGCCGTAATCATTTTTATAATCGATCAAATACGGCAAGGTGGAAGCCAAAGTAAGTTCACGCAATGAACCCGAATAGACGCCTGATAAGACAGGAGCAATCTGGCGGTCCACTAATTCTTTGCCGAGAAACGCTTCCAGGAATTCGCCAATCGAGCTATCTTTTGTAAAACGGTCGTTTACGGTTTCAAAGTCTTCCATCGCCCGCTCTTTCCCCTGTTCCGACACGAGCGTCGAGCTGAACAGCGCTTCACGGTCCATCGGGATGCCGAATACTGTATCTTTCGGGATGGCGTGCAATTGATTGTCAGTGTACAAATAAGAAATGCCGGTTCCGTTGTAGACCATCTGTTCTTCGAGCCCAAGCTCTTCAATGAGTGGCAATACACTCGCATGGCGTGCAACGATGGAATCCGCCCCCACCTCCATCGTAAAACCCTCTTGTTTCACCGTGCGAATTTTGCCGCCCAGTTCTTTCTCTTTTTCAACCAATTCCAATTCCAACTCGAGCCCGTGCTGCTTTTTCAATCGTTCTAAATAATGCATGGCGGAAAGGCCTGTAATCCCTCCGCCGATGACCACGGCTTTCTTCATTCGAATCACTCCTTGCTTATATATCAAACTAAAGAAATCTAAATTATAAAAAGACGAACTATGTTAACGGTGTCTAAATGGAGCAAAACCGCGGAGACTCCCGCGGGAAAGCGAGACAGGCAAGACCCCGCAAGGCGCAAAGCGACTGAGGAGGCTTGGCGCTCGCCCGCAGGAAATGAATAAGCGAGGAAAAGCGGAGCTTATTCATTTGCGATGCTCGAGCTTAGCGAGAGTTGAGCAAAGCTTTTTCGTAGCGGTTTTGCGGAATGTTATGAAGTCGTATCATCAACTTATATAGTAATTATTTTATCAAGAAACCAGTATTTCTACAGAGGTCAATATGTCATTTTCAACACGATTTTCGCCATTCGTGGTAGGATTTAACCGAAAGCATTTAAAGGATAGGAGAGGTTCAACTTGATGAATCCGATTGATCAAATGATCATGGAAAGAAGATCGATCAAAAAATTCAAACCAGACGCTGTCGACATCGAAGAAATCATCGACTTGCTGAATATCGCCAAATGGGCACCTAACCATAAAGTAAATGAACCTTGGCGCTTTCAGCTGTATGCCGGCGCTGGCAAAGAAAAATTCGTCCAGGCATTTCTCGAGTCGATGAAAACACCGGACGGCGACATTCCACAAAAAGTGCTCAATAAAGCACAGTATTTCCGCGACATCCCACTCCACCTGGTCGCCATCATGCCGGTCGACCCGCGCCAGCGCCGCTTCGACGAAGATTACGGCGCGCTTAGTTCCATGCTGCAAAATTTCCAATTGGCCGCCTGGCAGCGCGGCATCGGCATGATTTGGCGCTCGAACGACTGGATTTACAACCCCGTCTTCCGTGAGGCCATCGGGGTCGAACCGGGCGAAAAAATCGTCGCAACCATGATGATGGGTTACCCTGCCCACGTGCCGGAAAAACAAGCGCGCACCGACATTCGTGAAAAACTGGAAATCATCGATCAATAACGAAGAAAAAGAGCATCAAAGCTGATGCTCTTTTTTTATTCCAAAACAGATAAAGCACCGACTGCGCCGGAATATTCACCTTTATCCGGGAACAGCGGCGTCGAGCCGCGCAGAATGGTGTAGCTTGTGACCACTTCTTTCAAAAGGGCATTGTCGCTGAACGAAGACCCAATATAGACAATCGTCGAGCTGCGGCATTGGCGCGCTGCATGAACACTGACCGTACTGACTGTCTCACCGACAAGGCCAATAACTGTCGCAAGCAATTCTTCTTTCGACAACTCATGAGAAATGGAAAACAGATCCTGCCCAAAATTACTGGCAGTCAATTCACCTGAAATCGGCGGCTCTTTGCCCTCATAAATATGCTTCACTTTTAAATCGATGCGTTCGCGCGATCCACGCTTGGCGTGTTCAACGATTTCATCAAAGCTAGTGATGCCTGTCAATAAATGGCTGAGGCCGACCAATGTGCCGCCCCCGATTCCCGTGCCGCCGAGACGCACCTGTGTATTGTCCTGCACGCAATGGATCGACGTGCCGGTTCCGACATTGGTGACCAAATAAGCTTCCTCGTGGAGCCCCATGCGTTCAAGCAAAACCTGGACGCCCAGATGAGTCGCTTCAAATTCCACCATCTCCTGGACGGAGTTCTTCAACAAAGATGCAAGCACACCTGATTTGCCGCCGGTCACACATACTTCACTAACCGAAAGCCCGTTGATCCACTCTGCTACCAAACCGATTTCAGCAATCGGGGATTTCGCAAAATGAATCGGGCCTCCGTCGGTATAGGCCACCTTGATCAGCGTCCCACCCGCATCTATTCCGACTTTCATCTATCTGCACCTTCTCTTCTTAAAAGCACTTTTACTGCCTTACATAGTTTTTAACATATGGGGAAATTCTAACATATTCACGCAGCGAGCGGGAGGGGGTTGCCCGCGTTCCACTTTGCGCTTTAAAAGATATTCGGTTTTGAGGGTTGAACATGCAAAAATAGGGGAATGGAATCTTCAGCAACCTGTTTAATAACTCGTGCTGAACTTTCTTTGCTTCTGCAAGGAAGGTTTTGTGGGAGGTGATTAAATGGGGAAGATCCAGGGAATACCGAAATTGCTCGAATACTTGGAGCAGAAAAGGCACCCCATGACAGAAGAGCAGATTGAGCAGCTCCTGTCACAACGAACGATTCCGCATGCCCGGCCTTATGGCGATATGATCCTGTTCGACGAAAACCATATTGATTGGTGGATTGAAGAGCAGCGGAAAACGGATAAATCAGTGATGGATTAAATGCAAGGAAACCCCCAGACATTGCGTCTGGGGGTTTTTTGAATGGATTCAGTTACCGGTTCAGTCCATTGGCATAGGAATTGCTGAGGATCTTAAACAATTGCTCGAACTTATTCAAGATATCGAGTGCCAGCAAACCGTTGCCTTCCGCGGTTTTCGGATAACCGAGTGGAATGGTGCGCCGGACAAGCTGCGCATACAATTCCGCCTCTGTCAGCTCTCGGTCGAAATCACGCTCGGAAATATTGCGGATCAGGGCTAAGGCTCCTGAAACATGCGGCGTCGCCATCGAAGTGCCGGACAGACTTGCATATTTTCCATCCAAGTAAGTCGAATAGATATTGATGCCCGGCGCCACCAGATCAATTTCGTTATTGGTATTGCTGAAAGGGGCCATGCGCCGGTCGAAATCGACAGCGCCGACTTGAACGACTTCGCCGTAGCCACCGGGATAGGCAAATTCATCGGTATCATAAGCATCATCCCCTTCATTGCCGGCTGCACAAATAACAGGGATTCCTGCATCGACCGCACGCTTTACGGCTTCGTACAATTCAGGATGATCTTCAGGACCGCCAAGCGACATCGAAATGATCGTCGTCTTTTGCCCTTCCGGACCGCGCCAATCGACGGCATAATGAATGCCCGCAATGATTCCTTCATAGCTGCCGCTGCCTTCTTTATCGAGCACTTTGACGACGAGCAGATCAGCGAGCGGCGCTACGCCGACTACTCCCTCTTCTTGTATATCCGAAGCGGCGATCGTCCCCGCGACATGTGTGCCGTGTCCGTTATAATCCTCGAATCGTTCAGGGTCTCCACCGTCATCATGCGTAAAGTTGCGCCCGCCTGCAATCCGCGCTTCCAGATTCGGGTGGTCGGTCTGGCAGCCTGTATCCAATACGGCCACTATATTGCCTTTGCCTTGCTCTCCATTCGCCCACATTTCGGGCGCCTGGATCATCCTTACGCCTTCCGGAATGCGCGGCGGAGCAGCTGTCACTTGTTCAACACGGTATGGAATCAAATGGATATTTTTCATCGACAATTCCTCCTTCAGATCATTTCTTTCATTCTACCTGACTGCCGCAGTTAAAAACAAACGTTTGTTCGTATTAAAAATGGAAAGTTGTTCTTATTAGTTTCAATAAAGAGACAGGAATTTCCTGCTTATTGAAGAACACAAGAAAGACGCCAAATAACAAGGAGACCAACACAATGACTACATGGCTATTGTACGGAGCGACAGGCTATACAGGAAAATTAATTGCACAACAAGCGGTTGAACGCGGATTGCGGCCGGTCCTGGCAGGACGCAGCAAGGAAAAAGTGCAGCCGATTGCCGAAGAACTTGGTTTGGAATTCCGCATCTTCGAATTGAATAACCAAACAGCTCAGCATCTGGAGGGGGTCGATCTCGTGCTGCATTGCGCCGGCCCTTTCGAGAAGACCAGCAAACCGATGATCCACGCCTGCATGGAGGCCGGTGCCCATTATCTCGATATCACTGGGGAGATCAGTGTGTTCGAACATACCCACTCTTTGCACCAAGAAGCGCAAAAGAAGAATATCATTTTATGTTCTGGAGTGGGCTTCGATGTCATTCCTACCGATTGCACCGCCCTGAAGTTAAAACAAGCGTTGCCGGATGCCGTCGAACTCGCCCTTGGTTTCGATTCGGATTCCGGCATCTCGCCCGGCACGATGAAGACGATGGTCGAAGGGCTCGGCGGAGGCAATATCATCCGCAAAGATGGGCAGCTGACCGCTGTCGCGATCGGCAAGCACCAGCGGATGATCGATTTCGGGCGCGGCCAAAAATCCGCCATGGCGATTCCCTGGGGTGATGTGGCTACTGCTTATTACACCACCGGCATCCCCAATATAACGGCGTGGATTCCGACACCGAAACCCGCTGTCAAAGCGGCACGGCTCATGAATGTGGCGAGCCCAATACTGTCTTCTGAAAAAGTGAAGCAACCCTTGATGAAATGGATCGAGCGACGCGTAAAAGGGCCAGACCAGGAAGAGCGCGCCAGAAGTGCTGCCCACATTTGGGGACAAGCCAAAAATACGGATGGCGTTGTCAAAACGTGCCGGATCGATACTGCAAACGTCTATGACCTAACCGTTTACGGAGCACTGGAAGTGACACAGCGCTTACTGTCAGGCGACTACCCAGGCGGCAGTTGGACCCCTGCCGCATTGTTCGGCCCGGACCTGCTCGAAAGCCTGCCCGGCTCAGGACGCTTTGAAATCGACAGCTTTTATCCGGGAACCGCCAACTAGATCTGACCACAACAAAAAGGCTGACCTAGCGTCAGCCTTTTAATAATTGCATGCGTTTATTGAACAAGGTTGGATAGGACAAGTATCCGAGGAAAACACTCGTCACAGCAGCCGTCGTCAATAACAGGAACATGATGAGCAACTGGAATTGCACCGCTTGTATCGGGTCTGCCCCGGCGATGATCTGCCCACTCATCATGCCGGGCAGTTGGACGAGCCCGACCGTCTTCTGGCTCTCAATCGTGGGGATCATGCTCGCCTTAATCGAGTTGATCAATTGGCGGTGAATGGCCTGCTTCGGCGTTCCGCCGAGCGACAAGATTAATTCCGTCTGGTCTTGATGGTCTTCGACTTCCGCCGTGAAGCGATTCAAGAACAAGATCGACAGCACCATCGAGTTCCCGACGACCATGCCACTGATTGGGATGATGTACTGTGCCGTAGCCGGCGTGATGTTAAAGCCGATCAGAATTCCTTGCGTCAATACTTCCACGAAAATCAGCGTGACAGCGATTTTCCAAGTGATCCCTTGGATGGCTGCTCCTTTTTTCTGTGCGTTATGGGTCGCTGCAACAATCATCAATGCGACCATCAAGAAGATATAAAGCAGACTTTCCGAGTCGAAGACGAATTTCAGAACATATCCGACAGCAAGCAGCTGGATAATCGAGCGGATGGTCGCAACTGTCATATCGCGGCCGAGGCCTAAATTCAAGGTTTTCGATAATAATAGCGGGATGAGGACAAAAATGAGCGTCAACGATAAAGCCCAATAACTCATGACACCACCCCTTTCACGAACTCTTCAACACGGTCATTTTGCGGATCTTCAAGCAGCGAACTCTCACCGGTTTCCACCACTTGGCCGTCCATCATGACCCATGTGTAATCACCGATTTCGAGCGCTTGTTGGAGATTATGGGTGATCCAAATGATCGTCGTCTTGTATTTCCGGTTGATTTTGCTGATCAACTCTTCGACTTCAAGCTTTGAAGCACGGTCGAGCGAAGAGGTGATTTCGTCCATCAGGAGAATCTCCGGCTTGTTGACAAGCGTTCTCGCAATGGAGACTTTCTGGCGCTGCCCGCCTGACAGCTCTTTCACTTTGCGGTCCAGCAAATCACCTTTCAAGCCAACATCCTCGAGCAATTCAACAGCCTCTTCTTTCGCCAATTGCTGCCCTTGCAATTCCAAAGGCAAATTCAAGTTTTCGTAGACAGTGCCGCTGATCATCGGTGCGCTCTGCAATGCCATCCCGACCATCCGGCGCAATTCTACCGGATCGTATTCGCCAATCGCTTTATCCTTCACAAAGATTTCTCCGTTTTCCGGGGAGATTAGACCGTTGCATAATTTAAGTAAAGTCGACTTCCCGGCGCCAGAAGGCCCTACCAAAGTGGTGATGCGGCCTTGGGGAAAGGAACCGGTGATATCGTTCAAGATTTCTAAGTCTCCAATGCGATAATCCACGTGCTGAAAGTGGATCGCAGGTTTGTACTGGGTGCTCATGCCCACACCTCCAACTTCTCAATTTTCTTATTTATAATTATTATAATGTAGATATCATAGCACAACTTTATTGCTGAACCAAGTAATTGAGAATAACTATTTTTAATTGATAATACATATCAATTAATACGTTTTCAAAGCATTTTTAAACGATAATTATTATCATTAAAACCTTAAAAATCACAATAAAGCCCTTCTGCAAATTCCAGTTGGAATTTGCAGAAGGGCGTATCCTGTTTCCCCATAAACAGAAAGAATTGTTCCGCTTATTTTACTTGATCGCTCTCGCTCAATCCGCTTTCCCCGAAAGCTTCATCCCGTTCATCAAAGCGCCCAATACGATGGATTTTCTTATCGTCCATCTCAAAATAATGGAAGATATGGGATTCTCCCGGCTCGCCTTGTTTTTTTGCGAGCTGTTCGAAGATGACCCGGTTGGCTTTGGCGAATTTGGTGAGCGTCTCCAATTGCATGCCGGACTCTCTCACCCATTCGGCAAGCATTTCGTGGCCTGCGGCTGATTTTCCGGGACTGATCAATTCAACATTATGGTCCGTGACGGAAAGAACCCCGTCGACATTCTGTGCATTGACATAATCGGTAAAGCGTTCCGCAAGCTTGATCGGTTCAATCATCATGTGTGCTCCCTTCTTCCGGTAATTTTTCGAATATCACCAAGGCCAAAGTAGCGATGGGGCCAAGAAGGAGCGACGCCAGGAACCACATAAGGCCACTCCGGTTCTTGCCTTGGGCGAGCCCTGCATTGATCAGCGCAAGCGTTCCCCATCCGACTGCGTATTCGTTTTCCATATCCATTCCCCCTTTTCTCCCATTCTACTCGAAAAAAAAGAAGCCGGAAAAAATTCCAGCTTCTCAATAATTGGTGTTTTTCAGTTTTTTAAAGGTTTTGACGAAACGGTCGGGATCCCTCGGCACTTTATAAGTCAAGACGCCGCGGTGCGTGTGTAAATACAATAAATTGGCATCGTCGGAAAAGGTCTTATAAGAAATATCCCAGACATGCATCAAATTAAACTCTTTGGTTGAGGCAATCAATTTATCTTCGTATAAATGAATTTCGTATTCGGTGTGGATGATTTTCATCTGGCCGGCTACGATCGAGCGTTCCGTGTCGACATACGTAATGGAAGACAGCAAACTTTTCGGATCCATTCGGTTCGCCTCCCGGCTGTTTTTCTAAAGTCTACTGCACCCACGCAGGTCTATGCAACTGATACGGCGCCTACATTTCATCGAAGTATTCGTTTATCAAATCCCCGCATACCCCGATGGCCGCAGCACTGCCTTCGCCCGCTGCGATGACAAGCTGTGATGGAACGATTAGCGATGCATCTCCTGCTGCATAAACATTCCACACATTCGTGCGCCCATAATCATCCGTCAAGATCCCGCCGTACTCGTTTTGTTTGCAGCCGAGCTCTTTGGCGAAATTGGTCGCATGGCTCCATAAAGGCGTGACGAATCCGGCACTGCGGTCGATCAAGGTGCCATCTTCCAACCTGACACTGCGTAGCTTGCCGTCCTCCCCTTCCAGGCCGGAAATCGTATCTTCATAAACTTTGATTCCTTTGGCAAGCAGCTTCTGCTTTTCCTCTTCTTCCAGACGCCCTTCACCGTTCGTGAAGACCGCCAAGTCCCGGCTCCAAGTATAGACCTCCTTCGCTAAAGTAAATACTTTTTTATCGGCAATGACCGCAAGCGGCTGGTCGCGCATTTCCCATCCATCGCAGTAAGGGCAGCTGAATAGAGTCGTGCCGTAAAACTTCTCGATATCCGGCACATTCGGCAGTTCTTCTTTCAATCCCGCCGCGATGATGATTTTGATGCTATGAAAAACCTTTCCGCTTTTGGTCGTCAATTCGTAATGCGTCTCGGAAATACGGTCGATGTTGACGACGCGCTCGTTTTCCGTTTTGACGCTTCCGTATTTGCTGATCTCCTCACGCCCGAGCCGCTTGAGTTCTTCCGGGCAAATGCCGTCTCTTGTAATGAACCCATGCGCTTCGCGAGTCACTAAATTGCGCCCATTGTCATCATCAAATAATACTGCATTCTTTCTTGAACGGCCAAGCACCAGCGCAGCATTTAAACCCGCTGGCCCTCCGCCGATAATGGCACAATCGTATAGCATAGCGTTCATCCTTTTCTAATTTCGTTTTCCTCCCCTCTTCCCCCTTCGCCACTGCATTAAACAGGGATGAAGTTTTAAAAAAACCGATTGCCCAGGATCTCCCGGACAATCGGTTTTTAAACGCAGGCTTCATGTCATACGCTTTATTTTTGGATCAATTCACGCAATGCTTGGACGAAGAATTCGTTTTCTTCTTCTGTGCCGACTGAAATCCTCACGTATTCAGGAAGGCCCCAGCCTTTACCGTAGCGGACGATAACGCCTTTTTTCATTAGGTCTTGATAAAGCGCTTCTCCTTCGTCGCCCAATTTGACCAATACGAAGTTCGCCATGCTCTTCGTATACGGGAGGCCTAGTTCTTCAAAGGCTCCATACAGATACTCGAGCCCGCGGGTATTGATTTCACGTGATTGCGTCACGTGCTCATGGTCTGACACTGCGGCTGTCGCAGCGAGTTGTGCCAGCGTATTGACGTTGAAGGGCTCTTTCACTTTCAGGATCGACGTGATGATCGAATCCGCCGCAATGCCGAATCCAACGCGTACCCCTGCAATGCCATAGATTTTCGAGAAGGTTTTCAAGGTCAGCAACGGATAGCCTTGGCGGATGAATTCGGCGCCATCCGTGTAATCGTCCGCATCCGCGTAATGGCTGTACGCCGCGTCAAAGACAACCAATATATCTCCCACAGCGTCCAATAATTTCTGGACATCCTGTTTCTTCATATAAGTCCCGGTCGGGTTGTTCGGTGAACAAATGTAAATGATTTTTGTCTTGTCGGTCACTGCCGCGATCATGGCATCGACATCAAATGCGAAACCTTGTGTAAACGGCACTTTTACGACTTTTGCACCCATGATGTGCGCGCCGAAATCGTATTCGCTGAACGATGGGTCCGGCACGATGATTTCATCGCCTTGTTCCAGAAACGCTTCCGAGATGAGCGTGATCAACTCGTCAGCACCGTTTGTCGGAATGACTTGGTTTTTTTCGACGCCATGTTCTTTGGCGATTGCCATTTTCAGATCACTCGCATCTGCATCCGGGTAGCGGTTCAAACCAAGAACGCCTTGTTCGATGGCCGCAACAGCTTTTTTCGACGGGCCAAGCGGGTTTTCATTGGACGCCAACTTGATGACGCGCTCCAAGCCCAGTTCTTCCTGCACTTCCCAAATCGGCTTGCCTGGTGAGTAAGGCTGGATGTGATCCAAGGTTTTGCGTGCTTTTATGTTCTCCAAATTCGCCATTATGTACGCCTCCGTCATCTAATTTTAATAATGTTGAATGAATATGTATTGCCACCGATAATGATACCATTAAAGCTCAATTTTCTGCATATCCACCCTAGTGAAAGAAAAATAATAGTCTCTATTATTACAGAAAAACTCCTTTCCCGAAAGGTACACGGCCTACAATTTGAAACCCTTACCTAAATGTGGTTTACTTTAACGAGACTGACGAAAGAGGAGTTTTCATATGATTAAAAAAATGACATTTGTTTTTGCCCCATTCGCCCTCGCCTTAGTGCTCGGCGCATGTTCTGATAATGAAGAATCCACCGCAAACGAAGAAGCAGCTGCACCAGAGACCGAACAGGCAGAAGGAACTGAAGAAGCAACGGGAACCGAAGAAGCAGCACCTGCCGAATCGGCGCTCGAACTTCCTGAAGAAGACGCCGTAGTGGCAGTTGTCAACGGCGAAGAAATCCAAGGCAAAGTGTATAATAGCGTCGCCCGCCAGTTCGAATCCACCTTGCTTTCACAAGGCCAGGACCCTTCAACGGAAGAGAACCTTCAATTGATCGAAGATGAAGCGATGTCTGTTGTCATCGGCAATGCAGTGCTGCTTCAGGATGCCAAGGAAAAAGGCCACGAAGCGGATGATGCCGTCGTAGAAGAGCGCATGGAAGAATTGAAAGCCAACTTCGAGGACGAAGAAGCCATGAACGAAGCACTTGCTGAAACAGGCTTCACCCTTGAAGAAATGGAAGAGCAATTGCGTGAACAGCTTGTCTACGAAAGCTATATCGAAGAAGAAATCGATTCACCTGAAGTGACGGACGAAGAAGTCCAGGCAGCGTATGACCAATTCGTTGAAAGCTCAGAAGAAGAAGCACCGGCTTTTGAAGAGATGGAACCGACCATCCGCCAATCATTGCAAGAGCAAAAAGACCAGGAAGCTACTTTCGCGCGCGTAGAGGAATTGCGTGAAGAAGCTGAAGTCGAAGTAAAACTTTAATTTTCAAAAACCCCTACCGTAATCGGTAGGGGTTTTTTGGTCTCACAGCCATTATCTATTCAGCGAGGCGCTCTTTGCAAAATGCCAAAACTTCCTGCTCCTCCTCTTCGTCCAACGCAAAATCAAGCGGCTTCTCACTGTCGTTGTCGATAAAATGATAATCGGCGATGCGCGCATTGCCGTCTTCCACCGCCAAGATTAGGCGCAAGTCGAGGCCGCCCGGGCGGTACAATTCGTCTTCTTCATCCACTTTGATTGCCATCGTATACTCAAAGCGCTCCCCCGCCAGGATGCCGGTTGGGTCTTGCAATTTTTCTACCTCGTAATTAATGATTTCCATTATTGCACCTCCATTGCTCTATTTTAGCTTTCATCTGCCCATTTGAATAGCATGGCGGAAAGGTTTGGCGTTTAAATGCAAGGGATCCGGGAAAACAACAAGCAGACATAAAAAATTAGGAGTGGATTTTGATGAACGTATTAGTTATCGGAGCAAATGGCCAAGTGGGCCGCAACCTTGTAGAAGAATTAACCGAAAAGGGCTATGACGCGGTCGCCATGATCCGCAAAGAAGAGCAACGCGAAGAGATGGAAAAACGCGGAGCGAAGAAAATCGTACTTGGCGACTTGGAAAAAGACTTCAGCCACGCATTTGACGACGTTGATGCAGTCATTTTCGCAGCAGGTTCAGGCCCTAAAACAGGTGCTGACAAAACTTTGACTATCGACTTATGGGGCTCTGTCAAAGCAGCTGACTACGCGAAGCAAAAAGGCGTTAAACGCTTTATCCAGCTCGGCTCGGTCGGATCTGATGACCCGGATGCCGGCGGCGAGGAAATGAAGCCTTACCTGGTAGCCAAACGTACAGCAGATGACCTTCTTGAACAAAGCGGCCTTGATTATACTATCGTACGTCCCGGCCCATTATCGGATGAAGACAAAACCAACCACATCGAAGCTTCCCCTGAAGGCTTTAAATCCTTTGAAGGCCGTTCGATTCCACGCGCAGATGTAGCACGTACACTTGCTGAAGTGGTTGATCGTAAAAACACCTACGGAAAAGTCTTTGAGATTCTTCAAGGCGAAGCTGAAATCGCCCAGGAACTCGACCGCCTGTAAGCCTTAGGCAGATGGCGTTCACGGCATTTCTATGGTAGACTAACTTTACGATAATAGAGGACGTGATAACATGATTAATATTCAAGCACCGAAAGCTGACATTAGCATCACTCAGCGCAAACAAGAGATTCAAGGCGATGAAGCAGTCATTAAACCGCTATACGGGTTTATCGATTTGCATGAAATCCCACGCGACAAAGGCGGCATTATCCAATTCTTCAACCACAGCGGTGAGTTGCTGTTTGTCGGAAAAGCCCGCAAATTGCGCCAGCGCGTGAAAAAACATTTTGAAGACAATGTCTCGCCATTGAAAAACCATCGCGATGAAGTCCATCGCATTGCGGTTTCCATCATAGAAGACCCGATGGAACGCGAAATTTATGAGACTTACCTGATCAATACAGGAAAAGCGAAATACAACGTTGATAAAGTATTTTATCGCGACTAAGACTAACGGGCGCTCCGAATAGAGCGCCTGTTTTTTGTTGGGGATCTTTCCATTTTAAAAGCAGGACTTTCCTGAGAACTGTCTGCAGTGAAATCCAAATAAATCTTTTTCCAGGTTTTATGAGAGTTTGAAAAAGGAATAGTACTGTAAAATCACGTTCTTTGGAGGAACTCACTATGTCTACACATGCCAAGCCAGTCCCAGCGGCCAATTGCCGCAGCGAATACGACACATTGCGCCACGTACTCTTATGCCCCCCGCGTTTCATGGAAATTCGCGACGTCATCAACGATGTACAGAAACGATACAAAGAGGAGAACATTGACGTAACGGAAGCTTCGCGACAGCATACCGCCTTTGTCGACGCTTTGGCTGCAGAAGGCGTCAATACTGCTTTTTTGGAAGCCTCTGAAGAATATCCGGAGCAGGTATTTACACGTGACATTGGCTTTACGATCGGCGACACGGTCTTCATCAGCGAGATGGCCGCGAATGTTCGCCAAGGAGAAGAACAGGTGCTGCAAAACTGGCTCGCTGAAAAATGCGTCCGCTTCAAGCATTTGCCAGGCCACCGCATTGAAGGCGGTGATGTCATGGTGGATCAGGATACAGTATTTATCGGCATCAGCAGCCGGACTTCCGAACAAGCGATTGAAGAATTGCAGCGGCATATGCCCGATTTCCGCATCGTCCCTATCCAACTCAATGAAAAATACTTGCACCTCGATTGCGTTTTCAATATTTTATCGCCGACCGAAGCGCTTATTTATCCGGAAGCCTTGGAGCAAGCGTCCATTGACTTGCTGAGTGAACGCTATACGCTGATTCCTGTCGAAACCGACGAGCAATTCAAACTCGGCACGAATGTGCTGTCGATCGGCGACCGCCGCGTCTTCAGCCAACCGCAAAACACCAAGGTCAATCAGCAGTTACGCGACCACGGCTTCCGCGTTATCGAAATTGATTTTTCGGAAATCATCAAATCCGGTGGCGCTTTCCGCTGCTGCACGATGCCTGTTGCCAGAGGCTGAACAGAAACAGCTGCCCGCATTAGCGGGCAGCTGTTGCAGAGTGGTGAAGAAGTCTATGATTCGCTCTCAACTATGAAAAAAGAGCGTCTTTTGCTATTTTCAACTGTCAATGACCGCTCTAAGTATTTGGAGAAGTGTTCGCTCGACTCCTGTGGATCAGCGAGACGACCGAGACCCCGCAAGACGCGAAGCGGCTGAGGAGGCTTGGGCGCGAGCCCACGGAAAGCGAGCGATAAGCTTCGGAAAATACGGCTTCTTAACTTTCTCGACAACCTGAAACAGCTGCCCGCATTAGCGGGCAGCTGTTGTTATGTCCATATCTTTAATCACGATCGGTTTGCTGCATATGCAGCCTGCTTTCACGTGCAAGTTCCACAAATCTTGCCATCATATCGGTGCCTTCCGGCGTCCCGATCGATTCCGGATGGAACTGGAGCCCGTAGACCGGATACTCTTTAAGTTTGATTGCCATCACGGTACCGTCATCCAACGCTTCTGCCTGCACGTCAAAACAATCAGGTATGGAGGCTTTTTCGATAGCCAGCGAATGATAGCGCATGACTGGAACGCGCTCTTGCATTCCAGCGAACAAGCCCGTTCCACTATGGGACAGTTCGGAAACCTTCCCGTGACGAATGACCGGAGCTTCGGTCACACGCCCCCCGAATGCTTCCCCGAGCAATTGCTGGCCAAGGCAAATGCCTAGGATCGGCACATCGCGGTGGAGCGCTCGGATCAACTCGATCGATTCGGGTACATCTCTCGGATGCCCCGGCCCTGGGGACAGTACGATTGCCTGCGCTTGTTTGCCGCGGATTTCATCCAGGCTCAACTGGCCGTAACGCACGACTTCCACTTCTTCACCGAGAGCTGCAATCGCTTGATAGATATTATATGTGAATGAATCGTAGTGATCGATTAACAGAATCATCCGAACACCTCCGTCAATGAACGCGCTTTGTGGAGCGTTTCCTCGTATTCGGCTTGCGGTTCGGAATCGAAGACGATGCCCGCCCCCGCCTGGACGTGGACAGCGTCGTCCTTGACCACGAATGTCCGAATAGCGAGCGCCACATCGAGATTGCCGTTGAAGCCAAGGTAACCGACAGCGCCGCCGTAAACGCCGCGCCGCTCTTCTTCAAACTGCTGGATGAGCTGGAGCGCACGCACTTTCGGGGCGCCGGATACTGTACCAGCCGGCAGGCAAGAAACAAGCGCATCTAGCGGGTGCATCGCGCCTTCTAGTTCACCAGTCACTTCCGATACGATGTGCATGACGTGCTGGTATTTCTCGATGACCATGTATTTCGGGATTGCGACCGTACCGACTTTCGCGACGCGGCCGACATCATTGCGGCTGAGGTCGACGAGCATTTGGTGCTCAGCACGCTCTTTTTCATCCCCCAGCAATTCGTTCTCAAGTGCTGTATCTTCCGCTTCTGTCTTGCCGCGCTTTCTCGTGCCGGCGATTGGATTGGTGACCATCTCGCCGCCGCGGATCGTCAATAAGCTTTCGGGTGACGCGCCGACGACGGCATAATCCCCGAAATCGATGAAAAATTGATAGGGTGATGGGTTTTGTTTGCGGAGCTTGCGATACAAAGTGAACGCATCCCCCCGATAATCTGCAGACAAGCGCTGCGACAACACCAATTGGAACACTTCGCCTTTGCGAATTTCCTGTTTGGCCAGCTCCACTTGCTCACGGAAACGTTCAGCCGTTGTTCCCGAATGAAAATTCAAAGTTTGCGGCTGGTCAATCGACTCTGTTTCCGCTGTCCGTTCTAGCTGGTCCACGACAGCGTCTGCACGCCCCTCAAAGGAAATGACCGTGACCTCATGGCGCACGTGATCAAACACGACAATCGTTTCGTACAGCTGTAAGTGGATGTCCGGCATATTCAAGCTATCTTTCCGTGCGCTTTCGACTGGCTCATAAGCAGCAATCGCATCATATCCAATATAGCCAATCGCCCCGCCTGTAAACGGCAAGCCCTCAATATTCCGGTCGTCTTTAGGCATCAACTCTTTAATGCGTTCGAGCGGGCGGCCTGATTCTATGAAACGCTCACCGCTTCGGTAATCGATCACTTCCAACCGGTCTTTCAATCCGATAAATGCTTTCGACGGATCCGCCCCAATAAATGAATAGCGGCCGCTTGCGCTCGTTTTCAGCGAGCTTTCCAATAAGCATTTGTACGGCCCTTGCAAGCGATTAAACACCATAATCGGCGTTAAGCTATCTCCTTCTACTTTCTTGATCTGTGCATCTCTTCTCATCTCGGCTCAACTCCACTTTCTTTCGGGCACCGCCGGTTCAACACAAAAAGCCCCCTGTACGAAATAAGATCATTTCGTACAGAGGACGGATTGACCGCGGTGCCACCTCATCTTGAAGCTCTCAGCTTCCACTTGAACCCCAGTAACGCGGGGCAGACGGGCCTTCTTTTCAGATGGCCACTCATAAGTCCATTCACGCATGTGCCACACCGGTTTCCAGCTGTCCCGGCTCTCTGTCAGAAGCTATCCATGCGCTACTTTTCTTATTCAACGTTTTTTAATGTGGCGCTTTGTTTCCGCAGTCCTGTAAAGTTGCCGCGCAATTAAAAGCTTGTGACCATCTTATGGAATTCGGAGCCGTCTGTCAACTGAAAGCAAACGTTTAATTTAGATAATTCTGTATTTATAAGAAGATTTGGGTTATAAATATAGTAGAAGAATGTTTTCAAAATCGAAGGGGGTATCAGAAAATGAAAAACAGACTTTGGATGGCAACAGGAACAGTAGGACTTGGTTTAATACTCGGCGCTTGTGCAGGCGAAAGCGGAGGCGAGGACTCTTCCTCTGAGAGCGGCGACGCGACACAGATCAGCTTTATGCACTGGCGAGGAGAAGACAAAGCCGTGCTCGATGAAATCATTGCCGATTTCGAAGAAGCGAACCCTGACATTCGTGTAGAGCAGAACATCTATCCGTCCGACCAATACCAGGCAACGGCACAGCGCATGCTGCAGGAAGGTTCTACAGGAGACGTTTTCACTTCTTTCCCGGGCGCACAATTTGAATCAATCCAAAGCGCCGGCTTTTTTGAAGACTTGAGCGGAGAAGAATTCGTCTCAAATTTTGACGAAAGCCTGATCGCTGTCGGCCAGAAAGACGACACGCAATATGCCTTGCCATATCAATTGGTCTTCAATATGCCTGTCTATAACAAAGGCATGTTTGACGAACTTGGGCTAGAAGTGCCGAAAAGCTGGACAGAATTCCAGGAAATGGCCGATACCTTGCTTGAAAACGATATCACGCCGATCGCTTTCCCAGGCGCTGACATCGGGCCAAACCAATTCATGAACAGCATGATGATGAACAATGCGCCGGATGAAGAGGTTTTCCAAAAACTTCAGAACGGCGAAGAGTCCTTGACGAATGACTGGTGGGTCAATACGCTGGAAGACTTTAAACTTCTTGCTGATAAAGGCTATATCCAGGACGATGCGCTCGGCACTAACCAGGATTCTGCCATGGCGATGGTCGCAAACGAAGAAGCAGCTATGCTTGCGACCGGTTCTTACCATATGAATTCATTGCTCGACTTGAATCCGGACCTCGAACTCGACTTGCTCGCGCCGATCACAGTGGAAGAAAGCGAAGCCACTTATGAAGGTATCAATACGGCAACGTTCATGCTGGCCGTCAACAGCAATTCCGACAAGAAAGACCAAGCAAAAGCATTCATCGACTATTTGAGCCAGCCGGAAGTGGCTTCCAAATACGCCAATGAAACCGGGCAGCACTTGACTGTCAACGGTGTCGAATACGAATCCGAGGCCTTGCAGAACACCTCGTATTGGATCGACGAGCGCAATACGCGCTTCCAGCCGCGCTTTTTGATCACCAACGCCCAAATTGAAGATGCGGTCCTCAGTTCAATTGAAAACGTTCTTGGGGGCGAAGATCCAATGGCGGCGGCTGAAGCAGCCCAGCAAATCGTAGAAGAAAATAGGGAATAACAAGTCCATGAGAATTTCCAAATCCATCTACCTGTTCTTTCTTCCGGGGCTTGTCCTATACAGCTTGTTCTTTTTATATCCAACCATCAGCGCCCTGTTTTATTCCTTTACGGACTGGGATGGCTTAAGCACCACCTTCCAATTTGTCGGCATCGACAATTACACCCGAGCATTTACCGGCGATTCGATTTTTCAGAAAACGATCGGCAATAACTTGAAGTTCATGCTGACGGTCGTCGTGTTCCAGACACTCGTTGCGCTTGCTTTTGCACTGATCGTCATCAAGAACACGAAAACGAATGTATTTTTACGTGCGCTATACTTTTTCCCGACCATTCTTTCTTCGGTTTCGGTAGCGTTCATTTGGGCATTCATCTACGATCCGTCGATGGGCATCCTGAACCAAGTACTTGAACTCATTGGCCTTGATTTCCTTGCACAGAACTGGCTCGGCAATGCCAATATCGCGATTTATTCGCTGGCCATCACCCAAGTGTGGTTCCACGCGGGGCAAATGCTGATTATCTTTGTCGCAGGGCTGCAGGCCATTCCAGAAGAGTTGTACGAAGTGGCAAAAATCGAAGGCGCCAGCAAATGGCAGGCGTTTAGAAGCGTCACATGGCCGCTTCTTGCACCTTCTGCCACCATCGTTGTTGCTTATACGACCATCCAGTCATTTAAAGCTTTCGACCTCGTCTTCGCGATGACTGGCGGCGGGCCAAATAACTCTACAGAAATCATTGCCACGTATATTTATGAAGTTGCTTTTAAGAGCTATCAATTTGGCTACGCCTCATCGATTTCGGTCATTTTTATGGTCATCATTGCCTTGATCACTTATCTGCAGTTCAAGGCCTTGCGATCAGACCGCGTATCTTATTAGAAAGGGGGCGGCAACTTTGCTGTTCAGGAAATTCTCACTACTCATCTATGCGCTGCTGATTCTGATTCCGTTAGTGGTCGTCCTGTTGACGTCCGTTAAAACACTTCAGGAAACATTCCGCGACCCGCTCGGTTTGCCAGACGGCGGCTTTAATTTCGATAATTATGTCGCGATATTCCAGGAACAAACGATGGCGGGCTATTTTCTCAATAGCACCATCGTCACCTTGTTCTCGGTCTCGCTCACTCTACTGCTTGCCGCAATGGTTGCATTCGGCATTACACGCATGAACACTTGGGTTGGCAATGTGCTATTCGGCTTGTTCACACTCGGCATGATGGTGCCAGCGCAAGTCATTATGGTGCCGCTGTATTCATTGATGCTAGATTTAGGGTTAACCAATAGCCTGGTCGGTTTGATTCTCGTTAATATTTCGACCACTTTGCCGATTGCTGTCTTCATCTTGACCGGCTTTATGAAAACTTTGCCGAAGGAATTGTTTGAAGCGTCTACGATCGACGGGGCTGGCAACTGGAAAATGTTCACGAAAGTAGCGATTCCACTTTCGATGCCGTCGCTATCAGCAACCGCTATTTTCCTGTTCGTCATGCACTGGAACGACCTTTTGTATCCGCTGCTGTTCATCACGGACAACGCCTACAAAACCTTGCCACTCGCATTGCTTGAGTTCCAAGGACAATATTCCACCAATTATCCAATGCTGTTCACAGGCGTCATCATCGCCTCAGCACCGATGGTCATCGCTTACGTCTTCCTGCAGCGCTACTTCGTCGCAGGCATCACAGCCGGCGCCGTCAAAGGATAACAAAAAGCCTCCGGAAATTCCGGAGGCTTTTTTCTGAGATATAAAACAAATGCCAACTTTCTTGTCACGAGAATTTCGAATTCTATTTCATATTAAAAATAACTAAATATTATAGTCATTTTAAATAAGTATCCTTTTAACACTAGTGAAGTGGAAGCCGGCGACTCCTGCGGGAGCAGTGACTGAGCTAAGCGAAGGAGCGACGCGAGCCGAAGACCCTACAGGAGCGTTAGCGACGAAGCGGCTGGGGCCGTGCCCGCGGAAAGCGTCCGGCTGAAACGAAACGTAAAAGCCTCCGGAATTTTTCCGGAGGCTTTTCTCATTATCTGGCAAAGACGTGCTTGCCGATTTTCTTGATGGTCGAACGGGTGAAGATCCACTGATCAGTTGCCGTGACCGGGTTGTAATAGTATGTCGCGCCGGAAGATGGATCCCAGCCTTTCACTGCTTCCCGTACAGCTCGGTAAGCGGAAGCGTTTGGCGTCAGCCAATACTGCCCATCATTCACTGCTGTAAAAGCATTGCGCTGGAAAATGACGCCATATGTACTGCTTGGGAAAGCACGAGATTGCACACGGTTCATAATGACGGCCGCTACTGCCACTTTTCCTTCGAATATTTCGCCGCGGGCTTCACCGTGAACGGTGCGTGCCATCATATCGACTTGCTTCATCTTTTCACGCGTCAACGGCCCGGTAAAGCCGGTTGCTTTGACACCGAAATCGCGCTGGAACTGGACCACGGCATCTTTCGTGACCGAGCCATAATAGCCGGTCGGTGCGAGGTGGAAATAGCCGAGTTTTTGAAGCTTCGCTTGAAGTTCTGTTACTTCGCTTCCTGAAACGCCTTCGTGTAAATCAGGCGCATGGGCGGAAACTGCTGAATGTGAAAATGTTAGAAAGAAAATCGTTGCTAAACTGAATAAGAGCACTTTAATTGTTTTCATGCTTCCTCTCCTTTTCCTTTTTGACAAGAATCGACAATCGATTCTTTTTAAAGTATATCTTTGGTAAATATCAAACACAATACGACGTAGTTACTTTGTTGTCGAATTTTTCGATCAACTCGCTAGGCCTTTCTATGTTCAGTGGATTCTTTAGACCTAGAAATCTTCGCTTCCACCACCGCAGAACCGAAAAAAAGGCGAGCTATGCGCCCGCCTTCTCTCAAAATACATCGATTCAATTTCTTCGTCTTGTGTAATGCAATTGTGCGATTTGGCCATCTTGTCCCACGCTTTTCAATATGAAATCAAATTGCCGCTGCGCTTTTTGAAATAATGGGATGCCGTTCCCAAGCGTTACCGGCGCGATGGAAATGATAAATTCATCAACCAGGTCTTCTTGTAATAAACTCTCCAGCAACAAGCTGCCGCCGACCGGCCAGATCGTGCCCCCGGGTTGCTGCTTCAACTTTCTTACGATGCTAGCGGGGTCTTCCGATGTAAAGCTGATCTGGCCTTCGTCCTCTTTCGGATGGCTTGTGAATACATAGGAGCGCTGATCGACATAAGGAAATTCTCCGATTTCCTGGGAGAGTACCCATTCATAGGTGCGTCTGCCGAGCAAAATGGTATCGACCGTTTCGATGAATTGCTGATACCCGGCATCTCCATCCATTTCCACATCCAATAGCCAGTCCAGTGTTTCTTCGGGATCGGCGATATAACCGTCCAAACTTTGTGCGATATAACAAATGACTTTCCGTTCAGCCATCGCAATTGCCTCCTTCAGCCCTTGGTTATTGCCGCTTTCTTCGTCGTTCATCCAATCAGGATTCCAGTTCTTCCAATTGTTTCTTTGTTTGTGGAAATGCATTCGCTTGCCATTCCGAACGATAGGCCGAATCCAATTGGGTTAGCCCCTCTTCTGCACGGTCATAAGGATCGTTAACACTTTCCTCATGGTCGATTTCATAACTATTGTGCATATCACTGTCTTCATATACCCAAACGTTGCGCTTTTTCCCACTATAAGCCTTTAATAAAATCAATCCTGCGCCGAGTGCCGCGCCTGATGCGATGAATTTCTTCATGTCGATGCCCATAACGATCCCTCCAACTTGTTCTTTCTACCTTATCTTCCCCCTTTTCAATCCCCTTAACCTCTGCCGCTTTTAGACGTATAGCTAAGAGTTTGGTAAAGTGGAATAAAATGATTTTGGAGGCGATTTGATGAAGAGAGTAGTCATCGTATCTGATACGCACATTCCGAACCGCGGAAAAAAACTTCCCCAACCGCTTGTCGATGCTTGTGATGGAGCCGATTTCATTATCCATGCCGGCGACTGGCAGGTACTCGACGTCTACCATGAATTATCAGCATATGCTGAAACGGATGGTGTGGCAGGCAATGTCGATCCTTGGGAAATCGTCGACCGTTTCGGCCGGAAAAAAATTTTGACATTCGGCGATTTGAAAATCGGCGTTGTCCATGGAGATGGCATACGCAAAACGACCGAACAGCGAGCACTGGATAGTTTTGAAGGCGAAACCGTCGACATCATTGTTTTTGGCCATTCCCATCAGCCGCTCATGCGCGAAATAGACGGTCTGACTTTATTCAATCCCGGCTCGCCGACTGATAAACGCCGCGAACCGCAGTATTCATTCGGACTGCTTGAAATCGATGATACTTGGGAGCTCAAACACGTTTTTTTCGATAAAGAAGATTAACAAAAGGCCATTTCCTTTCAACATAGGAAATGGCCTTTTAACGCACCGAAGATAAGCGACATCGGCAAAATCGACGTGTTTCAATCTTTTTGAAAGCTGAAACCGAGGCGCTTGAGCGCTGTCTCGAGATTCGCCTCAATCATCGTCCCTTTTAAGGTCTCTGCAAAATGTGGGACTTTCAATGCCATATAAGGTTGGATGCCTGTCACGACCGGCTGGACGCCGATCAAACTTAAGACCTTCACAAGTTTCAATAAATATTCACCGACTTGTGAGTTGATCTGCGACACACCCGAGACATCGATCACCAGCACTTCGATGCCTTTTTCTGCACAGCCGTGCATGACATGGTCGATGATCGCTTGGGCCCTCATTGTTCTGACTTCGCCGATAATCGGCAAAATCGCCACCCTTCCGACAATCGGGACCATTGGGGCAGCCAGCGATTCGATTTCCCCGTATGCCCGTCCAAGCTCTAAGACATACGTCAATAAGGTCGCGAGCGTTTCAAAGATGAACGGCAAATCCGACGGCAACTCACACGGGCCATCGTCAAGTCCACAAACGGTACCATAGGCTGACCCGTCTTCATAAAAAATCGGCACGCCGACAAAACAACCTGTTTCGAATCCATCCGCAATTCCCAGAGAACGTGTCAATTCATGTTCTCCAATGTGTTCGATGATTAACGCCTGTGCCCCATGCTCGACGCTCAAAGCCGACAACATGCTTGGCAAGGGGAATGCTTCTCCCTCTTCAATCAAATGATGTTTCGTGTTATGTACCTTGACGATTTTTGAAGCACCAGCCTCTTGCTTCGCGATATAGAAACTATTCATGCCTGCTTGTTTGCTGAGAATTTGGAGAATATATGAAGCCGCTTCGTCGAAATCGCTGAAATCCCTTATGTTTTTCAGATTTTCCCTCGTCATTCTCCATCTCCCCTTCATCACTTTTTCATCCGAAATTTTCGCACTCTTTTTAACTATTTCTATTATAACGCTCTTTAATATATGTAATGTTTAAAATATGTAACAAAATCAGTTTTTTCGGAGGTTCATCATTTCCAAATTTCGGGTATACCTTATCACAAGCGAAAAGGAGGCTCATTAATGAACAAAGAATGGGATATAGAATTATTGGAACAAACCGATAGCATGATTTCTTTTTCTTGGACCCCGACGGACGAAGTTTCACAGATCAAAAAAGACGGAGAAATCGTCTATACAGGTACGCAATCATCGTTTCGCGATGAAGGCCTGCCCCCCGGCGAATTGTTCTGTTACACGATAGAACGCCAAACCGCACAAGGCAACTGGGTTCCAGCCTTGAAACTTTTGACCGGCACCGAAAAGCGCGACCCCGATTGCATCAATCAATTGGAACAGATCGTGTTGTCGACCATTGTTTCACGCGAGCGGATTTCACTCGCTTGGGGTGCAATTGACGGCATTGACGAATACGAAATCTACCGCGACGGCGAGCAAGTCGCAAAAATCCAGAACACCCAATTCACCGACTGGAATGTGCCAGAAGACCGCGAAATGGTTTATTGGGTGCGCGCAAGACGTCCAGTCGAACGGACCGAAAGCCCATTGCGCAAAGTCAAATCGCTCGTCGCCAATATATTCGGAGCCTTGAACGCAGGCTCGTCACAAGAACAAGCGGCGGTAGAAAAATTCTGGCTGTCGAAAAAGATCGCTCCACTCAACCAATTGCTCACGGAAGGCCAGAGCAAGCCACCGGAGCTAAAATGGCATCTGCGCTACCTGACCTTTTTGCCCGATGATGTCTTGAAAAATCCAAACCTGACATCGCCGAACACTTATTTCCAGGGGGATAATCGCACATTCAACCCTGACTCGAAACATTACCGCTCGCTCACTAATTCCATCGTCAACCTGTCGCAACAACAGAGCGTATTCGATTTTGACAAAGATATCGGCACCAGCATCTCCTATAATTGGCGACGGAAATTCCGTAAAGCAGATATCGCTTCGAGTGAGGGCGTCAATGCCAAAATATTGGAAGAGACACCCCTGAAAACTGGAGTCCTGCTTACCCACAGCGTCGGAAATCCGCTGACGACATCGCCGAACATCGATTATGAACTATCGGCGATGTTTTACCGGAACGGCGTGTATGATTTCATCGGCATCCATGACCAGTCGCCAAATCACGAAATTTATATAAAGCTCGGCGATGCTGGGACATGGCAGCGGCTTCACCAGACCGAAAGCGAAGGACTTGCTTGGATGGCCGATCCGATCGCAGCCCATTATTGGCGCTTTTCGAACTTCCTGTAATGAACAACCGCAAGACAGTTCCATATAAAAAGGGCGGTTCCAGTTTTTCTGGAACCGCCCTTTTACTTATTTAAAACTGATCCAAAAAGCGCTTGCGGATATGCGGAGGCGGCAGCATGCAGCTGTCGAGCTTGCCGAATACTTTATAGCGGTTTTTGGCGATGACGTCGTATGCGCCGTCGCGAAGTACGCGCGGGAATGGCTGAAGGTGATACGCCAATTTCCAAAGACCCGTCAAATGGTGTGAAATCTTGAGCGCACCTTCGGATTTCACGTACGCTTCGCCGCCTTCAATCAATACAAGACTGTCGACGTCGTCTGGAATATTATGCTTTTCAGAAAGCTCCTGCCCGATCTCGCTTTGCAGGGAAGCAAATTGAAAATAACCTGCCGGGTCGTGATTGATGATGAACTGTACACTGGAATCGCAGAAATTGCAATCTCCATCGAATAACACAATCGCATGCTCCATATATGATCCTCCTTCAAACTAATGACTGTCTTTCATTTTCCCTATTCCCATTTCTTGAAACCATCTGTCTGCGTTCCTTGATGGAAGAAGAGCTTCCAGCCGTCTTTGCGTTTTTTCCAGACCGAACTGCGGTGGCTCCAGATCCCTGTCGTCCGGTTCTCCAATAAGTACAGCGTCAGAACCGACTCCGGGCCGAGCACTTTTGCTTCAAAGCGGGAAATATGATAGTCGCCTTCTTGTAAATCATAGTCCCCGTCAAAGTCAGAACGCTGACAAATCCCGCCGGAGATGCCGAATTCAAAAAACTCATCATCCAATACTTCCGCCATGTTGAGGTTCGACTCCCTGGCAGCCGGCGCCAAATGGCTGTTCTCTAACTCTAGAAATTGTTTATGCAAGCGTTCCATCCGGATCCCCTTCCATCTATCTGTATTAAAAAAAGCCCCGGCGAGCGCCGGGACCAGCTTATTTAAATTGTTCGTCTTCCTCTGCCTCGTCGTCCTTGTAGAAATCTTCCTGATCTTCTCCAGGTTGGTCTTGAGGGCCATCCGAGGAACCGAAATTCTCGACATCTTCAAAGCTGTTGTCGTAATCGCGGATTCGGCTGTCTTCCGTTTTGGCCGGGCGGTCTGTCGATGATCCGATTACATCTTCTTCTGATGGGCGGCTTTCCAAATCCAAGCTGTGGTCTGCGTGGTCGATGCAAGTCAGTGCGGTAGGAATGGCTTCAAGCCGCTCATATGGAATGTCTTTACCGCACACTGCACATTTTCCATAGGTTCCATCTTCAATGGCTTTTAGCGCAGCAAGCACGTCTTCATGCTCTTCTTCCTTGAATTGCTCCATCGCCATCCCGCGTTCTTGGTCATACAAATCAGTGGCATTATCGCCTGGATGATTATCATAGTTGGATAGTTCGCTAGTTTCGAATTCCTCTGTATGTTCCATCCGTTCCTCGAGCGATTTCAATTGCGCTTCGAGTTCTTGCTTCAAGTTCTTTTGCTGTTCGTCCGTCATTATGACTCCTCCTCTAAATACTCGCTTGTGCTATATATATTGCCTTTCTCGGAGAAATCAAACCTCAGGGCTACAGCTTAGAAATCATCGAAGCGATCCATCAAGCTCATCAAATACTCATCCAGGCGGTAGCGGACCAATTCGTCGGATAAGCCAGTCATGCCAAATGTCTTCCATCCAGGATAGACTGCCGGGCTGCCGTCCAATGTATCGATCAAGGACAACAAGTCCCAATACGGATCATAAGCGAATGACTCGCCGGCATGGCGTTCATAAGCATCCAAAAATTCATTGGCGACCCGCGTGCCGTAAAGCTGGGCCAAGTTGACACGGCAATGTCCTACATCAACACCAGCCGGCCCGCGGCACGTATTGACCCAATCGACGACCGCACTCACGCGGCCCTCTTCCCAAAGAATATTTCCCGGGTGATAATCCCGGTGAATCAAGCAATACTCAACTGGCGGACCACCCGCAGCGACAATATAAAACGCGCGCATCCAATCGCCCTCTACACGGGACCACTTCGGCCGCTCGAGCCGCCGTGCATCGTTATAGGCGAAGTATTCGTAAGGAAAACTTTCCGCTTTGTGGCGATGGATCCCAGCAAGTGTTTCAGCAAGCCCATCGAGCCAGGCGGCATCGTAAGCTGGCGGCAAAATGACGGCTCCTGGAACTTTCGTCATCAACACGGCCGGCATGCCACATGCTTCGCCGCTTTCATCAAATGCCAAAATGCGCGGAGCGGGAATGCCCGCTTTTTCTGCAAGCTCCAGGTTCATCGCTTCATGCTTCGCCCAATCCGGTTCCTGGTCGAGCCACTCTCCTTTATGGTGGAGCCGTAACACGACGCTCTGCCGTTCCCCACCTTTGCTTGCGCGAATTTCATAAAGCAGTGAAGAAGTCCCGCCTTCTAAAGGCACAGCTTCTTCCAACGCAGCTCCTGGCCATTTCGACTCGACCCATTCGAGTGCTTGGCGGGATAAGCCGCCGAATCCATTTGTCATCCTTGCCGCTCCTTTCAGCCTATCTTTTGTTTTAAGTGTACCATGAAAAAACGCCTACTCCAGCTTTTTGATATGTGTCATCCGGAAATTCCAGAAGCGTTTACCTAGGCGCCAGAAGGGTATGGTTTCCTACAATGACTATTCAACTTAACAGGTAATCACCTGCATTGAACATACTGACAGGAGCTGACGTTACATGAAAGTGAAGCACCCGATCCCGAAAGCAAAAGAATTGGACAATACCCTATCCCTTCTCGGAGAAGGATTTGATTTCCTGCCTGGCCGCCGCAAAGAGCTGGGTTCGGATATTTTCGAAACCCGCCTGATGGGAAAAAAGGTCGTGTGCATGGCCGGTGAAGAAGCGGCTGAACTGTTCTACAATAACGATTGTTTCAAACGCAGCGGCGCAGCGCCGCTTCCACTTGAACAAACGCTATTCGGGCGCGGAGCTGTCCATGGACGCGACGGCGAAGACCATCATCAGCAAAAGCGCATGTTCTTGTCGATGATGACACCTGAGCGGTTAGAAGACGCCAAACGCATGATGATCCAAGAATTAGAAGCCAAAGCTGAACAATGGCAGCACATGGACGAAGTCATCTTATTGGATGAAATCGAAGAAATCTTCACGCGCTCGATGATCCATTGGGCTGGGCTGCCAATGAAAGAAAGCGAAGTCAAGCAGCGCACATGGGAGCTTGTCACGATGGTCGATTCGTTTGGCCTCACTGAAGGGCGTTACCTTGAAGGCATGAAAGCACGCAATGCACATGAAGACTGGCTGAAGAAAATCATCAAACAAATCCGCAAAGGCGAATACAATCCGCCAGCGTACACAGCAGCATATATCGTCGCCCACCACCGCACGCCGAACGGCAAGCTGCTCGACCTTGAGACGGCAGCTGTCGATTTGAATAATGCCTACCGCCCGATGATCGCTACGGCTTATTTTATCGTCTTCGGTGTCATGGCAATGCACGAAAACCCGGTCACGCGCGGCAAACTGCAGGCAGACGAAAACAATTACAGCCATAATTTCGCCCAGGAAGTGCGCCGTTATTACCCGTTCGCACCGGTCATGGCAGCGATCTCCAAAAAAGATTTCAACTGGAACGGCGTCGATTTCAAAAAAGATATGCGCGTCATTCTTGATCTCTACGGAACCAACCACCATCCCGATTCCTGGGACAACGCCGATGAATTCATCCCAGAACGCTTCAGCACATGGGACGGCAGCCCGTTTTCTTTCATTCCGCAAGGAGGCGGCGACCATCATACCGGACACCGCTGTGCGGGTGAATGGATGACGGTCATGTATATGCAGTCGATCTTCAAGTATTTTGCAGAGAACTTGAAATACAGCGTGCCTGAACAAGACTTGTCCTACGACATGTCCCGCATGCCAACGATGCCAAAAAGCCGCTTGATCCTGAAAGACGTCCAAAAACTGAAAAACCGTCCGGATAATGTGTTCTATCACGAACAAAAGAACACGACGGTGCAATCAGGTTGCCCATTCCATTGATAATGAAAGGCTAGAGATTCTGTCTCTAGCTTTTTTTGTTTGCTGGAAAATAAGATAGCGAGGGTTTCGTTGTCCAAATGTATAAGCATTCTATTTGTACTTCATTTTGGTAGTCGCCGCCGGGCTTTGGGTTGGCCTCTTGCAATAAGCCAGGAAGACCGCCTGTCTCACTGCTTCGGCTCACCCCTTTACGCTCGGCGGCTGGGAGATTTCATTGATTGGGGTGTGTTTAGGCAGTTCAGCTTCTGTACGCAGTTGCCGGCTTGTGGGGGAATCGCTTCTCGGATCGACCATACTAGGAAGATAGCGAGGGTTTGCTTGTAAAATTATACCTGTTCACTAGTTGAGCTTCATTTTGTAGTCGCCGCCGGGCTTTGGGTTGGCCTCTTGCAATAAGCCAGGAAGACCGCCTGTCTCACTGCTTCGGCTCACCCCTTTACGCTCGGCGGCTGGGAGATTTCATTGATTGGGGTGTGTTTAGGCAGTTCAGCTTCTGTACCCAGTTGCCGGCTTGTGGGGGAATCGCTTCCTGAGATATGTTTGAAGCAGCTAGTGAGAGTTTGGGTGTTGAAGTGTTTCAGCATTCTATTGGTGCTTCAGCTTTGTGGTCGCCGCCCTGCTTTGGGTTGGCCTTTGGCAGTAAGCCAAGAAGAACACTTGTCTTACTGCGTCGGCTCACCCGTGGCGCTGGGCAGCTTAGCGATTTCAATGTATGGGAGCATGATTAAATTGATCTGCTTCTATATAAAGTTGCCGGCTAGTGAGGGAATCGCTTCCTGAGATGCGGCGTCTGATACATAAGTTCTTAAACCGAACATCTAGTTGGAAGACGAGGACAAAAACACACTCTCCTTGATCCAAAATATGAACTATAAAATGTGACCCATTTCCACATTTTCTGATGAGTGGACCGAAGTAGTTTTCTTCCCCTCTAAAACTAGAGACGGAGTGGAAGGGGGGCTGACTCCTGAGGGACCGCGCGGGCTGGCGAGACAAATGTACGGCGCTCTTTGCCGTACATTGGCTCAACACCCGCCCTATACTCGGGCAGCTGAAAGCGCGACGTCCTGTCGCATCAGCTGCATGACTCGCATCCTGCGAGCCCCAAGCAGCCCCCCTGCAACGCAGTCGAAAAGCGGAAGCTTTTCCAATCACTTCTTTTCATTTCACACTTTCCATCGCATCAACTATATACCTCACAAAATACAGCTTCTAAGCTCTAACAAACCACCAATTGACAGAACCGCCCCCATCTTATACGATAAAGCAGGAAATTAAATAACCCGGCAACGGGAGAGGTTCATAGCATTCCACCCTCTATAAAAAACTATGGATTTTGAAATCAAGCCGAATCCACATGCGATTCGGCTTTTCGTTTGTCCGAATTTTTTATAGCTCTCCCCCAACCGGCCGAATATAAGGAGGCCACTCACATGGCAGGAAGAAATGAAGAGACGCTCGAGCATTTGTCTTTGCTCGGCAACCAGAACACGCGCTACAAATTCGAGTACGACCCAGGCATTCTAGAAGCGATCGACAATCTCCACACGCGCGATTACTTCGTCAAATTCAATTGCCCGGAATTCACTTCGCTGTGCCCGCAAACCGGCCAGCCGGATTTCGCGACGATCTACTTAAGCTTTATCCCTGATAAAAAACTCGTCGAAAGCAAAGCCTTGAAGCTCTATTTGTTCAGCTTCCGCAATCACGGCGATTTCCATGAAGATGTCGTCAACATCATCATGAACGACTTGATCGAGCTGCTTGACCCGCACTATATCGAAGTATGGGGCAAGTTCACTCCGCGCGGTGGCTTGTCGATCGATCCGTATACGAACTACGGCAAGCCTGGCACGAAATACGAAGAAATGGCGACGTACCGGATGATGAACCACGACATGAATCCGGAAACGATCACCAACCGATAAGGGGAAGCGGCCATGTTACTTTATTTAAACGGCGCTTTTGTCGGCCTGCTCATCCTGTCGAATATCCTAGCGGTCAAACTATTCTCCATCAGTGAATGGGCCGTGCTGCCGGCTGCAGTCATCGTCTACGTCTTTACGTTCCCCATCACCGACACAATCGCGGAAGTGTACGGCAAAGAAGCCGCGCGCCAAACGGTTATGGCCGGGTTTATCACGCAACTCGCAGCGCTGGCGTTCATCTTTGCGGCTATCCACTTGCCATCCGCGCCGTTTTTTGCAGACCAGGCAGCATTCGAGTCGATTTTCTCGGCCGGCTTCCGGGTGACTCTCGCAAGTTTGGTGTCTTATTTCATCAGCCAAAACTTAGACGTCACGATTTTCTATCGATTAAAAGCACGTAACGGCGAGTCGAAACTATGGCTGCGTAATAATGCCTCGACGATGGTCAGCCAATTGGTGGATACGACGATTTTCATCACCATCGCTTTTTATGGAACGATGCCGCTGTCGGCATTGGCTGCCATGATTTTGACGCAGTATTTGTTCAAATGGGTCGTCGCAGCAGCGGACACGCCGCTTGTCTACCTGCTCGTCAAACTCGCGCGCCGTTCCAAGACGGCCACTCAAAAAAGCTTTGCTTGATTGATCACCGCATAAAAAAACCGCCGGCAGTAAAAATTGCCGGCGGTTTTTGGTATTTAAATTTTTTGTGTAGATGGCTGGGCTGCAGGCACGATGATTGCAGTCGAGTCATGTTTTTGTGTCCAGACGAGCTCTGCAGTGATCGGCAAATGGTCCGACACGGCCGTCTCGATTTTTTCTGCCTCTCGTACGTCGAAGCCGTGATCAGCAAAAATATAATCGATGCGTGTCATCGGCTTAAACGATTCGCCGGTTTCGTGATTTTCATAAGGAGACGGGTACGTATAAGCGTCGCCGCGTTTGGCTTTCAGGAAAACATCCGTCATCGTACAGTGGAGATGGGCCAAATGGCGATGTGTCGGCGGTGCATTTAAATCGCCCAAGATAATTTTCGGGAAATGGCTTTTGCCTGCAATCCCCAATATTTCCGCAACGCTCATTTCAAGCTCTTCATCTTTCAACGCTAAATGAGTGTTTAACACTTTGAGGTACGTGCCCCCGACTTCAATTACTGTCTCGAGAACACCTCGCTGCTCATTATTATAGATGTCCGTAACGACTTGCGTTAAAAAATGGTTTTCTGCGTATTTGATTGGATAAATGCTTAATGTGGCATTGCCGTACTGGCGGTTCGGTCGCTCTGGGTCATCCGGTGCCTGGTTCAAATTGGCGCCATATGCGGCGTACATCCCAAGCCGTTCAGAAAGCCATTCGACCTGGTCCATATAAAAACTGCGGTCTGAAAAATAACGGTCGACTTCCTGGAGAGCCACAATAGTGGCTCCCGACGCTTCGATCACCTGCGCGGTTCTTTCTAAATCCACATGGCCATCCATTCCCATTCCATGGGCAATATTGAACGACATCACTTTCACTGCTGGGGTCCTGCTGGCATCGCCGTGCATGAGACCATCTCCTTTTCTGGTTGAAACGAATCAGTGGCAGCTGCAATTGTCCCCTCAATTATAGCAAGGATGGCGCGCTTGTAAGTTAAAAACAGGTTAAAAATTGTTAGAGTTTTGTAAATTTCTGATTTTTGCCACAATTGGAATGTGGTCTGATGCATCACTGTCGATGGTCCATGCTTCTATCGCTTCGAAATGGGCATCATGGAAAATATAGTCGATCTTTTGGCCATGGTCACCTTGCTTTTTATACGTATCGGGATAAGGACCTGAACCAAACGCGTTGTAAAAATGCGCGGAAAATCGCTGGATGTGCTTAGTGGAAGGCGCAGCATTGAAATCACCCACCAGCACTTGGGGCAGCGGGTTGTCGGCAATTACGGCAAGGATTTCCGTCAAGCTGCGATCCACTTCTTCGTCAATCAAAGACAGATGCGTATTATAAAACGAAAATCGCCGCCCTGCCACTTCGATAACTGCTTCGAGCATTCCGCGCGGCTCGAATTCTTCCGGATGCACTTCGACTGCGCTCAAATCATGGTTTCGGGATGACATAATCGGATAACGGCTTAAGATGGCGTTGCCGTATTCACGTTTCGGGCGTGCCCCGCCGGCTCCCCTGTCGATCAAGTTCGGCCCGTATGCCATATGCATACCGAGCCGCTTGGACAGCCATTTTGCCTGATCCAAAAACTCACTGCGCGAGGAGAAGTTGCGGTCCACTTCCTGTAAACCGGCAATATCCACTTTTCCTTGTTCAATCGCTTGTGCCGTCATTTCAAGGTCTAGCTCTCCGTCAATTCGTTTTCCTGAGGCGATATTAAAGCTCATCACTGTCAGCATTTCCCCACCGCCATTTTCATTTGTTATTTGTTTACTTCCATTCCCTAGCCATGTTGGATGAAACAAAAAAAGCCCGCAAACAAGCGGGCCCAAGTTTCATTCATTCAGTTTATCTGTATAGGCAATGATCGCATCCCGCAAATATTGCGCCGCCCCTTCGCCGGCTTTTTCATAATAGGCCGCAAAGCGTTCGTCTGCCACATACATTTCAGCCAGTCCGGCGTGCGCTTTCGGCTCATAGCTGCCCCATGTAAACCCGAGCCACTGCCGATGCAAATCAGCGATTTCCTGCCCTAAGATCCCTTCCGATTTGCCTTCTTTCACCGCATGCTCCAACTTCTCCAAGATCTCTTGCTCAAGGGACTTGAACGCTTCGTATTGTTCTTGGTCCATGCCGAGCATTTTAGCGTTTGAACGGTCGACTTCCGCATTGCTGTATTTCTCGCGGATCTCTTTCCCGTAAGCTGCTTCATTGTCATCGACCAGCTGCTTCTTGAATCCTTCGAACTTTTCGTGATTTGCCATTCGACTCTCCCCTTGTTTTGTGGAAATCGTTTTCTCCACATTGGTGATCAAAAGGTCCAGGCGGCTGCGTTCTTCAAGCAACAGCTTACGTTGCCCGATTAATGCCTCAGTTTCATCAAAATCCGGATCGTCCAACAGCTTCGCGATGTCCTGAAGCCCAAAACCGAGCTCCCGGTAAAACAAGATGAGTTGCAGGCGATCAATTTCTACGCTCCCGTACAACCGGTAGCCTGATTCGTTTTTTTGCGGCGTTAATAAGCCGATCGAATCGTAATAGCGCAAAGTGCGCGCACTCACACCGGCAAGCCTTGCCAATTTCTGCACCGTATACATGCCGCCACCTCCTGATAATCCCACTTTAAACCTTTACGTTGCGTCAAGGTCAAGAAAAAGATTACGTCAATTGCTGTTCGGCAAATTCGCGGTATAAGGCGTGTTTCCTAGTTAACTCGCGGTGACTGCCGGTGCCTGTGACACGCCCGCCTTCAATAAAGACAATCTGATCCGCATCGACGATGGTCGACAAGCGATGGGCGATGACCAATGTCGTGCGCCCTTCCATCAAACGCCCAAGTGCTTGCCCGACAATGCCCTCGGATTGGCTGTCGAGACTTGCTGTTGCTTCGTCCATCATCAATAATTTCGGATCGCGTAAAAAAGCGCGGGCGATGGCAATGCGCTGCCTTTGCCCGCCGGACAATTTCACGCCGCGCTCTCCGACTTGTGTATCTAATCCGTCGGGAAACGAGGAGATGAATTCTTCAGCATACGCCATACGAGATACGCGCCACAACTCCTCATCCTCATAGCGGTCTGCATCCGGCAAGCCGTAAGTTAGATTGGCACGAATCGTACCACCCATCATGGCACTTTCTTGTGACACATAACCGATTTGGTCGCGCCAAGAAGCAATGGCCACTTCATTTATCGGCACATCGCCAATGGTGATCGTCCCTGCAGTCGGTTCGTAAAAGCGTTCAATCAACCCAAAAATCGTCGTCTTGCCTCCGCCACTTGGACCGGCAAAAGCAATTTTCTGGCCGGGATGCGCTTCGAATGACACGCCTTGCAAAACGGGTTCGCCGGTTTCGTAGGAAAAGCTGACATCTTCGAGGCGCAGTGTTTTGCCGCTAATGTCTATTTCATTGCCGCGTTCTGGCTCTTCAAGGGGCAACTCCAAAATATCGATAATGCGCTCTGTCGCCCCTCTCGCTTTTTGTAATTCCGTAAAAAAGCGCGCAAATGTAGCAAGCGGCACGACAATTTGGAACAGATACAGCAAAAAGGCAACCAGCGAGCCGGTCGACATCGACCCTTCCGATACTCGGATGCCGCCGTAGCCGATGATCATCACGATGACGACCATGACGACTAAATACATGAGCGGGCCGATCAAGGCGTAGACTTTCGCTTCTCTCATGCCGAGGCCATAAAGTTTCTGAACGCCCGACAACCCGCGCTGTTCTTCTACTTGTTCGGCAGTCGATGATTTCATCAAACGGATTTCCCCGAGCGTTTGTTGAACATCGCCTGTGAACACAGCGGTTTCATCTTGCAAACTGCGGGAAATCTTCGCCATCTTGCGTCCCAAAGGAATCATGATGGCGATCGTCAGCGGGACGGCGAGCATCATGATCAAGGTCATTTTCCAGTCCAGCACAAGAAGAATGGCTACCGCTCCGATAATGGTAATAATGCCAGTGACGAAATTCGGGAAATGATCGGTGATCAGATTCCGGACAATGCCGGTATCGTTGACGACACGGCTCACCGTCTGGCCGCTTGCGTGCTGGTCGAAATACCCGACACGCAGGCGCAGCAAATGAAGCCACATACGCTCACGCAGTCCCGCCACGATGCGCTGGCCGACCATACTTAGTAAATAAATCGATACCCCGTTGATAACAGCCTGCACGATAAAGGCAGCCGCAAGCGCAGCAATCAACCCTGCACTCAATGCCTCCACTGAAAACCCGTCCACTAATTCTCTCGTGAGCAACGGGACGAGCAAGCCGACAATCGTAGTGACTAGGCTTGTCGCCAGCCCGAAAATCAGTGCCCATTTCGGGATTTTAATCGACGTTAAAAGCGTAAAAAACGGCTTGATACTTTGTTTCTTCTGAATTGATTCCATAACTCCATCTCCTATCTATCCGGTCAAACCATTTACGCAGCAGTGATTTTTCGATCTTTTGGCAAAGCTAGGCCCACCAGCCCGAGAATCGGCAGCACGGAAATAATAACCATCGTTTCATAAACCCCAATCGAATCCATCAACACGCCGATCGCGACGGCTCCAATAGCCCCCATGCCGAACGCCAAACCGACTGTCAGCCCCGACATTGTACCGATTCTGCTTGGCACGAGTTCCTGGGCGTAAACGACCATGACCGAAAAGCTCAACATGAGGAAAAAGCCCAGGACGGACAGAATGACCGCAACTATCGGCAAGGCCACATACGGCAGCACCAGCGCCAGAGGAATCGGCACGATCAACGACAGCACAATGACACGTTTGCGGCCGATGCGGTCTGCGAGCGGGCCACCGAAAAAGGTTCCGAACGCCCCGATTCCAAGAAATAGAAAGATAAACATTTGCCCTTGCTGAATAGTTACCCCATAGTTATCCATTAAATGGAATATATAAAAACTCGTAATCGTCGTTATGTAAAAAGTACGCGCGAAAATAATTAGTAACAGCAAGGTTAAAGCCGTACCCACTTGCTTTTTCGTCAAAGGCGGCAGTGAAGACAGCACCGCTTTTTTCACTTTCGCGAGCTTATCACGCTCTAACTGCGCCCTGTACCAAGCGGAAATCTTCGTGAGCACGAAAATGCCGAGCGCTGCGACGAAGAGAAACAGCGCTGCGCCCCGTTGGCCGAGCGGTACGAGGATGAATGCGCTGATCAAAGGGGCCAGCGCTTGACCAGAGTTGCCCCCAACTTGGTAAATCGACTGTGATAAGCCGCGTCTCGATCCCGCTGCCATATAGGAAACGCGCGAGCCTTCCGGATGAAATACCGCAGAACCGAAGCCAAGAAAGATCACCGACAGCAAGATGAGCCAATACTCCGGCGCAAACGCTAAGCCCGCGATCCCGATAAACGAGAACACCATGCCGAGCGGCAACGCATAGGGCATCGGCTTTTTATCGCTCGCAAATCCAATGACCGGCTGCAAGACAGACGCCACCATGTTCAGCGCAAAAGCGATCAGCCCGAGCTGCGTGAAGGACAAGCCCAGATCCTTCTCTAAAATCGGAAACATTGCCGGAATCACCGCCTGCAAGGAATCATTCAGTAAATGGACACCGCCGATCGCGAACATCACCGGATAAACCGGATTTCCCGCGAGCGACGATGAAGAAATTGCTTTTGCCATAAAGCCGCCTCCAAATTAAGTAATTACGATTTTTCCATTATAACCCACATTGCGTGTACAAGAGCATGCACAAAAAGCGCAGTTGCACATTCACCAATGAATGCCCATCTGCGCGCTTTGTTTCTGCTTATGAGCCCGCCTTACAGTAAACGGAGGAATAGCACTTTCAAGTAATCACCTTCTGGAAATCTCCGGTCGACATGGAAATCCGCCGGCAGGCTATACGTCTCCACCACTTTGTATTTCTGATTTTTATCTTTGAATGCTTTATCGATCATTTGGGTGAACTTCTTCATATTGAACGAAGCGCTATTGGTGGAAGCGACGATCAAGCCTTCCGGCGCCGTAATATCGATTGTTTCTTTCATCAAATTGGTATAATCTTTCGCCGCACTGAAGACATGCTTTTTCGAGCGCGCAAAGCTTGGCGGATCGAGGACGACCAGATCAAAGCTTAAGTTTTTGCGCTTGGCGTATTTGAAATAATTGAAGACATCCATGACCAAAATGTCCTGCTCGTCAAAATCAATGCCGTTAATGCTGAACTGCTCGATGGTTTTGGCTGAGCTGCGCTTCGCGAGATCCACGCTCGTCGTTTTGTCGGCACCGCCAAGCGCCGCCGCCACTGAAAACGCTCCCGTATAGGAGAAAGTGTTAAGCACGCTTTTGCCTTCCGCATATTTTGTGCGGATCGCCTGGCGCACATCGCGCTGGTCGAGGAAAATGCCAGTCATCGCGCCGTCGTTCAAATATACCGCGAAATTCATGCCGTTCTCTCTAACAATCAACGGGAATTCTCCGCGCTCGCCCGATACGAAATCATCGTCTTCGATATACTGGCCTTTCGTATCGAACCTTTTTTTCTCATAGATTCCGGTGCATTCCACTACGTTCTCCAAAGCGGCCACGACGTCCTCGCGGAACGAGTAGACCCCTTCGCTATACCAGGACAGCAGATAGAATCCTGCGTAGTAATCAATCGTCAACCCTCCGAAGCCATCTCCTTCGCCGTTGAAGACACGGAAAGCGGTCGTCTCTGGATTGTTGAAGAATTTCTCGCGGCGGCTGAATGCCAATTCCAGCTTGCGTTCAACAAAGGCTTGGCCGACTGCCTCGTCCTGGTTTCTCGTCAACACCCAGCCGGCGCCCTTGTTCTGCTCGCCGTAATAGCCAGTGCCCAAATGTTCCCCGTCTTTATCGACAAGGCGCAGTAAGGTTCCTTCCGGCGCGTCGATTTCACTCATTAATCCGTCTTTTGTGATGAGTGGAGACCCTTTCGCCAATTCATTTCTCAAAACATCTTTCACTGTTGCCGTCAATTCGTTTCTCACAATTCCTCATCCTATCTATGCCGTTGCGTTTTGCATTATAATCAGTGTAAAGGAAATCCATCGCCCTGCCCACTTTCAAATGCCCTTTTCAATGAATTGGATAAGGAAAGGAGGAGCCGTCGTGAAAAAGAAATTCTACATCTACAACATCCTGCTGACCAACGGAGACATGCTGGAAGGCATCCGCATTGAAGGCGCGCTTGAAGACCATTTCATCGGCATTGCCGTCAGCCTATTTCCGGTAGAAGATGCAGCGGGCAAGACGATTGTCTTGAACCTCTTCCACATCGTGCGTGCAGAGCTTGTGCACATTGAAGAAGCTTAGTGAAGTTAGTGAGGGTTAGTTTGCGGAAATGCTAGGATGTTTCGAATGAAGCTTCATCGAGATATTCGCCGCCGTGCTTTGGGTTGGCCTTTAGCAGTAAGCCAGGAAGAACGCCTGTCTTCCTGCGTCGGCTCATCCTTGGCGCTGGGCGGCTGTGAGATTTCGTTGATTCGAGTATGTTTAATCAAATCTGATTCTTTAGTCAGTTGCCGGCTAGCGGGGAAATCGCTTCCCAGGATGAAGTAAAGGTGAAGATAGCGAGGGTTTATTTGTGTAAGTGTGTTGGGCGTTGTTCTAAAGTCACCTACTATTCGCCGCCGTGCTTTGGGTTGGCCTTTAGCAGTAAGCCAGGAAGAACGCCTGTCTTCCTGCGTCGGCTCACCCTTGTCGCTGGGCGGCTGGGAGATTTCATTGAGTTTCTTATGTTTAATCAGATCTGCTTCTGTAACTAGTTGCCGGCTAGTGGGGGAATCACTTCCTATGATGCAGCGTCTGGCACGTTGGTGCTTGAACCGAATATCTTGTTGGAAGATGAGGATTGAAAATCGCATTCTCTTTGATCCAAATGATACGAGCTACAAACCATGACGCATCTCCTCATTTCCCCCATCGAGTGGACAGAAGAAGTTTTCTTCCCCTCTAAACTAGAGACGGAGTGGAAGGGGGCTGACGCCTGTGGGACCGTGCGGGCTGGCGAGACAATCGTGTCGCGTCCTTTGCGGCACGTTGGCTCAACACCCGCCCCACGGCAAGCAGCCCCCTGCAACGCAGTCGATAAACAGAAACTTTTTTAATCACTTCTTTTAATTCCAAGCTTTCTAAACTTTGTTCTCAACATTTCTCTCAACAGAAAAAAGCGCTCCGCAGTAACGCGGAACGCTTTGTATTCATTGGTTATTCTTGCATCCATTCCCATGCATCGTTCATTTCGTCGAGCTTGAAATGGCGTGTTTCCAGGCCGTTCGCGAAGCCGTGCCAGCCGCTCGCTGCCGAGGTCCAGTCTCTTTCACTGATAACCGCGAACTTGCGCGCTTGGCTCCAGCTATGCCGATCGATTTCTGCACTGTCTGCTGCATCGAACAAAGTCGAATCTTCTACTTTATAGATGATCGCATACATATTGAAATGGCCTTTCTCGCTCACTTTGTCGCGGATGACATGATCCAATTTCTCAATGTCGGCTTTGCTGGCACGCCCTTCCACTTCAATCGCAATCGTTTCTATGTCTTTACTCGGTACAATTGACAACATGTCTCTTCACCTCTCCTTTATCCAATCCCAAGCCTGCTCCATCTGGTCGATCGGGAAATATTCAGCTTGAACGCCCGGAAGTTTGTCGATAACGCCCGATGCTTTATCGAGCCAATTTTGTTCGCTGACAATTGCGAGTTTATTATACTGGGTCCACCGCTTGGCATCGATGGCGAGCTCCTCGAACATCGCGCCTGCTGTAGGGGCATCGATATCGCCGATTACAGCATAGACATTGAATTTCTCATCGTTGCGGAATTTCTCGAATACGACATTATCGAATTTTTTCAAATCGTCTTTGGTCACCTTGCCTTCGACTTCGATAGCAAAGGTTTGTTCGTCTTTACTGGTAACGAATGATAACATGGCGGCTCCTCCTTAAAGTTTCCTGATGGTGTTGTTATTCCCTTTACAGCAGGCATCAAACTGACCTTAAGAAATCCATGTTTTAGATATATTGCATTCTGCATTTTACTGCTCTACAGATTAGTGTATAATGGAGTCAGATAATTTCGAAAGGAGATTTACTATGCCGATTCCTGTAGACCATACAAGGCCGGTACGCGTTTCCGCTAAAGAAAGTGCCCATTTGCAATTGCAGCAATGGATCATCGATGGTACTTTACAGCCTGGCGAGAAACTGGTCGACACTGAACTCGCTGAAGCTCTTAATTTGAGCCGGACACCGATTCGAGAAGCTCTGCAGCTTCTTGAAGTGCAAGGATTCATTGAAATGTTTCCTGGCAAAGCTACACGCGTGACGGATATCCATATCGAAGACATCAAACATCTCCTGCCTCCCCTTGCCGTGCTACAAGCACTTGCCGGTGAACTGGCCATTCCTAATTTGACCGCTGAGATTTTTGGGCTTTTAGAAGAAACCAACCGAAAATTTGCGCGTGCTATTCGCAATAGCGATTCGTTCTCTGCATTGAAAATCGATGAGGAGTTCCATCAAATCATCGTGGATGCAGCCGGCAATCCATATATAGATTCCATTCTCGGCCAGCTTCAATCACACGTCCGCAGACAGTTTTTCCATCATTCCCTTGTCCTGACGATGCGTTCCCATGACGAGCATATTGAAATTATCGAAACCCTCAAAGCCGGAGACGCTGAAAAAATTTCACACTTGATGAAATCCAACTGGGTCCGCACCATCGAAGAACTGACCGCTTCCAAAGGCATTTAAAAAAGCTGTTTCCACCGTGTTGGACACGTTGGAAACAGCTTTTTTCTAGCGATTGGTAAATGCAGGTGATTCCGACGCCCTGCGGTTTCTCAAACGGGCGACAATGCCTGAAATGAGGATGGCAGCCAAAGCTGGCACGAACCAACCGAGTCCATCGCCATAAAGCGGCAGAACTTCTGCATAAAAGTCGACGATGCTTTGGAGCCATGCTGGATTTCCCATGCCAAGCGAACCCGTTAAGGTTTTCAATCCGTCGATGATCGCGATGAAGAAAGTCACGCCGATAGCCGATACATAAACGATGCGGCTATGATTGAAAAGTGGTGACATAAACGCCAGCATAATCAGGACAATTGCGAGTGGATACAAGAACATCAATACAGGAATTGAATAGGTGATAATATTCGAAAGTCCAGCATTGGTGACGACCAATGAAAACACCGTAAAGATAAAGACATAGGTCCGGTAGCTGATGCCAGGCGTCAGCTTATGGAAAAATTCTGAAGTGGCGACAGTCAAGCCGACCGCGGTCGTAAGACATGCCAAGGTGATGATCACTGCCAACAGCATAGCGCCTAACGTACCGAAATAATGTTCAGAAGCCCCGCTCAGAACCGGACCTCCGGTTTCCAAAAGGCCCAGTTGCGAAGTGCTGGTTGCGCCAAGAAACGCGATTCCTGTGTACACGACTGCCAACAACGCAGCTGCTACAGCCCCGCTGCAAAGTGTCGCCTTCAGCAAACCACTCGATGAAGTGACGCCCATTTTCTGGACGGCTGAAATGACGATGATCCCGAACACAAGAGAAGCGAGCGCGTCCATCGTGTTATACCCTTCCGTAAATCCAGTCAAAAAGGCACCGCTTGCGTACCCCTCTTGTGCAGGGCCAGCTTCTCCCATCGGAGACACGAACGCGGCAACTAGCAAGATGCCAAGAACGACCAAGATGGCCGGAGCCAAGAATTTGCCAATGCTGTCGACCATTTGTGTCGGGTTCAATGATAGCAATAAAGAAATCACGTAAAAGATCACCGAGAAGACAATCAAGCCGATCGCGACTGATCCTTCACCGATGAATGGCACGATGCCTACTTCATAAGAAACGGCTGCTGTCCGCGGCAATGCGAAGAACGGTCCGATCGTCAAATAAAGCGCGGCAGTGAACAATAAGCCGTACACCGGATGAACGCGGCTCGAGAGATCTTGCAAGTCGCGGCTTTTCGAAAAGCCGATCGCTAAGATACCGAGAAGCGGTAAACCGACGCCAGTTGTCAAGAAACCGGCCATTGCCAACCAAACATTCTCGCCTGCGTATTGGCCAAGTTGTGCCGGGAAAATTAAGTTCCCTGCTCCGAAAAATAATGCGAAAAGCATTGTCCCAATGATAAGATAAGCCTTCATCGATAATTTGCTGTCCATACTTACTATCTCCTTCACTTTTTGAATATTCATTCTTTTATATATCAAAATACTATCAACGAATAATTGTATGCGATATATTGCATAAGGTAATAGTACAACATCCTCTACAAAATGCAAGCATTAAATTATTGTTTTCGGAAAATTTCATTATCCGCTAGAAATCTTGGCGTAAAGAGCTTTTGCGCTATAACATTTTCTTCCTTTACTTACAGTTACTGCGCCTCAGTTCACGAACTATTGGCTCGCATTTCCAATCCATTGCTGTAAAATATCTACATATATGAAGACGTCCATCGTTTTCCCAAACTGTCCGGAAGGCGGAGGTGCCCCATGAAGATCGTACGCATCGTTTTGCAATTGCTTGTCCTGTACGGCTTTTTGCTGATTGGCGAAGCTATTCAAGCTTTGCTCCAGTTGCCGATGCCCGGAAGCATCATCGGCTTCTTGCTGTTGTTCAGCGCTTTATTGCTGAAAATTTATCCCCTCGAATGGATAGACGCCGGCGCTACTTTTTTATTAAGCTTTCTTTCCTTATATTTCATTCCGGCCACGGTCGGTGTAGTTAACTACGGCCCATTGTTTTCCGGAAAAGGCGTGTTGCTGCTGCCGATCGTGATCATCAGTACGCTCATCACGATGGCCGCCGCCGGATTTGTTAGCCAGCAAATCGCGAATCGAAGCGCAGCACAAAAGGAGGAATCGTAATCATGGCATTCACTTCCTCCGCCATTGTGTTCTCTGTCCTGACCGTAGCAACTTATGTTATCGCCAATTTCCTCTATATGCGCTTTCGTAAAACGCCCTTGAATCCTGTCATTACCTCGACGGTAGCGCTGGTGGCCATTTTGATCCTGTTCGATGTCCCTTATGAGACCTATATGGAAGGCGGCGACTGGGTGGCGGCTTTTCTCGGCCCGGCTGTGGTCGCGCTTGCTGTCCCGCTCTATAAGCATCGTGAATTGCTCCAGAAAAACCTGGTCCCGATCGCGGCGGGGATTACCGCCGGCGTCGTCGCAGGTCTGGTCAGTGGCACGCTCTTCACGCGCTGGCTCGGCTTTACGGAAGAATTGATCTTGACGGTCTTGCCGAAATCATTGACTACTCCTGTGGCTATGCAAGTGGCATTAACCATCGGCGGCATCCCGTCGCTGGCTGCTGTATTCGTTATGGTCGCCGGCTTCACTGGCATCCTGCTCGGGCCATATTTGCTGCACTTATTGAACATCGATTCCCCAATCGGGCGCGGCATCGGCCTGGGCGCTTCTGCCCACGGGCTTGGTACAGCGAAAGCGTTCGAATACGGCCCGGAGGATGCCTCTATGAGTTCCGTGGCGATGACCTTGGCCGCCGTTTTGGGCGCATTGCTCAGCCCGCTCGCCGCCTGGTTGCTATTATGAACCTAAAAATCCCCAGCGCTTTATCGCGCGGGGGATTTTTTTCATCTCTCCTTCTATATATGCTGCCATTCAGTTAGCCATCAATTTTGCAAATCACGCCGGCGGAAGCCATAGGCACCTGCCAGCGCCAAGGCTGCGGCGATTGCGACCATCAATGCGAGCATACCGTAATTGACCTCGTCCAATGGAATCGCTGGGATGTGTCCGTATGGCGTTAGCTTTTCCACCCACTCCGGAAGCTGCAGCAATTCTCCCAAGTAGACGACAAAAAATGATACACCTAAGTAAAGCCAGAGGAAACTCGCAATATTAGGCCAGTAGCCAATAAATGCTAAGGCCAGCCCGATCATGATTAGCACCGCAGGCAAATACGCTAGCGGCGCGCCGAGATAGGTGTTAAACGATAAACTGTCTTCTAATACGCTATTGCCCGCAATGCCGAGTCCAAGCCCGGTCATCGCAAGCATCGTGACGGCAGTCAATGAAGCTAGGAGCCAATAGCTGAAAACAAGGCGCACGCGGGAAACCGAGCGGCTCACCAGGTGCTCCATCCGCTCATTCTTTTCTTCTGTCTTAATTTTCAATACCACCATAATCGCTGGGATTGAAGCCAAAATGGCCATGACTGATGACAACACAGGAATGAACAATTCGATCAAGCTAAATCCCGCCTGCTGGACAATCAATTGCTGGAAAAGATCGATATCATCGAAGAAACTTTCGATTTCGCCAAGCACGGAGCCATAAGAAGCGCCCAGAATAAACATGGCAACTGCCCAAGCAATCAGGCTCGTGCGTTGAAGGCGAAATGCTAAACCAAACGTCCCCTGCAGCATGCTAGAAGCCGTAGTGCGTCCGGCACGCGTCGGCAAAAAGCCCGAATCATGGTCACGGATGCTGTTTAAATACAAGGCAAGGATAGAGAGAGCGAGTGCCAAGCCGAGCGACAGCCCAACCGGCCACCACTCGTTTTCAATATACGGCTTGGCACGCAAAATCCATCCGAGCGGAGAGCTGAGTGCCAATGGTTCGCTCATGACGTCGCCTATTGCACGAATCATGTAAAATGCGAGCAGCGCGGCAATCGACAATCCGGTCGTAGCCCGTGCATTCTGGGTCAATTGCGCAATGACGGTCGTGAACGCGGCAAACAACCAGCCCGTGGCGCCAAGTGCTGCCCCAAACAAGATCGAGCCATGAAAATCCACACTGTCGACTCCAAGAGCTGCCATCGAAACTCCGGTCACTAAAGCGAGTAAGGCATTGACACCCGCTAGCACGCCTAAAACTGCTGCCGTAGTCGACAACCGGCCGACAGGAAGCGCACGTACCAGCTCCAGCCGCCCTTCTTCTTCATCGCCTCGCGTATGGCGGCTGACCAATAAGATATTCATCAGCGCCACAACAGCGGCCGTCATCAACAGCATTTCATGTGCCGTCATAGCGCCTGTCGTATAGTCCATTCCGCCGTAATTAGGCCCGACCATGGCGATCATCGCCGGATTTTCCATCGTTTCGCTTAAAGCTTGGCGTTCGATATCATCTCCGTATAAATTTTCGAAGACGAGGACGACACCTGCCGATACAAAAGCGAACGACAAGATCCAGATGGGCAGGCGGACGCGGTCTCTCCGCAAAATAAAACGCATCAAACTCCACGTATGATCAAAAAGCTGGCTCATCACACGCCACCCCCTGCTCCTGTCTCGGTTTCTTCATAATGGCGGATAAACAAATCTTCCAAGGTTGGCGGACGGCTTTCCATCCGCTTCAGGCCGAACGCACTTAAATGGCGAACGACTGCATCAAGCTCATCGCTGTCCACTTGGAACGACCAGCCCCCGTCGAACGCCTGCACACGGTGTACGCCCGGAAGTTCTGCCAAATCTGGTATCGGCTGATGGGTTTCAATGAACATCAAGGAACCAGTCAAATGGCGCATTTCCTTGAGGGTCCCGGTTTCGATGATGCGACCTTTGCGGATGATCGCCACGCGGTCGCATAGCTTTTCCACTTCCGACAAGATATGGCTCGATAACAGGATGCTCTTTCCTTGTGCTTTCGCTTCGTCAACGTATTCGGAAAATACGCGCTCCATCAGCGGGTCGAGGCCTGAAGTCGGCTCATCAAAGATATAGAGATCGGCATCAGCGGAAAAGGCGGCGATCAGCGCCACTTTCTGGCGATTGCCTTTTGAATAGGTCCGGCATTTCTTGCTTGGGTCGAGCCCGAACCGGCTGATCAGTTCATCGCGCCGTTTCTTATCGTAGCCGCCGCGTAGTCTACCGAACAAATCGATTACTTCGCCGCCGGTCAGGTTCGGCCATAAATTGACATCACCCGGCACATACGCCACCCGTTTATGGATATCGACCGCATCTTTCCAAACATCTTTGCCGAAAATCTCGGCGCTGCCCTCGGATGCTTTCAAAATGCCAAGCAGCACGCGCAAGGTCGTGGACTTCCCCGCCCCATTCGGCCCGATAAAGCCAAATACTTCGCCTTCTTTCACTTCGATGTCAACGCCATCCAACGCCTTGAAATCTCCGAAGGTTTTACTGAGCCCTTGTGTTTTGACGACTGTCATCGCGATTCCTCCTCCGTTTCGTAAAAGCTCTTCTTCAATATGGCCAAATACTCATAGAATTCTTCCCAATACGGCGCGAAATCAATCTCGGAAAGTTTTTGCCCCGTCAATCTGGCAAGCAGCTCCTGCTGGTAACCATCGATCGACCACCGGATCAAATGAAACACTTTATCCGGATCTGCATCTTTACGGAACCGGCTAGTATCGATGCCATCATACATAAGGCTGTAACCGAATTGCTTCAATTCCTCTATTTTTGCCGCCAGCTCTTTTGGCAAATGCGCTTTGCTTTCTTGCAAAAAGATGGCCGAAAACTTGAACACTTCTTCATTTTCCGCTTGGGCTTCCATTTTCAGGCGGGCAAGCTGCGTGAGCCGTTCGATCAAATCCGGTTCCTCTGCGTCTACTCGATCCAAATAGCGTCTCTGGATGAATTCAAGGCTATACTTCACCAAATACTCATAGAGCTCCTGCTTGCTGGTGAAATAATAAAACAACATTCCTTTGCCGATCCCCGCTGTTTTAACGATGCGGTTGGTCGATGCCTTGTCGTAGCCATGTGCCGCAAACTCCTCAAGCGCTGCCTGGCGGATGGTGTATTGCTTGCTTGCTTCCAAACTTTCAAACCGTGCAATGATAATGTCCACCTCCGCTTCTCACGTGCCATTAGACCACCCTGGTCGATTTAAATATACAGTGTTCGACCACCCTGGTCAAATTTAAAAATCAGATAATTACAACTTTATTTTCCAAGAGCATTCTAGCTTTCCTGAAAGCGCTTATCATGCTATGTTTTACATAAGTATGACAAGACAGGAGGAGCTTCTTTTGAATAAAATCATGACCCCTAAGTTTTCTGTCGCCGCACTCACTGCAGCCGCAGCACTTACTTTGTCCGCATGCGGCAGCGATAGCGAAGAAACTGCTGACACGGCAAGCGCCTGGGACGAGATTCAAGAACAAGGCACATTGACGGTTGCGACATCCGGCACACTTTACCCGACTTCGTACCGCGAGGAAGGCACCGATGAATTGACCGGCTTTGAAGTCGAAGTCGTCCGCGAAATGGCCGAACGCCTTGAACTCGAAGTCGAATTCTCTGAAATGGGCTTTGACGAGATGATGACATCGGTCCAGACAGGCCAAGTCGATATCGCCGCGAACGATATCGAGATCAATGAAGACCGCAAGGAGAAATTTGTGTTCTCCACTCCGTTCAAATATTCGTACGGTACTGCTATCGTCCGTGAAGGCGACCTTTCCGGCATCGAAACACTCGAAGATCTCGAAGGCAAAAAAGCAGCCGGCGCTTCGACATCCGTCTATATGGAAACAGCCCGTTCATACGGCGCTGAAGAAGTGACGTATGACAACGCCACGAATGAAACCTATTTGCGCGATGTGGCAATCGGCCGCACCGATGTTATCCTTAATGATTATTATTTGCAGACGCTCGCCATCGAAGCGTTCCCGGAACTCGACATCGTCATCCACCCGACGATCAAATACCGCCCATCTGAAGGCGGCATGGTCATGAACAAAGGCAATGACGAACTGGTCGAAAACGTCAACCAGGCGATAGATGAAATGCTTGAAGACGGCACCATCGCTGAACTTTCCGCCGAGTTTTTCGACGGAGCCGATGTGACCCAGCCGATTGAAATTGAAGAATAACCTCCACTGACCCGATGTCCGCTTCTGCGGCCATCGGGTTTTTTATAAAATGCTATTATTTTAATAACATTCCTCTTACCTTTTTAGAAGTTTTTTCCTTTCCCACTCCCGTAAGCCTCTTATTCATCAAGTCAAATTATTGATTCATTTCGATAGTTTTACTGATTTATCGGCAGTCGTGCTTGCTAAACTCCAACTTTTCTCCACTTTCATTCACCAGTGAGAAGTATTATACTATTAAAGTATTCAGAATAATCTGCAGATGAGGTGAACTTTTTGGTATTCACATTTTCCCCACTCAGCGAACAAGCGCTGGTCATCGAAACCGGCACCAACATCAATAAAGAGTCGGAACAAGCCGTTCGCAAACTAGCGGCGATTCTGGAAAAAGAGGCACCGGACTGGTTAATCGAATTCATCCCGGCGTTCACGACCGTGACGGTTTTCTACGACCCATGCCGCCTCAAGCAAGCGGAAGTTGAACGAGAACTGCATCTCTTAATCGCACAGTTGGATGATGTCGAAGCCCCGGCCCCGCGCAAAATCGAAATTCCCGTTTGCTACGGCGGCGAGTTCGGTCCTGATCTCAGCTTTGTCGCAGAGCATAATGGCCTTACTGAAGAAGAAGTCGTAAAAATCCACACGTCCGGCATCTACAGCGTGCACATGATCGGTTTCGCCCCAGGATTTCCATTCATCGGCGGCATGTCCGAAAAAATTGCAGCCCCGCGCAGGAAATCACCGCGTTTGCGCATCCCGGAACGCACCGTTGGAATCGCTGGCATGCAAACCGGCGTCTATCCGATTGAAACACCTGGCGGCTGGCAGTTGATCGGCCGAACGCCATTGCGCCTGTTCATTCCGGAACAAAACATTCCGAGTTTGTTGCGCGCAGGCGATGAAATCCGCTTCACGCAAATCGATGAAGCCGAATACCATGAACAGGAGGCGAAGCGAGATGCTGAACATTCGTAAAGGTGGGATGCAGACAGCGGTCCAGGACCTCGGCCGCACCGGATTCCAGCGCTACGGCATTATCGCAAGCGGCGTCATGGACCCGTTTGCCCACCGCGTCGCCAACCTGCTCGCGGGCAATGCGGAAACGTCTCCGACTTTGGAAATTGCCTTGTCCGGCCCGGTCATCGAGTTCGAAGCCGACCATTTCATCGCCATTTGCGGAGGTGATTTGTCTCCATTGCTCGACGGTCAGCCGCTCCCGATGTGGCGCGGCCATTTCGTCCAAAGAGGCAGTGTCTTGTCGTTCGGCGAGCCAAAGCGCGGCGCACGCAGTTATTTGGCCGTGGCGGGCAGCTTTGACGTGCCGCCTGTCATGGACAGCCACTCGACCTATTTACGGGCAGGCATCGGCGGCTTCGAAGGGCGCGCCTTAAAAAATGGCGACGTCTTGAAGACGCTCCCTCTTCCTGCCGGGCGCCTGGAAGCCTTAAAAAACCAGAACGCACAGGCGCCTGACTGGCTCATCCCGCCTGTTCCCTATCACGAGCAACCAATCGTCCGGATGATGCCGGGACGGCAATTCACCCTCTTCAATGAAGAGAGCCGCTCACGTATATTCGAAAAAACTTTCACCGTTTCGGCCAGTTCAGACCGCATGGGCTATCGTTTGGAAGGTGCTGAACTGGCACTTGAGAAGCAGGAAGAATTGATTTCGGAAGCGGTTGCGTTCGGCTCTGTGCAAGTGCCGGCAGACGGCAACCCAATTGTTCTTTTAGCCGACCGACAGACAACTGGCGGCTACCCGAAAATCGGCCAAGTCGCAGCGGTCGACTTGCCGCTGATCAGCCAATTAAAACCCGGCGAATCGCTGAAATTCCGCCATATATCCGTCAATGATGCACAGCAGCTTTATATTGAACAAGAACAGCAGATCCGCCAATTGAAAATCGCTATCCATCTGAAACGGGAGGAATAAATATGAACCATACAGTAGATTTGAACTGCGACATGGGCGAAAGCTTCGGCACGTATTCACTCGGCAACGACAAAGTGATTCTCGATTACGTCACGTCCGCCAATATCGCTTGCGGCTTTCACGCAGGCGACCCGGCGACGATGCGCGAAACCGTTAAGCTTGCGCTCGATAAAAACGTCGGCATCGGTGCGCACCCAGGACTTCAGGACCTTGCCGGTTTCGGGCGGCGCAACATGGCTGTCACACCACAGGAAATATATGATCTTGTCATTTACCAAATTGGTGCACTGTACGGTTTTGTTAAAGCAGAAGGCGGAAAGCTTCAACACGTGAAAGCCCACGGCGCCATGTACGATATGGCCGCAGGCGATGCCAAGCTGTCCGAAGCAATCGCAGAAGCGGTCTATAAAATCGACCCCGAACTGGTTTTGTTTGGCTTGTCGGGCAGCGAAATCATCAAAGCCGGCAACCGCATCGGCCTGCGCACCGCCAATGAAGTGTTTTCCGACCGCACGTATCAACCGGACGGCACACTCACTCCGCGCAGCCAGGCCAATGCGCTCATCACCGATCCAGATGCCGCGATCCAGCAAGTCATCCGCATGGTCAAAGAAAGCAAAGTCATCAACACAGAAGGCACCGAAACCGCTTTGAAGGCAGAAACGATCTGCATCCACGGCGATGGCAAAACCGCAAAAGAGTTCGCGCTGCATATTTCCAGCTCCTTGAAAGAGGCGGGAATCGCTATCCAACATATTCAGAAAATCGTTTAACACCGCCTAAAGAGGCACTTCCATGAACAATGTCAAAAAGGTGAAAAACACCAATCGCATCGTGTTGCTCGGCGCTGCCTTGCTGATGGCGACTTCCGCTATCGGGCCCGGGTTCTTGACCCAAACGACCGTTTTCACTGAAACCATATTGGCTTCATTCGGATTCGACATCTTCATCGTTATCCCCATGTCCTGGCTGGACGGCTACATGCTATTGAACGGCATCTTAAATAAGGAGTGAAGGAAGCATGCAATTTACGTCTCCAAAAGAGCTGCGCAGCGCCATCCGAAAAGGCGAATTCCAATCACCGACTTCCGGCTTTACCCCAGGATTCATCCAAACGAATCTGGCCATCTTGCCAAAAGACATGGCGTTTGAATTCCTGCTGTTCTGCCAGCGCAACCCAAAATCCTGCCCGGTCATCGACGTCACAGAACCCGGTTCGTTCGTGCCGGCACTGTCCGCGCCGAACGCCGATTTGCGCACCGACATCCCCAAATACCGCATCTACCGGGACGGCGTATTGACGGAAGAGACGACGGATATCCGGCCATTATGGACAGATGATATGGTCGCATTCCTGCTTGGCTGCAGCTTTACATTCGAAGAAGCACTAACGCAAAACGGCATCCCGATGCGCCATCAGCAACAAGGCTGCAACGTACCGATGTACAAGACATCGATTCCCGCTGTTCCAGCCGGCCGCTTCCAAGGGCCGACCGTCGTCAGCATGCGTCCGATCAAAGAACAAGACATCGTGCGCGCGGTCCAAGTGACGAGCCGCTTTCCGAACGTCCACGGCGCTCCCGTCCATATCGGAAATCCCGAATCGATCGGCATCCAAGACATCACAAAGCCCGATTTCGGCGATGCGGTGGAAATCAAGCCCGGTGAAGTACCGGTCTTTTGGGCTTGCGGCGTCACGCCACAAGCTGTCGCGATGGAAAGCAAACCTTCTTTGATGATCACTCATGCACCTGGGCATATGTTCATCACTGATTTGAAATCAGAAGACTTCAGCGTGTTTTGACAAACTAAAAAAAGTGCTTGTATGGAAATATTCCATACAAGCACTTTTTATTTTTCTGCTTAACTATCCATCAACTGACGGCGGATGCGGATCGCCACTTGCTTCCAATACGATGGTTGATGCGGCACGAAATCGGACAAACCGAGCTTTTGCTTCAATAGATGCCTGCCTTCTTGTGTTTCAATAAATCCACGCGCTTCAATGGTCTCCGTTTGCTTCATGCACAATTCGAAAAATGCCTGGAAATCAACGGTGGCCATCCCCGCGACTTCCTCTGGCTGCAAACGGTAATTCGCCAAGTCGATTTGTGTTCCTTCGTATAGATGAATATAAGCCCGCTCGCGATCGGTAAATCCGGGCAGCAAAATCTCATCATGTACTACTCCAAGCGGCGTCAATTGCTCAAACGCAAGCGCTAAGCCGAGCTCTTCTTCGATTTCCCGCACGCCGTCTTTCATCGTTTCATGCGCTGCGATATGGCCCGCTGCCGTAATGTCAAAAAGCCCTGGAAAATCCGCTTTGTCCTGGCTCCTTAGCTGCAGGTGGATCAGGGTGCGGCCCAATTCACGCGACACGATCCAACAATGAAAGGTCTCATGCCATAAGCCTTGCCGATGGGCTTCATCGCGCGTAGCAACACCTATCAGCGCGCCATCCTCTGTTACGCAAGCAATTTTTTCAATAGCCATCGCGCAACCTCCAAAACACTAATTCTTTCGACTGTGCGGTGCGTTCAAACCCCAGTTTTTCGAGCACGCGAATCGAAGCCGCATTGTCTTCGTAGCATTCCGCCGTCACTTCCCGCACTTCCGGAAATGAAAAGGCCCGATCGATCAAGCCTTGCACGCCTTCTGTAGCGTAGCCGTTTCCTTGGTAAAATTCTTTCACGCCATAGCCGATTTCCACTTTCCCCGCTTTGTCCGGACGCCCTTTAAATCCCATGTCGCCAACCGGCGCGCCAGATTTATCGAAAGCGACCCATGCGCCCCAGCCGTAAAGCCGCTGGTCTTGTTTTAAATCATCCAAATGCAGGCTGATATGCGCACCCATTTCGTAGCTGCCGTATAAATTACGGTATAGTTCTTCCGTAATCGGCACCAGTTTCAACCGCTCCGTCTGAATTTCTTTCGGTAATGAATTGATGTTCATGCGCTTTGCCTCCTTGCCTTGCTTTGTTCAGTCCATGCTTTTGTAAAATGCGAGTGCTTCTTCTATTATATCGCGGTCATACCCTGACCGCTCATGAATGCGCTCCACCCATGCGTCAAAGGAAGGGGCAGGCTCTTCTTCGAATAAGCCTTTACTCGTGCTGAGCTCGCTTCGCCAATTGCCAAATTCCCAATGCGCCACTTCGCCTTCGAACGGGACACGGACTTCGATAAGCGGTATTTTGCCAAGTTGATGCTGCGAATATTCCGCTGCCTGCCAAAATGCTTCTTCGCCGACTGGACTCAGTGAATACTTCTGTACAGACAATTTGCCTCCTGGCCGTTGGTAGATAATCGTCATGCCATCAGACTCAGCTGACAACTGCACGTCCGCTCCCGGAAAAAATCCTGCTTGCGGAGCATCCGAGAAAAACGGGTCTTGCGAGTCCACTAAAATCGGCTCTATCCACTGGTCTCCTAAATCACACAAAAAACGCCTGCCCTTTTCATCGAACGCCAATACCGCTGCATGCGCGCCTTCCGTGCTGAGTTCCGAACCGACCGCATATGCCTCGATTCCCGCCTCGCGGAATTCCGCCATCAGCCAAAGTGCCAAGTCGAAACAATTTCCGCCAAGCCCGTAAGCTTCACGATGCTCCCGCATTTGCTCGACACTGCGCTGTTTTTTCAAGCCAGCCCGTTCATAATTCCAAGCTTTCACTAAATTATCCATCGGCAACCCGTCAAAGTGCCGCCATACATTCAGAAGATGTTCACCTGCCCGCATTTCCCAATCCCCTCTCCTCGTCCATCTCCCCTTACTTTCGATTCGAGATATCTATATTCCTGCATAAAAAAAAGAAGGCCGGAGCCTTCCGTTAATCATTCAATACGCTTTTTCTTTTGCGGATTTGATATGTATTCAATTGCTGAAATAACTTTGATACAGAACGCTGGCCAGCATTGAATTGCACAGCATATTCAAAATTATGCTCTTTCGCTAGCTTCCGGATAATCTTCCCTTCGAGTTCAAAAGGTTCGTCCAGCAATTCAAAGCTGCAAATGACCTGCTCGTGCAGTGCGAAGTCGAGATAGGCAGTAAAAACCAATCCCCCCGCACTAAGACTGGAAATGTCTACGAGTACTTCTTCTCTTTCTGGAACCACCACTTTTCCATCGATGGCCCGGATAAACGATACACGAAAAAATTCCCTGCGATTGTCCCCCATTGCCGCACTTCTCCCTTTTCTCATGTTGCTTACATATAAAGATTCAGCAACAAGCCTTTTATTTCCCCTACTGTTTCCAGTATCCCAATATATCCCACTTCATTATCCAATAATTGATCCTGGAGCGCAATCACTTTTTCATCAATGACCTTCACGAGTTGATGAGGCGGTGCCCCTTCCCCGAAATTACCTGCTGCTTGGTCGGTCAGCTGGATCCCATGGCGAAGCGATTCTTTGAGGAATTGTTTGATGGATTGTTTATAGGCAACCAAATTTTCCAAGGTCCGATGTTCCGCAAGACGTTTGCCACTCTGTTCGACATGCGAGAATAGCGGCGTGAGGGCATCTCGGCGAAGCTCTGTCCGGGATTGCTTCATCACCTCGGTAAACGAGCCGCTTGCCGGTTTTGCGACGTTTGTATTAGGTTGTTCTGATGGCCTGGGCCTCGCTGCATCAATACGCATTTCCATTTCCCACCTATCGAATCTGTCTTTTCTTCTCTAATTGGACAGCGACTTCCGCTTCGCCGATCGGCAGCTCCAAAAGCTTAGCGATATGGGCAGCCGAGAAACCTTGTTTCGTGAGCTGACGGACTTTATCGCGCCGGCTTGTTTCCACGGAAGGCGGATCGGCAGAAAGAGCTGGGCCTGCCGGTTCTGCCACTGGATGATCCGTTTTTTCCCATTGCATCATTTTCGCTTCCGTCTGCTCTAGCCGGTCCATCAATTTATCGTATAAGACATCATTTTCTTGTTCGACGGCTGCAATGAATTCCGCCATGGCCGTTTCAAGCCGTTCGGATTCCTGCTCGACCATCAGCTTTCTCGACATCATCAGTTTGACGTTCAGCAACAACAATAAAGTGCTGACCACTATCAACAGTCCTACCATCTGCTCCCTGCTTTCCTTCGATTAATAATGTTCGTGGACTGATAGCATCGCCGCGTGCAACCGGAGCATCGCTTTCGAATGCAATTGCGACACCCTCGAAACGCTGAGCCCGAGAATCTCCGCGATTTCGGTCAGCTTCATTTCTTCAAAATAACATAACGAAACCGTCAATTTCTCTTTTTCCGGCAATGTGGCAATGGCTTTCGCTAAGGCCTCTTTGGTCATCTGCCCAGACAGCTCGCGTTCCGGCGAACCGATACTCGCACGCGGCATGCGCTCTTCCAAATTCGACTGGTCGTCATCCATCGACAGCATTGCCGATAAGGCAGCTTCCGAGACGGCGCGGTTCAATTCCGCCGGAGTCATCCCCAAGTATTCGCTCACTTCCTGGTCACTGGCACTTTCGCCTTTTTGCTGTTCCAGTTCAGCGTACGCTTTTTCGATTTTCTTCACTTTGTCCCGCAACGAACGCGGCAGCCAGTCGCTTTTCCGGAGGCCGTCGATGATTGCCCCCTTGATTCGCCAGGCGGCGTAGGTTTCGAATTTCCAGTCTTTCTCCGGCTTGAATTTATCGAGTGCGTCCAGCAAGCCTTCGTAGGCGTAGCTTCGGACTTCATCTTTATCGACGGTTTTCGGCAGGCTGATAAGAAAGCGTTGAATCACATAATCCACCAAAGGCAAATACTTCGCGACTAAATAATCGCCGGCATCCTGGTCCCTATGCTGCTGCCAGTTGCCCCATTGCGCTAATTCTGCATTCGACAATTTCTGATTTACCAAGCTGTCCACCCCACTTCCGCTATGCCTTTATTTGAAGAATAATTTCATGACGAATCCACGAAGCCCGATCTTGAACGGCGACGGCAACTCCAGATACTGTGCTGCGAGCGTGCGCATCGCTTTGCTCGCCGAACTGCTCGGATGAGCCAACAAGAACGGCTCCTGCTTTTTCACCGATTGCGGCACATGGAGATCCGACGGCAAAATGCCGAGCGTCCGGATGTCTTTATCCAGGAAGCGCTGTGCGACTTCCGCAAAGTTTTCGGCTGTCTGATGGCCTTCTTTGCCGTCGGTGCATTGATTGACGACGAGTCGGATGGCCAGGTCCGAGTCTTTGGCGTGCATCATCTTGACGACTGAATAGGCATCGGTGACCGACGTCGGTTCAGGCGTCGTGACCAACAGCACTTCATCGGCCGCGAGCAGAAAACGCATATTGTTCTCGGACAACCCTGCTCCCGTATCAAGCAGCACAAAATCCACTTTTCCTTGCAGGCTGCCAAGCTCTTCCATAAAACGTTTCATTTTTTCAGCATCGAGTTCAAACAATCCTGAAAACCCTTGCCCTCCGGCAATCAATTGCAAATCGAGCGGGCCGCGCTCAATCACGTCTTCGATCGCCAATTGCTTGTCGAGCATGCCAATGATCGTTTCGCGCGGCGCATGGCCGAACAAGATATCGATATTGGCAAATCCCAAATCGACGTCGATAATCAGCACAGACTTCCCTTGTTCGATCAACGCGAGCGCAAAATTCAAAGTGAAATTCGATTTGCCGACGCCGCCTTTTCCGCTTGTCACGGCCAGGACACGCGTATTGCGTAGGCTGGGCTTGGTTTTTTTGCGGGACATCTTTTCCCTTAACTGAACGGCCTGGTCACGCATGGCGCTCTTCCCCTGCAATGTAATCGGCAATACGCCTAGGTGTTGCCGCAACCAAATCATCCGGCACGTTTTGGCCGGTCGCGATGCGGCGAAGCGGGATCCGGTAGCGATGCAATAAATTAAGGATGACCCCGGCAGAAGCCGTTTCATCTTTTTTCGTCAGCAGCAACTCATCGATCGACAGCGCCTCGAAGTTGCCGATGATCTGGATCATGTCTTCATATTTTGCCGTTAAGCTCAGTACCAAAGTTGTATGGATATGCTGTGTTTCCGGCAGCAGCTTCTGTAAATCTTGAATGTATTCGGCCTGCTGGTAATTGCGCCCCGCCGTATCGATCAAAATGACGTCGCAGGCTTTCAAGGCATCCAGTGCCCCGGCCAGTTGTTCGCGCGATTCCACCACTTCGACCGGCACATCCAGGATTTCGCCGTAAGTCTTCAATTGCGCCACGGCTGCGATGCGATACGTATCGGCTGTGATTAAACCGACGGTGCGTTTATGTTCCAGCAATTGCTCAGCTGCGACTTTTGCGATGGTCGTCGTTTTACCGACGCCTGTCGGACCGATAAAGCAGGCGATTGACGGCGAGTCATCCTTGACAGCCTGTTGATGCTGTTCAATAAAGCGGATGAGCTCCGCATGAAACGCCTCCTGCACCGGCGCTTCGCTTTCTGATGCCTGCAGCAATTTGGAGAGCAGCTCTGTCTGCACCGCTTGTTCCACGCCTTGCTTTTCCAGCAAGCTTCGCAGTGGGCGCAACGATTCAGGCAACCGGTCTTCCGGCCCTTCGTGCATCATGAGCCGCTTCAAGCTTTGCAGTTCGTCCATCAGCGCATCGTTTTCCTGGCTCTTTGCCACTGGCGCTTCAACCGGCATCGCTTGCGCGTTGACTGGCGAAATGGATTTTGGCTCCGATTCTTCCATAGTTTCAACCGCCGCGGTCACTTCCAAACAGTCTTTTCGGAACAAACCGAACAAGCCGCCGGTTTTCACTTTTTTCGTATTGAGGATGAGGGCATCATCGCCCAAATCCCTTTTGATGAGCACCATAGCTTCAGGCATCGTAGTGACTCGGTAGGTTTTTAATCTCATGGGATATTCACGACTCCAACACTTTGAATTTCAATTTCAGGCTCCAACTCGTTATACGACAATACCGGCAGATCCGGCGCAAAGCGTTCCACGAACTGGCGCATATAGATGCGGATGGCAGGCGAAGTAAGCAGGATCGGCTGGACGCCGTTTTGCTGCAGCTGGCCGGCCTGCTCGGTGATTTTTTGGAAAATCGTCTGGGATGATTCCGGATCGATCGACAGGTAATTGCCTTGTTCGGTGCGATGGACCGAATCGGCGAATTTCTTCTCCAGGCTCGCTCCTGCCGTGATGACTTTCAACGCTTCATTGTCCGGCGCATACTGGCGGGTGATTTGTCTGGCGAGTGCCTGTCGCACGTATTCCGTCAGCAAATCAATGTCTTTTGTCTGCGGTGCGTAATCGGCCAAGGTTTCCAAGACAACCAGCAAATTGCGGATCGACACTTTTTCCTTCAATAATTTCATGAGCACTTTCTGCACTTCGCCGATGCTCATCAAGTTAGGAATCAATTCTTCGACGACAGCTGGAGAAGAGTCACGGATATTTTCAATGAGTGACTTCACTTCCTGGCGGCCGACGAGTTCATGCGCATGGCGTTTGATGATTTCCGTCAAATGCGTCGAGACGACAGACGGTGGATCGACGATGGCGTAGCCCGCCATCTCAGCTTCTTCTTTCATATCTTCATCGACCCACAGTGCCGGCATGCCAAATGCAGGCTCGACCGTTTCGATACCGTAGACGTTCTCATCATCGACCCCTGGGCTCATCGCGAGATAATGGTCGAGCATGATGTCGCCGCGCGCGACCCGGTTGCCTTTGATCTTAATGACGTATTCATTCGGCTGCAATTGGATATTGTCGCGGATGCGAATGACCGGAACCACAATGCCGAGTTCCATCGCGCATTGCCGGCGGATCATGATGACACGGTCCAATAGGTCCCCGCCTTGGTTTTTATCGGCGATTGGAATCAAGCCGTAGCCGAATTCGAATTCGATTGCGTCGACATGCAGCAGGTCCGTGACGCTTTCCGGGCTTTTCAGATCAGCCGCTTCTTTTTCGCCCGGGTCGCTGTCTTTTTCAACCGCTTCCTCGGCGTTGAGCGTTTTTTGCATCCTAAAGGCGCTAAAGGCAATGACGCCAGCGACTGGCATAATCAACAGCGGACTGATAGGTGTAAAAACTGCGAGCATCATCAGCGTTCCAGCGACGACGTACAGCATTTTCGGGAAAGCGAACAATTGACGGGTAATATCGGATCCGAGGTTGCCATCCGACACGGCACGGGTGACGACAATCCCCATTGCCGTCGAAATCAACAGCGCCGGAATTTGGCTGACGAGTCCATCGCCGATTGATAGCAAAGTGAACAATTGCGCCGCTTCACCAATTGGCAAGCCATGGACGACGACGCCGATCATCAAGCCGCCGATGATATTGATGATGGTGATAATGATGCCGGCGATCGCATCGCCTTTAACAAATTTACTGGCACCGTCCATCGCGCCGTAGAAATCGGCTTCCTGGCCGACTTTTTCGCGGCGTGTTTTCGCTTCGCGGTCAGAAATCATGCCTGCGCCCAGATCAGCATCGATGCTCATCTGTTTACCGGGCATCGAATCGAGCGTGAAACGGGCCGCAACTTCTGCTACCCGCTCCGAACCTTTGGTGATGACGAGGAATTGGATGATGACCAAAATCAAGAACACCAAGATCCCGATGATGGCACTGCCCCCGACCACGAACGAGCCAAAGGTTTCGATGACTTGCCCGCCGGTTTGATTGGTCAGGATCGAGCGTGTCGTCGAGACGTTCAAACCGAGACGGAACAAAGTCGTCAGCAGGAGGAGCGTCGGAAAGATCGAGAACTGCAACGGTTCTTGCGTGTTCATCGCCACCAGGATGATGGTCAGCGCCAAGCTGATATTGATCATGATTAAAATATCCAATAACAGCGGCGGCAGCGGGATAACCATCATGATGACAATCATGATCACCGATACCAATATCGCATAATCTCTGAATTTCAAACTGCTTCCTCCTCTTTCGTATTGCGGTTTGCTATGTATATTGAAGATAATTCTGGATATTACTGGGAAACCGTGTTTTCCGAAGCTTACCGCTCGCTTTCCGTGGGCTCGCGCCCAAGCCTCCTCGCTCACTACGTTCACTGTGGGGTCTCGGTCGTCTCGCTAGTCCACAGGAAAGATAAAGTCGAACTACGTGAGACCTTATCTTTGCGAAGTAATGCGCAGCATTATTGAGCAGAGGGTTTTACGAGCGGACGCTTCTCCAAACACTTAGATATTTCACTGATAGTTGGCGAATTGAAAAGTTCTACTTCTTAAAACTCTATAGCGTATAAATTTATTCAATACTCCTGATCCGTTCTTACTTCATTCAGTTCAGTTTATATATACATTACGAAAGCTTCCCTTTCAAAGCGTAGATATAAGCCAGGACTTCGGCGACGGCTAGGAATAGTTCTTCGGGCACGGAATCGCCAATCGATACTTGTGCGTAGAGCGAGCGGGCGAGCGGCTTGTTTTCCATTGTCACGATGCCGAGCTCTTTCGCTTTTTCTTTGATCTTAAGCGCCGTGAAATCTTTTCCCATCGCAATGATTTTCGGCGCTTCCATCGTTTCGGCGTCGTATTGGATAGCAATCGCGTAATGCGTCGGGTTGGTGATGACGACGTCAGCGTTCGGCAAATCCTGGATCATGCGGTTCATGCTCATTTGGCGTTGCTTTTCCTTGATCTTTTGTTTGATCAACGGATCGCCTTCCGCCTTTTTGTATTCGTCTTTAATGTCTTGCTTGGACATCCGGATGCCCTTTTCGAACTCGTATTTTTGGTACATATAGTCAAGCGTGGATAAAGACAGCAAAATCAGTGCCGCAACCATGCCCATCTGAATGACGAGTCCGCCAACAAGGCTCAGGGAATCGCGCAGGCTTTGCCGCGACAGCGAGAAAATTTCCTCTTGCCCGAACCACAAGACACCGAAAGCCGCGCCCCCGACAATCGCAATCTTCATCAAGGACTTGGCCAGTTCCACCAGCGCACGTACCGAGAAGATCCGTTTTGCGCCTTTGATTGGGTCAAGACGTTCGAGCTTCGCTTTTAACGGTTCTGCCGTAAAAAGCGGTCCCACCTGCATGTAATTTCCGAGAAATCCGAAGACCACGCCGACCAGCATGATCGGCACAATCACCAAGAACGCATCCATGGCCAATTGTTCGAACATGAGCCGGATCGTGTCCGGTGTGATGTCCCAGCTAATGTATTGGATATAATTGATGCGGTAAATGGCCAGCAATTGATCAAGCATCCAATCCCCTAGAAAACTCAGGACCAGGATGCCGCCGAGCATGATGAGTGCGGCCGCGACTTCCTGGCTTTTGGCGACTTGGCCTTTCTTGCGTGATTCCTGGCGCTTTTGCGGCGTCGCCTTTTCAGTTTTTTCACCCGCAAAAAACTGCAGGTCCAATGGGTAGCGCTTCATCCTATCCGCCTCCCAATAAGCTGATTAATTCGCCCATACTGACCATCATTTTTTCAAAGAGAACCTGCAATAGATAAAAGAACACGGTCATCGTCAAAAGCAACAATACAAAGCCGACGAAGATTTTTAGCGGCAAGCCGACTGCAAAAATGTTCAATTGCGGAACGGCTTTCGTCAGGATTCCAAGTGCCACGTCGATCAAAAACAACGACGCGACGATCGGCAAGGAAATCTGGAAGGCAATAATGAACATCTCTATAAACAGATCAGTCATAAAACGCGCGATGGATTCCGCGCCGACCGACAAGAACTCTTCCGCCGGCAGGACGCGCAAGCTCTGCATCACGCCGTCAAGCATCATATGATGGCCGTTGACGGTCAATAGGAACAATAGCGCGAGCGTGTATTTGAATTGCCCGATGATCGGTACTTGAGCGCCCGTCTGCGGATCCAAGACATTGGCGATGGCAAAGCCCATCTGGAAATCGATGAAGGCTCCGGCGATTTGCACCGCATAAAGGAGCAACGCAGCCGTAAAGCCAAGCGCCAAACCGACCGCCAATTCCTTGAAGATCAACAGCGTGTAGCTGCCATCGAGCACCACTGCGGTTTCCGGGGCCCACGCGGTCGTCGCCGTCAGCGCGAGAAAAGCGGCGATGCCGATTTTGAATTGATTGGGCACGCCCCTCATCGCAAACAGCGGCGCAATCAGGAAAAAAGCGGTAAGGCGGATGAGCACCAGCAAGAAGAACGGCAGCAGATTAAGAACATCATTCATCGGCGCTTATCCGATAAACCGTGGAAGCTGCTCGAACAAATCGCGCGTATAATCCAGGAGCATCGTCAGCATCCAGGGGCCGAAAATGACCAGCGACAGGAATACCGCCAGTATTTTCGGGATGAATGCCAGAGTTTGCTCCTGGATTTGGGTCATGGCCTGGAATACACTGACCAATAGCCCCACTCCCAGTGCGATGAGCAATAGCGGAGCTGATATGAGAATGATGAGGTAAATGGATTGTTCTGCTAGTTTGATGACCATATCCGGCGTCAAATAAATTCTTCCTCTCGCTAAAAGCTGACAAGCAGCGATTCGATGATTAAGTACCATCCATCCACCAGGACGAACAATAAGATTTTAAAAGGCAATGAAATCATGACCGGCGGCAACATCATCATCCCCATCGCCATCAAAGTCGATGCGACGACCATATCGATGATCAAAAACGGGATGAAAATGACGAAGCCGATCTGGAAAGCGGTCTTCAATTCGCTAAGCGCGAATGCCGGGACCAGCGAAGTCAATGGAATGCCTTCGATGTCGTCCGGCTTTTCAAGTTCGGCGTATTTGAAAAACAACGCCAAGTCTTTTTCACGCGTATGCTGCGCCATGAATTCCTTGATTGGCAACATAGCGGCATCGAGCGCTTCTTCCTGCGTCAGTTCTTCGTCCAAATACGGCTGGAGCGCGGTATCGTTCATTTCCGTCGCAACCGGCGCCATAATGAAAAAGGTTAAAAATAATGCCAATCCGACCAGTACTTGGTTCGGGGGCATCGATTGCGTCCCGAGGCCCGTACGCACGAAACTCAACACGATGATGATCCGTGTAAAGCTCGTCATCATGATCAAGATGCCTGGTGCGAGCGATAGAACTGTGAGCATCAATAATAATTGCAAAGTCGTCGAGACATCTCCGGGATCGGTATTGTCGAGCGAGATGCCGGGAATGGCCAATAATAATTCTGGAATCATCGCTGGTCCTCCCCGTCATCCGTGTGCTTTTTGCCGAAAGACAAGCGCCGCTCTTTTTGTTTATCCAAACTGCGGGCGAAGTATTGCTCGAAATTCGCGAAAGACTCTTTCGATTTGCCGCCGTTTCCGAACAAAGCAGATGCTGCCGGACGCTGTTGCTCCAAGTCTTGTTCCAAAGCTGCGATTTCTGCTTCTCCCGAAAACTCCTTGATGAGCGTCACTTCATTGCCCACGCCAATCAAGTAAAATTGGCCGCCGACTTTGACCAGCTGCAGCGATTTGTTCTGGCCGAGCGGCGAGCCGCCCATCAGCTGGACCGCACGCTGCGACTGCACGCCTTTTTGGCGCATGGCCAAAAATTTGATGAGCCCGTAAATCAATCCGGCGATCAGCAAAGTATAGAAAATCAATTGCCCGATAATCGCGGCGAAACTCTTTTCCTCGATCTCCGGCACCACTTCCGCCTCTGCCGGTTCAGCTTCACCTGGGGCTTCATTCAACCAATCGGCCACATTTCCTGCGTCCGCAGACGCCATTGCCGGCATAGCAAGCCAAAGGGCAGCGAGCGCTATGAGTAGATAAATCCATTGTCTGTAATTCACACTTGCCGTACTCCTTCGCCTTGCATCAACGCAATTTGGAAATGCGCTCTGCCGTACTTAAAATATCTGTTACCCGCACGCCGAAGTTTTCGTCGATGACGACCACTTCTCCGACTGCGATCAGTTTGTTGTTGATGAGAATGTCCACCGGCTCTCCCGCCAGTTTGTCGAGTTCGACGATCGATCCTTGCGACATCTCGAGGATTTCCTTGACCATCCGTTTTGTCCGGCCAAGTTCCACCGTCACTTGCAGCGGAATGTCCAAGAGCATGTCGAGGTTGTTCGGCGCCGATTGTTCAGCGGCGATCTCATCAAAGCTCGAAAATTGGACAGACTGGACGTTCGGCCCATTGGAATCCGCCGGCTGTGATGTTTTTTCTGATTGTTGATGTTCGTTTGATGACATATCCTGTGTCTCCTTCGCTTCTTCCACATGTTCGCAGCCTGCCAGCTCTTCGGCCAACTCTCGGCACGGGCCGGCCGGCAAATACATGCGGAACGCTACATTTTGGCGGTCGCCGACAGTCAGCGTAAACAGCGCTTCAGCAAACCATTGCTCTTTCGTGAAATGAGTGAACGGAAATTTCTGTCCCGCCTCCAGAATGTCCATGCCCGATAAGGAATAGCCGACTTCTTGGCCGCTCACCATCGACAAAGCGGTCGCCGATGATCCGAACAGGCGCACGAGCATATCCTGGACTGCCGCGAACAGCTCGTCGTTGTCTGCTTCACCTGACAGTTCTGAAGCCATCGCATCTGCCTCTGCTTGGTCGAGCGTGACGATCTGCGGCATTTTCAACAAGCCGCTATATTCACCGAGCGCGACATAAACCGGCGTCTCGGTTTCAGCAAACAGCTCATCCTTGCTCTTTACGCTCCAAACTGGCCCTTGGATAGCTGCCGTTTCCGGAAACAGCGGGTCGTGCAGTGCAGCGGTGCCGCCGAACGCTGTGCAGAACAACTCTTTCAGTACGCCAAGTTCATGGCTGCCCAAAGCTGCCTGCGGGACGGTGCTGTCCGTCTTATTCAACAGCCCTTTCATCTCTTCAGGCGATAGGCGCTCATCCTTCATCGCAAACTTCCCCTTCCCCGCACAATCCTGTAATTTGTACAGCCAGACGGCCTTTCGAAATTCCCGGCTGTGCAAGGAATTTTTGTTTCTGGTCGATATACAGTTTTACCGGTGCATCGATTGCTGCATCCAAACGCAGGATGTCGCCTTTTTTCAGATCCAGAAAATCTTTGATGTCGATAGCCACTTCTCCCAGCACTGCCGCTACGTCCATCTTCGTTGCATGAAGGCGTCTTTCAAGCACTTCCACTTCTTGATGCTCGACCGCTTTTTTCTGGCTCGCAAGCCAATGGCGTGCGGATAATTTCGGCAAGACTTGTTCCAGTACCAGATGCGGCAGGCATAACTGAATTTCGCCTTCAGTCTCGCCAATCTTCGCCTGTAATTTAACGATGATGACGGTTTCGTTCGGCGAAGCCATCGGCAAAAATTGCGGATTCACTTCAACTTCCTTTAATTCTGGCGATAATTCAATGACCGATGTCCAGGCTTCCTGAAAGCAACTCAGCGACTCGGAAAAGATCCGGTTTATGACACTGATTTCAATCTCAGTCAGATCACTCGGTCTTTGCACGACATTTCCTTGCCCACCGAGCAAGCGGTCGAACATGACATATGCCACTTCCGGCGAAAATTTCATCACCATGCTGCCGTTAAGCGGAGGTGCTTCAAATACGCCGAGAATCGACTTTTTTTCAATATTTTCGAGGAAATCTGTATAGGACACTTGCTCTACCTTTTCAGCAATGATTTGCACATAGGTGCGCAATTGTGTTGAAAAGTAGGAAGTCAAAAGACGCGCAAAATTCTCATGGATGCGGGATAGCGTCCGGATCTGGTCTTGTGAAAACCGCAAGGCCTTCTTGAAATCATAGGTATGAATGTTCTTGCTGCTCAAAGCTTCTGTGTTCTTGTCTGAAAAATTCGGTTCCATGCGGACTCTCCTTACTCTTCCATGGGTGCATCGTGCAATTTCGGCAGGATATTGATATCCCTGTAATAGGTGGTCACTAAGTCAATCACTGTCCGTACTGGCTCCAATACATGCACTTTTCTTCCGGTAGTAAGTGTAATCACCGTGTCTGGCATCGCTTCAATGCGCTCAATATAGACCGCATTCAAGACGATTTCAGAACGGTTCAATCTTGTTAAGTGAATCATTGCGCTTCACTCCGTTCAGCCAATATCATCATCGTTTCAAGTTCACGACTTCCTGAAGCAGTTCATCAGAAGTCGTGATGGTCCGTGAATTCGCTTGGAAACCTCGCTGAGCGATGATCATTTCCGTGAACTCTTCCGTAAGGTCAACGTTGGACATTTCCAGCATTCCAGAACCGATTTCTGTTCCTGCATCTACAGCATTTCCGACCACGAGGCCACCCGGACTAGCGATATTGGTCATTTCATACAATGAGCCCCCAAATTTACGCAGGCCAGTTGGATTTTCAGGAGAAGCGATTCCGACATTCGCCACGGTGACTTCCGTGCCATCCGCTTGTTTTCCGATGACTTCACCAAGCCGGTTGATGGCATACGAATCGTATCCAGCGATATTGATCGGCTGTTCGTCAGCACCTAATACGTTATATCCCTGGGCTGTTACTAAATTCCCTTCTGCGGTAACGGTAAAGTTACCGGCACGCGTCAAGTATTGTCCTTCGCCAAGCAGTGCCTCGGGATCTTGCACAACGAAAAATCCATCGCCCATAATTGTGAGGTCCGTCCCAACACCTGTTGACATAGCAGATCCAGGATTATGATTGACGTTCAATGAAGCGCCGGTAGAACCGAGGCCGACTTGCATCGGGTTAGCTCCGCTACTGGATAAATTTTGGCTCAGTAAATCTTGGAACGTGATGGTGCTTTTCTTGAATCCGACGGTATTGACGTTGGAAATATTATTACCGATAACATCTAATTTCACCTGGAAGTTTTTCATGCCGGAAATCCCGGAGTACATAGAACGCAACATTTTTCATTTCCCCTTTCAGCTGGCTGCAAGTTTAAGCTTGCTCGGCCGCCTGTTCGTTTTTGGTTTCGCCTTGCTGTTCGATCCGTTCAATGGCCGACAATGGAATCTTCGTTTCTCCGTCTGCCAGCTCGACCATGATTTCGCCATTTTTCATCGTGACAGCTTTGACAATCCCCGTGCCAGCTTGCTCATTCGCTGACCAGCTGATTTCCGTCCCGAGCAAATGGGCAGAACCTGCAAGCGATGCGCTGCCGCCTTCTCCCGCGTAGCCCGTCATCGTCTTGTTCAGCTGCGTCAATTGCTCGAGGCTGCTGAACTGTGCCATCTGCCCGATGAATTCCGCATCTTTTTGCGGTTCCATCGGATCCTGGTATTTCAGCTGGGCGATCAGGATTTTCAGGAAAGCATCTTGCCCAAGTGCATCCGGCTTTGTTTTTTCTGTAGCTGCCGCCGGCTGATTCGCAGCTGTTGTTGCTGTGGTGATATTCATTCAATCAGTCCCCTTTGTTAAACGCTGTAATCCACTTGGCCATTCATTGAAACAGCTTCACGCTGGCGCTTCGGCGCTATCTCAGCATCATCCGAAACGGATTCGCCGCCGCTTCCGCTGCGCTGGTTTACTTTATTTCCCGGCGCATTCGAGAAGGGCGCTTCCCGCTGCCGTTCGTGCTGTTGGAATTCGGATGAACTGCGCTCTTCCCGCACTTCCAAGCGATCGATCTCCACACCTTGTTGAGACAGTGACATGCGCAATTGATTTAATTGAAACTCGACTGCTTCTTTTGCTGCGCCGTGGCTCGCGATGATTTGCGCGCTGACTTTGCCGCCTGCCGTACTCACCAAAATCTCCAGATGGCCGAGGTGTTCAGGAAAGATATTGATGCGTAAGCGCGTTTCATTTCCACCGGCGCTCAAGCGGGCCGGTGAACTGATCCATTCTGCGAGTGTTTCTGCAAGCTTCTGCACCGGCACTTGTCGAACCGGGACATCCACTGGCTTTTGATCAGCAAATGCTGCCGGAAGTACGGCGGCCTGCGTCTGCCCTTCAGTTTTTACAGGAGCTGCAGGTTGAACCGCTTCCGCTTTTGGAATCACTTCGCCTTCTGCAGGCACCGCTTTCGCGGCTTGCGTGTCAGGCGCTTGCTGCTCGATTGCACTGTTAGCTTGAGTGCTTTCTTTCGACAGCGCGTGGAGCCATGCGGCAGGTGTTTGCGCAAATGGCAGGCGCGCTTCCGTTATGATAGGCGTAAGCTCTTTCAATAACAGCAATTTTTCTGAAGGAAGCGTTTCTTCTTTCAGCTGCGCAGCCAACTCGATAAGCGGACGCAGCGCTTCTTCCGGTGCCGCTTTGGCTGTGGCAATTTCTTTTTCCGCGACCCCCGAAAATCCAGCGGGTTGTGCGAATTCTTTAGCAGTCAGTAATAAGGATTTTATTTGTTTTACTAATGCAGTCAATTCACCTTGCACTTCTTCGTCCGAACTAAAGGCTTCGATGGCTTGCTTCAGCTGCTCCCCGTTCAAATCTGCGAGCAACTGGAAGACTGCGTATTGCAAAGCTTGCTGCTCTTCGGTCAATTGTTCTACGGGCATGCCCGATAATTGCTCGAGGAGCGCGGTGAGTTCTTTCAACGGCAATTCTTCCAAGGCAGCTTCTGGCTCCGCTTGCGGCTGTGTCGAATCCGCCGATAGCGCCATAAGCAATTGCCCAAATTGTCCCGCGGGCTCATTGCTTGCCGGCGTTTTCACTGCAGCTGCGGGTGCAGCGGGCCGGCCGGTCAATGCGGACACTAGCGCGTTCACTGTGCATCACCGGTTCTGCCGAGGCGGTAATAGCGGCTGCCGGCCAGGTCATCGAAAAAGTTTTGCTCTGCCGCTTGGTGTTCTTTCTGGTGGGCGGCATAGTTTTGCTCTTTTAAATTGCCCCAGGTTTTTTCTTCGCGTGCTTTTTCTTTCAATGCATCTTGGCTTCTCGAGACATTGCGTTCGTGGGTTGCAACTTCGCGTTTCGCCATGAACGACTGCTCATAGAGCTGGTGGATATATTCTTCTAGCATGCGCAGCTCGGAGATGGGGATGCCTTTTTGCTCTTTTGCTTTTTTCATTTCTTCCGCCTGGGTAATCTTGCTATGCAAGACTTCACTTTGCTCGCGGACGGCTTGCTCTTTTTTCAGCGCTTCGGCCATCTCTACTTGTGCCAGCTGGGTTTCGTTTTCTTTCAGGTCGAGAATTTTCTGGAATCGGAAATTGAATCGTGTCACGTTTCAGCACCTCCAAATTGTTGTGCGAGCCGGTCGACGCTTTCCGTCAATTCGGCTTTCTCGTAAATATCCTGCTGTAAATAATCGCGGATCAATGGATACGCGCGGATTGCTTCATCGATTTCTTTATTAGCGCCGCTTTTATAGGCTCCGATATTAATCAAGTCTTCCGCTGAATCGTGGGCAGCGAGCAATCGCTTCAATTCGGTAGCGGCTCTTTGGTGGTCGCGCGTCGTCACTTCATTCATGATACGGCTCACGCTTGCCATGATATTGATCGCCGGGAATTGCCCCTTTTGCGCCAATTTGCGGTCCAAAACGATGTGGCCGTCCAAGATGCCGCGCACCGCATCGGCGATCGGTTCGTTCATATCGTCCCCGTCGACCAGCACAGTGTAGAATGCCGTGATCGATCCTTTCGACGAAGTGCCGGAGCGTTCCAATAAGCGCGGCAATAAAGCGAAGACGCTCGGCGTATAGCCTTTGCTGGTCGGTGGTTCACCGACCGCCAGGCCCACTTCGCGCTGCGCCATGGCAAAGCGCGTCACAGAATCCATCATCAGCATGACGTTTTTCCCTTGGTCGCGGAAATACTCCGCAATTGCTGTTGCCGTCAATGCCCCTTTGATACGTTGCATGGGCGTCTGGTCGGAGGTCGCAGCGATGACGACCGAGTTTTTCAACCCTTCCGGCCCGAGATCGCGTTCGATGAAATCACGCACTTCCCGGCCACGCTCGCCAATCAAAGCGATGACGTTGACATCGGCTTCGGTGTTGCGGGCGATCATGCCCATGAGCGTGCTTTTTCCGACGCCGCTTCCGGCGAATACGCCAATGCGCTGGCCTTGCCCGACCGTCAGCAAGCCGTCGATCGCACGCACGCCCACTTCCAAGGGTTTGTCGATGCGCGGCCGTTTCAGCGGGTTCGGCGGCGTGTTGGTCGTGGAATATTTCTTCAAACCTTTCGGCAATTTATTGTCATCCAAAGGCTTGCCAGTGCCGTCGAGAATTTTCCCGAGAATGGCCGGGCCAACACGGATTTGCAACGGCACGCCTGTCGCGACGACGAGGCATCCTGGCCCGACTTGCGCCAAATCGCGCAATGGCATGAGCATGATTTTGTTTTCCTTGAAGCCGACCACTTCCGCTTCGATCGGCGGGTCAAAACGGCTCGGGTACAATAAGCACAACTCGCCGAGCTTGGCGTTTGGGCCTTGCGCTTCGATGGTCAAGCCGATCACTTGGACGACTTTCCCGTGTTTTCTCACCGGCTCGATTTCTTCCAGCAGCGTCAGGTACTCGCTATCTATCAGTTTCATCATTGGATTTCTCCTCACAATAAACGAGCAATTGCTTTTTGATTTCGTTTAGCTGGCTATCGAGTGTCGCGTCAAACGAGCCGTTTTTCGTATGAATGGTGCAGCCGGAAGGCGCTTGCCCTGCGACCGGCATCAGTTTGAGTTCAGCGCCTGCCCGGATATAGCTTTTCAGCTCGTCTTCAAATGGCAGCATCGCCGGATAATCTTCCAGCGCCACATGGATGGCGACTTCTTCTGAGTCGTCTACTTGCCGGAGTACGTGGCGGATAATCGACAGGAGCTGCACATCGTCTTGCATCAATTCATTGCGGATGATTTTTCGCGCGATTTCGGTGCTAAGCGATAGTAAGAACGGTTCTGCTTCACGGATGATGCGGCGCTGTTCTTCGTAGGCGGCGGCGATCAAGCTTTCCATCAGCTCGCGCTTTTGGAGAAAATCCGCTTCAGCTTGGGCAAACCCTTGTGCGAAGCCTTCTTGAAACCCTGCTTCCGCCGCAGCTTGCGCCTGTCGTTCCGCTTCTTCTAATGCTTGTTGCTGTTGGGTTTCACGCCATTCGGCCAGTTCTTCTCGTGCTTGCTGCTGTTCTTCGGCCAATTGTTTTCTCAGTACGTCCAATTGCTGCTCCAAGCCGCTTACTTCACCTTTCAAACGCTCACCGTACTGTTCGATGTCTGACTCCGCTTGAGCTTCGAACGGCCGGCGGGTTTCCACTTTACGCAATTGGATGATTTTCGTGCCGTTTTGTTCGCTGCTGCGGATGATGTTAGACAATCAGCTCATCTCCCTCTTCACGGGAAACGGTGATTTCTCCCTCTTCTTCAAGCTTGCGAATGAGCGCTACGATTTCTGTCTGCGCATTTTCTACATCTTTCAGTTTCACTGGCCCCATGACTTCTATCTCTTCTTGAATCAGTTCAGAGCGCCTTGAAGACATGTTTCTGAATATACTTCCCTTGACTTCATCACTAGCTGCCTTCAATGCCAGGCTCAATTCCACATCGCTGACTTCGCGAATAACCCGCTGTATCGAACGCACGTCCAACTTAACGAGATCTTCAAAGACAAACATAAGTTTTTTGATTTCTGCAACGAGGTCCGGGCTGCCGCTTTCAAGTTCAGATAAGATAGCCTTTTCTGTGCTTCGATCGACTTGGTTGAGGACGCGGACAATCGCTTCCACCCCACCGGTCACTGCGTAATCCTGGACACCATTCACAGAAGATAATTTCCGTTCCAAAATTTGTTCGACTTGCTGAATGACATCGGGTGAGGTACTTTCCATTAATGCAATTCGCTTTGCCACTTCTGCCCGCTGTTCTGACGGTAGCTGGGACAGAATTTGCGATGATTGCTTTGGATCGAGGTAAGACAACACCAAGGCGATGGTTTGCGCTTGTTCGTGTTGAAGCACCGTGACAAGCCGCGCTGGATCCAAACGCCTGGCAAAATTGAAGGGCTTGACTTGAAGGCGGTTCGACAAACGGCCAATCGTGTCGATAGCCTTTTCTTTGCCAAGCGCTTTTTCGAGAACTTCACGCGCATAACTGAGCCCGCCCTCGTTCATATAATCTTGTGCCAATACCATTTCGTAAAATTCATTGATCACTTTTTCTGTCTGGCTGTTCTTCAATTGACGGACATTAGAAATTTCCATCGTCAATTGATCGATTTCCCGTTCAGATAAGCGCTTGAATACTTCGACGGAAACGTCAGGACCCATGCCTACAAGCAACACGGCGACTTTTTGGATTCCTGTCAATTCTTTAATGCGTTCTACCATTCAATTCTCCCCTAATCATCCGCCATCCATGAGCGCAGTAGATTTGTAAAATCATCAGGACGCCCTTTGGCAAGCTTCTCGATGGTTTTGCGCTTTGGATTGGTACGATTATTAAATTCCGACAAATCGACTCCACCGTCTTGTTCGGTTGCGTTTGCTGCTGGCTGCATTTTCGCAGCCGCCCGTTCGAAGTAATCCATCTCCAGCTCAGCTGCCAATTCTTCCTGCTGCTTTTTGCGCCGTTTGGCCACGAGCAGAATGATTCCCGTCAACAGGATGACGGCCACTCCAGCCACTACGTACCAAAGAAGCGGAACGCCTGTCCAGAAAGTCGTCACTGGCTCTTCTTCAGCCAATTCAGGACGCCCTTGGAATTCTGTCGCAAAGATGGAAATACGGTCATCAAGTTCTGCCGGCGTCGGCTGGAATTCGTTCATACTGAGCGACGCGCTGACTGTATTCGCCAATAATGTACGGATATCTGTCACGTTCTGTTCGGTTAATGTTGCTGGATTGTCCGGCACTGGTGGTTCAACACCGACATTAATCGTAATATCGTCGATGACGTAAGGGCTCATCTCGATTTGACGGCTAATGCGGTTGACTTCACGGTTGATGCGCTCTTCGGTCCGTTCAGATTCACTCGTTCCAGTCCCGTCTGCTGCAGGGTAATTGGCGATATCCGCCTCCCCGGTTCCGGCATCATCTGCCAGCGCCTCTCCTTCACTTGCGTAAGTCTCGACGATTCGCTCAACGCTGATGTCGATGCCTTCGCCCGTTTCGAGATCCACTGGCTCCACCAATTGTTCTTCGCGTTTTTCTTTCGTGAAATCGATATTCGCCATCACAGAAACGACGACTTTGTCCTGACCGAGCAAGAGCCCGAGCATCTGCTGCAATTCACGCTGTATGTCTTGTTCAATACCTTGCTGGATTTCGCGGTTTTGCTGATACACCGTCAAATTGGTGTCCGGTGCTCCTGTATCTTGCAATTCGAATACTTGGCCGTTCTGGTCCATGATGACGATTTGCTCCATCGGCAGATTCGGCACTGATTTGCTGACCAAATGATACAAGCCGTTGATTTGTTTCTGGTCCAAATTCAAGGTGCCGTCACCTTGGATGACGATTGAAGCGGTCGATACTTGTTCTTCATCGGTCAACCAAACGTTTTCTTTCGGCAAGGTGATCATGACGTTCGCATCAGTCACGCCGGCGATTTGCTTGACCAAATACGCCAACTCGTTTTGCATGGCATCGCGTTCGACCACGTCAAAATGGCGGTCAGTCATGCCAAGGCCCATATTTTCACTGAATATGCCGTACGTAACATTGCCATTTTTCGGCAAGCCTTCTGCTGCCAAGCTTACTTTTAAGCTGGCAACTTGTTCGTCCGGAACGGAGATTGTCGAACCGTCAGTCGATACTTCGACTGGAATTCCTTGGGTTTCGATTGCCGCCTTGATTTCGCCGGCCTCTGCCGGGTCCAAATTGGAATACAAGGGCGACATATTGGATTGGCTATTGAAGAAAACAAAAAGCCCTAAAGCAAGCAAAGTGATGAAAAAGGACGCGGCCATCAGCCATTTGGTCGCTTTCGATAAACTGCCCCAGGAGTCTTTTGTTTTGGTTTTATAGGTTTCGAACTTCTCTTTCATTGAACGCACACCTTAATTTTTTTCATACTTGCATTCTCATCACTTCTTGGTACGCTTCCACTACTTTGTTGCGCACTTGCATCGTCATTTGAAGCGACAAGCTCGCTTTTTGCGAAGCGATCATCACTTCGTGGACATCTTTCACTTCACCCGTCAGCAATTGATCCGTCTTTTTATCAGATACATTCTGCGCGGCACTAACTTCTTTCAACGCATTTTTGAAGACATCGCCGAAACCTGTCGCTTGCGGTTCCGGCTGCATTTTCTCCAGGAATTGATTTTGCAGAAACGGTGTCTGCAACTGTGCAATTTTATCCATGCTGCCCCTCCTAAACTAAACTTCGTTATTTTCCGATTTCGAGTGCTTTCATGAACATGCTTTTCGAAGCGTTCATCGCGGTGACGTTCGCTTCATAGGAACGCGTTGCAGACATTAAATCCACCATTTCTTTAATCGGATCCACATTTGATGTGCGTACATACCCTTCCGCATCGGCATCCGGATGCTCCGGATCGTAAGTGACCGGAAACGGCGTCGCATCTTCCCGGATGGCGCTCGCTTTCACACCTGCACCGGCTCCTTTATTTTCCATGGCGGCCGTCAATTGTTTAGTAAACGGCGATGTGCCGGCTGTTGATAATTCCACAGTCTTGCGGCGGTACGGCACCCATTCCCCGTCGACTAGTTCAGCACGGTTCGTATTGGCATTGGCAATATTCGAAGACACAACATCCATTCGCAAACGGTTGGCGGTCAAGCCAGATGCGCTAATATTCAGACCATTAAATAAAGACATACGCGTTATCTCCCTCCATTGATGACTGAACTCAAGCTGGACAACTTGCCGTTGACCCGTTCGGTAACGGCGTTATACCATAATTGGTTTTTCGCCAGCTCCGCCATTTCAAAATCCATATCGACATTATTGCCGTTCGGCGTCATTTTCGTATTGTGGTTGACTGTCACTGGCGAGGCCCCTTGCCCGCTCTGAAACTCCAGGTGGCGTGCATCAGTGCGATAACTCTTCATCTGCGAGGCACTTGCCTGTTCCATCGCTTGCTGAAAATTTACTTGCTTGCTCTTGTAGTTGGCCGTGTCGACATTAGCGATATTTCCTGCATGGACACGTTGTTTTAATGTTGAAGTCGACAACGCCTGCTCCATTTTTTGAATGCTTGATGGAAAGATATTCATCTTTTTTCTCCCCCGTTTCTAAAATTTGCCCAAATAAAAAACCCACTTTGAAAAAGGCGGATTTGAGTCAAATCTACCATCTTTCGGTAACCCGGCGATCCTGTGTCTGAGACAGTTAGACCCGTAGCTTTGCGTCCTTAACTTTCGTATAAGTTTGCTATTTTCGTCATGATATGGGTATATTTTTCTTTAAACTCGTCTTTTAGAATCATTTTGAGTCATCACTACCTCGGTATAGTATCATGCTTTTTTTATTTTGGCTATTTTATTTTATAAAAAAAATCTACTATTTTTTCCATTTAATCTACGATTTTCTGTTAAAATAAAGATATGAAATTGAACTCATAGTCCTAAAGACTAGAAAAGGGAGGATGAATAGGTAATATGTTTCGAGGATTATACACAGCGACTTCGGGAATGATGTCTCAAAATAGAAATCAACAAATATTGACAAATAATCTATCGAATTCCAATACTCCAGGGTTTAAAACTGATGAAGCGGCAATTCGCTCGTTTCCACAACAATTAATCAAAGCGCAGAATGCCAATCAACCTGCACCGATCGGCCGACTTTCCACTGGCGTCTATGTGCAGGAAGCGATTCCTTCATTCCTGCAAGGGCCGATACGCGAAACCGGGAATGCGACCGACTTCGCCTTGGTCAATGATAATTTGCCGCTAGATGCCGAAACCGGAGAGCGCGGCACTTTATTATTCGCCGTGGAAACCGAAGAAGGCGAGGTTCGCTATACGCGCAATGGACAGTTTACGGTCGATGCGCAAGGATTTCTTGCAACCAGCTTCGGGCAGCGCGTGCTCGGTGACAATCTCCAGCCGCTGCAAGTCGGCGATAACGGATTTGCTGTGCAAAATAACGGGGACCTTACCCTAGCAGATGGAACCAATGCCGGAAGTTTATGGATCGGGGCAACGGATGAGCCAGAACAATTGATCAAGCAAGGCCATAACTTGCTTGCGTGGGCGGGAGATGATGCGGACGCCCCGACACTTGCCGCTAACGCCGAACGATTCGTCAAGCAAGGCTTCATCGAACAGTCAAATGTTGATTTGACCCGCACGATGACCGATATGATGACCGCTTATCGTGGATTTGAATCCAACCAAAAAGTAATCCAGGCCTACGACCGCAGCATGGAAAAAGCGGTCAATGAAATCGGCCGGGTCTAATAAGGAGCCAAACAGATGAACATCCAAATGAACGCAGCGAGCAGCTCAATGCGCGAATTGCAAAAAAAAATCGATATGATCGCCAACAATGTCGCTAACGTCAATACGACCGGCTATAAAAAACAAGAAGCCAATTTTGCGGACACGTTGCTTCACAGCGTCAACAAGCAAGCTGGCCCTGCCAATGAAATCGGCCGGAGCACGCCAAACGGCCTGCGCATTGGCGGCGGGACGCTGTTATCTGACGGCGTCACCCGGCATTCGCTCGGCCAAATGCAGCAAACCGGCCGTGAACTGGATTTTGCCATCGATTCGCCGAACAGCTATTTCCGTGTCTCGAACGAAGATGGCATTTATTACACTAGAAATGGATCGTTTCAAGCTGAGCCGATTGCAGGCAGCGATCGATTGGCACTTGTTACTGCTTCGGGCGATTCAGTCTTAGATGCTGATGGGACGCCGATTACGCTTGCCGCGGGATACGAAGAATTGAACATCAGGGCAAACGGTGTCGTGACGGCAACTTATGCCGGCCAAGCGGCTGAAACTTTCCAATTCGGAACCGCTCAAATTAACCGAACAGCCCTTCTGGAAAAAACAGGCGATAACCGCTATCGCTTGCCGGGCACTGAAGCCGAACAAATTGCAGCCGGCGCCTTGGAACTCGGGACTTCGCCTATTTCCCAAGCGGTGCTGGAAATGTCGAACGTCGACATGGCGAGTGAAATGACCGAGCTGATTGCAACACAGCGCCTGTTTCAATCACAAGGCCGCGCCATTTCTTTTGCGGATGACATGATGGGTCTGGTCAATACGATGAAATCCTAATATTATCCATTTTATATTTGATTGAAATAACAACGATAAAACCCGTATTTCCAGATCACTCTTGGAAATACGGGTTTTTATACACTACCTTGGATGAGAAAGACTCCACCATATATGGTAACTCGAAATTATCTTTATTGTTTTCAGAGTACATTTTACAAAAATAAAAACAGCCGATGCCTGTATGCATCCGCTGTTTACCGAAGAAAATCCATTAAGTTTGTTTGCATGATTTTGGCAGAAGATGACAGGCTCGCCTGGTAAATGCTTTCTTCACTCTTTAGCTTTATTAGTATTTCAGCATAATCTACGTCTTCTATAGAAGATAACGCAGATCCAAGAGAAAGCTTGGCGTCCAATAAGCGGCTTTCAGTCGCTTCGACGCGGTTTTGGCGTGCACCGTTTTCTGCGGCTGAGGTTAATAAACGTTCCAGCGCACCATCGATTTCATCGATATTGACGGATTCGCCAGCTTGGATACTGTCAGCGAGTTTTCCAACGGCCCGGAACAAATTGGTGGGATCGTCGCCTTTTCCGACCAGCGTTTCCGGCAAGATGCCGATTTCGAGTTGCAGCCCAATGCCGATTTTCGCCGTTTTCAGCGGCCCGTTCGCTGGTGCTGCTTCAAAAGAAACGGCATCCGCAAACGGCTTGACTGTGCCGTCGCCGCCGCCGAACAAATATCGGCCGTCGACTTCGGCATTGGCGAATTCGCGCAATTGTTCGTTCAACACACCGACCTCTTTGAAAATCAATTCGCGATCTTCTGGAGATAATGTTCCGCTCCCGCCTTGAACCCCGAGTTCCCGGATGCGCTGGGTGACATCGACCATCGCCTGGATGGAACGATCATTTTCATCCAGCCATAAGTTGGCATCCCCGATATTGCGTTCGAATTGATCGTTCGCCGACATGACAGTTTTCAAGCTCATCGATTTCGCCACTGCTTGCGGATCGTCGGACGGTTTATGGAGCAACTTGCCGCTTGATGCCTGTAAATTGGTTTTCTCAAAGCGGCCGAGATTTTGCTGCATATGGTTGACGGAATTTTGATGCATCATTTGCTGGGTTACTCTCATTGGATTGTCCTCCGTTTATCAGCTTTAGCGTGCAGCCATTCGGTTAATGATCGTATCGAGCATTTCATCGGTGGTCGATACTAAGCGGGCTGCTGCATTGTACGCGTGCTGGAATTTCACCAAGTTCGACATTTCCTCATCCAGCGAAACACCCGCGACTGACTGGCGGCGGTTTTCGGTCGACACCATCAGTTGCTCTTGCGTCGAAACCGCATAGCCCGCACTCTGTGCTTCTGCTCCCAAGCCGCTCACCAGTGCCCGAAAATCGGCTTGCACTTTTTTCACGTCTCCATCAAGGCCGTTCGGCAGTTCCAGCTTGGCATCTTTTGCCACACTCAATTCGCCTGCTGCTGTATTTTTAAAAACATTACCATTCGCTTCTGCAAATTCTGTAACCGCGACGTTAATGTTTTCTCGGTAGCTCGTGACAGTGGCTGCGGCTTCCGCGAGTCCGCCAAGCTTGCCGCCGGCTGTCTCAAGGTCGAGCGCTTCGCCGGCTTTCACTGGCTGATTGTTTGCCGCTAGCGTTAGCGCATAGCTGCCGTCTGTTTTTTCTGTGACTTTGATATCCATTAACTGCGACAATTTGTCGACGGCCGCATCGCGTTCATCACGCAAATTGTTTGCTTGCGGGCCAGTCCGCATGATGTTTTTGTTCAATTCTTCAATTCGTGAGATTAAGGTCTGGGCATCCTTTTCTGCAGCCGTTGTGCGCTCTTGCAATTCCACGGTCAAATCACCCATCGACCGGTCAATCGTTTTGGCCACGTCCGCAAATGCTTGCGCCCGCTCTTTCACGACGGCTTGTACGGCAATGTTTGATGGATCACTTTCCAAGTCTTGCCAAGCATTCCACAACCGGCCCATCGAAGCATTGAGGCCGTTATCTCCTGGTTCCCCGAGAATCGTTTCGACGTTTCCGAGCGCTTCGCTCTTTGTTTGCCATTCCGAAAATTCTGCCGTATGTCCGCGGTACTGCTGGTCGAGAAAGCGGTCGCGCACACGCATCACTGAGTCGATGGAAACACCGGTCCCGAGCTGGCCTGCGCCTTGTTTGGTCCAGACGTCAAGAGAAACAGAGGAACTCGTATTCACTTGTTGGCGCGAGTAGCCTTTCGTATTGGCATTCGCGATATTTTGGCCGGTCGTGGAGAGGCTTGCCTGGCTTGCAGACAAGCCGCGGTTGCCGGTTTCCAAAGTGTGAAAAGTTGACACGTGATCCCCTGCTTTCTTCTCGGGACTTTACGCTTTTGTATCGAAAAAGCCCCGATTGGTTGACTGTGTATGTTTGGTGCTGGATTGAGGCTGGTAATTGTATGGCTGTTTAACTGGCGTGGTGATGTGCCCGATCATGCCCGCGATAAAATCTACGGAGTCTTGCACCAGTTTTTCGTTCTGGCGGTTTTTCGCTTGCAGTTCCATGAGCAATTGCTTCAAGGTCGTTAATTGCTCTTGCAGCGCCTGTTTGGCCGTTTCATCTGACAATTGTTCTGTGAACTGGCTGAAGCTGAGTCCAGGATGTTCTTCGAGCACTTCAATCACCAAGCGTTCTCGCTCATCTTCCAGTTGCCCAAGCCTGCGGAGCAGCCGTGTTTCTTCTTTGACGAGTTCTGTCAGCTCATCGACTTTATGCTCGATCAGCACCGTTTGCTTGCGCTCTGCGTAGCGGATCAGTTGCTGCTGTATTACGATCAGCTCATCAAGTGTTGCGTTCATCATTTTCAACACCGGAGTTCCCTCTCTTTCCATCGCTCAACTGTCATTTGTCAAACCAGTACTGATGGATTTTCTCAGCTACTTTGTCTTGATCAACCTGGTATTCACCGGAAGCAACCTGTGCTTTCAGCAGTTGTATTTTTTCCTGACGGGCGATATCCGCTTCCGTATTCTTCTCGAACATCGCCTTCGCCTCACTCGAAATCTGCAATTGGTCTTCCTGTTGAAGCGGGCGCGCCTTTTGGGCCGGCGTCACCTGCATTTGCTTTTGATAAGATTGTATAAAGGAAGAACTATTCGTCTTATCTATATTCATTCCTTCACCACCTCTTAAAGTTATTTCTTCATTTTCCAACGTGCTTGCGTGCTGTTTGCCCAATCGCCGTCATCAGCCAGGATTTCGTTGGCGCTTCTCAAGAAATCCAGTCGGCAGTCTTCACAGAGCATGTGGCGATGGATGAGCTGTTTGCAGTGTGAGCACGGATATCCAAGATTCGGATAATCTCCTGTCAAAATCCGCCCTTCCCGCAGGAATTCAGAAATCTTATGGACAGAGACGCCGGTGAATAGATGGACATCTTCGAGCGAAGCATTCCGGTGTTCGTGCTCTTGCAAAAACATATAGACTTTTTTGAATGCCGTTTCATTATCCTGGTGGCATTTCAAGCAGCAAGCGATTTGATCACGCAAAAAGAGCGCTCCGCAGCTGGGGCAATTGTCCAGTTTCGGGGTTGTCAAATGGATCACCTAGTTTCTTATCGCAATCAGTTCTACGTTGTCCGGGACTATTCGATTTACTATCTATACTACTAATATCGGCCATTCTTGAAAAATGTTTAGCCTTTTTTTAAAAAACATTATTGCACTTTGAATTGCGTCACAAGCACGCGTTCCACTTTCCCTTTGCCGACCAGGCTTTCGAGCTGTGCCGTCATTTCATCCTGGAGCAAGGCGATGCCTTCAGTGCCGACCAGCTGTTCTTTTTCCATGCCCGCTACGGTCGCGATTGCCGCAGCCCGAACTTCAGCATGGCGCTTTTCCATCTCTTCTTTTACTTTTTTATCCGCTGATAGGATATTGAATTGAACCACTGCATATGATGCCGGTGTAGCGAGATTCGTCGTGATTTCTTCCGTGTCGATGCTCAGCTCCACCATTTCATCGGCTGTCAGCGGTGCATCCGCATCCACATCTTTTTGCGTCAGGAGAAAATAAACTGCTCCTCCAGCACCTACAAGCGCCGCAATCAACAAGACCAACAATACTTTTTTCATCATCCACCTCTTACTCTTCGGTTTCGGGCTGATCTTTATAAGGCGAAATCAGCACTTCGACGCGGCGATTTTGCGCACGCCCCTCTTTTGTGTCATTCGCGGCGATCGGCTGGTATTCACTATAGCCGGTCGCACTGAATTTTCTTGGGTCCAAGTCGCCATTCTCCAGTAAAATTTTCATAAAGTTGATGGCACGTGCCGAACTGAGTTCCCAGTTCGACTCAAACTCGCCGCCAGCTGCCGGCACATTATCTGTGTGGCCTTCGATGTAGATCATCCGCGGCGGATCGCTGACGAGCAGCTCTGATAATTCGCTCGCGATCGTGCGCGCCTGCTCGTCGATATTCGCGCTACCGGATTGATACAAGACACCTTCATTAATCGTCAGCATGAGCCCTTTATCGGTCAACTCTGTCTGAAGCTTCGGCGATAAGCCCTTTTCATCAATATACGATTCGATTTTCTCCTGGAACTCGCCCAGTTCCTGGCGGTCGCGCACAGCTTCCACTTCTTCCATCATTTCCTCGGTCATGCCTTCTTCAGGAATGATCGCAAATGGCGACGTGTCGGTGTCCAGTTCCACTGGCGCTGACTGGTCAAGCAAGCCAGTGCCTCCTTGCAATTCCACATTGAACGATTCGGAAATGGCCTTGAATTTCTTCGCATCGACTTCGCTTGCCGCAAACAGCACGATAAATAGTGCTAAGAGCAGCGTTAAGATATCGGCATACGGAATGAGCCAGGATTCGTCGACATGTTCCTCGTGCTTGTGTTTACGCTTCAACTTCAACACCACTCTGTTGTCCGTCTTCTAGCACACGGTCTTTGGCTGGCAGATACGTCAAAAGTTTTTCTTCTACAGTCCGTGCAGGCAAGCCCTCTTGTACAGCAAGCAAGCCTTCAAGCATAATTTGTTTCACGCGCGCTTCGTGTTCGGATTTGCGCTTTAATTTATTGGCGAATGGGTGCCACAGCACGTATCCCGTGAAAATCCCGAACAGCGTCGCAATAAATGCCGCCGAAATCGATTTCCCAAGCAATGCCACATCGTCCAAATGGCCGAGTGCGGCGACGAGTCCGATAACGGCTCCGAGTACGCCGAGTGTCGGCGCGTATGTACCGGCTTGCGTGAAAATTTTCGCCCCAAGTTCGTGGCGGTCTTCCATTGCCGCGATGTCTTCTTCCATTAAGTCACGGATGTGCTCGAGCGATTGGCCATCGACGACCATCTTCAAGCCGCGCTGCAAAAATGGGTCTTCCACTTCTTCTGCACGCTCTTCTAGTGCAAGCAAACCTTCTTTACGGGCGACCATCGCCCAGCCGGTGAACATCGGGATCATTTCTTTGATTGATAGTGTTTTTTGTTCCCCGAACAGGACTTTGAATAACCCTGGGATGCGTTTGACTTCGTCCATCGGAAAGGCGATCAAGATACAGGCGGCGGTGCCCATGAAAATGATGACCAATGCAGCTGGATTATATAGTGCGGCCGGGCTGGAACCTTTTAGCGCCATGCCGCCGACGAGCACAAGTACGCCCAAAATGATGCCTAACCAAGATGTCTTATCCACGTCCATACCTCATTTCACTTTGGATAGTTGTCGAGTTGAATAATTGGAAGTTTGAGGATAGTGATAAAATCGCTCCAGGCGGACGCTTTCGGGCCCACAGGATGTGGGTCATGCAGCTGGCGCGACAGGACGTCGCGTTGCCAGCTGCCAGGGCACTGCTCCCGCAGGAGTCGCCGCCTTCCGCTTTTTTCAGCACTTAACAACTATTGCATATCATATCTTTTGACTTTTAATCGAAAGACATTCGCAAGAGTTGCCTACTTCTGCAATACTTCAACCCAATTGATATCCTTTATTGTTTTGCTAATGCCATGGCTTGCTTCCAGGTGTTGCGCAGTTCAGTTACGTCTGCGAGTACAGCTTCGAGTGCCGCTGCGTCGTTTTTCATATTCGCTTCCATGAGCGAATTGTTTTGGTATTCATACAGCTGTTCGAGTTCTTTCGACAGCGCGATGTCTGGATTCAAGGTGCTGCGCAGTTCCTGAATGATGGCTTGCGCTTTCAGCAAGTTTTTGTTTTTTTCTTCAAACTGTTTATCTAGCATCGCTTTTTTTGCGAGTTTGATGAATTTCAAGCAGCCGTTATAGAGCATCAAGGTTAATTCTTCGGAAGATGCGGTCATGACGGAATTTTGCTGGTAGGTCTGGTATGGATTGATTGTTGCCATTATAGTGCCCCTCTCTTACTTGCGTTGGTCGATAAATGAGCCGCCGCTCGCGGTCTGGCGGTAAGCGCCGGCGTATTTCCCCGATACTTTCCGCGTTTGGCCGAGCCGGGTCATCTGTGCGGAAAACTGTTCCTGCACCGTCTGCATGAGCGGCTGCAGCTGAATTTCTGTTTGCTGGATTTTGGCGATGATCGCTTGTTCATCTGCTGACCATTCGCCAGTTCCTTGTGCAGCGAGCGCTTCGATGGTCTCTTGCCGGCTATCGAATAATTCCTGAAGCCGTTCGAGCTGTGCCAGTTCATTTTTATCCATGTCTGAATCAATCAATTGTGCTTGTTCATAAATCGCTTGTGTTTGCGCCAAAAATTCGGTGAGCCCATCGAACCTGTTCTCCATTACATGCCTCCGAACATATTCTGTTGCATCCAAGCGCTTTGCGAATTCATTTTGCTGAGCGCTTTTTCCATCGCTGTGAACTGGCTCCAGTAACGGTCTTCGATGCTCGTCAAACGGTCTTGCCAGCGCGTGATTTCCGTTTCCATGCGGCGCAGTTTCTTGGACATCGTGCTATTGTCGACGGCGCTTGCCGGGCTTCCCGCTTGTGTGCTCAAGTTCTTGACGATATCGTTGAGCTTGTCGTAGACACGCGCACCGATTCCGTCGCCAGCTGCACCGCGGACCGTGAACAAGTTCATCACTTCATCGGGTTTTTCCGAAAGAGCGGTCCTCAATTTATCCTCGTCGATGAACAATTTTCCACCTTCGCGGTAATCGCCTGTATTGATGCCAATCTGTGATAATAAATTAATGCTGCCATCCCCGATGCTTTCGACTTTATCCATGAATTCGCGGCGCAGATCCTGCAGCGCCGATTTCATGATTGGGTCATTGCGCAACAAGCCGCTGCGCGCTTTTTCTTCCCACAATTCGATTTCCTTATCGCTCATGTCTTTTTTCTGTTCGTCCGAGAGCGGCTGGAAATCCGGGTAGCGTTTTTCCACGATCTGTTTTTGCAAGTCTTCGATCGTTTTGTTGTACGCTTCTACAAAATCCTTGAGCATCTGCACTGGTTTTTCGGGATCCGATTTAACGGTTATGGACGATGAACCATCTGTATCAACTTTGAGCATCTCAATCGTCAGTCCGTTAACCGTTGTTTTATTGCTGGTCAGCCCGGTTACTTCAACGTCATCGATAACGATAGAACCATTTGCCCCGTTGGTTGTCGTAACCGATAAATCGTTTGTGCCGGTAATTTGTTTGCTGAGCTCTGGGTTATCTGTAGCCCCGTCAGCAGTCTTGAAAGATAAGCTAAAGTTTTGCGCCTCGCCTAATTCTTTCGAGGAAATGAAAAAGCGAGAAGTGGTGTTATCAAAATTGACTCGAAGAGCGGGCACGCTGTCGGCTGTTTCCGACTGCAATAAATCTGCGACCGCTTTATAAGTCATGTCTGCTGTAATGTTTACCTCGACCTCAGTTTCTTCTCCGACGTTTACGAGAATTCTTCCCGCAACACCAATGGCATCGGTCGATCTTGCTGCTTCTTCCGGTGTTTTTTGAATCGCTGCTGTGGAAGTGTATTTCGCGGGAGTTGCCATCGCAGTGACTTGCACATCATACTTCCCACTCATCGCCGTGGCGGTCGCTGTCACTTTCGCACTGCCGGAGCCTGTTGCTTCGGCACTATAGGCATTGAAGCTCGATTGAAGGCGCAAGTTGCTGGCACTCGTGCGCAGACTAGAGAACGCGAGGTTTTGTTCGCGCGTCGCTTCTTGCTGCCATTCGGTCCAGACTTTTTGTTGCATCAGTTTATCTAACGGCATTTTCTGTATTTGCATCATTTGTTTTACGATGGAGTCGGTGTCCATCCCGGAAGCTAATCCGCCGATTCGCATTGCGCTCATAGCTCGTTCACTCCTGTCTTATCGTTTTTCATCGATCATCATGCCCGTAATTTCGGCCATCGAGGCGTACATGTCCAGAAATTTCCGGTTCGGTATTTCCCGCAGTACTTCATCGGTTTTGGTATCAATCACTTGCACGTAATACACTTCCAATTGCTCGTGCAGCTGGAATTTAATATTGGTTTCAGTCGGCACTAAAAATTCGTTCATGACGGCGACTTTATCCGCCACCATTTCTTTTGTAACAGGCTGAGCGGGTTCTTGGAATTGGTTTTTTTCAGGAATTCCCGTTTCTTTTGCAACGATAGGTTCTATTTTGCTGGCCTCTTGAAGCTGTGGCATTGATTGATTAGTGACTTCCATGACGACACTCCCCGTCTTCTCAAATCGATCTAAAAAGCTCTCTATCCTTATTATCGGCACGATTTGCTTTTTTTTTAGTACAGAATCAAAAAAATAAGACAAGCTCGCAAAGAGCCTGCCTTATCTTATGTGAGTTGCGTATAAAATTTGCTGACGCCTTGCGTCCAGTGGTTATTGAGGCCGGTCGGATCGTTCGCTGCGCCGACCGGAGCATATTTCGCGCCGATTTGCGCGATACTTTCCTTGCCTTGGTTCAAATAATTCTGCCGCAAATTGCGCGCCATGTCGTAAATGCTATCGGCAACCGATTCATAACTGCGGAGGCCGTTTTTGCCCATCATACCGGCGATATTATTTTTCTCATTCGCCGCACGCGATGAGCCATTTCCGGTTTCGTGCACTGCAATCGCAGACAGGAGATTCGGGTCGATATCGTATTTCTTTCCAGCTTCAATGAAATGCACAGCACTGCCGCTCAGTTTACCAGCGAGCTGCCCATCCAATTTCAAGAACTGTACCGGCCGGAACTTCAAGTCGCTTTGATCCGCAGCGCTCGTCGCCACGTCTTTATGCTGCATCGTCAGATTCACGACGGCCGGATTATACGAAGAACTTGCCGGCGTCGTGAAAGACAAGTTATTTGCGGCCGGCGCTTGTTGAGTTGGCATTTGCTGTGACTGCATTTGCTGGACATTTTCCATCATCGCTGCCATCAACAGCATCATAAACGACCCTGGCCCCGCCATCCCAGGCATTTGGCTGTTCGCCGCTCCGCTTCCGTTTGTTGACGATGTCTGCTGAAGCGAACTCATCGCCGACTGAAACAGCCAATTTGAATTGATCGGCCCCATCATACTCTTCCACACCTTCCGTTTCCATTTATTCGTTTAGTTTACAAGAAGATGTTGGAAAAAAGAATAGGCGTATTGGTGGTAGACTTTATATAAAGTAGTTTTATTTGGAATGAAAGCTGTGACTTTTTCCATGTTCTATACATGAGCTTGTGAAGTAAAAAACATGCGGTTGAATGCCTTGTTCTATTTTGCATACGACACTTTAAATTCATATAATTATTTAAAGACTTCTCTAGATCAAGGAGGAGATATACGTATGGAAGATATGATGTGCGGAAAATTACTCGGAGATGGCTGCTTAACAAAGCAGGCTGGAAGAAAACCTAGGTTTCAGTTCACTCATACTTTAACTGATAAAGGCTGGTCAGAACACTGCTTCGAAGGTCTTTCAGAATTCTATCCACTAGCTCCTCCAAAGTATAAGAGAATAATAGACTCAAGGGTCGCTCAAGGGTTTACAGAATGCTATGTAGTTCAATCTCGCACTTCTCAGGAATTAAATACTTTATATGAAACATGGTATCCTCATGGCAAAAAGGAATTACCCTTCGCTTATATCGAACAGCATTTCACTAAAAGATCCTTATCTTGGTGGTACCAGGATGATGGCCATTTAAATCAGCAAAGCGGGCTAGTGAAAAAAATCATTCTTTCTACTGACAGTTTTTCTCCTACAGAAAACCAGTTCCTCATTGATTTTCTCAACATAAAATTTGGTTTCAACTTTTCTATAGATGGCCAGAACCGCCTCGTCCTCTATGATCAATTTCAGATTAACTATTTCTTGAGATTGGTTACACCATATATTCATGTCTCAATGACTCGAAAAAAGCCATTTCAAAGAAACATGAGACCTATAGCGAAAAGGTCAACTATCTACTTACCTGAAAATTTAATTCTTGAAAAGCCGACTTCAGAAATCAATGACCAGTATGAAAAGCTGCCCATCCTCCAGGAACTGCTTCAAGATCACATCAGTTTTTTCAAAATGGCTAGCTCCGTAAAAAGTACGATTATTCACACAAAACCATACCAAATAGAAATCAAGGAAAGTTATAAAGCCCAATTAATCAAGTTGAAACTTGAGACAGGCTTGAACATCAGTCAGATTACCAATCATTGTTTCCTTATATAAAAAGGGCTGCCGATTTTGTTAGCAGCCCTTTCGTTATAAACATTTTACCCTTTCAAATCAATCGAACTGCCAATATGCGGCTGAACCGATTGTTCAAGCATCTTCACGACACTCGCGCTATTCGCCTCGGCCTGGTCCATCGCTTTCTTAGTCACTAACACACTTGCTTCCTGTCGGACATTCATCTGGCTAAGCGACATCGATAAAGCGGCGATATCCATAGGAACTCCCCCTTGTGAACTTGCTTATAAAAAAAGGAGCCTAAAATCAGGCTCCTTTTCGTGTTTAAAATTAACGTAGCAATTGAAGAACTTGCTGCGGTGCTTGATTTGCTTGACTTAGCATAGCTTGTGATGCTTGTGCAAGAATTGAGTTCTTTGTTTGTTCCATCATTTCTTTCGCCATCGTGCGAACATTTACTTTCATAAATGACTAGACTATATCTTCACCCTCTAAACTAGTAGGGGCCGGGCACTTCGGATCTTTCAGTGCTGATGGACACTGTGTCACCTACGGATTTCATCACCATAGCTTGCGCCTTAGATGGTCTATCCTAGTCGTTGAACCTTCTCCACTCTTTCGAGACAGGAGCTTGGCTGCTGATTGCCCAATCTTTTATTTTCTCGAGCCGTCACGCTTGTCGTTTCCAACTACGTTGTGGCAATAAAAGCTATCAGGGCTTTCCAGCAATTCACCCGGTCGTAATCTCTGATCGTTACCAATCAGGACGACTGTACCTCCACCCGCTTACGCAGCTTCGGCATAATCAACGTCGCGGATACGTGATTCCGCAGCTGTAATGTTTTCAGAAGATGTGTTCAAGTTGTTGATTGTGTGTTCAAGACGGTTCTGAGTTGATCCCAATTTTGAACGCTCTGTCGATACTGTAGCGATTGCTGTATCTAACTTACCTAAGGCAGTCTGTGCATTGGCTTTACTTGTCAAATCGCCGATAGCAGCCGCATCAGCAGTAGCTTGAGCAGTAGCATCCTCCGCTGCCGCTGCCACCGGATCCACATTGGTAGAATGTGTAATTCCTGTCCCACCCATTAGAGTATTAGCTGTTTTGTCGGAAAAAGTATATGAGATTGTTTGACCAACATTAGCACCGATTTGGAAATCTACCCCAGCAGTTTCACCACTCCAAAGTTTTTGTCTATTGAACTCTGTGTCCACAGCAATTCGGGTAATTTCTTTAGCTAATGCTTTGTATTCAGTGTCCAGTGCTGTGCGATCTTCTGCAACGTTGGTATCACTTGAGGATTGTACAGACAATTCACGCATGCGCTGCAAAATATCGTGTGTTTCGTTTAACGCACCTTCTGCAGTTTGCAACATTGAGATACCGTCTTGTGCATTTCGTGACCCTTGCTCTAGTCCACGAATCTGGCCACGCATTTTTTCAGAGATTGACAGCCCTGCTGCATCGTCTTTTGCGCTGTTGATGCGAAGTCCTGAAGATAGTTTCTCCATGTTGTTCATTTGCGCGCTTTGAGCTGAGCCCATTTGGCGGTGCGTGTTAAGTGCTGCGATGTTGTGATTAATAATCATTGTGTATTACCTCCGTGTAATGTTTTTAGGCGCTCAAATCCATTTGAAGCGCATTTATCAAAGAACATAAGGTGCTAAATTAAGAATAAAAAAGTTATTTTAGCGTAGTAGTTGAAGAACTTGCTGTGGAGCCTGATTTGCTTGAGCCAACATTGCTTGTGACGCTTGTGCAAGAATCGAGTTCTTCGTTTGTTCCATCATTTCTTTCGCCATCGTGCGAACATTTACTTTCATAAATGACTAGACTATATCTTCACCCTCTAGTGTTAGTAGGGGCCGGGCACTTCGGATCCACAGTACTGATGTATACTGTTTCACCTACGGATTTCATCACCATAGCTCTCGCCTTAGATGGTCTATCCTAGTCGTTGAACCTTCTCCACTCTTTCGAGACAGGAGCTTGGCTGCTGATTGCCCAATCTTTTATTTTTTCAGGGCCGTCACGCTTGTCGTTTCCAACTACGTTGTGGCAATAAAAGCTATCAGGGCTTTCCAGCAATTCACCCGGTCGTAATCTCTGGCTGTTACCGGCCAGGACGACTGTACCTCCACTCGCTTAAGCGGCTTCGGTATAATCAACGTCGCGGATACGTGATTCCGCAGCTGTAATGTTTTCAGAAGATGTGTTTAAGTTGTTGATTGTGTGTTCAAGACGATTCTGAGTTGATCCCAATTTTGAACGCTCTGTCGATACTGTAGCGATTGCTGTATCTATAGCTCCCAGTGCTGTTTGCGAACTAGCCTTAGTCAATAAATCACCAACCCCACCGGTTAATGCAGCAGCATCTTTATCAGAGAATGTATAGGAAATCGTTTGCCCGACATTTGCGCCAATTTGAAAATCTACTACCGTAGTATCACCGTTCCATAATTTTTGTTTATTAAATTCTGTGTGATCAGAAATTCTTGTAATCTCAGCTGCCAATGCTTGGTATTCAGTGTCCAGTGCTGTGCGATCTTCTGCAACGTTGGTATCACTTGAGGATTGTACAGACAATTCACGCATGCGTTGCAAAATATCGTGTGTTTCGTTTAACGCACCTTCTGCAGTTTGCAACATTGAGATACCGTCTTGTGCATTTCGTGACCCTTGCTCTAGTCCACGAATCTGGCCACGCATTTTTTCAGAGATTGACAGCCCTGCTGCATCGTCTTTTGCGCTGTTGATGCGAAGTCCTGAAGATAGTTTCTCCATGTTGTTCATTTGCGCGCTTTGAGCTGAGCCCATTTGGCGGTGCGTGTTAAGTGCTGCGATGTTGTGATTGATAATCATTGTGTATTACCTCCGTGTAATGTTTTTTGTTTTTTGCAAGCGCCCAAATCCGTTTGGACTGCCTTACATTCTTTTTATCGGTAAGCGTTTTAAAATGTTTAGTAATTTTTAAAAATATATTTTTTCTTTTCAGATTAGGGTAAATGAATTCTTAAATAATATGCTAAATGAAGCGGAGGGCGGGGACTCCTTAGGAAGACGCCCGCGGCAACTGGCAACGCGACGTCCTGTCGCGCCAGTTGCATGACTCACATCCTGTGAGCCCGAAAGCCTCCGCCTGTAGCGAAATGATTATAGAATTGATATAAAAAAGGCCTGCGAAAATATCGCAGGCTCTTCTCATTTCTTCATCTTCAAAAAATCACTAATATCAATCACATTCGATACCGCGTTCTTGTTCTCTTCCTGAATCTCCAAATAAATCTCTTTCCGGTGGATCGGAATTTCCTTCGGTGCGGAAATCCCCAGTTTGATGAGATCGCCTTCGATGGAAGTGACCGTAATTTCAATGTTGTCGTCGATGACGATCGATTCGCCGACTTTGCGTCCGAGTACGAGCATTCCTTACACCTGCCTTGCCGCTTGTTGGAACAGCGGATGTTTCACTTGGTAGTTCGGGTTGTTCAGGACGATCTGTTTGCCGAGCTGTTGTTTATTATTGATGACGACCGGCGCTTTCAAGTTCGCCGTCGCCTCACCGATTTGCTTGTTCGGCGTGACGGTCACCAAGACGATTGCATCAGATGGGGCTTGCAGCTTAAATTGCGCAGTCAAAGTGTCATCGAGCTTCACTTCGTAGTCCGGCAAAAAAACGAACGGGTCCGCCATGAAGAAGCTGATTGCTGCGTGTTCCGTTGACTGGAGGAAAAAGAACGGCGAGTCGCCCGATGGGTCTGCCGGCAGCAAGACGAATGTCGTTTCCTCTTCGAATCCCGGGATGCCGCGTTCGAATGTGAGCAAACGATTGTCTTCAAGTTCGAGCTCGCCGAATTGTTCTGTCTGGATTTTCATGGCTGACTTCCTTTCTATATGAAAACTTCTAATTAGCCTGCTTCTATATGAACCATCTTCTGCATGCGCAACCGTACCAAAGCTTGTTCGCCTGTGATGCCTTTCAATTCGGCGGTGAATGGTTCAATCGATAAGCCTTGTGCATCGACTAGGGCCGCAACGTCAGGCTGGTTGAGCAACTCCTGGCTCAGGATCACTTCGCCCGCATCGCCCTGCCCTTGCACACGCGCCGCCAAATTGACCGTGCGGCCGAAATAATCGAGCCGGTCGTTTGAGTTGACGGCGATGGCCGGTCCGCTGAAGAGACCGAGCCTTAGTAGCAGTGTATCATGTGTTTGTTCGTTAAAAGCATCCAGTTTTTCCTGAATGGCGAGTGCTGCTTTGACGCCGTCTGCGGGTTTTGAGAACACCGCCATGACCGCGTCGCCGATTGTTTTGACAACGCTGCCGGAATTTTGCTTGATGTGTTCGGTCAAAAAGTCGAAATGGCCACGCACGCGTCCGTAGGCATTGGCGTCTCCAGATTCTTCGTAGAGCGCGGTCGAGCCTTTCAGGTCGGTGAACAGAATCGTTACATGTCCAATGGCGATTTTCTGCCCCGGTGCCAGTACTTCTGACGAAAACAAATCGCGAAATTCCTGCATGGCGGTCACTTTCGCCGCCGTTACGGTTTCTTCATTCCAATCGGCGTACTCGAGCGCGACGACGATGTCTTTTGCGCTATCGTTCGTGATGGCAATGTCCGAAGCTTCCCGTGATTGTGCTGTCCATCCAGATGCTGTGTAACAAAACGCACCGGTCTGGCCGATCCGGATTTGGTCATTCAATTGCAGCACGCGCAAGCGCATCGGCGTGTGTCCTGCGACTGGCTTAAAACTGACCGATTGCCCTGCCCGAACGATGCGCTGTGCGATGACATGCGGCGTGATGAGCGGGCTGCCGATGCAATACACTTCTGCGTAAGCGGTGCGCACGGTCGGATGCACCGCAAAATGCAATTCGACGGACTGGTCGAAATTCGCGTCATAGGCTATGCCGCACAGGTCGCAGTGGAAGCTTCGCTCGAGTTCCGACAAGCTGCGGTGACTGTCTTGGGAGACACGGCAATTCGGGCAAATGACGTGCCAGCTCAGTTGCAGCAAGCCAGCTTTCGTGGCATATAACATGCCCCGCAGTACTTCTTCTACCGGCATATCCCATAGCTTTGCGAGGTTTTTCGGCACGATCTCCGCTGCGTCTTGGTCGGTGCTGTTGGTGAGGTAATGCTGCAAGCGCGCCGTGAATTGCGGGGCGACCGGATACTTGGCCAATTGGCGGCTCAAGCTCTCGAGTTGCTCCGTGTTCACTTTTGGCGCCCGTTTATTCGCACGCGGGGCTGTTTCGGATTCTTCCTGCTGGTAATCGTCCAAAAACGCCATGATTTTCTTTAGCGCCGGCACTCCCGTTGCCTGGATGCCGACATAGCCGAGCACGTTCTTCGGAGAAAATTCTGCCGTCAGCCGGACTTTCGTGCGCGGCTTTTCGCCTTCGCTTACATCAAAAAATTCCAGCGTCAATATGTAATAATTAAGCGGCCCGTCCAGATATTGCCGTTCGGTCGTATAATACTCCAGCTCCTGCCATTCAAACGGCAGTGATTTCCATGTCATCGGCACGACGCCCATCACTTTCGCTGCCGCTTCCCGGTAGAACAAACCAGTCGATTCCGTCTGGCTCGGCTGGAACTTCACGGGGAACAAACCGATCGCATCGTTCAAGCGGTTATTGTCCGCGAGCTGCTCCCACGCCGTCTGCCGGTCGACCGGATATTCTTTTTCAATGGTGTAATGCTTTGATTTCAATGTCATCTTCACTCACTCCTATGTCAACGCAATCGCCAAAGCCAGAAACAAGAGGTGGAAAATCTGATCCGCCACAATCGATAGCCATTTGCTTTCCGCCCCTGTCGTCATCTGGACGCGCTTCACCCAAAATTGGACAAAGCTGCGTCGGTCCAAGATTATGTGGCTGACGAAAATCACCGCGATGGCCGTCAGCGACAAGCCGCCTGCAAGCAGCCCGAACAAACTGACGATCGCGGTATAAACCGTCACATGTGTTAGCAGCGGCAGCCACTGCGTCGCTTTGTGTTTCGCCATCCACGAAGTCTGGAACAGAAAATCACCGGTCAAATGCCCCAGCAGTAAAATATCAAACATGCTCATATCCGGTATCTCCGCTCTGTTTTATACGTACTCATGTCGTACTGGCATTCTTCCAAGATTTCGACCATCGCATCCACCAAATGGGCTTCGAATAATTCGCCCCGGCAGCGTAGCAGTTCTACAGCTCCTTGTTTTTCCGTACGCCCTGTGCTGTACGGGCGAGCGGTGGTCATGGCGTCAAAGGCATCCGCCACGCCGACGATGCGCGCGAATAACGGAATCGCATCGCCTTTTAGCCCTTCCGGATAGCCGCTGCCGTTAATGCGCTCATGATGGGATTTCGCCGTCTCGACTGAACGCTCCATGGCATGTTGCGGTTCCATATTCGCCAAAATGCCGGCACCGATGGTTGTGTGCTGCTGGATCGCCTGAAATTCTTCTTGAGACAAGCGCCCAGGTTTTTGCAGCAACTCGTCGCGAATGCCGATTTTTCCGATATCGTGCAGTAGCGCGGCCTTGTACAATTCTTCGCATTCGGCGGGCGTCATCCCGATTTTCTGGGCGATCCATAAGGAATAATTGGCTACACGCTCGGAATGCCCCGCCGTATACGGATCCCGCGCATCGAGCAGGCTGGCAAGCGTCCGAATCATGCTGAGGAGCATGCGGTTCAGCTCATCGTACATTTGGCTATTGTGAAGCGCGAGCGCGGATTGATGCGCCAATGCTTCTGCCAAGCGCAAGTCTGCTTCGGTAAAAAATTCGCCGTCGCGCTTGTTGAGCAATTGCAAAGAGCCGAGTAATTGGCTTTTGACGATTAACGGCACCGTTAGGAGAGAACTGGTGATAAATCCGCTCTCCTGGTCGATTTGTTCGTTCCAATCGGCATGCCGCGTGACGTCTTCGATACGTTGGGCCTGCCCTGTTTCGAGAACTTTCCACACGACACCTTGCCCTCTCGGCACTTTCACGTTGAGAATTTCTTCAGCTGCTGCACCGAATGCCGACACGGCCTGTAACTGCTGCCCGTCTGCATCCGCTATCCATAAGGTGCCAGCTTCCGCGCCGATGACTTGCATCATCTGCTGCAAAATATTGTCGAACACTTTATCCTGATCAAGATGGGTGTTGAGCTCTTTCGACGCATCCCATAGAGTCATCAACTCTTGGATGCGCTGTTCCAATTGTTCCTTTTCGTTCATGAAGGGCCTCCACTATAAGTTTTTACTTTGAAATCGAGATGAATTATTTATTCCAAACGATAGCTTATTATCACGCTATATACAATACATAGTAAAAGATTAAATGAAAAAATTTACATTTTTTTAGCCTTTAACATCCAACCACTATAGATGCTTCTCTTTTATTATCGGCAGTTTCGCTGAAATATTTACTAACTGGCACAAAAAAACCGGGCCTCTACCTGGCCCGGTTCTTCGCATTGTTACGATTCGATTTTCTCCAGACTTTCCAGTGCTTGCTTGACGGTTGCATAGGCATCCGCCGAGGCTAATTGAATGCCCGACTGGACGATGGTCTGCACCAAATCCGGACGCATACCCGCTACGACGACATGGATGCCCATCAAACTGAGCGTGCTGCCGATATGGTGTATCGCTTCTGCGTTCTGGTCGTCAATCGTCAAGACGCCCGAGAAATCCGTGATGACATGATACACATCCATCTCTGCGATATGCGGGATGACATTCGTTAAAATGTGGTTGACCCGGTAGCTGTCGAGATAGCCGATCAACGGCAACACGACAACATCATCCGCGACTGGAACGATCGGTGCCGACAATGCAATCATCTCGCTTTGCATTTCCGCTTCGTATTTTTCCTGAAGCCGTTCGAATGCAAAGAAGGTCTCGTTCAGGCTGACATCGAGCAAGGTGTTGATGCGTTTGATGGCCAGCGCGTTCTCTTCCAAGCTGAGCCCTGATTTGACGCTCAGTTCCGTAAACAATTCCGCCATGACGACGCGCGTCGGCGGATAACGCACGACAATCTCTGAAATCTTGCCGCCGGAAGATACTTGCATCTCTGCATTTTGCTTGCTCCACTCAATGAGTGCATCCGGCACCTCGAGGTCGGCTTCGTTGCCGATGGTGTCGCCAAGATAGCCAAGCAATTCCTCGTACATGTCCACCGCGCGCAAGCGTTCCTCTGCCGGGATCTCCTGGTCGATTTTTGCGAGCACCCGCTCCACTACTTGTTCAGCGAGCGTACGCGGGCTCGCTGTGATATATCCGCAAAACTCCGTAAATGAAGACATTCCGCCTGCCACCTTTTCCAATGAATTGCTTTCAGTATACCATTTTGTATAAGGGCAGGCACGCCGATATGACTATGGAAACGACAATGTCATACTCCTGTAATAAAGCCCCGCCTATAGTTTCAGGCGGGGCTTTCATCTACTTATTGGATTTTAATCGTTTTGCGGATGGCGCTCATCGTCCCGAGATGAAGCGCATCATGTGAAATCATGAATGCCAAAACTTCTCCGAGCGTCTCCATGCCGAGAAACGGCTCGAGCAATTTGTTGTCGAGCTTGCCGGCAGTCACCTGTTCGATTTGGCCGGGCTGGTCGCGCAGCACTTGCTTGAGCTCTTCAAGCGATGGCACGTCGCCTTCCCAGTTTTGCGGGGATGTGCCGCTTGCGAATAAGGCTTTGTAATGCTCCGGCAACAACGCCTCCACGCCGAGTGACTTCGAAACAAAGCTGTCAATTCCCGTTGCCAAATGCCCAGCATTCCAGCGGATTGAATTGCGGAACGGTGCCGGCATTTGGTCGGCCTCTTCTTCACTTATCTTATCCAGCAGCTTGATGATCATGCCGCGCCATGTTTTCCATTGGCGGAATATCATTTCTTCATTCATCTTATCGCCTCCTGAATTATGAATATGCCCATTTTATCGTTTTCACAGGAAGCTGCGCAAAGCTTCCGACTCCCTTTCATCACCAAATCAGAAACCTAACCATTTTTTGGTAAATAATTTGCTTTTTCATCCTTAAATCCCTTCTTTGTAAATTCTTCTTGTGTATTAAGTCACATCGGATATACTTTAATTACCACAAATTTAAGGGGGAGCATGTTTGAACTGTAATAATTGTTCTGTCTCGACACTGACATTTGATATTCGCCTAAGCGGTGAATTGAACCATTCCATTATCCCAATTGCCATAGATCACTTAGAGCGCCAAGGCCTGGACGTCTCTTTAAAAGACAACCGGCTGCGCATGGGCGAATTCGGCGCCCGCGAATTTTTGAGCTTTTGCGAAGACCTGTTGGACATCGAATCCGCGGAATTCCGCATCAACCGGGAAAGCTACCAACCGATCACGGATATGCATCAAGTATTCGATATGGAATGGATTGATGAAGTCATCCAAAATGAACGCATCGTCTCCCATTTCCAGCCGATTGTCGACAAAGAGCGCAACGTGTTTGCTTACGAAATGCTCGCGCGTTTCCACGATGCCGACGGCCAGGTCATCTACCCAAATACAATCTTCCCCGCTGCGAAAAGCCGCGGCCGTTTGTATGCGCTTGACCGTGTCTGCCGGATGACTGCTGTTCGCGCGGCCGGCCAATTGTCAGGCGAAAAAGCATTCATCAATTTCATCCCGACTTCGATTTACTCGCCAGAATTTTGCCTGCGTTCGACAATCGACCTGGCTCACCAAACAGGCGTCGATCCGGACCAACTGGTCTTTGAAGTCGTCGAATCCGAGAAAGTCGACGATTTGGAGCACTTAAAGCATATTCTTGGCTATTACAAATCAAGAGGCTTCCAATACGCACTCGACGATGTTGGCGAAGGCTACAGCACCGCCGAAGTTCTCGGTGAACTAAAACCGCATTTTATGAAACTCGATATGAAATACGTTTTTGGCGTTGCCCAAGATGCCGAAAAGCAAACAGTCGCACAAAGCTTTCTTAAAAAAGCCCAAGCAGTCGGCTCGACGCCGCTTGCTGAAGGCATCGAAACCGAAGAAGATTTCTTATGGCTGAAAGCACAAGGCTATGAATTGTTCCAAGGCTATTATTTCGGCAAACCGGCCGCAGCACCGCTTGTAGCAAAAGCTGTCTCATAAATTAGAAAGAGGAAGAGACCTATTCGTCTCTTCCTCTTTTTTAAAGTTGAAAATTCACCCGCATATTGGACCACACCGCTCACATTCGCCAATGCGCCTGGGACCAATTCGATCACCATAAACGCCTCTTCCGGAACATCAAAAGGAGCACGGATATTCCAGCGGCTCGCTGGTTCAAAACCAAACTTCGGGTAGTATGCTGGATGGCCCAGTACAATCACAGAAGAAAAGCCCAGCTGTTTCGCACGTTCGAATGAAGCGTTGATCAATGCGCTTCCGATACCCTTTCTTTGGTGTTCCGGCGACACCGAAACGGGAGCCAGCGCGAGGGTTTCGCATGACTTTTCCCCCTCTAGAATCCATGCTTTCGTCAGCAAAATATGGCCAAGCAACTTGGCATCTGAACATTTTGCGGTCAAAGACAATTCCGTTACGTAAGCCTTGCTGTTTCTTAAGCGCTTTACCAGCTGATGCTCCGTCTGATCACTGTACTCCTCGCTGGCAAAGGCTTGCCGGATAAGTTCTTCCACTGCTTCAAATTCCGATGCTCGCTCTTGTTCGATGATTATTTCCATTCAACTTCACCTGCTCTGAACTTATTGGTGGTTCGCAATGCCCTTTTGTCTTGTGGCAGTTAGGAGACCACAAGGAGCCATGCGTTTTATTCCCGCTTTATCTCAGGCATACTTTTAATATGCAAATCGCGCTGAGGGAATGGGATTTCAATTTTGTGTTCCGCAAACAGCCGGTTGATGCGAAAATTCAAGGCACTTTTTGTGGCAATGACCTGGTTCGAGTTATCGATCCACACCATCAACGCGAAATCGAGCGACGACTCGCCGAACGCCGCAAAATTGACGAACGGTTCTGGGTCTGACAAGACGATACCTCCTGCTTGCTCTTCTTCTTGTGCAGCTTGCAGCAACACGCTCTTCACTTGATCCGCATCGCTTCCATAAGCGACACCAACGGGAACTACCAGACGCATGCGTGGATCGCCGTAGGAACGGTTGACCACCTGCTCCTCCAGAAAATAGGAGTTCGGCACGATGACGTGTTCATTATGGATCGTCTTAATAACGGTCGAGCGCATCGAAATCTTGTCGACATCGCCGATCAAATCGTCGATGATGACCCGGTCGCCGACTTTAATCGGCCGCTCGAACAACAGGATGATGCCTGAAATAAAGTTCGAAGCGATGTTCTGCAGGCCAAACCCAATTCCGACCCCAAGCACCCCTGCAAACACAGTCAAGGCGCTCAAATCCAATCCGACCGTCGTCAAGCTGACAATGATTGCAATGGCCATCACGGTATAGTGGAACATCCGGTCGAATGTAAAACTCATACCGCGGTCCAAATGGTAACGTTGATAGACATTCGGCAAAATATAACGCGTGATGATTTTCGAAGCGCGGTTAGCGAGCGACACAATCAGGATCACCAGGATCACCAAGAATGCCGTGATTTCGACATTGCCGATTTCAAACAGCCGGTCGAACATCCATCCCGAATTGGAAAAATAAAAGATCATGAATAGCAAAATCCCATAAGTTGTGGCCCAGTTCAATAAGCTGCGCAGCACTGGATCTACGTAGCGGAACACCCGATTTTTGCTTAAACGGCGAGAAATGGCAAGCACAATTGCCCTGACGAGAAAAATGCACGCCACGTAAAACACGAACAGCAACACTTCCGTCCATTCAATTTGTTCGAACACATCGTACCAGCGCTCGGTCAGCTCTTCTGGCTGAATCGTCAATAGCATCTCCACGCCCCCTTTCCAGTTCCATCTACAAGATTCATTCTTTTTCCGTTTCCACGAAATACTGGTCTTTCCGGTACGACACGCCATCGACCGTTGCAATGATCTCATCTCCACGTAATACATCCGCGCGGTAGAAGCCGACACGGAAATTGCGTTTCGTCTCGATCGCACGCGCCGTCAGTAAATCCCCAGGCTTTGCCGCTTGGATAAACTGGGCGTTGGTCGACAAACCGACAGATGCTTTGCCATGTGCATTGCTGACTACCGATAGCACGTGGTCGGCGAGCGCGAAAATAACGGCACCATGTGCAGTTCCATAGGCATTGACCATGTGATCCTGCACCACCAGCTCCGCCTCAGCTAGTGTTTCTTCGAATTTAGTTAAGTGGATGCCGAGCGAACGGGCATACGGATCATTTGCCACTTTGTCGCGAATTTCTGCGTAATGTTGTTGATGGAGTAGTTGTTCATCGATTCGTTTTGCCATAATGTCTTCCTTTCTGACCACTATATTATTTCCCGGGAAATCCGGACAACTGCGCTTCAACCGCCGCCACTAAATTCGTACGTGTGTCGGCTAGATGATGCTTCAGCGCTTCGTTATCCAAATCTTCTCCTGTATAAAAACTCGCGAATGGCTGATTTTTATCTCTTGGCACGACATGCAAATGAAAATGCGTCAATTCATCGGCCCCGCCGCCATTTTGCGTCTGCGTGATGCCAAACGGTGCGTAAAGCTCCCGGATGGCCCGGCTCATTAATTGTGAAGCGTTTAGAATGGCGAGTGCCGTCTCACTATCCATGTCATCAATAAAACGGTAATGGGCTTTCGGTAAAATGAGCACATGCCCTTCGCCAAACGGATCGTGGTCCAAAAAACACGCGACCCACTCATTTTCATACACCATGTGCACCGGAAGCTCACCGTTTGCCAGCCTGCACCCTAAGCAATCTTGTTCTTTGTGCCGTGAAATTCCACTCATCTCCCGTACCCCTCATCCCCCGCAGCAAAATCAGATCTGTTGCAGTTGTTTTCTTTCCATTATACAAGCCAACTTCATCCAGGAAAGGAAAATCTAACGCCTTTTCGCACTATGTCCTATAATCCGGACCGCGTCATCACCATGAAAGACGGCCGCTTGGCATAAAAAAGATACTGTCTTGGCCGTCCATTTTCCAAGCTTGTTGAGAAAGGCGAAAAGTCGTATTTTCCGAAGCTTATCGCTCGCTTTCCGCGGGCGGGAATCGAGCCTCCTCGTCACTTCGTTCCTGCGGGGTCTCTCAAACCCGCTTTTCCCGCAGGAGTCGAGCGAACGCTTCTCCAAATACTGAGATATTTCATTGATTCTGAATTGTAGATAAGATAATCAGCTTTTCGATTCATAGCAGACCATAGACTTCTTCATAATTCAAAAGAGACGGCCGCAGCCGTCTCTTTTGAATTATCGCTGTCTACTCCAATTCCTTCAATTGCTTCGTCAATTCCACAAAGCGCCAGTCGAGTTCAGCGTAGCCCTTGTCTTTCGGCTGCATAAAGCTCAGTTTGCCGAGCACGGCCTGACGCTCCGTCTCGAGTTTCAACCGAAGTTCACCGGTGCTGCCAAGCGCTTCTTTTGGCGGCGCTTCCCCGAGCTGCTTGCGGATTGTTCCGCCTTCAAACACCAGTTTGCCATCCGTCGCCTTGTCGAGTAAATAGCGGTCATGCGATACGACGAGAAGCGTGCCGCGATAGTCCGACAAGGTCGACTCCAATTGTTCGCGCGACGGCAAATCCAAATGATTGGTCGGCTCATCGAGCAATAAGGCGTCTTTATCCTCCAGGATGAATTTCATCAATTTGCATTTGACCCGCTCGCCCATGCTCATCTCACGAATCGGCTCCAGCCATTGCTCTTTACGGAAACCTAAGTGTTTCAATAGATTCTGCACACGCCCCCGCTCTTTGAACGTGAATTGCTCAAATAATTCGGCAGGCGTCCGGTCGAGCGGCAAATCAAAGACGTCTTGCGTCAAATAGCCGATAGAAGCGGAAGGCGATAGCCATAGCTCCCCTACGCTTACCGGCTCTTCACCCGCCAGCATTTTCAAAAACGTCGTCTTGCCGCTGCCGTTTGCGCCGACGACCGCGATTTTCTCCCCATGCTGGACCGTAAACGAGGCATTTTTAAATATTGGCATGTCGCTAAAAGATTTCCCGGCATCTTTCACTTCCAAAAAGCGTTTGCCCGCTTTCGGATTGGCGCGGAAAGCGAATTCCACTTCGTAGTCCGGCTCGACAGCGTCGACCGCCTCGTTCGCCAATTCCTTCTCCAGGCGCTTTTGCTTCGATTTCACTTGCGCGTCCATGCCCTTCGCTTTGACCCGGTAATATTCCTTATAGCCTTCCTGCTTAGTAGAGTTGGCATGTGCCGATTCAGACCACGAGGATAGTTGCTTCATCTGGCTTTCGATCCGGTCGATGCGTTTTTGTTGTGTGTCATAAGCGTGTTGCTGGCTTATCCGCTTACGTTCGCGAAATTCCATATAGTCGCTGTAATTGCCGTTATGGCTATAGACTTTGCCATTTTCAATCGACCAGATCTTCGTCGCGATGTGATCGAGGAAATAGCGGTCGTGCGAGACGATCGCGATGGCTCCCGGATAAGCGTTTAATTCGCGCAGCAAATATTCTGTGCCTTGTGCGTCCAGATGATTGGTCGGCTCATCCAATAACAAGAGATCCGCTGGCACTGCCAAGCCTTTCGCGAGCCGCGCTTTGAGTTTTTCGCCTCCGCTCAATTGGGCGAAATCACGAAGCGGGACTTGCCATCTGTTCAATAGCGCTTGTTCCGCTTTTGTCACGTCTTCAAAGCTGTAATCCGGCAGTTCCTGTTCGACTGCCCGCACGCTCATGTCCGGTGTGCCTTGAATTAACTGTCCACTGGCCGGTTCGATATCTCCAGCGAGCAGCCGCAAAAGCGTCGTTTTTCCGGCGCCGTTTTTCCCGATGATGCCAATGCGATCGCCGCTCATGATGTTCGCTGTCACGTTCTCAAATAGCGTTTGTTGTTCGATTTCCACGGATATGTTCAGTAATTTTATTAGTTCTGTCATGCAGAACCACCCCTTCTCGTTTTGGACAGGGAGAATTAAAAAAATCCTCCCAAATCTAAATTTGGAAGGATTAGCCAGTACATTTGGATGCGCCGAATAAACTACAACACCTTACGGATGAAATGGGCAGACTAATCCTATGTTTTTGCCTTCGAAAAATAACTATTTCAAATGACTAAAAATATAGGTTAGTTACGCATTGTCCACCCATCAACTCGTTTCATTTCAGAATTGAGTTGATTTTATCATGCAGGAACTTTACTTGCAACCGGGCCAGCCGGAATTACGCAACGCTTTGTTCGCGCTTTTTCTTGATGCTGACAAGTGCGCCGACTGCCACGATGGCCAGAAGAACGCCCCAGAAGATCAATTTCCATTCTGTCGAGTGGGCGAAATCGTACGGCAAGATGCCGACGCCTTCGTGCCCAAGCGTCAAGACCGTCAATTTCACGCCGACCCAGCCGACGATGACGAACGCTGTTGTTTCAAGCTGCGGGTAATTCGCCAAGAGTTTAACGAATTTATGCGCCGCGAAACGCATGATGACGAGTCCGACCAAACCACCGGTCAACATGACAGCGAACTGTCCGCCGTTGATGCCGCCGATTTCCATAGAGCCAAGATGCGGCAAAGTGATGGCAAGCGCAACCGCTGCGAGCATCGAGTCGACCGCGAACGCGATGTCCGCCAGTTCCACTTTCAATACCGTCATCCAGAAACCAGAACCTTTTGTCTTTTCAGGTTCGATGGTGTGTTCTTTGCCTTTTCGCTGATCGTAAATATGCTTAAACGCGATGAACAAGAGATACGCTGCACCGAGTGCCTGGATCTGCCAGACATCGACGAGCAATGTGATCATGAATAATGCCGCGAAACGGAACACGAACGCCCCGAGTAACCCGTAGAACAATGCTTTCTTCTGTTGCGCTTTCGGCAAGTGCTTGACCATGACCGCCATGACGACGGCATTGTCAGCAGCAAGCAAACCTTCAAGTGCCACTAAGACGAGCAGCACCCATAAATACTCTAATAAAATTGCTTCCAACTGAAAAACCTCCTTAAATTTGGCAACAAAAAAGACCTATGCCTATAGAAGGCAAAGGTCTTGCTAAGCAAAATGTTTTTGCTATCACAACCGATGGAACGGGTCCATGTAATGACGACTGTGAAATAGGTTTCCCCATAGCTACTCCCCTTTGACGTGATGTCAAGGTCTATTGAGTTGTTAAAAAAAGTATAACATATAAAAACAAAAAAGCTACTACATAATATCGCCAAATTCACCGCTGAATTTCCGAATAATTACACATGGAATTTCTACTATCTGCCAATATATATGGTATTATACTTCTTAATCATAAAAGGAGGGGAACCCATTGGGAAGGGATTAGCGCATTTTGATCTTGAAATAGAGCATTTTATTTGTTTAGCCAGCTTCGTGGCAGGCTGCCGCAAGTGTCAAGAGATCAAAGTTCACAAACTCATTGCCTGATTGGTTCCTCTCTTCGGCAAACGGCAGATTTCTGTTCTCGACTGGCAGAGTTCGAAAACCCTCAGCAGGCGTACCGGGATTTTTTTACGTCCCCCCGCCTGGCTGAATTACTTATGGAGGTGAATCCCTTTTCAGGGAATCTTACGTGGACATAATTACAATACTGAATTTAGCTTTGCTGGTACTATTGCTCGCTTTGACCGCCTTTTTCGTCGGTTCTGAATTCGCCGTCGTCAAAATCCGCATGTCGCGCCTTGATCAACTCGTTGCAGAAGGCAATAAAAAAGCCGTGCGCGCCAAAGAAGTGGCTAGCAACTTGGATTATTACCTATCTGCCTGCCAGCTCGGCATCACGGTCACGGCACTCGGCCTCGGGGCGCTCGGGAAACCGACCGTCGAACGGCTCATGTATCCGGTCTTCGACTTTTTCCAAGTGTCGGATTCGGTCGCATCCGCCGCTTCCTATGCGATTGCTTTCCTATTGGTGACGTATCTACACGTTGTGCTCGGGGAAATGGCACCGAAAACGCTCGCCATCGAATACGCAGAAAAGATGTCGCTGCTGTTGGCTCCCCCGCTGTATTGGTTCGGCCAAATCATGAAGCCTTTCATTTGGGCGCTTAATGGAGCCGCACGCCTGTTGTTGAGAGTTTTCGGAGTCCAGCCAGGGCATGAGCAGGCTTATTCGGAAGACGAGCTAAGAATCGTCATGGCACAAAGCTATGAAGGCGGCGCCATCAATCAAAACGAATTGTCTTATATGGAAAATGTCTTCACATTCGATGAACGTTCGGCAAAAGACATCATGGTACCGCGGACCGAGCTCGTGACGCTCGACCTCGACATGCCGTCTCAAGAAATCATCGATGTGCTTGATGAACATAACTACACGCGCTATCCGGTAACGGAAGACGGCGACAAGGACCAAATCATCGGTTTTGTCAGCGCCAAGAAAATGTTGCCGCAGATCGTTGCGGGGCGCGATTGGAAGTTGCATAATTTTGTTCGTGAAGTGCCGACTGTGTTCGAGATGACAGATTTGCAAGGTGCCTTGCTGCGCATGCAGAATGCCCGCGTCCACTTAGCGATCGTCGCGGATGAATACGGCGGGACCGCTGGCATGCTAACACTAGAAGACATCCTCGAAGAAATCGTCGGCGAAATTCGCGACGAATTCGATGAAGACGAAGAACCGGAAATCAAGAAAATCGCAGACCGCGAGTACGTATTGAGTGGACGTGTGCTATTGAAAGAACTCGAAGAGCGTTTTGGCGTAGACTTCGACAATAGCCAGGACATCGACACGATCGGCGGCTGGATCCATTATCGCACGACCGGACAAATCCAAATCGGCGAACAGTTGGCGTATAAAGATACTGAATGGACAGTCACCGATATGGACCATCAGCAGATCAAGCAAGTCCTGTTTACGCAAAATCCGAAAAAACCACAAGACCAAATCGACTAACTGGAGGTGAGCCCCCGATTCTGGGGGATCCGACTTGGATGGACAAATAACGATTAACTTATTGCTTGTAGCTTTAATGATTTTGGCGACCGCGTTTTTTGTCGGCGCTGAATTCGCCATTTTGAAAGTGCGGATGTCGCGAATCGACCAATTGATTTCGGAAGGCAATAAAAAAGCCGTCCGCGCCAAAGAAGTGGCAGATAAACTCGATTATTACCTCTCTGCTTGCCAACTAGGCATCACGATCACGGCATTGATACTCGGGGCACTCGGGGAACCGACCGTTGAACGCCTGTTGCATCCGCTGTTTGAGGAGTTCAATTTGTCCCCTGCCATCGCGACCATTTTATCCTATGCTATCGCCCTCAGCCTTGTGACCTTTTTGCATGTCGTCATCGGCGAACTGGCACCGAAAACTTTGGCGATCCAATACGCAGAACGCATGACTTTATTGCTTGCCCCGCCCCTGTACTGGTTCGGGAAAATCATGAGCCCATTCATCTGGCTATTGAACGGCTCAGCGCGCTTGTTTTTGCGTTTGTTCAAAGTGGAACCGAGCGGCCATACGGAAGCCCATTCCGAAGAGGAATTGAAATTGATCATGGCTGAAAGTTACCAAAGCGGCGAGATCAACCAGACCGAGCTGACGTATTTGAAAAATATTTTCGATTTTGATGAGCGCATCGTCAAGCACATCATGATCCCGAAAGAGAAAATCGTCTCGGTCGAGAGTTCTTTGACACAGGAACAACTTTTCAAGGTACTCGATGGCCATGAATATACACGCTACCCCGTGACGGAAGGTAGAGACCCGAACCGCCTGCTCGGCTTCATCAATACGAAAGAATTGCTGACAAGCATGGCAGCCGGCAGGACCCAGACGCCGGAATCTTTCCTGCATCCGATGCCGCGCTTCCCGGAAAATACGCCGATCCAAAAAGTGCTCGCCAGCATGCAGCAAAGCCGGACGCATATGGCGGTCATCACCGGAAAAGACGGACGCATCGCAGGCCTAGTGACAATGGAAGACATTCTCGAAGAAATCGTCGGCGAAATTAGCGACGAATCATTCGAAGCCGGCACTATTTAATTGATCTATAAGAAAGAAGTCTGTGATCTGCTACGAATGAAAAAAGAGATCACTTATTCTACACTCTAAAATCAATGTTCTATCCAAGTATTTGGAGAAGCGTTCGCTCGACTCCAGTGGATCAGCGAGACGACCGAGACCCCGCAAGCAGCGAAGCGGCTGAGGAGGCTTGGGCGCGAGCCCACGGAAAGCGAGCGATAAGCTTCGGAAAATATGACTTCTTACATTTCTCGACAACCTGGAAAGAAGAGCTGCCGCGGCAGCTCTTCTTTTTTCATTGCATATAATTGGTTTCCCGACATTTTTCGGCTAAACTGAAGCTAATTAACACTCACGCAACTTTCCGTTTTCGTTATGCTGCTTCAGGCTCGACTACCGTTGTCAGAAGGAGGCTTCCATTATGGGATGGGCACTTGGGGTATTGAGTGCATTGATTTTCGCCAACGCCTTGTTTGCGGCGTCTGAAATTGCGTTAATTTCATTGAACGACTACAAGATCAAGAAAATGGCCGAGTCAGGCAATAAAAAAGCCCAGCTGATCGATGCCATGCTGTCGCAGCCGAGCCAGTTCCTTGCGACGATCCAGATCGGCATTACACTCGCGGGCTTTTTGGCGAGCGCTTTCGCCGCGGACAGCTTTGCGGATGAATTGTCGCTTTATGTCCAAGGCACGGCACTTCCGGTATCCCCCGGTATCGTGCAAATCACTTCCCTGATTTTCATCACTTTGCTGCTGTCTTATTTCACGCTCGTCTTCGGGGAATTGGTGCCAAAACGGCTCGCCCTCCAAAAACCACAACCCATTGCAATGGCCATGATCTATCCGCTTCGTGCGATCGCCGTGCTCACCAGCCCATTCGTCACCATTCTCTCATGGTCAACAAACGGAGTAATTCGCCTGTTTGGCATCGACCCCCATCAACCCGTGCCGGAAGAAACCGAAGAAGAAATTCGCCTAATGCTCGAAGCCGGCAAGGAAAAAGGCACCATCGAAGACATGGAGCAATTCATCATTACGCGCGCATTTGAATTCAACGACAAAGCCATCGGAGACATCATGGTTCACCGGACAGACATCATCGCCATCTCTGTCGATGATTCGCTCGACGATATCGTGAGCCTCGCCACGCTGCACCCTTTCTCCAAATTTCCGGTCTATCAGGACAATAGAGACCAGATGATTGGCAGTATTCACCTTAAGGATCTATTTCGCTATCGGGAAAATCCACCGAAGCCAGTCTTCGATATCCGCCAAATTATGCGGGCGCCCCATTTTGTGTTTGAAAGGCGCAAAATTGATGAAGTGTTCCTGGAAATGCAGAAAAGCCATAACCATTTAGCCATCGTGCTCGATGAATACGGTGGTACGGCCGGCCTTATCACCTTGGAAGACTTGCTCGAAGAACTGGTCGGTGACATCCAGAGTGAAGATAAGCCTTCTACCTAACTCATGACTTAAGTCGTTTTATGCCTTTTTCGCATCAACAACCAGATAGCCGCAATACCGATCAAGACGAAAATCCCGATAGCCATGGCGATGTATAGCGGATCTTCATTTACATCCTGTGGGATCCATTTTTCCGCAAGCGGCCCCGCACTCATCAACGCCGCGACGATAATGGTAATCCAGGATTTCGTGTACAGCGCATAGGCGATAAACGCGACAAGGCAGACAGCAACAATCATATAATTCTGTTCAGCCGTTGCCGTGAAGTAAGCCGCTGTATTCTCTGGAATCATCCATAAATAAAATGCCACCCAGAAGCCGATGACCAAAGTTGAAACAGCCACCGCGATCACGCCGAGCTTTACCGGCTGATCGTGAAACTTCGGCAATACTTTGAAAATCAAGAAAATGAAATTTTTCCATAGAAAAAACCAGCCTGCATTCAGGCCGGCCTTGTGTTTTAATTCTCTAGTCGTTTCTGCAGGAAATATTGGCTGAAGCCTTTCGGATGATCTTCGAGCTTGCCGAAGACTTCGTAGCCGTTTCGCTTGTAAAAATCGGGGGCCTGGAAACTGAACGTATCGAGCGTAATCAACCGGCAGCCGTGTTCTTTCGCAGCTTGCTCCATCTTCTCAAGCAGCAGCTTCCCCTGTCCTTGCCCTCTCAAGCGTTCGTCCACCCACAAAAAGTCGACATGCAAATGCTGCCAGAACGCAGTAGCGGTAATGCCGCCCATGATTGTCCCGTCATCGTCTTTCAGCACAACATTCAGATGCTCCACCGGCGTCTTAACTTCGTCCGGCAAGTTTTTCATATTGTACGCAATCAATTTGTTTCGGATAAATTCACTATCTTGTCGATCTGATCCAGCTATCACTTTCATTGGCTTTCTCCCGCTCCTTCCTGTTGAATCAGTTCCACCCGATTGCCGAACGGATCGCGGAATTCAAAACGCGCAAATCCCGGAATTGGCACCGCCTCCAGAATCTCCACACCGTTTTCTTCCAGCCTCTCGCGCCAATAATGTATGTCTTCTACTTGATACGCGAGATGCGCTTTTGTCGCCAAACGGTCAAAGCCGTCTTCAGTCCCGACATGCACTTCCTGATGGCCGACTGAAAGCCAAAAGCCGCCGCGCCCTTTCAAGGCATCCGGCTTGTCGAGTTCCTGCAAGTCCAATAGCTCGCAATAAAACGCTTTTCCTTCTACTTCTGCCCCTTTTGGAATGGTGATTTGTGCGTGATGCAATCCGATGATCATATCGTCTCCCCCTGTTTCATTAATGGATATCGCGCTTCTTGAAATTGCCGCCTTTCACTTCAGCGACATCATACACCGCAACAAAAGCCTGCGGGTCGATTTCGTAAATGATTTCTTTCATCTTGCTATCTTCGAGGCGGTTGATGATGCACGTGATTTCCTTATAGTCTTCATTGGTGTACGCCCCTTTGACCAAATTATATGTAGCACTGCGCCCCAAGCGGTCGCGGATCGTCTCGACCATATTCTCGGGTTCACTCGTGATAATCTTATACGTTTTCGAACCGCTCAAGCCTTCCTCCACCATATGAATCACTTTGGAAGCAATGAAATAAGCGATTCCCGACAAGAACGCGCCCTGCAATCCGAAAACCGTCGACACGACGATAAAGACGAATAAGTTCAGGAATAAAATTAAATCACTTGTACCAAACGGCAATTTCCGCGACAGCAACACCGCGAGCATATCGATGCCGTCCAACGCACCGCCATTGCGCAGCGCAAGCCCCATGCCGAAACCGATGATGATACCCCCGACTACTGTCACCAGCAGTGAATCACCTTCGACAATCTGCGGGACATGGTGCATAATGGTCGTCCCGTATGCCAAAGCGGCAATGCCGATCACCGAATAGATGGCAAAGCTCTTGCCGATTTGCTTATACCCAAGATAAACGAAGGGAATATTCAGCAGGCCGATCAAAATTCCGAGCTGCATGCCCGTCAGCTGGGAACCGACAATGCTCAGTCCCGTCACACCGCCGTCCGATACGTTATTCGGAATCAATACGGCTTCCAATCCATATGCTGTAATGAACCCGCCAATGATAACCGCAAACGCCCGCAGCACTTTCTTAGCCCGCTTCCTTGCCTTTTTTTCTGTCATAGTCCCCACTCGATTTCCTCTTTTCCCGCTACACTCTTTGCTGTTCATGTTAATGATACACTTTCTTCCATTCGTGTTGAAACGATAACTCAATATTTTCCAGGCTTCAGAGTCCAGACTCTTCCACAATAAAATCCCGAATGGGGACGCTATTGTTCGCGCCCCCCATCCAGGATTCGGTGGAAAAGTTTATTCACTTGATCACTTGCGCAAAGGTTCCAGCGCATTCGCCCACGCAGTGACTTGATCGAGCATGGCATTGACCGATTTCTCATGGAATGCTGCCGGCTTGAATTCGCCCATTTTCACGAAATCCGTAAACAAGGACATGGCGGGGTGGACCCGGACCGTAGCCACTTGCAGTTCTGCCAGTATGATGCGCAAGGATTCCGCTGCCCGGACGCCGCCTGCCGATCCGTAGCTGACAATGCCTGCCGCCTTATTGTTCCATTCGATGTACAAATAATCGATGGCATTCTTCAACGCTGACGTAACGCCATGGTTATACTCCGGGCAAATGAATACATAACCGTCCAACTCCGCAATCTTTTTCGCCCATGGAATGGCTTCGGGCGTTTGATAATCCTGGCTGTACGCCGCAGAAACCGGCTCTGCATACATTGGTAAATTGTATTCAGCCAAATCTACGAGTTCATAATCAGCGTCGCCGCGCTGGTCGGCGATGCCTTTCACCCATTCCGCCACTTGCAAACTAGTGCGTCCGGGACGTGTACTGCCGGTAATGATGCCAATTTTCGTCATAACTCCGCCTCCTTTATGATAACCGCATGTATGCAGATCTCGATGCCCTTTCATCATAGGAGATAAATCATTTCTTTTCAATAAAAAGAACGAATATTCAAACTTATTATTGAAAATTTCATATTTCCCAGGAAATAAAAGAACCCCGCACGGATGCGAGGGTTCACTCATTGTTTATTCAACTGTTACAGATTTTGCCAAGTTACGCGGTTTGTCAACATCACAATCACGGTGAAGAGCAGCATAATAGCTGATCAACTGAAGCGGGATGACCGATACGAGTGGCGTCAACAATTCATGGACTTTCGGCAAGACGTGGCTGTCGCCTTCTTCGTTCAAGCCTTCCATGGAAATGATGCACGTATTGGCGCCGCGTGCCGCCACTTCTTTGACGTTGCCGCGGATGTTCAAGTTGACGGATTCCTGCGTCGCAAGCGCGATGACCGGCGTGCCTTCTTCGATCAATGCGATCGTGCCGTGCTTCAATTCTCCGCCAGCAAAGCCTTCTGCTTGGATATAAGAGATTTCTTTCAACTTCAATGCGCCTTCAAGGCCGACGAAATAATCCATCAAACGCCCGATGAAGAAGCAATTGCGTGTCGTCGAAAGGAAATCCGTTGCGATTTGTTCAAGCTCTTCTTTCATATCGACTTGTGCTTGCACAGCGTTCGCCACGATGCCCATTTCCTGGACCAAATCGAAACCGATATCACGGCCGCGTCGCTCTGCCGTTACTGCTGCCAAGATTGAAAGTACAGCCAACTGCGCTGTGTATGCTTTTGTGGATGCTACCGCAATTTCAGGGCCAGCATGCAACAATAGCGTATGGTCTGCTTCACGTGAAAGCGTAGAGCCCGCCACGTTTGTCACCGTCAGTGATGGATGGCCCAATTCTTTGATGCGCACCAATACTTGGCGGCTGTCCGCTGTTTCGCCGGACTGGGAAATGAAGATAAACAACGGGTTTTCAGAAAGAAGCGGCATATTGTAGCCGAATTCGCTCGCTACGTGCACTTCTACTGGGATGCCCGCCATTTTCTCCAAGTATTCCTTGCCGATCAAACCTGCATGGTAGCTTGTGCCTGCAGCAATGATGTACAGGCGGTCTGCAGATTCCAAAGCGTCCAAAATTTTCGAGTCGATCGTCAACTGATCGTTCTCGTCTTGGTAAGCTTGGATGATTTTGCGCATAACTGCTGGCTGCTCATCGATTTCTTTCAGCATATAGTGAGGGTACGTACCTTTATCGATATCGCTCATGTCGATTTCAGCTGTAAACGGATCGCGTGCCACTTCTTCGCCGTCGAGCGTCAAGATTTGCACGCTTTCTTTTTTGACGATGACAACTTCTTTGTCCATCAATTCAACGAACTGGTCCGTCACTTGCAGCATCGCCATGGCATCAGATGCGATGACATTGAAGTTTTCGCCAAGGCCGACAAGAAGCGGGCTCTTGTTTTTCGCTACGTAGATCGTCTGCTCTTCTTGTGCATCAAGCAATGCAATCGCGTAAGAGCCTTTCATCAATTTCAAAGCTTTGCTGAACGCTTCTTTTGTCGTCATGCCTTCTTCGACGAATTTGCCGATCAATTGCACGATGATTTCTGTGTCTGTATCAGACTCCATTTCCACGCCTTCCAAATGGTCGCGCTGGATATGGTGGTAGTTCTCGATAACGCCGTTATGAACGATCGTGAAGCGGTCTGATGTATTCTGATGCGGGTGAGCGTTAATTTTGCTTGGCTTGCCGTGTGTTGCCCAGCGTGTATGCCCGATTCCTGTGTTTCCTGTCACATCATCTTCCACGACTCCGCGCAGATCCGCAATGCGGCCTTTTTCCTTGAATACTTTGATGCCTTCGCCGTTGCGCACTGCAATCCCCGCTGAATCATATCCACGGTACTCCAGACGCTCCAAGCCTTTCAATAAAATCTCTTTTGAATCCTGTTCTCCAATATACCCGACAATTCCACACATAATTTATATTCCTCCAATTTTCTAAATGTCAAAATAAGCGTTCTCGAACGCTTATCGTGAACCCGTGCAAGCTGATTGTCCAATCGATCGCTCGACTGTTTTAAGCATGCACCTAACGACCGGGCTTCGCGGCCGGGAGGTATCCGCCGAAAACTCGATACTCCTCCTCCTCGTCTACTGAAGACTGACTGGTCCGTCCGAGTTCTTCAGTACAGGCGCTATAATTGGTTTCCTTCGCACTAACTTCTATCCCCCTTTTGCATCGGCATTAAACCGACCTCCCTATCATAACCGCTGTGCACAATTCCGTCAATGAACGCACAACTCTTCTTAGGACAATCTGCACAGTCATCTTCCAGCGGCTGGTTCATTGCTCCTCATGTTTTCTAACTATTTTCAGCTCCGAACAACTTCTAGCCTGCACAAAAAGCCACCAGGACAAGCATCCTTGCTTTACATTGCGCATTTATGCCGAAAATCCCGTAACCTATCTTTTTGAATTCTTTGGTAAACTTTTGACGGCGCTGCCCCTTGAAATGACGATAAATAGCCATAAAGGTTTCAGCTAATGAAACTCTTGTGGAGTGAGTCGGACATCGGACAAACGGGTAAGAAGAAGCTGTCATTGACCTTTTCATCGCGAAGCAGTCGCCTCCCGCTTTGGGCATGCCTCCCGCAATAAGCCAAGAAGAACACTTGTCTCATTGCTTCGGCTCGCCCTTGTGCGCGGTTCGGCTTTTAGATTTCAATGGGTGTTGTGTGCGAGAAAGTATCGCTGTTGATTGGATGCATCCGTTGGTGGAGACGCTTAGCTAGACTTGCTAGTGGTGAAGTTGCCAGAGCTATCCAATTTGGACTTACGAAGCAGAACAAAACTATTCACACTAAGTCCAGTGCCAAACTCATTTCATTTCCTCTCTAAAACTAGAGATGAAGCGGAAGGGAGGCGACTCCGGGAGGATCAGCGAGACAATTGAGACCCTGCAAGCGAATATGCGAAAGGTATTGAGCGTATTCGTTTGCGAAACTCGAACATCGTGAGAGTTGAGCAGGCAGGGTTTTGTGCAGCGATCGAAGCGGCTCAATGCGAGCCCTCCGGAAAGCGTCCTCCCTGGAGCGTAATCTCCATCTTTATGCACCTCTCTATTCTATACTTAGCTTCATATCACTTTGCCCACAAAAAAGGCCAGAGCATCCGCTCCGGCCTTTAGCTTAGTTATTTCATGCCCATTTCTTCGCGTACAACCGCCGCGATCCGCTCCACGTAATCTTCGCACGCTTCTGCAGACGGCGCTTCGACCATGACGCGCACCAATGGCTCAGTTCCGGAAGGGCGCACGAGCACACGGCCATCGCCGTCCATATCGCGTTCCACTTCCGCAATCTTCTCTGCCACAAGCGCATTATCCGTCACGCCGTGCTTGTCCGTTACGCGGATGTTGACGAGCTTCTGCGGGAAAATCGTCATTTCATTCGCTAGCTCAGACAATTTCTTGCCGGTGATCTTCATGATGTTCACTAGTTGAAGGCCTGATAGCAAGCCATCGCCTGTCGTATTGTAATCAAGGAAAATGATATGGCCTGACTGTTCTCCGCCCAAATTATATTCATTCTTTTTCATTTCTTCGACAACATAGCGGTCGCCTACAGCCGTCTTGACGCTCTTCATGCCATTTTCTTCAAGTGCTTTATAGAAGCCCATATTGCTCATGATCGTCGAAACGACCGTATCCTGCTTCAAGCGGCCTTCCGATTTCAAATGCTTCGCGCAAATGTACATGATCTGGTCGCCATCGACGATTGTTCCTTTTTCATCCACCGCAATTAAACGGTCTCCGTCGCCATCAAAAGCAAGTCCGACATCGGCGCCTTTCTCCAAGACCAGCTTCGCAAGTGCTTCAGGATGTGTCGATCCAACGCCTTCGTTAATGTTCAAACCGTTTGGCGATGCGCCCATCGAGCTAATGTCTGCATCCAAGTCCGCAAATACGTGCGTTGCCAGCGTCGATGTCGCACCATGTGCGCAGTCAAGCGCCACGTGGATGCCGTCGAACTCTTCGTCCACAGTCTGCTTTAAATACTGGATGTATTTTTGGCCGCCTTCGAAATATTCCGTGATGCTGCCAAGATCTCCGCCTGTTGGGCGCGGCAGATCGTCCGTTTCTGCATCAAGCAAGGCTTCAATTTCCGCTTCCTGGTCGTCCGACAATTTAAAGCCGTCCGAACCGAAGAATTTAATGCCATTATCTGCGACCGGGTTATGGGAAGCAGAAATCATGACTCCCGCTTCCGCGCTCATGACGCGTGTCAGATATGAAACACCTGGAGTGCTGATGACGCCGAGGCGCATAACTTCTGCACCGACTGACAATAATCCAGCCGCCAATGCGTTTTCCAGCATTTCCCCGGAAATTCGTGTATCCCGTCCTACCAGCACTTTCGGTTTTTCCTTTGAGCTTTTCGTTAAGACATAGCCGCCAAAACGCCCAAGCCTAAATGCCAGTTCCGGCGTCAATTCGCTATTGGCTACCCCTCGTACACCATCGGTCCCAAAATATTTTCCCATGCTTTTCGCTCCTTCAATCACTCTGTATTATGATTTGTTTATATTAACTTAAATTTACATTTTTAGCTATTTTATTCTTCTTCATTGCTTTCGGCAACTTCCGGATTTTCCAACTCTTCCGGTATGATTAATGATTCATCTACTGAAATAGCTGCTTCTACTTGCATCTCTCCTGGAGAAACCCCGGAGGCGCCCGATGGAATCGGCAATTCCACTGTCACTGTCGTATCAGATGCTGTGACGCTGTTCGCTTCCACTTCAATGACATATTCACCCATGGTATCCAGTACGCTCCGCGGACCGAAGACACGCACTTGCTTGCTTGATGGTGTCCATGAATTAATCGTAATGCCCGTCTGAGGATCGCCATTCGACTCGATGCGCACCGGCAATTCGCGGCTGTATTCTTCCACCGTGACGTCTACCGCTACGGATTCCGGCTCGATCGTGACATTATCGAGTTTCGTTAAGTCCTCTGCCAAAACGCGCACGCGGGCCTCCGCGGTAAAAGATTCCTTGATTTCCGGCTCCCCGGTCACTGTCGCTTTGACAAAGCTGATGGCGTTAATGACGCTTTGCGGACCGGTCACCGTTACGGTATCCGGTTCAACAGACAAACCATCCAACATAAAGCCTTCTGCCAGCAAGCGCTCGTTCATCTCCGCGTCGATGTCGAATTCCTGCGACACCCGCTCCTCGAGCACGACGTTAACAAATGCTGGATCCACGCGTGCGCTCAATTGCTCCGATAAGTTTTCTGTCTGGATCGGCACTTGATGCTCCCCTAAAGGCAAATTGCGCAAATCGATGAATAAGGTATAATCATCGAGCTGGCGCGTCGTTTGAATGATACTCGCCGGGCCGCTCAAATACAAATCGACCGTATCCGGCACGCCGCTGACCATCAAACTCTCATCGTAATACACCTGCAGTTCCACATCTTCAATCATTTCCGACACTCTACCGGTTTCGGTCGTGGTCGTCGTATTTTCCGTCTGGACGGAAAAGAAGAGCAGAAAGGCCAGGAATAATGCCATAATCCGGAGAAACCACGGATTGTCCATCATCTTATCCATTCTTTTTCCCCCTCCAATTCCACCAGGACGTCGACGCCTGCTGCTGTTCAGCACCGAACCAAATGCGGCGAAGCTTCACTTCAAAATCCTCGAGCGACAAATTGCGGTGCAAATCGCCGTTCGCCGTCAAACTGATTGCGCCGGTCTCTTCCGATACCACAATGGTGATTGCATCCGTCACTTCACTGATGCCGAGCGCTGCACGGTGGCGCGTCCCCAGCTCTTTCGAAATGAACGGGCTCTCAGACAGCGGCAAGTAGCAGGCTGCCGCAGCAATGCGGTTCTTTTGGACAATGACCGCTCCGTCATGCAGCGGCGTATTCGGAATGAATAAATTGATCATTAATTCGGAAGTGATGTCCGAATTCATCGGAATGCCCGTCTCTATGTATTCGCTGAGCCCGGTTTCACGCTCGATTGAAATGAGTGCCCCGATGCGGCGCTTCGCCATATAGCTGACCGATTTGCTCATCGCTTCAATCAAGCGGTTGCGCTCGGATTCTTCATTAAGCGTACTGCTTGAGAACAATTTTCCGCGTCCGAGCTGTTCGAGTGCCCGCCTCAGTTCCGGCTGGAAGATAATGATGATGGCAAGAAAACCCCATTCGAGCACTTGCTGCATGATCCAACCGAGCGTCTCCAGGTTGAGCGCCTGGGTCACAAGACGCGCGATGATAATAAAGAAGATTCCTTTTAATAATTGGACAGCCTTCGTTCCCTTGATGACAGTAATAAGTTTGTAAATAACGAACCAGACCAACAGGATGTCGATAAGATTTCCGATCATCTGAAGCGGTGTCTGGTCAGTGAAGTTTTCCAAAAAAGGCATCTGCAACCCTCGCTTTTCTCCATGTACATATAGTTTCAGTATATCATATCCCGCGACATCTGCCCCCATACAAAAAGCCCATCCACAGAATGGATGGGCTTTACTCGTCTATTGATTGGTCATTGCCGCCAAAAAAGCTGACGGCATCCTGGAATGTCCCTTTAATCGTATACCAGAGCCATTCGAATACTTGGTCGATTTCCTCGATTTCGCCGTTAATGACGCCACTCGATGCCATATACTGGCCGTTGACGATCGTCACGTCGCCTTCAAGTTCCCCATCAACCCGTAAATCCCCATTGCGGATCGTTATATCCCCGACAACGGTTTGTCCGGCTGGAACTACGACCGTTTCGCCTTCCACCACCAGATTCTCCTGTTTGGTAAAGGCAAATTGCTGGTCGTCGCTGAAGCTCGACATCATCGCTGCACTCATCAACAAGACGAACAGTGCTGCCGCGATCATCAGCGGATGATGGCGCATAAAGCGTTTCACTCCGACGCGCTGGGATTCTTTCGGCAAACCAGCCATCGTCTTTTGCACGAAATCCGGCGGTGCCTGGACGTGCGAAGCGCTTTGGACATACGCAATGGTCTTGGTCAGTTCTTGATATATTTTTCTGCAGTCGCTGCAGTTCTGCAAGGAATCTTTCAGTTCTTTCTCTTCTGATGGGCTGATTTCCCCGTCTAGGTAATCGTCCATCATGCGAATGACTTTTTCCGGACACGCATTCATCATGCTCGCCTCCTACAAATTGCTCAATTGCTTGCGAAGTGCTTCGCGCCCGCGGTGTATCCGCGTTTTCACCGTGCCAAGCGGCAAATCCAGGATTTCGCTGATTTCAGCCAGCGGCAATTCCTCGATATATTTTAACACAATCGCTGCCCGGTACTTATCCGGCAAGCGGCTTATTTCGTACTGCACCCGCTCCTGAACTTCCATCCGCATCAACTCTTCTTCCGGAAGCTCTTCGTCATTGGCAATCTTCGAATACATATTCAAGCCTTCCGTGCCTCTTACTTCCGCATCCAAGTGATAATCCGGCTTTTTCTTGCGGATTCGGTCGATGCACAGATTGGTGGCGATGCGGTAAAGCCACGTAGAAAATTTACGGTTCTGGTCGAAGGTGTGTATGTTCACATAGGCCCGCGTAAATGCTTCCTGTGCAATATCTTCCGCTTCATGCCGGTTGCCGAGCATACGGTAGCAAATCTGGAACAACTGATGTTGATACAGCTCCACGATTTCGGCAAATGCGTCTTGGTCGCCCTTCATGACTCGTTTTATTCGTTTATTCACTAACGCATCCATGATCTCATTTCCCTCCGCCATGCGGCTGTCTTTTATATACGGTCCAGTTCTGAAAAGGTTTCATTTTTTTCTCTTCTTCTATCCTATCAAACCATCCCCAGAAAAAACCAGCCAATTTCCAGTTCTTTGAATGAATTCATCAGTTTATTATTTCACTGATAAGAATCGTGCAATGTGTTACCCGACAGTCCTACACCCTTCTCCCTAATCCCTTATACATGCTGCGCAATAAAAAAAGCCGCCCGGAAATTCCGGACAGCCCCTTCATTCTTATACCAATTTTTCGCCAAGCAATGAACCGATCAACGCGACCGCCACATCAGCTGTGCGGTTCTTTTCATCGAGAATCGGGTTGACTTCAACAAATTCTGCAGAGGTGATTAACCCTGCATCGAACAGCATTTCCATCGCCAAATGGCTTTCGCGGTAGCTGATGCCGCCTGGCACCGGCGTACCGACGCCCGGCGTATACATCGGATCGATGCCATCGAGGTCAAGCGACAAATGGACGCCGTCCGTTTGTCGCTCTTCACGCAAATAGCGAATCGACTCCTGCATGACATGATCCATGCCCATTTTATCGATTTCGTGCATGCTGAACACTTTGATGCCATGCTCTTTAATCAATTCGCGCTCACCTGGGTCAACAGAACGAGCCCCGATGATGACGATGTTTTCCGGCTTCACTTTTGGCGAATAGCCGCGGATGTCCGTCAATTTCTCATGGCCATGGCCGAAGCTTGCCGCTAGCGGCATACCATGGATATTGCCCGACGGCGACGTTTCGCTCGTGTTCATATCTGCATGCGCATCGTACCAGATAACACCCAAATTCTCGTAATGCTCCGAAATGCCGGCAAGCGTGCCGATCGCAATACTATGGTCGCCGCCCAATACTAATGGGAAGTTTCCAGCTTTAGCTACACCTGAAACAGTTTCTCCAAGCGCTTCGGTTGCTTCGGTAATCACGTCCATATTGCGCAAATTCGTGTTTTCGTCCACTTTGCCATCTGCTTTGCGGATTTGGATATCGCCTTCGTCATTTACCGAATGTCCGAGATTTTCGATACGGTCCACAACGCCTGCGTAACGGATCGCGCTTGGCCCCATATCGACGCCACGGCGCATTTGCCCGTGGTCCATTGGTACACCTATAATAGAAACATTTAATTTATTCATTATTTTATACCCCCTCAGTAAGATACATTCATTGTACCCTCTGAGCTTCTCTTGGCTCAACCTAACATTATTCCGAATATTTATTCATTTTCTCTTCCAGTGATTTTTTCACTTCCAGCCATTCCCGGTCAATGATGGAATAGACAACGGCGTCCCTGGGTTCCCCCGTCGAGCGGATTCGTTCGTTGCGTAAATGCCCTTCCTTCACCGCTCCTATCCGTTCGATCGATTTTTGGGAACGGATATTTTCAGCATCGGTTTTGAACTGGACGCGAATCATCTCCCGCTCTTCGAAGCAATAGCCCAGCAGCGCATGTTTGACGGCCGTATTGACATGTGTGCGCTGTGCTTTTTCACTATAGAAAGTGGCCCCGATTTCACAGCTTTTGTTCGTTTCATCAATCGAATAAATGCGTGTCGTGCCGATAATCTCGCCGCTTTCCGGAAGCTCCACGGCAAACACCAGAACATTGGATTGGTTCATTCCAGCCGATAACCACGCCTCTAAATCTTCAAAATGCTCCACCTTAGTCAGCATGTATTCGAAGATGTCCGGTGTATAAAGCGCCCATAATGCTTTAAAATCCTCACGTTTCAGCAAACGTAGCCGAATATTGCGCTGTTCAATATACATATCCATCCCCTCCTTATTTGCAGTATACCAGTGCATCCGCTACATCCGCTATTTTCTATAAGACTGTCGTCTCTTCAATTCACCTGAAATAAACTGATTGCACGCGGCTCAAGAACTCTTTTTCCAGTTCTCCCATATTGCGGGAGAGGAAATACGTCGCGACACTGGGCAATGGGAATAAGTCAAAGCGAGCTTCCATCAAACGCCCCTCGATCAATTCGCGGCGCACCATCGACTTCGGCAAAAACGACACACCGAGCCCTTCCTGGATAAACCGTTTTGCAATATGGGCCTGCGTCACTTTCATGGTCCGGATGCCCGGCAGCTGCACGCGCAATTTCACCAGTAAATCTTCCCAAAAAACGGGATGATGATGCGTGAAAATGAAATTCTGCTGCAACACCTCTGCTGCTGAAACCACCGGTCCTCGCTCATCATCATAAGCATCCCTCGGCACAATGAGCAATAAAGGATCTTCATAAACCACTTCATGAAACATCATTCGTTTTGCCGGCCGCAAAGCGGAAATGCCAGCAGACACTTCCCCGCTTTCCACCAGGTCTTCAATCGCCTCCGACTCTTCCACCCGGATAACCAGCTCAAGATCTGGGTGCGCTTTCGTAAATGAGTTTAGAATATAGGGCAGCACCGTCTCAGCCATCAACGGGGAAATCGCGATGGTCCATTTTCGCCGGTAGCCCTGGGCAAACGATTGAAGCTCGTCCACCGTCGAATCGAATTGTTCTACCAATATTTCTGCCTGCTGTTTAAAATGCCGCCCCTCCTCGGTTAGCACCACACGATTCTTGATACGGTCAAACAAGCGAATCCCCAAATACTCTTCCAATTGCCGAATATGCACCGTCACACTCGGCTGCGATAACATCAAGCGTTCGGAAGTCTTGCGGAAATTCAAGGTTTCCGCCGCATCCGCAAAGGTCCTTAACCATTGCATCTCCATTTCCATTCCCTCTTTCAATTAGGTTTTTTAATTATTTCAATTATAAATCTTTAATTTTCATAATTAAAGCTTCAACTTATACTTGAAAAAAAGGAGGAATTTCCATGTTTCAAAAAGGCCTTAAAGGCATTGTCGCCGTTCAAACTGCCATTGCATCTGTCGAAGGGGATAAGGGTGAACTCCGTTACCGCGGAACATTGATCAATGAAGTGATTAATCAAAAGAGCTTCGAACAGACCGCCTACTTCCTATGGCATGGCCATCATGCTTCAAGAGAAGAACTCTCAAGCCTCACTGAACAATTAACATCCTATCGTCAATTGCCGGATTATCTTATGGCCATTGCGCAAGTTTTGCCCAAAGAGACTTCATTAATGGATGGCATGAGGACACTCGTTTCAGCTTATCAGCATGCCGAATTCAAAGAATTGGAGATCCAACAACAAGCCATTGCCCTGACTGCTGCCCTTCCAGTGATGACCGCGCTTCTATACCGGCAAAGTACCGGCCAGGAATTCGTCCCGCCAAGAAACGACCTGAGCCACACTGCAAACTATTTGTGGATGATTAAAGGACAAGTACCGACACATGCACAAACTGAAGCCTTGGAAACGTACTTGAACTTAACGATGGAACATGGCATGAATGCATCCACTTTCGCTGGCCGCGTTACCATTTCCACCGAATCGGACTTAAGCGCTGCCATCGTTTCCGCACTCGGCACCATGAAAGGCCCTTTGCATGGAGGCGCCCCGTCCGGTGTGCTTGAATTGCTTGATGAAATCCAGTCTCCCGAAAGGATCAATCCAGTCATTGAACAAAAACTGGTGCAAGGCGAGAAAATCATGGGCTTCGGCCATCGAGTGTATCGAACAGAAGATCCGCGCGCCATCCTGCTGCGTGAAAAATGCCAGCAGCTGCAACAACAAGACCCATGGCTAAACCTTGCAGTCTTAGCAGAAAAAGAAATCACTCATTTGCTAAATGAACGAAAGCCAGGACGGGCTCTTTATACGAATGTAGAATTCTATGCAGCAGCGATTATGCGGTCTATCCAAATGCCACCCGAGCTATTCACCCCAACCTTCAGCGTTGCACGGGTCGTCGGTTGGACTGCCCATGCGATAGAGCAACAGCAAGATAACGTGATTTTCCGGCCGCAATCCGAATATATTGGAAGCTAAAAAAACCCCGTATCCAATTGAATGGATACGGGGTTTTTACACATGGATTGCACATGGAACAATGGAGCCTAGGGGGCTCGAACCCCTGACCTCGACGCTGCCAGCGTCGCGCTCTCCCAGCTGAGCTAAGGCCCCGCGCGAAAATGCGCAAAGATAAATGAGCCATGAAGGATTCGAACCTTCGACCCTCTGATTAAAAGTCAGATGCTCTACCAACTGAGCTAATGGCTCAAAATAAAAAATGGCTGGGGTACCTGGATTCGAACCAGGGCATGACGGGATCAAAACCCGTTGCCTTACCGCTTGGCTATACCCCAAAGCAATAAAAACTGGTGGTGGGGGGCAGATTCGAACTGCCGAACCCGAAGGAGCGGATTTACAGTCCGCCGCGTTTAGCCACTTCGCTACCCCACCGTTATACGATTAATATCGAAAATGGACACATGGTGGAGGATGACGGGATCGAACCGCCGACCCTCTGCTTGTAAGGCAGATGCTCTCCCAGCTGAGCTAATCCTCCATGAATGGTGACCCCTACGGGATTCGAACCCGTGTTACCGCCGTGAAAGGGCGGTGTCTTAACCGCTTGACCAAGGGGCCTTACAAAAAAATTATAAAGAAAACAGTTTCCGATGTAAAGAAACTTTAAAGAATCAAAAGCTTCCAACCGGGTTCGAACCGGTGACCTCTTCCTTACCATGGAAGCACTCTACCTGCTGAGCTATGGAAGCAAGGTAAAAGGAAATCTCGGTACAAAGTAAAAAAAGATGATTGCCCAGCGACGTCCTACTCTCACAGGGGGAAACCCCCAACTACCATCGGCGCAAAAGAGCTTAACTTCCGTGTTCGGGATGGGAACGGGTGTGGCCTCTTTGCCATCATCACTGGACTCTTGAGCTTGTTCGCTCAAAACTGGATAAATCGACATTGTGGGAAACTCACGTTTCAGTTATTGGTTAAGTCCTCGATCGATTAGTATTCGTCAGCTGCACGTGTCGCCACGCTTCCACCCCGAACCTATCTACCTCATCGTCTTTGAGGGATCTTACTTGCTTGCGCAATGGGAAATCTCATCTTGAGGGGGGCTTCGTGCTTAGATGCTTTCAGCACTTATCCCGGCCACACATAGCTACCCAGCGATGCTCTTGGCAGAACAACTGGTACACCAGCGGTGTGTCCATCCCGGTCCTCTCGTACTAAGGACAGCTCCTCTCAAATTTCCTGCGCCCGCGACAGGACGGAAAGACCCCGTGGAGCTTTACTGTAGCCTGATATTGAATTTTGGTGCAACTTGTACAGGATAGGTAGGAGCCAGAGAACCCGGAGCGCCAGCTTCGGGGGAGGCGTCGGTGGGATACTACCCTGGTTGTATTGAACTTCTAACCCACAAGCCTTAGCGGCTTGGGAGACAGTGTCAGGCGGGCAGTTTGACTTTCTCTTTCTCCTCCTCTTTCTTCACTTTCTCTCTCAAAGGTTCCCTCAGAATGATTGGAAATCATTCGCAGAGTGTAAAGGCACAAGGGAGCTTGACTACTTGACGGACAGGTCGAGCAGGGTCGAAAG
>NZ_JAHPZO010000020.1 GCF_019042655.1 Planococcus sp. CP5-4_YE
ACCGTGCCGAGACCGAACAATACATGATCAAGCATCTCGCCTATGCGGGAGTGGGGCGAGACATCTTTAGCGAATCTGCGATTGATGAAGTGTTTAACTATTCAAGTGGTGCCTCGCGCCTCATCAACAAATTGGCGACGCATTGCCTATTATTCGCAGCACAAAATGGAAATCGCATCATCGATGACCGGATGGTGAAGAAAGTAATCGAGGGAGAACTAGCTTAGTTCTCCCTCGTTTTTTCTCTATTCGTTTGGCCAAAGAAACCGTCAGGTTTGGGACAAAAAGAACCGTCAGTTTTTAGACAAAATCAGGCGTCATTAACACAATCTGATAAATATAGATTTACTTTCTATTATCAAACTTAATATTTTGATCATAAAAAATAATTATTCAAATTTCAATTTATATGTTAGTAAAATAAAGCACCATTTCTATTCTCTAGAAAGGTGCTTTTACTGAATATGTTAAAACCTCACCTACTTATGGTACGGTTCACCCTTCATTATCCGAAAACCACGATAAATCTGCTCCAACAAGATCAACTTCATCAATTGATGCGGAAAAGTCATTTTCGAGAATGATAATTTCTCATCCGCGCGCTTCAACACTTCATCATGTAACCCTAGAGATCCCCCGATGACGAAGACAACTTTGCTGCGGCCGTAAGTCATGAGCGATTCCATGTCTTTGGCGAGCTGCTCGGACGTCTTCATCTTGCCGTCAATCGCCAGGGCGATGACGTAGGCGTCTTGTGGAATTTTGGCGAGTATACGCTCGCCTTCTTTCTTTTTGACGATTTCCATATCTGCTTCGCTCAATTGCTCCGGCGCTTTCTCGTCCACGACTTCTACCTCTGAGATTTTTGCATAAGCCCCTAAACGTTTTGCATATTCTGCAATGCCCGCTTTCAAGTATTTCTCTTTCAGTTTTCCGACCGTCACGATAGAAATGTTCACAACTTATCCCCCTTTACACGAAATTTACAAACAAGTTGCCCACAGAGTTTATGCACATATCCACAGGCGATTCTACATATTGTAGAATTTTATTTACTCGCCACAAGATACAATGCCTGTTGTTCACAGTAGTTGCACTTTGTGGATAACTTTTCGCTATCTGATAATTCTGTCAGTATAGGATAGCTTTCCATTTTGGCGACAAATTCGTCAAGCCCTTGTCCCACATGCGTTTGGCAGCAATATAGCTCCATTTTTACGCCTCCTTTCGATTTCCGAATATTCAACACAGTTATACACATTTCGTTCCCTTTTATCCACAATCCATTTTAACAGATATAAAACACTACGGATAGCGAAGCTTTTAGCACCTGTGGATTGTTAGCAATCGATTTTTAATAAAAAAGTTATCCACATGCCATTTTCCCGAACAATTGCCCCATCTCAGCTAAAAATCCAAGCTCCAAAGTGCATAATATTCAGCTGATTTTTGTTTCTTCCTTTCATTTCCGGAAATGAAAAAAACAGTTCCAATCGGTGCATAAAACACCATTTGGAACTGCTGGATTTTATAATGTGGAATTGTCGGTGAGTTCAAGCTCGAATTCAAGCAATTCACCGTTGCGGTACGCTTTTACTTGGAGGATATCCCCAATTTGTTTTTCATTATAAAGATGCTGGCGCAATTCGATGATATCCCCAATTTCTTCACCATCCATCTCAACGATGACATCGTATTGGCGCATGCCCGCTTCATCCGCTGCAGAAGATGGGACAACCGAGCTAACGACGACACCCGCCGTGATCTCTTCCGGCAAATTCAATGTATCTTCACGGTATGTGCTCGGCACTTGCGCCAAATCCATCAGCGTGATGCCCATTGCCGGACGCACCATTTCACCTGTTGCTTCGAGTTGGTTAATGACCGGCAGCGCCGAATTGATCGGAATCGAGAAGCCGATGCCTTCGACTTGCGAAGTGGCGATTTTCATCGAATTGATGCCGATCAATTGTCCCGCCAAATTGACGAGCGCACCGCCGCTATTGCCGGGGTTGATCGCCGCATCTGTCTGCAAAACTTCCGCCTGCCAGTCTTGTGTGCCGTCGCCGTCCAAATCGACCGGAACGGCCCGGTCAGTGCCTGATACAACGCCGCTCGTCACAGAACCGGAAAATTCAAGACCGAGTGGGTTGCCGATCGCGATAACCGCTTCGCCGCGCTTGAGCGCATCCGAATCACCCAGTTCCACAACGCCTTGCACTTTGTCGTTGCTCATTTCAAGGACAGCGAGATCGGTCCAAATATCGCTGCCGACTACTTGCGCTTCGACTTTCGTCCCATCAGCCAATGTCACTTCGATGCCGCTCGCGCCGTCAACAACGTGATGGTTGGTCACGACATAAGCGGTATCGCCTTCACTTTTATAAATGACGCCCGAACCCGTGCCGACTGCCTGCTCCTGGCTTTGCGAAAAGAAATCCCCGCCTGTCTGGAGATTTGACACGCCGACTACCGCATCCGATGCCTCGTCGACGGCTTTCGTCACGTCGGTCGTGATATCAAGCGATGCGCCTTGCTGTTCACGGCTTTGCTGCTGGATCTGGGTGCCGGAATTTGATGACTCGGTTCCCGGCAATAAGCCCGGTGCTTGTGTAAAGAGTACCCACATCAACAGCGCCCCGACCATCACGCCGAACACCCCTGCAAAAAAACTACCCGCACGGCTCGGCTTCGGCTGCCGGCCATTCGGCGTTTGATTGTAATAACCCATAACCTCCATCCTCTCTTATGCTTCTCTTTTTATCATAAGATGTACCCGTCAAAATGCAAGCAATCCTTCCTGTACAAGCACATCAGGAAGTCATTGCCCAACTTACTTTGTACACTTTTTAACTGAGTGATTTGGCGCAACGCAGTTAGGTGATACACTCCAGCAACTGTTGCTGCGCTCTCTATATTCATTCCACACTAGCTGACGGGAGTGAAAGTGGCGACTCCGGGAGGATCAGCGAGACAATTGAGACCCTGCAGGAGCGATAGCGCCGAAGCGGCTCAATGCGAGCCCGCGGCAGCTGGCACCGCGACGTCCTGTCGCGCCAGCTGCATGACCCACATCCTGTGAGCCCGAAAGCGTCCGCCGCAATGAGCATCAAGCGGCTCTAAAAAAACAAAAAGACTGACCCACAAGCCATCTCTAAGGCTTCTGGGACAGTCTCTCTACATCTATTCACACCACAACCAAAGGCGTCGCTTCTGTCGGAGACGTATCGAACAAATCGACATAATCGCCAACGATGATGCCTTTTGTCTGCAGTGTCTGCTCGACGCTCATACGCGCGAGGTCTTTCATGTTGTTATCTTTGCTTAAATGCGACAAGTAAATGCGCGTCGGCTTTTCTGCAAGCACTTCCGACATCGCCACCGCCGCGTCTTCATTCGACACGTGCCCCACATCGCTCAGGATGCGCCGTTTGACCGACCATGGGTAACGCCCCATCTGCAGCATGCCGATGTCGTGGTTGCTCTCAAACACGTACGCATCGGATGCGCCGATGATGCCTTTCATGCGGTCGCTGACATAGCCTGTATCGGTGATCAGCGCAAGCTTACGACCGTTCTCGTGGAACACATAAAACATCGGGTCCGCCGCATCATGCGACACGCCGAACGACTCGATGTCGAGGCCGCCGAACGATTTCGTCGTCTCCATATCGAAGTGGAAACGCTGCTCGACCGGAATCTCGCCGATCAGCCCGTCCATCGCCGTCCACGTTTTGGCATTGGCGTAAATCGGTACTTTATGCCGGCGGGCGGCGATGCCGAGTCCTTTAATGTGATCGCTATGCTCATGGGTGACAAGAATGCCGTCGAGCTTGCCCATATCGCGGCCGATGGAGGCGAACAGCGACTCCAATTTCTTGCCGCTGAGCCCTGCGTCCACTAAAAATGCATGCTCGTCGTTTTCTATATAGATGGCATTGCCAGTCGAACCGCTGGCCAATACACTAAAGCGCATAGTTAAAACTCCTTACTCTGCTGTTTCCTCGTCCTTCTTGTTCAATTCAATGACACCGTCTTTGATGGCATTGACGAAATGATCCGTTTCCTCACCTTCGGAATCCTTCACGCGGATGCGCCAGGTCGGGACGAACATCTGCCGGTTTTCCGACACTTGCACATGCGTCGAATAGCCAAGTTCGGCTTCCGTGATGCGGCTATTGGTCTCAAGCAGACTCTTTTGATAGAGCGTATGGATCGCTTCGAGCGGTTTGATCAATCTCTTTTGCTCTTCATTTTCGATAATATTGTTGAATAAAGTTTGCTCGAAGCCAATCACGGCATCGTTTTCATTCCAGAACACCGTCAACTGGCCGCCTGTGCTATGGAATAGCGGGACGTCTGTGATCTGCTGGAAAAATACCGCCTGGTTCTGGTCTTCATCGATTTTCCATAAGGTGTATTCCGAGCTTTCCGGAACTTCCTCTTCAATGAATGCCTGCAGTGCGTCTTCTTTATCGCCGTCTAGATCAACTGGCTCATCGTAAGTGATTTGCAGCAGCCGTTCATTTAAAACATTGACGATTCCGTCAATGTCCACTTCTTTTTCAGTGAACGATTTTGATTCGCCGCGTACATATGGCTTGTCTTCTGATATCTCCGGCAATGCCGAATAGGTGATATTGTCGCCGCGCAGCTTCTCATCGATGGACGATTCCGGAAGCGGTTGGATCTGTTCGGCTTCCGTATAGCGGTCGATATACAGTGAATACAAGAAAACATTGAGAATCGAAAAAACAATGATGAAAATGGTTTTTGTTTTACTCCAATCCAAGCTTCACGCCTCCTACTGATTCGTCAGATAGCCGTGTCCATTTGCCATTTGCTTTATAATACCAAGCCGGTTGGAACGTGATCAATTCAATCAATTGGTCGTCTTCGCTGCGTGTCAGCTCATAGCCAATCGTCACCGCCTCAATCGTCGATAGATCCGTATCAAGGCGCGACAAAGCTTCCAGGACCGCTTCGCCAGACGTCATTTCGATGGTGCGGGTTTCTACGACCGAATCGCGGAAATAAGTCGGCCGGCTATAGCGGAATGCCTGCTCGATGCCGTCACTGATGCCCCATTCTACGTCTAGGCTCACCGCCATCGTATTGCTAAAGACCGGCAAGCCGTCGAAAAATAATTGATAACTGATCTGCTGATTGACCGATTTCATGCCGAAATATACATATTGGTCGGTCCAGCCGCCGTGTTCATTGACGAAATTAATCGAGTTGAATACCAGGTCGGACGGGATCGCCGGATCGGAGGTTTCGGCTTTCGGCTGTACATAATTGATGCTTTTCTGGCCGTCTAATTCACGCATGATGGCCCCCGACTCATCGGTGAATTCCTCGCTCTGCAGGTCCCCTGCAAACTGTGAGGTCGGGCTGTCCATAATGGCATCTGCAAATGTAGAAGCCGATGTCTCGCCCAGCAAATAATCAAACCCTGTCTTCTCGATTGGACCTTCCGGCACATAGACCGGCAATGTACCGATGCCGGGATCCGTGACGTAGCGGTCATACTCTTCTGATGGCTGCACATAGTCGCCCCGGAACTCGATAAACTCAGCGTCCGATACTTGTGCTTCGTAAACTCGGCCGGAACCTGTATTGATAAAGTAAATGACAGAATCGGGGTTTTCCTCTGTGCCCCATTCGACTACAACTCGGTTAAAGGTCGATTCCGGCAAATTATTGTCGGAAATGTCCATGATGACGTTAAACACAGGAAACGGCACAGCCCCTGGATAATACAACACGGTGCGTCCCGGTTCTTGTAAATACTGCTTGAGTACATCCGTCCCTGCTTCTTCTTCAAATAGCTGGACGTCGGAAATCTCCCATTGCTGGATCGTGTCCAACATCATTTCAATTTCGGTTTGTGAGAAAGTGCCGGTCACTTCGTCTTCGTGATGATACAGCACTTTCACGGGCCTCACGACTTCCTCTGCACTGCGCTTGTCTCCGATTGATACATCATCCACTTGCGTGGGAGTTTCAAGCTCCTCAAGCTTTGGGGTGAATGTCCAAATGGTGAAAGTCAGTGCCAGGCTAAGAAAAATCAAAATAAACAAGGCAACGGATTTTACATGCTCCAAGTATTTCAATCCCATTCACCTCCATCATCAATTTCATATGGCAAGGTGAAATGAATCGAAGTCCCTTTGCCGTAACGGCTTTGCGCCCAAATTCTACCGCCGTGGGCATTGATCATTTCCTTGGAAATCGCCAGGCCAAGACCCGTACCGCCCATTGCACGTGAACGCGCGCGGTCGACACGGTAAAAGCGGTCAAAGATGCGCTCGACGTTTTCTTTCGGTATTCCCATTCCTTCATCGCTGATCGAAACGAGCAACTCGCCTTCTTTCTCGCGGACAGAAAAGCGGACTTTGCCGCCTTCTGGAGAATACTTCAAGGCATTGGAAATGATGTTATCGATGACTTGCGTCAATTTATCGGTATCGATTTCCACGAAATACTGCGACTTTGGCACTTTCCGTTCAAATGATACATTTTGGGACTTCGACATCTCAAAGCGGTCGATGATGCGGTTGAAAAACACGCCGAATTCGACCATTTCGCGGCTCAAGTCCGCTTCGCTCGAATCCATCTTCGACAACTTCAGCAAATCGTTGACGAGGCGGATCATCCGCTCGGTCTCGGTCTGGGTGACATTGAGGAAATTCGGTGCGAGCTCCGGATCCTGCCAAGCACCATCAGCGAGCGCCTCCAAATAACTGCGCATCGTCGTCAGCGGTGTCCGCAGTTCATGCGATACGTTCGCCACAAACTCCCGGCGCTCCATATCGATCTTCTCCTGTTCGGTATTATCGTGCAGGACGGCGATCAAGCCGTTGACAAATCCGGTTTCTTTTTGGATGACCGAGAAAGTCGTGCGCAATAGCGTCGCTTGATCTTGTGAACTAATATCAAGCGTGATCGCATCGCGCATATCGATCAAATCTTCGAATGTATAGGATTCATCCAGGCCAAGCACCGTAGTGACCGGCCGGTTGATGACCGTTTCACGTGAAACATTCAATAATTGCAAAGCCGGTTCGTTGATTAAGATGATGCGCCCTCTACGGTCAGTCGACAGTACGCCGTCCGTCATATTGGCAAGCACCGAAGCGAGTTTGCGCCGCTCACTTTCCGTTGACTGCTGGGATTCTTGCAGCCGGTTCGTCAAGTGGTTGAATGCACGGGCCAACTGGCCGATTTCATCTTCACTGTAAACGCGGACTTTACGCGAGAAATTGCCTTTTGCCATCGCCTGCGCTTGCCTGCGCATATCGGCGATTGGCCGCGAAATCGTCTGGGCGACCAAGACGCCAAGCACGGCCGTAATGACCAACGCAATGGCGGTACCGCCTGCCAAAATCGAGTTGATGGTGTCCATTTGGTCATAGACATTCTCGACTTCCGCTTTCACATACAGCGTGCCGAGCATTTCGCCCCCGACCGCCGTGATTGGCAAAGTTCTGACCCACACCCGCTCTTCGAGACTTCTGTCCACATACGTTTGCTCAAGCAATGTCTCCCCGATGATCGAGCGGCGGATTTGATCATCTGTCGAACGCTGGCCGACGAGCGATTGGTTCTCGCCCAAGGACGTTGCCAAAATCCGGTAACGATTATCGACTACGCGGATTTCAATGATATCCTGCGAATTAAAATTAGAAAGGACCGACCGAAGGCTCTGCTCGACTGTCAGGTCCTCGTCTGTCCGGTTGCGGATCATCTCTTCGCGGACGCTGAACTCGATGATTTCCATCCGGTCTACAATCGAATCCTCGAAGTTTCCGCGCAGCGTTTGTTCGAGCTGCTCGGAGAAATAAAGGCCGATGATCTGCATCGCCAGCAAGATCAGCAAAATATAGATCAACACAAATTTCACATGAATCGACTTAAAAAAACTGGTTTTCAGCATTCAGCCTACTCCTGTTCAGGGTTCCGCAGGTAGTAGCCGACGCCGCGACGCGTCACGATCCACGCTGGGTGACTCGGATTGTCTTCGATTTTTTCACGCAAGCGGCGAATCGTCACGTCCACTGTCCGCACATCGCCGAAATAATCATAGCCCCATACCGTCTGCAGCAAATGCTCGCGCGTCATGACTTGCCCGATATGCTTCGCCAAATAATGCAAAAGCTCGAACTCGCGATGCGTCAATTCGATTGTCTCTTCGCGCTTCAACACCAAATACGCATCCGGCTGAATCGTCAACGACCCTACCTGGATATCGTTCGAGCCCACGCCTTCCTCTTCTGCCGGCACCACGTTCTGGCGCCGCAGATTCGCTTTGACACGCGCAATCAATTCACGCGTCGAGAATGGTTTCGTCACATAATCATCCGCCCCGAGTTCAAGCCCCAGCACTTTGTCGATCTCTGAGTCTTTCGCCGTCAACATGATGATCGGAAAATCGAATTTCTTGCGCACTTCGCGGCATACTTCCATGCCATCGCGGTTCGGCAGCATGATATCGAGCAGCATCAAGTCCGGCTGAATTTCTTCCGCCACTTTGATCGCCTCGTCGCCATCATAAGCCACTACCACATTAAAGCCTTCTTTTTTCAAATTAAATTGCAGGATGTCTGCAATTGGCTTTTCATCATCCACAACCAATATTGTTTTATTCATCTATCTTCTCCCCCTCTGCTTCCCAATTGTTCCACCTGTACACAGCCGTTTTGACATTCTTTGCTATCCTTTACTTTATCATTATTTCAAGCATTTCGCACCTTTGGATGGTCACAACGGGGCTCAGCGGGGAACGGGTTCTAGAGACGTAAAAGCCTGGTAAGGGTTTGCTTGGGGAAACTGTTTTTACATTCTATTTGTGCTTCACGCTTAATAGTCGCCGCCCTGCTTTGGGTTGGCCTCTCGCCATAAGCCAAGAAAAGCACTTGTCTTACGGCGTCGGCTCACCCCTTTACGCTGGGCGGCTGGGAAATTTCGTTGATTGGGGTGCGTTTAAATAGATCTGCTTCTTTAGCTAGTTGCCGGCTAGTGGGGGAATCGCTTCCTAGAATAAGTTTGGAGCAGCTAGTGAGAGTTTACGTGTCGAACTGTTCCAGAATTCTATTTGGACTTCTGCTCACTATTCGCAGCCTTGCTTTGGGTTGGCCTCTTGCCGCAAGCCAGGAAGAACACCTGTCTCACGGCATCGGCTCACCCTTGGCGCTAGGCGGCTGGAAGATTTCATTGAGCCAAGTACGTTTAAGCAGATCTGCATCTTTACCCGGTTGCCGGCTAGTGGGGAAATCTCTTCCCGAGAAATAATTAGAAGATAGCGGGAGTTTGTGTGTCGAACTATTTCTGTATTCTACTTTTTCTTCCTCTTATTATTCGCCGCCCTGCTTTGGGTTGGCCTCTTGCCATAAGCCAGCAAGATCAACTGTCTTACGGCGTCGGCTCACCCTTGACGCTCGGCGGCTGTGAGATTTCGTTGAGTCGAGCGTGTTTAGGTAGATCTGCTTCTATAACCAGTTGCCGGCTAGTAGGGGAATCGCTTCCTGGGAAATATATAAGAAGATGGCGGGAGTTTGTGTGTCGAACTGTCTCTGCATTCTACTTTTTCTTCCTCTTAACTATTCGCCGCCCTGCTTTGGGTTGGCCTCTTGCCATAAGCCAGGAAGGACGCCTGTCTTACGACATCGGCTCATCCTTGGCGCTTGGCGGCTTGGTGATTTCATTGAGTAGAGTGTGTTTAGATAGATCTGCTTCTATACCCAGTTGCCGGCTAGTGGGGAACTCACTTCCTGAGATGCAGCATCTGATGATGTGATGCTTAAATCGAAAGTCTTGCTCGTGGATCTGGTGGATTTAATCCATATTGAGATGATTTGTGCTAGAAAATCTGTGACGTTTCCGCGTTTTCACATTCAAAGTTGAATGAGCTGAAGAAATAATCTTCCACTCTAAAATTAGAGACGGAGTGGAAGGGGCCGACTCCGGGAGGATCAGCGAGACAATTGAGACCCTGCAAGCGAATCCGCGAAAGGTATTGAGCGTATTCGTTTGCGAAGCTCGAACATCGTGAGAGTTGAGCAGGCGGGTTTTTGCGCAGCGACGAAGCGGCTCAATGCGAGCCCTCCGGAAAGCGTGCCCCTGAAACGCAGTCGAAAAGCGGAAGCTTTTCTACTTACTTCATTTCACTTCATATTCCTGTTCACATCCATAAGCTACCTATTTGAAATAAAAAAAGCTCCCAGCACGCTGGTAGCTTCTTACTAGTTTATTTCTTCACATAATCCAACGGGTCGCGGTCTTGGCCTTCGTAGGATAGCTCGAAGTGCAGGTGGATGCCTGTAGAGCGTCCTGTCGTCCCCATGTCGCCGAGTTTCGTGTGCGGGGAGACTTTGTCGCCCACCTTGACGTCAATCGACGACAGGTGCGCATAGATCGTCTCATAGCCATTCTTATGGTCGACGACGACGCGGTTGCCGAATGTGCCGGCTTTACCCGCTTTCGTGACGGTGCCGTGGTCTGCGGAGACGATATCGAGCGTATCGGGCCGCGCGATGTCAATGCCTTTATGGGCACGTCCCCAACGCTGGCCTTTCTTGCTCGACACGTAACCGCCGTCTGCCGGCCAGGTGAATTCGCCTGTGCCGATGCCTGATAATTTCTTGTCTCCTTCAAGGACGATTTTGTCGACCGGTTCTTTGAGGATTTTCTCTCGTGTTTCGGAACGGCCGACGCGTTCACCGTTGACTTCGCGTACGGCATAGCTCACCGCTTTTTCACCGCGCTTGCCTTTTTGGCCTACTTCCGTTTCGCCGATATAGACGTCTTTGCTGTCTTTTTCGACGGTTTCGTACGGCATTTTCTTCAATGCTTTTTCGGCTTTATTGACGAGCACGTCCACTTCGAACTCATCTGTTACGTGCTTTGCCGCTTGTTTAGGCTCCATCACTTGTTTCGGGTCGACCTGCTTCGACAAGCCGGTGATGGTTTCCGAAAAGGAAATGTCAGAGATGCGCGATTCGCCCGCTTTCAGCTCAGGCAGTTCCTCTTTGTCTTGCTGCTGTTCGAATTGCTCGAGCTCTTGTTCCGTTAAAGCGTTTTGTTTCATGAGCTGGATGGTTTCTTCATAAGCTTTCCGGTCTTTTACATAAACCGCTGCTTCGCCGTCGACTTGCAGTGCGAAGGCTTCCGCCTTGACCTCCAATTGTTCGTCCAGTTGGCTGATGACCGCCTCATCGTCTGTCGAGCTCGATGCCACGGCTTGTTCGGTTAAAATATTCAACTTGTCACTCGGCGCGAGAGGCAGGTTGTCGTATTCGCTTGAGGTTGTTTCCAGTTTTTCATCAATTAATTCGTCGATCGGCGCATCGTCCGAGACGGCTCCGAGGTAGCTGGTGTTGTGATATATATGATAAACCGGCTCCAGGTTTTGGGGCTCATTCGGTTCGGCAAAAATCGTGTTGGCGCCGAATGCACTGGCAGCTAAAACGAGGGCGGTTCCGATTTTCCATTTGCGCAGTTTCAAGTGGTTTTCATTGCGGTGTTTCGCGTTCATGTTGCGGGTCTGGCTCCTTTCGTACTCCCATCGTGGGGTCTTCCGTTTTTTCAACTTCCCCACTCTACCACATCCGTTTTCAAAGGCTCACCCGATAAACTCATTATTACAGAAGTGTTATGTACCATACATTATTATCCAGTTATTGGCATGATTTTCTTTAATTTTGCAAATAGAGGCAAAAAAATTATGATTTCCGTTCTTTTTTCCATTTATCATTCATTTTCTGTGATCTTATTGTCATAAACCTCATATAAGCGTACAAGACGGCTTTTTCATTTATGGCGAATTTGTAGCAAACGCAAAAAAAAGCCACCGCCCTCTTAATTAGAGGCAGTGGCTTGTGGGTATTCGCTTAACGCCAAACGCTTTTGACGATGTTTGTTTGGTTGCGGTCCGGTCCGACAGAGAAGATCGAAATCTGGACGCCTGTCAATTGCGAGATGCGCTCCAAATAATGGCGCGCGTTGTCCGGCAATTCGTCCAATGATTTGCACGATGTTACATCTTCAGACCAGCCTGGCATTTCTTCGTAGACCGGTTCGCAGTCTGCGAGCATGCGCAAGTTCGCTGGGTATTCCGTGATCAATTCGCCTTGGTAGCGGTAAGCTGTACAGATTTTCACCGTATCAAGCCCCGTCAAGACATCGATCGAGTTGACAGTAAGGTCCGTCAATCCGCTAACACGACGTGCATGGCGTACGACGACGCTGTCGAACCAGCCGATGCGGCGCGGACGGCCTGTCGTTGTGCCGAACTCTTTGCCGACTGTGCGGATCTTGTCGCCGATGTCATCGAACAATTCCGTCGGGAACGGTCCGTCGCCGACACGTGATGTGTACGCTTTGCAGACGCCGATGACGTGGGAAATATTCGTCGGACCTACTCCTGCGCCAATCGTTACCCCGCCCGCTACCGGGTTGGATGACGTGACGAACGGATAGGTGCCTTGGTCGATATCGAGCATGACGCCTTGTGCGCCTTCGAACAAGACGCGGCGGCCGGCATCAAATGCATCGTTCAGCACTTTCGATGTATCGGTCACATATTGGGCGATTTCCTGGCCGTATTGATAATACTCTTCCATGATTTCTTCGACTGTGAAGCCTTCTGTTTCATAGAATTTCTCGAACATGCGGTTTTTCTCTTTCAAGTTCATGCGCAATTTCTCTTCGAATACAACATGGTCCAGCAAATCGGCAATACGGATCCCGACGCGTGCCGCTTTGTCCATATATGCAGGCCCGATGCCTTTTCCAGTCGTGCCGATTTTGTTGGCGCCACGGCGCGCTTCTTCCACTTCGTCTTGCTTGATGTGGTAAGGCAAAATAACGTGCGCACGGTTTGAAATGCGCAAGTTCTCTGTCGTCACTCCGCGATCGTGAAGGCCTTTCAGCTCTTGCACTAGCGCTTTCGGGTCGACGACCATGCCGTTGCCGATTACCGATGTTTTTTCTTTATAAAAAATCCCCGATGGAATCAAGTGCAATTTATACGTTTCGCCGCCAAAAATGATGGTGTGCCCAGCATTATTTCCGCCTTGGTAACGCGCAATTACTTCTGCGTGTTCCGACAGAAAATCCGTGATTTTCCCTTTTCCTTCGTCTCCCCATTGCGTTCCTACTACTACGACTGATGTCATCGTCCGCACCTCCGTTAGGCTTGTCGCCCTGTTTCAAACAGTCTTTATTGTACCAATAGAGCGTCTTGTCGTCAATATGAAACCAAAGAAAACACGAACATCAAAATGCATGCACGCATTTAATGTTCGTGTTTAATAGATAATTTAGAAATCGCCGCCGCCTTCTTGGTCAGCCCAATCGATGGTGACGAACTTATTGTATTCCTTCACAAACGCCAGCTTGACGGTGCCGGTCGGGCCGTTCCGCTGCTTGGCGATGATAATTTCAATCATGTTCTGGTCTTCGGTTTCTTTATCGTAATAATCCTCACGGTATAAAAACGACACGATATCGGCATCTTGCTCGATCGATCCGGATTCACGCAAATCGGACATCATCGGCCGTTTGTCCTGCCGCTGCTCAACCCCACGGGACAGCTGCGACAAGGCGATGACCGGGACTTCCAGTTCACGCGCCAGGCCTTTCAATGAACGGGAAATATCGGATACTTCCTGCTGGCGGTTTTCGCCGGCCTTGCCGGGTCCTTGGATCAGCTGCAAATAATCGATCATGATCATGCCGAGGCCGTATTCCTGCTTGAGGCGGCGGCATTTCGCGCGGATATCGTTGACGCGGATACCCGGCGTATCATCGATGAAAATGCCGGCATTCGATAAACTGCCCATGGCCATCGTCAGCTTGCGCCAGTCTTCATTCTGGAGCGCACCGGTCCGCATGACTTGGGCGTCAATATTGCCTTCCGCGCAGAGCATCCGCATGACGAGCTGCTCTGCGCCCATCTCCAAACTGAAGATCGCGACATTCTCTTCGGTCTTCGTCGCGACGTTTTGCGCGACGTTAAGCGCGAAGGCCGTCTTACCGACGGACGGGCGGGCAGCAACGATAATCAAATCGTTGCGCTGAAAGCCAGCTGTTACTTTGTCCAAATCACGGAAACCGGTCGGGATGCCGGTGACATCGCCTTTACGCGTATGCAATAGCTCGATATTGTCGTAAGTTTTCACCAAGACATCTTTAATATGGATAAAGTCGCCCGCATTTTTGCGGCTCGACACTTCCATCATTTTCTTTTCCGCTTCGGCAAGCAAAGCTTCCACTTCGTCTTCACGCGTAAAGCCGTCTTCGACGATTGTGGTGGCCACCCGGATAAGGCGGCGCAGTAAGGCTTTCTCTTCCACAATATGGGCGTAATGCCCAACGTTTGCGGCTGTCGGCACCGCATTGGCAATCTCGGTCAGATACGAGAGGCCGCCGACATCTTCCAGCTCTTTCTTGACCGATAGCTCTTCTGTCACCGTGACCAAGTCCACCGCTTTGCCGCGGTCCGTCAAATCGATCATCGTCTGGAAAATCTTCTGATGGGCGACGCGGTAGAAATCTTCCGGCATGACGATTTCCGCTACGGAAACCAGTGCCTGTGGCTCCAGGAAAATGGCTCCGATGACGGATTGCTCGGCTTCCTGGTTATGCGGCGGGACGCGGTCGATCGATTCGTTCATATCTATTCCCCTTACGCTTCTTCAGTAACGTGCACACGCAATGTCGCGGTTACATCGTGATGCAATTTCACCGGCACATTCGTATAGCCGAGTGCGCGTATTGCATCGTCGAGCTCCATTTTGCGCTTGTCGATTTTATGGCCATGGGTCTTTTCAAGTTCTTTCGCTATTTGCTTGGTTGTGATCGAGCCGAACAAGCGCCCGTCATCACCGGATTTCGCTGTCAGTTCAATCGTTAAAGCTTCCAGTTTTTCTTTCAGCTCTTTCGCTTCATTCAATTCCTGCTCGACTTCCTTTTCCTGCTTTTTCTGCTGGCCGGCGAGTTTGCTCATTGCTGCCTGGTCAGCTTCTACAGCCAAGTTGTTTTTCAACAGGAAGTTATTCGCGTAGCCGTCCGCCACGTTTTTGATATCGCCTTTTTTACCTACATTTTTTACGTCTTTCAAGAAAATTACTTTCATTCTTCAGATCCTCCTCTATCATTTTCGGTTAATACGGTCTTTAATTGCCCGACCGCTTCTTCAAGGCTTGCATCCGGCATTTGCGTGGCCGCGTTCGTTAAATGGCCGCCGCCGCCGAGATTTTCCATAACGACCTGCACGTTGACTTCGCCGAGCGAACGGGCACTGATGCCTACGCCGCCTTCTGTGCGTTCTGCGATGACGAACGACGCGTTGACGTCTTTCATCGTCAGCAGGATATCCGCCGTCTGGGCAATCAGCACGGGGCTGTAGATACGTCCTGGCTCGCCTTTTGCGATGGCGATGCCGTCGCCGACAAATTCCACGCTCTGGACGATTTTCGCCCGCTCGATATACGTCTCGAGGTCTTCTTTCAATAGTCGCTGTACGAGCACGGTATCGGCACCATTCGAGCGCAGATAAGAAGCTGCCTCAAAGGTCCGGGCGCCGGTGCGCAGCGTAAAGCTTTTCGTGTCGACGATGATGCCGGCGAGCATCGCTGTCGCCTCGAGCATCGTCAATTTTTCGTGTTTTGGCTGGTATTCGATCAATTCGGTCACCAGTTCCGCCGTAGACGATGCGTATGGCTCCATATAGACAAGCATTGTGTTGGTGATGAATTCCTCGCCTCTGCGGTGATGGTCGATCAAGATGACGCGCTCCATGCGCTGAAGCAATCGTTCGTCAATGACCATTGATGGTTTGTGCGTATCGACCACAACCAACAAGGAATGCTCGGTCATTTCCGATAATGCCTCTTCCGGGGTAATGAAACGCTCGAACAAGTCCGGATCGCTTTCGATTTCTTCCATCAAGCGCATGACACTGCGGTCGTATTCGTCAAAATCGATGACGATGCGGCCTTTGACGCGGTTCATTTCCGCCATTTTGGCGACGCCGATTGCTGCGCCGATCGAGTCCATATCGGGCATTTTATGGCCCATGACAAAGACTTGGTCACTTTCCTGAATCAAATCGCGGAGTGCATGGGAAATGACGCGTGCGCGCACCCTCGTGCGTTTTTCAACCGGATTGGTTTTGCCTCCATAGAACTTGACCTTGCCGCTCGGATGCTTGATCGCAACTTGGTCGCCGCCGCGCCCAAGCACCAAATCGAGCCCCGATTGCGCCATGGCACCCAGTTCGATCAAGGAAGCGGAACCTGCTCCGACACCGATACTCAATGTCAGCGCCATATTATCTTTCGCCGTCACTTCGCGGATGTCATCGAGCACCGTGAACTTGGTTTCTTCCAATTGCTTCAAGATGGATTCATTAAACACCGCCATAAAGCGGTCTGATGAAACCCGTTTCACAAAAATGCCATTATCGGTTCCCCAACGATTGATCAAGGATGTCACCAGGCTATTTAAATTGCTGCGCACCTGATCGTCCATCCCTTGGGACAATTCATCGTAATTATCGATAAACAGGATACCGATGACGGTCCGGTCCGCATGATACAAAGTTTCAATCTCCACTTGCTCGGTAATATCGAACAAATAGAACAAACGGTCATCCGCACGGTAATAAACGCGGTATTTGCGGCCGCCAAGCGACATAACCATTTCATTCGATTCGGCAGATTTGACCAATTGGTTAAATTCTTCCGTCAAGCTATAAACCGATTCACCAATCAGCGTCTCGTAATCGAGTGCAGAGGTGATATAGGGATTGGCCCATTCGATTTGCTGGTTTTCATTGACCAGCAAAATCCCGATCGGCATCTCGAGCAATGCTTCCTCGCCGACTTTCTTCATCCGGTAGGACAGCGTTTCGATATGCTTCTCAGTCTCTTCATAATTGCGTTTTTCCAGTACCCACGCCGATGTTATCGCCGCCCCGTAAAGGATGGCGAAAATACCCGCGCCCCATTCCGACCAAAGGGAGATGAGGATTACAGCGGCCATTCCTAGAGCCAGCAATGCCAGCAATGGGTATCTTAGATTACGTTTCCTGAAAAAAGCCGACATTTCTCTTCAGCTCCTTACTTTCCTTTAGAGTCATGCGCCCGCTTGATCCAGCCCCGGATGTCGAAGCCGAGATCCAAAATCCCGATGATGCTCGTAAACGACTGCAAAGGAACTGCAAGAACGGTCACAATACCCATCACCCAGCGAGGCCAGCCCTCTTGGTGGATATAAAAATGATAGAACGAGACCCCTTGCAAGAACAGCAGGAACTGCAATAGCATCGAGGCGTTGGCGAAGATCAAATACACCATAGTCCCTTGCTCGAAATCCGATAACAAGGACACTAAAATAACGATTAAGTAGTACCATAATACGCTTTTCGGCAAGCGCATCTCGCGGAATGGCGGGAATTTTGGCACTTCGATCCCGAGCCGTTTCAAAATCGGCAGCAAGATCAGCAACAACACCCATACCGTCGTAAACGTCGTCAAAATCAATAGCGTCGGAAGCAAGGTCTCAAAAGTCAGCATGAACTGCGCCACTAGCTCCTCATACTCTTCCATTGATTCCGAACCGAGCCGCTCAAGCCAAGTGCCCGCCTGTTCATAGGAGCTGCGCATCGTTACCGTGATTTCTTCGAGGAAATTAATTCCTAAAAAGGCGATGGCTGCCACGTATTGTAACATCAATGACACCAACAGCACGATGCTTGAGCCCATGAACATGAACAATTTGCTTTTTTTATAATGGATCGACAGCCCAATCATGAGCCCCAGCGGAATGTGGATCAACGCCAGTGGCAAAGACAGCAATCCGCCGATCAGGAAGCTTAACACGACCCCGACCGCTGCGACCAGCGTCGACGCCTTTGCCGGATACTTGGCGCTATACCAAGCAATCGGCAATGCCAAAAACAAAGTACTGATCAAACTCAGTACCGGTACATATACAGAAATAGCCAATAAGACGGCAAACAGCGCCGTCATCATGGCTCCGTTCGTTAGCTGACTTGTCTTTTGGTTAGGCATATCTGCGTTTTTCATCTTCTTTCGGGTTTATTTCATCCGTATAATTGTACCATGATTCAAGCCCCCGAACAAAAAAGGGAGGTTGTGCCACTGTACACCTAGTTCCCTATTTTGAGAAGAAAAAATGTGCGCCTTTTATGAGCTGCCTGTAGAAAATCATTATCGCTGATTTGGCGGCGGTTGGAAATAGTAGATGGGAATTAAAACGTGGGAATCGATTCTTGGAAGAATATATAAGAAGATAGCGTGAGTTTGCTTGTCGAACTGTTGCAGAATTCTGTTTAAGCCTCATCTTGCAATTCGCCGCCCGGCTTTGGGTTGGCCTCTCGCCATAAGCCAGGAAGAGCACCTGTCTTACGGCATCGGCTCACCCTTGGCGCTGGGCGGCTTGAAGATTTCATTGATTCAGGTGCGTTTAAGTAAATCTGCTTCTTTACCCAGTTGCCGGCTAGTAGGGGAATCGCTTCCCGGGATAAATTTGGAGCAGATAGTGAGAGTTTAGGTGTTGAAGTGCTTCAGCCTGCTATTGATATTTCATCTTGTTATTCGCCGCCCTGCTTTGGGTTGGCCTCTTGCCATAAGCCAGGAAGAGCACCTGTCTTACGGCATCGGCTCACCCCTGGCGCTCGGCGGCTTGAAGATTTCATTGATCGGAATGTGTTTAATCTGATCTACTTCTATACAAGTTGCCGGCTAGTGGGGGAATCGCTTCCTCGGATGTAGCATCTGGCACATTGGTGCTTAAATCGAAAAGCTGAACCAATTAGCCTTTCCATAGTAAAAGTGACTTGAACTACAAAACATGAAGCATTTCCACATTTTGTATCGAGAGAACAGAAAAAGTGTTCTTCCCCTTTTAAACTGGAGACGGAGTGGAAGGGGCCGACTCCGGGAGGATCAGCGAGACAATTGAGACCCTGCAGGAGCGCAGCGACGAAGCGGCTCAATGCGAGCCCTCCGGAAAGCTTGCCCCTGCAACGCAGTCTACTAGCGCAAGCTATTCTACTCATTCAATTAGCTTCCCTCTCATCAATTTCCCGAAGCATATAAAAAAGAGGCCGGTTTCCCGGCCTCTTTGAACAAACTTATTTTTCTTCCGCTACGAACGGTAGAAGTGCCATGATACGAGCGCGTTTAACTGCAATCGTCAAACGACGTTGCCATTTAGCGCTTGTGCCCGTAACACGACGTGGCAAAATTTTGCCTCGCTCAGAAATGAATTTCTTAAGCAAATCAGTGTCTTTGTAGTCGATGCGTGTAATGTTGTTTGAAGTGAAATAACAAACCTTTTTACGCTTCTTGCCTCCGCGACGTGGTGCCATATCGAATTACCTCCCTCATCTTCAGATTTCTATTCGCTGATGGGCGCCTGGTTTAGAACGGCAGATCGTCGTCCGAAACTTCGATCTTCCCGCTTCCGCTTGAAAACGGATCGTCATCTACACGAGTGTTGTTTTGCTGACTTGGACTAGACGGTTGGTTCTGTTGATAAGACGGCTGCTGTCCATACGAGCGATCGTTTGAACGATCCCCAGATCCGGAGTTGGCGCTTTTCGGTTCAAGGAATTGAACGCTGTCTGCCACCACTTCCGTCGTATAAACGCGCTTGCCATCTTGACCCTCGTAGCTGCCAGTCTGAATGCGGCCTTCGACACCGGCGAGACTTCCTTTTTTAAGGAAATTCGCTGTGTTTTCAGCCTGCTTGCGCCAAACGGTACAATTGATAAAATCTGCTTCGCGTTCACCTTGCGCATTGGAGAATGTCCGGTTTACAGCAAGTGTAAAACGAGCCACCGCCGCTCCGCTTGGCGTGTAACGAAGATCAGGATCTTTTGTCAGTCTTCCGACCAATACAACCCGGTTGATCATCAGAATTCAACCTCCTTTTTCAAGTCGTGTATTATCTGTATTCCGCTTACTGCTTATACGTCTAGGCGTACAGCCATGTGGCGGATAATGTCTTCATTGAAGTTCGCAAGACGTGTAAACTCGTTGATAGCTTCTGTCTCAGCATTAGCTTTAACGATCTGGTAGAAACCTTCTTTGAAATCATTGATTTCATAAGCCAGACGGCGTTTACCCCACTCTTTCGACTCGATGATTTCCGCACCGTTTGAAGTTAGGATTTCGCTGAAACGCTCAACTAGCGCTTTCTTAGCGTCCTCTTCAATGTTCGGGCGTACAATGTACATTACTTCATATTCTCTCATCGTATTGTCACCTCCTTATGGACTTGGGCCCTGCTGATTCCAGCGGGCAAGGAGCAAGCAATCATAAATATTACTCACATCAACATATTGTAGCATACGCACAAACTTCCGGCAAGCTGTAATTTAGGCTATACTGGAAGCATCAAAATTCGGGATGTGTTGACAATGGAACCGCACAAAGTGATCAATTTGAACATAGAAGAAATCGCACCAAAAGCATTGTGGTTCAATGTCGTGCTCGTTGTCGGCTTCGCGCTTGCCTATCAGCTGTTCCGCGAGCCGCTCTCTTTCGGCTTTTCGCTGTTCGGCATCCTGTATTTTTTCGGCGGCTACGCGCTGTTGATCGTGCTGCATGAATTATTCCATTTGATCGGCTTTGTCGCCTTCGGTAAAGTACCGGTTTCGTCGCTTCAATACGGCCTCAATTTAAAATTGGGCATCGCTTATGCGACAAGCGACCGGCCTGTGAAAAACCGGGCGATGCGGGCTGTTTTGCTGCTGCCTTTTTGGATGACCGCTGTGTTGCCGACCGTCATCGGCTTCTGGGTCGGCGACCAAGTGCTCGTCCTGCTCGGCGCCATGCTGACGGCTGGTGCGTTCGGCGACTTCCTCATGTACCGTGAATTGCGCAAGGAGCCCAATGATGCATGGATACTGGATGACCCGAAACTCCCCCGCCTCCACGTCTATTCCAGCTACCCGTCGCTAGATGAATGAATGGCAGGATCCGCGTAAATAATAAAAGAAGGCACAGCAGATCTCCTGCTGTGCCTTCTTTTTAATTCTTATCTCGCAAACGACCGCTCCACATCCCATACACCTTCTGGGATATATTCCTTCAGCAAGCGCTCTGCTTTTGCCGTATAGACAATCGCTTGTTTTGGTCCGCGCTCGGTTTTGACCTCAATCGTCAGGCGGTCGTACATGTCTGTTTTTTCGTTCCCCGAGTAATCTTCCAAGTCGTTAATCGCCGGCCATAATACGTCTGGGATCTCATAAAGCTCTCCCTGAATGACATCGTCCCCTGCCAATTCAAGTGCCGGATAACCAAGCCCCGTATCATACAAGCTTCCCGAAATCGTCACATGCTCTTCCACCAATTCCGCTTCTTCCAAATAAAAATGGTATTTGCCGCCTCTTTTCAAAGTTCCATACGCGAATAAATACATTCGTTTCCCTCCTCATAAAAAACCGGGCGCTCAAAAAGCACCCGGTTCGGTATTCTTTGCCAGCCGCCAATTCGTTGTTAATTTGTTTCCGTGGCGATTACTGACAATAAACTATTCGGCATAAGCCTTATACATTGAATCTGAAGAGCATGACATCGCCGTCTTTAACGATGTACTCCTTGCCTTCTTGGCGCACTTTACCGGCTTCTTTTGCCGCTGCCATCGAACCGGCTTCCACCAATTCTTCGTAAGCGACGGTTTCTGCGCGGATAAAGCCGCGTTCGAAGTCGGAGTGGATGATGCCCGCACATTGCGGGGCTTTCATGCCTTTTTTGAACGTCCATGCACGCACTTCCTGCACGCCGGCAGTGAAGTAAGTAGCAAGTCCGAGCAAGTTATAGGCGGCTTTGACCAATTGATCAAGCCCTGACTCTTCGATGCCGAGCTCTTCGAGGAACATTTCTTTTTCCTCGTCGTCAAGCTCTGCCATTTCTTCTTCGATCTTCGCACAGACAACGATGACGTCGGAATCGTGGCCAGCTGCGTAACCGCGGACTTGCTGGACGTATTCGTTGCTCGCTGCATCAGCGATTTCATCTTCCGATACGTTCGCTACATAGAGCATCGGCTTGAGCGTCAACAAATTCAAGCCTTTGGCGATTTTTAGTTCATCTTCTGTGAAGTCGATCGAACGGGCCAATTCGCCGTTCTCGAAAGCTTCGCGAAGTTTCGCCAATACCGGCTCTTCTGCAACAGCGTCTTTGTCTTTTTGCTTCAATAGCTTGGCGTTGCGGCTAATGCGTTTTTCGATGCTTTCCATATCGGCCAAAACCAATTCTAAATTGATGACTTCGATATCGGAAACCGGATCCACCCCGCCAGAAACGTGCGTGATGTTGTCATCAGCAAAGCAACGGACGACTTGCGTAATGGCATCCACTTCGCGGATATGGGCGAGAAATTTATTCCCGAGCCCTTCCCCTTTGCTGGCGCCTTTGACGATGCCGGCAATGTCCGTAAACTCGAACGCCGTCGGAATGGTCTTTTTCGGTTCGACCAATTCCGTCAGTTTATCGAGGCGCTCATCCGGCACTTCGACGATGCCGACGTTTGGATCTATCGTACAGAACGGGTAGTTCGCCGCTTCGGCGCCCGCTTTCGTAATAGCGTTGAATAATGTGGATTTCCCTACGTTTGGTAATCCTACAATCCCTGCAGTTAATGCCAAAGGATTCACGACCTTTCTTTTTCGCTCACAAATTTTGCAACCATTCCATTATAGAAAGAGGAGGCGGAAATGTCCATTCCTCATTCCGCCTCGGCCTTCACCAATACTTTTTTCATTTTTTTATTGAACTCGGCTCGCGGCAGCATGACGCTGTGCTGACAGCCTTCGCATTTGATGCGGATGTCTGCGCCCATGCGGATAATTTTCCAGGCATTCGCCCCGCATGGATGCCCTTTTTTCATTTCGACAATATCATGTAGCCCAAATTCCTTCATTTCCACGGCTGCGTCCCCCCATCATTTATTCGCATTCATTGCGGCTGCATCACCGGGCTCGCGGTGCATGACCACCATGCGAGGATACGGCAATTCGACGCCGCGCTGATCGAGAAACTCTTTCAAGTCACGGCGCATTCTGCGGGATACCGCAAAATGCTGCATCGGCAAAGTTTCCGCCGTCAAGCGCATGACCACTTCCGTCGCTGTCATGTTCTGCACGCCGAGCAATTCGGCCGGGCTGATGACTTCTTCGTAAGTGGGTTGTACCGTTTCCAAAAATTCCAAAATCAGCCGTTCCACTTTTGCCAGGTCGGAATCATGCGAAACGCTTAAATCCACAACCGCGATTGAATTATGAAGCGAGAAATTGACGACTTCCGTGACCATTCCATTCGGGAAGATAAATAGCTCACCGGTCCACGCCTGCACTTTCGTCGTCCGCAAGCCGATTTCCTGGACCGTTCCTTCGGCTTGGTTGATGCGGACATAATCGCCGACTGAAAATTGGTCTTCAAAAATAATAAAGAAGCCGGTAATCACGTCGCGCACCAAGTTCTGGGCACCAAAACCAACAGCTAGGCCGACGACCCCGGCACCGGCGATAATCCCGCTGATGTTGACCGAGAATGCCGCCAGTATGGCAACCATCGCCATGAATCCAATGACGTATGTAACAATGTTTTCCAACAGTTTCGACAAAGTCTGATGACGACGGCCATTCGTTTTGATCGGCCCTCTCAAGCGGACCGAAAACGATTTGCGGATGATGATCCGCATGACGCGTGTCAATATATAGGCACCGACAGCAATTAAAATGACGCGCAGCGCTGTTCCGGAAATATCTAGCCACATTTCCTCATTCAGCAGCTTCGCTGTCATCTGATTCACAAATCTCTCAACAACGCTTCTTTCAAAAAACACGTCTACACCTTCTTTAATTACTTACATCAGATTGAATTTAAACACGGCCGTGACAAGAAACGCAACTACAATGATCCCCGGTAATAAGTTCGCTACACGGATTTTCGTGATGCCCATCAAATTAAGACCGATCGCTGCGATCATGACCCCGCCGGTCGCCGTCATCTCGGTGATGAACAAGTCCAGTGCCGCTTCCGGGATAAGCAAGCTGATCTGCGTCGCGAACAAAGCGATCAAGCCCTGGTAGACAAATACCGGAATCGCCGACAGCATCACCCCGATGCCGAGCGTCGAAGCAAGGATGATCGACGTAAAACCGTCAATGATGCCTTTTGATACGAGAACGCCGTGTTCATTGCTGAGGCCGCTCTCCAATGCGCCAATAATGCCCATCGCGCCGATGACAAAAATCAGCGTCGCTGTGACGAACCCTTGTGCCAGGCTTCCCTGGCTTTCTTTTGTACCGAGTATCCGTTCAATCCAACGGCCGAATGCATTCAATTTGTCTTCGAGCCTCGCCCACTCGCCAATGACCGCACCGAGCACCAGGCTGATGATGACGATGACGAAATTCTGGCTCTCAAAGCCCATCTGTAAGCCCAACACAACGACTACCAGCCCAATGACATACATAACCGTTTCTTTCATCCTATCGGGAATATTGCGCAATGCCCGCCCGATCAGTGTTCCTATGACAATTAATAGCGCGTTGACCAATGTTCCCCAAAGAACCATATTCGAGCCCCTTCCTCTCCATGTTGCGGATTATACAGCGCGCCCGGCTCTTCTCCCTCTTTTCATCAAGTTCCAGAAGCCATCTGTCCTGTTGCCAAGTCCTTATCCTAAGCCACGACTTTCTCCCGCTTCAAAGAAACGCCTATTTCCCGTCTCCGGAAAATAGGCCGTTTTCATACCGATGTAACGGTTCATTTGAATATTTGCCCCGAACACAAAATACACTCTGTGCGGTTAACGGTTTACTTCAGCAAATCCAAGATCCGTTCCAAATCATCTTCTGAGAAAAACTCGATTTCAATCTTGCCTTTGTTCTTCTGTTTTTTGATCTGGACATTCGTGCCGAAACGGTCACGCAGCTCAGATTGTTTTTCTTCTATAAAGATATCTTTTTTCTTTTCCGGTGTTTCACGTGGAACATTGTCATTCAAACGCTGCACCAGGTTCTCCAGCTGACGGACATTCAATCCTTCTTTGACCGCTTTTTGCGCCGTCTCGGAAATATCCTTTTTGCTGCGCAATCCGAGCAAGGTACGCCCGTGCCCCATCGACAGCTTTTTGTCCGAAATGAGCTCGCGCACGTCTTTTGGCAAAGTTAATAGGCGGATATGGTTGGTAATATGCGGGCGGCTTTTGCCAAGCCGGAACGCCAATTGCTCTTGGGTCAAATTCAATGTTTCCATCAGCTTCTGGTAGGCTTCTGCTTCTTCGATCGGCGTCAAATCCTCGCGCTGCAAGTTTTCAAGGATTGCCAGTTCCATCATCTGCTGTTCATTGAAATCTTTGACGATAGCGGGAACTTCCTTCAATTTGCACAGCTTCGCCGCGCGGAATCGACGTTCGCCGACGACCAGTTCGAATTTCGCGCCTTTTTTCCGCACCACGACCGGCTGCAGGATGCCGTGCTCGCGAATCGATTCGGCAAGTTCTTCAAGTGCTTGCTGATCGAACACTTTGCGCGGCTGATGCGGGTTTTCTTTAATATCGGTCAATTTGATCTGCATCACTTTATCCGTTTCGTTGACTGTTTCTCCTGGAAACAACGCGTTGATGCCTTTTCCCAATCCTTTAGCCATTACGAATCACTTCCTTCGCCAATTCTAGATAAACTTCTGCGCCTCTGGACTTCGGATCATAGATGATGATTGGCTCTCCATGACTCGGGGCCTCGCTTAAGCGGACATTGCGTGGAACCACGGTGTCGTAAACTTTATCCTGGAAATATTTCTTCACTTCTTCGATCACTTGCATGCCGAGATTGGTCCGTGCATCGTACATCGTCAACAACACCCCATCGATCATTAGATCGTGGTTCAAGTGTTTTTGGACCAAGCGAACGGTACTCAATAATTGGCTTAAACCTTCTAGAGCATAATATTCACATTGTACTGGAATAATAATTCCGTCTGAAGCGGTTAAAGAATTCAAGGTCAACAGGCCAAGTGATGGCGGACAGTCGATGATGATGTAATCGTATAAGTCCTTCACTTCTGCTAAGGCATTTTTCAGCCGTGCTTCGCGGGAGATGGTGGAAACCAATTCAATTTCAGCACCCGCTAGTGAAATCGTCGCCGGTACCACATGAAGATTTTCGACTTTCGTCTCCATGATCGTGTCTTTAACATCCACATCGTCAATAAGAATTTCATAGATGCATTGATCGACATCGCCTTTATTGACGCCGACGCCGCTCGTCGCATTGCCTTGTGGATCGATATCTATTAACAGCACTTTCTTGCCTAAGTATGCAAGACATGCGCTTAAATTAACTGATGAAGTTGTTTTTCCTACACCGCCCTTTTGATTGGCGATGGCAATCGTTCTACCCACACGTGCACCAACTTTCTTCGATACTGTCTTTATTTTACTGCGGAAACACTTTTATAGCTATCCGCGACAGCTTCCATTTCTATATTGTATCAAATTTCCTGTTTCATAGAGATAAATCCGCCAAAAAAAGCCCTTTCCTCAACGGAAAGAGCGATTATGGGCGTTTTTTCGGAATTTTCACGGTAATTTGGTAATAATCCTCGTGTTCTTCCTCTTGTGTATCCAGCTTGATGCCGCTTTTTTTGACCATCGACAACGACTCTTTGATGGTATTCATCGCAATGCGCATATCCCGGCTGACAGCTTTTCGACGTTTCTTCGGCTTTTTCGGAACTTCTTCCGTCAAGTTTCTGATGCGTTCTTCCAGCTCTTTAACGTTAAGCCCTTCCTCCAATAGCTGTTCAAGCAACTGTTGCTGGAGTTCAAGGTCTTTTACCGGCAGCAAAGCACGGGCATGGCGTTCAGTGATGCTCCGTGTAAGAAGCGCTTGCTGGACGGCTTCCGGCAGTTTTAACAGCCGCAGTTTATTGGCGACAGCTGATTGGCTTTTGCCGAGCCGCTGAGCCAAAGCCTCTTGGGTGATCTCCTGGATTTGCAGCAGATTGGAATAGGCATGCGCCTCTTCAATCGCCGTCAATTCTTCACGCTGGAGGTTCTCGATCAACGCGATCGACGCCGTTTCTTTATCGCTCATTTGACGGAAAATCGCCGGAACTTCCTCCCAACCGAGAGATGTCATCGCGCGGAAGCGCCGTTCTCCTGCAATGATTTCATAAAATCCTTCCTGCTGCGAATCTCTGACGACGATCGGCTGAATGACGCCGTGGACGTGGATCGTCCTTGCCAACTCTTCGATTTTTTCCTCGTCAAAAACGGTCCGCGGCTGGAATTGGTTGGCATGGATCTTAGCCAGCGGTATTTTCACCACTTCTTCCGAAGAGTGGCTTGAAGCTTCTGCTGTTGCTGCATCGTTTGCTTTATCTCCGCCTCCAAAAAGACGGGCAAAGGGACTTTTCATGCTCAGGCACCACCTTATTAAAACTTGCTCTTGTTGTTTCAGTTCAAAGACGTATTTACAATCCCATATGTTCCACGTGAAACATTAGCTGATCGGCGATTTGTTCGGCATACCCGCTTTTCTCGGATATTTCTTCGGCGTTGCTTTGAATTTCCGGAAAACTTGGATATGCCGTTCGCTTTCTTCCACTGGCAAGAGGAATGAATACACGGATTCTTGCTTCACTCCAAGCACTTTGAGTGCCTTATCCGCATCTTTCAGTTCATCGGGCGCGGATGCAGCTTTCATTGCGGCAAAAGCCCCTCCTTGTTTGACGAGCGGCACACAAAGTTCAGCAAGGACAGACAGTCTTGCTACAGCTCGGGCGGTTACGATATCGTAGCTCTCCCGGCGCTGTGACTGGCCGAAATCTTCTGCGCGCGAGTGGATGAAAGAAACTTTGTCCAACCCTAGGGCTTCACTCAAATGATTCAAGAATTGGATCCGTTTGTTCAATGAATCGACAATCGTCACTTCGATATGCGGGAAGCAGATTTTTAGCGGGATGCTCGGGAAGCCAGCCCCTGCCCCGACGTCACATAATGACAGCGGCTTGGTGAAATCCATGTAAAAGGCGGCACTGATGGAATCATAGAAATGTTTTAAATAGACATCTTCCTGCTCCGTGATGGCCGTCAAATTCATTTTCTCGTTCCATTCGACGAGTTCCTTGTAATAGATGCGAAATTGTTCCAACTGGCGCTCCGAAAGTTCGATGCCTTGTTGTTTCAATGCTTGCGCAAATTGCTGTTCGTTCACTGTATGCCCCCCTCTCACCTGTCTCACCGCAGATCTGCGGGAGCGGGATTAGCGTTTTCTTTATGTAAAAGCAAATGGGCTGGCGGATACCAGCCCATTTCGAGTTCTGTTATATGCTGGCGGCGATGCCGCCCAATGAGCTCAAATCCCAACTAGACTTTTGCGATTCTTCCTTGTTCAATATACACCAATAAAATCGAAATGTCAGCAGGGTTCACACCGGAAATGCGTGTCGCTTGCGCAATCGATAACGGCTGCACTTCTTTCAGTTTGCCGCGCGCTTCCGTCGCAAGTCCTGAAATGGCATCGTAATCGATGTTTTCGGGAATCTTTTTGTTTTCCATTTTCTTCAGCTTGTCGACTTGCTGAAGAGATTTTTCAATATAGCCTTCGTATTTCACATGGATCTCGACTTGCTCTTTCACTTCGTCGCTCAGCGCGATGTCGGATTCAGTCAAGGACGCGATCATGTCGTAATTCATTTCCGGGCGCTTCAACAGGTCGGCTGCGCGGATGCCATCTTTCAGCTCGCTGCCGCCTGCATTGCGAATCGCTTCTTGCGTTTGTTCGTTCGGCTTGATGATGATGCCGCGCAGGCGCTTGATTTCGTCTTCAATATGGTCTTTTTTCTCAAGAAAGCGTGCATAACGCTCTTCTGTGATCATTCCGAGCTGATAGCCGAGTTCCGTCAAACGCAAATCTGCGTTATCGTGGCGCAGCAATAAGCGATATTCCGCACGGGATGTCAGCAAGCGGTAAGGTTCGCTCGTGCCTTTCGTGACCAAATCGTCGATCAAGACGCCGATATAGGCATCCGAACGGCTGAGGATGACTTCTTCTTTGCCGAGCACTTTCGCCGCGGCGTTAATGCCCGCCATCAGCCCTTGCCCTGCTGCTTCTTCATAGCCGGACGTGCCGTTGATTTGTCCTGCTGTATAAAGGTTGGTGAGTTGTTTGGATTCAAGCGTCGGCCATAATTGCGTCGGCACGATGGCATCGTATTCGATGGCATAACCTGAACGCATCATATCGGCCTTCTCAAGCCCTGGAATCGATTCGAGCAGCTTGCGCTGAACGTGTTCCGGCAAACTCGTGGAAAGGCCTTGTACGTAAACCTCGCGCGTTGATCTTCCTTCCGGCTCCAGGAAGATCTGGTGGCGCGGCTTGTCGCTGAAACGGACGATTTTGTCTTCGATCGATGGGCAATACCGCGGTCCTGTACCTTTTGCCATACCCGAATACATCGGCGACAAATGCAAGTTCTCATCAATGATTTGATGCGTTTCGCTCGTCGTATACGTCAGCCAGCACGGCATTTGATCCATGATGAATTCCGTCGTTTCAAAGCTGAACGCGCGCGGCACATCGTCTCCCGGCTGGATTTCCGTTTTCGAGTAGTCGATGCTGTTGCTGTTAATGCGCGGTGGTGTACCGGTCTTGAAACGCACCGTCTCAAAGCCGAGCTGCTCCAGATTTTCCGCCAATTTAATGGACGGCTGCTGGTGGTTCGGCCCGCTTGAGTAGCGCAAATCGCCGATGATGATTTCTCCGCGCAGGAAGGTTCCAGTCGTAATGACCACCGTTTCCGCGCGGTAAATGCCGCCTACTTGTGTAATGAGGCCTTTGACTTCCCCATCTTCAACGATCAACTCTTCTGCGATGCCTTGGTGCAAGCTCAAGTTTTCCTGCTCTTCCATCAAGCGCTTCATTTCTTGCTGGTAAAGTACTTTATCGGCTTGAGCACGCAATGCGCGGACAGCCGGCCCTTTGGCGGTGTTGAGCATTCTCATTTGAATATGCGTTTTATCGATGACACGGCCCATTGCCCCGCCCATTGCATCTATTTCACGTACCACGATGCCTTTTGCCGGCCCGCCGATTGACGGGTTGCAGGGCATAAAGGCAATCATATCGAGATTCATCGTCAACACAAGCGTTTTAGCGCCCATGCGTGCAGAAGCGAGTGCCGCTTCCGCTCCGGCATGGCCTGCGCCTACAACGATGACATCGAACGTGCCTGCTTCGTATTGTGGCATGTTCGTTCAGTCCCTTCAAAAATTTATTTTCCTAGGCAAAATTGCGAGAATAATTGGTTCAATAAGCCGTCATCTGCTGTATCGCCGATGATCTCCCCGAGAATTTCCCATGTACGGGTCACATCGATTTGGATCATATCGACCGGCACGTCCATTTCGGCGGCTGAAATCGCATCCGAAATCGTTTGATGCGCTTGGTGCAAGAGTGAAATATGGCGCACGTTGGAGACATAGGTCATGTCCCCTGCCTCGATTTCCCCTTCAAAGAACAATTCGGCGATCGCTTCCTCGAGCTGGTCGATGCCTTCTTCTTCAATTAAAGAAGTCGTCACGAGACGTGTATCGCTGGTCAGTTCCTTTACTTGATCCAAGTCGATCTGTTGCGGCAAGTCGGTCTTGTTGATGACGACGATGTAATTCATGTCGCGGACCGCTTCGAATAATAAGAGGTCTTCTTCGGTCAATTTCTCTGCGTAATTCAATACGTAGAGAATCAAATCGGCTTCCTTCAGTACTTTGCGCGAGCGTTCGACACCGATTCGCTCAACAATGTCCTCTGTTTCCCGGATGCCTGCCGTATCAACGAGACGCAGCGGCACGCCGCGGACATTGACATATTCTTCGATGATGTCGCGCGTCGTTCCAGCGATTTCTGTGACAATGGCTTTGTTTTCCTGGACCAAGCTATTCAATAGCGACGATTTCCCGACATTCGGGCGGCCGATGATGACGGTCGATAAGCCCTCCCTCAAAATCTTGCCTTGCTGGGAAGTTTGGAGCAATTTAGCGATTTCCGATTGCACCCATTGCGCTTTTTCGAGCATCATCGGGCGTGTCATTTCTTCCACATCATCATACTCGGGATAATCGATGTTCACTTCCATCTGTGCGATCGATTCCAATAGCGCCTGGCGCAGCGAACTGATGAGGCGGGACAAACGCCCTTCCATTTGCGTCAGCGCTACGTCCATGGCACGGTCCGTTTTCGCGCGGATCAAGTCCATCACAGCCTCTGCTTGGGACAAATCGATGCGCCCATTTAGGAATGCGCGCTTGGTGAATTCGCCTGGCTCTGCAAGTCGTGCACCGGCTCTTAAAGCGAGTGACAATACACGATTGACCGATACGATGCCGCCGTGGCAATTAATCTCCACGACATCTTCACGGGTAAATGTTTTCGGTGCTCTCATCAATGCGACCATTACTTCTTCCGCTATTTCTTTCGTTGCGGGATCTTCGATATGGCCGTAATGGATGGTATGGCTCGCCTGGTCAGCGAGTGCTTTACTGCCCGGCGCACGGAACAACCGGTTTGCGATGGCTACCGCTTCCGGCCCGCTCAAACGGACGATGGCGATAGCCCCTTCACCGCTTGGCGTGGAAATCGCGGCGATCGTATCGAATTCCATCATGATGCTGTTTCCTCCTCTTGCAATAAAATACCGAGGGCGAACAAATTGACGTTGCCCACAGCATGCTTTTATGGGTTAAAACAGTTGTCCACATGTGGACAACTGGCAAAATACGCGTGGCTGTACAACGTACAACAATAACACAAAATGCATAAAATCGAAAGATGCAGCGCTCGTTTTTGGTATTTTTTTCAGGTTCACTGCGCAAATATGATATGCATAAATATACATCTGTAAAACAGCCGCTTTTGTGTTTCATTCCATAAAAAATGCCCGCTGGCGTCACGTGAATGACGCCAGCGGGCATTTTCTTCAATTATTTATGCGGTTCAATGACCAAATAGCGGTTCGGATCTTTGCCTTCCGAATAAGTATCGATATCAAATCGCCGCGACAGCGCTTGATGAATCACTTTCCGCTCATAGGACGGCATCGGTTCGAATTGGACACGGTTTCCGGTACGGATCGCTTTGTCTGCCATCCGGTCCGCCAATTGTTCTAAGGTTTCCTGGCGGCGCTCCCGGTAATTCTCTGCATCCAACTCGACGATCATGAATTGTTCAGCGTGGCGATTCGCCACCAATTGCGCCAATTGCTGGAGTGAATTCAAGGTCTGCCCTCTTTTGCCGATGAGCATTGCCACTTTTTCGCTTTCCAGTTTAAAACGCACCGTTTTGCCTTGTTTTTCATGCGCAACGGTCAAATCATCGATCTTCATGCCTTTTGCAACGTCTTTTAAATAGGTTTTCGTTTCTTCGATCGCTTTATCATTCGAAGGTTTCGCTGCAGATTGTGCAGCCGATCCGCCGAAATCCGGTTCTTCTCCCTCTTCTACTGGAGCTGATGGCATCTCTGCCGCAATCTCTTCTTCAGAAGGTTTGGCGCTATCCGCTTGTTCCGGCGTTTTTTCCATCTGCTGCGGCGCCTTTTCAGTTTCTGGCTGTCCCGATTCCATCACTGTGACTTCAACTTCCGCATCTTTAGCACCGAATCCGAAAAACCCCTTTTTTCCTTCTTCGATGACGCGGATCGTCACTTCGTCCCGTGATTTGTTCAGTTTTTCCAGCGCGTTTTCAATCGCTTCTTCGACCGTTTTCCCCATTTGTGTAAGATGCTTCACTTTTTAGCCCCTCCTGTTTTCGTTTTAACAGGCTGTTTCACTTCTTTCTTTTCCCATGGACGGTAAATGAACATGTTTTGGATAAGCGAGATGATGTTCCCGATTACCCAGTAAAGTGTCAATGCGGACGGCAAGATAATCCCGAACCCGGCAATCATGACCGGCATGAAATACATCATTGCCTTCATTTGCGGGTTGTCCATCGCAGGGCCCGTACGCAGAACGATCAATTGCATGACACCAGCTGTAACGGCCAGGATAATGCTCGGTTCTGCCAGCGGGAAGATCAAAAATGTGCCAAGATCGATTTCAGGCGTTGCATTCATACGGCTGATCGCATGATAGAAACCGATCAGAATCGGCATCTGAATGACAACCGGCAAACAGCCGGCCATTGGATTGACGCCTTTTTCCTGGAACATCGCCATCATTTCCTGCTGATATTTCTGCTGGGTGACGGCGTCTTTCGATTTATATTTCTCTTTTAACTTAGCCAGTTCAGGCTGAATTTCCTGCATGCGTTTCGAACTTTTCGTCTGCTTGATCATCAATGGCAATAAGGCTAAACGGATGAGAATCGTTACTGCAATGATCCCGAATCCATAAGTACCTAGGAAATCCTTAAAGAATACGATGATCGATACTAACGGCCAAACGACAAACTCATTCCAAAATCCTTCGCTTTGGTCGCTGATCGGCTGATCAAACTCCATACAGCCCGACAATAAGAGGGCAACAGCCACCAAGGCGAAGAGCAATCCTGTTCTCTTCTTCACTTTGCTTCCTCCAAACTCTATTCAATTACTTCCTATAATAACATCCGGATCGATCCGGCATCTACTTCTTCGGCAAAGCGCGTGCAATCTTCAGCACATGTTCCAGACTTTTCTTGCTTTCATGAAAATCTAAATTGGCCGCCTGTGGTCGGGCGATGATAATGTAATCCGCGTTCGGCAGGAGATCATCCTTCAATTCCAAGAAGGCTTGGCGGATATAGCGCTTGACGCGGTTTCTAGCGACCGCATTGCCGACTTTTTTGCTGACGGAAAGGCCCAGGCGAAATTCCTCCTGTTGCTCGCCTTTCAGCAAATACACAATGAATTGCCGATTCGCAAATGATTTTCCTTTTTTGAAAACGCGCTGAAACTCCGTATTCTTCTTGATCCGCTGCTGCTTATTCATTTTTTCACCTGCTACTTGCTTATTTTGATGCATTTTCGCTTAAATCCGGCGAAAAAGAAAAAAAAAGACCACTGATGCGGTCAGTGGACTTTAAGCTGATAGTACTTTTCTTCCTTTACGGCGACGGGCAGCGATAACGCGACGTCCGTTCTTTGTGCTCATGCGTGCTCTGAAGCCGTGCACTTTGCTGTGTTTGCGTTTATTTGGTTGGTATGTGCGCAATGTCATGACCTTACACCTCCTATATAAAAGTTAACTATTTTCTAAAGACAGTCTCGACTATTATAAGGGCGCTAGCTTGTCTATGTCAATCATTTCTTTTAAATGCAAGAGATCCGCCAGGCAATCCGCAAAGGAAAGTTATACACAGACGGAGAGGATCTTCGGTGAACTTCCTGTGATCTCATTTTTCGCGAAAATGATTTATCCACATGCCTTATCGACAGGTTTTTCACATAGGAACTGCCTGTGGATATCAAAAATGTGCACAAAGCGCGCCATGTGGATAAGTGAAAGAAATGCTTGTAATGTCTATCGTTTTTTGATAACATTGTTTTGTTTTCACTTGTTAACAATTTCTATCCCGAAATAGTTATCCACATATTGTGGGTAAGGTGTGGATAGTTTTCCCCAAGCCTGTTTATAGATCTTATCCACAGGCTGTGGTTTTGTGTATGGTATACTGTAAAAAATATTTACCTATAAAGGAGATACGCTATTGGAACACTTAGACGAAATTTGGTCGAGTGTCTTAGCCCAAGTCGAGAAAAGAATCTCCAAGCCCAGTTTTGAAACTTGGCTCAAATCTACCAAGCTCTTGTCCTATAAAGAAGATACTGTCACCATTTCAGCCCCAAATTCATTTGCGCGCGACTGGCTTGAAAACCATTATGTGCACTTGATTACCGGCATTTTGACAGATCTGACAGGGGACGAAGCGCTTATTAAATTTGTGGTGCCAAAAGATCAGGATATGGATGATTTCCAGCTTCCCGCTCCCCGTGTCAAACCGGGGCAGACGGAGCAACAAGAGTTTTTGCCGGGCATGCTCAACCCGAAATACACCTTTGACACATTCGTCATCGGTTCCGGCAACCGCTTTGCACATGCTGCATCGCTGGCTGTCGCCGAAGCACCGGCAAAAGCTTATAACCCGCTTTTCATCTATGGAGGCGTAGGACTTGGCAAGACCCACCTTATGCATGCAATCGGACATTATGTCATTGAACACAACCCTGACGCCAAAGTAGTTTATTTGTCGTCGGAAAAATTCACTAACGAGTTCATCAACTCGATCCGTGACAACCAAACCGTTGATTTCCGCAATAAATACCGCAATGTCGATATTTTGCTCATTGACGATATTCAATTTTTAGCCGGAAAAGAGCAGACACAGGAAGAATTCTTCCATACATTCAACACGCTGCACGAAGAATCCAAGCAGATCATCATCTCCAGTGACCGGCCGCCAAAAGAGATTCCGACACTCGAAGATCGCTTGAGGTCGCGCTTTGAGTGGGGATTGATCACCGATATCACGCCGCCTGACCTGGAAACACGGATTGCCATTTTGCGCAAAAAAGCCAAAGCGGACGGCCTGGACATTCCGAACGATGTCATGACCTATATCGCCAATTCAATCGATTCCAACATCCGCGAGCTCGAAGGCGCCTTGATCCGCGTCGTCGCTTATTCCTCCCTGATTAACAGGGACATGAGCGCAGAGCTTGCAGCAGAAGCCTTGAAAGACATCATGCCGAACTCCAAGCCGAAAGTGATCACCATCTTGGATATACAAAACGCAGTCGGCGAACAGTTCAACGTTAAATTGGATGATTTCAAAACAAAGCGCCGCACGAAGGATATTGCGTATCCACGTCAAATCGCGATGTACTTATCGCGCGAAATGACAGATTTTTCATTGCCAAAAATCGGCGAGGAATTCGGCGGTCGCGATCACACGACGGTCATCCATGCACACGAAAAAATCAACACGATGCTGAAAGAGAACCAGCAGCTTCAGCAGGATATTAAAGAAATTCGATCCGCACTCGGGAAATAAGTCTGTGGATAACCGCCGATTTTCTTAAGCAGTTTATGCACAGTTTGTCTACATGTGGATAAACTGCTTTGATTGCTTATTTAGGGCTTATCCACATATTCACAGCCCCTACTACTATTACTGTCTTTAAGTACTAATAACTAAAATATATATATATAAGCGAGGTTCGAGAATGAAATTCGAGATAAAACGTGAGCGATTAGTTGAAGGTTTAAACGATGTAATGAAAGCAGTCAGTTCAAAAACAACGATTCCGATTTTGACTGGGATCAAGATGGATGTTTCTACAGAAGGAATGAGATTGACAGGAAGCGACTCAGATATCACGATCCAGACCTTCATTCCTGCAGAAGAGGATGGAAAGCAACTGATCGACGTCACTGAAGGCGGAAGCATCGTCCTTCAGGCAAAAGTATTCGGAGAAATCGTCCGCAAATTGCCGACTAATGAAGTCGAAATCGAAATCAACGGCAATTTCCAGACGCATATCCGTTCAGGAAAATCCGAATTCCACTTGATTGGGCTTGACGCAATGGATTATCCACAATTGCCAGATATCCAAGATGACCGCCTGTTCACGATCCCAGCCGATCTGTTGAAAACCATCAATAGAGAAACGGTATTTGCCGTGTCGAGTTCTGAAACACGTCCGGTACTCACTGGCGTCCATTGGGAAGTTAAAGATGGAGAGCTGGTCTGTGTCGCAACGGACAGCCACCGCCTAGCACGCCGCAAAACGAAACTCGAAACTTTGCCAGAAGGGGAGTACAGTGTCGTCATTCCAGGAAAAAGCTTGAATGAATTGAACAAAATCCTTGATGACACATCCGATCCGGTTGAAATCGTCATGACCAATCAACAAGTGTTGTTCAAATCGAAGCACATCTTGTTCTTCTCTCGTCTATTGGAAGGCAACTATCCAGATACGTCGCGCCTGATTCCGTCTGAATACAAAACGACTGTGACAGTTAACGGCCGTTCATTGCTTCAGGCAATCGACCGTGCATCACTTCTAGCGCGTGAAGAACGCAACAACGTCGTGCGTTTCTCTACAAACGAAGGCAGCGAAGTAGAAGTCTCCTCGAATTCCCCAGAAGTCGGGAAAGTGGAAGAGCAATTGCAAGCACAAAGCGTGGACGGCGAAGAGCTGAAGATTTCTTTCAGCGCGAAGTTCATGATGGATGCCTTGAAAGCGATCGACGGGCAAGATGTCGTCATCCAGTTCACTGGAGCGATGCGCCCATTCATCTTAAAATCGGCCTTGGACGACTCAATTTTGCAGTTGATCCTTCCTGTCCGGACATATTAATTAGCACTAAAACCCTCAGGATAGCCCATAAAGGCTATCCTTTTTACTTATGGGGGCAAATAGGGTAAAATAAAGGGATAGACTACGAATCGAAGGATGAGTGCATTTTGAAGGAAATCGGTATTGAGACAGAATTTATTACACTTGGGCAACTGCTGAAAATGACAGATACAATCAGTTCAGGCGGAATGGCCAAATGGTTTTTGAGTGAACACGAAGTATTCGTAAATGGAGAAGCGGAAGACCGCAGAGGGCGTAAATTACGTCCAGAAGATACTGTGAACATACCGGGGACGGGGGAATTCCGCATCGTTGTCGCCGAAGGCATGAGCTTCGATGCGGATTGACAACCTCGAGTTAGTCAATTACCGCAACTATGAAACGCTTAAACTCGACTTCTCGTCGGAGATCAACGTCTTCATCGGCGAGAACGCGCAAGGCAAAACCAATATCATGGAATCGCTTTATGTTTTATCGATGGCCAAATCCCACCGGACGAGTAATGACAAAGAATTGATACGCTGGGACGCGGAATATGGTAAAATTAAAGCTGATGTGCTCCGGAAATATGGCAAACTGCCGCTTGAAATCAGCTTTTCCAAAAAAGGCAAGAAAGCGAAAGTGAACCACCTGGAGCAGAGGCGGCTGAGCGATTATATCGGCCAATTGAACGTCGTCATGTTCGCTCCTGAAGACTTGCATTTAGTCAAAGGCAGCCCTCAAGTCAGGCGCCGCTTCATTGATATGGAAATCGGCCAGATTTCTCCGGTCTATCTCCATGATCTTGTTAATTACCAGAAGCTGTTGAAACAGCGCAACCATATATTGAAGCAACATTACGGCAAACAAGCCATCAATGACGTTATGTTCGAGGTTTACACAGAGCAATTTATTGAAGCTGCTGTAAGAATTATACAAAAAAGATTCCAGTTCATGGAATTGCTGCAAAAATGGGCAGAGCCGATTCATCACGGTATTTCCCGTGGGCTGGAAAAACTGGAAATCCGCTATCAGCCGATTAGTGGGTTGAAGCCCGAATGGACGCCTGCTGAAATGGCGTCCTTTTTAGAGCAAAAGCTTCAGGACGTGAAAAAGCGGGAACTCGACCGTGGCGTAACCCTCGTTGGCCCGCATCGCGATGATTTGCAATTCATCGTCAATGGTTACGATGTCCAGACTTATGGCTCCCAGGGTCAACAGCGCACCACTGCGCTGTCTTTGAAACTGGCGGAAATCGAGTTGATCAAGCAGGAAGTCGGCGAAGCACCGGTTCTCTTGCTTGATGATGTGCTTTCTGAACTGGACGATTACCGCCAGTCGCATTTACTCAATACAATCCGCGGGTCTGTGCAAACTTTTGTCACAACCACCAGCGTTGAAGGCATCCAGCACGACACCATTCAAAACGCACGCCTTTTCGAAGTAACAAAAGGAACGGTCAAGGAGTGAAGACGCATGTATGTCCAGATAGGCGCCGCCCAATTGATTGCCGTAACGGAAATCCTGGCGATCGTCCATTATGAACATTATGCCCACTCCGCTTTTACGCGGCTATTAGTCCCGCCTGAAGCGGTGAAATCCTATGTCGTTACCGATGATTTCGTCTACGGGTCGCCTTATCGGCCTCAGGCGCTTTTGAATAAAATTCAGCAAAACAGGTTATAACCGGTCAATGGAAATAATGAGTTGTCAAGAAAGAGCAGGTGAACGGAATGGCTATGGAAGATACGAATCTTGAGCAATCTTATGGCGCCAATCAGATTCAAGTATTGGAAGGCTTAGAAGCGGTCCGGAAACGGCCGGGCATGTATATCGGTTCAACGGGATCAAGAGGGTTGCACCATTTAGTGTGGGAAATCGTGGATAATAGCATCGATGAAGCCCTTGCCGGCTATTGCGATGAAATCCGCGTCACAATCGAAAAAGACAATTGGATTCGCGTGGAAGATAACGGCCGCGGAATTCCAGTGGACATGCAGGAAAAAATGGGCCGTCCAGCGGTCGAAGTCATCATGACAGTTCTTCACGCTGGCGGTAAATTCGGCGGCGGCGGCTATAAAGTATCCGGCGGCCTTCACGGTGTAGGCGCATCTGTCGTCAACGCTTTGTCCGAAACGACGGAAGTTTATGTACACCGGGACGGCAAGCGCCATTTCATTCAATTTGAGCGCGGCGCAGTCAAAAAAGAACTCGGCGTCATCGGCGAGGCCGACAAAACCGGGACAACGATCCGCTTTAAAGCGGACGGAGATATCTTTAAAGAAACCACAGTTTACGAATTCGATATCCTGGACCACCGCCTCCGCGAGCTCGCTTATTTGAACCGCGGCTTAAAAATCGTGGTCGCTGATGAACGCGAAGGTTTGGAGCAGGAAAAGAAATACCACTATGAAGGCGGTATTAAATCCTACGTCGAGCATTTGAATAAGTCGAAAGATCCTCTTCACGAAGAAGCGATTTTTGTGGAGTCGGAGCGCGACGGCATCAACGTCGAAGTCGCAATGCAATACAACGGCGGATTTGCGGCAAATATCTTTTCATTCGCGAATAATATCAGCACCCATGAAGGCGGAACGCACGAATCCGGCTTTAAAACGGCGTTGACACGCGTTATTAACGATTATGGCCGTAAGAATGGCTTGTTAAAAGACGCTGAAGCGAACTTGACTGGTGAAGACGTAAGAGAAGGATTGACGGCTATCATTTCCGTTAAGCATCCGGACCCTCAATTCGAAGGCCAGACCAAGACAAAGCTCGGCAATACTGAAGTATCGACTATCGTCAATAATCTATTCTCTAATGGATTTGAACGCTTCTTGCTGGAAAATCCATCAACGGCCAAGAAAATCATCGAAAAGGGCATCATGGCTTCCCATGCACGGATGGCTGCCAAAAAAGCACGCGAATTCACGCGTCGCAAATCGGTTCTTGAAGTCTCAAGTTTGCCAGGTAAACTCGCAGACTGTTCTTCGCGCGACCCGAAAATCAGCGAAATCTACATCGTAGAGGGAGATTCAGCGGGCGGATCCGCGAAATCCGGCCGAGATCGCCACTTCCAAGCGATTCTGCCATTGCGCGGGAAAATCCTTAACGTAGAAAAGGCGCGTTTGGATAAAATTCTTGTAAATGCGGAGATTCGTAACATCATTACTGCACTCGGAACCGGCATCGGTGAAGAGTTTAACCTTGATAAAGCGCGTTACCATAAAGTCGTCATCATGACCGATGCTGATGTCGACGGCGCCCATATCCGAACTTTGCTGTTGACGTTCCTATTCCGCTATATGCGCCCATTGATCGAAGCGGGCTATATTTACATCGCACAGCCACCATTGTTCCAAATCAAACAAGGCAAGCATGTCGATTATGTTTATTCGGATGCCCAGCTGAAAGAAGCATTAGCAAAACTTCCGGGATCACCTAAGCCGCATGTCCAGCGCTATAAAGGACTCGGCGAGATGAATGCTACTCAATTATGGGATACCACGATGGATCCTGATTTCCGGACATTGCTGCAAGTCACGCTCGAAGACGCGATGACAGCGGATGAGACTTTCCATATGTTGATGGGAGACGACGTCGAACCGCGCCGCAATTTCATTGAAGAAAACGCCAGTTATGTGAAGAACTTGGATGTATAACGCAACAAGAGTTGAGAGGAGGCTGCGGATATGGCGGAACGGCCAGGCAGCGGAGTAGAAGAAATAAATATCAGCACGGAGATGCGGACATCATTCCTTGACTATGCGATGAGTGTCATCGTTTCACGTGCTTTGCCGGATGTCCGGGACGGCTTGAAGCCGGTGCATCGGCGTATTTTATATGCCATGCATGACCTCGGAATCACAGCGGATAAAGGCTATAAAAAGTCAGCACGTATCGTCGGTGACGTAATCGGTAAATACCACCCCCACGGTGATAGCGCGGTTTATGAAACAATGGTACGGATGGCTCAGGATTTCAGCTATCGCTATATGCTTGTCGACGGCCACGGGAACTTCGGTTCTGTCGATGGTGACGCAGCAGCAGCGATGCGCTATACAGAATCTAAAATGTCAAAAATTTCCATGGAACTTTTGCGTGATTTAAATAAAAATACAGTTGATTATAAGGAAAACTATGACGGTCAGGAAAAAGAACCGATTGTCCTCCCAAGTAGATTCCCGAACTTGCTTGTCAACGGAACTTCCGGAATCGCGGTCGGGATGGCTACCAATATCCCGCCTCATAATCTAGGCGAGACGATCGATGCAGTTCTGGCGTTAGCCGAAAACCCGGCCATCACGACTGAAGAATTGCTCGATTTCCTTCCAGGCCCTGATTTCCCGACCGGAGGCATCATCCTCGGACGGAGCGGCATTCGCCGCGCCTACGAAACCGGTAAAGGTTCGGTGTTGATCCGTGCGGTCGTTGAAATCGAAACAAAACCGAACGGCAAGGAAGTAATCCTCATCCATGAACTTCCTTATCAAGTCAATAAAGCACGCCTGATCGAGAAAATCGCAGAACTGGTGCGCGACAAAAAAATCGACGGGATCACCGACTTGCGCGATGAGTCTGACCGCAACGGCATGCGCGTCGTCATCGAAGTGCGCAGAGATGCAAGTGCCAATGTTCTATTGAACAATTTGTACAAACAGACGGCGATGCAGACAAGCTTCGGCATTAATATGCTCGCGCTCGTCGATGGCCAGCCGAAAGTTCTTGGCTTGAAAGACGTTCTGTATCATTACCTTGAGCATCAGAAAGTCATCATCCGTCGCCGGACAGAATTCGATCTGCAAAAAGCGGAAGACCGCGCGCATATCCTGGAAGGCTTACGCATCGCGCTAGATCATATCGATGCCATCATCGCTTTGATCCGTGGATCGCAAACGACTGAAGAAGCACGCAACGGTTTGATGAATGATTTCAATTTATCCGAACGCCAATCCCAGGCCATCCTAGACATGCGCCTCCAGCGTTTGACCGGTCTCGAACGCGATAAGATTGAAGAGGAATACCAAGGGCTCATCGCACTCATCAACGAGTTACGTGCCATTCTTGCGGACGAATCGAAAATCCTTGAGATTATCCGTGAAGAAATCCTTGAAATCAAAGAGCGTTTCAATGATCCCCGTAGAACGGAAATCACGGTCGGTGGTTCTGAGATGATCGAAGATGAAGACCTCATCCCCCGTGAAGCTTCCGTATTGACGCTCACGCACAATGGCTACATCAAACGTTTGCCTGCCAATACGTACCGTAGCCAGAAGCGCGGCGGACGAGGCGTGCAAGGAATGGGTACCAACGACGATGATTTTGTTGAACATCTTCTATATACATCAACACATGACACAATCCTGTTCTTCACAAGCGAAGGGAAAGTTTACCGCAAGAAAGGCTATCAGGTTCCTGAGTACGGCCGGACTGCGAAAGGCTTGCCGCTCGTCAACTTGTTGGAAATTGGCAAGAACGAAAAAGTCACAGCAGTGATTCGTGTCGAAGAATTCAAAGAAGATGATTTCTTCTTCTTTACAACACGTGGTGGTCTAAGCAAGCGCACACCAGTGAGCAACTATGCCAACATCCGGCAAAATGGCTTAATTGCCATCAATTTGCGCGAAGACGACGAATTGATCTCAGTCAAGATGACTGACGGCAACAAAGAAATTGTGATCGGAACCCGTGATGGTGCATTGATCCGATTCCCTGAGACGGATATTCGTAGCATGGGACGCGCAGCAAGCGGTGTGAGGGGTATCCGTCTACGCGAAGGCGATCAAGTCGTCGGCATGGAAACCTTAGAGACAGATGATAAGATTCTGGTAATCACAGAAAATGGTTACGGCAAGCGAACAAAAGAATCCGAGTACCGTGTTCAATCCAGAGGCGGTATGGGAATCAAGACTTGTCATATCACTGAAAAGAACGGTCCTCTAGTAGCTGTACGTGCCGTTAATGGAACAGAAGACATCATGTTGATTACACAACACGGCGTGTTAATACGGATGGACGTAGAAGATATTTCGACGACTGGCAGAAACACGCAAGGAGTTCGATTGATTCGTCTTGGCGATGAAGAGGTCGTGGCGACCGTTACCAAGGTGAAGAAAGATTTGGATGACGATGAAGCAGCAGAAGTCGATGAAGACGGTGTCGAAGTGCTTGTTGAAGAAAGCGCAGAGGCAGATGTTTACACAGACGACGATGCCATCACAGATGATGAAACATCTGAAAAGGTTGAAGAAAATCTAGAAGAATAGAAGACTATTTAAAGAGCCTGTCGGTGAACCGACAGGCTCTTTTTGTTTCTTAATAGAAAGAGATTTGTAGAAAGGAAAAGTTTTTTCGTAAAAGTGTTGACGTAGGTAGAAGAGCGTGATATATTTATCAAGTCGCCAAAACAAGGCGCACAACATGAACCTTGAAAACTGAACAGCAAAACGTCAATAATACAGTCGCGAGCGATCGCGACACAACTTACTGATCAGCGTATGCAGATCAAGCGAATCGTGCGTCTTTCGAGACGGCGATACGCCAGCAGTATTGAGCAATCAACTACTCTATAATGGAGAGTTTGATCCTGGCTCAGGACGAACGCTGGCGGCGTGCCTAATACATGCAAGTCGAGCGGAACCATTGGAGCTTGCTCCTTTGGTTTAGCGGCGGACGGGTGAGTAACACGTGGGCAACCTGCCCTGCAGATCGGGATAACTCCGGGAAACCGGTGCTAATACCGAATAGTTTACGGCCTCTCATGAGGCGGTAC
>NZ_JAHPZO010000021.1 GCF_019042655.1 Planococcus sp. CP5-4_YE
GCTTATCCGGCTGCGCGCCTTCTTTATGTCTGGTTAATCTTTGCGCGTGTATTTGCGCACCGCCGGCAAAATCTCTGTCGACAAGAGTTCAAGATTGCGCTCGAGGCGCTCCATCGGCACACCGCCGAAATCCATTTGCGCAATATAACGCTGGTGGCCATAGAGTTCGTGCTGATACAAAATCTTTTCGATGATCTGCTGGGGGCTGCCGATATTCATGACGCTTTCTTTCGTCGCGCCGTGCTGAAACGCTTCCTGGGGATAACCGCGGCCATTGGTTTTGACCATCCCTTTATCCACATGTGGATAATATTCCGCAAGTGCTTGCTGGGTCGTCTCGGCGGCGTTGAAAAATCCAGCCGTCGCAACCGGCAATTGAGAAGAGTCGTGCCCTGCTTCTGTTGCGGCATTGCGGTAAGCGTCGATGGTCATCTTGAAAGTCTCCGCAGGGCCGCCAAGCGTTGCCAGCATCATCGGCACACCGGCATGTCCTGCTTTGACGGCGCTTGATGGATGCCCGCCGACCGCACGCCAAATCGGCAGCCTGCCGTTTTCCGGGCGCGGTAAAATCTGCGCGTCTTTCAATGATGCGCGGAAGCGGCCATTCCAGTTGACGGTTTCCTGTTCATTAATTTCAAGCAAGAGCTTGAATTTCTCTTCGTACAATTCTTCGTAATAGCGGATGTCATAGCCGAGCAAATCGAACAGCCCCACACGTGACGCCCGCCCGGCAATGATTTCCGCGCGCCCTTCTGAGATCAAATCGATCGTCGCGAAATCCTCGAAGACACGCACCGGGTCAGAGGTGGAGATGATTGTTGAAGAGCTTGAGACTTTGATTTTTTCAGTTGCCTGCGCGATTGCCGATAGGACGACTGAATGCGCTTGTGTGGCGAAATATTCCTGATGGCTTTCGCCGACACTGAAAAAGTCGACGCCTGCCTGTTCGGCAAGCTGCGCAAAGCGGATAAGCTCGCGGACCCGCTCGCCTTCTGATTGCCGTTTTCCTGTATGTGGGTCCGGCAGATGGTCGCCGAGTGTATAAATTCCAAACTCGAGGCCGTTGTTCGGATTGATGCGGTATTGTTCCATGTTCTCCGTCCTTTCGCCATGCGTTTTCCCAATCCTTTTTAGTATAACGGCTTACACGGTGGTGTGGAAATCATCCATTCGGCTGAAAAAGGAAGGAGAAGGCCGCTGTCTTGATGAACTAGTTATAGAAGTAAGTTATAGCATGAGGAGGCCAACACATGAAAAAATGGACAGCCGCTCTACTAGCGCTTGCAGGAATCCTGCTCGCTAACGGATGTTCCGCCGACAACGACGAAGACACGGCCGAAAGTGAAGCGGCTTCGAACATCGATGGGTTTTGGCAAGGGGCAATTGAAGTTCCCGGACAGCCGATCCCGTTTTCGATTGAAATCACTGGAGACGAAGGCACTTTAAGCATCCCGTTGCAAGGCGTTGAAAACTACCCGTTATCCACCATCAAGTTCGATGACCCGGAAGTCGCCTTTGACACTACCATCCAAGGCGAGCGTCTGGTGTTCGAAGGTGCTTTGGAATCGCAAACAATCACCGGCAACATGACGCAGCAAAATCAGAAGTTCCCGTTTGAACTCGAGCGCGGCGAAAAAGAACAAGCCGTCGATCCCGAGAAAATCATCGAAACGGAAGTCGAAGGCGGCATGATGCAAGCGCTCGAAGAAATTCCGGCAACGGACGGGCCCCACCCTGTAGCGATCCTCATTGCCGGTTCCGGGCCGACCGATAAAGACGGCAACTCGCTGACGCTCACCGGCAAAAACAATAGCTTGAAGATGCTCGCTGAAGAATTGAAAGCCGAGGGCATCGCCGTCATCCGCTACGACAAGCGCGGCATCGGCGACAATGCCGCACTCGCGAAGAATGAGTCCGAGCTGCGCTTTGACGATTATGCGGAAGATGCCGCTGCCTGGATCCGCTTTGCCAAAGAAGATGAGCGCTTTTCGGATGTTGCGGTTATCGGCCATAGCGAAGGCGCGCTCGTCGGCCTCGTCGCAGCCAATCAGCAAGGCGTCGATTCCTATGTATCGCTGACCGGCGTCGGGCGCACAGCCGATGAACTGTTAAGAGAACAGCTCAGTACTTTACCTGCCGCACAACAGAAGGAAGCGGATGCGATTCTCGAACAACTCGCACAAGGCACCACGGTAGACGACGTAAGCCCAGAACTGCAGCAAATCTTCCGCCCGTCCGTTCAGCCGTACCTGCAATCGTGGATGGCGTATGACCCGATTGAACAAGTCAAAAAACTCGACGCGGAAGCATTGTTTGTTGGTGGCACGCGCGATTTGCAAGTGCCGGTACGGGATGCAGAACTGCTGCACGAAGCGAAATCCGGTTCCGAACTATTGATTGTCGACGGCATGAACCACGTATTGAAATCCGTTCCGGATGACCAACAAGCGAATATGGCGGCATACTCCGACCCGGAATTGCCGCTTGCTGATGGACTGGTCGATCGAATTGCGGAGTTTTTGAAAAACTGACAAAAAGACGGCACCCAAGTGGATGCCGTCTTTCGATTTACTGGTTAAGTTCACGGACTAAAGTGTGCGCGTAGCGATCATGCGGCATTTGCGCACCCATGTCCTGCCCGCGTTGCTTGAACCATTGAAGCGTCATGATTGAATCGCGATGTGCCACGCGTTTCAGGATCTGCTCCCCCGTCAGTTCGCCGCCGTCTGCGTTTTCGATTTTGATGCCAGCGACCCTTTGTCCGACGGTCTGTCCGCGTGCCTTCAACTGGACGTATTCAAGCCCCCAGAACACAACGGTCGGCGTAATGAGCGCATGCACCCATTCCTGTTTAATCTTTTTACGCAGCAGCGGTTCCACGACTCCATTCACCGCACCGGAGATCGCAAAATCAATAGCCAGCGCCTTGCCGCGTTTTTTCGTCAATGCATCCATTCCCATTCCTCCCTTATTTTCTGTCTCTTTCCATTATAACGAATGGACTCCGCAAAGACAGCAAGGGGCTGTATGCGTTATGATAAGGAAAAATCAAGGAAAAACGGGGGTGACACGCATGGCATTTCTAGTAATTTGGCTGTTGATGATTGCATACGCTGTCTTTTTTGCGCCTTCGGGTTCCGGCGGCATCGAGTTCGGCCCGCTGCTGATGGGTGAATGGGAAGGGGTCGACCCGCTCATCCTCGCTGTCTTCAACTCGCTCGGCATCTTTCCGCTCGTCTTTTTGACGCTTCTCGTGCCGAACGACCGCTTCCGCTGGCCGGCGTGGCCGTTCGCGCTCGTGTCGTTCGGGGTCGGAGCGTTCTCGCTCTTGCCGTATTTCGCATTCGGCGACAAGCCGCCAGAGAAAAAGCGCCGCGGGCCGAATTGGCTGCACCGGATCCTGCGCTCGAAAGCGTGGCTGATCTTTGTCGCCGCCATCAGCATCATCAATTTCCTCACCGTCTTCCGCGGCTTCTCGCCAGAAGCTTACGTGGAAGCGTTCCAGACTTCGAGTTTGGTATCGGTCATGACCATCGACTGGTTCGTCCTCTGGGGCTTGTCGGTCTATGCCACTTACCGCTTCTTGCCGGAAGCGAACTTCAAGCAATTGGCTTTATTGCCAGTGGTCGGCCCTGTATTGGTGCTGCTAATGAACCGGAAAAAGCAAAAGGAAGAAACCGTTTAATGGTTTCTTCCTTTTTATGTGTAACTTTTCACGGTTACATTATAGTTTCTCCAGTACCTTGTCTGAAGAAAATTGCACCGGCAACGCTTCTTTCGATTTTCCTTTTAGAGATAAATAAGTTCCTACTCTTAACAGATACTCAATCGGTCCCTGACTGAAATAATTCAAATACATGCTGCTCGCTGCCATTTGTAAAGCGTATACACCAATAGCAAGCACAAAACCAATCCATAAATGGCTGTTGCCAAACAAACCTAATCCGTAGCCATAAAAAATAGAAGTCATAAGAACCGACTGCATCAAATAATTGGTTAAAGATAGTTTGCCCACAGCTTCAAATAACCCCATAATTCTAGACGACTGATATTTATGATACATCAACACAAAGAAAGCCACATACCCGATTGCTAAAATAAAGCTTCCGGCAGTGAACAAACCGTCCGTTATGGGATGGCCTTCAATTAAATGAGGAATCTTTAATGCAACCCCCGCAGGAATAAGCCAAACCGCCACACGATATTTTCTTGAATAAGATTCGATATCGGTGAACCAATTGCTTTTCGCCGCGATCATCCCTAATAAAAACATGAACAAAAAAGAAAGTTGGCTAATTAAATACATCCCAAACATCAGGCCAATTGGAAAATCAAAAAAAGCCGGTAGCTCTGAAGCAAAGTCGTTGATTTCACTATACGAACCTTGGCCATAAACCGCTTTTGCCTCCATCAGATAACTACGCACACCTTCTGTCATATCGCCACCGAACGCGATTGCTCTAAGGTTTTCTTCTATAGGGAAAAATGATGCTGAAATAGTCAAAATTGAAACGGCCACAAAGCTTTTCACCAAGAATTCCCTTGTTCTCCCCAAAAAGAAAATCAATAGAAAACAAGACAAGCCATAAAAAACAAGAATATCCCCTTCCCAGATAAACGTCGCATGAAGCAGTCCGATACCAATCAGCATCAATGCCCGTCTTAAAATATTTCTTTTAATACCCTTACCTTTGTTCATTAATGAATCCCGCAGTTTAATTAAAGAAAAACCAAATAAAAAAGTGAAAATGGGCATCGCACTGTATTCAATAAACACTTTAATGAAATAATAAATACCTAGACTCGGTGCATCTAACTCATAAAAAGAAATATATCCCTTTCCAATCACGCCATATTGAAAAATTAAAAGATTTGCCAAAATGATGCCCAACAAACTAAACCCTCTTAAAGCGTCTGCTACCCGTATTCTTGATTTCATCCGAGCCCTCCCATATTTGAATCCACTTTATTCCAATTTATAGCAAAGACTTAAAAATTGGAAGAAGATTTAAATCAAAATTTAAAAAAGCTGCTATTAGTTCGATTAAGATAAAAACGTTCCCAAGCGTTTAGCTGGGAACGTTTTTATTGGATTATACAATTTTGAGATATCGATTTTTGGTTATTGCATCGCACCCGTGCGCACTTTCTGCTTGTCCACAGCCCACTCATATGAACCTTCATGCAAGGTTAGGGTTTGGTCTTCAATCCAGGCAACTTTCGTGAACAGCTTCTGCAGGAAATAGCGGTCGTGGCTGATCGCGATGATCGTGCCGTTGAACTCCTTCAAGGTTTCCTCAAGCACTTCACGCGATTCGATGTCGAGGTGATTGGTCGGCTCATCCAATATGAGCACATTGCAGTCTTCCTGCATCAGCTGCGCAAGACGCAAGCGCATCTTCTCGCCCCCGCTGAGATCCTTGACGCGCTTGAAGACATCATGGCCGTAGAACAGAAATTGCGCGAGCACATGGCGGGCGTCGCCTTCTGTCATCGACAATTTATCACGAAACGCTTCGATGACACGCGCCTCCCCGTCGAACGCTTCGAATTGCTGGGCGAGATAGCCGATTTTCACATTGCTGCCGCGGCGCACTTCCCCGCCGACCGGTTCGATCTCGCCCAATAAAATCTTCAGCAAAGTCGATTTGCCGGTGCCGTTGTCTCCGACGATCGCCAAGCGGTCCTGCCAATAAACGGACAGCTCGACATCGGCAAACAGCACCTCATCGCCGAAGCCATGGAACACATCCTGCAGTTCGAATACCCTCTTGCCGCTGCGGTCCTTAGCTTGCAATTTTAAGTTCATCGCCTTTTCTACCGACGGCCGCTTCACTTTTTCCATACGCTCGAGCATCTTCTCCATCATTTTTGCTTTGCGGAACAAATCTGGATTCGGCGGCGAGGCTTCGTTCGCCCATTGGCGCAGGCGGCGTATGGATTCCTTGATCTTCTGGATTTTCTTCTGCTGTTCTTTATAGGCCGCAAATTGCTGCTCCATCTTTGCCTGCTTATTGCGCAAATAGGCATCGTAATCGCCTTTGCTTTCCCACATCTCGCCGTCTTCGATTTCATAGACTTTGTGCACGACGTTATTGAGGAACTGCCGGTCATGCGAAATGACGACGACCGTGCCGCTGTAGTATTCCAAGTAATGTTCGAGCCATTCAATCGCCGACAGATCCAAATGGTTCGTCGGTTCATCGAGCAGCAGGACAGAGGGCTTGCGCAAAATGAGCTGCGCGAGCATCACTTTCGTTTTCTCCCCGCCGCTGAGCGAATCAAAACGCTGGCCCGTAAGCGCTGCGACGCCAAGGCCGTTCGCTACGGCTGCGATTTTGGACTCCGTTTCGTAACCGCCGGCTTCCATAAACTGCTCCTGCAGCTCGCCGTATTGCCGCAGCACGCGTTCGTCTGCGCCGCTCGACAACTGGGTTTCCAGTTCGCCGAGCCGCCTCTCGATCCCGTGCAATTCGCTGAAGCTTTCGTTCAAGACTTCATATACGCTATACCCCGGATAATCCGGAATTTGGTGCAAATAACCGATTTGGGTGTTCTTCGTCCGGACGATGGTGCCAGCATCCGGCTCTTCCAGTCCCGCCAGCAGTTGGAATAAAGTAGTCTTGCCTGAGCCGTTGCGGCCGACAACCGCAATCCGTTCTTTCTCATTGATTTCGAATGATAAATTGGTGAAAATTTCATTGCCGCCGATGGTTTTTGTTAGTTGTTGTGCTGTGATTTGCATATTTTACGCCTCCAGGGCGCAGCTGAAAAATCGGTACAAAAAAAGACCGCCCCGTATCGGGCAGTCTTTTCTACTGGTGAAAAGAATGTCAGATATCAGCTGCGCGTGATTTTGAAATTGACTAAAAAAGGGCAGACTTCTCCCGCCGGCGTCAAATCAAACGTAATGACACGTGTGAAATACAAAGCTTCCTCCATTTTCACACCCATCACCGCAGCACATTTCTCCATTCTTGTCACCTCCGTTTCGTTTAATTGTCTTAATATTACCACATTTATTCAAGGAAGGGAATATCCAAATCTGCTATTTTCCCTGATTACCCCTTAGCTGGTACCTGCTCTAGCAGAGCTTTCAATTCGGATAACCCATCAATCACAGCGTCCGCTTCTTTTAATTCCTGTTCCTGCGCAAAATCGAAGCGGCAGCCGACCGCAAACAAACCGTTCGCTTTCGCCGCACGAATATCGGACAAACGGTCTCCAACAACCGCCCCTTCTGTCACCCCGTATTTCTCGATAATCATGCGCACAAGCTCCCCTTTATCAGATGTAGCGGCTTGTTCGATGCTGAACGTTTCCGTCACCCATTCCGCTAAGCCATAGCGCGTTACAATCGCCGCCAAGTAACGGACCAGCCCGTTGCTGGCAATGAAAATCGAGTAGCCACTCTCATAAAGCTCGCCGAACACCTTCCTAACGTCGGGGTATAGAGCCCCTTTGCCGTTCTTAATATTCGCGATCAGCCGCTCCAGGAAATAGCCATCCATTTCACGCTTGGTCTCCTCAGCTTTCCCTGGCAACAGCGCTTCCCATACTTCAGGCAGCGGTACGCCCATAATGTTCCGGTATTCCTCTATCGGCGCAGGACCTTGCCATTCGCCTCGTTCACGAAGAACCGAAAACGATTCTTCCAAAGATTGTTCCAAAATCGTGGCAGTCTGGAACAAGGTGCCGTCCATATCAAAAATAATAGCTTTCATCTCCCTACCTCCTGTTCTTCTGATAAAGATCGTAAATTCCATTGAAAGTTCCCAGGTTCCGCAAAAAAACCGGCACGCAATGGCGCACCGGTTGAATGTGATCCCTTATTTAATTCCCATGGAATCCTTATAGCCTTTCAAGTAGCCGATCTCCGACGGGCTCGCCATTTCCGGCGCGCTCATCGCGCGGTGCCAGTTCGGATAGATCGGCACCGGACGCGCCGCTTTCTCGATCAAATTGTGCTCGTCCTGCTTGAGCTTGATCTTGTAAGACGCGATGTTTTCCTGCAACTGCGCTTCGTTGCGCGCTGCGATGACGATCGGGCCGACGTTCGGGCGGTCGCGCACCCACGCATAGGCGATTTGCGGAACGCTGGCATTATGGTTCGCCGCCACTTCCTCGAGCGCATCGATCACTTGATACAAACGCTCCTCATCCTGCACCCAAGGCTCCGGCCAGCCGCCGCCTTGGCGCGTATCTTTCGGCGCTTCCTTGCCGCGGCCGACTTTGCCATTCAATAAGCCTTCGCCGAGCGGGCTCCAGATCATCGAGCTGACGCCGAGTTCGGCACCGGCTGGAAGCAATTCGTATTCCGCTTCGCGGGCTTCCGGTGTGTAATAGATCTGCTGTGTGGCAGGCGGGATCTTGCCGTTCTGTTCAGCGAAGGTATGCGTTTTGGCCAGTGCCCAGCCGCTGTAGTTCGACACGCCCCAATGGCGGATTTTGCCGGCTTTGATCAAGTCGTTCATCGTCTCGACGGTTTCTTCGACCGGCGTCTGCCCGTCCCATAAATGGACGAAATACAGATCGAGGTAATCGGTGCCAAGGCGCAGCAGCGATTCATCAATCGATTTCAATAAATTCGAGCGCGAGGCGCCGCGCGCGTTCTGGTGGTCTTCAAACGGAAAACCCGTCTTTGACGTCAACAACACTTTATCGCGCTTGCCGCGGATGGCTGCGCCGAGCACTTTTTCCGCATTTCCTTGCGAGTATAAATTCGCCGTATCGAACATATTGATGCCCGCTTCGAGCGCCATGTCGATCATGCGGCTCGCTTCGTTTTCCTGGATATTGCCTGCCGCTTCAAAGCCGTTTGTGCCGCTGAACGGGACGGTGCCGAGAATGTATTTTGGGACGCGCAGCCCCGATTTGCCTAGATTTATATAATCCATAGTGAAGGTCCTCCTAGTAACGAACTGTTTTTTTCTGTCAGTCATTCTCTACCCGCTTCTCACCCCTCGACAAACAAAAATTCCAAACACCTCGTGCCTGCACTTGTCACGACCGGTCTTGCCCTTTTAAACCTGCTGCAAAAAAAGGGCCGTTGATGGTCATCGTGGAAATGATGCGCGCGATTTCTTCCGGCGGCTCATCCGTATCGCCGTTGAGCCATTCCTGGATGACGCCGATATGGGCAGAAGCGATATAAGACGACAGATAGCGCGGCGGCACGAGGAGATTGCCGGCGACTAACACGTCTTTATTGCGCTCGAACAAGGCTGTCCTGAGAAATTCCTTCATTTTGACCTGAAAACCGGCATCGCCTTTGGGGCCTAATAATGCCTTCATCAAGCTTTTGTTATGATGGAGAAATTCAAAAAGCGGCACCGGTACGGCGAACGGGACCGCCCCCTCCTTGCTTTGCTTCATGCCTTCGATGAGCTGCGGGATATTGCGGATAATCTTGATTTCCATTTCCTCGATCAATTGCTGCTGGCATTTGTCCATCAAGTCAAACTTATCTTCGTAATGGCTGTAAAAGGTGCCGCGGTTGATGTTCGCCTTCTCGGTAATATCCTTGACGCTCATCGCTTCAAAACCTTTTTTTTCGATTAACGCAATCAACGCCGAACGGATGGCTTGTTTCGTCCGCACGACACGTAAGTCGGCTGATTTTCCGTGCATTCCAGTTCCTCCCCCATGTGTTTTCCGACACTTTCGGCCAAGCTGTCGCTTAAGCAACACATTGCCCGTTTTTGATTATTGTTCCGTTATGGCCCAGGGACTATACTAAAGCCAACAACTAAAACGACAGTTTGTTTATTATCTTAGCCGCAAATGGCCAGGAAGAACAGGTCAATTTTCCGGAGAGAAATGACCAGGCTCCGGCAGACAGGGGAGGAACCATCATGGACATCCAGCTTTCTCATGTCAAAAAAAGTTTCGGCGACACATCGGTCATCAAAGATGTAAGTTTCACCATTGCAGCAGGAGAGATCTGCTGCCTGCTCGGCCCGTCCGGTTCGGGAAAGACGACTTTGATCCGCTTGATGATCGGCGCCTTGCCGCCAGATAGCGGGACCATCCGTTTCGGCGATATCGAGATGCCGAATAGGGCCATTCTTAAACGGCTCGGTTTCATGCCGCAAAACGACGCGTTGTACGAAGATTTATCCGCACACGGCAATTTGAAATTTTTCGGCGGCCTCTACCCCATCCCGAAACGCACACTAGACGCGCGCATCAAAGAAGTGTTGGAGATGGTGGAATTAACCGGCCACAGCCAAAAACTGGTGAAGAATTTTTCCGGCGGCATGAAAAAGCGGCTGTCGCTCGCCATCGCCATTTTGCACAAACCGGATATCCTGTTTCTCGATGAGCCGACTGCCGGCATCGACCCGGTGCTGCGCCGCAAAATTTGGGCGCAGTTCCAGTCATTGAAAGCACAAGGCACGACCATCATCGTCTCGACGCATGTCATGGACGAAGTGGTTGAATGCGACAAAGGGGCGCTGTTGTATAACGGGCGGCTCATTGAATACGACACGGTCAATCGATTGCTCGACAAAACCGCAAGCGGCCGCATCGAAGAATTGTTCTTCGCCGCTTCAGAAAGCGAGGCGCGCCCATGATCCAGCTAGCGAAACGCGTCATCCGCCAGACCATCAACGACAAGCGCAGCGTCATGCTCATCCTTGTCGCCCCGCTGTTAATCTTGACCTTGGTTTACTTTTTGCTCGGCGATTCGGATTACGTGGCGACTGTCGCCATCGACCGCGACGCTGTTGCGGCGCCAGTCATCACTGCGTTGGAACAACAAGAGCTGAATGTGGTCGGCCTGACAGCGCAAGAAGCAGAACAAGCGGCCGATTACCTGCAGCACAACGAAGACGTCGACGCCGTGCTGCGCTTTTCGGAAACTTCCGCCATGGACATCACACTGTACGAACCGTCAACGAAAGGCGCTACGGCCATGAGCGAAATCCAAAAAGCCATGGCGGACCTCAACCCGTCGGCTGAAACCACCATCAGCTACGTCTACGGCACGCAGGACCAGAGTTTATTCGATTCGCTCGGCTACGTCTTTCTCGCCTTATTCTCGTTCTTTTTCGTGTTCATCATCTCGGCGATGGCACTCGTGCGGGAACGCAGCCGCGGCACACTCGAGCGCTTGATGATGACGCCGATCCGGCGCGGCGAAGTCATTGCCGGCTACACACTCGGCTACAGTGTCTTCGCTATCATCCAAGCGGTCATCATCGTGCTGTACGCAATATTCGTGCTGCAGCTGAGCAATGAAGGCAATATCGGCTGGGTGTTGCTGCCGATGGTGCTGCTCGCCGTCACCGCCGTGTCATTCGGCGCCACCATTTCCATCTTCGCAGGCTCCGAGCTGCAGGTCGTCCAACTGATCCCGTTTACCATCATCCCGCAAGTGTTCTTCTCGGGGCTCATCCCGTTGGACTTGATCCCGTATCATCTCGGCAACTTGTCGTACATCATGCCAATCTATTACGGCGCCGCCGCCATCAAAGGCATCATGGTCTACGGCGACGGGTTCACGGAGATCTGGGGCCATCTCGCCGGGCTCACCACTTACGCGCTCGTGCTGTACCTCATCAATACGCAAGCCTTGAAGAAATTCCGTAAACTATAGAAAAAAGCGGACGAAGCCTATGCCTCGTCCGCTTTTTTTTGTATTGAAAACCTTATTCCGCCCACAAAATCTGGTACGATCCGCTCGGTTCTTGTTCCAAGCGGCAATTGTCAGAGAGGATCGGCCGGAACGCCTCCACTTGCATTTCATCCATGGAAATGCCGGACAGCCCGTATTCGGTCTCTGTGTAATCCAGATCCGCTTCTTGATCGAATTTGATGCGCAGCAAATTCTTCGCGCCATTGATCGTCAGGAATTTCACCTGGTAGCCGTCGCGGAACACGGCCTCAAGTTCTGAACCGAGCGATGCGAAATGATCGTTTTTCAGAAGCTCGCCAATTTCTACGCCTTCCCGGCGAACCTTTTCGATGCGGATGGCGTCGGGCATGGAAATTTTGGTCAATGTCATGTCATCCCTCTTTCCAAATCATTTATGTGATTTCTCTAGTTTAGAAGAATACTGGGTGAATCTCAAATAATGGAAACCCGTTTGAAAAATGCAGCTCACCGCTCCCACCAATGCGCGGACGTGTAAGTGGCCAGTTTTTCCAACGGGAGCGTCTCGCCAACTTGCGGCGTGACGAGTTCCACGCCCTGCCGCACAGCTTCTTTTGACGCCCGCTCGATCGGGTCCGTCCAGCTATGAAACGCCAAGGTGAACGCCGCCCAGTGGACCAGCATCATCTTATCTCCCCGAATGTCGAGTGCCGCCTGTACCGATTGCTCCGGCGCCATATGCGAGGTTTCCCAGCGCGTATCGTACTGGCCACCTTCCATCAATGCAATGTCGAACGGCCCGTATTTTTCGCCGATTTCCTTGAAATGGCTGCCATAGCCGCCGTCGCCACTCGTGTAAAAGCGGATTCGATCGCCGATCACGGCCCAGCCGCCCCATAAAGTCGAGTTGCGGTTGAACAAGCCGCGCCCCGAAAAATGCTTCGACGGCGTCAACGCGAGCGTCAGCCCGTGCAGCTGCACTTCGTCCCACCAATTCAATTCGGTAATGCGCTGCGCTTCCACTCCCCAGCGCAATAGATGCGCACCGACGCCGAGCGGCACATAGAAATGCCCGACTTTGTCCTTGAGCGCGCGAATCGATTCGTAATCGAGGTGGTCGTAATGGTCATGCGTCAGCAGCACCGCATCGATCGCTGGCAAGCGGCCGGCGACTTCAAGCCAGCCCTTGCTATAACGCAAGCTTCCGGCAAACGACAGCGGCGAGGCCCGGTCGCCGAGCATCGGATCGATGAACAGCTTATGGCCGTCTAGGCTCAACAACACACTTGAATGACCGAACCACGTCACGCTGTCCTGTTCGCTTTTGATTAGTTCCCAGTCAATCTCCGCTACTGGCAATTCGCCGATTGGATGGCGCTGAACATCCCCGGCGAACAACGAGTCCTTGAGCATCGACAGGCCTTCCGACATGTGGATCTCGGTCTCTGCCTCATCCGCATTGGCGAATTTCCCTTCTCGGTAATTGTCCAAGCCGGCAAAGCGGTCGCGCTGGCGCTGATTGGGACTCGACCCGAGCGGCGCATACTTCTTCAAAAAGGCACCCGACATCACGGAGACGGCCGCAACGCCAGCAACTGAATACAGCATCAATTTTCTCATGGCTCCTCCAATGTGGAAATGTATTTCACTGCCTCTAGCAGGATTGAGTGGTTTTCACCATAGCTTTATTTTCCCTCATTGACTGTCTGCTCAAACGGTTTTTTGTAGATTCTCCTCATTTCAGGAGTATAATGACCGTAGAAAGTAAAATCGAACGGCTTAGGCTATTACTGTTAATGAGGGGGGTGTCCCATGCTAAAGCGTTTAGCCATTTGGTTTAGTGTAATCATCAGCGGGTTTTTATTGTTCACTGCCACGCAGATCCCGTTTCAAATGGGGCTGTTCGGCGGCTATAGCGGAGTGGGCTTGACGCTCATCGGCGTACTGCAGGCGGCACTGATCATTCCTTTGCTTTACCTAGGCTTGCGTTTACTGGACATGGACTTCCGCAGCATCGGATGGACCACGGCGCACTGGCAACAAGACAGTTTGCTCGGAGCCGCTGCGGCAGCGGGCTGGACACTGGTTCAATTCTTGTGGATCATCCCGCAGACCGGCGGAGCAGAGCGCCAGGATGTGGCCGACATCATCGCCATGCTCGACGGCGAGTGGGCCAATGTTTGGTGGTATGTGCCTCTTGGAATCATCGGCGGCGGCCTTGTCGAAGAATTGTACAATCGCGGCTTTTTCATCGGCGCACTCGCCGGCATTTTTAAGGAGTCCAAAATCGCGCTCTACGCAGCTGCGGTATTGTCCATTGTCTTTTTTGCAGCCGGCCACTTGCCACAGAATTGGATTGAATGGATCGACTTGCTCATCCCGAGCACGGTTTATACCGTCTTGTATCTCTACACCGGCAGATTGACCGCCCCGATCGTCGCCCATGCACTTTGGAACACAGCCGCAGCCATTTTGGTGATGATCCTCTATGCCTGAAGGAACTTCAAAACCTGTAGTCAACAGTCCGCACCGAAAAGAAAGCGAGCGATTTTCGCCCAATGTTGATCTAATCCGCTTGTTACTGCGTTCTATAAGCAAGAAGCAACGACAAGGAGGAGGAAACAACATGATCAACAAAAAATTCACGTTACTGCTCGCTGCCGGAATGTTGTCACTCGCTGCGTGCGGACAAGACGACACTGCTAGCGATGAAGAAACGCAAGCTCCTGCACAAGAGGAAAGCGCAGACATGGAAGAAATGCCAGAAGAAGAGCCGATGGAAGACATGGAAGAAGATGCGGCAGAAGAAGAGCCCGCTGAAGAGGCTGCCGAGGAAGAACCTGCAGAAGACGCCGAAAGCGGCGAACAGGCAAGTACCCCTGAAGCCATGAGCGGCGGAGCTTCCGACTTGTTGTCGAACGGCGAAATGACGAGCTTTGTGTTCAATGAAGCCGGCGAATACGCGGTCTACTGCGAACCGCATCCAGTCATGCAAATGACCGTCATCGTCGAAGAAGGCGCAGAAATGATGGACAAAGTCTCTGTGGACATCGCTGATTATGAATTCGGCGAAGACACCATCACCGTCGCACCGGGAACGACCGTTGAATGGACCAACCAAGACCAGGTCCAGCACAATGTCGCGTTTGAATAAGCCATATGCCAAGCTTTGACCCACTCAAAAAAGCCTAAGCTCCCTAAAAAAACAGGAGCTTAGGCTTTTTCTCATTCGTTTAGACGTTTTGTACAGCTGGCAAAAACTCAGCGATCGACTGCTCACGCTTATCGAGCACGATCTGTTCACGCGCTACGCCCTGTGTGCGAAGCAGCTCAATGTTCTCTTTCAAGAAGTCGTCGCTGCCGACGATGTAGAACAAGCCGCCCGCATCATCCGCAAAGCCCTTCACCGCTTCGTAATACTCCGCGCGGCTGTCGACGAATTGCACCGTGAAGTTAGTGTCTGTCGAAGTCGTGAAGACGTCCTGGAACAAATAATGCTTGGACGAATCGACGTTCAAGGAGTGAATAGACCGTACCCCTTCAGCGTTGCTCACATATTCCAGCACGAGCGGGCGGAACGTCGCGAGGCCAACGCCTGATGATAGTAAGTAGACATTCTTCCCTTCGCGCTTCAGCGGCACGTTCGAATGCGTCTTGAAGATCGCCACTTCGTCGCCCGGCTTCATGTTGCGCAAGATCGACTTAAATTCTGAACATTGGTCCTTGATGCGCGTCGTGATGCCAATCGAGTTTTCATGGGGCAAGGTACAGATCGACATATGGCGGATCAAGCCGCGGTTCGGTTTGTCGCCGGCGTTAAAGCCTTCGAATGCGAAATGAGTGTGCGATCCTTCCTGCCACGTGAAGCCTTCCGGCAAGTTGAGCAGATAGGTCTTCACTTCCGGGCTTTCATCGATGATTTGATTGATTTTCGTCCAGTAAATGTGCATCCAAATTCCTCCTGTAAAATCCTTTAATACATCCACTATACTCTAATTGATATTTATTCTCAATTAAACTTTGAAATCGTTGGAAATTTCTTCTTTTTAAAAATGACAACGGCCTAAAACGCCATGGCTACTTGTCATCAATCCAAGCTTTTAATTAGGAGCCAAATTAAGAATTCACTGGTTTTCAGCCATTCAAATCCCGAATTTCACTGCATAAATTGTCAATGATTGGTATGATAAATAAATATGGATGATATTTCTTTTTTCATTGGCAATGAAGCTTAAGCTACAGCCGAATGAAAAAGAGGTGGAGAATAACCTACATGTGACTACTAGAGGAGTGTCTTATATTGAACAACAAAATGAAAGTTTGGAGCGCCTTGTTATTGGCCGCCTTCCTGGCCGGTTGTACCGATACGGAACAAGCCGCTGTTACAGAGCCGGAAACACAAGCGCAACAACAAGCTCCAGTTGAAACAGAGGCAGAAGAAACGCCAGCCGAAACCGAAGCGCCAGAAGAGAGCACTGAGGAGACGTCTGACAGCGACACAGAACAAGCCGACACGGAAGTCAAAGACGCACCCGAAGCTGAAGAACCCGCCGCAGAACCTGCGAAAGAGCAGTTCGAAGGATACGAACTCGTTGAAGTCGACGGCGGCGATCTGTCCGGACAGCGTGAAGCGAACACCGTCGTGTCAGTCGGTTACGGAGAGCGCGAGTATTGGGCGTTCACGAATGAACACGGACAATTGGAACGCGTCGTAGCGGACGAGATTGTGCTGCAGGACGACACGAACGAACCGGTTCTCGACTCCGGCCGCTATTATTCGGACGAAGCCAAAGTGCCAGGCGTAGAAAGCGACATCTTGGACGAAGGGCACGTCATCGCCGATTCACTGGGCGGGGTATCGAACGCCTATAACATCACCCCGCAAGAAAGTACGCTCAACCGTCACGGCGACCAGGCGTATATGGAAGACGTCATTCGTGATGCAGGAGGCGCCACGGATTTCGAAGCGATCATCACCTATCCCGATACCGAAACGCAAGTGCCTTCCAGCTACCAATACAGCTACACCGTCAGAGGCAACGAAGTGGTCGACAAATTCGATAACGTCAACCCCGATGAAGTCAACGCCGCCCTCGGCTTGACCGACAGCGAACCTGCAGAAGCAGAAGCAAGCCCCCCTGAAGCGAGCAGTCCAGCGGCAAGCGGTGACGTCTCGAGCGTCGACGCTAACGGCAACGGGCAAGTGACGATCCAAGAAGCGAAAGACGCCGGCTTCACCATGCCCATCATGAGCGATCATTGGCTCTATCCGCATATGCGCGATAACGATAATGATGGAATGGTCGGCGAGTGAAATTTTGAATTTTGAAGCCGTTTATCCATTAACAACTGAAAACTATAAGTAAAAAACACTGAGTTATTATTTAGACTAACACAGTAAAATGAGACACTATAAAACACCTTCGAAATGGTACACTTACCACAAGTACTGAAATCGGAGGTGTTTTTGCATGGGCAAAAACGTGTATTCAAGCGACGTCAAATGGGCGGTCGTAAAAGATAAAATGAGTGGTCAATTCACGAACCAAGAAATCATGGAGAAATACGGCATCCAGAATGTCTCCCAGATCAAGACATGGATGAAGTGGTATCGAAACAATGAGATCCATCGATTCGACCAACCGATTGGCAAACAATATTCGTTCGGTCATGGACCGGAATTCGCCAGTGAGCTGGAAAAGAAAGATCGTCAAAATGCTCACCTGCGGATGGAAAATGACATCTTAAAAAAGTATTTGGAGATCGCAAAGGAGTTGGAAAACAAGTAATTCTCCGGCTGGTGGATCAGTATCGCCAGAAATATACGGTCACGGCGATTCTTAGCGCATTAGGTGTGGCGCGGTCGACTTATTATCGGTGGATGGCCGAAGGCATCTCTTATGAACTAACCCAAGTCGAAAGGGATCTGATTGCATTGTGCAAGCAGACCCGGTATCGCTATGGCCATCGCAAAATTAAGAAGTTTCTCAAATCGAAATACCAGACAGTCCGGCATCGCAACACCATCCAACGCTTGATGCAAAAACACAACCTGCAATGTCGTATCAAGAAGAAGCGAAAGTGGAAATCGCAAGGAGAATCGGTCGTTGTCGCGCCCAACCTTTTGGCACGGAATTTCACTGTTTCGGCCCCGAATCAAAAATGGGTCATGGACATCACCTACATTCAGTACGGCAGTTCGACCTTGTATCTTTCCGCCATCATGGATTTGTTTAACAACGAAATTGTCGCGTACCGGCTCTATTCGCACCAACAGACCTCACTTGTCGTCGATACCTTACAGGCGGCTTTAGAAAAACGAGGCTATCCAGAAGGGGTTATTGTCCATTCGGACCAAGGGAGCGTCTACACCTCTCACTCCTATCACCAGGTGCTTCAACAGAAGCACTTGGTGAGCAGTATGTCGAGACGTGGAAACTGTTGGGACAATGCCGTCATTGAATCGTTCCACTCGAACATCAAATCAGAAGAGTTTCAATTCGTTAAATTTAATTCCTTGTCGAATCTTCAAGTGATCGAAAAAGTGAACAACTACACCCAGCACTATAACGAAGATCGGATTCTAACAAAATTAGGCTACTTGTCACCCCGAGAGTTCGGGGCGCAAGCAGCCTAATGAAGGTGTTTTATGGTTGTCTCAAATCGCTATGTCAGTCTATATTCAGTTTTTTTTTATTGCTTTCTTTATGGAAAAGCCAAGAAGCGCTCGCAACCAATGGGACGGAGGTATTCTTCACCTCCCCATATACCTGCTTCGAAAGTGGAATGAAAGAGCACAATAACGGATTCATTCGCTAGTTCATCCCGAAAGGCAAGCGATTAACTCTGTGGCGGAGGCGCCCATCCGCTACGCCGTTAGCTGGTGCAACCACCTGAAATGAAAGATCCTAGACTCCCAAGCGCTTAGAAAAATGCTTGTTGGAAGACCTCGCCACCATCGCCTGAGCCAAAGTACATCGGGGTTTTCATATTATGTTGCAATATCGGAAAAAATGAAAATAAGAATCAGCTAAAGTATATTTCTAAAACATTTGTGCTCTCTATTTTATCCCACTGAATTTCATCAATTAAGAAGTTTCTACCAAAAGGAATGTATATATCTTCGTCTATCGCCATGTGATTCTCTGCAGATAGCTTGAGATCTTGTAAGACGTTATTATAAGATCCATCTCCCGAGATAAGAGCGTGATAAATTTTTGAATATGGTCTTAAGTGTGGATTAGTTTCCAATGCTGACTCTGATAAATCAATAAGAGAATGAGCTATATGTTTGGGTGTATTTTTATCAGTAAAAATAGTGAAAGCAGAATGTTTTGGAAGAGAGTTTAGTGAATGTGCAGGCATCGAATCATAAAAATTCTTTAGAGGTACTTGCAAATCATTTTGTTGGATCGCTTTCTCGATTGGAGAAATCATTAAGTGATTAAAAGCCAAATAACATTTTACAGCTAAATTTTGATTTTTTTGTAGATGAGCAGTTTTTCCTATACTTAAAAATATCTCCAGATTAGTTGGCTCTATATTTAAAGCCTCTATATAACATTTTTGCGCTCCCTCTAAATCCCCACTTCTTTTTAATGTTATTCCTCTAGATAGTAGTTGACTTACTTGATTAGACATTGCAAAATCTCCTCCATATATGAATTTTTTACATTTAAAATTAACTCTATCCTATAAGTTTTAGTTAATACATCTCACACAACTCTTTAAAATTGCAACGGTCGCACTTCCAGGCATGCTCTGTCTTCTCAAACTCTTGTAAGTTCACAGGCTGGTTTTTAGCAACATTCTCAAGAAGGGAAAACATTTTCTCGTTACTGAGTTCAAAAGTGTGGTTTACCTTTAAGAAATCATACTCATTCAAGGAATAAGTGGCGTTTGTACCATTTAATAAGTATTCATTTCTCACTTCAATCTCAGAGAAGTCTTCCAGATTGAATTTTTGCTTGAGATACAACGCATAAAGGGCCAATTGTTCCCGATCTTCATCTGTCGATTTTCCGGTCTTCCAGTCAACAATGATCCATTTCCCTCTTTTAAAATCCCGATAAACCATATCCATTACGATATAAGTTTTCGTTTTGTGAAACACCATTGTACGGAACTGTTCAAATTCAAAGACCTTCGTTTGATTTTTATCTTTGATTTCCTTGAAAGTTTGACTTTCCAAGAAGTTCTTCATGCTGACGCTCAATCGGTATTTGATTTCCTCTATCTTTTCCTCTGGAATCGCTCCATTGTAGTAAACTTCATGGAACATGGTAAAATGCTTCGGTTTTGCTTCCCACTGCAGCCGATTAGTTTTTGAATCCGTAAATCCTTGGTTCAACCTCTGACTCACATGAGCTGTTAATGTTTCTTCTTTTGGGACCACACCCGTTTTCAGATACTCAGTGACAACTTTTTCAATCAGTTCATGAATGATGCTCCCAAAGAACATTTCCACATTGGTGATGTTTTTCAACCGATAAGCCGACTTAGCAAGTTCAGAACCTTCTCTCAACCAGCCATTGTGGCTCATATAATAGTTATATGCGTATTTCCGGTTACATTCCATCAGCAGTTTATGCCGGGACAGTGACCAAGAGTATTCCGGATATGCCTTCACTTCAAACATGGACTAACACCTCTCCCTTAGTTTATATTTCTCTCATTTCCTACATTCCACGGAAACAGTTACTCCCGAAAAAACGATAATTAGTTCTCCTATCTGTATTCTGTTCCTCCACCCCAGATAGCCCTGCCTCCTATATGACCAGTTTGCTGGTGCAACTCTTCTCGTACGAGTTGTATCCTTCCTGGTTCTTCGTGATGATGCCAGTCGAATCCGGCAGGCGTGGTGCTCGATCGCAGATTCTGAATGTCTTGCTGTGTGAAGTTCAAGGAATCTGCTAATCCTGGATTCTCCTGAATGGACCAAAATAATTGAAGATTCGCTTCTTGAATATGACTTTCATCACTCAGCAAATAACTATCCGGTGGCAAAGTGGCTTCGAATTCTGCAGGAAAAACAGGGAAATAGCCTTCATGAACGGTGCCATCATAGAAGACTTGATTTTCTTCAAACGGCACTTCTGTTACTGGGTGGAAATCTCCTGTAAACGAACCTGTTGAGTGAGCGGAGACTGTTTCTTCTCCGCCCACTTGATCAATGAGACTATAACCAGCGCCAATGACAATCGACATTTTTAATAAATTTTTCGTCGCTTGTTTTGTTTGCGCAGTATTTCCTGTAAAAATGCCGGTTCCCGTATCGCCCACGTTCTTCATTCCATAAACAGCAGCCCGGCCAATTCCTTTTGCAGTCCTTCCAACCGGCTCTTTCAGGTTTGTGAGACCTGCGTTTTGAATTTCCGGTTTTTTTGCCAAGGCTCCGTAAGCTGTTTGGATTCCGCCTTCGGTAAACTGTGCTCCTGTGTCAATTACTGCAACAGAAGAATTCACTATTGCGTGGGCGATTTCCGCTAGGTACTCTCCTGTTTCTGGTAGTTTTTTTGATACCAGCTTCCCAGTACCTGTTATCGTCATCTTCGCTGCCTTGCCGGTCATTTTGGCAGCCCCTCCTACGGTAAATCGTAATACTCCCATTCATTCAGACCTCTTTTCATAATTCACCGAGATATTTCCGCAAGTTCAAAGATCTATTCAATCAATGAATCATACCTTTAGCTCCATTTATCTTAATAAAAATAATGGAAATATATAGCGCCTTCGCAGTAGCCTCCAAAAACACTATGGCATCGTGCGGGTACTTTGAAGTGGCTCCCCACCAGCTTTGTAAAAGTTTAAACTTAAATTGTTTCCCATATTTCTCTTTATCGCTAATAAGCTACTACATTACAGAGATATTTCCCGCGATTTTCGATTGCTCCAAGTATATCTAAACTTCAACATGGAATTACATGGCAAACACCACCGTTGTTTCATTCACAATAGAAGTACAAAACTTTGCAATGAATTAGTACAAAGTTCTGCAAAAAAACCTTAAACACCGTTCAAACAAATGTGAGTTCAGATTTTTTTGCTTTTAACAGCGATAGGATATTAATTGATTTCAATCGTTTCATTTCTTTCGTCAAGTATGAAAGTTGAGTTTTGAAGTGTAACAATAGGACTTAACCACTTCTATTATTTCTTGAACAGGTTAAATGGCCATCTTTTACCTACCTCTGGTTTTACATCCTTTTTAGTGATTATATCTTTCGCCTCTTCAAAGAAAAGTTGCATCATTTCAATTATGTCTTTGTCTGAAATACTGCCAAGTTTCGGATTTATGTCTTGTATATTCGACTTAAACTGGGATCCAATAAATTCAAACGGTTTTGAAAGTTGGTTTAATCCATTGTACATACTCACCCTCATAATCAAAAATTGAAATATGTTCTCTGAGCAGTCCTGCATTAGGCTACTTTCTATGTGCTTGATTATACGATCTTCCTCGGTACCATCTGTTATTTCCATATGTACAGCATGGCTCACAGCCCACGTCCTTAATGCCATTAATTCCAATCCCACCATTATTTTCTGGTCTTCGGACAGGCTTTCGAAGTAGTTTTGAAAGGCACTGGACATACTTCTTTCTGCAATCAAATCATACAGTTCATTTGCTGCCAAAAAAATTCCCCCTAATGAAATAATTTTTTAACCTTTTATTTTTTATCTAATAATCACCCGATTAAGAGAATGGATAAAAATAAAGTTACTTTTGAACTGAACATATTATACTATTAAATGGGATATTTTATATAATAAAATGTAATAATTTACTTATTTTTTTCGAAAGTGCAAGTTTTAGCATGTACATCATAAGCGGTCACAGGTTGTATCCGCATATGCGGGATAATGATAATGACGGGATGGGAGGAGAGTAAACTTTTGAAAGGACGGTGTCTACCTAGGAACAGTTGAAAAATAGAACTAGAAAACACTGAGTTTTATATCAGTTTTTTCTTTTAAAATACAAAAAAACATCGCCAAAAGCGATGCTTACATTGTACGCTTATCTCATTTGTGGACGCTAAATTTTCTGCCAGTCATGCGCTCCTTTCGCCCAGCCGCCGATCGCGACACCCATCGCAATCAAAGGCGATGCGAATTCCACATCTTCCATCACCAAGTACTGGTGGCCAAGCGGCATCAATTTGCCCGACAGCAATAGCTCTTCCCGCAGCTTCAAATAACGCTTCGGACATTTCGGCGTAGTCGTGCCCGCAAACTTCGAGCCGCGCTGCACGACAAATTGCTCGCCTTGGTAAAATCCGCTCGCATCCGCCCCGCGTTTTGATGTGATATAGAATAATTCCGGCGGCGTCTCATGATAAAGCTTCACCATCCCGCTATCGAATGGATCAATCGCCTGCTCTTCCCCCGTCGCCGGATCCACCTCAAAAAAGCGGTACACTTCCCCAAACTCCGGATGATCGATCGCCGCTACAAAAAACTCCTTTTCCATCAGCCTTCCCCCTATTCTAAGAAAATTGCCTTTCATCTCTTAGATAGATGGAAACTGCGGAAAAGGAGACAGGATGTTGAAAGTTTTTTTAAAAAAAGTTTGCTGTGAATTTTGGAAACGCCAAATCAACAGTGTTGCTATTGAAATTTTACTGCTTCAACAAAGATTGGACTCGCTGCGGATCGAAGCCGAGTACCCATTCGCCATTGATGTTCGCCTGCGGAACCCCCATTCAGTTACCTGAACGAGACGGCTCGCCGCTACGGGATCTTTCTGAACGTTGACTTCGGTATAGGCGATGCCGTTTTGATCCAGGAAGTTTTTGAGCATTGTGCAGTAAGGGCATGTGTTAATTGAGTAGACAGTTACTTGGTTTTGCATGTGGATTCCTACTCAAATATAATTCCTAAATGGATATACGACCTCTACTTGAAGAAGGAGTAGTAGAAATGCAATTTATCTGTTCAGAATTTATTGAAACACAATTTTTTTAGAATTTATCTTTTGTAAATGCTATGTAATGTTTAAGAGCATTGCTGTACATATTATTTCCACGATGATTCTTATCAATAAAACAAGGAATAGCAAAATATGTTCGATAAGTCTTTTCTACTTCGAAGGAGTCAACAATACTATATAGGCTTCCCTGTAGCTTTCCTTCATCATTCAGTTCTTTAGAAATTGTGTTAATAGCTCCAGCATACTTACTAATTGAATTCGGACTTAAGCTTGTATTGAGTTCTAACCAATTTACAAATTCGTTTTTTCTGATCATTAGATGCCCCCTTTAGATCTATTGATGACAATAATTATATAACATTTTGAATTCATAAAATCGTCTTATCTATATATTTTTTGATTATGGACCTTCTTTTTTCTTACTACATAATCTATAGTCTTGATTTAATTATGTACTATATTTTATAAACAAGATAAATCATTCGGTTGCATGGACTTCCTGCCGGGTTTGCTCTAAAATGATCCATAGCACTGATAGTATCGGAGGGAAAAGAATGAAATTACTTCAAGTACGAAAAGGACAATTCGTCTATTACAATAACGAATTGCATAAAGTCTATTCCGTCAAGCCGCTCGCTAAAAAATCGGTCTTGATGTTCCGTGTCAAAGACATGGAGCAAGTGGCGAGCCGCGCTGACGAAGTGTCCCTCTATAAGCCAAAACATATGGATTCGTTCCTGTTCTTCGGGGAGCGCTACACATTGCGCGAAGACGTATCCGCAGAAGAAGGCGGCTACATCCTGATCGCCAAGCCGGACCCGGATTATATGGATCATTATTCCTTGAACGAGTTCGAGAAAATCGAATCGGTCGAAGGCAATAATGTCATCACGACGAGACAAAACACCGTCAAGTCGAGAGAATTTTTCGTGATGGTTCCGGGAGAAGAGCAAGGCAGCAACGATATTGCGTATTTCGACAAAGGAAAAGTGTCGGAAGAACAGAAGCAGCATGATGCACAGCTTGCAGACGATCTGCGTGATAGAAGCTCGATCCGCCCGTCAATCGGCGATGTCTATTTGAACCTTGATAACACAGGCACGGCCATGGTCGTCGCGATCATGGGTGAAGAAGTGACACTTGGAACAGGCGACAAGCTGACGTTCCACGACTTGCATAAAGCGGATAACTGGAGCTACCTCTACAATGTAGCAGACGGGGATTTCCGGTAAAAGGTAGCTAAATAGTTGCTTTTTTTAAATTACACAGAAACTTTATTTCAATTCATTAAGTCTGTCTTCCGTTTTCACGATATAACAATCGGTAAGATACTTTTTCTCTTTACACCCTTAAAGTAGTCTAATTGTTCTGTTTTATGTAAACCGCGTTTATAAATCCGCCTTTTCCTTAGACTCTTATATTGATAAATTATGCAACTTAGTTTATTTATTAGATGAATTGTAATATTAAGCGCAACACTCGCTGAAAACAAAAAAGGGCCCATGACAGACTCGTGTAAAATGTAAGTTACCACACCAAAACTACACGGAGGTTCTGTCATGAGCTATGTCCAGCTTACCATAAAAAACGAAGCCAAATAGAGGTATTGACCCGACTTCATTATTCCATCCGTGCGATTGGGCGAGAACTCAATCGTGCGCCTTCTACCATTTCCCGCGAGCTAAGACGCGCTGGACATCAAGGCGATTATCAGGCGGAGCACTCGCAGTCGGGCTATCAAGAGCGTAAGAAAAAGTGTGGCGCGAAGCTGAAACACACCGCCACGATCCTGAAGTTGATCCAAGAGAAACTGCTGGAAACCTGGTCGCCGAAACAGATTGAACACCGACTGTTCGAAGGGAGATTGTGTTTCAAAACTATTTATCGCTGGATTTATGATGGGCGGCTAGAGCTGTCCCTCACCGTGCTTCGCCAAAAAAGCAAGCGACGGAGACCACGAGAGACACGCGGCCGATTTTCCGTGGGCACCCCGATTGCGAAACGCCCGAAAGAAGTCCGCACGCAGAAGACGTTCGGCCACTGGGAACTGGATACGGTGGTCTCCAGCCGCGGGAAAAGCAAAGCGTGTGTCGCGACGCGACGTTTGTCGAGCGCAAAACACGCTGGTACCGGGCAATTAAAATGGTCGACCGGACCGCAGCTTCCATGCAGAAAGCCGTTCAGACGCTTCATCACGCGCTTCCGGCAGGTGCCATTCAAACCGCCACCACCGCCCGAGGCAAGGAATTTAGCTGTTATTCGGCGTTGGAACAGTCGCTCGCGATCGACGTGTATTTTGCGGATCCGTATTCCTCGTGGCAGCGAGGAAGCAATGAAAACAGCAACGGGCTTCTGCGTGAATTCTTTCCGAAGAAAACCGATTTTGCCGGCGTAAGTGAAGCGCAGTTGACGGAAGCTCTTCACCTGATCAATCCGTCCACGAAAATGTCTGGAGTGGCAAACCGCCACGGAAGCCTTTGAAGAGGAACTGTTGCACTTAATTTGACAAACTATCACTTAGAAAAATCAAACTTTACTGAATGGACGAACACACTATTAATCTGACATAGTGATTAAGTACTCTTTAAAAACTTCTTTAAAAATGCTTTTCCTTATCTTCAAATCGGACACGTTTTTTTAATGTCTTCTTCCAGACATTAATAGTGGACCAATCTCAGAATATATGATAGTATTCTGATAGAGGTGAGCTGAATGACAAATAATATAATTTCATTTTTTTCAGGTGCTGGTGGGATGGATTTAGGATTTGAGCGAGCAGGTTTCAAAATAAAGTTAGCTGTTGAACTAGAGCAAATAATGTGTGAAACTTTGCGATTAAATAATAAAGATACTTCATTGAATATTCTACAAGGAAATATATTGGAAACTAGTACAGACGAAATACTAGATAGATCTAGCCTTAAAAAAGGTATGGTTACCGGCATTATTGGTGGTAGTCCTTGTCAGTCGTTTTCTACGGCAGGAAATCGTGGAGCGTTTTCTGATGATCGTGGTCAAGCTATGATAAAGTATATTGAATTGATCAATGAAATTAAACCAGAATTTTTTGTGTTAGAAAACGTTAAAGGACTATTGTCGGCTGCTTTAGAACATGTATCTTTAGAAGATCGTAAAAAGAATAAAGAATACGGAATTCCATTAAAAGAAACTCAACAACCTGGTAGTGCATTTAAATATTTACTTAGTAAAATTAGAGGCTATGACGTACATTATAAAGTATTGAATGCAGCAGAATATGGTGTTCCTCAAAAACGTGAGCGTATTTTTATAATAGGATTTATAAAAGATGCTCAAGGTATACCAATGTATGATTATGTATTCCCAACTCCCACTCATAGAAAAATATCAAATCAAAATGCAACTCTATTTGACTACGAAAATAGAGAAAGTGATTTGCAACCATGGGTGAGCTTTATAGAGGCCACATCTAACCTTGATACATCGAAGATGAATTATCAAAAGTATTCTGAAAAACGTTTGGAAATTATGAAAAAAGTTCCTAAGGGTGGAGGGAATTGGCGTGATTTAAAAGTATTTGGTGAAATATTTGTTCGTGAGGCTATGAGAGGAGCTTATGAGTCAGGAGGGGGTAAAGTCGGTTTCTTCAGACGCATAAAAGCTAATGAGCCAGCTCCAACTTTGTTGACCTCCCCCGCTCAAAACAGTACGAATTTAGGTCATCCTTACGAAGATCGTCCTCTTTCTATTGAAGAATATTTAGCAATCCAACAGTTTCCTGATGGCTATAATTTGTTTGGAAATTTGTCTGATCAGTATAAGCAAATAGGCAATGCAGTACCTGTGGGTTTAGCATATGTGGTAGCAAAATCTATTCTAACAACTTTAGAAAACAAAAAGATAGAACATAGCCATGTTTAAGGCTAAGTTCTATCTTTTTTTGAAACATTCAATATCTTTGGATTTTTTTCTACGGTACATTTTAAAAATTCCATATAATCCTCTTCACTAAACTGAGGGGAAGAGCCACACAAGTCTCGAATCATTTCATTCAATTCTTCCCAATTAAATATTGGTTGAGCTTCTTTATTGACTGTCTTTTTTGATAAACGGTTCCATTTAGAGATTTCAACAGGAGTTCCCTCACGAACTACAACACTTGAACTGTTTTCTGTATTATATTTATTTTTAACTTGTAATAAAAATAACTCTGATTTGTCAGTCCCCCTTTTTCTCAAACCAAAATCCGCGGCTTTAACAACTTCTCCATCTAACCAGATAAAATTATAAGGATTTTCACAAATTTTGCTTGCTAGGTATTCTTCCAACAAATGACCTTGTATATTTTCGATCGACATTAATAAGTCGTGGTTATCAATAGATAATTCTATCTCTTTTTTACTAATTGGACTTTCATTGGTCTTGTAAAAATATTCTAAAACATATTCTAATGCAGGATCTCTTACAACACTTCTTTCATGTAAGGGAACTGCCTCTTTTAAAGATTGAGGCCTACCTCTGTTTATCACTAGTTTTTTTATCCATCGTTTAGTATACATAAAAACTTTCTCGGGAGCGCTTTCAATTTTTTCTATCGAATCGACCTTCTTTGTATTGTTAATAACACCAAATTCAGTACATACTTTGACAATGTGAGTAATTTCTTTTCTATCTTCTTCAGATAAGTTTAAATCACCCACTTCTTTTGAAAGCGAGTTGAGAACCTCGTCTACTAAGTTTTTTAACTCATCAACTTCAAACTTTTCTAACTCTATGTTTAAATCCAAAATTTCTCCCCCTAATTCAATAAGTACTCTATTATAATTCTTCTCGAATTTCAAAGAATTACTCTAAGTAACAAAGAACATTTTCTAGTTTACCTAGTACACTTCTTTAGAATAGTTAAAAAATCATTAAGCATCGGAAAACCTCCTTACGAATTTCGAAATAAATTTAGATTACATGTTGGCAATACATTTTTCTCACTTGTTACTTTTAAACTCTCATTATTATTTAATCTTTTAGTTAATGAATTTAAAATCCTATAAATGAGTTAAATAATGCTACTTTTATAATACCTTCAATTTAGTGCGGAGATCAAACTGTTATGAATTTCTCGCCAAGAGTTATTCAAGTTTAAAGTAAGTACTTCCATTTTTATTTGTTCGCTCCACATATATTTTTCATTTATTAGTTCTCCATTGAATGGATAAATCAGGATGCCACGTACTTTTACTTCGGAATCCTGGTGCATCAGATAAGTAAATAATTGATACATATTCCCGCTGCGGAAGGACGACTTACCGTAGTAATTCTGGAAAACGTCTTTATAGAACTTGGCATCGATGATGATTTTCTCCAGCCCGTTCTTATGGCTTAAGGAGACATCAGTCCGCATGCCAGGAAGGAACGCTTTATTGCCCTCCAGCTTCCACTGCATACTTTCCGCTTTCACTCGGTAATCCTTCTGTTCCCATTTATAGAAATTCAATAGGAACTTTTCGAAGATGCCGTTCAGTGCTTTTTCATCGATTTCAGCTGAGAACAGGCTCCAATTGCCGCTTTTATGCGATAGCAAAGTCATTTCGTGCAACAGAAGCGCAATTTGCAGAACCCGCTTGTAATGCATATTATGCCGTCCGAATGACAGCTTTGCGAAAGAGGATTTATTGAGTGGTGGCGCTTCGACTTCCGCCATCACTTCCGTATGATTGAAACTGCGCGCTTTAGTGTCCTGTTTTACGTAACGGTTCAAGCTGATCGATTTCAGGGTGGATTTAATCAATTGAGTGATTCGGATATTCGCCGTATATTCATCTTTCTCACAGACGACCATCGGCTTTCTGGCGATGATGTAAGGCATCGATTCCTTCATCATTATACGCCCCGACAAGCGATTGGTCGGTTCTGCCTTGGAGACATAATCTTTCACCAATCCTCTGCGCTCCACAACTTCGAACTCTTTCAGGAATTGTCTGCAGATAAAATCGTAAGTGATCATTTCTTCATCCACATCGTTCATGCTTCGGGCGAGTTCAGGCATGTTCTCTGCATAGCTTAAGAGGACAAACAAGTTCCGGATTGGGACTTTGAAAGATTCCACCATCTTATATTTCCTCCATCAACCGCCCGACAATTTCAGGGCGGTCGAAAAAGTACTCTTCCAATAACGGTAGTATCTCAAAATCCATGATTCCCTCGAACCACTGGCGTTCATCGACATTACTCGGTTTAGCAGTGAAGAAGGAATGCCCGATTGCGTATCCGTTTCCTAATTGATAGTCATTGATGATTTCATTGTTCAGCGTTTCGACTGTCTGCTGGATTCTGCCCACCATCTCTGCAGAAACATTTTCCTTGATCATGTGCTCACGCCATTTTTCATTGAATGCAGGGTTCAAAGTGACGAAGGCAAAACGGCGTCTCAGCGCCACTTCTAATTGTGCTAGCGATCGGTCTGCCGTATTCATCGTGCCGATTAAATAGAGGTTGCTCGGAACCGTGAATTTTTCTTTCGAATACCCCATCGTCACGAACTCATCGCGCTTGTCCCTCTCAATGAGTATGAACAACTCCCCGAAAATTTTCGATAGGTTGCCCCGGTTGATTTCATCGATGACGAAATAATAATCCTGTTCGGGATTGTCGATTGCCTTTTGGCAGAAATCATGAAAAATGCCGTATTGAAGGGCGAATCCGGTTTCTTTTGGCCGGAAGCCCATCACGAAATCTTCATAGGAATAATTCTGGTGGAACTGGATCATCTCCACACGGCTCTCGTCTTTTGACCCCATCAGTGAATACGCAAGCCTTTTCGAGACGAAGGTTTTCCCGACGCCTGGAGGGCCTTGCAGGATGATGTTTTTCTTGTATTTCAAGAGGCTGGAAATCTTGTCGTAGCTCGCCTCATCCATAAACACTTCATCCAGGAACGCTTCCTTGGAATAGGGTTCGTATATCTCTTGGCTTCCTAACGTCTCTTCCAAGGCTTGCTTCAAGTTCGGCTTCAGACGCCACAGGAAATGATTGTTCTCTTCGTATTCACCTTCGAATAGCACACACCAATGGCAGACGCTCCCGTCGTCACGGTGGACATCTTCCAAGCCGGTTGCTTCTTTGATTCTTTTCGCCAGGCTCACCACTGGGCTGTTGAAAGCGGAGCGGCTCATCCCAAGCTCTTCACCTAATTGGCTGGCAGTTGCCTGTCCGCCCATTTCAACGATCTTTTTGAGATAGACAAGATCCTTCTCCCTGAAGGTGGTGTCATCTTCAAGTAATTCTATCCATTGTTCTTTGGAGAGTTCCTTTGCACCCGTGATTTCCGGCTCTGCTATTTCTTTGCCCTCGTCAAACTCCCCGATTACTTCGATTATTTTATACCGGAAATCTTCATAGGAAAAACCTTCAGCATCCTCTACTTCAGCTACACTTCTTTGGCCCCCTTGAGGGTGCTGATCGCCGTAGTGCAAGCCGTATTCAATTCCTGCCGGATCGATAGCCACAAACAATTGCGGAGCGATACGATGGTTTGCCCGTTCGGCCCCGTAAACAGCTAACCAGCACCGGGAGGTCCCAAATTGGTTATTCCAGCTATAGCCGTTCAATACTTTATCCCCTACTAATTTCCGGTCATTCAATTCCTCGAAATTGCGGATGGCCCGGTGGATTTTCATCAGCTCTGTTTGGACTTTCTTCTTTTTATCGAAGTAATAAATCTGGAATAATATCGAGAAATCGCTCCATGAATTGAGGATTTTCGTATCGTATTTGGCGCTGACTTCCTGCTTGATCGACTCCATTCCTTCCATTGAGATCGCGCCATCTTCCAGGATCTTTTCGATGATTTGGTGGCGGATCAATTTCACTTTTTCGTTATTCCTGTATTGGTCGCTTATCTGTTCCAGTGTTTCGGGATCCATGTCCGCTAATTCTTTGAGCATCAGTTTCTGATCTGTTTCGAAGCGGCTGAGCTCTTGCGACATACCGAACAGGTAATCAACTGCACTTTCCACTTTGACCTGGTCATATGTAGCCAAGCAATAGAAGAAATCTTGGACATCAAGCGCTGTTAAAGAAGGATCGTCCTTCCTGAAATGGTCAAGTGTAGATTGGCAAATATAGCGGTATACTTCGTAATTCTTCCCCGCCGATCCAAGCTTCATCTCGATGCCATAATCCTCCTTGATGGCCGTGAACACTTCTTGTTTATAAATAGGGAAATTTTTATAATTTTTAGCTGCTAACAAATAACTGAAAAGCGGCGCGCCAAATGAAAGCTCTTTGTTAAAGGCTTTTCCTTCTTCACGAAATTCTTCGATCCTTTCGCTGATCGGCGAGTTGGAATTATAAAGCTTATTCATCAAGGCAGCTACTTCGACAGGTTTCGCCTCAGCAAATATCAATAGATCAGCTATATTGCTCCAAGAAACAAAACTTTTTGCACTCCGATTTTCCTTCTGTAGTTTTTTCACGATATCCACTACAGTCAGTTCATTGATGTCCTGGACTTTCAAAAAATCATTCAAGCGCGAAAGTATCTCAAGCTTGTACGCTTCGTCATAAGTTTCACTGCCCTTGAATTTCAGATACCTTCCATAAGCCATATCGAGATAAGGGATATTGAACAGCTGCTTCCTGATTTCCGAATACTCACTTTGGGAAGGTGCGGCTTTGCCTTGCTTTAACTCTTCCTCAAAATAGACATAGGCAGCTTGTTCGAGCTCAGGACGCAGTTCCCACAGAAAACGATTGCTGTCCCGCTGCCATTCCCCTAGAAACGGGATATGCCAGGTCCGGTCCTTGCCGTCATCTTGCTTAGGATATGAAATGCCTGGGTAATTTTTCATGATCCTTTTTCCAAGCCGGTCCACTTGGAGATTCAATGCACCTCTCCCCTTCAAGCCGATTGCATGGGCAATAGGAGTGGCATGTGGACGCCCGTCAAATTGCAGTATAGCGAGAATCATTTTCCGGTCCTGCTCCTGGAATACGTCCCCATTTCGCAGCATGTCCAGCCATTGATTCTTTGTGATTGCAAGAGGTGTGTCGTATATGGTTTGTGCGCTCATATCTATCATCCTTTCAGAAAAACGATTAGTATTTCCATTCTCTATATAGAAGAATCCGAATAATTCCCAACTATATATATTGGTAAATATTTTCACTTATCATATCATACGTAAAATTCATTTATATCTTTCATTTCATGGATTTGTGAGCTCTGCCGGTGTCACTAATTTATTCCATTAAAATGCTACTAAAAAGAACGTTTGTTCTGCATAATGAAGTTCACTAAAAACTATTTGCAAAACTTCAAATTCGAGGAGGATGAAGTCCATGAAAAAAGAAATCAATTTGTATGTCGACGATTTGAGGGATTGCCCAGAAGGTTATGTCGTGGCAAGGAATGTAGACGAGGCGATTAATTATCTCGAAAACTATAAAGTGAAAATCCTGACCTTAGACCATGACCTCGGGGAAGATGCAGACGGCCGACTGCTACCGACTGGATATGATTTGGTCAAGTTGTTTTGCGAGCGGGGTTATCATGCTGATAGGATTTATATTCACACAGACAATGGAGCCGGCCGGGAGAATATGTACCATACCCTGAAAGGCGCTCAGCGGAGAGGGTTTATCGCTCCTGATATTGAGATCCATCATTATTCGATTACGGTGAACCGGTATTCTGGTGATTAAAACACTCTGAGTTAAAATTTTTTTAGATTTACTGCTTTGATTTCTTCAACAAACTTGCTCACCCTAAACCAAAAGTAAAGACGCCTTCTTGTTAAATGCTTACCGCATTTATGGAGGCGTCTTTTGCTGTTTATACTTTTTCTTTGTTTAGAATTCATGTGAAACATTGTGTTCCATCATGAAGAAATAATCCTCCTGCTCTGTTTTTCTTGATGCCTCATTTGAGTCCCACCGGCATCTCGTTTACCAATGTCTCAGTGGAGGCATCCAATCGATAGACAACTTCTTTTTGATAAAGCCTTACTTAAAATAAATTTCGGGTTTTCTTTAACAATAACTAAGAACTCCAATAAAATATGATTTTATCTTTTCAACCATTGAGCAGTTTCTTGTAAATTATTATTTAGTGTAAATGTCAACTTGACTATGTACATTTTCGCTTGTTTAAGGATGCACAACTTCACTCGTTTTCAGAAGCTAAATGATGCTTGAGGCGATAAGATTCGCCCACAATGCTGACCACCGTGGCGTGATGCAGGATGCGGTCCAGGATGGCGTTGGCGATCTTCGTATCCTGAAAGACCTCATCCCACGACTTGAAGTTCACATTGGTCGTGAAGATGGTGCTGCGCTTTTCATACCGCATATCAATGAGTTGGAAAAAACTTTTGGCGTCTTCCGGATCAATCGGTAAATAGCCGATTTCATCGATGATGAGAAGTTTGTATTTCGTGTAGTGTTTTAAACGGGCCTCTAAGCGATTCTCCAATCGCGCTTTCTTTAATTGCTGAAGAAGATCATGGCACTTGATAAAATAGGTGCTTGTTCTTTTCTTGGCGGCTGCGATTCCGATGGAAGTCGCCAAATGGGTTTTGCCCACACCGCTGGTGCCTAAGAATACAATGTTCTCTAGGTTCTCGATAAAGCGCAGGGACAGAAAATCATACATCTGCCCTTTGTTGACGGTTGGCTGGAAGTCGAAATCAAATTGGTCCATTTCCTTCAAATGAGGAAAAGCTCCGACCTTCACCATGGATTGAAGCATATTCTTTTCGCGCACGTCGATTTCATAGTTGGTCAATTTCACCAACATCTCCACAAAGGACTGTTGGTTCGAGATGCTGAAGTCGATGACTTCATTAACGTGGGCTGTCATTTGCTTCAACTTTAGGTACTCTAAATTTTGGACAAGTTGCTGATAGGTATTAGTCATGCTTGTACACCTCACCGATCGCTGCCAGATTTCCTTTAGCTAATTCCTCGATGTTCGGATAATCGGGAAGGGCCTGGCTTAAACTCTCTTGATAATGGGTCGGCTTGTAGTTCAGAGGCGACTGACTAATGGGATGCTGGACAAGTAGCTCTGTGTTATCATACACATATAGTTGGTCATCAAATGCTTGTAGACCTACGGTCTTTCCTTGATACTTGGCTGGTACCGAGTAGTGTTTTCCTTTATAAGGAACCATATTTGAAGGGTTGACCTTTACAAGCGTGTGATTGATCTGATAAGAATCTCTTATTTGTTTCCGTGGTAGGGGCAATAAGAGGTTCTTTTCTTGTTTTAGCGCAAATACGGGTATTTTATGCGTCCCTTGATGGAACGACTGGTTGATCCGTTCGCACAGCTTTTGGACAAATAGATGCAGCTCTTCCAAGTTGAACTTGCCTTGGTACGCATGGATTTCATCTAGGTATTTCATCGGCGCTTCCACTTTTCCTTTCGTATTCGGTTTTCCAGCGATGCAGGGATGTACTTTGAATCCGTAGTCTTGCGCAAATTGGGCGAACTTCGCATTGACCTTCCCTTTGGAATAGCGGGTACGAGAATCATCCATAACGGTCTTCATATTATCGGTGACAATCACTTTCGGTACACCGCCAAAAGTTTCAAACGCGTCGTTCATAAAGGAAAAGAGAACGGCTTGCGATTTGGATATGCTCAAGTGGAAAGCGCGGAATCGCGAATAAGAAAGCAAGAGAACAGCGACGTTGATGTAGACGACTTCTCCGTCCTTGGTTTCGTAGGGGAGGTTTTCTTTCCAGTCCAGTTGGGCTTGTTCCCCGGGAGGGGTCTCAAAACGTGTACTCGATTCGAGGGGGACCGTCCGTTTGCCCTCTTTGAAATAGGCATTGAATTCAGGCGTTCGTTGAATATATGCACGAAAAGTTGACTGTCCGCATTTCAATCCATGATTGTCTTTCAAGTATTGCCAAAGAATCCGTTTGTAATAGAAAACCTGTTTGGATTCGACGGAAAGAAGGAGCGAAATGACTTCATAGAATTCGTCGATTTGGGAGGCCTTCTTCTTGGTTTTGGATGGCATGAAGCCGTTTAAGTATTTGTCGATCGTTCGGCGGTCCACGCCAAGCTTTCTCGCTAATTCACTTTTGTTTATTTTCATTTTTAAATTCTCCATTAGGGTTTTAAATTTCGGCAAGTCACTCAACTTCTTCACTTCAAATTCCGTTTCAATCGCTAGCTGTATGTACATACTAATCACCTCTAGATTAGTATGCCGATGCACATCAAAATTGTACATGCTTAGGCAATCATTTTAGTACATAGTTAAGCTATCATTTCTAATTTAGTGCTTGTCCACTTTTACTATTTAGAATAGGGCTATTTAAATAGGATTTTAAGTTGTAGTCATGCATGAAATCTACATGCATTCTCAATGCTGGTACTCTGTCTTCCATATTAGTCGTGAATTGATTAAATACTTTGGCAAAATTCTTATAGTCGTCTTCTAAGTTAATTAAGTTCCCTTCGAAATAAAAACCCAGGATATTTGGAAATTTCCCTATAACTTTAATGTTATCTTGAGTTGATAATTGAAGTATAGTAGCTTCTTTATCTCCTTGATCTTGAGCGAGTGAATACCGGTCTGCTGTAAACGCTAAACTAGATTAAACAGTTTTCCACAAATAACGGTAAACAGATTCCGCCAATTAAGAATCAACAGTTTACCGATACCTAAGCACTTTTAATATACTTGAGAGAGTCTATTGAAAGTGAGGAATGAGGAGTGGAAAAGTTTATGATTTACAACGAGATTCACCAACTACGCAGCGCGGGATTTACGAATAGCGCGATTGCTAGAAAGCTGAAGATATCTAGAAATCGGGTGATTGATTATGGAAAGATGACACCTGATGAGTTTTGCCAAAGTATTTAATCAATTCACGACTAATATGGAAGACAGAGTACCAGCATTGAGAATGCATGTAGATTTCATGCATGACTACAACTTAAAATCCTATTTAAATAGCCCTATTCTAAATAGTAAAAGTGGACAAGCACTAAATTAGAAATGATAGCTTAACTATGTACTAAAATGATTGCCTAAGCATGTACAATTTTGATGTGCATCGGCATACTAATCTAGAGGTGATTAATTATCTCGAAAACTATAAAGTGAAAATCCTGACCTTAGACCATGACCTCGGGGAAGATGCAGACGG
>NZ_JAHPZO010000022.1 GCF_019042655.1 Planococcus sp. CP5-4_YE
TCAAACTCTTCATTATACGTCGCCTTGGTAGGCCGAAACCGTCTTTCCGTACCGCCTCATGAGAGGCCGTAAACTATTCGGTATTAGCACCGGTTTCCCGGAGTTATCCCGATCTGCAGGGCAGGTTGCCCACGTGTTACTCACCCGTCCGCCGCTAAACCAAAGGAGCAAGCTCCAATGGTTCCGCTCGACTTGCATGTATTAGGCACGCCGCCAGCGTTCGTCCTGAGCCAGGATCAAACTCTCCATTATAGAATAGTTGATTGCTCAATAGTTGCTGGCGCATCGCCGTCTCGAAAGACGCACGATTCGCTTGATCTGCATACGCTGATCAGTAAGTTGTGTCGCGATCGCTCGCGACTGTATTGTTGACGTTTTGCTGTTCAGTTTTCAAGGTTCAAATTTCCACGTTGCTTCAAGAGCAACTTCTATAATTTAGCATCGCTGAGCGAAAGAGTCAAGTCTTTTTTATTATTGTAAAAAACTTAATCTGTTCGAGCGACATGTAATATCATAATACATTAGTTTCTTGATTGTCAACGCTTAAATTGAAAATATCCTCAAAGTGTTTTGAAGTACATCTATTCTTGTGCAGTATTTTGCTATTCTTTAACTTGCTATAATGAAGAAAGCTGACGGGGCGACTTCCCTGTCAGCTTTCTTCCTGTAAAATTATTTAGCGCTTGTTTGAATAATAACGATGGAAGATACCTTCGCTTTTTGTCTTTACGCCGTTAATTGCAATTAAATCCTTTTCGATTAAGAACTCAATTAACACTTCAAGATTGGAAGAATAATTTTTCAATTCTTCCTGTTCGTGCAATTCCTGAATTGTCCAGCTGCTTTGCTTCTCCATTACTTCACGAATATGCTGTGATCCGTCTTTTGTACGAGAATGGATGAAAAATTCGCTGGCTAAGAATAAAAGCTCCAAGCGCTTGTCAATCGGCTCGTCGCTTGAGATGAGTTCTTCGTACAATTTATAGATTGCCGGCTCCATCTTCTTCACCTGTGACCACACTGTCACTTCAGGCGGAAGCCCATTCTCAAGAACTGATAACCGAGCCAGATGATGGAGCGACTCTACCATGTGATGATATGCATCCAAATAATTTTTTTCTTCGAAGAACATTTTACCTTCAAGATAACGACGAATCAGTTTAGCAAACTCCACACCCATTTTGATTTTTCTGCCGTAGAAGGGATACTCTTTTAACTCAGTTTTTAGTTTTTCCATAAATTCATTGCGATCATATATGACACGGCCGTTAAAGAGCCAGTCGACAATTTTACGGTTAGTTCCCAATAGAAGCCACTTATGCAATTGCTTTTCTGTGATGATGTGCATTGCCGCTTTTTTATCTAAGTACGTATAATGTTTTGTAAAAACTGGGGTTTCATTTTCTTTTGTAATGATCAGAAGGATTGAATCGAATGTATCTGTAATTGGGCTGATGTCTTCTCTCTTCTCTATTAGGATGACACCTAGCGTTGTTTCCTGGCTCGCGCGTTCTTGATATAACGGTCTCAATATTTGTTCCATCCGTCGTCACTCCCTGCAGTCTATCTTTATGTGTTTTATGATGCCCTCTATACTCTAGGCATGCAAATATTCTAAGGCGTTTTTCTTTATTTCGACATATTTCTCTTATATTCCTTTAACGGAATTAGCTTAACCCTTTTTGCGGACGTTTATGATATAGTATGATGGACGCAAGGAGGAACCGCTCATGAAATCTTATAAAAATAAAATCAATCGCATTCGGACCTTCGCTTTGGCATTGATTTTTATCGGCATCGTGATTATGTATGTCGGCATCTATTTCCGTAATCAACCAATTGTTATGGTCATCTTTATGCTTCTCGGTGTTATCGCTATTATCGGAAGTACGGGTGTCTATGCTTGGATTGGCCTGCTCTCGATGAAAACTGTGCCTGTACAGTGCCCGAATTGCGAACGCCATACAAAAATGCTCGGACGTGTAGATATCTGTATGCATTGCAACGAACCGTTGACGATGGACCCTTCTCTCGAAGGCAAAGAATTCAACGAAGAATATAATAAGAAAAAGCCCCAACAATAAAAAAAGAATGCCCGCCGAATTGGCGGGCATTCTTTTTTTATTGTGCTTTCGCTGACTCACTGTAACAATCGCGGCATGTCCCGTAGATTTCCAAGCGATGGTAATCCACTTGGAACCCTGTTACATGGGATGCTAGATGTTCCACTTCATCCAATCCGGGATAGTGGAAGTCAACAATTTTCCCGCACTCGTTGCAGATCATGTGGTAATGATCATGTGTGACAAAATCAAAGCGGCTTGAAGAATCCCCATAGGTCAATTCTTTTACCAACCCCGCTTTTTTAAAAACACGTAGATTATTATAAACGGTGGCTACACTCATATTGGGAAAGGCTTTTTCAAGCGCGCGATAAATATCATCTGCTGTCGGATGCGATGTAGAATGGATCATAAACTCCAAAATCGCATGACGCTGGGGTGTAATTCTAACACCTGTAGACTTCAATGTATCGAGTGCGTCTTTCAATTGGGCTTCAGACATCGCTGGGCACCTCACTTCGTATATATTCTTACATTATAATCGTTATAATTAGTGTACCTAAAAAAACCTCATTGTGTCAAGAAATCGCTATAGGACGCTAATTTTCTGTTTATTCCACTAGCTAATTTTTTAGGTTTAACAAAAAACAGCAGGACATGAAGCCCTGCTGTTTGAAGCTTTTCTCTATTCTGCATGAAGTCCCTTTTCCTTGGAACCTAATTGCTGATTGACGAATCGCGCCGCGACGAAGAGAAAGTCGGAAAGCCTGTTCAAATATGCCAATACATTGGGTGAAACATCTTCCCCTATCGCTATCACATTGCGCTCGGCGCGGCGCACAATTGTACGGGCTACATGGAGTGCTGCTCCTGCGGGATGGCCGCCGGGCAAGATGAAATTGCTGAGCGGTTGGAGTTCTGCGTCATATTCGTCGATCCATGTTTCTAGTAGAGTGATATGTTCAGGCTCTAGCTTCCATTTCACTTCTTTACCTGCTGGAGTCGCCAATTCGGCTCCAACGTGAAAAAGAACCGTTTGAATCTGATGGAAGATTTCACAAAGAGCTTCTTTTCGCTCGAAAAACTCTCCATTTAAATGTCCCACACCGAGACCGATCATCGTATTTGCCTCATCGCAAGTCCCGTAGGCTTCAACGAGCGGATCATTCTTTTTGACGCGGCTGCCGTATACGAGTGAAGTCGTTCCTTTATCTCCTGTTTTCGTGTAGATTTTCATCTTCAATAACCCCTTTTCATATCCACTGGATTTGATGGTGATTTATCGCCTTTGATCCAAGCACGTAAATTCGGAATGAAAACATCCAATGCGCGCTCGACGTATTTTCCGGAATGGCTCGAAACATGCGGAGAAATGATGACATTGTCCATCTTCCAATACGGGTGGTCTGCCGGCAGCGGCTCTTCTTCGAAAACATCCAATACCGCATAGCCAATTTCTTTGTTGTCTAGCGCTTCAAGCATCACTTGGTCTTCTACCAGATCACCGCGGCCTAAATTCATAAAAATCGCATCTTCTTTCATCGCCTCGAAATGTTCTTTCTTCAATAGATGATAGGTTTCCTCCGTGCTCGGCAATACAGATAGCACAATATCAGCATCTGGAAGAACAGTTAATACATTTTCACTAGACACCATCTCATCCATATATTCAACATCATTTCCTGAGCGGTTGCAGCCAATCGTCCGGACGCCGAATGCCTGAAGCAAGCGGCCGATTTCTGAACCGATCGCGCCAGGTCCGAACACGACGGCTTTTGAACCAGCTAGTTCGGATGATTGCGTTTTGCGGTTCCATTCCCCATTACGCTGGCTCTCATAAATGAATGGCAAGGAGCGTTTAAGCGCCAACAAATGCGCTAAAGCGGATTCTGCCATCGGGGTTTTATGAATCCCTTTGACGTTCGAAACGATTATACTTTTTTTTGCTATAGCAGCATGGGGCATTTTTTCGATTCCTGCGCTTGCTACCATGATCCATTTCAGGTTTTCGGCACTTTCGATGTCTTCATCCGTTAAATCTTCTCCGTAAGTAACCACAATATCGGCTGTTGGCAAAAATGACTTGTTCTTATATAAGAAGTGAAAATTCACTTCAGGAAATTCGGCTTGAAGCCGTTCCTGCTGATTCTCTTTCGGCACAAATGTAAATAGGACGTCCATCAAATTCTTCCTCTCTTAGTCACCGCTGATTGCTTTTACAGTTTCCAATACTTCTTCAATATGCTCTTTCACTTTCACTTTGCGCCATTCCTTGATAACAGTGCCTGTCGGGTCGACCAAGAATGTTGAGCGTTCGATGCCCCAGAATTCTTTCCCATACATTTTCTTCAGCTTCCAAACTCCGTAAGCCTCAGACACTTGATGATCCTCGTCAACGAGAAGTGAAAACGGCAAGCCGTGCTTGTCGATGAATTTTTGATGGCGTTCTTTGGAATCTGCACTGACGCCCAAAATCTCTACGTTAAGTTCCGAGAAATCTTTTTCGGCATCGCGGAAATCGCATGCTTGGGTCGTACAGCCTGGCGTCATGTCTTTCGGATAAAAATAGAGCACAACATATTTTTTCCCTGCGTAATCTGATAGGGAAATTGTTTCGCCTTGTTCATTTTGCAATGTGAAGTCAGGTGCTGCCAATCCTTCTAATGTAGCCAAACCCATCACTCCTTTTCTTTCCTCTATCGTACCGGACGGTTTCATTACTTTCAATTTCTTTGGCGTTTACGGCTAATTTTGTCTACAATAAGGAATAGATTATTTTAGGAGGCATTTTATGGATCACTCGATTTCCGAACAATTGCACCAAGAAGCGCTAGAACATATTGTCGGCGGGGTCAATAGTCCTTCCCGCTCTTATAAAGCTGTAGGGGGCGGCTCTCCTATCGCGATGGACTATGGTAAAGGCGCCCATTTTTTTGATGTGGATGGGAATAAATACATTGACTATTTGGCGGCATACGGCCCGATCATTACGGGGCATGGCCACCCACATATCGCGAAAGCCATTGCACACGCTGCTGAAACCGGCGTATTATTCGGCACACCGACCAAGCATGAAGTGACATTCGCTAAAATGCTGAAACAAGCGATGCCGGCAATGGATAAAGTGCGTTTTGTCAATAGCGGAACCGAAGCCGTCATGACGACTATCCGCGTGGCAAGAGCGTACACAGGACGCACCAAAATCATGAAATTCGCCGGATGCTACCATGGTCATTCCGACTTAGTGCTCGTAGCTGCCGGTTCTGGCCCTGCTACACTCGGTACTCCTGATTCGGCAGGCGTCCCGAAATCGATCGCTAATGAAGTGATCACGATTCCATTTAATGATCCGGAAGCATTCAAGGAAGCGATTGAACGTTGGGGAGACGAAATCGCCTGCATCCTTGTCGAGCCGATCGTCGGCAACTTCGGCATCGTTGAACCGCAAGAAGGATTTCTTGAAGGCGTCCATGCGCTGGCTAAAGAGAAAGGTGCATTGATTGTCTATGATGAAGTCATCACAGCTTTTCGCTTCCATTATGGCGGCGCACAGAACTTGCTCGGCCTTGAGCCGGATTTGACGGCGCTCGGAAAAATCATCGGCGGCGGTTTGCCGATCGGTGCATACGGCGGGAAGCGCGAAATCATGGAAACGGTCGCACCACTCGGACCCGCTTACCAGGCAGGGACGATGGCCGGCAATCCCGCTTCAATTCAAGCAGGCATCGCGTGTCTCGAAGTGCTTCAGGAACAAGGGGTTTACGAACGGATGGACCAACTCGGTAAGCGCCTTGAAGCAGGAATTTTGGCTGCTGCTGAAAAGCACGGCGTCACGATTACCATCAATCGTTTAAAAGGTGCTTTGACAATTTATTTCACCGATCAAAAGGTGAAAAATTACGAACAAGCTGAAGCAACGGATGGTGAAATGTTCGGCCGCTTCTTTAAACTGATGCTCGAGCAAGGCATCAATTTTGCGCCTTCCAAATACGAAGCCTGGTTTTTGACCACTGAACACACAGAAGAAGATATCGATACGTCGATCCGGGCAGTAGAGCATGCATTTGCCCAGTTGTAAAAATCGATCTCTTCCTGAAGGAGGTGTTTGCCGATGAAACTCGGTGCGCGCATATTCAAAACCGGTATCGCTATATCACTTGCCCTGTTTCTGGCGACGCTTCTTGAACTTCCGACGCCGGTATTCGCAGGGGTAGCGGCAATTTTCGCCATACAGCCTTCCATTTACCGGTCATACCTGACTTTACTCGATCAAGTGTACGGGAACTTAATTGGCGCCTCGATTGCCGTTATCTTCGTGTTGACGCTCGGTCCGAACTATTTGACGATCGGTGTCGCCGCTATTCTAGCGATCATCATCATGCTGAAATTAAAACTGGAAAATACAGTTCCCTTAACACTAGTCACATTGATCATCATCATGGATTCGCAATCGGATGACTTCTTGGTATTTGCTTCCTTGCGGTTCTTGACTGTTTTGTTGGGCATTTTATCAGCTTTTATCGTCAATATGATCTTTTTGCCGCCAAAATACGAAACGCGCTTGTTCCAGTCAATCCATTCTGTCAGCGAAGATGTCATCCGGTGGATCCGGATTTCAATACGCCATGCTTCCGATCATTCGTCGGTCAAAGAAGACATCGACAAACTGACCGAGAAACTAGTGAAGGTGGACCAATGGTATTTATTTTATAAAGAAGAACGTAGCTATACGAAAAAACAGCAATATACAAAAGCCCGTAAATTAGTACTGTACAGGCAAATGATTGCCACATCGAAAAAGAGTCTGGAAGTTCTGCGGCGCCTGAATCGTTATGAAAATGAACTGAGAGATTTGCCTGAGCAATTCCATATGATGGTGCAGGAACGGCTTGAGAGCTTGGCGAGTTATCATGAGCAGCTTTATATGAAATATGTTGGAAAAATTCGTCCAGAACATAGCGAAAGCTCCGGGCCCGATGCAGTATTGAAGCGCAATGAAGTGATGTCGATTTTCGTTAAGGAAATTAATTTATCGACCGAAGTCGAAGAAGACGAATTTTCGGTTTACCATTTGATGCACGTTCTGTCTGCCCTGCTCGACTACGAAGAGCATCTGGAGCATTTGGACTTGCTGATCATCGCATACCATAATTACCATAGCGAAGAAGTCGACAGCGACATCGAAAATGCCATATGAAAAACGCCCGGAAAATTTCCGGGCGTTTTTTTATGATTTCATTCGTGGGTCGAGTGCGTCGCGCAGCCCGTCTCCCATTAAGTTAAAGCCAAGTACGGTCAGCATGATCGCCACCCCCGGGAAAATCATCGTCCACGGGGCATTGGTCAAGTACGACCGGGAATCGGCCAACATCTTGCCCCATTCCGGGGAAGGTGCCTGCGCCCCAAGCCCGAGAAAGCCGAGTGCCGCAGCTTCAATGATTGCTGTTGCAATCGCGAGTGTGCCTTGGACGATAACCGGCGCCATGGAGTTCGGCAAAATATGCGAAATCAAAATGCGGTTATCTTTCATGCCGATCGCTTTGGCCGACATGATGTATTCGTCTTCCTTGATGCTCAATACTTTCGAGCGGATCAAACGCCCGAAGTTCGGTACGTTGATGATGGCAATCGCAATCAATGCGTTGCGAAGTGACGGTCCAAGAACCGATACAACTGCAATCGCAAGAAGGATACTTGGGAATGCCAGCATGATATCGAACAGCCTGGAAATGATGGTGTCGACCCAGCGTCCGTAATAGCCAGCCAAAATACCAAGAATACTGCCGACAATCACCGAACCGATAACTGCCAGGAATCCAACCCATAGCGAAATGCGTGCTCCGTATACGACACGCGACAAGATATCGCGGCCGAAATCGTCTGTACCCATCCAATGATCACCGGAAGGAGGCAGAAGCCGCTGGGAAAGATTTTGTTCGTTGATGCCTTGTGGTGTAAACAACGGGCCAAAAATCGCCAAAAGAATGAAGAAAATGACGATGCCCATGCCGACGACCGCGACTTTACTTTTGCGGAATCCACGCCATGCCTCTTTCCAAGGGCCGGCGACTTTCTGCATTTCCTGTTTGTCTGCTGCTGCTGTTTCAGCCAATGTGCTCCTCCCCCTTCCTAATCATATTTGATCCTCGGGTCGACCAGGCCGTAAAGCAAGTCGACGAAGAGATTAATCATGACAAAGATAAATGCGACGACCAGAATACCCGATTGGATAACCGGATAATCACGGAACCCGATCGCTTCGTAAATATAGCGCCCGATGCCTGGCCATCCGAAAATGGTTTCGGTCAAAATGGCGCCGCCGAGCAGCAAGCCCATCTGCAAACCGATAATGGTCAATACAGGAATGATTGCATTTTTCAATGCATGCTTGTAGACAACCCAGAACATCTTGACACCTTTAGCGCGAGCGGTCCGGACATAATCTGAACGCATGACTTCAAGCATTGAAGAGCGCGTCATCCGTGCGATGATTGCCATCGGAATAGTGGCCAGTGCCGTACCTGGAAGCACCAAATGCTTCAATACCGTCGCCAATTGGTTGAAATCGCCTTGAATGAGGGTGTCCAACACATAAAAATTGGTGATGTTATTGATTGGATCCCGGACATTTTCACGGCCAGTCGTCGGCAATATGCCAAGTTCGATTGAGAAAATCCATTGGTTCATGAGACCGAGCCAGAAGATCGGCATGGAAACACCGATCAGAGCTAGCACCATCGCTGTGTAATCGAACCACGAGTTCTGGAACCAAGCGGAGATAATCCCTGCGTTAATGCCGATAACGACGGCAATGATGATCGCGAATAATGATAATTCAAATGTTGCTGCTAGATATGGCCAAATCTCTTCTGAAACAGGTGAACGGGTACGCAGTGAATCTCCCATGTCTCCCGTCACCAGGCCTTTCAAGTAATCGAAATATTGGATATACCAGGGATTATCAAGCCCTAGACTGGACCGTAATGCCTTAATTGCTTCTTCGGATGCTTGTTGCCCAAGGATGACTTGTGCAGGATCACCTGGAATTGCCCGGATAATCATAAAGACGATAAACGTCATTCCGAGTAAGACAGGAATCAATTGCAAAAGCCGCTGCCCGATATAGTGAAGCATCTTCTTCACCTCTCCATCTCAATTGCATTATGTATTGAAAAGGGGGAGAAATCAGTATGACCTCTCCCCCAAAGAAACGCCTACTCCAAATCTACTGAAGACAATTTGTCAGAGCCAGTTGGATGCGCTTTAAAGTCGATTACGTTCGTCCCACCTGCAAGAAGAGGTGTAGAGTGCGCAAGCGGTACCCATGGCGCATCTTCGTGGATGATTTCCTGAGCCTGCATGTACAATTCGTTGCGGGCATCTTCATCAACCTCTGTTTGAGCTTCGATCAAGATATCGTGAAGATCTTGGTTTTCGTAGTATGTGTAGTTGTTTGAACCGATGTTGTCTTGGTCAAGCAAAACATACAAGAAGTTATCTGCATCGCCGTTATCGCCTGTCCAGCCAAGAAGGAATGCATCCGCTTCTCCTGCTGCCGCTTTTTCGAGGTAGGTTGCCCACTCGTAAGAGACGATTTCAGCTGTGATGCCGACTTCCGCCAAATCGCTTTGGATTGCTTCCGCTACTTTTTGGCCATCCGGCATATACGGACGCGGAACTGGCATTGCCCATAATTCCATTGTGAATCCATCTTCAAGTCCTGCTTCTGCTAGTAGTTCTTTCGCTTTTTCAGGATCGTATTCGTAGCCTTCAATGCTGTCGTTATAACCGCTGATTACCGGCGGCATCGGGTTTTTCGCTACTTCTGCACGGCCTTCGAAGAATGAATCAACAATCGCCTGGCGGTCGATTGCGTGGTTCATCGCCTGGCGGACTTTTGGATCGTCGAATGGCTCACGAGTCGTAGTCAAGCCAAGGTAGCCAACGTTCATCGATGGACGTTCGAACAATTGAAGGTTTTCTTCATTTTCGATTGTTTCTGAATCTGATGGCGTGATGCCGTCAGCCAAATCGATTTCGCCAGACAATAGGGCATTCAAGCGAGCTGAGTTATCCGGAATTGCACGGAACACGACTTGATCGAGTTTCGGCTCCCCATCAACCCAGTAGTCATCGAATTTCTCGATTGTTACTGTATCGTTGCGCTGCCATTCAACAAACTGGAATGGGCCAGTACCAACAGGGTTGTCACCAAATGATTCGCCGGCTTCTTCAAATGCTGTCGGTGATGCAATGCCGAATGGGCTCATCGCCAAGTTTTTCAAGAATGGTGCTTGAGGACGTTTCAATTTGATAACAACTTCGTTATCACCTGTTGCTTCAACAGATTCGATGACATGTTCTTCTTCATCGCCAAATCCGCCAAACATTGATTTATAGTACGGGAACTGGTCTGCATCCCCAGCTGCCCAGCGCTCAAAGTTCGCGACAACTGCTTCTGCGTTGAAATCTGTTCCATCATGGAATGTGACGCCTTCTTGCAATTGGAATGTGTAAGTCAAACCATCTTCAGATGCTTGCCAATCGCTAGCAAGACCAGGTTCAATTTCAGTATCCTGTTCACCAAAGTTGATCAGTGTATCAAAGATGTTTTTTGTTACTTTGAAAGATTCTCCATCTGTAACCGTGATAGGATCCAATGACACCGAGTCGCCGCCACGGCCGAAGATCAGGACTTTCTCGTCGCCTGATTCTGAATCTCCACCGTCTCCGCCTGACTCCGAATCACCGCCTGAACAGCCGTAAAGCGCTGTCGACAGCAAAAGCAGCATCAGGAAAGCGAGTGATACAATTTTCTTTTTCCCCAAAATAACCCCTCCATTTTGTTTTTTTATTATCATTGCGGCCTGCATTCCTCATAAAGGTGACAAGCTACAGAATGACCTGGTTCAACTTCCGCGAAACGCGGAATCTCCTGCGAACAGATATCCATCTTGAATGGGCAGCGAGTATGGAAACGGCAGCCCGAAGGCGGGTTTGCCGGACTCGGCACATCCCCTTTAATCACCACTTCCTCCCGGACAAAATCAGGGTCCGGAACGGGCACTGCCGACAGGAGCGCTTGCGTGTATGGATGAAGCGGCTTTTCATACAAGCTTTCTGTATCCGCAAGCTCTGCCATATTACCCAAATACATAACGCCTACGCGGTCGCTGATGTGACGCACGACACCTAAATCATGGGCGATGAATATGTATGTCAGTTTCAAATCGCGCTGCAGATCCTGCATCAAATTGAGCACTTGTGCTTGAATGGATACATCAAGTGCGGAAACCGGCTCGTCGGCGATGATTAGTTTAGGGTTGGTCATAAGCGCACGTGCAATGCCGATACGCTGGCGTTGCCCTCCGCTGAATTGATGAGGGTATCGCTTGGCATGATAGCTGCTGAGCCCGACGATTTCGAGAAACTCATGCACTTTTCGTTTGCGCTCTTTCGGGTCCCCAATATTATGGACATTCAACGGCTCCATCAAAATTTTCTCGATGCTATGGCGCGGATTGAGTGATGCGTATGGATCTTGGAAGACCATTTGAATATCACGTCTTGCTTTGCGCATTTCAGATGCTGACAAACCGGTTAATTCCTGGCCATCAAATGTCACTTTGCCTTCTGTCGGATCGAGCAAGCGCATCAGCATGCGTCCAGTCGTCGACTTGCCGCAACCGGATTCGCCAACGATTCCGAGCGTCTCGCCTTCATTTACATAAAAGGAGATGTCATCAACCGCTTTGACTTGACCTTTTACTCGCCCGAAAATGCCGCCCGTAACCGGAAAATATTTCTTTAAACCTTCAACTTTCAACAACGGTTCTGTCATGCGACTCGGCCTCCTTTGGATCGAATAGGAAACAGCGCGTCTTGTGGTCTTCTGCCGTCTGGTATAACGCCGGGTCTTCCACGCGGCAACGATCGAAGGCAAATTCACAACGTGCTGCATATTTGCAGCCTACTTTGATCGATCCCGGTTTAGGAACGTTTCCTGGAATAGAGTATAGCCGCTCTTTCTTGAAGCGCATGTCGGGCACGCTTTCCAGAAGGCCACGGGTGTATGGATGCTGCGGATCGTTGAAAATGGTATGTACTGGCCCTTCTTCGACCACTTTTCCTGCATACATGACAACGACGCGTTCGCATGTTTCTGCGACGACCCCAAGGTCATGGGTAATCAACAAGACGGCTGTATCGAGCCGTTCGTTTAAATTCTTGATCAATTTAAGGATCTGCGCCTGGATCGTCACATCGAGTGCCGTGGTCGGTTCATCGGCGATCAGCACTTTCGGGTCGCACAGCAGAGCCATTGCGATCATCACGCGTTGGCGCATGCCTCCCGATAACTGGTGAGGATAATCATTAAGCAAAGCTTCTGCACGTGGCAGGCCGACTAGCTTCATCATTTCGACGGCACGTTCTTGGATTTGGCTTTTCGACCAATCCTTTTTGTGAATCTTCAGCGCTTCGCGTAATTGGTTGCCGATAGTAAACAATGGGTTCAGCGAAGTCATCGGCTCCTGGAAGATCATCGCAATGTCATCGCCGCGGATCTGGCGCATTTCTTTATCGGATAATTTGGTTAAATCCTTATCTTGGAATAAAATTTCTCCACTAACAATTTTCCCTGGAGGACTTGGCACCAGCCCCATTATGGACAATGAGGTGACACTTTTTCCACAACCTGATTCCCCTACGATGCCGAGCACCTCTCCTTGGCGGATATGGAAATCCACGTTGTCGACTGCCGGTACTTCTCCATCATCAGTGAAAAAGGAAGTACGCAGCCCTTTCACATCCAAGATGGTTTTACGTTCGTCCATAGAGATCCTCCTTCTTTATTTTAAATTATTCAGAAAATTCTCCGTGTTTCCATTATACGTAATATTAGTAGTAATGCAATAGTTTTCAAGAGATTGGCGAAAGCCTTCCTTCCTATTAAAAATAGCTCCCCAAAAATTGGGGAGCTTAAAATAGTTAACCTATGTTCTGCACTTGGAATAGTTTGTAATAGACGCCACGCTTTTGCAATAGCTCTTCGTGTGTACCTTGTTCAGCCAGTTGTCCGTTGTCTATGACCAGGATTTGGTCGGCATGTGTGATGGTTGACAAGCGGTGTGCGACCATCAATGTCGTGCGATCGTGTGCCAGGCGTTCCAGGGAATCCTGGATGAGCGATTCGCTTTCGAGGTCGAGTGCGGATGTCGCTTCATCCAATATGAGGATTGCCGGGTCTTTTAGGAAGACACGGGAAATGGCGATGCGCTGCTTTTGACCGCCGGATAACTTAACGCCGCGCTCGCCGACTTTCGTATCATAGCCTTCCGGCAAGTTGTCGATGAATTCATGGGCATTCGCCGCTTTTGCTGCTGCAATGACTTCCTCGTCGGTTGCATCGGGTTTGCCCATCAGGATATTTTCTTTGACCGATTCGCTGAACAGAATCGAATCCTGCAAGACGAGCCCGATTTGGTCGCGCAAGGAATGGATCGTCACGTCTTTCAAGTTGTGCCCGTCCATGCGGATCGAACCTTCTGTAACATCATAAAATCTCGGGATGAGCGATACAATCGTCGATTTTCCGCCCCCGCTCATGCCGACAAAGGCGACCGTCTCTCCTGGATTGACCGTAAAGTTTAGATTCGACAACACTTCGCTTCCCCCGTCATTGTAATGGAATGCGACATTATGGAATTCAAGCTTGCCGTCTACGCGCCTAAGTTCACGAGCGTCCTTTTTATCCGTCACATCATATTCTTCATCGACCATTTCAAAGACGCGATCCATCGAAGCAAGGGACTGGACGAGCGTCGTCGAAGAGTTGACGAGGCGGCGCAGCGGATTGTAAAGCCGTTCGATATAGGCGATAAACGCGACCATCGTCCCGAGCGTCAAATTCCCTTGAATAACTTGGTAGCCGGCATAGCCGATGACCAATAGCGGCGCCACATCCGTAATGGTGTTGACGACTGCGAATGCCTTGGCATTCCATCTCGTATGATCCATCGCTTTTTCCAGGAATTGATCGTTTGTATTGTTGAAGATTTTTTGTTCGTGCTTCTCAAGCGCAAAGCTTTTGATGATGCTCATGCCCTGCACGCGTTCGTGCAAATAACTTTGGACATTGGCGAGCGCCTGAGAACGATCGCGCGTCAAATCGCGCAAGCGCCCGAAGAAATATTTGACACTGAATGCATAAAACGGGAAAGCTAAAAGTGCCACGATCGTCAAGGAGACATCCATCGTGAGCATGATGATGACAGCGATGAGAATCGTCGCAACATCCAGCCAGACGTTCATCAAGCCGATCATGACGAAGTTTTTCGTCTGCTCGACATCATTGATGACCCGTGAAATGATTTCTCCCGCCCGCGTGTTCGCGTAATAGCGCAGGCTCAGGCGCTGCAGGTGGCCGTATAGATAACCACGGATATCGTAGAGAATTTTATTGCTGACATATTGTGCATAATACTGCCGGAAATATTCGATCGGCGGGCGCAGCAGAAAGAATACGATCGCCGTGCCCCCGAGCCACAAGTACAGCTGATTGAGTTTTTCAGCATCCGACAATGCCTCCGCGCCGATGATGTCATCAATAACAATCTTGATTAAAAGAGGGATAAAAAGAGGGATCGCAAATTTGAATATCCCGATGAAAATTGTCAAGGCAATTTGCCAATAATAGGGCTTGACGAACTTCATATAGCGTTTCATACTGCTCAAACTGTTCACTCCATTCTGTTCAAAATGAAAAACCTGTTGGCAGGCAACAGGTTTTCCATGTTAGTCATGAATCCGGTTATGCTTATGAAATTCATACCGGCTCGTCCATACTTCAATAAAGTCCTGGGCAAAAGGGCCTCTTCTTTGCTTGATCCAGCTGATCAGCTTGTCCACATTTCGGTAGAGTATTTGATCGATGACTTCTGGGTAGCCCATTTGCCGCTTATGGTCTTCAAATTCGTCTTCATCCAACAGCGTGTAAGACATATCCGGAAACACTTTTACATCCAAGTCATAATCGATGTATTTCAACGATCCATTATTGTAGACGAACGGGGAGCTGATATTGCAATAATAATAGACGCCGTCGTCACGCAGCATGCAGATGATGTTGAACCAATGTTCGGCATGGAAATAACAAATTGACGGTTCTCGCGTCAACCATGTCCTGCCGTCCGATTCCCTCACCAGCGTGCGCTCGTTCGCGCCAATTACAATATTGTTCGTCCCTTTCAGTACAGTTGTTTCCTGCCAGACACGGTGGATGCGTCCGTTGTGCTTGTAACTGTGGATCTGGATTGTTTCACCCTCCGCAGGAACCGCCATGCACCATCCCACCTTTTCGTCTAACTATCACTATATGTTATCTCCTGTTCATTATATCAATCAATTCTGAAAACATACAGCAATAAGCCGAAAGTTGCGAGAATCACATGACGATAGACCGACCTCCGTCAACAATGATCGTCTGCCCACGGATCATATCGGCATGATCGGAAACGAGGAACATCGCTGTTTTCACCATGTCATCGATTTCCACCATGCGTCCTGCTGGCGTGTTGTCGCGCGCATCACCGAGCAGTTCCTCACGGTTCGGGAAATGCTTCAACGCTTCCGTATCGAGCGCTCCGCCCGAAACCGTGTTGACTGCGATATTTTTCGGCGCAAGTTCCACCGCCAAGTAACGGGTGAGCGATTCAACAGCTGCTTTTGACACACCGATCGTCGTGTAGTTTTCCAAATAACGGATCGAGCCGAGCGAGCTGATGCCTATAATCTTGCCGCCTCGATCCATTAATTTCGCCGCTTCTTGCGCACCGAATAGCATCGCTTTGGCGTTGATGTTCATCGTCCAGTCCCAATGCGATTCTTCCAGTTCCATGACTGGGCGCAAAACACCGGATGCCGCATTGGACACGAATACATCCAAACGGCCGAATTCTTCTTTGATTGTCTCGAACATGCCGCGCAATTTCTCGACGTCGCCAACATTGGCACGCACAAGCAACGCTTTTCTGCCTCTCGCTTCGACTTCTTTTACCGTATCGAGCGCAGCTGTTTTGCTGCGAGCATAATTGACGACGATGTCGTATCCTTCTTCCGCCAGGGCAATCGCCATCGCTTTTCCTAGCCCACGGCTGCTTCCTGTCACTAATGCCACTTTTTGTTCTGTCATTTTGCTACATCTCCTCTTTGCTCTAAAGCAGTCTTCATCTTTTGGCCAGGTCCGGCAATCGGCAAATTCTCCAATTGTTCCGGCGTCACCCATTTCATGTTTTCAGGCGGCGTAAATTCTTCCGCGCAGGCTAAATAGCCATCCACGTTCCATGTTAAATGAGAAAAGACATGTTTGAAAGCGGTAATTTTCTCGATATTAGAAAGCGCGCCGTTCAATGTCTCTTCATATAATTCACCGATTTCATTCGCTTCGAGCGCTATGGTCAGCTCGAGCATCGGATACTGCCACATGCCTGCAAGCAGACCTTTTCCGGGACGCTGTTCCATCAACAGCTTGTCCCCGCTCCAAATCGCCATCATCGCGAAATTGGCGGTACGGGTTTTTTGGGCTTTCGTTTTAACCGGTAGTTCAGTTTCCTTTCCTTCATGAAAGGCGCTGCAATGATCGCGTACCGGGCATAACAAACATTTCGGCGACGTCGGTGTACAAATGAGTGCACCGAGTTCCATCAAGCCCTGGTTGAAGGACGACGGATCTTCGTGGCTAATCAATTCCGTCACAGCTTGTTCAAAAACTTTTCTCGTCTTCGGTTTGGCGATATCTTCTTCTATCAAGAGGATACGGCTGAGTACACGCATGACGTTACCATCAACCGCATGTTCAGGAACTCCATAGGCAATGCTCAATACAGCCCCTGCCGTATAAGGACCGACGCCTTTTAACGAAGAAATCTCCTTACGAGTCGATGGCACGATGCCTCCGTACTGTTCTGCAACTTCGCGCACCCCTGCCTGAAGATTGCGAGCGCGCGAATAATATCCGAGCCCTTCCCATAACTTCAATAAACTCTCTTCTTCCGCTTGCGCCAAAGATTCGACAGTGGGAAATTTCTCGACAAAGCGTTTATAATAAGGAATAACCGTATCGACTCTCGTCTGCTGCAGCATGACCTCAGAAATCCAGATTTGGTAGGGGTCGGCTGTCCGGCGCCAAGGCAAATCACGCTGTTCTTTTTGGAACCAGCCGATCAGGTCCTGCTGAAATTGCTGCTTATTCATATTTATGCTTTCTGCCTCCGTTCATGCTGATTATTCCGGCCCTGAAGCGGGTATGTATACTTAAGGAATATGCTTATTTTATCAAATGGCGGGCTGACAAGATATTATAAAAGCTCGCAACAAAGGGGGGATGCGTCGATGGATACAGGAACACATATCGTCATGGGCATTGCACTCGGCGGTTTGGCAACGGCCGACCCAGTTGTCGCCGCCCATCCAGCCACATGGACTGCCGTCATGACCGGCACCATTATCGGCTCACAAATCCCCGATATCGATACCGTCTTGAAACTTCGTGACAATGCGGTTTATATACGCCACCACCGAGGGATCACGCATTCGGTGCCAGCTGTACTATCGTGGCCTTTATTACTTTCAGGTGCCATCTACCTTATTTTCCCGGAAGCCAATCTTCTTCATTTATGGCTTTGGACTTTTCTTGCCGTATTCTTGCATGTCTTTGTGGATATATTCAATTCATACGGCACACAGGCGCTCCGGCCATTTTCCAATCAATGGGTGGCACTTGGTGTCATCAACACCTTTGACCCGATTATTTTCGGCGCGCACATTGTAGCTTTGATGATTTGGGCATTCGGAGCCGACCCTGTGTGGACGATGAGCATATTGTATATCATCTTGTTGTTCTATTATATCTCCCGCTTCGCGCTCCAGTCAGCGATCAAGCAAGCGATACGCAATACGATCCCAGGTACCAACGATGTCTTCGTCGCGCCGACGATGCGCTATTTCCAATGGCGTATCGCAGCTGACACGGACCGCCATCATTATGTCGGCCAGGCTTACGGGCGCTCGATCAACATCTACGACAAGTTTTTGAAAAAACCGATGCCTGAAAATGCTTTGATCCAGACGGCGATGAAAGACAAGAATTTGGATGCTTTCGTGTCGTTTTCTCCGCTGTATCGCTGGGAGATCAATCAATATGGGGAGATTTACGAAGTGCGTTTGATCGACTTGCGCTACCGCAGCAATGATTACTATCCATTTGTCGCTGTTGCCCATTTGGATGAAGACCATAACATCCTGAATTCCTATACGGGATGGATCTTCAGCGAAGACAAATTGAGGAAAAAGCTCGATTTCAGCCATAACTGAACAGAAAAACGGCCAGGGCAATCGTCCCTGGCCGTTTTTTTATCGCTTATGAATCATGCAAAAGATGCGCATACTTCGGATTGTTCCCCGCAAATTCGTGGATTTTGTCGCCGTAGCTTTCAATCCATTGGCGCACGACTTTCTCAACCACCGCTGTGCCTTGGTAATCATACCCCGCTTTCGCGTATGAAGATTCAAAATCAGACACCAATAATTCGATCCATGTCCGGGCTTTGTCATCCGACAGCTCCGGATTTTTTTCTCTTAGTTCGATGATTAACTGTTCAATAACTTCTTTCATCGATTCACTTCCCTTCCTTTAATGGACGCAGCATGGAAATCGGCAGCGCTTCTGTGTGCTTATCGCCGCCCATACGGTAACCCCAGGCAAAATTGCCTTTTAAGTAATCAATTTGGAAATAGACGTTCGGGTCGCCTTCCACACGGTAGACTTCCCCGGGTTTAAAGTCTTTTGGATCCAACAGAAACGATGCCGCCATGATGGCTTTGCGCTCGAGCACCGCGAATTCATTGACGATGCCGAGCTGCTCCGCCTTGCGTGCTTTTTCCTTCAGGCGGGCGATTTCATTGCGCAGCTCCGTCTCGTCCATTTGTGAGTATGGTTTATGTTCACTCATCTTCAAGCTCCTTTTCTTCGATGTACTGGCTGATCACATCGCCCGGGAAGCCTTTCTGATAAAGTCCTTGCTTCACTTTCCGGCTAAGATCGTTTCCTGACATTTTGCTTTCGTGCTTGCGCCATAATTTGTCCCCTTGCTGGCGAACGCTATCGAGCCATTGGTCTCCGTCGCGTTCAAGATCCAGGGTTTCGATCGCTTGCTTGATGATCCCGTAAGGATACCCTTTTCTCATCAATGAATCATTAATTTTCTGTTTGACCTGGCTCGGCGTTTTCGACTGCTCTTTTGCGGCGATTTTTTCCGCAAGGCCTGTGGCGACTTCAAGCTGCTCTTCTTCACTGTAATTGGTTAAGACATCTTTTTGCATAGCCTTATCAATTCCTCTCTTTTGCATGTCCTGCTGGATTGCGCGCGGCCCTTTTTTACCGGATTTGATTTGCGTCCGGAGCAGTGCTTCTGAAAACTGCTGGTCATCGAGGAAGCTGAGTTCGTAAAGCTTCTTGACCGCTTCGTCGATAACGGCTTCACCGAATTCCTTTTCCTTCAATTTTTTGCGGACTTCTCCTTCGCTGCGCATGCGGAAGCCGAGGTAATGCAACGCTTTATTGAATGCTTTGCGGACTTCATCCTCAAAGTTCATTTCTTCGATCGTCCACTGGTCGAGTTCTTTCCCTTTGGTCAATTGGTAGCGAATGATCAAGGTTTCGTCAACACTGAACGCAAATTTTTCTTCCAAATAAATATTATAGCGTTCCGGATTGTTTTTTCCGCGGGTTATTTTCGTAATGATCGGCATCAATTTCCCCTCGCTTCTCCTACCATTATACACTTTACATGCTCTCTTGGCATATGCTTCGCTCGATTTGGGTATGGGATAGAAATGGAGGCGATGGAAATGAAAATAGCAATAACAGGCGGCACTGGATTTCTCGGTTCAGTCTTGACACAATTACTGCAAGAAAAAGGCCACGAAGTATATATTTTAACACGTTCAGATAAGCCGAAGGAACAGGGAATCACTTATGTCCAGTGGCTTTCTGACGGAGCAAGACCGGAAGCCCAACTCGAAGGCATCGACGCGCTCGTCAACTTGGCCGGCACTTCGATCAACGACGGCTTGTGGACGGACAAGCAAAAAAAGAAAATCTATGACAGCCGAGTATCGGCGACAAAAGAAGTGCTGCGTATCATCTCTGCACTGGAGCAAAAACCAGACGTGCTCGTCAACGCAAGCGCCGTCGGGATTTATCCGGCTTCTGAACACAAAACTTATACTGAAGCCGACCGCGAATACGGCAATGATTTTCTTGCTGAAACGGTATTGGCATGGGAAGGACTGGCAGAACAAGCACAAATCGATGGCGTCCGAACTGCATATGCACGCCTTGGCATTTTGCTTGGAAAAGAACAAGGTGCGCTGCCGTTAATGGCGCTGCCGTATAAGCTATTCGCTGGCGGCACAGTCGGCACTGGCAGGCAATGGCTGTCTTGGATCCACGTCCGCGATGCCGCGCGCGCGATCCTGTTCGCCATTGAACAGAAAGAACTCACTGGCCCGTTCAATGTGACAGCGCCGAATCCGCAGCGTATGAAAACGGTCGGCAAGGAAATCGGGCGTGCGCTCGGCAGGCCGCACTGGATCCCTGCTCCCTCGTTTGCATTGAAAGCTGCACTCGGCGATAAAAGCCGGCTTGTGCTGGAAGGCCAGCGGGCACTGCCGACCGTCCTTCTTGACCACGGATTCAAGTTCGAGTTCCCGAATTTGCCGGAAGCACTGGCTGACATATACAAATAAGCGTATAATGATGGGATGACCAACTGAAGGACGTGACCTGCATGACTGAAAAACCAATCATTGAAATGGGACAGAAGTTTCCCTTAACCATTAAAAAACTCGGCATCAACGGAGAAGGCGTCGGCTTTTTCAAACGCAATGTCGTGTTTGTGCCTGGCGCGTTGCCAGGCGAAGAAGTTACCGCGCAAGTGACCATCGTGAAACATAATTTTGCACAGGCCCGGATCCTAAAAATCCGTAAATCTTCTCCACACCGCCAGACGCCGCCATGCCCAATCTTTGAAACATGCGGCGGCTGCCAATTGCAGCATTTGTCCTATAGCCAACAGCTCGTCGAGAAACGCGACCTGGTACTGCAATCACTCGACCGGTATTTACGCGGGACGGATATCCAAGTACGCGAGACGATCGGCATGGACGACCCTTGGCATTACCGCAATAAGAGCCAATTCCAAACACGCAAGAAAGACGGCAAAGTGATGGCTGGCTTGTTTGCGGAAGGCTCCCAACAATTGCTCGATATCGAACAATGCCTCGTGCAGCATCCGGACACGGTGAAAATCACTAATGCTGCGAAGCGCATCATCGAAGAATTGAACTTATCCATCTACGACGGCAAATCGATGAAAGGGCTCGTCCGGACGATCGCTGTCCGGACGGCGGTCAAAACCGGTGAAATCCAGCTGGTGCTCATCACAACGCGTAAAGATATTCCGAAAGAAAAAGTACTCGTCGAACGCCTGAGCGCAATCGACCCGAACTTGGTGTCCATCGTTCAAAACGTCAATACTGAGAAAACTTCATTAGTCTTCGGAGAATCGACGCGTACGTTGTTCGGCAAATCGACCATCCACGAAGAACTCGGCGAATTGTCATTTGATTTATCAGCTCGTGCATTTTTTCAATTGAATCCGGAACAGACCGTGAAACTCTATGATGAAATCAAGCGTGCAGCGAAACTGACCGGCAAGGAATCCGTTGTCGATGCATATTGCGGCGTCGGCACGATCGGCCTTTGGTTAGCTGATTCCGCCCGTGAAATCCGGGGCATGGACACCATTCCGGAAAGCATTGCCGATGCCAAAGCCAACGCAAAAAAACAAGGACACCAAGCGACTTATGTGACAGGCACAGCAGAAAAATGGCTCGATACTTGGCGCAAGGAAGGGTATGTGCCGGATGTATTGACGGTGGATCCGCCACGCACCGGACTTGCGGATTCCTTATTGAAAACCATCTTGAAAGTAAAACCGAAACGTTTCGTCTACACGTCTTGCAACCCGTCGACACTCGCAAAAGACTTGCAGCGGTTGACGAAGATCTACCGCGTCGAATACATTCAGCCGGTAGATATGTTCCCGCAGACTTCTCAAGTTGAAGCGGTGTGCTTGTTGACCTTGAAGTAAAGATGTTTTCTGCTCCTTGATACGCGCTTCCCGTTCGCCCCACTCCAGCTATTGCATTTGATTTTTAGCCGGCCAATAGGTTTTGAAAGCATCCACTGTCAGAGCCCAGGTGAAATCAGCTATCCAGGAGGAATCGTCATGAAGCCGTTAATCATCTATTACTCCCATTCCGGGAACAATCAAAAGCTAGCACTAGAACTGCAAAGCCGGATCGGATGCGAATTACGCGAAATCAAGGAACATAAGAAACGGAAAGATATAGCGATCTTGATGGATTTTCTCATCAAGCGCGACTCCCGATTAGCACCGCTGGATGTTGACTTGAGTGACTATAGCCCTGTGATTTTGCTAGCTCCGATTTGGGCTGGAAAAATTGCGTCGCCGATGCGGACTTTTATCAAAAAGTCAAAAGATGATTTAACCGATTACTCGTTTATTACTATTTGCAGCGGTGCGCCCGGCCAGCGGGAAAAGATTGGCGCAGAACTGTATGCGCTCACCTCCCGTGAACCAGCGGCAATAGCCGAACTGTGGATCAACCACCTGCTTCCTGAAGAACAGCGAAATAAAATCAAGTACACCAATAAGTTTCAGCTTGCGCGCGAGCATTTCAGCCAATTCGATCAAGAAATCAATTTCTTCATTGAAATGGCAATGCATGCAGATAAACATCCCGAAACACTGACATAATTCAAGCCACAGACCAAACCGTTGAATACGGGGCCTATGGCTTTTTTCATGGAACTAAAAAAGTGCAGGAAGCGTCCATTTCCTACACTTGCAGAATGCTCCGGAAAATCATTGCGCAGGAAAAATACCAACGACCAGGCAATCAAGCAGAGAACACCGGAAATGATGAACGGCAAGGCTTCGAACACTTTGACAAGTGGCACAAAAAGCGGGCCTGCACCAAAGCCGACACTGAACGACATGCCGTAGATCGCGATATTGCGACCAAGTTTGTGGTGAGGCGAAGTGCTGGTGATCCAGGTCTGCGTCGAAAAATGCAGCGCCTGGTCCCCCACACCGATCAAAATGCGCAAGACAAACCAAAACAAGACGCTTTTCCATAATGGGAACGCAAGCAAGGCGAGAATCACCATTGCCCCGCCGACGAGAATAAGCGGTTTAAATCCAAACTTTCTTAGCTGTGGCTCCATAAATGGCGCAACAGCGATAATGCCTATGTATAAACCGGTTGCACTGAGGCCGTTCAGTGCAGACGAAACGCCGTCCTGCTCGAAAATGACGGCGATGAGCGGTAGTAGCATGCCTTGTGAAAATCCTGATATCGATACGATGGCGACCAAAATCCAGAATCGGGCACGTTCGCTTGATAAGAAATATTTCATAATGCCTCCTCGAACGAGCACGTTCTTTTCTATTTTTGAAAGTTTCCGATACAATTTTAACATAAGGAGGAGATACAAGATGAAATTTTCCATGAATGAACACGGATTTACCGGGCATTTGCCTTTTGGCGAGCTCCATGTATCGACCAATGAAGAGTATGGTTTCCGCCCTTATCAATTGTTGGTCTCTTCACTGGCCATTTGCAGCGCAGGAATCATCCGGAAAGTACTGGATAAACAACGGATGCCGGCTGAAGACATCGAAGTGGAAGTAAAAGAAATCGTCCGCATTGCTGAAGAAGCGGATCGCGTCTCAAAAGTCCACATGCATTTTCGCATTAAAGGTGATATCAACGAGGCGAAAATGCCCCGCGTGATGGAATTGACGCGTAAAAATTGCTCGATGGTCCGGTCTGTCGAGGAGACAATCGAAATTGTGGAGACATACGAATTGATTTAAACACATTAAAGGCTCAGTCCGTCTCTGCATGGCAGATTGCGGGCTGAGCCTTTATGTTTTATGTTTACAGTTCGTTTCCATAATCGCACTGTCGGTGAAACCACCTAAATGCTCGAATCGCCTCCTCTTTCCTATCGCGTTCTGTTGTGGTTTGGTGATTCGTCTTGTCCTCCCCTCGTAAAGGATTGATGTCACTATACCACATTAATTGAATAGTGTAAATATTCAATTAATATTTTTTTATTATTTCTTCATTTTTTCTGTACTATTGATATTCCTGTAGTTATCGTCTACTATATACAATGGAAATGAGGTGGAATCCATGGGAAAATCCATTACTGATAAGGAACAGCAAGTGACTTATATGAAACAAAGGCTCAGCATGTTCCTCGATGTGTTAGATGCCATTGAACCGGAAAGCACGGAGCTTGAAGATATTGACCGGCTAATTGCCATGGTCGACGATCTGGATAGCAAAATGCAACAGTTCAAAAACCGGCCTTCTACTGAAAACGAATAATCCCCAAGCCCTGAAACTTTAATTTAAAGATTCAGGGCTTTTTTTGTTCGCGAAAGAATAACGCGACCAAAGAAATATTAAGCTAAATCCAGCCTTTATCCACGGTATCATATGATAAACTGACAGTAATTACCGATATCTGACTATTTGATGGAGGAGTGGCTATGTGGAATAAAGTTCGGCCTCATATCGAATTGATCGCTGCGGTGTTATCAGGCATCCTGATCATTATCGCTTATATTCTGGAATTGCAGGATATCGCTCTTCCTTCTGTCATCATCTATTTGCTGGCATTTGTGATCGGCGGCTACGCCAAGGCAAAATATGGCATCAAAAAAACCATTGAAGACAAAGAATTGAATGTCGAGTTCCTGATGATTCTGGCAGCTGTCGGCGCATCCATCATCGGCTATTGGACAGAAGGCGCTATCCTGATCTTCATCTTTGCGTTAAGCGGCGCACTTGAAACTTATACGATGAACAAAAGCCGCAAAGAACTGTCCGCCCTTATGGAAATGCAGCCTGACGAAGCATGGCTGCTGAAAGAGTCCGGCGAAACCATTCGTGTTCCTGTCGGCGAATTGAACACTGGAGACCTGGTCTCCGTCCGGCCTGGCGAGCGCATTCCCGTCGACGGAGAAGTCCACTCCGGGCAAACCGCTGTCGACGAATCCGCCATCAGTGGCGAAGCGATTCCGGTGTCCAAATACCAACACGATAATTTGTTTGCGGGCACCGTCAATTTGTCCGGCTCGATTACGATGATCATGACCAAACCGAGTTCTGAAACGATGTTCCAAAAGATCATCGAGCTCGTGCAATCTGCCGAAAGCGAGAAGTCTCCCTCCCAACAATTCATCGAACGCTTTGAAGGCTGCTATGTCAAAATTGTCTTGATTGTCTTCGCACTCATGCTGTTCCTGCCCCATTTTCTCTTTGGCTGGAGCTGGAACGAAACCTTCTACCGGGCGATGGTACTGCTTGTGGTGGCATCGCCTTGTGCATTGGTTGCGTCTATTATGCCTGCTACACTAGCCGCCATTTCCAACGGTGCCAAGAGCGGTGTCATCTTTAAGGGCGGAGCGCATCTTGAGAATTTAAGCGTCATTAAAGCCATCGCATTCGATAAAACCGGTACATTGACTCGTGGCAAACCCGAAGTGACGGATTTCATCATCCGTCAAGATGCAGATCGCGAACACGTAATGGCGCTGGTCGCAGGAATTGAATCTCAATCCAACCATCCGCTCGCAAAAGCGATGACCGATTTTGTCATCCAGCAAGGATTCGAGCCGCTGCGCAATCTACAAGTCGTGGATGTGCCCGGTAACGGGTTGCAAACACAATTCAATAACGATGAAATCCTAATAGGCAAACCCGGCTTTGTCGGCGAGCAAGAAGCGTATGCTTTTGAAGGCGGGATTCTCGAAAGTCTGGCGAATCAAGGAAAAACCGTTACTTTTGTGAGGGATGGGCATGGCATACTCGCTGCCATGGCGTTAAAAGACACTGTCCGCGACATTACCAAATCCACCATCGCCGAACTTCAGGACAGTGGCATTTACTGCATTATGCTGACCGGGGATAATCGCAAAACCGCAAAAGCCATTGCAGAAGAGACTGGCGTTGATGAATACATCGCCGAATGCCTGCCTGGCGACAAAGTGCTACACTTGAAAAACTTAATAGCTCAATACAAATACGTGGCGATGACAGGAGACGGCATTAATGACGCACCTGCTCTTGCGACAGCGACAACCGGCATCGCGATGGGTGAAGGAACCGATATTGCCCTAGAAACCGCGGATGTTATTTTGATGAAAAATGATTTATCCCGCATTTCCTACTCGATCCGGCTAGCGCGAAAAATGCAGCGCATTGTCAAACAGAATATCTTTTTCTCTGTCGCTGTCATACTGGTGCTCATTTTATCAAATTTTTTCCAGGCGATTTCTTTGCCGCTCGGCGTTATCGGTCACGAAGGCAGCACCATCTTGGTCATCTTGAACGGATTGCGCACGCTCAACCGAAAAGTCTAAAATTCCATAAAAAAAGACGGCTCTCCCTCATTTATTGGGGATTGCCGTCTTCTTTTTATGCAGCCGTTTTCTGGATAGCCGCCTTCCTTGCATGACGGCATTGATCTGCCCGCCGATGATCAACAGCATTGCGGAAAGGTAAAGCCACAGCAATAGCAGGATAATCCCTCCGATGCTTCCATAGGTGGCCGAGAAATTACCAAAGTTATTGATATAAATGGAGAACAAAAATGACAGTAAAAGCCAGCCGAGCGATGCGAAAGCTGCTCCAGGAAGTACTGTCCAGAAACTGATCCGTACATTCGGCGCCAGCCAATAAATCACGGCACATACAATGAATGTAATCAAGGCCGGAATGGTGAAACGGATCATTCCCCACAATTCCAAGAACCCTTCCTCAAGCCCGAGAAATGCAAAAAAGAACAGCCCGATCTGGCGGCCGAATATCGGCAGCGCCAGTGCTACCACCAGCATAATAATCAACAGAATGGTCATTAAAATCGACATGCCCCTCGCGATTAATAGTGGCCTGCTTTCCTTCACTCCATATGTAGCATTTAAGGATTTGATCAATGCATCCATCCCGAGGCTCGCTGACCAGATTGTCGCGAGCACGCCGAATGATAACAAACCACTGTTTTGGTCAGTTAAGATTTCATTCAAGGTCTGCTCAATCAGCGCATACACCTCTGCTGGAATGACATCTTCCATAAACAGAAAAACCTCTTCCCTTGGCAGATTCAAATAGGGAAGCAAAGTGACTAGGAAAATCAGCAGCGGAAAAATCGATAATAGGAAAAAAAACGCCAATTGCGCTCCGAGTCCCTGCACATCGACGTCTTTAATCCGTATTCCTAATTCTTTTATAAATCCACGGCCAGTCAATACGTTATATTTCGGTTTCCGTACTTGGGACTGGCCGCCTTTTTTAGGCATTGCCATGAACTTGTACCGCTTAGTTGCGGTTCTGGTTCTGGGAGTTGGTATTGTTTGAAGAAGAGTCGTTTGCTGAAGAAGAATCATCCGTCAGTGAAGAACTCGGCGACGGGTTGTCTTCTTTAACCGCTGACATAACGTCTTCTTTAGTATCGATTACCGCTTCTTTCGTTTCCATCACTGCGCCTTTTGCATCCTGTGCTACTTCTTTCACTTCAGGGACAAGCTTTTTCACTTGTTCTACCTTTCCCCCTACATAAGCAGCATCTTCGGAAATACGGGCATAAAGATTTTGAGCACGTTCTGCCTGTTCTTTAAAAGCGGACTTCAACTCATCTTTATTACTTGCATAGTATTTAGCGTTATCGCTTGCTCTTTTCGATTTGTCCATCACATCTTCACGCGTATTACGGTCCAAAAGTGAAACTAGTGCACCTACAGCCGCGCCTACTACTATTCCTGTCATTAATTTGTTTTGGCTCATTCCAAATTCCTCCTAGTATAAAATATAGTTTCTATCATACTTCGAATTTTTCCCTCTTCATCCATAATCTAAACACTTCGTAAATTATTTTTTAAAAATAACTTGACTATAATATAAAACTTTCGGAATATTAACACTACAGGAGGAATTATACTAAAGAAGAGAGTAATAAAAAGGGGGAGAACAGATGGAGGCATTAACAGAATTTCTAGGCACGATCAGCGGTTATGTATGGGGACCACCGCTTTTGATTCTCTTGGTGGGGACTGGGATTTTCCTGACTGTACGCTTGGGGCTCTTGCAATTGCGCCTTTTGCCGTATGCATTAAAGCTGACGTTCAGCAAAAATCCGGATAAAGATGCGCAAGGCGACATTTCTCATTTTCAGGCCTTATCGACGGCGATGGCCGCGACAGTCGGAACAGGAAATATCGTGGGCGTTGCGACCGCCGTCATTCTCGGCGGCCCTGGAGCGGTCTTCTGGATGTGGTTTTCTGCATTCTTCGGGATGGCAACCAAATACGGTGAAGCCGTCCTCGCCGTTAAATACCGCATCGTCGATCCAAAAGGCCAAATGGCTGGCGGGCCGATGTATTACCTCGAACACGGATTGAAACAGAAATGGCTCGCTGTGCTGTTTGCGATATTCGGCTCGATTGCAGCGTTCGGCATCGGAAACGGTACACAATCCAACTCCGTCGCTTCCGTCGTGCGCGATACGTTCTCTGTGCCGACATGGGTCACTGGCATCATCTTGACAATTTTTGCAGCCGTCGTCATCATTGGCGGAATAAAGACAATTGGTAAAGTTACCGCATTTTTTGTTCCATTCATGGCCTTATTCTATATCATTGCAGGAATCATCATCATGATCCTCAATATGGATCTCATTCCTACAGCCATCGGCACGATCTTCAGCGCCGCTTTCACAGGTGAAGCGGCCGTAGGCGGTGCCATCGGTGCTGCCATCCGCTATGGTGTCGCACGAGGCGTCTTCTCCAACGAAGCAGGTCTTGGATCTGCACCGATCGCTGCTGCTGCTGCAAAAACCGACATGCCTGGTCGCCAGGCGTTGGTATCGATGACACAAGTATTGTTCGATACTTTGATCATCTGTTCGATCACTGGTATTACAATCGTCATGTCTGGCTTGTATTTGGATGAGAGCCTTGAAGGCGCTGCGCTGACTACCGCTGCATTCGAGCAGTTCCTTGGCGGTGCTGGCCCGATAATTGTCGCAGTCGGCCTGATTTTCTTCGCCTCTTCGACAATTATCGGCTGGTCTTACTACGGCGAGAAATGTTTCCAGTACTTGTTCAAGAATCCAAACTTATTGATCGTCTACCGCATCGCTTTCGTTACGATGGTATTTGTCGGTGCAACCGTTTCGCTTGATGTTGTATGGACATTCTCTGATGTCATGAACGGCTTAATGGCATTCCCGAACTTGATCGGCCTTCTCGGACTTTCCGGCGTCATCGTTTACGAGACGAAGAAAATCACGGCGAAGATCAAAGAAGAGAAAGAACAGGCTCGCTCTGGCAATTGACATTCCATTTGAATAATGAAATGATAAAGCATACCCACCCGAAAGGCAGGAATGGATCATGGATTTATCCAAACAGTCACCTGAGAACGTCGATTTTATGATTGAGGAAATAAAAACGAAACTGCGTATGGTCAATGTTGATGCAATGAAAGCGGAGCATTTCAATTCTTCCGAGTACGAAGACTTGCGTGAAATTTACGAGATGGTCAAAAACCGCGATAATTTCAGCCCGAATGAAATGCAGGCCATTGCCTCTGAACTTGGTTCATTACGCAAATAAGGAAAGCCCTGAAGCATTTAGCTTCAGGGCTTTTTTTGTGCTTTGCTTTGGCAGAGCCAGCTTCTCGGGTCATAAGCCGACTCTCCTGTGCGGCAAAGAGCGCCGCTTCGGGAACTCGTCTTACGCCTGTCGAGTCATAACGGCCATTTTGCTTACGCGGCCAATAACGCCGCTTCAGCAAACCGTCTTGTGCTTGTCGGGTCTACACGGCTGTCTCAGCTTTTCTTTTCATATTGCACGATGTACCAGCCGCCTTCTTTGATGACAGTGCGGAGGCTAAGAAATTCCAGGTTGGATTCTTCGCCCCATTCGATAAGTTCTTCTCTTTTCGGTAACCGATAGAGATTGTCGAACGACGAGAAGAAGCTATTGAAGACATTGGCGAACGGCGGGCTGTCCGGGCCGCCGGCGATCGGGGTGACAATCGAGAAAATGCCGCCTGGTGCGATCCAGTTGCTAATTTCCTTGAATAAGGGCTGGCGCTTTTCGAGCGGGATGTAATGCAATACGTTATTGAGCATGACCATATCTTGCGGGGATTCAGGCTTGTAATTCCACAGGTCTGCCTGTTCAATAGAGACATTGTTTAGGTTTACTGTCAGTTCTTTCGCCTTTTCGACGACTTCCTCGCTGATTTCGATTCCCGTAAATTGAGTCGTTGGGAATCGCTGGCCCAATTTCTTTATGTAGCCGCCTTCCCCACAGCCGATATCGAGCACGCGGTGGCAGTCTTTTTCCTTCAATCGCTTAGCCATTTTCGGATACGCCAATACTTCAAGCAAACGGCTCGTTTCCGCGACAGTTGATGCATGTTCATCCTCATCAAAGTGAAGGCGGCTTTGGTTGCGCATCATTTTCGGGTATTCCAAAAGTGTCGGGATATGCAGTTCCATCATTTCCTTCAGCAATACCCCCGATGAATTATTGCCTTTTGATTTCGGCAATTTCCAGCGATTCTTTATTTGGTAGCGGTTGCGCTCGGTCTCTTTCAGGTAGCCGATCGAGACGCCGATTGCTACCCATTGTGCCAGTAATTGCTCATCGAGTGACAATGCATCTGCCACGTCGAATTGAGTCATTGGGCGCTCAAAGGCCTTGTATAAGTCCAGTTCGTAGCCGACATATGCATGCCAACTGTAAAGGAAGGGCTCATTGCGTTTCATATACGTTCTTGCCTTCACCATCTTCATTATATCGATCATATAAGTCCCTCCACTTTCCACGGGTAGTCGTCTTCCGGTTTGTAGTATTTTAGTTCTTTCGTGTCTTCTGTCAATTCCTTCGCGCGTACCGGCATGAATCCGCCTTGGATAAAGCGGTCCCGGACATTCTCTTTCCATAAACCAAGCCCAGAGACATTTAGCATTTGTTTAAAATGAAGAATTGGATCTTCTTCCATACGCTCAAAAGTACGTTGGCGCAAATAGCTGACCGGACGATACGGGAAAGAATAGGCGAGCGCCGCCAAATGACTTAATTGGATGACGTGGTCTGCACGGCGGTAGCGCACTTTTTCATACCACTTCAAGTTGGTTGTATCTTTTTTTTCCTCAGCCAGCATATCCGCAGTCAATTCCCCCAACACATCAGCATCCTGTATCGCCATGTTCATTCCTTCACCAGCCATTGGATGGACGGCATGTGCCGCATCTCCAATAATCGCTTTATTGCCTTTTACATAGGATTCAGCATGATACATAACGGGAATCATCAGCTGGATCTTTTTCCAGTCGGTCAAGCGCTGGACATATCCGTCCACTGCCGGTGCCAAATCGGTATAGAGCTTATGGAAATGGCTGATGGGCTTTTCCTTCAGCGTTTTATAATCCCCGGGCGGAATCAAATAGACGCTGCGTACTTGGTCATCGGGAAGCGGGAATAGCCCAAGGAAACGATTGTAGGTTGAGATGATCTTGCCGTCTGTGAAACTTTCGGCACGAGGAAACGTTACCGTCAGAAAATGGTGGTTGTACGTTGTCTGCTTCACTTCAACTTTCATCGCTTTTCTGGTCACTGACGACCGCCCTTCCGCACCAAAGAAAAAGTTGGCTTCCACTTCGAACTTTTCACTTCCTTTTTGAAGAATGGCGGTGTTCACTGTATAACCTTTGCAAGCAGTTCCTTTCAAGTAATGGAAGTTTTCGTATTCACAAGCCGCCTTCTGGATGATGGTCTTCAGCTCTTCATGATGGATCATATAAGCGGCATTGTATTTTCCAGGCAATACGTTGTAATCCATGAATGATTGGTCTTTCACTTTCAATGTGCTGGAGAGTTCCAGCATATCGAGTACTCTGATTTCATTGGAACGATCGCAAATCGAGTCGTATACTCCTAGCCCATCAAACACCTGCATGCTCTTTGGCTGCAGCAACTCTCCTTTATAGGTAGGAGAGCGCACAGCCATGCGTTCGGCAAGTACGACATCAAAACCGCGCCGCGCCAGCTTCAATGCGAGCGTCAAACCGCCTATTCCCCCTCCACCGATAAACACATCCGTTTTCATGAGCTTCAACTCCTTATTTTTCCTTACCCTGAAAAAGAGCTCCTGAAAACAGAACCACCTGCAAACAATAAAAAAAGACCCTCAAGGGGTCTTTTTTTTCACAATTTGTCCTTAAAGTGCGTTATAGGAAACGGCGAGTTCCGCTCCGACTTTTGCATTGTACTTAACGAGTTCGATGTTGGCGACTAGGCTCTTGCCTTCTGTCAATTCTTTTACTTTGCCTAGAAGGAATGGCGTCACGTCTTTGCCATTGATGCCGTTTGCTTTCGCGTCCGCCATCGCCTGTTCAATGATGCCATCAATAAAGTCTTTATCAAGGGCATATTCCTGTGGAATCGGGTTGGCGATGACTGCCCCGCCTTTCAAGCCGAGCGACCATTGCGCTTTCAGGATAGCTGCTAGCTCTTCTGTGGATTGCGAACCGGAATTCAACGGGAAGCCGCTGTGGCGTGTGTAGAATGCCGGCATCTCGTCTGTTTGGTAGCCGATGACCGGAACACCTTTTGTTTCGAGGTATTCAAGTGTCAGCCCGATGTCGAGAATCGACTTCGCACCTGCACAGACGACAGCAACGCCTGTATTCGACAACTCTTCCAAGTCAGCCGAAATATCCATTGTCGCTTCCGCCCCTCGGTGGACTCCGCCGATGCCGCCGGTCGCAAAGACGCGGATGCCAGCAAGCTCTGCACAGATCATTGTCGCGGCAACCGTCGTCGCTCCGATTTTTTTCATCGCGAGCAATTGGCCGATGTCTCGGCGGGATACTTTCGCAACGTCCGGTGAATTGCCCAGAAGTTCCAGTTCTTCATCCGATAAGCCAATTTTAATCTGCCCGTCCATCAGCGCGATCGTTGCCGGAACGGCTCCGTTGTCGCGGACAATCTGTTCGACTTCACGCGCGGTTTCCACGTTTTGTGGATAAGGCATGCCGTGGGAGATGATCGTCGATTCCAAAGCGACGATTGGTTTTTTCTGTTCGATGGCTTCTTGCACTTCTGTTGAATAGCTGATCATGTTTGTCATTTCAATTCCTCCAGTTCTTTGGTTAACACCTTTTCAGTTAATTCGGGACGTACTGTCTGGCTGCTTGCGAGCGTCTTCGCTGCATTCAGCATGCCCATCTGCACCGCTTGATGAAAATCATAGCCGGATAGATAGGCATGAAGCAGGCCGCCCGAGAAGGCGTCCCCAGCTCCGGTGACATCTTCCACTTGCTGTGTTTCGATTGCCGGGAAATGTATTACGCCATTTTTATCTCCTGCCATGGCGCCGTCTTTTCCGCCGGTCACAATCGCTGTTTTGGCGCCTTGTTCAAGAAGCAATTCGACCGCACGCCTCCAACCGGCTTGATTGTGTATGGATATGCCTAGCCTGAGAGCTGCTTCATCACGGTTCAGGATCAGAAACGAAACCCCGTTCAAATCTTCACCTAGACGATCCATCTTGGGGGCCGATACGGGAATGATGGCAAGCGGCACTTGTGAAGTCACTGCTAAATTCTGCAAATACTTTACGGTTTCTTTCGGGCAATTCAAGTCGACTGCCAATAAGTTCGCGCGCATCAACTTGCTGCGATGCTGCTCCAGGTAATCCGGGGTCAATTCTGTGTAGATGTCCATATCCGCAAGCGCCAAAGTCATCTCGCCGCCAGGTTCCAACACGGCGGTATAGCTGCCCGTCGCGCCTTCTGAAAGTGTCTTAGTCATGCCGGTGTCCATATAAGGCGAAGAAACTTCTTCGATGAAACGCCATTCCGGATCATCTCCGGCAACCGATACCAATTGAACTTCGTGCCCAAGGCGGCCCAGGTTTTCGGCGATATTGCGCGCGACACCCCCGACGCTTCTCGTTACCGTTGCCGGATTCGAGGTGCCGTGGATAGACGGTGCTTTTAAGTGAAATTTACGGTCCACATTGGCCCCACCGATGCACAGGATTGCATTTTCCTCGGGCAGTACATATGCACGGCCGAGAATCCTGCCTTGCTTGATAAGCCCGGAGATTAAGTTGGCTAATGAAGGACGTGAAATTCCCAGTGCATCTGCCATCTCTTGTTGGGACAAATACGGATTGCACTCAATCAACGCTAAGATTTTCTGTTCATTGAGATTCATTGGCTCACCCCCCTTTTTTTAAACTTTTGTTTATATATTAAACTTTTATAATCAAGGATGCAACTCATTTTTCTTTCATGCATCCGACTGTTGCGCTATGCGTTTGAATATTGCTACTATAGAAAGGATGAGAGGAGTGTTTTTGGAAATGACTACATTTGATGAAAAGTTATCTCGTTATGCAGAGTTAGCGGTAAAGGTAGGCGTCAATATCCAGCCTGACCAAAAATTGTATATTGCAGCTTCCATAGATGCAGCACCGTTTGTCCGCTTGATTACCAAGAAAGCTTACGAAGAAGGTGCTAGGCAAGTATTCGTGGATTGGAGCGATGATGTGATTTCCCGCACGCGCTTCGAGAAAGCACCGGACGATTCTTTCGCGGAATTCCCGGAATGGAAAGTCCAGGAGCGGGAACAATTGGCTGAACAAGGCGCAGCATTCATCAGCGTCGTTTCGCAAAGCCCGGACTTGCTAAAAGGCATTGATTCCAAGCGCATTTCTGCGTCCCAAAAAGCGACTGGCCAAGCGCTGAGTAAATACCGCCAGTACGTGCAGTCCGATAAAATCAGCTGGTGCGTCCTTGCAGCTCCGTCCGAGCAATGGGCGAAAAAAGTGTTCCCGGACCTTCCGGAAAACGAGCAAGTGGATGCTTTATGGGAAGCGATTTTCAAAGCTGTCCGCGCAGATACGCAAGATCCTATCGAAGCTTGGCTGGAGCATGACCGTACACTCCACACCAAAGCCGATTATTTGAACGAAAAGAAATACGCCAAGCTTCATTACCAGGCACCAGGCACCGACCTCGAAGTGGCACTGCCAAAAGGCCATCTATGGGCAGGCGCTGGTTCCGTCAACGAAAAAGGCGATACTTTCATGGCCAATATGCCGACGGAAGAAGTCTTCACGGTGCCGCATAAAGATGATGTCAACGGCTTTGTCTCGAGCACCAAACCGCTAAGCTATGGCGGCAATATCATCGACGGCTTTAAAATTACGTTCGAAGAAGGGCGCATCACCGATGTGTCCGCCGAACAAGGCGAAGAAGTGTTGAAGGAATTGGTTGCCACGGATGAAGGCTCCCACCGCCTCGGCGAAGTGGCATTAGTTCCGCACCAATCGCCGATTTCAGATTCCGGCATTTTGTTCTTCAACACATTATTCGATGAAAATGCGTCCAACCACTTCGCGATTGGCAGTGCGTACGCGTTCTGCCTAGAAGGCGGCAAAACGATGTCAGCGGATGAATTAAAAGAGCACGGCTTGAACCAAAGCATCACGCATGTCGATTTCATGGTCGGCTCTGCCGATATGGACATCGACGGCATTTTGGAAGATGGCACGCGCGAACCGATTTTCAGAAGCGGCAACTGGGCGTTTTAAAGGTCGATAATTCGACACTTAATTTTCCATGCGTTTTCATGTATACTGAGTATGATAATTACAGTTTAGAGAGGGGTTATCATCATGCTTTACGGTATTACTGCTGTCCTCGGATTCATGGCTGTGATCTTCATGTTCTTCTTCACCCTGCTTCATTTTCTTGGCAAAGAGCTTCATAGCCATGATGCAGAGCATATTGATCCGCTTCCGAAAGAGCGTCATTAAGTAAAAAAGCTCTGCCTCGCATATGCGGGGCAGAGCTTTTTTCTGTTTCTCCTCCCTCTATCACATCTCACAGAAAAGTGATAAAATTTGAATAAGCAGTGTTTATACCGATTAGGAGGAATTCATTCATGTTTTCTGCAACGGATATCGGGATCGATCTCGGTACCGCCAATATTCTTGTTTATACAAAGTCGAAAGGCGTCATTTTGAATGAACCATCCATCGTCGCCCTCGATGCCCGCAGCGGCGCTATCATTGCCATCGGCTCCGAGGCAAAAGCAATGCTTGGCAAAGCACCTGATTCCATCCGCATCGTGCGCCCGATGAAAGAAGGAGTTATCGCCGATTTTGATGTCACCCGTGAGCTCTTGAAACTGGTTATGCAAAAAGCCGCTAAACAGCTAGGTGGTTCATTGCGCAAACCAAAGGTCATGGTCTGTACCCCGTCTGGCGCAACGGCTGTTGAACGCCGAGCCATTCACGACGCCGTGAAACAAAGCGGTGCCAAATCCGTACACTTGATCGAAGAAACCGTAGCCGCAGCAATCGGCGCTAATTTACCGATCACGGAACCTGTCGCTTCGGTCATCGTCGATATCGGCGGGGGTACGACAGAAGTCGCCATCATTTCCTTTGGAGGCGTCGTGTCTTCCAACACGATCAAGATTGCAGGCGACCGGATGGATGAAGACATCATCCATTATGTGCGCAAGCATTATAATCTATTGATCGGTGAGAAGACGGCCGAAACAATCAAAAAAGAAATCGGCTACGCGCCGATTCCTCACGAGCCGAAGAAGATGAATATTCGCGGACGCGATGTCTTAAGCGGATTGCCGAAGACGATCGAATTGAGTTCCGACGAAATGCAAAAAGCACTTGGCGAGTCTTTGTCGGCCATCCTCGAATGCATCCGAGCGACACTGGAGAATTGCCCTGCTGAATTGTCTGGCGATATGGTTGACCAGGGTGTCGTCATTTCTGGCGGCGGCGCTTTGTTGAAAGGCTTGCAGGAATGGCTCGCGCAAGAAATTTCCGTACCGGTCCACATCGCCCCAGACCCGCTAGAATCCGTTGCGATTGGCACCGGCCGTTCGCTCGGCATGATTGACCAGCTCGAGAAAATGTCGCGCTGACTTACACCCCACCATCAAGGAGGAAAAACGATGTCTTTATTGAATGAGATTTTGGATTACAACGAAAAATTTGTAGAAGAAAAACACTATGAGGAATTCATCACCACCAATCTCCCGGATAAGCGGATCGTCATCTTGACTTGCATGGATACCCGCCTGCTTGAACTCTTGCCAAAAGCGATGAACTTCAAAAACGGCGATGTGAAAATCGTTAAAAGTGCTGGCGCTATCATTAACCATCCGTTTGGCGGCATCATGCGCAGTTTGTTCGTCGCGGTGTACGAATTGAAGGCTGATGAGATTTATATTATCGGCCATCACGATTGCGGCATGGCGAAAGTGAAACCCGAAGGCATCCTCGAAAAGATGAAAGAACGCGGCATTGAAGAAAGTACGATCGAACAAATGAAATTCTCTGGCGTTAACCTCGACGAATGGCTGAAAGGCTTCGACAATGTATCGGATAGCGTACGCCATAGCGTCGACATGGTCCGCCATCATCCTTTGATGGATAAAACCGTTCCCGTCCACGGCCTTGTCATCGACCCGAAAACTGGAAAACTCGACGTCGTCATCGACGGCAATAAAGACGAAAACCGCTGAGGAATCTCAGCGGTTTTCTCAGCTTGTTGAGAAACTCATTTTGTATGTGACTGGCTATTGGCGAGTCAGAAATACATGGGTTTCCAGTTGATTTTTAGGCCCTCTTGCTAAGCAAGAGGGCCATTTTCTTGATGTTTTGCGTCGCGGCGGTCAGATATGCTTGTTCTTGGACAGACTGGTGCCCGCGTCGCCTTGCGTATCGAAAACCATGAAGTTCTTTCGCATCGGCGAAACTCCGTTCAATCGTCTGGCTGCGCAGGCG
>NZ_JAHPZO010000023.1 GCF_019042655.1 Planococcus sp. CP5-4_YE
CTTTGTCGACAAAAGGATTGGTTTTTAGATGTGAATATAAGGATATAAGAAATTGAATAGTAAAAATGAATCCACTGGTGCAGAATCGGTTTGTTTAAACTAACATGCCAGTAAATATTACATCAGAACACCGTTTACCGCTTTATTTAATTTTTCAATAAGGGGATTAAATCCTTATGAATCAATTAGTTATTGGGATTTTATCTTTATTAAGTGGAACATACGATTGCTAGCGATGTCTATACAAGAATATTATTCGGTTGTAAAAATAGAGATCGGAGTCAACCAATGAAAATTAGAAATAGTGTAAGGCGCGCTGCAGAAAATAAAATATAGTTAATATTAAGTTATAGAGTAAGAAGAAGTAGTAAACATCCTATTAGAAACGATGGTTTATAAGAGCGGGAGAAGAAGATTTCAATTTTCTTCTCCCGCTCTTTTTACATGTCTCATAATTCTTTTCAAAATCAATTTGTCATTAGAGTTGGCTAATAATGATTTTAAAAAGAATCGGATAAATTTTTAATCTGAATACATGAAAAATATTCCATTTTATATGATATATTTATGGTGTTATTCAGCATTTAAAGTAGGCAAAGGGGCGTTTATATTGCAATTAACTATTCGCACGACAGGAGACAATGTCAAAGCGGTCTCATACTTACTAGCAAAAAATCCAAATAATTTATACGAAAGAAATCAAAAAGGACATATGGTGCGCATGTTTTATAGCAAGTTTACCGATAAAGAGCTCGAGATGACCATTTTTGTTACGCCAGATCCGATTGAAATGAGCCAGAATGGATCGAATTCCTACGACATTACCCATTATATTAACGATCGAGAATTTGCCGTCAGCAGTATTTTTCTATCAATGATTCGTTCAGCTCTCGGAACAGCGTTGAACGGCCAGCCAAAAGAAGAGTATACGGAATGGGTCACCTATTCATTTCCGTTCACTTTTGAACTTGGACCGGTCAATTCATCTTTGTCAGACCAGCAATTGATAGCTTTGTTTGAACCGATGGACTATCAAGTGCAGATAACCCGGCCCGAGATTCAATATTCTTTTCAATTAAAAGAAAAAAGTACAGTGCGGATGATCTCGTTAACTGGGGAGCAAACATTACAGAATGCACTGCGTCACCTATTTGTGTTGATTCCAGTGATTGACGACTACAAGCATTATTACATTGATGAAAAAGAGATTGAGAAAATCAGCAGATACGGAGAAGGATGGCTCGAGAGCCATACGATGCGGGAAACTATCTACCGGCGTGCACTTCGTTTTAAGGAAGTCTATAGCTTGGTTGAAAATGGAAACGGAGGAGCAGGAGCAGAAAAAACAGAAGTAACTGCCCGTGTGAAAGGAATTTCTTTGAATGAATTGCGTTATACAAAAATCTCTGAAACAGCGGCAGCATTGAAACCGAAAAGCATCGTCGATTTTGGCTCGGGAGAAGGAAAGCTGGCTGTAAAACTAGGCTTCATTGACGGAGTAGAAGAGATTTTGGCTGTGGAGCCATCTCAAGTGGAGACGATGAAGGCGGTGCGGCGCTTTGACAAAGTGGAAGATAAAGAGAATTTCGTGGAACCGGAAACCTTATGGGGGTCGCTGTATTATTTTGATGAGCGCTTGAAAGAGAAAGATCTGATGATTTTGTGTGAGGTCATTGAGCATATCGACGAGCCACGGTTGCCTAAAGCGTTCGATTTAATCTTGCATCACTATGCGCCGAAATCACTCATCGTAACGACTCCAAACCGCGAGTACAATGAAGTTTACGATATGGACGATCATTTTCGCCATGCCGACCACCGATTCGAATGGACACGGCAGGAATTCCGGAATTGGTGCAAGAAAATCAACTACGCGGGATTGTATGAAATCGAATTTGCGGGAATTGGAGAAGAGCATCCAGAACAGGGATGTCCAACGCAAATGTGTGTGTTCAAAAGGAAGGTGGCTATTTGATGAGAATTGGCTTGCCGTACGGAGGAATCGTTTTACTAATAGGACCGTCCAATAGCGGGAAATCCACTTTACTGAAAAGGCTTGTGGAAGAAGAGAAGATTTTACCATCGGAAGTCGTAAGTTCCGATGAATTCAGGATTTTGGTGAGTGACAAGGAATTTATCGATTGGCGCAACCGTCCGCAAGATGAAGCTGCCGGGCTATTGGATGAATACCAGGAGATTTCAGCAGAAGCTTTTGCCATTATGGACACGGTCATTGAAGCCAGATGCCGGTTGAACAAATTGGTGCTGGTTGATGCCACACATCTCCGTTCAGAAGACCGTAAAAGATACATAGCGCTTGCTAAAAAGAACCATGTGGCGATTCAGGCGATTGTTTTTGATGTGCCAGAGCGGATTTTGACTGACAGGGATGAAGACCGCGACAATCCGAGGGGAAAACGCCGCATCAAGCAACAATATCAGATTTTCCGCAATGAAAAACGCTTTATTAAAAAAGAGGGCTTTGCTTCTGTTTATACAATAAAAGATATATTGGATGTGGAAGTATTCAGGCATCCCAATCCAGTTGAAGTAGAGATAGAAAATGGCATCGACATTATCGGCGATGTCCATGGATGCCACGATGAGCTGATTGAACTGCTGGAAAAAATCGGTTATGCGGAAAACGAAGAAGGCTTCTATGAGCATCCGGAAGGTCGCAAATTCGTTTCGATCGGTGACGTCATGAGCAGAGGACCGGCTTCGCTTGAGACGATGCGCTTCTTCCTCGAGCATGTCAAGAGCGGCCGGGCACTGATGGTCGACAGCAACCACGGCTGGAAAATCGCCAGGTGGCTGGACGGGCGGCAAGTGGTCTTGAGCCATGGGGATGAACGAGTGGAAGAAGAGTTGTCGGTTTATGAAGAACGCGAAGGAATAGAAACGGCTCAAAAGCTGAAGCTGCAATTAAAAGAGTTTCTGCTAGAGGCGCCTTCTCATTATGTGTTCACGAAAAATGGCGTCCGGACACTGGTCTGTGCGCATGCAGGAATCAAGGATTCGTTTATCGGCAAGCAATCCGAGGCCATCAGTGATTTTTGCCGATACGGGGATACGGGCGGGTTTGACGACAACGGCAAACCCCTCCGGAAAGACTGGACGGTGGGGCACGAAAATCGTTTGTTAATCGTATGGGGCCATGACCCGAAACCGAAGCCCTTATTGATCAACAATACGATCAATATTGATCAAGGAGTTGTTTTCGGCGGCGAATTGACAGCTTACCGCTATCCGGAAAGGACTTTTGTGTCTGTTAAGGCAAAGAAAGATTATTCCGGAGCCATTGATAATCCACTAGCTGAGTGGGAAAAAAACCGGTTAAATGCACCGAATATCGCGAAGTTTATAAACGGTTATTCTGTATTGACTGAGCAGTTGAGTGAAGTGAAGATACCACAGGAATTGGTGAAATCGGCAATCGATGCGGTGTCGCATTACACAGTTCCCATCGAGCAATTGGTATATATTCCGCCGACAATGAGCCCAACACCGAAACCATCCGCTTTGCCGCAATATTTGGAGCATCCGAAAGAAGCAATAGAGTATTTCAGAAGTAACGGAATTCACACAATGATTGCGGAGAAAAAGCATATGGGCAGCAGAGGGATCTTGTTTTTATTTAAAGACAAAGAGACTTCATCAAAACATACTGGCATCGAATCGCTTGGCTGTATTTATACCCGGACCGGAAAACGCTTTTTTGACTACGAAACAGAAGCACAATTGCTTCTACAGTTGAATGAAGAACTAAATAGAATAAATTATTTTGGGGAGCACGATACGGATTGTGTGTTGTTAGATGCGGAGATCATGCCGTGGAACTTAAAAGCCAAAGAATTAATCAGCAGCCAATATGCACATGTGGCGGAAAATGCCGTACTTGACCGGTCGCTGCTGAAAGAAAAATTGTCGGCTGCACTTCCGGCGAACAGCGAGTTGCAGAGGTGGCTAGATGAATACGAAGAAAAGCTTGGAAATGCGCTAGACTTTCAAAAAGTCTTTCAGCAATACTGTTGGGACATCGATTCAAGCAAGTCTATCCAGATTGCACCTTTCCATGTATTGGCCCACAGCAACGGAACCTTTTTCGACAAACCGCATACATGGCACATGGAAATGAACCGGCAACTTGCCAGCCAATCCGAACTGTTTGTGGAAACGGAATTTAAAGTCATCACTGACCAAGCCAGTGAGGATGAAGTGATTCGTTGGTGGCAGGAGATAACGGAAGACGGGCATGAAGGTATTGTAATCAAACCTGAATTTTATATTGCCCGAAGCAAAGGCAAGTTGTTGCAGCCGGCCATTAAGGTAAGGGGCCGGAAATACTTGCGTATCATTTACGGCATGGACTATTTGGAGCAGAAAAACCTGGAAAGATTAAAAAATAGGAATACTGGTAAAAAGCAAAAGATGGCCTTGAAAGAATTCGCACTTGGACTCGAGGGCCTTACGCGATATGTAAATGGAGAAACGATTGAGCGGGTTCACGAATGTACTTTAGCCGCATTGGCCATGGAGTCTGACCCGGTCGACCCACGATTATAAACAGTAGAGTATGAACCGAAAGGCGCTTCTTGCCTTTCGGTTTTTTGGATATAGAAAAGCAATAGGTAGAAAGGGATTTGAATGTGATAAAGAAGAAATTTTTAAGTTAGTAGAAGTTACAAAACCATCTCGAGAACTTTTATTAAAAAGCTATGGCATTGCTGGTATAAAAAAAGTTGCTTAAAAAGAAGCATCGGAAGGTATGCAGACAATATCGTTATATTCGGGTTGAATTTCTGCTGTTTTATATCTGAAAATCGTTCGTAAAGTTGTATGTAAATTTGCAAACCTTCGTAAAGTATTTTGATGTATTTACGAATGCTAGTTCGTAATTGTGCTGTTACAAGGGTTTTATTTCCAAAATTAACTAGCTATCTCTAGACCGGCTTAGTATATTTGAAATAAAGAAAAAATCTAGCCAATTGAATTTGTGTAAAAGAACCAGTTAAAAGGAGCAGTAACGATGAGCGAAAGTGAACAAGGTTATTTCTGTAAGACTTGTGGAGAACACCATAAGGAGCTTCCGATGAGTTATGGCAGCCCTGTGCCCGATTACTGCGAGGACATTCCAGAAGAGGAATGGGAAGGCCGAATTGAGATGAATGAAGATTTGTGCATTGTAGATGATGAACATTTCTTCATACGCGGAGCGATTGAAATTCCCGTAACTGATGGCGAAGGGCCTTTTATCTGGAATATCTGGGTTTCCTTGAGTGAATCCAATTTTGATTTGACTACGGAATACTGGGAAACGGAAGGACGAGAGCGAAAATTGAATCCTATGTTCGGCTGGTTATCAACGTCCATTCCGTGTTATCCCGAAACGCTGGAATTGAAAACGATGGTCCATATACGTTCGGTCGGAATGCGTCCCTTCATTGAATTGGAACCGACGGGCCATCCAATGGCTATTGAGCAAAGAAACGGCATCACCATAAATCGGATCAAGAAGATTGCAGAAGAATTATGCCACCGCGATGAGTAATTCATAGATTCAGTATGGAAGGAAAAGGTTTTAGAAAATTGAACGGAAATGCGAAAGTTAGAATGTGATTGCTTCTTGAAGATGTAAGGTTTTGAAAGTAACGTATGTGTAGTTAAGCTACATTCAAACTACTAAAAAATAAGGAGGAAGAAAATGAAAAACAGTTCGTCATTAATTATTGGCCTTGCGATTATAATAGGGTTTGCAATTTTAGGGTTTTCTTTAGTAACGGCATTAGGACAAAAAGATTCCGAGGTAGCTAGTACAAACAATGAACATCGGTATGAATTAGTCCCTGCAAATGAAAATAACCTTATCATTTTTGATAAAGAATCAGGTCAATATTGGAATAAGTTCATACAAGATGATGAAGGACCAGCAACTTGGGAAAAAGGTGATTCTCCAATAAAAAACAAAGAGTAGTTAACGATGATAGTAAGATAAAAAAACTCTGAATGTAACTTAATGTGAATTAAGTTACATTCAGTAGCGTTGAAAGTATAAAAAGAGGTGAAATTGAGATGAAATATATCTTAAACGGCTTAATTACTGTTTTATTATCTATTATCGGATTTTATGCGATTTTGGCTCTTTTAATTTTCACGGTGGGCGATAGTGATGAAGTCGTGCTCTATGCATTTGCAATTGTAATCGGGGTTTTACTTATCGTTATTATCAATCAATTAGCTAGATTGAATGACAAATTGGGAAAAAGAAAGCTTGAACTTATTTAATACCGAATGTAATTTACTAGCAATTAAGTTACATTGGCTTTAAAATCGTATTTTTGAGTGGACAAGAGTTTACATATCTCAGCTTATCGGAAAAGAAGAAGCTCAAATACGAGTTTCTTCTTTTTGTTTAGAAGAATAATTTTTTCGAACGGTTTCAAAATTATATATTTTCTTCGCATGCATATTCAATACATTCTAATGGTAAAATAATTACAATATTTAATGAAAAAGACAAAAATTATGCAGGGGTGTAATTCGCCTGAAGTCACAACTGAAAAAATATATACCTACAAAGGAGCAAATTAATTGAACAGTGATTTCATCCCCTCTACTCTGATTACCATTTTCGGTGTTTTTTCTTTAGCTTGTGGATTCAAACTTTTTACGAAAAAGAGATTTATGGAGCACGAAAACTGGGATGCATTCCGAGAATCTACGCCACTGCCAGCAATTGCTAACTATTGGCTAATTAAAGCCTTTGTTATTTTCTCTTCAACTATAGTTATATACCTAGGTGGATATGGGATGGGGATCTTTCCTTAATTAATAAAAGATTTTCAGCTAAGTCATAGTGAAAAGATTTAATAGCCGATATAGAAAGAAATAGAAAACACATTTGACAGGTAAGTAATAAAAAAAGTGAATATTTCCTTGAACCTACATTCCATTATTGTCTATGTGTTTGAGGGGGCGCTAACTGCAGGGTGAGGGGTATGTCTTGAAAGTTTTTTATTGGTTTTTAAGTGTCTTATTTTTGGTATCTTCGTCCTCCTAGGACCCCTTGTTTACGATCAGATCGGATGGTGGGGAGTGGTCGTTATAATTCTCTTAATGCTATGGGGAGAAAGTTATTTAAACAATAAACTAAGGGTATTAAAGCAGCATAAGATTAATGAGAGATTTCCGGTTTTAAAAGAGTTGGAAAGTGGAGACCGAGTAACGCTTACATTAAAGAACGGGAAAGTACACTCGGATTTCGTTTATTCTTTTTTTACTGAATACGATATTATCATTTCAAGAAAAACCATAATAGAACAACTACAGGAAGACAAAGATGATTCGAAGTGGGTTAATGTCAATAAAATTAATGCTATAGAAAAGTCGCCTGATTAATTGTAATGATGAGACTTGAATACTTACATATTGCGAGATGATCAGAAGAAGCTTAAACTTCTTCTTTTTTTTGTGGAAATCGTATTTTTACAAACCTACTTAGTTATGTAAATTGGAAGCCTAGAGTTTCTATTAGCTAGGTATCCTCTTTCGTTAGCTTACCTACAATGTAAACTATTCCAAAACATGTGATGGCAGTACCAACTAAAAGTGTAGCAATAGAAAATATTTCAGTTAAAAACGGAGTGAACATAACGCATAATATTAATAGAATAAAACCAGCTATCTGTTGATTTCTTACTTTCTTTCTAGTTTTCATGAACTCATCTCCCTTTACACTCTCACCGGCTTATATTTTCTTCTGAACGCACTCGTTTACTGGGATTTTTTATTCTCCACAGGAAAAACGCAGTCAGGAATATATAAAATACTGTAGCGAAAATAATGAAGGTTCTGTCTTGGGGGTAAGTAAAGGTATCATTCATAAATACGAGAAGGTAAACGATCCAGATACCAATAATTTTGAGAATTTGGTTCGTTCGATTGGATTTAAACATATCATCATCCTTTCGGTTAGAGGCATTTAACTATTTTAATTGCTAATACAAAGCGAAGTTCTCACCCGTTTCAACTTTTGGGATATTATATTTACTTATTAAAAAGTCAGTTTTCCAAAGTGAAAATAGTATAGATACTTCCCAGTAACTTCTCATTGCCTTCGCTGTACCATTCGGCTCCGATTACATATGTTTTCGGCATATCTCCAACGACTTCAATTACACCTTCTTCAATGTTTTGAGTTGATATACTTGTACTGCCAGATTCTCCATCACGTTCATATGTAATATAAGAAAAACGCGTAGGGTCGATTTCAGTCCCTAGCTCGACAGTTAGATTTTGCTGGTCATCCACTTGAAAAATGGGAGCTTCTTTTGCAAGATTGTCCAGATCACTGAGCTGATCGTTAACGCGTGCTTCGCTATTTTCACATTCTTCCCAACAAAGTGTTCGGGTGGATGTATCTAATTGGTCAGCTGTGCTTACGGAAAATTGAGGACGCTCGCTTGGAAGAGCCGCTTGTTCCGTCACAGGGGCCTCGACAGGTTGGCAAGCCACTAAGAAAAGGCTAGTGAACATTGTTAAAGAGAGGGCTAAAGATTTCATTCAACTGAGTTCCTTTCTTTTGTTAAATAACTAATCATGATTTTTATCAAAATACTTCACTGAAATAAAATGCAAAACAAAAGCAGAGGCTGAGGCAATCATTATGAAAGGGGTATAAGGGGTGGAATCTTCAATAAAAAATAAAACATATAATAAAAACACTAAAATGCCAGTAGCTATAATTCTGACGATGGTTTCCATAAAAGACCTCCTTGTCTAAGATTAGAGTGAATCAATAAAATACGTTTCCAAATATTGTACATATACCCTACAATAGGAATGTGTAGCCAGTAAAGAAAAAACTGCAAATACTTATTGAAAACTTTCAATGCGTTTAGATAATGGAAAACAAATGTCTTAGAAGAGGTGGAATCTATTGAAGAAAAGTCTAGCCCTCATTGTGGTGTGTTCAGCGTTATTTTCCTCAGCGTGTTCAGTGGAGCTCGTGGAAACCGATGATTTAACCGATACAGCAGTAAAAAGTAAAGCGGTACAAGAAGTAGAGAACGAACAAATACCTTCGATTGAACCGGCCGTAGTGGAGGTAGGGAACCAAAAGTTTGACTTGTTTTCGTATTATCCATCATTTGACCATTACATAAAATTAGCCAAGAAAAATCCGGATTCACTTGAGGAGTCTTATGCTCAAACCGTTACAGAGCCGTTCCAAATGAACGCTTTTGGGGAAGTGAAGGGCAAAAAGTATGCAGATTACTGGTTTATTACGCCACCTAAAGACATCATCCCGTTGCAGAGCGAACTTCAGGCCTTATCGGATCGGGAAGAGCCTCTAAATACAGCAATCGAGGAGGCCTTAAAGAAATCGGCGGAAATGTTGCCCGGCAGTGACAAGACTGTACATATTTTTCCGGCTAATCCGGCATATACACATGGGAAGACCCAAGAACTAAATCCTCCAGGAGTCGCATTGGAGCAGGACGTCATTGCTCTATTTGTCACTTCAATTATTCTTGAAGAAGACTTACAACACACCATCGCCCATGAATACTTTCACATGATCGATATGGAAAGAGGAACAGCGAAGAATTCAATCTCCTCAACCTTGCTGGAGGTTGTAGTGATGGAAGGAAAAGCTGAAGCGTTTGCGAAAATAATCTACCCTGAATCCAAATTGGAGTGGATGGCCAATGCAGATGAAAAAATTACAGAACAAACTAAAGTGCTGTTCTTAAAAGAAAAAGATTCTGCTGAAATCGAAGTTTGGAATGATTTTTATTACGGAAATGCCATTACCGAAGTGCCGCCTTTTTCTACTCATCTCATTGGGTATGACATTATGCAGAAATTTTTAAAGCAGCACCCTGATATGCCGGTTGAGGAGTGGCTTGAATTGACTGCTGAGGAGATTCTAGCAGGGAGTAGGTATGCAACACCAGCATCAAACTAACTTAATGCTAATTGATTCTTTTACATTTGATTCTGTCTTGTTCTTCTTTAGGTACATAAGATTGCATTAGTTAAGAAAAATAAGGGGTGTCCAATGGAAAAAACGAGCAGTTACACTTATTTTGGTATCCAAAGTAACGGGAAGATCGACAAAGGTTTAGTTGCAAATGAAAAAGGAATTTTTAATCCGGAGGAAATTACGCGCATTCTGGACATTCAAGCTTTCAGCAGTTGGGCTTATGGTGATAGAAGAGTAGATGGCTCCAAGTATCTTTTCTCTGCATGGAGTGCCGAAAAATCTAAGATTGGAAGATTGGATGTAGAAGCCCAGTGCCGAGACACCATCAAAAATCTCAAAAATAAAGTCCCGCAACTAAAACAAATTAAGCAGCAATACGACGTGAGTTTTTTTCTAATGATTGTTCCGAGTATTTATCAAGAAGAACAGCCTTGGATTTCATTTAACGAAGAGGTCATCGAGTTTTGCTATTTAACAGGAACTACCATTGAAGTGGACATGTATATTCATCAGCTAGGGGATGAACATGAAAACTTCCTGTAATAGAAAGAGAGTGGACACAAAAATTTCAAATCACCAACAGATTAGCCAATTGGATATCCATATACATTGGCCGGATTATCGTAAGAGAAGAAGCTCAATTAAGAGCTTCTTCTTTTTATTGAAATTTTCTTTTAACTATTGTGCATTTTGAGATGAAAGCTATGGTAAAATTTGAATAAAAAGTTTTTTGAAATATATAACAATTTTACAGGAGTGAGTCCAAGAAGTTGTGCAAGGAATTTTTGATTTAAGAACGACGTGAAGCTTCGGCTATTACTATCTGGGGAGAGTGGGTTTGATATGAAAGCAGTTCGTGGTGTGTTGGAGTTTTTAGAGGGAAATGGCGTTAAGTATGTGTTTGGTATACCAGCAGGTTCAGTCAATGCGTTTTATGATCAATTATTGGATTTTCCTGGAATGACCCCGATTGTCACCAAACATGAAGGGGCTGCTTCATATATGGCTGCTTCCTACGCAAAATATTCAAAGCAGTTAAGTGTATGCATCGGCAGCAGCGGCCCTGGAGGCACAAATCTATTGACCGGAGCCGCCAATGCAATGCGTGAGCACTTGCCGATCCTGTTTCTGACAGGAGCTGTACCCGTCAGTACAATGGGGCTGAATGCTTCTCAAGAACTCGACGCTCAAGCGCTCTTTCAACCTATAACCAAGTATAGCGTGACGGTTTTGAATCCAGCCGATTTATTGAGCGAGGTTGCAAAAGCGGCACAAATTGCGCTGTCAGGTGTACCTGGCCCGGTCCATGTGGCGATGCCGATTGATGTGCAAATGGGGAATGTGGAACAGTTGCCTATCCCTGAGTTGGAAATCGAGCGTCATGCCCCGGTAGATGCTGAGCTAGTGAAGCAAGTAGCCGATCAATTGATGCAGAAGAAAACAGGGTTCATCTTCGCGGGACAAGGCGTGCGCAATTCGGTGGCCCAAGTAATCGAACTAGCTGAATTGCTCGATTGGCCAATCGTTGCGACACCTGTAGCGAAGGGGCTGTTCCGGGAAGACCATCCACTTTTCTCAGGCGTTTTCGGCTTTGCCGGGAATGAACCTACGTCTTTGCTGGTGAACGAAGGCGATGCAGAGACCTTGCTGGTACTCGGATCTAGCTTAGGGGAGACGGCGACCAGCAATTACAACGCTCATCTTGCGAAAGACCGCTTTGTGATTCAGGTGGATTTTGATGCTACCGTCTTTAATCGGAAATACCCTGTAGATATTCCCGTACATGGGGATATGTCTGACAGTTTATCTCAATTAATTGAGGAACTTAAAGACAGAGGGCTGACAGGATCTGAGACCGTGAAGCTGGTGGAGCGCGATCCGGAAACTGGACGGGAAGAGGAATACAATACAAAAAATGTCTTGTTGAAGTTGCAAGAATTATTGCCGCCTTCCACACGCTATACGATTGATATCGGTGAATTCATGGCCTATGTAATTCACCACATGGAAGTGTTGGAGGAAGATACATTTGACATCAACGTCCATTTCGGAGCGATGGGAAGCGGGTTAAGCGCGGCGATTGGCTCGAAACTGGCTGAACCTGATCGGCCGGTCGTAGCACTGACGGGAGATGGGTGTTTCTTTATGCATGGCATGGAAATCCTCACCGCCAAAGAATACAATCTGCCGGTTTTGTTTGTGGTTATGAATAATGCGCGCTTAGGCATGGTCTACCAAGGGCATACCTTGCAATACAAGCGCTCGCATCCTTCTTTCGAACAAGAGCCGGTCAATATTGCGGCGATGGCTGAAGCATTGAATATCCCGAATTTCCACGTAGATGCTTTAGAAGACCTGTCTCAAAATGTAATGAATGCATTAACAGGCTTGAACGGCCCTGCCATTCTAGAGGTGGCGTTAGTCGATAACAACATTCCGCCGATGGGGGACAGAGTGAAGTTTCTTTCGTCCTTTGGAAAATAGAAAAACTGGTTCCTCTGATGGAAAGCAGTTTGCAAATAACAATATATAGTGCAATTTTATTTCTTAAGGGCATTTCGTAAAGTTATATGAAATTGGCGACTTGCATGGAAGGGGAAATAAAAGTTATGACAAAAATTGTGAGCAAGGATAATCAAGAAAATGTCTATTTATTTATCTTGCTTTTTGTTCTATCAGTTATTACGCTTCGAAAAATCAAAACAATCGAGCACAAAAGAAAAGAAGTGACATCAGCTTTGATGGAGCCTTATGATCCCAATATTTTATGAAAATGAAAATCTTTGGCGTTGAATAATCTGTCTAGGGGAATCACACCGGATTAAAAATTACCCGTACGAGAACTTGAATATTAGTGCTGAGGGTGAAGATATAATGAATAGGTGGAAAGCGGAAGAAGTGGTTTTTGAGACGATGCATGAAGCGGATGTATGGGCTGATTCCATAGCTAATGAAATGTACGGTAGACTTTATGACGGCTACAGTACTCCCGACTATAAAATAGCTTGTGCGTTGGCTTTTAGGTTAGCGGCTATTGAGAACTGCAGAATTTATACCGAGGACGAAGGAGATAGCTATAAAGTATATGCGAGGTTTGATGCGCCAGCTCCCTACATTTCTTAAGACAGTTAATGTCTGGAATCATTCGAAAATAGTCAAAGGAACCGTACAGGAAGAGGAGAAACCCTTTCTGTACGGTTCCTTTTTAAGTGAGCCAAGATTCAATGAAATACTGTAGATCGGCTGTCCAGATGTTTAAATAATACATCTTATCGAAATAAATCATAACTCCCAGCAGAACAATGATAATTCCTCCGACTTTCATTAACCCAGCGGAATATTTCAAAATGAATTTTGTCTTTCCAATAAAGAACGCCATGATGATAAAAGGAATGCAAAAACCAAGGGAATAAGCAGTCACCACGGCAATGGTTTGAGCGGGATTAACAAGGCTTCCGTAAGTAATAATAGCGCCAAAAATAGGGCCGATACAAGGAGTCCATCCTGCTGAAAAAACAAAACCGACGACAAACGAGTTAAGGTAAGTTGCGGATTTCTTTTTGTAACTCAATCGTTTTTCTTTGAACATGAATTCAGGTTTGATGATTCCTATTAGAAATAACCCCATAAACACAAGGAAGATACCACCGAGCATCTGGATGAGCTTTTGATTGGTTGTAAATAATCCGCCTATTGTACTTAGGGAGAACCCTAGAATGTAGTAGATAACGGAAAATCCGAGAGAAAAGAAGACCGAATGCATTAATACTTTTTTCTTGAATGACACATCTTTGTTTTCCTTTAATTCACTGACCGAAACGCCCGTTATGTACGAAATAAAGGAAGGGTATAAAGGTAAGCAGCAAGGAGAAATGAAGGCTAGAAAACCTCCCGCTAATGCGATAAGAATGGTTACATTTTCCATAGTTTACACCTCTATGATATTCTAACATAGAGAAATAACGGATATTTCCATCAATTCCAATTAATATTACAAAATTATGGACAAGGTCGTGAATTAACATGGATAAAAAGAAGAAGCGATTAATTTATCGTACGTCTATTTTAGGAGCTTTAGTAATAATGATCATTTTTGCAATTTATCAAGGAATGATTGATGAACCCGAAACTGCCATGTCTACAATAAAAGAAAAGGCACCTAATTTCTCGGGTGAAACTTTAGTGGGAGAGTCGCTTACATTAGAAGACGACATGCAAGAAAAAACCTTGATTAATTTTTGGGGGTCTTGGTGCGAACCGTGTAAGCGAGAAATGCCCACTTTAGAAACTGCCTACGCGAGTAAGAAAGCGAATGGATTTAACGTCATTTCCATCAACTTAGGGCAATCTGATTTCGTTACGCAAAAATTTGTGGATCAATTTGACCTTTCATTCCCAGTCCTCATCGACCAAGATGGAGCCATTAAAGAAGCTTATCACGTGGGGAAATTACCGGCCTCTTTTCTGGTAAATCAAGACGGGATAATCGAACGGGTTCATGAAGGTGAGCTTTCGGAAGAAATGCTCAATGAATGGATCAATTGAAGTAACAATTAAAAAAGTCTAGGAGGAAATCCAATGACCGAGTTCTTATCAGCTCTACTTTTCACTTTTCTTATTTTATTTGTGATTTTTTCTGTGGTGTATAAGCTACTGCTTCCAGAGAAAAAAATAATGAATACAAAGAACTTATCGATTATCCTGGGACAGGCACTTGTCATCACGTTCGTGTTGACGATGATTTGACCTATATTCATTGCATTAGGTAATCGTATTACGATGAAAAACTAGTGATGATGAGGGAGGAATTCTTTGAAAAGCTTCAAAACGATAATTCTTGGCATATGTATCGTGTTCACCTTGGCTGCTTGCGATCAGGCCGTTTGGTACGATACGCGGGAAGAGGCAATTAAAAAGGGTCTGCAAGGGGAAGGCATCAGTGCATCGTCCCCTATGTCCGTTGAAGAATACGATGACGAAACAATCGTGTCGTATGCACAGGACAATTCTCTAGGTGTAGCAAGTATCACAGAAAGTGAAAAGGGTTATAGCTGGTACCGAAGCGCTCCCTACCACGGATTTGAAGTCACGGGCGACTTGCCATATACGACAGGGAGTTTCACGTTTGAAACAGAAGCTGGAGTAGAAGTTACTGTGCTATACGGAGAAATTTTTGATCCCACAATGCAAGTTAATGAGGTAGCAAGCCGTGAAGGATTGAATGAAGTGACACTGCTTGGTGAGTCCAATCTCTTTTACACTTTTCTCGAATAAGCTGGGCAGACAAATATTTTAGGGGGATGTTGATGATACCTGTTTTGAAAGTAGTAAGTATTATTCTCTTGTTTTCACCCGCCGTTTTGATCTACACAGAAACGACGAGTATACTAGTTGCCGTAATTCCATTCGTTATAGGCGCCTTGCTTTACACGTATGTTCAAAGTAAAAAACGTACTCAGCATCATCCAAGTTAACTAAGCATAAATCATTAAACCAGCTTATCTTAAGTTGGTTTTTTATTTTCGAATGCAATTCATTAAGTAAGCTAGCAAGATTTAGAGCGATGATGTGCCAAGGAAACAATCGCTGCCGAGATTCTATGTTTTATTAAGTTTACGTAATTTTTGCTAAATAATGTTGACGCTTTAGAATGCGTTCTGTAAGGTTGGATAAGAAAGAAGAAAAAACTGTAAATTAGAATAATTAAATTCCAATAATTTGCAGAACAAAACCAGCAATACATAATAAAGGGCTTTTACTACAAAGGAGGACGACAGTAAGATGAATAACAGCTTCTGGAACAAATCAGCAAAGGCGCTATTATCAGTGGGGTTAGTCGCAAGCTTTGGGGTGCCGGCTACGCAATCGGCGGTGCAGGCAGCTGCGCCGGCAAATGACTTGTTTATTTCTGAATACATTGAAGGCAGCAGCTTCAATAAAGCAATCGAAATTTACAACGGGACAGGTGCTTCTGTTGAATTGAGCCCTTATACACTGTCGCTGTATACCAATGGCAGCACGTCTTCCCAAAGCGAAATGGCACTTTCCGGAACTGTCGCGAGCGGTGATACGGTCGTCGTTTACCATAGCGGCGCAAGTTCGGCGATTCAAGGGAAGGGCGATCTGCAAAATAACAGTGTCGTGAATTTTAATGGCGACGACGCATTGGTATTGGAAAAATCAGGCGCCCCGATCGATTCGGTTGGCCAAGTAGGATCGCGCATTGAAAACATGAAAGACGTCACACTGGTCCGCAATCCGGATATCCAGTCAGGCGACAGCGTAGTGAACGATGCATTCGACCCTTCGTCTGAGTGGACTGTGTATCCCTCAGATACCTTCGAGTTTTTAGGAAGCCACACGATAGACGGATCTAGTGAAACACCAGTTCCTACACCAACGCTTGATGGTTATTATGAGACTACGAATGGTTTGCAAGGCGATTCATTGAAAGCGGAACTCCACGAAATCATTGATGGCCATACTGAACTGAGTTATTCACAAGTGTGGGACGCATTGAAAGTAACAGATGAAGACCCGAATAATCCGAATAACGTGCTGTTATTGTATACAGGCGAGTCGCGTTCGAAATCTTTGAACGGCGGCAACGTCGGCGATTGGAACCGCGAGCACACATGGGCGAAGTCTCACGGCAGTTTTGGGACTGCAATGGGAGCGGGGACGGATATCCACCATTTGCGCCCAACTGATGTTCAAGTGAACGGGCTGCGCGGCAATTTGGACTTTAACTATGGCGGCAGTGCCGTAAATGGCTGTGATGGTTGCTTACGCACATCCACTTCCTGGGAGCCGCCGAATGATGTGAAAGGCGACGTCGCTCGTATGCTATTTTATATGGCGGTCCGTTATGAATCAGGTGACGGCGTGGATTTGGAACTGAATGACCTGGTGAATAATGGTTCGATGCCTTACCACGGCAAGATTTCCGTGTTGCTCGAATGGCATGAGCAAGATCCTGTCAGCGCTTGGGAACAGCAGCGCAATGAGAAAATTGAAGATATACAAGGCAACCGCAACCCGTTTGTCGACCATCCGGAATGGGCGGAATCGATCTGGTAGGTAGTTGTTGACTGGGTATTTGATAAGCAAAACGTGAAAATGGCGTATGGATATGACTAACTATGCTAGCCAGGATATTTGTAGATAGTTCAATATTTACTTCCAAAGGGGAAAAGCGGTGCTAAGCCACGCTTTTCTCCTTTTGCCTGTCTACGTATCCAATAGATGGAATCATTTTAGTTATACTAAGTTGAGGGAGAAGGGGTGGTGGATATGTTTACTACACGGGGAGCTAAAATTTTAGATGGGACCCCCAATTACTTGGTGATGGAAGAGATAGGGGAAATCGAGTCTGCAAAACACTTTGAAGAAATGTTAAGTGAAATGAAGAAACACGTTGTAGAAAAGGATATTCAATCAGTTTCGATCATACTTAACGAACAGCAAGCTGAATATATACCGTATAGAGAGTTGCTTGAAAAATTCAGTTTTCAAATACAAGATACTCAATTTTTCTATAGGCGACAACTGTCTGCTTTAGAAGATATGGAGATAAAAGCGCCGCTTTCGGTTAAATCATTGGAAGAAATCACGGATGCTGTATTCTTGAAAACATGGATGGACGCCAGCGCTGGTTCGCTCAATGCTTCCGCTCCTTTCACCTCGCTGTCTGCGCAAAAAGAGTTTGAAGGGATGCAATCGGAACTTGGCGCGGGTTATCAAAAAAGCTGCCTCGTCATTTTTTATGGAGACCAAGCGATAGGCGTGACTATGCCCCAAATCGAACAGGGAACTGTCGGTGAAGGGAGATTGTTTTATTACGGGCTCATACCTGCTTTTCGAGGCATGGGATGGGGCGCATACCTTCATAAGTTATCCCTGCAGCTCCTTAAACAAATGGGTGCCGCGTATTACATTGGCGCAACCGGCCAACACAATATCCCGATGCAGCGAATATTTGAAGCGAATGCTTGTGAGCTGATTGAGAAAAAGTTTATTTATCGATTGAAGGATGGCGTTAAGTGAATAAGCTCATCGGTCATGAGCCTGAAGTGATGGGAGGTAAATATGCTAGTGAATACGGAACGATTAGTCATTAGGCCATTTCAAGCAGAGGACATACAGGACGTTTTTGCAATTTACAGTGACAAAGAGGTTTGTCAGTATTTATTGCATGAGGAATGGCATGTCGGGAATATGGAAGGAAAATTTAATAAAAAGCTAGTAAACCGTTCACTTACACCAAACACCATGATCAGTTTAGCGGTTGTTCTGGATGAACAGGTCATTGGCGATCTGTCGGCTTGGTATACGGATATGAAAGACACTGTAGAAATTGGATATAGTTTTTCTTCTGCGTCTGGCGGAAAGGGCTATGCGACAGAAGCGGTGGAAAGCTTGATGGCCCACTTATTTAATGACTATCATGTGCACCGGATCCAAGCGACGCTTGATGCCAGAAATACCGCTTCCCAAAAGTTATGCGAACGCATAGGGATGAGAAAAGAAGCGTATTTTATACAAGATTATTGGAATAAAAATGAATGGACGGACAGCGTTGTTTACGGAATGTTGGATCACGAATTGAACAAAATATAAGGCTGGCCATATGAAAGACTATCGAAAAGATTTACACAAAAATCCTCGCAATTCCTTTTACAAGGATGCGGGGGTTTTTGATCATTGAAGAAAACCAATTATTCTTTCGCGCTTTTAAATTCGAGAAGCACGGGGATAATGTTCAATAAAATCGAGATGACCGTCAATATCCACAGCGCAGATGACATGATCGGAATGACATCTGATAATGCAGACCAATCTTCTGCACGGACCCAATCGGCGACCAGGCTGTAATGTGCCACAAGGGTCAAAGCGGTAAATGATAACCCCGTTGCCATCGCTAATTTATAGTCTTTACCAGTTGCGTACAAATAAAGATTTACACCAGTCGCAACGATTGCGATCAATCCGAATAGGAACCACATAGTTTTGCCTCCAATTATATAGGGAATTAATGTTAATAAAGACAGGATAAGATGATAATTAGTTTCATAGCATCTCTTGAATATTTACAAGGAGAGTTAAGATGTTAGTTTATTAAAAAATTACTGAAAATACCGATTTTTGACACTTTATGCAAATGGAAACGTATTATAAAACAACAGGAAAGTGAAGAACAATCGAAATGGAAGGGGAGGATTTTATGCATTGGATGATGTGGATTTTCTGGGGATTCTTTGGGGCTTTGTTTATCGGCAGTTATGTGGTGGATAAATTGACCAAAAAGAAATACAGTTTAGATAAAAAAGCGAATACTGCAAACCAGGATTCTGCTGCAGCGGATGCGAGCCGGCAAGCAGGGCGCAATAACCACGAAAGCGGGATGTTCTAGCAAAGTGACAGACTAGGGTTCTGTGTTCAAGTAGGTGTAATTTCCGAGTGAGCGGGTACAGTATACAAAATGCTTGATAAGGAGGAATTGCTGTATGGCTAGAAAGGGAACGGCAGGACGCACACCGGAAAAGCAACTCGGGGCGCGCGAGTCTGCAATTGATAAAGCAATCAATAAGACAAAAGAAGCTTTGGACGGAGATAATGAAGCGACGGATTACGGTGAAGAAAAAGGCAGAGACCAGCAGGAAGACGCGAAAGAGTATTCGAAGCATGTATCAAATGATGACGAACGAGATGTGCCGGATAACGAACACAAATAAAAAACGGGGCTTGAGGAAATTTCCTCAAACCCCGTTTTTTTTAGGACGGGTTGGTCGACCACAATCCAGCGCTTTTGACGAAGACGCGCGGATGTAGTTTCAAGCTGGCGACGATCAAGTCGGCCAGGTCTTCCGGATGCATGACTTTTTCAGCATCACCGGTGATCAGATTTGATTCGTGGGCAAGGTCTGTGACAACTGTGCTAGGCGTCATTGCCGTGACACGGATGTTGTGTTTACGTACTTCAAGCGCGAGCGATTCGGTCAAGCCCATGACAGCGAATTTGGAAGAGCTGTAAGCGCTTGTGACCGGTGCGCCTTTTTGTCCGGCAGTGGACGAGATGTTGATAATATCCCCTGAACTCTGCTCGATCATGCCTGGAAGTACGGCACGTGTTGCGTTATAGACGCCCATCAAATTGACATCGACGATATTTTTCCATTCTTCCGGTGACAATTCCAAAAAGCCGCCGAATTTCCCGGTGCCTGCGTTATTGATCAGGATATCGATATCGCCAAGTTCGTTTTTGAGTTTCTCGGTCGCTTGTTCAATCGCAGCGAGATCCGTCACGTCGGCAGAAGCAGTTGCCACTTTGACATTCGCATCTTGCAGTTCGACAGATACTTTGTCGAGGTTTTCCTGCTTCAAGCCGATCAAGCCGATATGGACGCCTTCATTGGCAAGGGCGATGGCTGTCGCACGGCCGATTCCGCGCCCTCCGCCTGTGATGATCGCTGTTTTTCCTTTAATTGATTGCATCATAACACTCCTTAAATTCGGGTACGCCAAAGCCGTCCCGTAACTAAATACTTTCCTATTATCTGTGATTTAGGAGGGAAATGCATGTGAGGCGTCTTGAGTAGAAATGAAAAATAACCCGGGGAATCCCGGGTTGTTCGTGTGGTCAGTATTTATAGGATTGGCCGCCGTCGATCGGGATGACGGACGCGTTGATGAATTTCGCTGCATCGGATAATAAGAAAGCGACGAGATTGCCGACTTCTTCCGGTTTGCCGAAACGCTTCATCGGGTTGACGCTGACGAATTCCTTGCCGGCAGCTTCCCAGTTATCACCAGCCATTTGCTTCAGGGAGCCTTCAACCATTGGGGTCATGATGGCGCCGGGTGCGATGGCGTTGATGCTGATGCCATATTCTCCGTATTCGATGCCGGAGTTGCGCGTCAAGCCGACAACGCCGTGCTTGCTTGCCGCATAGCCGGACTGGTTGCCAACGCCGCGGATGCCGCCGACTGATGCGGTGTTGACGATTGAGCCGTAGCCTTGTTCTTTCATCACTTTCAAGACATGTTTCATGCCGTAGAATACGCCATTTAGATTGACGCTGACAACTTTCTCGAACTCATCTGAGCCGTAGTCTTCCGTCAAATTCTGTTTGCCTTCGATGCCGGCGTTATTAAAGAAGCCATCGATTTTGCCGAACGTATCGAGCGTGAATTGGACGTAATTTTTCACTTGTTCTTCATCGGTGACGTTGGCTATGAAGGTTTCGATGGAAGCGCCTTGGAAATCTGCCAGAATTTCATTTTTGCTCGCTTCTAGGGATTCCTTGTTCATATCGACAAGGACGAGCTTGCCGCCTTGAGATGCGATCGAATTTGCAGCGGCGCGGCCAAGGCCAGATCCACCGCCAGTAATGATAACGACTTTGTTTTGATAATTAATCATGGAAATATCGCTCCTTTTCATGGGTATGCTAAACTGAAAATACACTACTCTTTTACTGTAAGCCTTTGCAAAATAGCTCTCAATCAATAAAATTTTCAGATATGTCGAGTAATTCGACACATCCTTAATAAATGTCGAGTTTAAGGGGGATAGGCGATGAAAACCAAGAAAGAGAAATTATCTCCGCAAGCAGAACGGACCAAACATTACTTGAAAGAAGCGTATATCGAATTAATTAATGAAAAAGGATACAGCCATGTCTCGGTAACGGATATTGTCCAAAAGGCGCAGTATAACCGGGCGACTTTCTATTTATATTATCTAGACAAACCCGATCTCACCGAAGAATTGCTCGAAGAAATGTTCTGGCAGATCAAACGGACCAGTACGGAACGTTATGCGAAAGGGGCGGATATTCTTACTTCGGCCATGAATGCGGATTCTTTCGAACTGATTAGTTTTGTGTACGACAATCGCTCATTTTTCAATTTGTATTTAGTGGGAGATACCATTCCCGGGCTTCACGGGCAATTGCCGCAAGCGATTTTTGAGATGCTCGACCAAGGTTTTACATTCAAAGGAATCGGAAGCGGTGATATTAACTCCAAGCAATTCAAACTGTATATGGCACACGGCACTGCAGGCCTGATTTTGGAATGGGCCAAAACGGGTTATGAGAAATCTCCGAAAGAAATGACCGGCACTTTGATCAGCATCGTGCGCTCATTTGCAGCAACATTCCGCGTCAATTAAACACTCCAGCCTTTCCGAATAAGGAAGGCTGGAGTTTGCTTTAGCGTGATGTGGCTCAGACGCCTGAACTTTTCAGGAAGCTTAACAGTTCTTCATTGAAACGCTCCGGCTCATCGGCATTGATGCCGTGTCCGCTGTCTTTGAACGGTACCAGTACCGAATTCGGGATTTCCTTGTCCAGAAGTTCACCAAGTTCATAAGGACAGATCTGGTCTTTTTTGCCGTGGAAGATGGCTGTCGGAACCGTAATGGATGACAGCTCGCCGCGCAAGTCTTCGTCGCGCAGGGCAGCGGCAGAGTTCAGTGTGGAATGCGCTCCGGCTTCAAGCGCTAGCGACTGGAACCAATCCAGGAATTGCGGTGAATGTTTCTGTTCGAAAAATAGGTCCGCAAATTCTGCAAGAAACGCGGGACGGTCTTTTTCGATTTGTGCGATGATGTCGTCCACTTCTTCAGGCTTCATGCCGATATTGAAATCGTCACGCTGCGTGAAGATCGGTGCTGCAGCACCCATCAATAGAAGTTTAGCTACTTTGTCCTGGCCGAATTTTGTTAAATAACGGATTGCGATTGGGCCGCCCATCGAAAAGCCGCCGAGCACGAATTGATCAAGGCGAAGCTCATTGACTACTGCCTCGAGGTCTTTTGCCATTGTGTCGTAATCGTATCCTGACCACGGCTTATCGGATTTTCCATAGCCGCGCATATCGACGCCGATATAACGGAAGCCGTTTTTCGCAAGCAAGCTCGTCTGGTATTCAAACGCTTTGTTGTTCAACGGCCAGCCGTGAAGAAATACCACCGGCTGTCCTGAACCGATATCTTCTACATGAATTTTCACGTTTTCTTCAACTTGAATATAATGTCCCACTAAAGTTCCTCCTACAATTTCGATTTCAATACTCCCTTCTATTTCCTTTTTCAAAGTTTCTGTAAACTTAAAAACGAAAATAATCTCGAATTAAAATATCTTTAGTTCACAAGAGGTGTGGTTTTAACTATCTATCCGGGCCTGGTTCATCAGGGAAGTGGGCGAGTTCGGCATTGCGGTCAAGAGCGTAGCACCAGGACCGGTGGAGACTGCCATCACGAAAGGCGTCAATTATCTGCTCGAGCTGCAAGCGGTCGAACGCCCAAGACAGGAATCGGCGCATAAGAAAAAGGTTCCGGGGGAGTTCTCCCCTGGAACCTTTTTCTTATTTCGTGCTGGTGAACCCGCCGTCGATGCGGATGACATCTCCGTTGATGTACTGTGCTTTTGAAGTAAGTAGAAAGGCCACGAGTTCCGCGACTTCGTCTGCAGTGCCAAGCCGTTTTTGCGGAATGCCTTCTTCTGCGCTTTTTTTCATTTTCGGATTGGCGTCGAAATACGCTTTGACCATCGGGGTTTCGGTCGGGCCTGGCGCAACTGCATTAACGCGCAAGCCGTCTTTGGCGTATTCGGCGACCAGTGATTTGGTCATGCCGACGATGCCGTGTTTCGTCGCTGAGTACGTCACGACTGTATCCTGGCCGATGACGCCGGCGCTCGATGCGGTATTAACGATCGACCCACCGCCGTTTTTGACCATCACTTCCGCTACGTAGCGCAGGCCATAGAGCGCGCCCAGCATATTGATGCCGACGATCTGCTCGATTTCTTCTATATCCGTTTCAAGGAATTGTTTGCCGCTTCCGGAAATTCCGGCATTATTGAAAAAATAATCAATCGAGCCGAAATGCTCGACTGTTTTGTCGACATAGTTTTTCACTTCCTGTGCTTTTGATACATCTGCTTTGATGAAAAGAGCATCGGGACCAAGTTCTTTCACTTTTTCGACGGTATCGTTTCCGCCTTTTTCGCTAATGTCGACGACAGCGATGTTAATACCTTCTTGTGCCAAACGCAGTGCCGCGGATTGTCCGAGCCCGCTGCCGCCACCTGTGATGATTGCTGTTTTTGCCATGTAGAATCTCCTCCTTATGCTAATCGCTTCCTTCCTTGTTTACCCGCATCGAGAGTTGGATAATCAATGCGGAAAGTGTAATGGATTAACATGAAGATTTAATGGCTTTCATAGAGTAAATGGTGTAAACCCTCATAAATTTCCACAATTTCAGCTTGCTTCATGCGCACTAAGCCGCTGGAGGAAGGGGCAACGTATTCGATGACTCCCGGAACAACCGAATCAGGCTGTTTGCCCCAGTGGGTCGATTTTTTGCCGCTGAACTGGAGGTAGACGCCTTTACCCACAAAACAGACAGCTTTTGGCCGGTAGCGTTCAATTTTGCGCTTTAGTTGTTCGGCACCTTCTTTGTATTCTTCTTTTGTGATGTCTGCTGCTGCTTTCGTCGGGCGGGGGACGATATTGGTCAAGCCATAGCCGAGTTCGAGCAAAGCATGGTTTTCCTCCGGTGCGTATTTTCTTGGCGTCAATTCGGATTCAACAAGGATTTTCCAGAAGCGGTTGTTTGGGTTTGCGTAATGATAGCCGGTTTCACTTGAGCGGATGCTTGGGTTGAATCCGACGAACAGGATGTCGAGATGATCCTTCAGGTGATCAGGAATGGGTGTAAGTTCCAACAGAAAGCTCCTTTCACATAAATGCATTTGCAGAGTATTAGCGTATCAAAAAAATATAATATATTCTGCACTGAACCATCGTATAATAGAAGAAAATGGCAATGGTTAATTGATCTTGCTAAAAGGAGCTGCGCGATGCAGGAATTTTCGTACGAGTTGACGGAACAGCAATTTGTTGATTTCAACCTTTATCATGCTAAACATTCAGAAGCGGTCAAGCGTTCACTGACGATCCAGCGCTTTGTCATTCCAATCATTTATTTGATAATGCCGTTCGTGATGGCGCCGATTTTTGATTGGTCAGTGTGGAGCCTGATGATTCCCTTTATTCTATTCGCAGCTTTATGGATCATCTTCTTTCCGCCCTATTTCCACTGGAACATTAAACGCATGAGCCGGAAAATGGTCAATGAAGGCAAAAACGAAGGCTTACTGGACACCCGTGAACTGTTCATTGATTCAGAGGGAATCCGGGAAGTGATGAAAAATGGGGAGACGCATGTGCGCTGGTCGGGCATCGAAAAATATGGGGAGGATGCGGTCAATTTGTATTTGTATAATAGCGCCATGTCCGCACTGATTGTGCCGAAAAAGGCGGTGCCCGAGCTGGAGTCATTGCGCAAGCTATTGGCTGAAAAAGTTCCGGCAAGCGTTTGAAATTGAATGGACGAAAAAAACCGAACCGCGCTTGGCGGTCCGGTTTTTCTATTCGATCGTATGCTCGATTTCCGCTGGGTAATTCGTGCCTTGTGTCGGCGTCATCCACACTTCAAGGGTGTAGGTGCCGGGTTCAAGATTGGCTTCCGGAACTTGAATCTCGTATTGGAGCTCCTCGCCTTGGCGCAGGATTTCCTCACCGAGCGCCTGGGTATACATGCTGACAGACGACATGCGGAACACTTCGATGCCTTGTTCATCGGTCAATGTGAAATCATAGCGCTGTCCGCTCGTGAAGTTCAATGTCACTGCTTCCTGCGTATCGTTTTTGACGGTATAGCGGTAAGTTCCATTGTCGGTTTCTTCTATGGTCGATGTTACTTCACCTTCGATGATTTCACCCCCTGAATCTGGATCTTCCGGCAGATTGTCGCTTTCGGTGCCACACGCTGCGAGCATCAAAGCGGCCATGAGCATCATGAGCCAGCCAATTGCGTTTTTTTGCCTCATTGGGTTCGCCCCCTTTTTTGTCTATAGAGTAGACCGCAAGTGGCCCCAAAAAGTTACAGGAACGAGTGCATTGTGCTGTTGTTGTGCCGGCTTGCTGTCCTATACTAGTACTATACCCTAAAGGAGGGCCTTGTAATGCCCGGATGGTTCACTGATTTCCGCGAAGCGTTGACGGCGAAAATAAAATGCCTCGGGATGAGCACGTTCACAGTCGTCAAATACATGGCGATGGGATTGATTCCGTTGTATATCTTCTATTTGTTCATGAATTAAGGCGTGCGAAAAAGGCTCTGGAAAAGAGTCTTTTTTTATTTACAATTATTGGCATATTGACTATATTTTCAGAATATTATAATATTGAAAGACTACCGATCAGGCAGAAAGGAAGATTCATGAGCAAACAAAGGAGGAATGGCAGATGAACATTACAACGTCTTTGACGATGAATGCGACGCGACAGCCAAATTTACCGGCAGTGAATTTCGAAGGGAAATCTTATACGTATCGGGAATTGAATGCGGAAGTGAATCGCTTGGCGAACGGTTTGGTGCGGGAAGGGATTTCAAAAGGCGATAAAGTGGCGCTGTTCATGAAGAATTCGGATGCGTATGTAATTGCGTTTTTTGCCGCATTGAAAGCAGGCGGTGTCGTGGTTCCGGTCAATTACCGGCTGAACGCCGAGGAAGCGGGCTATCTATTCGGGCAGTCGAATGCGGCCTATGTGTTTTGCGACAATGAATTCGAAAGCTTAGTGGCGGAAGCGAAGGAACTGGACGATCTGCTGCATCAGGTAGTCGTTTATCCGAAAGCGAAAGTTGAAGCGCATCTTAGTTGGGCCGAAGCACTGGACGATGATCATTCGGAGCCGAAAGTCGAAATTTTGCCGGAAGACGATGCAGAAATCCTTTATACATCGGGAACGACCGGCCCGCCTAAGGGAGCGCTTTTCGACCACCAGCGCATCGTCAATGTCAGCACGTCGTTCATTCTAGGGACGGGCGTCAACCATGATGACCGCTTGCTTCATGCTGCGCCGTTCTTCCATCCTTCCCAGCTCAATTTATTTCTCGTGACCGGGGTCATGCTCGGTGTGCCGCACACCATTCTGCGTGAATTCGCTGCCAGGGATGTAGTGGACGCTATCCATCAGGACGGCTGTACAGTGTTTTTCGGGCTGCCGGATATGTACCAGGCGTTAATGGAAGCACCTGAGAGCGCAAATTATAATTTGGGTACCCTCCGAAAATGCATGTACGGAACAGACCCGATGCCTAATGGACTGATTGCGCGGGCCATGAAATTCTTTGGCCACGAACAATTTTATAATTTATGTTTCCTTACTGAAGGTGGACCGGGAGGCGTCTATTTGCTGCCAAGCGAGCATGCCCTTAAAGAGGGAGCGGGTGGAAAGTCGATGTATATGACCCATGTCCGAGTGGTCGATGAAGAGATGAATGACGTTGCGCCTGGACAAGTCGGCGAATTTATCATGCGCGGCGAGACCATTATGAAGTCGTATTACAACATGCCGGAAGAAACCGAAGAGGCGTTCCGGGACCGATGGCTGTTGACGGGGGATCTCGCGACAATCGACGAAGACGGCTACATCACACTTGTCGACCGCAAATCTGACCGCATCATTTCGGCAGGGAATAATATTTATTCTATCGAAATCGAACAAGTGCTGAATCGCCATCCGCAAGTCAAGGAAGCAGCGACTGTCGGCATTCCGGAAGAAGAATGGGGTGAAATCGTCGGTGTTGTCATCGTCCCGAAAGACGGAGCGACCATTGATGAAGAAGCGCTGTCCGAATACTTGCTTGAGCATTTGCCCCAGCATAAAGCGCCGAAAAAATTCCGTTTCGCAGACGAACTGCCGCGTAATGCTTCAGGAAAAATCTTGAAATACCAGCTGCGCGAGTTGCATATCAGCGAATACACCTGGTTCCGCCATACGTTTATCGAACGCTGAAAAATGGCGCCCTGATGCTTCGGGGTGCCATTTCTCTGTGTTATGATAGAACAGTATTGAATAGAACTTGGCAGGAGGATTTTTTGATGGACAATAACGATGTTTTGATCCGGCTGCGCTATGCACTGGACTTGAAAAATAGCGATGTAAAAGAAATTTTCGCACTTGGTGGCGAAAAAGTGAGTGCCGTCGATATTCCGCTGATTTTAACGAAAACACCGGAGCCAGACGATGAAGGGGCAGAAGCCAATATTCCATTGGCAAACGATCAATTGGAACGTTTCTTGAACGGGCTGATTACTTTCAACCGTGGACCGAAACCTGGCGACTCCGGCCCGCCCGAAGTAAGCGGCGAGCACATCAACAACTTGGTCTTGAAAAAACTGCGCATCGCCCTGGAATTGACAAGCGAAGACTTGCTAGATTTATGGAAGCTTGCCGGAATTAATGTCTCTAAAGGGGAGCTAGGTGCCTTTCTCCGGAAAGAAGGCCATAAAAACTACAAGCAACTGGGCGACCAGCTCATGCGCAATCTCCTCAAAGGCATTACGCTCAACTATCGTCCATAACGAAAAGCCGCAGCACCCGATTGGGAATGCTGCGGCTTTTTGCTAGTCGTTTATTCGCCGCCGCTCGTATAGCGGTTGTCGCCCATCGTGTAATTTGAGCTGTCGCCAGGCTTGGCGTCCGGATGCGTCGGCTTGTCATAATAGGCAGAAGTCCTGCGCCGGCGGTCAACGATAAAGCCAAGGCCCGCAACAATAGCAATCGGAACCAGAAAATATAACATGGAATCTCTCCTTTTTAGTGGGTGTTCGCAAATGAAAAAAGTGAAAATAGTTAAATAAGTATGCGAGCAGATATCTTCATTGATGACTCCATCCCCAAGCAGCCGCCTCCCGCTTGGGGCATGCCTCCCGTAATGAGCCAAGAAGAACACTTGTCTCATTGCTCCGGCTTGCCCGTGAGCGCGGTTCGGCTTTTACATCCCACTGAATTTTGTAAGTGATGAAGCATCTCTTTTTCTTATGTTCATCCGCTGGTGGATGTTGCTTATTTAGGCTTATGAGTGAGACGAATGTTTTGTCGATCTTTTCATCCCCAAGCAGGCGCCTCCCGCTTTGGGCATGCCTCCCGTAATGAGCCAAGAACAACACTTGTCTCATTGCTCCGGCTCGCCCTTGTTCGCGGTTCGGATTTTAGATTTCATTGGCTTTTTTTGAGTGATAAAGTATCTCTTTTTCTCGTGTTTATCCGCTGGTGGGAGACGCTTATTTGGACACAACAATTATAAAACAGTCTTAATTTCCATTTCGTCTTAGAGTGATGCATAAAATCGTCAATGCAAACTTCAATGGAAGAAAATATGCCTTCCTGACTAAAACTAGAGATGGAGCGGAAGGGAGGCGACGCCTGGGGGACCGCGCGGGCTGGCGAGACAAATGTGCCGCGCTCTTTGCGGCACATTGGCTCAACACCCGCCCCCCGGCAAGCGTCCTCCCTGAAGCGGAATCTCAAACATGAAAAACTTACTATTAGGCCTGGATTTGATTTTATTCATACAATCCAATCCATAAGAAAAAAAGCGCACCGCAAAGGGAGCGCTTTTTTATATCATGTAATGGATGCTTCGTAGATTTCTTTGATAGACTTTTCGAGCGTCGTGTTGAACTCTTCATCCGACTGGTCAGCACTCAAGCCTTCTGATAAGGCGCGTGAGAAGCTGGCGATCAAGCCTTTGTTTTCAGCAAGCTTCTGGTTCGCCTGTTCGCGCGGATATCCGCCGGACAATGCCACAACACGTACGACGCGAGGGTGGTCGATCAATTCCTTATAGAAATTCGCCAGCGTCGGGATCGTCAATTTCAACATGACGTGCTCATCGTCGCTGAGCTTATCAAGGTGGCTAAGGATTTCATCATTCAGCATAGCCTCGATTCGTTCTTTATCTGCGCTGTTGATGTCGACTTCCGGCTCGATGATCGGCACGAGTCCTGCAGCGATGACTTCTTTCGCAACTTCGAACTGCTGGTCAACCACCTGCTTGATGCCGTCTTCGTTCGCCTCTTTGACGACTGAGCGCATCTTCGTGCCAAAGACATTGCGTTCGACCGCACGCTTCAACAGCTCATTCAAATTCGGGTTCGGCTTCATCAATTGAACGCCGTTTTGTTCGTCGGCAAGCCCTTTGTCGATTTTAAGGAAAGGAACAACGCCTTTTGCTTCCCACAGATAGTTGCTTGTGTATTTGCCATACACATCGCGGTCCATCGTCTGTTCAAATAGGATAGCCCCGAGCACATAATCCGACGTAAATGCCGGTGCGGTCATGACGCGTGTTCTCATTTCATGGATTAAGTCATACATTTCGTCTTCATTGGAGTAAGCATCTTCGTTCACACCATAAAGTTTTAACGCTTTTGGCGTACTGCCGCCGCTTTGGTCCAATGCTGCAATAAAGCCTTTGCCGTTCTTCATTACTTCAAATTGTTCTGTGTTCATCGTCTCAGCTCCTCAGATTAAGAAATTTTGTCTGCACTACTGCTGTTCCCTGCTTAGTGTACCAATAATCGGATTTTTCATCAAAAAATGAAACAATGTTTGGCGGGATTCAATTTTCGGCAGCGGAATTTTCCTGGTGGGCCGATTCAAAATCAAACGAGACCCCCGTCAATTGCTCGGACACGTCCCATAATTTTCGGGCAAGCGCTTCATCAACGGCTGTCGGGTGGGGGGTATCCAGTGCAGGATAGCCCTTTCTGCGCCCTCTGCCGGCAGGGCCGATGTATTCGCCTCCTGTGAGTCCGGGTTCTGTCGCTGCGTGAACAGTGGCGAGCGCTCCCATGTCCGGCGGCTGCAGAAAGCGGTTAGCGAAATCCCGAAGCAGGACAGGCGCATCGTATTTGCCGATTTTGAAGATATTGGTGGCGGAAACCCCTGGGTGGCAGGCAACGCTGATCGTCTGGATGCGATGCTTTTTCAGCCGGCGGTCGAGTTCCATCGCAAACAGCATATTAGCGAGTTTGCTCTGATTATAGAATTTTTTCGCTCGATAGCCTTTCGAGCCATCCAGATTATCGAAATCAATCATGCCGCGGTTATGCGCCAGACTGCCGAGTGTGATGACGCGTGAGCCTGGGGTTTTCGCGAGCAGCGGCAAAAGGTGGGCGGTCAATGCAAAATGGCCGAGGTAATTGCTGCCAAACTGCATTTCAAAGCCGTCTTTCGTTTTTCCGTAAGGCGGCATCATGATTCCTGCATTATTGACTAGCAAATCGATAGAACGGAAATGCTTTTTGTAGCTATCCGCAAAATGGCGGACGCTTGCGAGATCGGCCAAGTCGAGCTTCAGGACGGCGACCGTCGCTTCCGGATGGTAATCGAGGATCTCCCGTTTCGCGTTTTCGCCTTTGACCAGGTCGCGGACTGCCAGCAGAATCGAGAAGCCCCGGCCGGCGAGCATATTGGCAGCTTCCCATCCGATGCCGCTGTTGCCCCCGGTGATAATAGCGATTTTATGATGAACATCTTCCAAGAAATCATCTCCCCTTTAAAAAATAAATACTTTCTAACGCTTCTTTTTCTATCTAGTTTACCCCATTTGAAAATTGAAACCGTATACATTCAAGAAAAACTGAAAATCTTGTGAAAAGATCATCAAATTGTCTAAATTTTTACACAACAAATCCTGCTGATGTGTTAGAGTAATTCAATAATCAAAATGAAGAGGGTGAAAGGGATGGCAAAAAACATCACAGAGCTGGAAAGGGAAGCTATTGCTAAAGAGGTGACCGTGGCCGATATTATGGTCGCCAATCAGGCGCTGAAGGATGTTATCATCCGGACGCCCTTGCAGCGCAACGAGATTCTTTCGGCACGCTATGGCTGCAATGTCTTTTTAAAACGCGAAGACCAGCAAGTGGTCCGGTCGTTTAAATTGCGCGGCGCCTATAATTTCATCCGCAGCATGACCGAATCTGAACGCTCCAAGGGCGTCGTCTGTGCGAGTGCAGGCAACCATGCCCAAGGTGTCGCTTATTCCTGCCAGGCGCTTGGCATTGAAGGGAAGATCTTCATGCCGCTGACGACACCGAGCCAGAAGGTGTCACAAGTGAAGCGCTTCGGCGGCGAGTGCGTAGAAGTCGTCTTGATCGGTGACAGTTTCGACGATGCCTTTGCGGCAGCGATGGACGTTTGCTCGGAAGAAGGCAAGACCTTCGTCCATCCGTTCAACGCGGAAGCGGTTATCGCAGGACAAGGGACGGTGGCAGTCGAAGTTCTCAATGACATGCAGGAACCGGTCGATTATATGTTCTGTGCCATTGGCGGTGGAGGGTTGGCGTCTGGAGTCGGCACATATTTGAAAGGTATTTCTCCATCGACGAAGCTGATCGGTGTGGAACCGGAAGGCGCTGCGAGCATGAAGGCTTCTCTCAAGGAAGGGCAAGTGACACGGCTCGATACGATCGACACCTTTGTCGATGGGGCAGCGGTCAAGCAAGTTGGCGATTTGTCGATGGCGATCTGCCAGAAAGTGTTGGCTGACATCGTTCCAGTTCCGGAAGGCAAAGTGTGTACGACAATCCTTGAACTATACAACGAAAATGCTATCGTCGCAGAACCGGCTGGTGCCTTATCGGTAGCGGCACTCGATTTCTACCGGGAGGAAATCCGCGGGAAGAATGTCGTCTGCGTCGTCAGTGGCGGCAATAACGATATCGAACGCATGCAGGAAATCAAAGAAAAATCCTTAATCTATGAAGGCTTGAAGCATTATTTCATTGTAACCTTCCCGCAACGCGCGGGAGCCCTCCGGAAGTTCATGGGGGATGTGCTTGGTGAACAAGACGATATCACCCACTTTGAATACACCAAACGAAATAACCGTGAACATGGACCCGTCTTGGTGGGGATTGAATTGAAAGACCCGGCAGATTATGGGCCTCTTGTGGAGCGTATGGCGCAAAATGGCTTTCCGTATAAAAATATTAATAACGATTCATTGCTTTTCAATTTGCTGATCTAATTTGATGGCTGTGCTGCCCGCTGTGTTTCGAGTGGGTGGCACAGTTTTTCCATTATCCGGCAGGTTGTACGGGTTTGATTCACTTGAACTAAAAGAAAGTATTTTTATCAATAATAAACAGATTAATGATAATAAATCATTATTTTAAATATTCAGTAATTTAGTGTTTACAAGAAATGTGAAATATTGTAGGCTAATACTATTACATTATCTTATACAAATTTTTGCTTTTCATTTTGGTTAGCGCTTTATAAGCAAATGTCACTGAGTAAATTGAATAGCTACTTCTGGAGGAGATAAAGAACAAGGAATAGCAGTTCTGTACAACTGGAAAATTATACTTTGGTTGAATGTGGCAGACTATAGTGCTGTGCACAGCGCCGGAAATATTCTCCTCTGGATAGTGGAGTCTGTTCCGGTGCTTTTTTATTAGTAAGAACAAAGGAGAGAAGGTTATGGAAGAAAGGGGAGAACTTGTTAAGCCGTTTAGGAACACTTGGCAAGCACTGCAATCATCAAAAACTAGGCGTACCCGAATTGGCAGCAGAACTATACGGTTTCTCGGCTACGATGACAGCGGTACAGCTGTCAATCAAGTGGATATTTGGATGACCCAGGAAGAGTTGCCTGTCTTTATTGACGCACTCGTTATTCATCCAATACCGCTGCCGACGGATTATCTGCAGACAGCTGAACCCGACGACAACGGGTTTTGGGTAAGGATCCGTTCGCACGAGTCACCAAAAGTCTTTGTTTCGAGGTTAAGTTCGGCAATTGGCTGTATAGAACAGCCAGCTTAATCAATCTAAATCAAGTGGAAGGCGGTAATGTTAATGGATAATCGGAGTGACCTGATTAAACTGGGCGATGAAGACATTTACCTGATCCTATACTTGTGGAAAGTGAAAGGCTATGAAACAAAAGAGTTGGCCCAGCGCTTTCATATAAGTGTTGAGTCTTTGGAGGATTTGCTGTCTGGCCATGTGAGAAGAGATTGCTACAGAGCATTCAACCGAATTGAAAAATATTTGGTGGAGACTTACTGAGCGATAAACTTTTAATAAGGAGTGTTCAAGATGGGAAACCACAACGAGATGAAAAAAACCAACGCTGCTTTTACAGCCAGCTATGAGCGCTTTATTAAAGGTTATCAGCAGTATAAAGCCGAGCGTACCGGGCAGCAACCTAATGGGGGGGTCAAGCGCTATGACAACAGCACACGAGTTAAATAAGCTCAGCGATGAGGCTGTCTACAGTATCTTGTATTTCTATCATATTGAAGAATTTTCTGCCGAACACTTAGGAATGAAATACGGGGTGAGCAGTTTGACGATCGAAGGTATCGCCAAAGGCCGATATCGCCCGAAATGCCATGAGAATTTCATGATCGTCGAAGGCATTTTGGAACGCCGTCTGGTGAAGCGAGCCGAAAGCCAATAAACCAGAATTTATTATCGAAAAAGCCGGAAGCCCATTCAAAAGGGCTTCCGGCTTTTATCATGCTTAATCAGTTACTTTGTCTGTCAGGTATCCATAGCCTTGTGTTTCCATCTCTTCAAGAGGCACAAAACGCAATGCCGCGCTGTTCATGCAATAGCGTAAACCGCCGGCATCTTCCGGGCCGTCTTCAAAGACATGCCCCAAGTGGCTGTCGCCCGTGCGGCTCCTGATTTCGGTCTGCATGCCGAATAGGGAAAGATCATCGTGTTCGGTTACGACTGCCGGATCGATCGGCTTCGTGAAGCTTGGCCAACCGGTCTCGGAATCATATTTGTCTTTGGAAGAAAAGAGCGGTTCGCCGGTGACGATGTCGACATAGATGCCGGGTTCGTAAAAGCCATCGTATTCATTATTGAATGCAGTCTCTGTTCCGTCTTCCTGGGTGACGCGGTATTGTTCATCGGTCAGCATTTCCCGGATTTCCTCTTCATCCGGTTTCGGGTAATCGGCCGGATCGATCAATTGCGGGACTTCCTGGTCTTCTAGGCTTGTGAAGTCAACATGGCAATAGCCATCCGGATTTTTCTCCAAATAGTCTTGGTGGTAGTTTTCCGCGAGGTAATAATTCGTCAGCGGTTCGACTTCGGTAACAATTGGCTTATCATATTTTTTTTGCTCGTTGGCAATGGTCTCATCAATCGTACTTACAACTGACGGGTCATCGTAGAAGATGGCGGTCCGGTATTGGTTGCCGCGGTCATTGCCTTGCTGGTCGACAAGTGTCGGGTCGATGATCAGGAAATAGCGGTCAAGCAATTCCTCGAGCGATACACGCTCTGGATCATAGCGCAAATGGACGGTTTCGGCATAGCCGGTATCGCCTGTCAGCACTTCTTCGTATGTCGGGTCTTCAATCGTTCCGCCTGCATAGCCGGAAGTTACTTCGTAGACGCCGTAGATGCGTGCCATATAGGCTTCAACACCCCAGAAGCAGCCACCTGCAAACCAAATGTCTTCCAAATTTTCCGTATCGAACTCCAGCTCTTCGTTTGGATTGTCCGGAAAGCGCGATTCCGAAGCAGGAGAGGAGGCGGTAGTAGAGTCAGTGACTGCTTCGCTTGAACAGCCTGCCAGCAGCAATAATAAGAGCAGGGGCAAAAAATATTGTTTCATCAGTGGTTCCGCCTTTCTAGCGAATCGAATTCATCAATTCGAGTATTTCGTCATTGGTCACGTGGCCGGTGCGTTGTTCGGTGATTCTCCCAGCAGAGTTGATCCAGGCAGAACTGGGGTAGGCATCCATATCGAACTGGCCGAATATGTCCCCTCCTTCATCAAGCAAGACGATAAAATCATCGTCATGTTCGATGCTTGAGATCCAAGCTTTGAACTCATTGGCATTTCGCTCAGCGTATGTTCCGGGGGAGATAATGGTGAGGATCGTGAAGTCTTTATCGCTTTCACCCAATTCCTCTAGTTCGCTCAAGCCGGAAAGGCAAATCGAGCACCAGGATGCCCAAAAGAATAAATAGACTTTTTCGCCTTGGTAGTCAGCGAGATGGTGGACAGTGCCGTGGAGGTCAGTCAATGCAAAATCAGGTGCCGCGGGTCCGCGGTTTTCCGATAGTACTTCCGAGCAGGAAGTCAGAGTGAGCAGAAGGGCAGCTAATATAAGCAGCCGGAGTGGCAATTTCATGATGATCATCCTTCCAGGTAAGGGCAATTGGCAAGGATTTGTCGTTTTCTTGCTTGAATTGCTATCTATTTGAGCTATTCCCCAAATAGAGGCCTTTGAACCACGGAACTGAAAGGATCCGGCATACTTATCGGCAAAGTCGGGTAAACTGACGGTAAGTAAAAGTATAGGAGCGGTTGGATGGATAGAGAAACGAAATTATCAGGCTTTGCTTTCATTGTGCTTCTAGTGGGTCTTGGGCTTGCGGCATTATTCATTACGCTGTTTGCGGAACTGGCCGATGAAATGCTTGAACAGGAATTGGCTGTGTTCGATGCAGTGGTCATTCAATTGCTGGAAATTATTAGCAGCGACTGGATGGATACAGCGATGTTCGTCATCACTGAACTTGGGTCTGTGTGGTTTCTGGTGTTGATGTCGCTTGGCGTCTTATGGATCTTGGGTGTCAAGATGCGCGACAAATGGGGCGTCCTGTTTTATTTGGTGGCAGTCGGCGGCGGATCGCTGTTGACACTGCTGTTAAAGCATTTCTTTAGCCGGGAGCGGCCAAGCATCAACGAAACGATCGATGCGGTCGGCTATAGTTTTCCCAGCGGCCATTCGATGGGCTCGCTAATTTTTTACGGCTTTCTTATCTATTTGGTCATCCGAACCAAGCAGAATCCGAGGCTGCAATGGGTATCGGTTTTCGGGCTCAGTGTGTTGATCATGCTGATCGGAATCAGCCGGATTTACCTCGGTGCACATTTTCCAAGCGATGTCATCGCAGGCTATATCGCAGGCACTATCTGGCTTGTATTGAGCTTGGTGGCACTTGAATGGATCCAGTGGCATCAAAGAAGCCCTGTGCCGCCTGTTACCGCTTTGCGGAAAGTATTGGCACCGGTCTACCGAGCTGTTATCAATAAATTGTAAACATATGGGCTGCCGGTTTGCCGGCGGCTTTTTTGAATGCGCTGGAATTGTTAGGCAGAGCTAATGATTCATTTATAGCATAGTTTTCCACTCCACACAGTAGAATAAGTGAATGGCAGATGAACTTTGGGGAGCTCTTCAGCTTGAAAGACTTGAGCTCTTTAATGGTGATCCTTACTGTCATCTTAGTTTTATTCAGTAAACGGTGCAACCATAAATAACTGAAAAATCAAAAAATTTTGTGGCGTTTTCTGTCATTTGGGCGTATGATCAAAGAAAAGGAGGTGCCCTTGAGATGACCGACATTGTTGGGCTGCTGCCCATGCTCATTTTCGGCGGGATAGCTGTTGTCATCATCGGGATGGTATTCTCATTCAAAAATTGGACACATTAACGGAAAATGTGGAAGCGTTTAACAGAAAGTCCTGCACAGGGAAGACGGGTGCGGGATTTTCTTGTGCGTGACAAGGAATTTCTCAGTCGTTGCCGAATGAAAAACTAGAGAAGAAATTCAAGCGGCAAGGCGGGGGGGGGGGGATGAAATCAAATCGGGCGTATTGGTCATCGGTGCGGTGGCGTTCATGATGGTACTCCTAGGGCTTTATATGGGGGGGGGGGGGGGGGATGAAATCAATTCGGGCGTATTGGTCATCGGTGCGGTGGCGTTCATGATGGTACTCCTAGGGCTTTATATGTTGCAAAGTAAAGGCACATTTTTAATCGCAGGTTACAACGCGATGCCTAAAGAAT
>NZ_JAHPZO010000024.1 GCF_019042655.1 Planococcus sp. CP5-4_YE
CCTCTTGCACTTAGTGGTGCTTGCTATAGCCTGCTCCGGAATGTCGTTAATTCCGCTATTTTTCGGCATGAGGAAATACTCCGTTCCCGCTACGATCGTTTCAGGAATCGCAATTGTTGCCTTGCTGTCGTCATCGGTGAATACGAATGATACAAACCTGTTTTCCGTTACCGCTGTCCCTGTGTTCCTCGGCCTGCTTGGATTTCTCATCGCTTACCTGGTGGTAGGGCGTGCTGTGAAACAGGATTTTTAAAGAAACTGATTTTATTTTGAAGTAAACAAAAAGGCCAATTAAGGGTGCTCCCTTAATTGGCCTTTTCAATGAGGATTTTGTAATTCTTCCTATTCCATATCATGCATAATCGGCAACAATTCCTGACTTTCAATGATGATAGCCATCAAACCCTTGCCTGTCTTCGTTTCATGCCATTCACCCTTGTTCCAGAACACCGCATCGCCAATCTCGACACTGAAATAGTCTTCTTGTTCACCACGAACAAACCCTTCTCCACTCACGATCAAAAGCAATTGAGGGCCTACCGCTTGGTGATACCCGACCACCCCGTTTTCTTCTAAATGCATGCAGCTGATATGTGCGGGTTGTGTCGTTTGAGTAATTCGGGACATGATGAAATCCGAATTAAACTTGGAGATCTTTTTGCCCTTGCTTTTATCAAATTTGAAAAGCTCCATTTCATCTGCCCCTTCTACTAAATATGACTAGTTGGAATTGAATCGTTCTCACTCCTATTTTCTTTTTAGACACATGCAAAGTTCTTGAAATCAGGTTCTGTCAATTACTCAGCCAACAACGAAAAAATAAACGCATCATGGGATCGGTCGTCCTGATAGAGATAAGCTCTTAGCCTGCCTTCTTTTTCGAATCCTAATTTTTGCAGCAAAGCGATGGATGCTCCGTTTTCTGGAAAGGTGACGGCACCTATGCGGAATAATCCAAGTTGGACGAAACAATACGCCAAGACTTCTTTGACGGCTTCTGAAACATAGCCTTTATTCCAATAGGACGGATGCAGTTCAAAGCCGATTTCCGCTTTTTTTCCTTTGAGGTTCAAATTGTTCAACCCAACCGTCCCGATGAAAGAGCCCGTTTCTTTCACGACAATGCCCCAGCGGATTCCCCTGCCGCTTTCGAAGGTCTGCCCGAACGACTCGATTATGCTCTCAGCCTCATCCAATTCATTTAAGCTGCTCATGCCGTAATATCTCGTCACTTCGTCTCTCGACATGATGTCGAAGAAGCTCTTGGCGTGATGTTTTTCGATATGTACGAGTTCCAGTCTATCTGTAGCCATTTCCTGAAAATCCATAATAGTGCCCCTTTCTCTATTTAATGTGTGATTTCGCTCTCCAATGCTTCCTCGAGATTCCCGATTTCCGATGCAGCCAGCGCTTTCAGTTCCCCTGCCAATGTCGCGAGCCTGTCTTCAATCTGCTTTTTGTCGCCGTAGCGGATGCGTGCTTCTTCCGGCAGCTTCCCAGTCAATAAATGAAAATGGCTGTAGCCGGTTTCCAGCAGCTGCAATAATTGTTCGCCCCTGACTTCAGCCTGAACCCGCTTGTCGCCAGCGCTATAACCGACTAGGAATCCACCAGCAATGGCCTTTAAATTGTCCGCGCAATCAGCAAAGCGGTGCTTTCCATAACGCTCGGTATCCGACAGTGCGATAAAGAATGTTTCGTAAAGATTCATGAAGTTCCCGGCCATTCCTCTTGGGTAATAAATATTTGGAAACGGATCGATTAGGCAAATTTGCGTGCCGTTTATCAAGATATTTTCCGGTGAAGCATCTTGATTGCTGAGGCGTGGCTGGGTGAATCCTCGCTCCCGGAGCTCCACTGCCAAATTCAGCGCATCGTTCACCGCAGCGTCCTGAAATTCAGGACGCGCCTCGCTGAGTTCCCGATAATCCGACAAATGCTCTTCACTTTCTTCTTTCAGGAAACGGCGGACGTCTCCGGTGATGCTGCCTCTCAGCCCGCTTTCCTCTGTCCAATGCAGATAGCCAAAACCGTCCAAGCCGTGCGGGATTTCTTCTGTTTTCCGGTAAACCTCACCGAGTGCCTTTCCGGTCTCAACCGCTTGCGCTCGCGACAGGTCATGCAGATCGATATGATTTCCAGCGAACGACTCGAGCGTATAGCTTAATTGTTCAGAAACATAGAACTCGAAAAACTCCGGTGCCGCGCCTTTTACTGCCTCATTGACCGAGCGGTAGTAAAGTTCTGTCGCTGCGTATTCTGCGGTCAATTCTTCTTCGTCGACTTCAGCCGGCTTGCCGTACACGACGTCCTTTGGAATCCGCAATACCAGTTCACGGCCATCTTTTTCGACTTTCCATGCATGATGCCAGGCCCCTTCCCCTAAAAATTCCGGAGACTCTACTGCTGCGTGACGAACGGCTGCTTGTAACTTCGTTTTATTCATGTGATAACCTGCTTTCCATTTCAAAAATTTCCCGTACTATTTTTTCGCTATATAAGCTTTGTTTCTACTATATCCAATATTTTCTTTCACCGCCATTTGTTTTCCAATTATTTAGAGTATAATGAATACAATCCATCCTGAAGATAAATTCCCCAAGCTTTATCTTCCTTACGAAAGGAACATCTGGCGTGACGATCAGTCCAATCTAAGTGATCCCCTGCAGTAGAAGTCATTTACGAAATTGACTCTTGGGGGATTCATCATGAAACTGAATAGAAATTTCCACTTATTGCTGACGGGCCAGTCGCTTGCGAATATCGGCGACGTGCTTTACATCGTCAGCATTATTTACCTGGTTTTCGAATTGACCGGCTCCGCCACGGCTGCCGCTTTGGTGCCGTTCGTCATCACCAGTTCGATGTTCGTCTCAAATACTTTAACGCCGCTGCTCATGCAGCGTTTTGATTTGAAATGGCTGCTTGCAGGATCGCAAATGGGCAAGACCGGTTTGTTGATTGCCTTGGCATTATTTCTGCCGCAGTTAACCACGGCCAATTTTATTGTGCTGTTTTTACTGATCAGTTTGGTGGCGCTTTTGGACGGCTGCGCCAATCCGGTGACACAGGCCTTAATCCCGAATTACGTAAAAAGTGACCAGTTGCTCAAAGCAAACGGCATCACCGAGACCGTTACGCAGCTGATTCAAACGGCGATGTGGTTTGTCGGCAGTTCCTTACTGATTTGGCTGTCCGCCATCGAACTGGTCTGGCTGACAGCGGGATTGTTCCTGCTTTCAAGTTTGTTGTTGAGCGGCTTGGATAGAGTCGATAGCGCGCCGCCAGAACCTCAAAACAAATGGCGCCAAATCATTAAAGGCTGGCAGACCGTCTCACAGACGCCGGTATTAAAGCGCATCGCTTTGATGGAGATGCTCGAGACAATTGCCGGCGCCGTGTGGATCGCCGCGATTTTGTATGTCTTCGTCAGCGAAGCGCTCGCAGTCGATGAGAAATGGTGGGGCTTTATCAACGGTTCGTTCTTTATCGGCTTGATCGCAGGAAGCCTCATTTGCCTGCGATTTACCGAATGGGTCGAACGCAATCTCAGCCGTTTTATCCTAATCGGGGCTATTTTCAGCAGCGCAGCGACTGTATTTTTCGGCTTGAACAGCATGCCGCTCGTGGCGCTCCTATTATCAGTTCTGGTCGGCGTCTTCAGCCAGCTGAAAAACATCCCGCAGCAGACCGTTGTGCAGACGAGCGTGCCGAAAGAGCAGTTGCCGACAGTGTTCACGACACTCGGGGCGATCGGCATGGGCACATTTGCCGTTTCCTCTCTATTGATGGGGATACTGGCCGATTTGTTCGGCATCCGCTCAGTGTTTGTCTTATCTGGTGTTTTGCTCGCTCTCGCCAGTTGGATTGCTTACCGCGGCCGCAGCTCCTTTCAACGAAACGTTCAGGAATAAATACATGAAAAAGAACAGCCGGATGATTTCGGCTGTTCTTTTTTTTTGCTCTGTAATTTAATTAAACGCTCCCAAATAAACCGAATTCACGCCACCACTTTCAAACTCCTGGATCCAGCGCCGGATGCCTTTCGGATAGATCCGATGCTCCAGTAAGTCCTCGATCTCCACCCATTCAACACCGGTTTGCTGCGTGTCGGGATTCGACGGTGCGGCCGATTGCAAGTCACCCTGCAAAAGACATTCAAAATAATATTCGATCCGGTGAACGCCGCTATCGGTCTCGGCATGTTCGTGGCGCTCGCCTATGTATTCACGGATATGGATCAGGCTTTTCACTTCGACGGCGCAGCCGATTTCTTCGACACATTCACGTACGGCTGCTTCCGGCAAAGTTTCGCTGAGCTCCTGTCCGCCGCCCGGAAATAGATAATAGCTGCCTTCTGTGTCTTCATTGGTCGTCAGCAATACTTTGCCGTCTTGGACAATGATCGCTTTCGCAGAATTTCTAATGGCCAATATGTTCACTCCTTTGCCTTTCCTGCATTCCAAGAGACAGGCATACGCGGATTGCCTGTTCTGTCGCGGATTTGATATAGCCGGTAATTTCTGCAACTGAATATATCTCCAGGTCCCTGCTGGAAGATAGCTTCGTTGAGTGGAAGTCGCCGAGCGTTTCTTCGGTGAACTTTCGCAAGTTATTGACTTCAATTTCTTCTATAAGAGTCTCGGGAAGTTCGGCGGATGCCAGTTGTTGTTCTAACCCTGCGCAATAAAATTGGTTAACGAGCATACTATTAAGCTTCCTGAAATCTGCATGCCATTTTTCGAGTACAGACGGGTCGGCATCGATGCGGTTTTTTAGGTCTTTTTTAAAATAGATGTCTTTCATCCACACAGCGTCCCCCACTAAATGCACGACATACCCGAGAATGAATTCATCCTTCATTTGCTCTTTATATTTCTGCATGAAGCCTTCATAATTCACACGTCTCGTCCCATCGTCTACGCTGCCCTCGTAATAATGAGACTTGGTTTTTTGCTCTCTGCCGTGAACTGCATCCGGTGCAACGCCGCCCAAGAGAAACCGCGGCCGGTCGGAAATCTCCATTCTTTCCGCCACGTGCCCAGCAATGATCAAATGCATCATGCGCGATCCCATGTCGGCTCCCCCCTTTTTACTTTTAGTTATCCAGCGCTTCTTTCACCGCCGCTTTGACGTGGATCTTTGCCGTATCAAATAGCGGCACCTCTGCGTCTTCATCGTGAATTAACAAACCGATTTCCGTACAGCCAAGAATGATGCCCTGTGCGCCACGATCGATGAGGCTTTGGATGGCTTGTTGGTATTTCACTTTCGACGACTCGTTGATTTTCCCTAAGCATAATTCATCAAAAATGATTTCGTTGATCATGTCGCGTTCTGCAGCTTCCGGAATCAACACTTCGATGCCGCTGTCGGCAATGCGTTCTTTGTAGAAATCTTGCTCCATCGTATACTTAGTCCCGAGCAACCCTACCGTATGGAGATGATTTGAGCGGATCTCTTTTGCGGTCGCGTCTGCGATATGCAAAATCGGCACCGAGACGGCTTCTTCTATAGAAGAAATCACTTTGTGCATCGTGTTCGTGCACAATACAATCAGCTCTGCACCGCCTTTTTCAAGCGAACGAGCGACATCCGCCAAACGCTCGCCTGCTTCTTGCCATTTCCCTTGTGACTGAAAGCGTTCAATCTCCTCGAAATCGACACTGTACATCAAGCATTTCGCTGAATGCAGGCCGCCTAAACGCTGTTTCACTTGCTCATTGAGCAGCCGGTAATATTCTGCTGACGATTCCCAACTCATCCCGCCAATCAATCCGATTGTTTTCATCGTCTTCCTCCTCAATTAACGAATCCATTGCTCCGTGATTTCAACTCGTTTTTCGGTCACATCCAATGTGACGGTTTTGCCAATCGGCATCGTCAGCATCGGTTGGGTGTGTGCGCAGTCAAACTCGGCAAGAATTGGCAACTCGCGATCTCCCAGCACTTCCAGCAAAATCTCGTATGGTTTTCTCCCCGTTCCTTGATCATCAAATAGTTCATGCTTGCCTAAAATGATTCCCGCTGCTTTGTCAAAAATGCCATTGAGCTTCAGCAAATTGAAGTTCTTCTCCACGACGGCGGCCGTTTTCATCGTATCTTCCAACAACAAAATATCGCCGTTTTCAATCACCGGCATATAGGGGCTCCCCATGATGCCGGCCATCGTATTGACATTTCCGCCGACCAAGCGTCCCGTCACCTTGCCTTTCGTCACGCACACCCACGCGTTGTTGCGCAGTTCCTTTTCCTGTGTTTTTTCTTCCCAATTGACCGGTTCATCCGTCCAGTACGGGGGAAGTTCCACTGCATAAGGAAGGGTTTGTACTTTCATCAATGCTTTTTCAAAATAATCATATGTATAATCCACGAACGGTTCGTGTTCACCGAAAGACGGCACCAGCGCCGGTCCGTAAAATACCGGAATGCCGGTCTTGGCATAAATGGCGAGCAGCACAGCCGTCGCGTCCGAGTAGCCGATCATGATTTTCGGGTCTTTTTGAAACGCTTCATAATCAATATACGGCAACAGCGCATTGGAATTCGTCCCGCCGATCGTCGACATGATGCAACGGACGTCCGGATTACGGATCAATTCGTTCAGCTCCTCTGCCCGCTCCTGTATCGTGCCCGAACGGTAATGGTCACGCTTGCCCGTCAAGCTGCCCTCCACGATTCTAAAGCCTTTGGATTCCAGAAAATCTTTTGCCCGTTTGAAGCGCACTGGCGAATTATAGGTAATCGGAGACGACGGGGAATAAATTCCGATCTGGTCCCCTGTTTTCAAGCGATTGAATATGGTCATGTACTTGCTCCTTTGCTTTTATTGCCCCGCTGATACTCTTCGACCTGGCTGCAGATCAGTTCGACGATCGCTTGCTCGGACATTTCCTCTGTCAGCAATTGTTCACCGGGCACACCCAAATCGTCTTTTGGGGTCCACCATTTTTGCAGCGATGCTTCCCCGAAGTCCTGAGATTGAGGGCGCGTATTGTGGCGCTCCATTGTTTTTTCGAAGGGCAAATTAAAATAGTAAACGAATGCCTCGCCGTCATAAAACCGGATCAAGTCGAGCAGCAATTCTTCATAACGATGCTTCATGAAAATCCCTTCCAAAATGACGATTGGGCATCTGCCTTTGCCGTATTCCGTGATTTGCCGGATCAACTCTGTCGATAAATTGCCCTCCCTGTCCTGGACCTTCAACATGTCCCGGCGAACCACATCTTGCGACACCAATAATGTGCCTCGCCCAAAATGGTCTTGCAGCCGCTTCGCTATCGTGGTTTTTCCGCTTGCTGAATTTCCCCGCAAAACGATCAATATGGTTTCCAATGTGGTCACGCTCTCTTCAGTACTGTTTTTCAAAGTGGTCGGGTTAATTTTTGTGCCATCGCAATGACCAAGTCTGGCCGGTCGAGATGAACCATATGGCCAGCTCTCTCTACAAAAACCAGTTCACTGTTTTCAGAAAGGGCCGATTGCTCTTGAATCAATTCGTGCCATAGATGTTCCTGCGCCATCAGTTCTGCCTCTGGCCATCCTTCTTCCACGCCTTGTTCCACGGCATAGTTCATATCACGCCCGATGACTATAAGCGGAAGGCTTGAAAGAGAACCTAAGCTTTTGATGATTTTGGCGTCCGCTCTCCAATTTTCGACTTCGGACTTCATCGCTTTGTACAGATTGGGTTTTTGCTGAAATTCGATTAGCCGCTGTTGTATAGGGCGCGGCAATTTTTTCTGGTTTTCGCTCAACATGGGGCGGATCACTTTTTTCAATTCATTTTCATCCAGTTCGGCGAATTTGCCGCACTCTTCCAACCATATGTCGTCAGAAGCATCTTCTGCTAAATCAGGAAGTTCGTCGAGTTTTTCCAGGCTATCCGACGTGGAATCCACTAACAGCAGCCCTTTGACTTGCTGCGGATAAAGTTTTGAAAAGTGCTGCGCACATAAACCGCCGTACGAATGGCCAATCAGCACAACCGGCTCCGTCACTCCCAGTACATCCAAAAGATTCTTGGCATCTTGTGCCGCAGCGGCTGTCGTGCGCGGTTCTGTTCCCAATTCACTCGCGCCAAGCCCAGGGCGATGGAACAAGATGACTTTATGAGTTTCACATAAAATTTCTGTTACGTTAAACCATTCTTCAAATGAACAACTCATGCCTGTCATGATGAGAATCGGCGTGCCAACCCCGCCTTTTTGGAGCACTTCCATCGGGCGGCCGTTAAGGTGCACCAGGCTTTTCATCCTGTTCTCTCCTTCTATTGAAGGAATCCGCCGATCCGCAACCGTTCCGGCCCTCAATGATTCAACTCAAAATGCGCTTCTTTCAATTCTGCAATTGCCACATCCGGGTTCATTTCAGCGATTTTTTCAGCTAAGCTTGCTACGCCGAAAATCTCTGTGAAGGTGTGGCTGCCGACCAGTAAATTAATGCCGGCAAACTGCGCGTACTGAATGGTGTAGAGCGTGGCTTCTCCGGTGACATATGTATCGCATCCTCTTTCGGCCGCTTCGCGGATCAATGCAGAGGAGTGGCCCGCTCCGGTCAACACGCCGATCCGTTTGACAGGCTGGGCATTATTTTTCCATGCGCGCACTGGTTCGTTTAAAGCACCGCGCATTCTTTTAGCCAATTGCCCAAACTCCACAGGAGCAGCAAATTCCGCGATGCCTGGAAGTTCGCCTTCCGCCTCGCTGTAGGTGGAGTAGGCGATGGTTTCGTCCACTTCCAATTGTTTCATCAATGATGTGCAGGTACCAAAGTCCACGAAATCCAGTGGTGCGTGGATCCAGAAATGGCTGATGTTGTGGGATTTCAGCTTATCGACGCACGCTTTTCTCAATCCGTAGATGAAATCCCAAGCGTCATGATGCGTCACCATCAAATCCACGCCTTGTTTGATGGCCATTTCCACCGTTTCAAGAGATAAATTGGTCGCATAGCCAATCTGGTGGATTTCTTTATCCGTTGTGGTTGTAAAACCATATTCATCGTCTTCTTTCAGCAATTCCTCCCCGAACAATTGCTGAATCGCTTTCTCAAAATCATTTAATTTCATCTTAAATGCCCCACTATTCTGTTTTTTCTTGATTTTACCATATAAACTTCCTTACATAATATTGGCAGTTGGATTTATTTAAGAATTGACCTCACCGAAACGCTTTGTTTTGACATATCGAATAGTATCGATATAAGATAGCCCCATGGAAAATTTAAATGTTATTGATGTATTTAAAGCGTTGTCGAATGAAACCCGTTTGAACATTTTAAAATGGCTGCGGGAGCCGGAGAAGAATTTCCCTGCACAGCAAGCGCATTTGCCCAAGGAGGTCAGCATTGAAGGCGGCGTCTGTGTCGGCGATATTCAAGAAAAGGTGAATTTGTCCCAATCCACCGTCTCGCATTATTTATCCCTTATGCAAAAAGCTGGATTGCTCGAGGCTGTGCGCTACGGGCAGTGGACGTATTACAGGCGCAATGAAGAGACATTAGCGAAGGTCGCAAAATTCATTAACGAAGAAATTTGAGACCGGGCTCGTCTCTTTTTTTGATTTCTTATATCGATAATATTAGATATTTCTATATTACAATAAACTGATTTTCCCAATGAATTACATAGAGGAGTAGATTGTTATGGAAACCACTTCACCACCAGAATTATTCACCACTAAACAAAAAGTATTGGCGTTCACTTTGACCTTATTGACCTTCGTCATGGGCACGAGTGAATTTGTTATTGTCGGCCTGCTCGCAGAAGTCTCGGCTGACTTGAATATCAGTTTGGCGGTTGCGGGGACACTCGTGTCTGGATTTGCGATTGCTTATGCCATCGGAACTCCTTTTTTGACCGCCTTTGTCAGCCGCTTCCCCAAATATCCGCTGATGCTGAGCTTGATCTCCATCTTCACCGCCGGCAATATCCTCAGTGCCTTGTCCGGGTCGTATGAATTGTTGATTTTCTCACGCATCATTACTGCTGTAGTCAGCGGCGTCTTGGTCGCTTTGTCGATGAGCATCGCCAGCGACATCATGCCGGAAAACAAAAAAGGCCCGATCATAGCGCTTATTTTCGCCGGCTTCACCATTTCCAATGTCATCGGCGTCCCGCTTGGCACACTCATCGGCCAGCTTGGCAATTGGCAGCTGACGTTTTGGTTCACGACTTTGCTCGGCGTCATCAGCTTAGTGATGGCTATCTTTATCCTGCCACGCAAATTGAAGGTCGTTAAAGCTTCGGCTAAGGACCAGCTCGGGTTATTGGCGAATCCACGGATGATTTTGGCTTTCTTTATCCCGACCTTTTCGATCGCCGGCACTTATACGATCTACACCTACATCACGCCGATCTTAGAAGACGGCATGGGCATCCCGACACGTTACGTGAGTGCCGTCCTGCTCGCATACGGCGCTTTCTCCATTCTCAGCAATGTATTGGCCGGCAAAATCGCCGGCCGTAACGGCGTCAGCAAGCTGCGCTATGTATTCGTCGTGCAGGCAGTTATTTTAGCTTCTCTTTATTTCACGATGGGCACGACTTTCGCAGGGCTCGTCAGCCTCATGCTGATGGCCATCATGATTTATGCGATGAATGCCACCATCCAAATGTATTTAATGAACTTGGCTACGGTGTATTCGCCTGCCGCAAAAGATTTTGCTTCTTCCCTGACGCCTGTCGCCGTGAATATCGGCATTGCGCTAGGTGCAACACTCGGCGGATATGTGGTCGCACAGGGCGGTTATATCCATTTGTCATGGGTCGGCGCATTATGCGCATTGCTCGCATCAGGGCTTGCGTTTCTCAGCACCCGCTTGGACCGGGCGGATGATTTTTCTACAGCACGCGCGAAAGCCGGCTTTGAGCAATAAGCGAGACAGTGCAATACGAGAACTCCCCCTGCGGCCAGATTTATTTTTTCGCCATGCGAAATGTTTCCCTTGACCGCAATTCCTGATTTCTATAGCCTTAAAAGCAGAAACACCAGGGGCTACCCTACTGACTGGACGATTAAACTGGAGTTTTTATGAAAACTTGAACACCATCAAGTTGCATGTGAAGGAAATGACTCTATACATCAAAGAAGACTGGCAGGGTCCCCCCCAGGAGAGGGGGAGAAACGAAAGATGAACGATAAACAGAACATGTCTACACACGATTCATTGAAAGCCGTTTCTTACAAATTGTTTCAAGTGATCAGTGATGAACTCGGCGTCAACACCGCTTATGTAACCCAGAGAGGTCCTACATCGATGAAAATTATCAGTTCATTCAATAAAGACCACTACATCATTCCAGAGGGCTATGTTGTGGATTATGACAGCGCGTATTGCCGCTTAATAATCCAAAGTGATCAGGAAGCGATGCACATAAAGAATTTAGGCTCATTTACGCTTACAAAGGACATGGAAGCGACAGAGGAACTTGAAGTTAAAGGATTTCTAGGGGTGACGCTGCGTGATTTCTACGGGGAAGTGTTCGGCACATTATGCGTCATGGACAAAGAAGAAAAAGATTTTAGCGATAAAGATGTACACTTTCTCAAGCAAATGGCAGAGGTCTTGTCTTACGTCATCCATTTGGACACTACGCTAGGAGACATCGAGTTGTTGAGCGTGCCAATCATCCCGATCAAAAAGGGGTTGGCAATTCTATCACTTCAAGGGAATATCAATGAATCACGATCCCAGAAAATCATGGAAGACACGCTGCATTATGCGGCCGACAAAGGCATCCATTCGTTTATCATCGACTTGTCGCAATTGAGGCTGCTGGAAAACCAGTTTCCGGACGTCTTGAAGAATTTGGTGTCAGGCTTGAATGTCATGGGCGTCCAAGTCATGATGACCGGCCTCCCGCCTTGGCTCGTGCAAATGCCAGGTGTCAGCGAACACTTATCACAGTTGAAAACCGAGTATGTCGCCGACATTGAATCGGCGTTGAATAAAATCGGCTATACGCTGGAAAAATAAAAGGAAGAGAAAAGCTCAAGGGCTTTTCTCTTCCTTTTGTTATGGCTGGAAAGGCAAACACTCACCTAGTATCAGTGTCTAATTCCCTTTAAAAATCGAAATTGTCCGGATCCGGGCCGACACGGCGGTCTTCGTTCAATGCCGAAATCTGTTTCATGTCTTCCTCCGTTAATTCAAAATCGAACACTTGGGAGTTTTCCACAATGCGTCCTTCATTGGTCGATTTCGGAATGGTCACGACGCCGTTTTGCAGGTTCCACCGCAAGATGACCTGGGCGACCGATTTGCCGTATTTCGCTGCGATTTCTTTCAGCTCCGGCTGTTCGAGCGCTTCGCCTGCCATAAGAGGCGACCAGGATTCCGCCTGGATGTGGTGTTCGCGGCAGAACGCGAGCAAGTTCTCTTGCGTCAAGCGCGGGTGATACTCGATTTGGTTGACCACCGGCTTGATGTCCGCGTCTTTCATTAGGTCTTCTAGATGATGGATCTGGAAATTGCTGACGCCGATCGCTATGACCTGCCCGTCCATATAGAGATGCTCGAGTGCTTTCCAAGCGTCTTTGTATTTGCCTTCAACGGGCCAGTGAAGCAAATACAGGTCCAGGTATTCCAGCCCCAATTTCTTCAGGCTCGTCCCGTAAGCTTGGATACCGGACGTATAGCCGAAATCGTCGTTCCATAGTTTTGACGTGATGAACAAGTCTTCTCTCGAAATCCCTGCCGCTTTGATTCCCTGGCGTATCCCTTCCCCGACGCTTTCCTCGTTTCCATAAATAGCGGCGGTATCGATGCTACGATAGCCTTTGACGATCGCCGTTTTGACAGCTTCAGTCGCCTCAGGGCCATTTTCTACTCGGAATACGCCCAGGCCAAGCCACGGCATTTCGCTTCCATTATTCAAAGTAACAGTTGCTTGCAAGTTTTTCATAGATAATGATCCTCCTATTTCTTTAAAAAGACAGTAGACATACTATACCCGCAGGAATGAAAAACTATCGTACTCGAATAAAAATATAAGTTTAACTTGTTCTATTTTGCATATAATGCGTTTTTTATTATTCAAAAATAACTTCACTTTCTTACACTTCACTCCATTAAAGTTTTGCAGCTAATAAATAGTTTCATATCGAGACAATTGTGGTATTCTAATGGAAAATAGCTTTATTTGGATATTTATAATGTCTAATGGTCCTAATTAAATAAAGATCATTCGTTTTATATAAGCCTTATGACCTTTCAGTGTTCAATAGAGTTTCTTTTCTAGTTGGAAAAATTTTATGGTCTACAGCTTTTTAATTCATTATGAAGATTTGACAAGCGGCTGTTCTTTTCTATTTATTCAATAATATCTTCATTAAAAATTACAGTGAAAGAGTGTGAGTCCCATAACCCATCTCATCAGTTCCTATAACCTTCCTCTTGTCGTCCTTTCTATTCTTGTGGCCATCTTCTCGGCTTCCGTCGCACTCGATATCAGCAGCCGCTTGAAATATGCCAAAAACGTTTCGCACCTACGCTGGATTATAGCGGGTGCCTTTATTCTGGGACTCGGCATCTGGTCGATGCATTTTATCGGCATGCTGGCATTCCGTTTGCCGGTCGAAGTGTCCTACCATTTCGGTTTGGTTTTATTATCGATTGTACCAGCGGTCATTTCTTGCGCAATTGCGTTCTATCTCATCAGCAAGCCAGCAGTCACTTGGAAAAATCTGTTTACCGGCGCCTTCTTTATCAGCGCAGGCATCGTGTCGATGCATTACCTCGGGATGGACGCCATGCGTATGGAGGCGATGATCTCCTACAACCCGTTCATGTGGACATTGTCGGCACTTGTTGCCTTTGCCGCTTCGTTCATTGGCCTGGCACTGCTGTTCTACATTCCAAACGTCCCAAGATTTCATTGGCGTAAGCTGGCTGGTGCAGTTTTGATCGGGCTCGCGGTTTCAGGCATGCATTATACCGGCATCGCTGCGGCTGATTTTTCGCAAATGGAGCACTCAGCTATTGGCCAAAGTACACCATTTTCAGTTAATAGCCTCCTCCTCGCCTATGGTATCGGAGGAGGCATGTTGATGCTATTCGTGCTGACCCTAGCAAGTGTGCGGACTGACCGCCGCTTGGAAAGGCAGTCGGAGGAATCCGAGATGAAATTCCAATCCGTCATCGAATCCGCAAAAGATGCAATCATTGTAGCGGATTTTCAAGGCGCCATCGTTCAATGGAATCAAGGCGCCGAACTAATTTTCGGCTACAGCAAAAAAGAAATCCTTGGGCATAATATTAGCGTCATCATCCCGGACCGCTTTAAAGAAGCACATGAGAAAGGCATGGAAGTTTACCGTAAGACGCGTGAGTCAAAAGTTGTCGGCAGCACCGTTGAATTGACAGGTTGCCGGAAAGACGGCAGTGAATTCCAGTTTGAAATGTCCGTTGGTACATGGGAGACGGAAAAAGGCATCTTCTTCAGCAGCATTATCCGGGACGTTACCGAGCGCAAAGCGTCTGAGGACAAAATCAATGATCTTGTTTATTTGGATCCTTTGACCGGCTTGCCAAACCGTCGTTTATTCAATGATCGACTCGACTCGCTGCTGCGGCAGGCAGATGAACGCGGCTTAAATTTCTCCCTGTTCTATATGGACTTGGATAATTTCAAGATGATTAACGATCGCTTCGGGCATTCCATCGGAGATCTCTTTTTGCAAAGTGTCGCCAGCCGCCTAAAAGCCCAAATCACTCCGAAAGATACCCTTTCAAGGCTTGGCGGCGATGAATTCATCCTGCTTTTGCCAAATACTGAATATAGCAAAGCCGCAGACCGGGCACAGGAGTTGATTCACGCCTTGAACACGCCGTTTCGCTTTGAAAATGAAGAAATTTTCACGAGTGTTTCTGTCGGCATCAGCATGTTCCCCTTTGACGGCAATGATTCCGAGACTTTGGTGAAAAATGCAGATATCGCGATGTATCAAGCAAAAGAAGGAGGGAAAAACGCTTTCCAGTTTTTTACGCGTGAAATGAATGAAACGATTGACCGGAAATCAAAGCTCGCCACTGGCTTGAGGAAGGGTTTGGAGCACGGTGAATTCACTATCCATTATCAGCCGCAGATCAGCCTGAAAACTGAACAAATCATTGGCGTCGAAGCGTTGCTGCGGTGGAACCATCCCGAATGGGGAACGATTTCTCCAGCAGAATTCATCCCCATCGCCGAAGAAACCGGAAGTATCACGAAAATCGGCGAATTCGTCTTGGAAGAAGCGTGCCGCCAAAATAAATACTGGCAGGATATAGGGCTCGCCCCGTTCCGTGTCGCAGTCAATATTTCCGCGCGCCAGTTTGCACAAAAGGATTTGACCGAAATCGTCAGCACCGTCTTGAAAAAAACCGGTTTGGCCGCACAGTACTTGGAATTAGAACTGACGGAGACAATTATCCAAAATGCTGACAGCGCCATCTCCACCATGGAAGAACTGGCAGCGCTCGGCGTCCATTTATCGATTGATGATTTCGGTACCGGTTATTCTTCACTCAGCTATTTGAAGCTATTCCCGATCGACAGCTTGAAAATCGACCAGCATTTCACCCGCAATATCAAAAGCGACTCTAAAGATGCGGCACTCGTCAAAACCATTATCCGCATGGCGCATGACCTGGAATTGAACGTCATCGCAGAAGGCGTCGAAACCGAGGAACAACTAGAGTTCCTGAAAACCGAGCAATGCAACCAGGCGCAAGGCTATTACTTTAACCGCCCGTTGCCGGCGCAGGAGATCGAGGATATTTACTATACGACGAAGCCTGCTTGATGATTTATGTCCTTTTAACAGAGCAGCTTGCTAGCGAGAAAATTATAGGAACTCTCCCATTTGTCTAATCCCTGCTCTTTAAATAATCCACTTCTTCGCAAAGCGCGCACATTTCGAATAGGGGGGATATAAACATGAAAACCCTGGCGTTTATGTTGGTGATTGCCCTGTTAGTGATTGGTGGGTATTTGTATTTAGAGCACAAAGAAAATGAAGCAGCCGCTTTCAACCATGCAAAAGAATATGTAATTGCTCATTACAACGAAGACGATAATTTATTTCATGGTGGAACGAGATACGATTATGGGAGAGGCAATTATTTTGTCATTGTCCAAAACCTACAAGATAAGAAATATTATTTGGAAGTGAAAATTGATAGCGACCGCTTTTTGGTATCAATTTCGGACAACTCATCTGAAATTGTGAATTCTAAACAATAATCTACCTTCAAAGGGGAATAATTGATGGCAAGTGACCAGAAATCATTTAAGCTCAATACAAAGATCTAGTATCCCTTGTACGGCCTTTATATCTTTATGATGATAGTGTCAATTTATTGGAGAGAATTATTCCCGTTCACGTTCCTTGTCCCTGCAGGAATTTTTTTAATCAGGAGTTTCCAATCCTTTCAGATGAACAATAAGAAAGAAATGTATGGCTTCTTGTTCATGGCCGTTATTTTTTTCATAAGTGTTTTCGTCGCAAAGCCGTAAAGAATTTACTTACACTATTCAATAAAGAAGCGAGGAAATGCTGCAAATGGCAGCGTCTCCTCGCTTCTTTTTAGTATGGTGTCGGACTTTCCCAATTCCACAATTCCACTTGCCCCAGATGTTCGCCGGTCACCATGGCTTCATCTTCCAGCTTCAATAATTCCTTGACCGGCCCAGTGACTACAGCGCCGTATACCGTAAAGCCATTTTCCTCTATATAATCATGGCGTTCACCCAAATAATCCAGGCCCAAAAACCCTTCATAATAAGAGGCAGACTTTTTCTCAAGCAAGGTCTCTATATTATCCATCATCATGTCTTGGCTGTCTTGTAATGTTTCGGAATCAAGCCGATGGATAACAGAAAAGGACTGAAAATCATCGGAAGCGCTTTGCCCTCCCGTCAAGCCGAAAACGGTATTCACCGATAGATCTTCACCTCCATTCCCCCAGCTGCCCGGCGTGAACTCTTCGAACTCGCCTGTATGCAGCGGCATCCACAAAATGTCGATATCATAAGGTGCTAATTGTGTAACCAACTCTTCCGGTGTCATGAAACTATCTGTTGAGAATGCCACTTCCGCTACCGTGCCTTCATGAAGCTTATCCAGCGTACTCCATACAGCAGGATGTGCTGGAGCGTCGAGTGAATTGCCATTGCGCGGGTCTTCCGGGTAGTAAAAAGCAGTTTGCTGGAGTTCGTCCCTGAAAGGGGTTTGGTATTCGATGGTAGAGTAGCTATTGAATAAGCTTTTCCTCACCTTTGCTTCCCCGACTACCACTTCCGCTTTACCGACTTTTCTGACTAAAGGATAAGAAAGTTGGCTGGTGCCTAAAGCAGAAACTTCCTCTTCTTCGAATCCATTTGCCCCACGAATATTCGGCACAGTCCAATCCAACGCGAGCTTCGTATAATAATCATTCTCCTCTGCCACTTGCATCCCGTCGGTAATAAATGCTAAAGCGATCATATAAGCACCGTACATTAGCACTCCAATCATTAATATACGGAGAATCCGCACCGTTAACACAAAACGGGACTTCTTTAGTATTTTCTTTTCCAAGGCTTCATTCCATTCTGTCATCGTGCCACCCTTTCTGTTGTGCAATGGTCTCCAGTTTTTTTCGTGACCGGTGCAGTGTAACTTTTACTTGATCTACTGATAAATCCATCGCATTTGCTATTTCAGAATAACTAAATTCTGCTACTTCTCTCAAATAAAGAATCGTCCGGTAACGTTCCGGCAAATAATCGAACAGCATATTCAAGTCGTCCCGTTGCTCTTGCGCCAAAGCTGTATCTTCCGGCAATCCGTATGGGCTGATCATTTCTTCAGCCGGCTTGAATCTATTCACTAACGGGATGCTTTCCCTTCTCTTGCGTTTGCGCCATTCATCAATATAAATATTCCTCGCCACCTTGAAAAGCCACGCCCGTGCTTGTTCTCCCTGATAGGTGTGGAGTGAGATCGTTGCCCTGACAAATGTTTCTTGGGTCAGATCTTCGGCTAGGTGGGAAGAACCTGATAACTTCCAAAGAAAATAATAAAGGGGTTTTGAATACAGTTTGAAAAGCTGTTCCAGCTGTTGGTTTTTCATTGTCTCCCCCTTTATCGACTTCTACTCTTTACACGTTTGTCTTTCATTAATGTTACAGTTTTCCTGAAATAATTTGTAAAAAGAATTCCATTACTCCTCCTATAATTGGATAAATTTTTTTATTTCGGCACACAAAATTGTGTTGACTTTTTCAAATAGAGGCGTATATTTTAGCTTGTACAACAGAATCCACCTTTTATATCGCTGAGACAGAATGAATTTCTGTGCGGGGGAACCAATTCGATCGCAACTTGATCTCGGGGTGAATCTTCATTTTGAAGAAGGGGTACTCTCCATCCCTAATCCGACAGCTAACCTCGTAAGCGTAGAAAAGAGAGAAAAGGTCTACCTCAGACCGTTTCTTTGAAATGGTTTTTTTGTGCTCAAATTTAAGAGAAAAGAGTGGAAGAGAAATGAGATGGAACAAGAAGCAGTTCGCAGTGATCGGATTAGGAAGATTCGGGGGCAGCATTTGCAAAGAACTGCATCAAATGGGTCACGATGTACTGGCAATAGACCGCGACGAGAAAAAAGTAGTGGAGTTCGCGGCGTTTTCTTCCCACGCACTTCAATTGGATTCGACCAACGAGTCAGCTTTGAAGCGATCGGGTATCACCAATTTTGAAAATGTCATCGTCGCAATCGGCGAAGATATCCAATCGAGCATCCTGACGACACTCGTTTTGAAGGATTTGCAAATTCCTAAAGTGTACGTCAAAGCCCAAAACCATTACCACCAGAAAGTGTTGATGAAGATCGGTGTGGAGCAAGTCGTTCAGCCGGAGATTGAAATGGGCAAAAAAATGGCTGAACATCTAGGGTCTCAAAAAATCATCGATTCGATCGACCTTTCTGCAGACTATAGTATTACGGAATTAATGGCCACGCCGAAAGTTAACCGGAAGTCTTTGAACGACCTGAAGATCCGCTTGAAATTCGGCGTAACCGTCCTTGCCATTAAACGCGGAGAGGAATTAAATGTCTCGCCGTTGCCACATGACATCTTGCAAGCAGGAGACGTTTTGACGGTGCTCGGAACAAAGAAAAATATCCATCAGTTCGACCGGGCAGGTTTGTAACATGAAACGATCTACTTATTTTAAAAAAATCAAAATATCGCCGCCTCAAATTTTAACGATGACTTTTCTGGTGGCGATTTTATTTGGCACCATCTTGTTATATTTGCCAATCTCCACAGTTGAACCGATTTCATGGATCGATGCGTTATTCACCGCTACGTCTGCGACGACAGTAACCGGCCTGGTCGTTGTCAGTACCGGCAATGATTTCACGATGTTCGGGCAATCCGTCATCATGGTCCTCATGCAGATCGGCGGGCTCGGTCTCATGACATTCGCCATTTTGGTCGTTTTGCTGCTAGGCAAGAAAATCGGCCTGCGGGGGCGGATTTTGATCCAGCAGTCGTTCAACCAGTATTCACTTGGCGGCATGATCCGCCTCGTACAGGTTCTGCTGTTTTTCGCATTCGGCATTGAATTATTGGCCACTGCGATTTTAGCGGTTCGCTGGGTCCCGGAATACGGCTGGACATACGGGCTGTTCACCAGCGCTTTCCACGCTGTTTCCGCATTCAATAATGCAGGATTCTCCTTGTGGGATGACAGCTTGAGTGGCTATGTCGGCGATCCAACAGTCAATATTCTGATCACTCTCTTGTTCATTTCAGGCGGGATCGGCTTTACCGTCTTGTATGATTTATGGAAAACGAGAAACTTCAAGCAATTGTCCCTCCACTCCAAAGTCATGCTGACGGGGACCTTAGCCGTGAATCTGATCGCGATGCTGTTTTTATTCGTTTCGGAGTACAGCAATATGGAAACCATAGGCGCGCTGCCGCTTGGCGATAAACTGTGGGCTTCGTATTTCCAGGCGGTTACACCGCGTACTGCAGGATTCAATTCCATCGACATCGGCAGCATGGAGACCGGTTCGATTGTGCTCATCTCGCTTCTTATGTTCATTGGAGCCGGCAGTGCCTCGACCGGGAGTGGTATCAAGCTTACAACTTTTTTGGTCATTATTTTAGTGACCGCTTCTTATTTGAAAGGGAGAAAAGAAGCGGTCATTTTCAACCGTGCAATTCCTTCCCACTTGCTAGAACGTTCTCTGGCGATTGTGTTCATCAGCATGGCCGCTGTTTTCGCGGGCATTCTCATTCTGTCCTATACAGAGCAGGCGCCATTCGAATGGATTATTTTCGAAGCGTTCTCTGCTTTCGGGACGGTCGGGCTGTCGATGGGCTTGACCGGAGAACTTTCCACCATCGGCAAATTCGTCATTATGGTACTGATGTTTATCGGGCGAGTCGGCCCTGTGACACTGGCATTCGCATTGGCCCGCCAGCACCGGGAACAAATCAGCCACCCGAAAGGCGATATTTTTACAGGCTGATTGGGAATTTGCACAAATCAAAAGCTGCACCCCCGAATTTTGGTGGTGCAGCTTTTTTGGTGTTAACTTCTCAAAAATCCACCTTCCGAATGAATCACTTGCCCGGTAATCCAGCCGCCTTCCTCGCTGGCAAGAAACGCGATCAGGTTCGCTGCATCTTCCGGTTTCCCAATGCGCCCCAAGCCGAACTTCGGCCGCAGGTAATCCCGGATGTCATCATCCATCCAATTGGTGTCGGTCGGCCCTGGATTGACGGCATTCACTGTGATGCCCAGTTCCGGGACTTCTGCGGACAAAGAGGAAGTGAATGCCGAAATCGCCCCTTTCGTTGCCGCATACGCCAAGTTTCCTGGCATCGGCCCCTGCTCCTGTCCTGAGGTTAAATTGATGATGCGCCCATCGTTTAGGCCCGTTTGCTGAAATCCTTTCGCGAATTCTGTAGACAATAAAAACGTCGCTCTCATATTCACCATATAATGATCGTCCAAGATCTTGCCGCTCAAATCCATATAGTTAGAATCGATCGAATGCGCCGCGTTGTTGATCAGGATATTCGGAAATCCGATGGCGCTTTTCACATGAGTCAGAATAGCTGCTTCGGCATCCCGTTGCGCTAAATCGACCTCCAAAAACTCACAGCGTACGCCAATATCTATGATTTCTGAACGAAAGCGCTCTGGAAAATCCGGCGCTGCTTGCCAGTGGGTGAAGAAAATATCCGTTTCCTGCTGTGCCAGTTTCTGGCAGACGGCTGCGCCGATGCCGGTGTGGTTGCTGACGCCGGTGACCAATGCAATGCTTTTAGGTTTTGCCATGCTGATAGCCTCCTTTTGTGCAGCTTATTAAAGCAGCTTTGCCATATAATATTCATCCACATAACCATCGTTGACGAGCAGCGAATCCCGCTTCACGCCCTCAATTTCGAACCCCATCTTCTGATATAAAGTGACTGCTGATACGTTTTCTGCTATCACTGTCAGTTCCAAACGGTGCAGTTTGACGGATTTCGCCCAAGCGATGACATGGGAAAATAAGGCCTTTCCGACACCTTTGCCGCGGCTATCGCTATGGACACCCATCACCATATAAGCACGATGTGAAATTCGCTGGGGGTTCTCATTTTGCACAATCAAGTATCCTAGAACTTGATGTTCTTCACACGCAATAAAAACGCCTGATTTTTCATTGGCATTCAACTTATTGATGAACTTTGCGAATGATTCGGCTGAAATCTCCCGCTCGCCTGGATTGAACATCATATATCCTGAATCCTCAGCATTTTTAATGACTTTCACGATTTGATCTGCGTCGCGGCTTTCAGCTTTTCGAATTTCTATCACAGTTACACTCCTATTCTGTTAATAACCATTTCAAGTTCATTCAACTTTAATATTTCCGGGGAAATAATCTGTGTATAGATATATCCCGCTTTTCTACTCTAGAATCTCTTCGATATTTCAATACCTCGAACTACTTCGTGATTTCAAATTCCGCAGCTAGAGCAATCTCCTCTGTTCCCTCATTAATATAAAAGGTTTTAACGATTCGGTATGTGCCAGCCGTCAGTTCGTAATCCAAAAATTCAAGCGGCATTTCCTGCTCCAACTTCTCTCCCGTCCCCAAACCCAAACCAATATCCGTAAAAGCGAACTGTTCTTGGTAAGATACTTCATACCATGTGCCTTCTTGAAATTTCTCCAGCACTCGCTGCTCACCGAATCCAACATTACTTGAGCCCGAGTTGGAAATGATTAAAGTTATCTTATCGACAGGAAGAGTGTAATTTTTTTCATCGCTTTGCATTGAAACTGCAGTTTCTCCATTAGTGAAGGTATTTGGCAAGTTTTCATGTAAAGAAGTGTCTTCTAGAACTTCTTTCTTTTTATTTGTTTCAAACAATGAACAGCCAGAAAGTAACAAGAGCGAAGTTAATAGAAGAATCGTTAATTTATTTCCGGTCATCTTACCACCCTTTCGATAACTATTGATTAATTAACTGAATTCTACCATTTATGCAATACAATAGAATCCTATTTTATAGATTTTCTCAATACACATTTAGTAAGGTCTTCAATTACTGAACCTTCTTCGATATTCTTTGGCGGTAACATATTAACTCACAAAAAAGCACGAAAGAGAGTTGCCTCTTTCGTGCTTTTCACTCTATAACGCCGCTTTTACCGTCTTCTTGTAATACCCAACGGCTAAGACAGCGAAGACCAAATAGATCAAAGCATAGACGCCCATCGCAACCGATGCCGGAAACAAGATGTCAGTCCGGAACAGGAACGATGCCGCTTGAATGGCGAAGATGGAATGCGCCAAGCCGATCGCGAGAGGAAGCCCGAAGACAAAGGCTTGCTTGCGGACGATGCCGCGCATGATGTCTTTTACCGTAAAGCCGAGTTGACGCAATGTCGCATAGCTTTGTTTTTCCTGTTCGGCTTCGGTCATTTGCTTGAAGTACAGGATGCTGCCGGTCGAAATGAGGAACACCAGCCCTAAAAATCCAGCAATGAATATGAGCAAGCCGTTCGACTGGACAGCGTCTTCATAAGACGAGTAATAATCGACGTGAAGATCCGAAGTCTTATATTTATCCTGCTGGTAAATGGCGGATGCTGCGGCCATGTCCTGTTCTGCAATGTGGAAGCCGTCCATTTGCTGAAGTGCCGTCTCGCCTGACTCAACGGCCAGCTGCTCTTTCAGCGATTGGTAGGTTTCTTCGTTCACCACGATTTGGCTTGTGAAGAATGACCAGTTGAGCACATTTTGTTGAGCGATTTCAGTAATGGATAAAATGGTCCGCTCCTCATCTTGGAGAGTGAGGTCAAAAGGCAGAGTTACCGAATTGAAAAGCGTTGCGACCGATACATCATGAAAGCTCGCTTCACCGTTTTTCGGTGTGTCCACCTCGATGCCTGCTTGCTGCAATCGTTCGCTGCTGAGCAAGGCGATGTCCGTTGCCCGCTCCAAAAACGGGGCTGGCTTTTCTTCAAATTCAGCCGGTACGACAAAAGTTTCCACTGCTTCGCGTTGATAGGAAATCCCGTTGACATCGAGTTCCTCGCTGATATCATCCGCCAAGCCAGCTTCATTTTCAAACATGAAATCAAACGGCATGATGGCCTGCGTTTCACGCTCCGTTGAATAGTACATGGAATAAGCTGCCGCGGTCATCGTCAAGGTCATCGCCGACAGCACGGTGATGATGGTCAGTGAATTGGCATTGCTTTTCATGCGGTGCATGAGCGGCGCCAAAGACAAGCTGTTTTCCAGTCCGAGGTGGCCATTTTTACTGCGACGGATACGGTACAGCAGCCAACTGATCGTCACCCGGAATATTAAATACGTACCGAGGATAACAGTAGCCAACACCGCCAGCATATTAAAGAAAATCATCGCATTCAGCATGCGTCCCGACAGCCAATAACCGAATGCAATCAGCCCGATGCCAAGCAACGCCAATATAGCGGAAACGGCGGTCTTCGGCTTTCGGGGATGCTGCCCCTGCTTTTCCGAGTTGAATAAAGACAGCAAGGAATTGCGGTATACCGTAAACACCATCTGGATGGTCGTCAACACGAAAATAGCGAGAAAGACAAAGAAGGTTTGCGTGACCGCGGCTGTAGAGAAAGATACTTCAATAAACGCTTCGTAGCCAATTAGCTTCATGAGCAACAATAAAAAGACGCGGGACACCAGCATGCCGACTGCAATCCCGACAATCAGCGCCATGATGCCAAGAAGCATGTTCTCGAGGATCAATAGCCTGGCGACGGCGCGCTTGGTCAGCCCAATCAATTGGTATAAGCCGATTTCCCGGCTTCTTCTTTTCAAGAAAATGGCATTGGCGTAGACGATAAAAATGCCGGCGATAACGATCAGCAAAATTCCAGCTACCTGGAAGGCAGTGCCCATCGTTCCTGTGCCTTGTTCTGCGACTGCCGTATCGTGCTGCAAGGTTGCGAACACGAAATACAGCACCACGCTGAGGATTAACGCGAAAAAGTACAGGTAATAATGCTTGATGTTTTTACGCATGCTGCGTTTGACGAGATCAAAGAGCGTCAACGCTGTCACCCCCGAGCACAGCCTGCACATTCAGGATTTCCTGGAAAAAGGCTTGTCTCGTTTTGTCTCCCTTGTACAGCTCCGAATAGACATTGCCGTCCTTGAGAAAAACGACGCGGCTGCAATAACTCGACGCGAGCGGATCGTGTGTCACCATCATGATGGTCACGCCTTGCTGTTTGTTGACGTCCGCCATCGTTCCGAGAAGCGAAGAGGCGGATTTCGAATCGAGCGCGCCAGTCGGTTCGTCTGCAAACACGAGAGACGGCTGATTGATGAGCGCGCGTGCTGCCGAAGTCCGTTGCTTTTGCCCGCCTGAAATTTCATGCGGGTATTTATCTGCCAGTGCTTCAATATCGAGGATTTTTGCGATCGACTGGAACTGGGCTTCTGCCGCTTGTTTCTTCATCTTCCCGAGCGATACCGGAAGCAAAATGTTTTCTTTTACCGTCAAGGTATCGAGCAAATTATAATCCTGGAAAATAAAGCCCAGTTGGTTTCTGCGAAAAGCGGACAGTTCGGCATCTTTCATCTTGGAAATATCGGCGCCATCGATCAAGATGGTGCCTTCAGTCGCACGATCGATAGTGGCGAGAACGTTGAGCAAGGTCGTCTTGCCTGCTCCCGACGCGCCCATGATGCCGACGAATTCCCCTTCCGCCACGCGCAGATCGATGCCTTTCAGCACTTGCTGGACATTGCCGCGCGCACCGAAAGATTTCCGGACATTGTGCGCTTGCAAAACGGTTTGCTTGCTTGTTTTTTGTGTGATTGTTTTATTTTGTGTCGTCATGTGATGGCCTCCCTGTAAACTTCTCCCCTTATCTTACTGCGCAACAGTGGCCGGGTCGTTTGATTTGTGTGACAAACCGGGAGGCCAATGTGACGATGATGTCACTTACGGATATGGTCGAAGTCGTTTTCCAGCGGGAAGGCTATTTCCACCTTAGTCCCTTGCCCTGTCCGGGAATCTGCTGAGAGCGTGATGCCGATTTTATCCGACACCGTTTTCGCCAAATAAAGCCCGAGCCCTGTCGCCGCGTTATGGAGCCGCCCTGTGCCACCCGTAAAGCCTTTGTCGAAAATGCGCGGCAAGTCGTGTTCCGGGATCCCTGGCCCGTCGTCTTGAACGGACAAGATGCGGTAGCCCGTGCTGTCTGTGCGCGCTGAAATCCGGATCGTGCCGCCTTGTGGGCTGTACTTTACTGCATTCGATAAAATTTGGCGCAGGACGAAGCGGCCCCATTTCTTATCGCTTAGGACGTTTATGTCCAACCCGTCCAATTCAATTTCCAGATCCTTTTCCCTGCACCAAGCCATCAATTCACGGATCTCAGGAACTACTATGTCCTTGAGTGCCACATGATCCACTGCGTAATCAGCCTCTAGAGAAGACAGCCGCGATATGTATAATTGTTGGTCCACCAGCAAGAACAGCCGCAGCCATTCCGATTCGAGTCGCTGCATGCCGGGAGCCGAGCGATTCGAGTCGATTAACAGGCGGATCGCTGTCAGCGGTGCTTTCGCTTCATGGACCCATGCCGCTGTGTAATCTCCTTGGATGAGGTTTTGCTGGCGCAATTCATTTAATTGGGCGGCCATCGTTGCAGCGGCTCCCTGCAGCACTTCGTTCATCTGTTTATCGCATTTGAACTTCGCTTCCGGCAACAGTTCATGCCAATCGGCTGCCGCTTCGCCTTCCAGACGCGCCAGTTGCCGGCTATAAGCCGTTTCTTTTCTGTAGCGCCAGATAATAAAAACTGCCAGTGCAATGAGCAACAGTACATTCATATACAGCAGCGAGGAAAGTTCCACGTCGAGGCCTGCATCGAGCCAAAGCAGTGCATCCGCAGCCCCCAAAGCCGCAATAAAAAAGAAGATCCAGCTTTTCATATCGTTCACATAAGCCCAAAACATCGAATCCCTCTTTTCTATAAGGTGACGGCTACGTAGCCCAAGCCTTTTTTCGTCAAAATGGCATCGCCGAGTCCTAAATCCGCCAATTTTTGGCGTAGCCGCGTAATGTTGACGGTCAAGGTGTTGTCGTTGACGAACCGCTCATCGTCCCATAGCTTGCGGATGATCTCATCGCGGGAGACGATTTCATCTTTCGCTTCGACGAGCACCGTTAAGATGAAAAACTCATTTTTCGTCAGTTCCGCTTCCTTGCCGCCGAGCCGGATGATGCCGCGCTTCAGATCGATCATAGCCCCATTCCATTCCAATACGTCTGAAGTTTCTTCGCCGTATGAATACACCCGCCTTAACGTCGCCTGGATCTTCGCCAGCAACACATCCGAATGAAACGGCTTTTGGACATAATCATCCGCGCCCATCTGCATCGACATGACCATGTCCATCGGGTGGTCGCGCGAAGACAGGAAAATGATCGGCACTTTCGAAATCGCCCGGATTTCACGGCACCAATGAAAGCCGTCATACACCGGCAACTGGATGTCCATGATGACCAATTGCGGCTGCTCAGTCATAAAACTGCCCAGGACATCGTCGAAAGATCCAGGACCGACCACTTGCATCCCCCATTTGCCCAAGCTTTCCTTCAGCGATTGAAAAATCGCCTGATCGTCTTCCACGATGAAAATCTTCATGTCCATTTCGGCACTTCCTTTCGTTCCGATTGTTTCCTCCATTCTAATGGAAATTCGAATGGACAGGAAATGAGAACCCAAAAGCGGTCTGCTTACTATCGCACAAAGAAGCTTTGTCTTATTTTCTGCTAAACCTCTTATTCTATTCATAAAAAAAGACCGGAAATGAACTTCATTCCCTGTCTTTTCTATGCGGCTCTATTGGAGAACTACTGGTCAAAAAGCCGCCGCTCCAACGCTCACTATACGTCAGTTTTTAAATTCTATACTTATGCGCAAGCGATTCCGCTAAGCTATTTCACCGCCAGCCAAATCTGGTTGGATGAATCGTCTTTATACGAATCGGGATCTGTGTAAGCTTCAATAGCTGGGATATCAGCTACTTCATAGCCGTTGGAGGGGATCCATTCTGTGTAGATTTGGTTCCACGCTTCGGGCATGGCGATTGGGGCAGATCCTCGCACTTCAAAAATAGCCCATTTGGATTTCGGTACCGTGAATTCACGGAAATCAGCCGGCACTTTACCGGCATGCTCTACTGCAATCCAATAATCGACCGTATTCTTCTCTTCATTATAGTTATCGGTAATTCCGAGCAAACCTTTGATTTCGCTGTTCATCAGCTCCGCCAATTCGCCGGATGTTCCATTAGCATTGGCCTCCATCCAGAATTCGGCAACTCCGCTCACTTCTCCGGTTTCGCCACACGGACATTCCCGTTTACTTGAAACGCATCTCTTTCAACAATTTGATAGTTCATGGGCTTGGCTCCTTTCAAATTCACTTGAATCATTAAACGGTTATGCGATTGCAATGCTCCCCTCCCTTTTCGCGCCTCACTCGGACTGAGCCCATGCTGTTTGCGGAACGCTTTTGTGAATGCTTCCGGTGATTCGTAACCGTAGCGATACGCGATATCGATGATTTTATGATCGGTGTTGAGCAATTGTTGGGCGGTTAATGTCAGACGGCGGCGACGCAGATATTCCCCGACGGAGATATCGGTCATGATCAAGAACATGCGTTGAAAATGGAACGGAGAGACATTTGCCTGTTTTGCGATTGCTTCGATGGATAGCTCATTCAGCAAATTCTCCTCCATATAGTCGATCGCTTTTTGCAAAGACTGCGCCAAAGCCATGCTTTCAACTCCTTACTTGAATAATAACCGGGCGGCGGTTCGGTTTCCTGTCATTTTGTGCGCTGTTTGGACAGCTTTTGTCTGCTGACCCCAGACGCTTTAAAGATTCCTCAATCAGTCCCCTGCCTGTTTACTTTGTAATAAACCTCCATTTGCTCATCTGTCTCAATCGTCCGGACTTTTTCCAAGTGAATCTCCAAATCTTCCAGGTGTTCGAACATGCGGGTTCCGGTCCCGAGCAGCAGCGGGGCGATGGCGATTTGCAGTTCGTCCACCAGATCCGTGCGCAGTGCTTGCTGGCCGACATCGGCACCGAGTATGACGACATCCCGCTCCACAGCGGCTGCTTTTGCTTTATGGACGGCGGATTCAATGCCATCGGTCACGAACGTAATGGTCAAGTGGTCGTTTTCTTTCGGGTGCTTGGCCGGTGGATGATGCGTCAAAACAAAAATAGGCACTTGGAATTCATAATCATCGGCATAGGCGTCCGGATCGTCAGTCATGTCGTAAGTTCGCCGGCCCATCACGACCGCTCCTGTATTTGCCATCAGCTCATTGATTTCATCGTTGGGCTTAAAACTTTTGTAAAGCTTGTCGAGTTTTCCATGACGGTCGCTGATGAACCCATCGAGTGAAGTGATCATTCCAAAACAGACTTTTGCCATATTGCGCACATCCTTCCTCATGTTCAACGAATCTCTTTGCTAATCAATTCCTCTTCGCGCATCATTCTCCTTCTATATACATGAATTTTCATCAGTCAAAAAAGGGGCTGTCCCAAAAGGTCATGAAAAGTGACTTTTAGGGGCAGCCCATTTTCGTCTTCTAAAGAAAAGGCTGATGTCCATTTCGACGGACGCTTTCCGCGGGCACGGCCTTAGCCGCTTCCCTCGCTTCGCTCAGTCCAGGGTCTTCGGCTCGCGCTGTTCCCGCTGGAGTCGCCGTCTCCATTCCCATCATCCGGTTTAAAAAAGAAAAAAGGATACAAAAAAATCGTCCATTTCTGTAAAATGGGAGTTACCACACCACCATTAGAGAAAGGACGATTTTTATGTGCAATCCAAAGATTACTTCTTCCCTCGCTTCGCT
>NZ_JAHPZO010000025.1 GCF_019042655.1 Planococcus sp. CP5-4_YE
GTATTTATAGTTATATTTCTATTTTATATCCTTAAAAGATATTCGAATGCAATTAAGTCAAATGTAAATATCTTATTAATTTTTCACCCGTAGTTAAATTACATTCACCTGCAACAACTTTATCGTACCCTACTCTATTGACACTATCTGTCAAAATTGTAGTTATCACTGTCACTTCATGCCCGTCTTTTACATTGAATTTCGGAATTAAATTGTCTTGATAACCCCAATATTCATTATAGGGACAACATAAACATAGATGTAATACCTTCACTTTTTCACATCCTAATAAGAATTTTAATTAAAAGTATAATTTATATAATATCATTTAGAGATATCTAAACATTTTTTCAGTTAGTTTTTCGTAAGAATAATTCACTGTATTTCACATAATTAACTATATTAATATTTTTCATCTAATTCACCTATATATATCTCAAGGTACTTCTTATACTGTGTTTTCTTTTCGTATTTTAGTGATCTTTGGCGACATGCAGTTCTCTTAAGTTCTTTAGCTTCTTTAATACTCTTGAATAATTTTACTGAATCACCTTTATCTACTACTTTCCCACAACTTTCATCGATAGATTCAATACTTCCACCAGTATTAAAAGTCACTACTGGAGTTCCACAGGCTAATGCTTCAATATTTGTTGTGGGAAAATTATCTTCAAGGGTTGGATTCACAAAAACATCAGCTGCAGAATATATTTCCGCTAACTGCTCGATATTATTAGTTTTGTCTATGCCTATTATATTTAAGGGCAAGTTTTTTTGTTGTTTCTCTGTTAAGCCGATTAAAATAATATATTCATTAGTTGAGATCATTTTTGATAATTTTAAAAAGTATTCTAAACCTTTTCGTTCATCCCAAATACTAGCAACTCCTAGTAATGTAAATTTGTTTTCCAATTTATACTTTAATTTAAAATTACTTTCAGTAGGTTTGAACACACCCAAATCAATGCCATTATTAACAACATTCACAGTGTAATTTTTCAAGAAGGATTTCTTAACCAGTTCTGCTAACCAATTTGATGGTGTTACTATAGTTAAATCTTCTATTCCACTAAATGCGGCTTTTTTTCTTTGGAAGTTTTCCTTAGAATTATTTAATAACCAGCTCGAAGGATAACTTCTAGATTGAATACACTTATTATCCCCCTCTATTTTCCAACAATTACATTCTCGGAAATCGAAATATGCACAGTGACCAGTGAACGCCCAACAATCATGTAGTGTCCAAATCACTTTTTTCTTAGCTTTTTTTAAATAGCTAAAGAGCAGTTCAATATTAATATAATAGCCATGAATATTATGTAAATGGATTACATCTGGATCGAGTTTTTTTACTTTTTCGAGAAACTCTAAAGTTGCTTTTTTCGAACCAAATCCATGTTGATCTAACAAACGTGTTTTCGCTACGTGAGTGTAGTTATCTAGTTTATTTCCTATCTTGATAGTGTTTTCACAATTCTTTGCTTCGCCACGACCATATGCAATCCAACTCTCATGTCCGTGTTCTTGCAAAATATCATGAATATCAGTCGCTATCCTTCCTGTACTACCTACTCCACAAACAGAATTGATTTGTAGTATTTTCATTATTTACGCCACACAGTTCTGTTTACGTAATCCGTATAAGAAATTATTATCCTTAAAACTTTATCCGAGACATTAGGCATACTATAATCTTTTACATTCTTTATAGTATTTCTTTCCTGAGTTTCTAATATTTCTAATCCCTGTAAAATTCTTTCTTTCTCCAACCCTACCATCATCACAGCAGTCTCTTCCATAGATTCAGGTCGCTCATGAGCCTGCCTAATATTTAATGCTTTAAATCCAAGAATTGAAGACTCTTCACTAATAGTTCCACTATCACTAAGAACCGATTTAGCTTTCAATTGTAGTTTCACATAATCATTAAACCCTAACGGTTTCATTGTCTTAATAAGTGAATTGAATATGATTCCTTTAGTTTCAATCATTTTCTGAGTTCTAGGATGGGTACTAATGATAATTGGCATACTGTAGTGGTCTGCAATTGCATTCAAACTCTCACATAGATTTAAAAAGTTCTTATCTGAACTGATATTTTCTTCTCGATGAGCGGATACTACAAAATATTTGTCTTCTTCAAGATTTAATTTTTCTACTATATCTGACTTTTCAATGTCTTTTTTTCTAGAATTGAGCACTTCAAACATAGGGCTTCCAGTTTTAATAATTCGGTCTGCAGGTAAACCCTCTCTTAGAAGATACTCTCTAGCTATATCACTATATGTTAAGTTAACATCAGCCGTATGATCTACAATTTTACGATTGGTTTCTTCTGGCACCCGCTGATCAAAGCATCTGTTGCCTGCTTCCATATGAAAAATAGGAATTTGTCTCCTCTTAGCAGCAATTGCACACAAACAACTGTTCGTATCTCCTAACACTAGTATTGCTTCTGGTTTAACTACCTCTAATATAGGATCAATTTTTACGAGAATATTTCCAATTGTTTCTACTGCTGTGCCATTCGCAGCACTTAAAAAATAGTCAGGTTTTCTAAGATTAAAATCTTCGAAAAATACTTCGTTCAATTCATAGTCATAGTTTTGACCTGTATGAACTAATACATGTTCAATTGCTTCAGATTCCTCTAATTTATTAATCACTGCAGATAAACGTATAATTTCTGGTCTTGTTCCTACTACAGTCATGACTTTCATCTTTTTCACAGATCAAACCTCCACAAAATATGTATCAGGATTATTTGAATCAAAGCTTTCATTGACCCACATAACAGTTACTAAATCTGTCTCTCCTGTATTAACGATTGAGTGCGTATATCCTACTGGTATATCCACAACTTCTAGTTTTTCTCCAGTAACCTCATATTCGATCACTTTATCACTATCCAATTTTCTGAAACGTATAACCCCTCGACCACTCACCACTAAAAACTTCTCGTTTTTTGTGTGATGCCAATGGTTCCCCTTTGTAATACCAGGCTTGGAAATGTTCACAGAAACTTGACCGCGGTCTGGAGTTCTAATGAATTCAGTAAAAGATCCGCGCTGGTCTTTGTTCATTTTTAAATCATACGAAAACTGGTCTTCAGGTAAAAAGCTTAAATACGTACTGTAAAGCTTCTTATGAAGGTCATTGTTCATATCCACAATAGACAAATCTGAACGGCTTTCCTTAAAACTCTGAATAAGAGCGGCGAGTTCCCCCAGCTTAATCTCATGAGTTACAGGAATCATGCAATAGTCGTTATCTTTTGTTGCATTACCGTTCAGAGCATTCACGAATTCTACTATTACATCATCGATATAAGCTAGAGTTAAATGTGCTTCGGGGTTATTGACCTGGATTTCTAAGTCTCTTGCGATGTTGTAACAATAAGTTGCTACTACAGTGTTGTAGTTCGGTTTACTCCACTTCCCGAAAAGATTAGGAAGTCTATATACGTATGTATTATTATCAGTATCACTACCATAAGCAAAGACGGCATCTTCCCCTGCCTTTTTACTTTGACCATACGAGTTATCTTGGCTTGCTTGGGCTGACGAGCTAAGCAAAACGGGGCAAACATTATCATTTTTTTTGAGCTGAGTCAGCAATTCTTCAGTTAAACCATGATTACCCTTCATGAATTCATCTTCATTTTTCGGACGATTGACTCCAGCTAAATGAAAGACAAACTCACAATCTTTCGTATACTTTTTCAGATCTTCATACGAGCTTTCTCTAGTATAAAGGTATAAGTTTTCGTATCCATGGTTTTTCAGTTCTACCACCAAATTCTTGCCCACAAAGCCTTCTGCTCCTGTCACAAGAATCTTCTTCATACAGTAACACCCATTTTTTTAAGTTCGTCTTGCACCACATCTAGAGTCAATAGAAGCTTTTTGATTTCGTCCATGGAAAGTCTGTGAGTGTTATGTGAGTTGTATTCCCAGCCTTCTGAAATCTCTTCTTCACCTTCAGTGAAAAATTTGTTGTAATTCAAATCTCGATTGTCAGCAGGAATGCGATAGTAACCGCCCATGTCAGTAGCAACTGCCATTTCTTCGCGAGTTAAGAGAGTTTCAAAAAGTTTTTCACCGTGACGTGTGCCAATGACTTCAATTGGATTGTCTACTTTAAATAGCTCTTTCAAAGCTTGAGCTAACTCTCCAATAGTAGAAGCAGGCGCTTTTTGCACAAAAATATCGCCTTGAGCTGAGTTTGTGAAAGCAAACAAAACCAGTTCAACAGCATCATCCAAAGACATCAAATAACGAGTCATCGATGGATCTGTTACAGTTAATGACTTTCCAGCTTTAATTTGATCGATGAATAATGGGATTACAGATCCGCGAGATGCCATTACATTTCCGTATCGTGTGCCGCTAATGGTAGTATCTTCAATGCTCACCGTACGCGATTTAGCAACTGTAACTTTTTCCATCATAGCTTTCGAAATACCCATAGCATTTATTGGATAGACTGCTTTGTCGGTAGATAAGCAAATAACTTTCTTCACATTGTTCTGTATTGCAGAATTCAATACATTTTCTGTTCCAAGAACATTTGTTTTAACTGCTTCCATCGGGAAGAATTCACAGGACGGCACTTGCTTCAACGCTGCCGCATGAAATACATAATCTACATTATTCATAGCCATGTTTACGCTATTAATATCTCTAACATCCCCGATGTAATACTTTACCTTATCGTTGTTTAATCTTTTACGAATGTCTTCTTGTTTCTTTTCATCACGCGAAAAGAGTCGAATTTCTTTAATGTCTGTATTTAAAAATCGTTTTAATACTGCATTTCCGAATGATCCTGTCCCCCCTGTAATGAGGAGTGTTTTTCCTTTAAACATTAGATCCCAACCTTCATCATTCAAATTTCATTTCAATATACTGAAATACTTCTCTAAACTTATATCTTTTTGGTACTTCATTTTATATAAACTTCTAGCATTTCGACTTTCACTTTGCGTATCTCGAGCGCCGGATAAGTAGTCACTTAAAACTTTTTCAAAGCCTAATACATCACCTTGAAGTATATTGTGACCACATTTCCAGCTTTCTAAATCTTGGGCTATATCAGTGTTATGCGACATAATTGAAATCACTGACTTCCCAGCCGCTAAATATCCATACGTTTTACTCGGAACTCCCAGCCCCTCAATTCCTTTTTCTAAACTGACTAAGCAAACGTTACTAATTGCTAAAATATCGGAGTAATCCTGTCCCTTAAGAAATCCATATACTCTAGAGTTTGTTATTCCTTCTGTTTCAAGAAACTCTTTAACTTCATCCGTCTTTTTCCCATGACCGCTAAATACAAATAAAATATCATTTGAATTCTTAAATCGCCTTATTCCCTTTAGAATGGTATCTATGTCTTGAAATGCGCCCATATTCCCCGAATACAAAACTATTAATTTATATTGTTCTTTTAAGGCTCTAAATTCTGCATTGTCAATTTGCCCTTTGATTATTTCCTCATCACCAGTGAACCAGTTTGGAATGACTTTTAAGTTGGAGGTTTTTCCAGCGATATTATTTTGAATCACATAGTCGTACATTTCATTACCCAACAACACAATTTCTTCTGCATTACTATAAATCCGTTTATTAATAAAATTCATAAGTTTATGGATTAAGCCATTAGGTTTAATACCATTCATTTTGAGCGCATTATCTGGATAAATATCAAAAGCAACAAAAATGAACTCAGTGCCAAATACCTTTTTCGCGATATAGGGTATTAATGGGAGAACCGGAGGATTGGAGTAGACAATTACTTTATTAAAATTTTTTAAAGCAAGTATTTTTCTGCTCATTGATACAAAAAAAGAGAAGAAATTCAATAGCCTACCCATTTTAGATTTGTTATTGAAAGTTGTATATTTCACACGATGAATTGGAATGCCATCAATCTCAGTAGGCAAATCTCGATTTTCATCATCTAAATATTCTGTTGGATATCCAGTAAACACTTCTATAGATAATCCTTTTTGATTAAGTCCTTGAGCTAATTGAGTGGGCAAAGTAGCGGAGGAAACATGTTCTGGATAAAAATATTGACATAATATAGCTGTATCTTTTTTAATAAGAAACACCAACTTCAACTTCTATATTTTTTCTTCTTCAAACCCTGGAATTTTAGTATCCTTGAGATCGAAATACATACTTCCAAATAGCTTTTTTATCAATGGTATTTCTTTTCCAAAAGTTAATATGCACTTTCCTAATAACTTTGACAGATATGTTTTCTTTTTCTGCTGTGTTCTTAGTGCTTTAAAGAGAAGTGAAGTATTGATATTCTTTTGATCATTAACTAAGAACACTCCTTGCAACTCACTATCAATTAAATGCATCACGATATCAGAAAGTCGATCTATATGTATCATGCTTCGTGTATTATTCACTTTCGGAAAAATAGGCAGCATTTTTGAAAGCTTTAATAACGAGGAATAGTTCCCCGGACTATTTTCACCATAAATTAAAGGAACTCTTAATAAAGAAACTTTGAATTCATCGTCGTTCAATTCTTTCAAGTTTCTTTCAGCTAAAAGCTTACTTTTCCCATTAAGTGTTTGTGGATCTTTTGTAGTTTCTTTGGTTATTCCTTTAGTACTCTTAATTTCTCCGACTATGCCATAAACTGCAATTGAACTCAGAAAAACAAAAGACCTTACACCTTCAGTTTTTGCTTTTAGGGCTAGTTTAAGTGGCAACTCACTATTCACCCTGTAGTACTCATTCTCTCTAGATACATCCTCTTTTTGATGTACTATAGCAGCAACATGATAAATAGCATCGTATCTAGAAAAATCTTCATTCATCCAGTCATTATTTCTAACTGAAATACTTTCTACGACCCAATCAGGTTTTACTTCAAATAGTCTCTCCATAAACTTTTTTCCCGAGTAACTATTCTTTCCTGTAATTAATACTCTTTTCATCATTAATCAACCTCAAGATTCTTTTGCAAATTTATCTTCCCCAAATAATACAACTCCGATGGTTCGAATCATAATTTGCAAATCTAATAAAAGATTAAAGTTTGTAACGTATTCTACGTCTTTTTGAGTTCTTTCCTGAACTGATAAATAAATATTTCCGCTTACTTGTGCAAGTCCTGTTAAACCAGGCAACATCTTAAAACGTTTCATTTCTTCCGTCGTGTAGTTCTCTAAATAATCGACTCTTTGAGGTCGCGGACCTACGAGGCTCATTTCTCCTTTAAGAACATTGAAAATTTGAGGCAATTCGTCTACCTTAAATCTTCGCAGATATTTCCCAATCGCAGTAACTCTGTCGTCGTCCGATAATACTTCTTTACCTTCAAACATTTGTTCAGATCCTTGCTTCATAGTACGGAATTTGTATACCTCGAAAATTTCTGCATTTAGTCCCGGACGCTGCTGTTTAAAAAACACTGGACCTGCCGATGACAATTTAATCAAAACCGCAATTATTAAAAAAAACGGAAATAGTGTAATTGATAATATAAGGGATACAGTGAAATCAAAAATTCGTTTAAGAAAAAGCTGTACTTTACGCATTCTGCATTACTTCCTCTATCTCAAAAATCACTGGAATCATGTATCCATCTTTCAAAGGTAATGATATTTTATCTTCGTAAACATCTTTAGAGAATTCAGCTTTCCAAATACGATATGTTTGACTGTTAAATACGTAAAAACTACCAGGATACGGTTTATTAGCCGCTCTAACTAAAAGGTCTGCTTCTCTAATAGAACTATCAGGAGTAATCTCTCCATCGTCTGGCTTTCTGCCATTCCAATAAGTGGCTTCTGACTCGTCTTGTGTTTTAAACTCTAATTTTTTTTCGATTATTGCGGGCCAAACTTTCTCCATTAACTTTATATGAGATTCGTTTACTTTTTTATATAGCGTTGTTGATGTTTCGTCTTTTGATATCGGAATTTCAATTAAATCGATGATAGGGCCTGTATCAACGCCTTCATCAATTTTAAAAGCAGTGACCCCTGTTTTATCAAGCTCTTTTATAATAGCCCATGGAATAGCAGCTCTCCCTCTTCCTTTTGGTAGAAGAGTAGGATGCATTCCTATGCATCCCTTATTTGGGGTGTCTAGTAATTGTTTTTTAGCAATTTGAGACCACCCTATAATGAAAAGCCAATCTATTTGTTTAATTTTTAGCTCTTGAATAGTTTCTTTGTCATTAATATTATCTATTTTTAACAATGGAATATCGTGTTGAGAAGATAAGTAATCTAAATAGACTCTACCAGATTTATTTTTAGCTTTTTCATCCTTAAGCGTAATCATTAAATCGAGTTTTCCTTCAAGACGATAGATTTCTTCTATACAACTTTTTCCCAGCTCTACGCATGTAGCAAAGGCTATTTTCATAGTTTATATTCTCCTTTATTAAAAAACTCTTCTAAATACACTTTCAAAAGCTTCAGCGTAAACTAGACCAGATTGACTTCCTCTATATGTAGCTAAGCTCTTAAGGTTTTCAGCACTTCTTGGATGAGGATAGTCTCGCATTACTCCTCGATACTTCGAAAGTGATTCAATTTTCTTTTCTACACCAGATTCATTGATTTCAAAATATACATTGGCTTTGAATGTATTAAGGGAGCTGTTAAGAGCCCAATCTGTAGAAGATGGAATTTCCATAAATAATAGTTCCTTTAACTGAACTACATCAGACCTTCTTTGGAAAAGTCTTGATGCTGCTTGGCATGCTATAGACACATGATAATGATCATTATTTAAATCTCCTGGATGATGTGTAAAAAGTACTTCTGTTTTGGTTTCAATCATAACTTTTTCAATAAACTGAACTAATTCAATTTGTTTTACAGTATTTAATGCAATATTGGGAAATCCACCTTGAAATATCTTGTTTACCCCTAATAATTTATTCGCTTCTTGTAAGTCTGAATTTAACTCTTCAGTTGTAGGACGGAATTTGCGGATTTCCACTTCAGAGCAAAGTATACAAACATTCACTTCATCTCCTCTTTGAGTTAACGCGTGAATCGTTCCTCCTGCTCCCAAAACTTCATCATCCGGATGTGCTACTACAACTAAATATGACATTTTTTCACCTAATCCTTACTATTGTATTTTCACTTACTGATTACTGACAAGAATATTAGACTCACCAACATTTTTTCGATTTGCTAAGCCTACCAGAACTTCTTTTAGCTCAAAATCGTTCATTTCATGTAATTTTTCCATTATGTATTTAAGTTCTAGATCCGCTACCGGATTTGCTATCCCGATAAAAATCTTAGGAAAAATTTGCTTATCCTGAATTTCATCTGAATCAAGTAATTCCTCGTACATTTTCTCACCTGGTCGAATCCCTGAGAAATTGATTTGGATGTCTTCTTCGGAGTAACCAGATAAACGAATTAAATTTTTTGCTAAATCGACTATTTTTACTGGTTCACCCATATCAAGAACAAATACTTCTCCACCACGCGCTAAAGTTCCAGCTTGAATTACCAATCGCGAAGCTTCCGGTATAGTCATGAAATATCTTGTCATATCTGGGTGTGTTACTGTTACAGGTCCCCCAGCTGCTATTTGTTTTTTAAATAAAGGAATCACCGAACCTCGAGATCCAAGTACATTTCCGAACCTGACTGCCACAAAAGTCGTTTCACTTCGCTTAGCCAAGTTCTGCACAATCATTTCCGCAAAACGCTTCGATGCCCCCATTACGTTTGGAGGGTTAACTGCTTTATCGGTCGAAATCATAACGAAGTTTTTTACTCCGGCCATATGTGATGCTTCTGCTACATTCTTCGTACCATAAATATTATTCTTCACAGCCTCCATTGGGTTCCCTTCCATTAGAGGAACATGTTTGTGGGCTGCTGCATGATAAACAACATCTGGTTTGTATTCATCCATAATCGCAATGACACGCTCCCGGTCTTGGATATCGGCAATTAAGGGAATGATTTCAGTTTCGTTGCCTATAGTTTTTCTCAACTCCATATCGATTAAATAAATGGAGTTTTCACCATGGCCAAGTAATAGAAGTTGCTTTGGGCCAAAACGAGCGATTTGACGGCAGATTTCGGATCCAATTGAACCACCTGCACCAGTAACTAAAATTGTCTTACCAGTCAATTGGTCGGCGATTTTGTTCATGTCGAGCTTTACTTCTTCACGTCCAAGAAGATCTTCAATTTTTACATCTTGGATATCTGTAACGGATACTTTGCCAGTCATGACGTCTTCAATTAGGGGAATAGTCTGAGTTTTAATTCCCGTATCCATACAATGCTTGATTAGTTCCGCTGATTCCTGCTTGCTGAGCGAGGGAATGGCGACGATAATCCTCTCAATGAAATTGTCTTTTGCAATAGCATCGATATCTTTTGTCTCACCGTGCACTACTCGTACATCGTAAATATCAAGGCCGTGTTTATTCTTGTCGTCATCTACAAACAGTACTGGCAAAAAACCGTTCTCGGGATTATTCAACAGCTGGCGCGCGACGAGCGTTCCGGCTTTTCCCGCTCCCACAATCATCGTCCGCTTCAACTCTTGGTCTGAAGATTTCAACTTAAAGCCTCGACCACGCATCATGCGCCAAGAAAGGCGGGATCCACCGATTAAAAGCACGTGAAGCATCCATGTAATTGCAAGAGCTCTGACTAAAATGTCTTCTCTCACTAGAAGTTGAACAACTCCAACCGCTAATACTGATAAAGTTACAGCTTTTACAATGGAAGAAAGTTCACCAATTGAAGCATATTCCCATACTTTCCGATAAAGGCCGAAGTACATGGCAAAGACATGATGAGCGATGAAGATGGTTAACGCACTTGCTAAGAGGAATTGGTTCTGGAAGATATCTACGTAAGGGTAGAGGATATAGTAGCCGACGAAGATGGAGAAAAATACAATTAAGGAATCGACTACTATGAGTAAAGACATTCTGTTTTTCAATGACATGTGGGTCCACCCTTTCACGAGGCATTACTATTTACACAAGTGCTGGAAATCTGTTGCTAATTTTAACATGCATTTTCCAGTAAAGATAGAGCAGAAATGTAAAATTAATACTATAATATTAGATTTTAAGCAAAGATATTCCACCACTTGCCTTTGTCTATGTCTTGTGGCTCAAGAACGTACAAGTCTTGATCCAGGAGGATGCGGTCATTGTTCTCAAGTAAGATATCGATCATTTGGTGGCGGTTCTTTTTTTCTAGTACATCTAAGCCCGCGTTGAAATGGAACGGTCGTACATCTTCGCTGTGTACATCTGAACCGTATACATGAATCATATTCGCATCAATCAGCTGCAACGCCGTCTTTTGAATACTTTTGCCGAAGCTGCCGGAAAGTGATCCTGCTGTCACTTGCGCCATAGCGCCGTGAATCAATAGCTTCTTTAAACGTTCGGGCTTTTGGATAACTCCTTGATTGCGCTCTGCATGTGCGATGATCGGAATATAGCCGGAAGTGATCAATTGCTGGATGACCGGTACAGTGTAAGCAGGGATCCCAGATGAAGGCAATTCTAATAACACATAGCGAGATTCCGCTAAAGTCAGTGCTTCGCCATTTGCGAGTCGCTCCGGCAATTTATCCGACAAGCGGCATTCTTGTCCACCATAGATTTCGAGTGGCAATTGCGCTTCTTTTACATAGTCTTTCACTGTCTTTAATTGCATGTGAAGTGCTGCGATATCGGTCTTAAAATTTGGGTGGTGGCCGTGTGGCGTTGCGATGATTCCAGTCAATTGCTCGTTAACTGCCATATCCAATAGCCGCTTCGTATGTTCCATCGTTTCTGCCCCGTCATCCAGTGCCGGTAAAATGTGTGAGTGCGTATCGATCATGTTTAGTTCCCTCCTGTTGCTCGGCAATCATTTCTCAGGTCCAGGTCTCTATTTCTCTCAAGGAGTTCTCTATGTATTTTTAAAAGGATAATAAATTGCCAAATATGACTATCGTGGAATCTTACTTTGAAAAAATTGGGTATTTCAGTTAAAAGAAAAAGTAAAAGGAAGAGATCCTCCTTTTACTCTTCAGCATTGCCGTAGTATTGGTAATAATAGCTGTCTTTTGCCAGCTCAAAATTGTTCAATACGGCGCCGATCAATTTGCTGTTGGACGCTTCGATTGCTTCTTTTGCTTTAGCGGCCATTTCTTTTTCGGTACTTCCGGAATTGACGACCAAGATGGCACCGTCACATTTATTTGCGAGCACCTGACCATCCGTAACGGACAATACAGGTGGCGCATCGAAAATCACGACGTCGTATCGCTTCTTCAAATCAGAGATAAGCATCCCCATGGCGTTAGATGCCAATAGTTCTGCCGGATTCGGCGGGATCGGTCCGCATGTCATTAAGTCCAAACGCTCGACTGTCGTCGGGCGGATAGCCTCTTCGACAGACTTTTGGCGTGTCAAAACATTGGATAGGCCAATTGTATTCGGCATATGGAATGTATAGTGAGTCGTTGGTTTACGCATATCACCATCTACAAGAAGTACATTTTTGCCTTCTTGAGCGAATACAGTCGCCAAGTTAGCAGATGTTGTCGATTTCCCTTCCCCCGGTGCAGCGGATGTGACAACGATTGAACGCAGTTCCAAATCAGGAGAGGCGAAATTGACGTTTGTCCGCAAAGTACGGAACTGTTCAGAGACGAAAGATCTTGGTGTTGTGTGCGTAATGACTTTACGGGCGGTTGCTTGTAAACTCTGTTTTTTCTTAGCCATTCAATTCTGCCGCCTTTCTTCTATTACTTGTCGTTACTTCGAGCTCTGCTTTTTCTTTAATCGGCGAAATGACACCTAATAGTGGCACGCCAAGAATATCTTCAATGTCTTGTTCTGTCTTCATAGATGTATCCAGGTATTCACGCAAGAATGCGATTCCGACACCTAACATCAAACCGACAACCGCGGCGATTGCCATGTTCAAGAACGGGTTCGGTTCAACTGGGCTTGGGTTTTCTTTCAATACTGCGGCAGATAGAATTGAGACGTTATCGACGTTCATCAATTCTTTAATATCATTTTCAAATACTTGTGCAGTTGTGTTGGCGATTTCGACTGCTTGCGCAGGATCTTCGTCGCGTACGACGACGTTGACGACTTGAGAATTTTCTGCTGTATTAACAGTAATTTTCTGTGTCAACGCTTCAGCGCTCATATCCAAGTTCATTTGCTCGATGACTTGGTCGAGGATCGCTGGGCTTTTTATGATGACCGAGTATGTATTGATGAGCTGTAGATCGGTTTGGATGTTTTGGTTGGTCAGTTGCGCTGCTTCTGTTTGTTCCTGGTTGACGAGTATTTGTGTCGAGTTTTCATAAATCGGCGTCAAGAATAAGAACGATACCGCTCCTGCGATGGTGATAGCCAATATGGTCGTGAGGGCAATAATTCCTAGGTTCTTCTTTAAGGTCTTGAACAAATCCTGTAAGCTAATAGTCTCTTCCATGTAGTAAGTGGCTCCTTCTATTTCAATTTAAATAATAGACAAATTTAAACAACATAAGACAGTATATCACAGGAATATACCATTTGGACTTCCAATTTTAAAAAGTTATATAGGAATAAGGACTGATTTATGCTATCTTTAATTTATAGAAATGGCTATTTTTGAAAGGAGTAAAGTATGAAATTGTATAAATTAGGAGGGCTCGTTGCAGTCCTTGCTTGCCTTGGAATCCTTGTCTTTTCTTACTTATCTTGGCAGGATAAACTACAAGGCGCCGGTACCCCAGAACAAACAGCAAGCACCGAAACTGAAAACACCGATTCTGAAACTCAAACCACCCAAACCGAGTCAACTAGTGACGATTCTGTGAACACAGAACTGCTCGCCAATATGGACGAGCGAGTCCAGGAGCTATTTCTCCAAAAGACTTCTGAAGATGAAACGCTTCAATTATTGATTGCTGGGTCTGAAGCACTGGAATCCGGCAATCCGGGTTATGCGCAGCGCTTGAAGACTTCATTGGAAGAGTCTTATGGAGATTCAATAGAGGTAACGATCGAAGCGGTCAGCGGAACTTCCGACTCCCTTAAATACGTCGACCTCACTGCTGGGTATGACTTGGCGCTTCTTGAACCACTCACACTGATGAACAACGACCGCGTCTCGATTGAAGATGAACGCCAAGATGTGCAGGACTTCTCGGCGCGCCTCGAACAAGCGAATCCGGAGGCACTGGTCATTTTGCACGCCCCACAGCCGATTTATGGCGCCGGTTATTACCTCGCGCAAGTCCAAGCACTCGAGGAATTCGCCAGTCTGTATGACTATCCGTACATCGAGCATTGGGATGCATGGCCGGATACGGACGATATCGCGTTGAAGGAACATTTGACCGAAGACGCCGTCCCTAATGATAAGGGCGCTGAAACTTGGGCAACCGAATTGACTACTTATTTTATTTCAAATTAATGGAGGATCAGCATGAAAAAGAAACGCAAATGGCCCAAGTATTTATTGATTGGATTTTTACTGCTCCTGCTCGCTGGCGGCATCTACGCATATAGCGTCTACTCTAACTTCACGACCACACTCGATACAATGCACGAACCGGTTGAACGCGAAAAACCTTCTGTCGAACGAACAGACATTGTCGAGTTTGATCAGCAAGACCCATTCTCTGTCCTGTTGCTCGGAGTTGATGAGCGCGAAGACGACCGTGGGCGGTCGGATACGATGGTCGTCATGACCGTCAATCCGGAAACACAGTCGACAAAAATGGTCTCCATCCCGCGTGACACTTACACCGAAATTATCGGACGTGGCACGACAGACAAAATCAACCACGCTTATGCATTTGGTGGCATTGAAATGTCGATGAATACAACCGAGAACTTGCTCAATATCCCGATCGATTACGTTGTGCAAGTGAATATGGAAGGTTTTGAAGATATCGTCGATGCTGTAGACGGCGTGACCGTCAACAACTCACTCGCTTTCGATAACTTCCCTGAAGGCGAAATCGAGTTGAACGGCGAACAAGCTTTGGATTACGTCCAAATGCGTAAGCAAGATCCACGCGGCGACTTCGGGCGCCAGGATCGCCAGAAACAAGTCATCCAAGGCATCATGCGAAAAGGCGCTTCCATCAACAGCTTGTGGAACTACAAAGACATCTTTGACGCACTCGGGCAAAACGTCCGCACGAACATGACCTTCGACGAAATGGTCGACGTGCAGCGCAATTACCAAGACGCTGTTACCAATGTCGATCAACTGATCGTCGAAGACGGCTACGGCGAAACCATCAACGGCATCTGGTATTACATGATGGACGATGCAGAACTCGCGGAAATCCAATCGACCTTGAAAGAGCATTTGGAATTGGAAGAAGCAACGGAATAATAAAAAAACTGCACCAGAGCCTAAATGGCTTTGGTGCAGTTTTTTTATGTGCTGTCACATTTGGACTGCAGACATTCCTGTTTGTTGTTCGGGCTTTTCTCTTTTTCGCAAAATCTCATCCACTACAAAGAACACAATCGCTGAAACGACGGCAAAGGCCATATAGTCTTTCAGGAAGAAAACTGAAATAAATGCAAACCCGATATGGAGAAAAAACGCGGCAAACATACGAATTTTTCCTGCCCGTTTAGTCGCCCATTCGGAAATCAGCGATTCACCCTCTTGTCCTTATACTATCAAAAAGCCCAGTCTTGTCGGATACAAAAATGGCCACCCTCAAAGGGCAGCCATCAATTCACCGAAATTCAGTTCTTTTTTTTTAATCAGTTCGTACTTAGCCGCTTGCAACCGGTATTGTTGGACAAAGTAGACGAATGCACGGCGCGGAATCCCCAATTCCTTCGCACCGACAGCCGGTCCCAAGTCCTTCTCGATATAATACCTGTACATGATGTCCTCAATGGATTGCTTATGCTCTTTCTCTAATTGCTTTTTCACAAGCTCGTAGTCCTTCATGCCGCCCGGACACTCCTCCCGCAAGTTGAATTTGTATATGGTGTGTTATATAAGATGTACCCATTATATTCCTTTTAATCCATTTTGACTAGTCCTAATTGAATATTTGTACCCATAAAATTAAATAATCCGATTTTATTTGTTTTAAACCGGTTCATAATTCCTTTTTTTATGGATTTTATACATCTCCCCGTACCTCTTTAACAGGATATTGAGGCAATAAAAAACCGCACCATCGGAAATGGGCGGTTTGTATAACTTATAGGCGCTGCAGCTTATCGGGTTTCAAATTGAATTCACAGACGAAATGCATAAACACTTGCCGCGGAATTCCAAGCTCTTGGGCGCCTGTTGCAAGCCCGTAATCTTTGTCGATGTAAATGGTGCGCATGATTTGCTCGATCGGCTTACCGTATTTTTTCTCTAAGCGGTGTTGGTATTCAGCATAATCCACCTTGCTCACCTGCTTTCTGCTTATTCAGGGAGTGACTAGAGTCCCTTCCCGCATGATGTAATTTTAAGTATACAGGAGGTTTTATCTAATGAATAGACCAAATGGCATAAGAATTCGAGAAAAAATGACTGATTTCCCTGAAATTTCTTTCATTAGCTTTTTTGAAAGAAATTTCAGACAAATGGTTAATTATCGAATCAGTTCCTTTTTTCCTCTTGCGGCAAATTGGCACTCGCGAGTTCTAAGAAATCGCTCATGACGTGATCGATTTCAAATTGACGTGCTTTTTGTTTGCAGCGCTCCGCGACTTTTCGGTAAGCATTTTCCGAAACTAGCAAGTTTTTCACCAGCTCCCCGATTTCATAGGTTTCCGGTGCTTCCCAGTACGCTTCTCCGACTTCATAAGGCGGCAATTCATGAAAATAGCCTTCCGATAACGCTTCGGCATCGTTGGCACGTGAAGTGATACCGGGAATCCCCCATCCACAAGCCTGGATCATCATCGCCCCGGAACCGATAAAGCAAAAGCAGTCCTTCAGGATGCCTTCGATCCCGCCGTTTCGGGGCATTGAGTGCAGGAAGATGTGGTCGCTCGCTTCGGATTCCGCTATGCTTTTGCGCAAGCGCGCTTCGTCCGGCCCTTCCCCGTAGATATGATAAGTGAATTCGGGATCGATTTGAATGAGTTCTTCCATCAATTCGATTACTTGCGCGTAATGCGTCGTGAAGGCTTGAATCGCCCCGACCGAGACGATGCGCCTCGAATGCGGGCTGCCTAGCTGGGCATTGCTTGCATTTTGCTCAACTGGCGGCGGCATGAACTGGTTGGGCACTTCGGTTCCCAGTGCCCGCGCCGTATAGCGCCGTACCGTCGGGTTCATGAACACCAGTTTTTGTGTGAAGGTTTTATCGATGGCCTTTAACGCACGGATGATTTTTTTATTGCGCTCAAGCTTGTACAGTTCCGGCTGATAGACACCCGATAACCGGAGCCGCGCCGGCACGGCATACGACAACAGCAATCCCGATGGACTGAAAGAATAGACCAGATCGTATTTATCGGACCTCACAAGCTGATTCAGTACCGATAGATCGAGTGTCGATTCTTTGCCGTTGTCCCTGACGGTGACCTTAAGCCCGTCGATGTGCTGGAGATGGCGAAGCAAAGGGCCGCCCCCGCTATAGAGATAGACGTTGACTTCGTAGCCGTTTTCCACCAGCCAGCGCGACATCCGGACGATCAATGCTTCGACACCGCCTGCTTTCATATGTTTATGGACAAGGGCGATTTTTTGGATCTGCCCGTTTGTTTTCGTGTTACCTGGTTTCTCAACCGTTTCAAATGGAATCATGGGACACCTCGTGGCAATCGTCATTTGGTTTACGTGTTATACAACTTCCCATAGCCGCTTTTTGGAAAGCGTCCAATCGATTGTTTCTTTAATGCCTTGGTCAAACTTGGTCTCCGGCTCAAAATCGAATTGCTGCTTCAACTTATTTGAAGACACCGCAAAGCGATGGGGTGGTTTCGCGCCTGTCGCCGGTTCCACAAAGCGGATCTGGTTTTTGTACGTATCATTTCCCGGGAAATGACGATCGAGCGATTCACAAATTTTCTCGACGATTTCAATGGTCTTGAGCGATGCATTGCCTCCTGCCAGGTAGGTCTCTCCCGCATCCCCTAAATGAAACACGGTATCCGCTGCATGCCAGAAATCACGGATCGATACCCAATCGTGAACATCTTCGCCGCTTGAATAAACTGGAATGATGCTGCCGGACAGGGCTTTTTGCAAGATAATCGGAATGAGCTTGTCGTCTTGCTGATGCGGGCCGAAGACATTGGATGCCTGCAGCACGACGGCATCCATGCCGTAGCTTTCATGGAATCCGGTCACCATCAAATCGGAACTCGCTTTGCTCGCGGCATACGGGCTGATCGGATCGTACTTCATCGTCTCGTCCGCAAAGCCTTGTTCGCGCGGCCCATAGACCTGGTCTGTCGAAATATGCAAAAAGCGCGATCTGGCGTAGCGTTCTTTCATTTCAAACGGGCCGTTCATCCATTGCTTACGGGCTGCATCGAGTACGTGGAACGTGCCCAGCACATTGGTTTCTGCAAAGATCCCCGGATTTCTCATCGACTCACCGACATGTGTTTTTGCCGCAAAATGGACGACGTCGCTGATTTCGTAATGCTCAAATACCTGTTCGACCGCATCGCTATTGCGGATATCGATTTGATGGAACGCATAGCGCTTGCTGGCAAATAACGGCCGCAACAGTTCCGGCACTTTTTCTGCTTCCTCGTCGATGGCAACCACCTGATATGCCGGGTACTTAATCAATAGCTCATGAATGAAACGCGAACCCAAAAAGCCGTGCCCTCCCGTTACTAAAATCGCTCTCATTTTTGGGTTTCCCTCCTTTCCTGCTGTCTCAAATTTGTGAATCGTTCTCATGAAACCCCCACCTCTTCCGCCGTTTTCTCTACTGTATCGACCGGAAGTTAAAAACAAGTAAAAAACTTGTATTTTAAATAATGGTTTAATTATACAGAATAATTAGGTATTTAGAAATGATTATTTTAAATAATGAAAGACTTTCGATTTAGTTATTGCAAGATATTATCCATTTATCTAACAATTTAAGAACAATCATGCATCAAATATCGTTTTTCGCCAAAATAATATTATGCGAAAGGAATTTTGTATCAGAAATTAGATAGAAAGAATGGGACTTGCGGATAATGAGGTAAAACAAGTGCAACTATTATATAGAAGAAAGTCAGATCGGGTATGGTAAAGAGAAAGAGAGGAGATGAGTGATATCGGCTCAACATTGGTTATGTATATTCTTTTCGTAGGCGCTGCGCTCGTTATGGGGGCACTTACTGCCATTATTTTCATGAACATCTATCGCAAGAACAAACGGGCTGCCCTATTGGTCGGGGTACTTACTGTTTTATGGATGACGTATCAGCTGTTTACGCTGTTCCGGATCTCGCCAGTTCTCGCGGTGACGGTAGTGGTGATTTATGGGTTCTTCTGGATTGCGGCGTATCGGAAATTGAAAGCTGAGGGTTCTGTGGGTTGAGGGGATAAATTCAGTGAAGTGATTCATATCTTTCACCAATCTGAAAGTCAACAACATGTTAAAGTCAATTGTCTTTGAGATCATCCTGGAAGGCTTGTTTTTCTACGCCGGTTTTGCGTTCTTTTATAACTTGACTCACAACGGCAAGATAGAGGCGACATCTACGATAATTAACCGCGGTGAGCAGGTCAATGCGGGGCTCTTCGTTAACATCTTCACAGAAATGCTAGCAGAGAACCCGGAGTATGACACAACGGAACTCTAAGATTATGCAGCACAAATCTTCCGTAAAGCCGATGAGCTTGAAATCGAGTGAATGAAAGAAATAATTCACCTTATATGAAGCGATTCATGATTGCCTTGACTATCATGGCCTGCACTTCTTTCTTGATAAACTATGTTTACGGGACCGAAGACTATAACGTGTTTATTAAGATATGTTCGGTTATGTTGTATGGTATTGGCTTCATTATTCTTACCGTAAGAAAAGCTATATAGAATTAAACCTCACATTATTATGAACTTTTTTATCACCTAAATGATGTACAAAATAATGCTATAAAATTTGATATGCCAAGTAATTAGTTGTAATATTAAGATAACTCAAAGGGGGGGTGAACACTATGTCACCAAGCACTATTGACTTGGATAAACGTATTGAAAGCAAACAATTGTTAAAGGGACAAGAGTTACGAACAATGTCTCAACGTTCATTGCTAAATAAGGTTCAAAAAGAAGGCCCAGTCGGCGTCCTCATTAACAGCGAACTTTCTATCGCCATGCTGCCGTGGAACAAATTTGAGTTATTGCTTGAGCAACTAAACGAGAAAGAGCAGTTCATTGAAGACCTCCAGAGTCAGTTAGAGGATGTTTTACTGAGCCTTCACACAGGCGATGCAGTAAAAAGAGCAGAAGAAGGTCAATCGGAAGAGTATAAAGTCAATTCTCTTTCGGATGTGATGGAACGTATTACCGACTAACAGATAGGAGGGGGGTGTCATTCAGTATTATCAAATCAAAATCGATCCGCATTTCGAAGAAGATTTGAGGTTTTTAATCGAGAATGGCTATATAGCTGAAAAGAATTACCTAGCCTTTATGATTCAACTTGACCGAGAACAAGCTCTGCTCGATAACGACTGGGAAGGTCTGAGCCGCCCAACGGAATATCCGCCGTATTCCGATTACGGCTACCGCAAGCGATATTTCCACTCTATTCCAGAGAAAATGAAACACCAGCAAGGGTGGGACGATAAAAAGTCTGATTTTCGTATTATCTTCAAGGTTCGTGAAGAAGAACAGGAAATCTTGTATTTTGGAATTGGCGTACGAATCAAAGGCTTGCCTAAGGACTCTGATGACATATGGGCTCGCCTTAAACAGCGCGTACCACCTGAATGAAAGCTCCCTCTCTAGTGGGAGCTTTTTATTATACTTTTAAATTTGTATCTATTGATGATTGCTTCGCTTCGCCCTTGGCGCTGAATTGCTGTTAGATGTCATTGGATATAGCGAGACCGACTGGATTTGTTCGGTATTTTGCATCCGCTGATTAGTTTGCTTAGTTATTGGTGCTCATCTTAATCGCTAGATACATGAGAGAGATACGATTTGGGGTGTCTGCTTGAAGAGCCGCAGTGTTCGCTTGGGGTTGAGCTTTCACAATAAGCCAGGAAGAACGCTTGTCTTATTGTTTCGCTTCACCCTTGGCGCGGGACTGCTTTTAGATTTCGTTGATTGGGGATAGTCACAAGCAACTGGTTTCGCCTCTCACATCCGCTGTTAGATGCAGCTTAGTATTTGTGGAACTTCGAGCCATAGAAAAAGAGCAGTCGTTGTGACTGCTCCGCTCCGCTATTTCGTTTCAAGTTCCATATAATCTTTCTTGGATTACAGGCCGATGATGTCTACTGCGTAGACGGCGTCGGCGTTGCTAAAGCCTTCAAATTCCAGTTGATCGATAAGGCCGTCTCTGGAGAATGGCGTATAGTCCAAGTATTCTTGCGCTTTTTTGACGGCTTGTTCGGTCCAGTCGACGGTGATGTTGTCGACGGCGTAGGCTGCGTCTTCATTGCTGAAGCCCTCGAAGACGAGTTGTTCGATCAAGCCGGATTTGGAGAATGCTGTGTATTCCAGGTAGTCTTGGGCTTTCAGAATGGACTGGGCTCTCCAATCCACGTCGATTTTATCGACTGCGTACACAGCATCGGCATTGCTATAGCCTTCGAATTCTAATTGTTCGACTAGGCCGCTCTTCGAGAAGGCCGTATAGCTGATGTAGTTTTTGGCGTGTTCGACTGCTTGCTGCTGGGATAGCGTTCCGGCTTCGGCAGCCGCTTTTTCAGCAGCGGCTTTTTCGGCCGCTTCCTCTTCTGCGATGCGGGCTGCTTCTTCCTCCGCTTCACGGGCTGCCGCTTCTTCGGCTTCACGGGCTGCTTCCGCTGCGGCTTGTTCTTCCGCTTCTTTCGCTGCCGCTTCCTCAGCTTCTTTTGCCGCTGCTTCCTCCGCTTCGCGAGCGGCCTGTTCCTCTGCCTCTTGTTCTGCTGCTTCTTCTGCTTCACGTTCTGCCTCTTCTTTGGCCTCACGCTCTGCTTCCTCTTCCGCTTCGCGGGCAGCCTGTTCTTCGGCTTCGCGTTCAGCATCTTCATCACTTGTATCTTCTTCAGCCGGTGCCTCTGCTTCCACTTCTTCTACGCCTGCCATGTCTTCTTCGACCGGATCCGCTGTGATTCCGAACATTACGAATGAAATCAATAGCGCAGGCACGAAGTACATCGCAACTTTCTTTCGGGTACGTCCGGATTCTGGCAGCCACTTTAATACAAGGCCTGGTTTGATCAGCCCTATAAGCAAGGCGATCCCAGAAATCAAAAACAGCAACAAAAATACATTGTCCATTCTTTTTCCTCCTTATTGAGTAATGGTATGACAATTACTATGGATTACCCTATTTGTGATTATTGATAACTACTAAGCGGATAATTAGGTAGAACTTTAAAACTAATTAAATTGTCTTATTTTTCATTATAGTGATTAATTATTACTAAAACAAGATGAAAATCTATTTATTCCAATTCCAGGATCTTCAACCACGCAACAGCCTATTGTCCGCTTCGTTGCAGACGTTTTACCTATCATAAAAAGCCCTGCACAAGGCAAGGCTTCATCATCTCATCTTCTATTTTTAAAGAGTTTATTGAAGGATCTTTTTCAAATCTTGCGTTTGTTCTGCTGTCAGCCTGAAGAATTCCTGATTCTCTTTATGGGACAGGACATTTCGTTCATTGGACATGACGGCGCGGCCATTGTCACGATACCAGACAAAGCGGCGGATTTCCTGCACGCCGTCATCTGGACGGTCGATGGTGAAGACAGCTTGAGGTTCGACCGATAGCCTATCGAGCGACTCGAGTTCTTTTTCGTTTTGCAGGATCGTTCTAAGCGTGACCACTGAAGCGCGGTCTTTGATGTTTTTTTTGAATAACACGCCTTCTGTCAATCCATCCGTAAATGGAACGCCCACTCGTATCACTTCGTTATGTGTACATGCCGATAGCATAATTGCCATCGCTATCATAATTCCTAGCCAAATTGACTTTTTGATGCTATCACCCCTTTATACCCATAAACCAGCCTTAATTTACAATTAAATACAGCTTATCATGATATCTCATCTAATACGAGTTATTCTAATAAATTCATCAAATTTTTAACCAGTAAGTCTCCCTCTACACTGCCACATTAATCACAGGCCCATTGTGTATAGAGTTATATAGGCATAAGTGCTGGTCCTTCCCCTTGGCAGTCTATGGCACTAGCCGCCTCACTACCGGCGTCTTCTGCATCAGGCGGATGATGAGATAGGACAGGATGAAAATGACGATCCACGACAAAGGCACTCCGATGCCCACATTGATGGTTGTTTCATTGAAATCCAACAAGCGGTTCAAATAGGTCTGAATCAGTGGATGGATGATGTAGACGCCGAACGTCGCCGTGCTGATGCGTGTAATGAGCGGCGTCGATTTCAAATTTTTGCCGAGCTGTTGGAAAGCAACGAAGACGAATAACGAAACAAAGATCGCGTGCGGGTAATAATGCTCATAGTAAAAGTCATCAAAATCGCCGGCTTCACGCCCGACATTGGCTGACACCGTGCCGTATAGCGTAACCGCGTAGCCGATAATCGCGAGGACCCCAAGCGTCGGAAGCCAGCGCTTTGGAAGCGGGTACATGACGAGATAAGCACCGAGTAAGAAATAGCCGATGTACGGCGCGAATAGTTCTCCAGCGAAAGCAACTTCGTAACCCGTTGCCCGCGTGAAAATTGGTGCCGCGGCCGAGAACAAGAACCAAAACGCGAAGAAATAATGGAACATCGTCTTGTCCATATGCTTAACGAGGATGCGCAAAAACGGCGCCATCAAATACAGCCCCGTAATGATGTAGAGAAACCAAAGATGGAAGTAAATATCATCTGAGATGAAGGCGCCGAGCATTTGCATGGGCGTATATTCCTCGCCGAGCTGAAAAATATTATAAGCCATGTAAACGGCACTCCAGAACACGAGCGGCAACAGGACCTTGCCGAGCCGCTTGCGCAGAAATTCACCGATCGGTTCTTTGCTGTCGCGTGTGAGGAGCAATGCGCCGCTCAGCATGAAGAAAATCGGCACGCACCAGCGAAGTGCGCTGTCGATCGCGTTTGCGTAATGCCATTCCCAATCGCCTGTTGTGTAATTATTAATGATTTTCGATGCGACGTGGACGCCGACGACCGTAATGATCGCGAACACCCGCATCCAGTCCATATAGCCGTATCTCCGTGCCATTGGGTTGACCTCTTTTCAGTATGATTCCTCGCTTATTTTACCTGAGCCGCTTCTGTAATTACCACGACAAACGCATTACACTTCCGTGACAAGTCACAACAAGCGGCACAATTTATCGATTTCAGCGCTTTGCGTTTTGATCATGCGCTGTCCGATATGGCGCAGCCGCGCAAGATTTTCCGCCGTGACGCGGTCAAGCTGTTCAATGCCTGAATCGTCTGCGGGCAGTTTTTCCTGAAAGCGGAAATAGCGCTGATCAACGCCTTCATCTTTCAACAGGTGGCGCAGCTGATGGTCGACCGAATCGGAACTGCCATCCATCATGACTTTCAATAAAGACCGTGCCCAGCCGTAATGGAACCACGCCCGCCAGCCGGTCACTTCCACTTCGCGCTGCGCTTCCCCGGTACCGAGCGATACGAGTAGAAAATCTTCTTCTTCTCCTCCGTAGAGTTCGAGCCCTTCGGCATAAGCGCTTAACCCTGGATCGTTGGCGAACACGCCGCCGTCGATAAACGCAGCTTTCGGATATTCCGGAATCTTCGCCGGCGCAAAATAACTCGGCGCAGCAGTCGCCGCCCGGATGATGTGGCGGATTTCACTGTCAGGCTGGCGGTCGTTCAAATTGATGACGGTGCTTTTGAAAAAATGGGCTTGCCGGCCGTGGATGTCGTAGCTCGGGATGACGGCCGGCTGAAGGAGGTCGGATAATTTCAAGTTATTGAAGTAATGCTTGAGCACTTGTTCGAATTCTTGGTGGCTGTATTGGGTATGAAGGAAACGCCCGACGATGCCGAATGAGCGATGAAGGAAGGATTTTCGGAACATGCGATCGGCTTCGGTTTCGTAGAGCTTGAGGATGTCGTTTGCTGTGTAGCGCGGCTTTTTGCCGTCCGGCACCAAGAGGCCGAGTGCCAGAATCGCGCCAGTCGAGGTGCCCACGAAGATATCGAATTGTTCACAGACGGGTTTCCCCGTCCGCCGCTCCAGCTCACACAGCATCATGGCTGGCAAAATCCCCCGTACGCCCCCGCCATCGATCGATAGAATCTTCTTCATATGGACAGCCTCCTTCTATAGATAGATGTTTTGTTTCTTTTATTAGTTAATGAATGAGTGATAGGTGAAGTGAAGGTGCTTTATATGATATCGGTCAACACAGCGCTTGGCGCTTTGGGCATGGCTTTCGTGAGGAGCCCGGAAAACCGCCGGTCTCATCACTTCGCCTAGCCCTTGGACGCGCCGGCGCTTGGGTCAGTTCATTGCGAAATGGGTGGGTCGATTGGATTTCATTGTTGTTGGTTTGTGGTGACACTTAGCATGTGAGACTGCTCCCAGCGTTTCACGCTGAGTCGCGGTGAGTGATTTGATTGAAAATAGCATGATCCATTTGAATGGACTGTGTTGATTTTTCCGGTGGGTTGTTTCGCTTGGCGCTTTGGACAATTCATTGTGAAATAGGTGGATCGATTGGATTTCATTGTTGTTGGTTTGTGGTGACACTTAGAATGTGAGACTGCTCCCAGCGTTTCACGCTGAGTCGCGGCAACTTTTATTAGCGGTGAAGTGAAGTTTTAGATTCAAGTTGCGATTTGTAAAATCTACTTTCTTCTATATAGGTAAGCAAAAATTCAAAGTCACAACACACTATCTACTAGCATGCTTACACATCAATGAAATATGACATCTGCTTATTCCTCCATAGCTAGAGATGGAGCGCAAGGCGGTGACGCCCGAGGGAGCAGCGAAGCGACGGGTTTGAGAGACCCCGCAGTGAATGATTAAGCGAAGCATCGCTGAGCCTAATCATTTGCGACGCATCTGCTATGCAGATGTGAGAGCACGCGGTTCTTGTAGCGAATGAGGAGGCTCGATTCCCGCCCCTGGGCAAGCTTCCGCCTGGAGCGCAATCTCCCGCTTTAACTCTTTCTATATCCAACTAAAGATTAAAACACTATTAATCCCCATATACCCCTAACCCTCAAAAATAAAGCAATGAATGGATTGTTACAGTTGTGTAACAAAGCTTTATTGCTATAGTTTTTGACTTTTCTAATAATTATATGATTAAATTGACTAAAAAACCGCTACGAAAGTGTTCAGAGTCCCGTTTTGGAAATAAAAGGCTCTAAAAATTCGGATGAAATCTGTTCGGCTGTAATATTTTGTGTATTCAAACACCTATGAAGGGCTCCTATTTCCCGTTTTGAAAAGAAATAAACATGTTATTGCAAATATTACCACCGTCCAAATCCTTGCTGTGACTAGCTTTATGAGCAGTCATTCACTTGTAATATTGCTGTAACCTAATTGAAACTCCATAGACATTGTTTTTATAGGAGGCAGTCTATATAGTAAGTGACAGAGCAAATTAATGATAATCTTTATATCCACATAACATAAATTTAAAAAAACTATCCTTCGGAGGTACTGACAATATGAAAAAAGCATTCTTTACACTACTAGCAGCAGGCGCATTGGTCTTTTCAAGTTCAGCTACAGACGCACAAAATACAGCACAAGCACAACAGCCACAAACAGAAGTCGCACAGAAAGCATCTGAGCCAGCGATCGTTCAAGTTTCCAACAGCACATACAAATTCAAATACGCTACAAACGTCCGCAGAGATGCCGGCACAAGCCACGGCGTGATCCGAGTTGCTTCTAAAGGCGCAACTGCAACAGTTACAAAATCCGCTTCAATCGGCAGCGGCACATGGTTCAAAGTTCGCACTGGCGGAACTCACGGTTGGGTACATAGCTCACTCGTTACAAAATCATCAGGTTCTGGCGTTGTCCAGGCTTCTGCTAAAACAGCAAGCGTTTCTTCTTCGGCAGTTGTTTCTCAAGCACTAGCGCTTAAAGGCATTCCGTACCGTTTTGGCGGCACGACAAGAGCTGGGTTTGACTGCTCAGGATTTGTACAATATGCATTCAAACAAGCAGGCAAGAGCGTTTCACGCACAACACTTTCTCAATATGCTCAGTCTTACAAAGTTTCAAGCCCACGCCCAGGAGATTTGGTCTTCTTCGCGAACACTTACCGCGCTGGAATCTCACACGTTGGGATCTACATCGGGAACAACCAGTTCGTACACTCTGGCGGTTCTAAAGCAGAAGTGAAAAGCTTGAACGGCCCATACTGGGGATCTAAATTCCACAGCTTCAGACGTTTCTAAGCTAAATATGTGATTCAGGGAGTATCCGAAATCTCGGGTGCTCTTTTTCTTTTGCCTTTTTAAAGGACGAACTTGTTGTTTTGCGCAGGATTTACTCTCTTCCTTCTATATAATAGTTCGCTTCGTTTCATTCGTTCAAAATAAACCGAATTATAAATTCAATTAATATTGAATTATATATTTCATTCCTTTAGAATAAAGAAAATGCTTATAGGGGGTTTTTTGTAATGAAGATCATGGATGCTGCTTTACCGGAAGAGTCGATTCACCTGGCCGTCGAACAGTCGCCGGTATGGGAATGGATAGTCGGGATCGTGGGCTATACGCACGGACAATTGCGCCATACGTTTGAGATGGATGAGGAATGGAAGCGTGATGCGCAAAAGATGCCTGCTTCTTTGTTGGATTTGCTCGCGACCATTCAAGAGACGAATTTGTGGTACGGCTTGTTGTTGTTGCAAAATGAGTTCGGAGCTCGTTCGATTGATGAATTTGTGGAGCGGTTGACGGGTATGTCTGATGAGCAGTTTTATGAGGTCCTGCTCCCTTATCACAGCCGGTCGGCGGAAGTGTTGCGTGGAGAGGCGGCGCAGCGGCCAAACGATGATGCTTTATGGGTACAGTATGCGGATTTGTTTGAAGGGCATGCTTATCTTGGAGGCTATGTGCGCGAACTCCAGGAGCATTCGAAAGCCCAGCTAAGCGAATTGTTTTTCACGGTGTTAAGCGAATGGCAGGATTGGATGAGTGAGAAGCTATATATCGCGAAATGGCTGCAGGCACTCGACTTTGAAGCAAAACAGCATCGCGGGCTCGAGTCGGCGAAAGCCGCGAGCGAAATCAAGCATGTGGCGGGTGTTGACTATGCGCCGGAGCCTTCCATTTGGTCGGTGAAACTGATTCCACATATATCGTATCGGCCCTGGCTGCTGACGATTCGCACCGCTGATGTGAAGTTGTTTTTCTATCCGGTCAGCGAACAGCACCTGCTCGACCCTGGTGTGCCGCCGAATGAATTGATCCAAGGGCATAAAGCACTTGGCGATGAATTGCGTTTGCAGTTATTGCATCACTTGCGCCAAGGCCCCGCTTCCCTTCAGGAAATCAGCGGCCAGTTCGCCATCTCCAAAACGACCTTGCATCATCAGCTGGCTTTATTGAAAGCGGCGAAATTCGTTCAAGTGGAGAAAGGCGTCTATTCAATCCGGTTGGATCAGCTCGAGGCGTTTTCCAGCCAATTGACCCGTTATTTGGGCATGGATGAGTGACGGGTTACTCACGTGCCTTCAAGTCGCTATGGGCCGGTGAAGTTATCTCGGAATTCGGCGGTGCAGCCGGCACTATCGTCAACGGGTTGTTGTTATACGAATTGACCGGCTCGCGCGAATGGATGGGCGTTTTATGGCTCGTTTACTTCGTCCCTTCCCTCTTGTTGCAGGGAGTCAGCGCGCCATTTTTGAATCATGTGCGAAAAGACCGGATGCTGCGGCGCATTCAATTGATCCGTGCGGGTGCCTATTTATTGCCGCTTGGCGGGTTTTTCATGGGCAACGAGGCAGGAGTCATTGCCGGTCTGGTCGTGTTGCAAATCGTTCTCGGATTACTCCAGCCAATTTTTGCGAGTTTATCGTTTTCACTGCTTCCGGACCTGTGCACAGAAGACGAATTGGCCAATGCCAATGGCTTGCTCGACGGGACGCTGCGGCTCATGGGCTTTCTCGCGCCTGGCGTCACGGCGCTGCTCCTTCTTGTATTGCCGATGCAGTGGATCCACGGGGTTTCGGCATTGTTGTTTTTTCTGAGCTTTCTCGCGTTGTCGAAGCTGCCTTCATTTCCTAAACAACAACTGACGCCTTGGACGAAGAAATTCTGGTGGGCTGAACTGAAAGAAGGCTATATCAGTTTCTTTCGCCACCCTAGGCTCTTCAAGCTGACTGTTTTATCGTCGACGGTGTCGTTTGCCGTCGGTGCGACGCTCGTATTGAGCGTGCCGTTCATCCGCGGTGTTTTAAAAGGCGAAGCGTGGGAATATGGCGTCTTCAAAGGAGCGTTTCCGATTGGCTACGTGGCAGGGATGGTGCTACTCACGAAGCTTGCGAAAAGCGAACGGACGATGTATATCGGCTTGATTGGCGGCGGTTTGTCTTTCGTCTTCTTGTATTTCGTCCAGTCGGTTCCGCTTGCGTGGTTATGCGAAGCTTTCGGCGGACTGTTGTTTCCTTTGTTCAATGCCCAAAACGCGGCGATTTTCCAGCGAGATGCTCCGCGCAATCGGCTCGCCCAACTGAGTGCAGTGCGTTTGTTGTTTTTACGAAGCGCCATGCCACTCGGAATTCTCTTTGCTTCCGTCCCGTTTTTCGATTGGAACATCCGCTACAGTTATATCGGCATCGGCTTATTGATTGTTCTGCCTGGTATGTATAGTTTATATAGCACTTTTACGCGCGGTAAACAGGTCAAATTTTTCACTTTTAAATAAAATAAGTTAAAGGATTCTTTTCATACGGTAGCTATTTCTCCCTAAGCCCTGTACACTTGCCCAAATGGAATGAACAGTTTCTTCCGTTTAAAGGAGAGAGGACATGCCTCAGGAGAAAACGGTAGAATCGATCATCAGTGGTTTCACTGCAAGCATCTTGCGTGAGCATTTTGGCAAAGGGACGAGCTCTGTGCATGTCACTACCTACAAATCATTCGTCTGCATTCAACTCCGGGATTTTCTAGCCCCGATGGAGAAGATTCTGCTCGAACAGAATGAAAAAAACCGCATTTTAAAAACCAGGGATTTATTGATGATTGAATTGATGGCTGAGTTCAAGAAGAATTTTTGGAAAGAGGCCGACCTGGATGTAGTGGAATTATATGCTGATTGGAATTTGGACGATTATTCCGGCATGATTTTGGGGGTATTGGAAGAACCAAAATCCCATAAACTCAGGTGGCCGGAAGAAGTCGATGAACAAGCGCTTCGGAAAGAAGTCATCCGGCTGAGCATCGCAGGGCAGAAAGAACCGGCAGAAACCAATTTTCATTGGCTGAGCGACCGGACGCTGCTCATCGAACGGCTGGGCATTTTCACGTTGCTGGAAAAAGAGCTGATCAAAAATGAATTTCAAGAAGCCTTGAAATTGGCGAAACGGCCATTGGAATATATGTTGTTCGCCGAATCCCAATTGCCCGCAATCGTCAAACGCCCATTGATCGGCATTTATGTCGACTGGGACTTTGAAGAAGACAAAAGCTATGCGCTATTGGAATTTAAGAAATAACCATATGTTTGAGTCCCGCAGAGCTGTTTTCGCGACGTCACAGTTTGTGAGGGTTAACGATGCGTTCATCATTCGCGTTGCTCATTCGAAATAGATCCGGGTATCTCGTAATTTTAAAAGCTATTTCTTCTAAAATTTAGGTAAATTTTCATGATACCCATTTCCTTCTGACTATTTTCTTAGTAGTCAGTTTACTTAGTGAAAAAAGTTGGGTATTATGTAAGTGCACGAGTCACCACTGAAATTGAACTAACTGCTTTATTTGATTTTAAAGGTCAATCCAATAATGAATGAAACGGTCGTATACACCAGACACCAGTGCTGGAGGTGGCGCCAAAAAGAATGTTCTATTCTTTTTGGCGCTTTTTTAATGGCCTGTTCACTGATGAAGCATACTTGAGAAGGAGGGGTTTGAATGATGATCGAATACGAATCATGCCACCGGGAAACCGTTTTGCGCTTGCTTTCCCATTTACCATCGGCCCGTAAAGGAGTTCCAGTTCAGCAAATACTCAACACTTACGAAGGGCTGGCTGAGCGCCGTCTATATGTATGGAAGGAAAGTGACAAAGTGGTTGGAGTGATTGGCATCCACCTGCAGCAACAGACTTTCGCTGTCCATCACATCGCCATTCATCCTTCCTTCCGCAACCGGGGAATCGGCAACTCCCTTCTTCAATCCGTCCAGGAAGAACATATTTCCCAGGCAATGTGCTCAACTCATGAGACGAAAGATTTTCTGGACAGATGCTGGCAGAAACAATCTCAATTTAGTTGATTTTCACTAATTAGAGGAAGTATAAAAGAGGAGGAGACCGATGAAAAAAAACACCGAAACTCATTCTATTCTTTGCTCTCGGCATCATCACCGGGTTGATCGTGTCGTACTTGTTCAGCAGATAAGGAGGCAATTACATAATGGACATCCGTAAAGCATTAGCACAAGACGCAGCGGGCATTCGGGCAGTATGCGCAGCCGGCAACCGCAGTACTTATCCC
>NZ_JAHPZO010000026.1:2500-18320 GCF_019042655.1 Planococcus sp. CP5-4_YE
ATGCCGAGCACAAAAAATGCCAACCGGGCCGCTGTTTTCGGCCCGATTCCTGGCAACTTCATGAAGCTTTCCATCAGTTTGGAAATAGGTTCCGGGTAGTGCATTATCGCTTACCTCCTAGAACATGCCGGGGATATTCATACCTTTCGTGAATTTCCCCATTGTGGAATTCGCATGCTCGTCCGCTTTTTTAAACGCTTCGTTTGTTGCAACGATCAATGTGTCTTGCAGCATTTCCACATCTTCCGGGTCTACGACTGCCGGGTCCAATGCGATATCAAGAACTTCCTTATGGCCAGAAACTGTTACTTTAACCATTCCACCGCCTGCTGTTCCTTCAAATTTCAATGTGCCGAGCTCTTCTTGAGCCTCCGCCATTTGTTTTTGCATTTTCTGCATTTGTTTCATCATGCCTTGCATATTTCCTCCACCACGCATAATTGGTTCCTCCTCAAATTTTGTATTCGTTAATCATCATGGACTTCGACAAAATCTTTGCCGAAGAGCCGCTCCGCCTCAGAGACGAATGGATCTTCTTCAGGGCTTGCGCCGTCCCCGGAAAATGGATTCTCTTCTTGCCCTTCCGGTTCCTCCGCGTCGCCTTCATTTTTCAAGCCGCCGTTACGGATAAACTCTTCACGGATTTTCAGCCAATTGGCGTCCGGCACGTAAACCGGCGTGTAAGCCTTGCCCGTATACTGCTCAAGCAACTGGCTGAACGCTGCGGCAAAAGTCTGATTTTCAGAAGCCATCTGGCAATGAATATCATACTTGAATTTTAACACAAAAGCATCTGGGGATGCCGCTACCGGCTCGGCATCGTTAAGCAATGCCGAATGCGATCGTTGCAATTGCCCCATCACGGTCGCCCAATTGGTTTTAATCGCCTGGATATCTGGTTTCGTTGCATTCTTCAGCACTTCCTGAATGCGGCCAGTTGGAATTTTAAAGGCACTTTGCGAACGCTGGCGCTTTTTCTGTTCCGCTTGAGGCGCTGCGCTCGCTGCCCCGCCGCCATCTTTCAATTGTTGCTGCAATTCGCGCACCATTTGCTCAAGGCTCGTGACTTTCGCTTCAAGTTCAGGAGACGGCGCGCCTGCACCGATAGTTTGCACAGGAGCGTCTGCCTGCACCATTTTCAGCAGTGCGGTTTCCATATAGATTTTCGTATGGTTCGAGAAGCGCATCTCCTGCTGGGTCTTCGTTAAAATATCGATCCAGTCATAAAGCGTCGACGCTTCAAATTGTTCCGCCAGCTCTTCGAAACGTGGTTCGAAGGCAGCGAGCTCGAGCATATCTCGCAGACCTGGCGCCGTTTGGATCAACAATAGATCGCGGAAGAAGGTAATGAAATCCTCTACTAAGCGCACCGGGTCTTTGCCGTCGCGCACCAATTGCTCAAGCAAGGTCAATGCTTGCCCGACGTCTTTCTTCAACAACGCTTCGGCAATGCCGTAAAACATGTCCTGGCTGATCGAGCCCGTGACGAGAAGCGCATCTTCAATAGTCATTTCATCTCCGCTGAACGATACCACCTGGTCGAGCAGGCTAAGCGCATCACGCATGCCGCCCGCTGCTGCCTGGGCGATGATTTTCAACACTTGCTCATTATAAGGAATCTTGGCATCTTCCAAGACGGTAATCATGCGCGCGACGATGTCCGCTTGCGTATGCGATTTGAAATCGAAACGCTGGCAGCGGGAAATGATCGTCAGCGGCAATTTATGCGGCTCTGTCGTCGCCAAAATGAAGACGACGTGTTCCGGTGGTTCTTCCAGTGTTTTCAACAGCGCGTTGAATGCGCTGTTCGATAACATATGCACTTCATCAATGATATATACTTTGAAACGGGAATTGGCTGGAGAAAAACGTACTTTCTCGATAATTTCCCGCATTTCCTCGACCCGCGAATTGGAAGCCGCATCGAATTCGATGACGTCTGTATTCGAGCCTTCATCGATGCTCCGGCAAGAAGAACATTCATTGCACGGTTCTGCTGCTGGAGCTTGTTCACAATTCAGCGCTTTAGCGAAAATCTTCGCCGCACTCGTCTTCCCGGTTCCCCGAGGGCCTGAGAATAAATACGCGTGGGTCGTTTTATCATAAAGGAGAGCATTCTGAAGGGTTTGTTTGACATGCGTCTGGCCGGTCATTTCCGAGAAAGTCCGCGGTCTGTACACACGGTAAAAAGCTTGATACGCCACCTTGTTCTCCCCTTTTAAAAAGTCTTTGTTCTATCCTCTCATTGTACCATAAATCGGGCATGTTCCTGAATCATTTCAACGTACGCCACACATTCTGGACAGAAAAAAACCTGTCCGCAAGCTGCGGACAGGTTTGGATCATTTAGGTTAAGCCGTGCACCTTTCTTCGACTGCTGTACACAAGCGTTACTCATGTCGTTGGCTCGATCTAGGCAACCCCGCGGCACATAGAAAGTACCACTTAATGCTGCTTCCTTCCGGACCTGACATGGTTCATGGGTTTCCATTGCGCAGGACCCAGATGTCAACACTACGTGCATGAGGCAGACCTTGCATACAAACAGCCTCAGAAAGGAATTCAGTCCTGCTAGAGCGGATTGCAGGTTACAGGACACCGCTACCTTCCCACCTAGCACGGCATTTACTAGTATACGGAGTGCTGGAGAAAAAATCAAACATAAAGTTAATTAAAAGGGAAACAGGCGTCAACTCTCTCTTTCTATTCCCTTTTTAAAAGATTTACGTAAAAAATATGAGTTTTTCTTTCAAAACTGTTGACGCCCTTTTAAAACCGTGATAAATTATATCTTGTCCAACACGGAGGAATACCCAAGTTTGGCTGAAGGGATCGGTCTTGAAAACCGACAGGGGAGTCAAATCCCGCGGGGGTTCGAATCCCTCTTCCTCCTCCATTTTTTGAATAACTACGCGCATGTAGATAGAGATAGATTCGTTGTGCAAGCAACGAATTTTTTCTTAACAAGCATGTGTCTGAATATTATAAAAAAACTCACAGGTCTGTTCTGTGAGTTTTTTTCGTTTATTTCCTGGGAAATAGAAAACCCCGAGGCACATGCCTCCGGGTTTTTATCGTTTCAATACAGCTGTTTGCTGCATGAACTTGCCAATGCGTTCGACAATTTGTTCCGAACACTCCGGGTCGTTCATCAAGTCATAATCATTGATATTAAGGCGCAGCACAGGGCAGGCATTAAACGAATCGATCCAGCGTTCATAGCGTTCGTGCATTTCGAGCCAATATTCAACAGGTGTTTGTTGCTCCATCGCGCGGCCGCGTTCTTGAATGCGCCCAAGGATGTCTTCGATCGAACCTTCCAAGTAAATCAACAAATCCGGATGCGGGAAATACGGCGTCATGACCATCGCATCGAACAAATTCGTATAAGTTTCATAATCCACTGCATTCATCGTGCCTTTTTCCTGATGCATTTTAGCGAAAATGCCGGTGTCTTCGTAAATTGAGCGGTCTTGGATAAAGCCGCCGCCGTATTCGAACATCCGCTTTTGCTCCTTGAAGCGCTCTGCCAAGAAATAGATTTGCAGATGGAAGCTCCACTTTTCGAAATCGTCATAAAACAAATCCAGATAAGGGTTGCCATCCACATTTTCAAAAGAGGTGCGGAATTGCAAAGAATCCGCAAGTGCTTTGGTCATCGTCGATTTCCCGACGCCGACCGTTCCGGCTATAGTGATGACGGCGTCTTTCGGGATACCGTACTTGTCTCGTAAATTTTCATTCATATTGATAAGCTCCTTTTTTCAAGCGTGCCTTCCACATGAGTGAGAATCACTTCGAGGTCGGAACGGTTTTGCACGAAATCAAGTTCGTCTCCGTTAAAGCGCAGCACTGGGATTTCCGGATGCTCGCGCTCAAAACGTTCGATGAATTCATGGTAGTCTGCAGACAATTGCTCCATGTAATCCGGTGTAATCATCTGTTCGAATTCACGGCCGCGCAATTTAATGCGCTTCATCAAGGTATCGAGGCTCGCGTGCAAATAAATGACCATATTCGGCTTGGGCATATCGGCTGTCAGGATTTTATAGATTGCTTCATATTTGGCATATTCTTCTTCAGGCAGCGTCCGTTTGGCGAAGATCAAGTTTTTGAAGATATGATAGTCCGCAACGACCGGCTCCTGGTTGGAGATGAATTTCTTTTGGATATCGCTCAATTGCTTATAGCGATTGCACAAGAAGAACATTTCCGTCTGGAAGCTCCATTCCTCGATATCTTCGTAAAATTTATTCAAAAACGGATTTTCATCCACGATTTCCTTCAACAATTGAAACTGGTGTTGCTCTGAAAGTGCTTTCGTCAGTGAAGTTTTCCCCACTCCGATCGGACCTTCTACGGTGATAAATGGCACCGGCACAAGAAGTCCCCCTTCTTCGATTCAAGTAAAATGCAATGCCATTTATTTTACCATATCCCTAAAGTTAAAAGTAGAGCCAAATGGCGTTCAAAATTGCACACGGCTTTGTAGTGCTTTGTCAGGATGAAAAGATGATACACTAAAAGGCGAGGAGCGATGAATCATGAACGGATTGGAAAAAGACCATTTTTTTATGGGACTTGCTATTGAAGAAGCCCAAAAAGCTGCTGCTAAAGGCGAAGTGCCAATCGGCGCGGTCATCGTGCAAGACGACCGTGTTATCGCACGAGCTCATAATCTGCGTGAAACGACGCGTAACGCTGTCACCCACGCCGAATTGCTGGCCATTCAACAAGCGTGCGAAACACTCGATAATTGGCGTCTTGAAGACACCAAGCTTTACGTAACGTTAGAGCCTTGCCCAATGTGCGCCGGCGCTATTTTGCAGTCGCGCATTCCACATGTCGTCTACGGAGCGCGTGATAGTAAGGCAGGCTGCGTCGATTCACTGTACCGCTTGCTAAATGATGAGCGCTTTAACCATCAATGCGAAGTAACGGAAAATGTGCTAGCGGATGAGTGCGGCGGGTTGCTGACCCAATTCTTCCGGGACTTGCGTAAACGCAATAAAGAAAAACGGAAAACCCAGTCCTAGGTTTTCCGTTTTTCTATGCCAGAAATTCTTTGATCAAGTGGTTCACAATAATCGGCTGTTCATGATGCACCCAATGTGTGGCCTCATCGATCCATACTAATTCTGCATCCTTGCAAAACTTCAAACTTTCTTTGGCGAGCATCGGTGACAAGAACTGGTCGCCTATCCCCCATAAAATGCGTACTGGGATTTCGATCGGCCTTGTCGGAACTTGATTGAGGCTGCCTTTGCGGAGTGCACGGTACCAATTAAGCATACCGCTCAGTGCCGCTGGCTGGCTCCAGGCTTCTCGGTAGCGATCCAATTCTTGTTCCGTAAAAGCGGACGGTCTTGCAGTCCCTTTCATCGCTTGTGCCATCCATTCGAAATCATTTGCAGCCATCAGCCGTTCCGGTACTTCCGGCAGTTGGAAAAACGCCATATACGAGCTTTTCACCCATTGCATGGGATTTTTCATGAAGACTCTCGGCATTGCTGCAGGATGCGGAATATTAATAGCGATGAGTTTGTTGACATACTCAGGCCGCGTCGCTGCCAAATGCCAAGCTACGGCCCCTCCCCAGTCATGGCCGACGATCACTGCTGAAGTTTTACCGAACGCTTCAATCAACCCGATGATATCATCGCGCAATAGATCAATCGTATACGCTTCAATGCGCTCAGGCTTATCACTCAAATGATAGCCGCGCTGATCGGGTGCTACTACACGGTAGCCCCGGGCAGCGAGTCCCTCCATTTGATGGTGAAACCCATACGAGAATTCCGGAAAGCCGTGCAACAATACGACGAGTTCCCCCTGGTCCGGACCGGCTACAGCTGTATGAAGCCGGATGCCATTCGTTTCTACAAACTGAAATTCCACTTCGTTCATATCCACCGCTCCCTTTCCCTGTTTCTACTTGTCTACCCTTTCTCAACGAAAAAAAGACCCGAAATCCATTCGGGTCTTTTCGTTCAGCGGATGGTTGTTTTCCCGCCCATATAAGGCTGCAAGACTTCAGGAATAGCCACAGAACCGTCTTCCTGCTGGAAATTTTCAAGCAATGCCGCAACAGTCCGTCCGACAGCCAGGCCGCTGCCGTTCAAGGTGTGGACAAATTCCGGTTTGCCTTTCGCTTCGCGGCGGAATTTGATGTTCGCACGGCGCGCTTGGAAATCCTCAAAGTTTGAACAAGAAGAAATCTCGCGGTACGTTTCTTGGCTCGGAATCCACACTTCAATATCGTATTTCTTCGCTGCCGTAAAGCCGAGGTCCGCTGTGCACATCTTCAAGACGCGGTAAGGCAGGCCTAGCAATTGCAAGACTTTCTCCGCATGGCCCGTCAGCTTCTCAAGTTCGTCATAAGAATCTTCCGGCTTCACAAAGCGCACAAGTTCAACTTTATTGAATTGGTGCTGTCGGATCAAGCCACGTGTGTCACGTCCGGCAGAACCCGCTTCAGAGCGGAAATTCGCGCTATAAGAAGCAAAAGCTTGCGGCAGCATATCGGCAGTCAAGATGTCGTCGCGGTAGAAGTTCGTCACCGGTACTTCAGACGTCGGGATGAGGAAATAATCTTCCTTCTCGATCAAGAACGCATCTTCTTCAAACTTCGGCAATTGCCCTGTACCGGTCAAGCTTTCGCGGTTGACCATATATGGCGGCAGCATTTCCTCGTAGCCATGCTGTTCCTGGTGAAGGTCCATCATGAAATTGATGAGTGCGCGCTCAAGGCGTGCGCCAAGCCCGCGGTAGAAGACGAAACGGCTGCCGGTCACTTTGGCTGCGCGCTCGAAATCGACGATATTCAAATCGGTCGCGATGTCCCAATGCGGCTTCGCTTCAAAGCCAAACTCCGGCTTGTCGCCCCATGTCCGGATTTCTTCATTATCGTCTTCAGAATCGCCAAATGGTACGCTATCGTGCGGGATGTTCGGCACGCGCATCATGATATAGTCGAGTTTTTCCTCCACTTCATGCAATTCGTCATCAATCACTTTGATCTGGTCGCCGACTTCACGTGTTTTCGCGATCGCCTCGTTAGCATTTTCCTTGTTGCGCTTCATGACGGCAATCTGTTGGGACGCCTCGTTGCGTTCTGCCTTCAGTTGCTCAGTCTGGACAATCAGTTCCCGGCGCTTTTGGTCGAGCGCCCCGAAATCATCGAGTACGGAAATGTCTTCCCCTCGCTTTCCGAGCTTTGTTTTCACTTGTTCAAAATTTTCCCGTACAAAACGGATATCCAACATAGAAATTCCTCCTTAAGTATTCGTCAAATAAGAAAAAACAACGCAAAAATAGCCCTCATCCCCTGGTAAAGGGACGAGAGCTACCCGCGTTGCCACCCTGATTGATCGGCAAAAAAAGCCAATCCTCTTCATCACATAACGGCATTAAAACCGGCACTGGCTCATCGCCATGCAACTCCGGGGTGGATTCCAACGCGTTTGACACCGGTTCGCACCAACCACCGGCTCTCTTACAGAAAAACTGCGCTGTACTATTCCCATCAACGTTTCTTCTTTGAAATTATTCATATTTTACTATAGTGCGCTGTTGTTGGCAAGAGTTCCCTGTTTTCCACCATGTTCAGGAACAGTTGCATCAGCCGATGGTCTCCGGTCAACTCAGGGTGGAATGAACAGCCAAGAAACGGCCCGCTCTTCGCCAAAACAATACGCCCCCCGTATTCACACAAGACTTCCACATCCTCGCCCGCATGCACGATATGCGGCGCGCGGATAAAGACCGCTGGAAACGGCTCATCGATTCCTTGAATATCCAGATTTGCTTCAAAGCTGTCCACTTGCCGGCCAAAGGAATTGCGCGCGACCGTGATGTCCATGACCCCGAGGTGCGCCGCTTCTTGCCCTTCGATTTCCTTAGCAAGCAATACCAGCCCTGCACATGTGCCGAACATCGGATTTCCCGCATCTGCAAATGCTCTTAACGGCTCCAGCAACTCCGCGCGGTCAATCAATCTGCGCATCGCCGTACTTTCACCGCCCGGCAGCACCAAGCCATCGAGTTCTGCCAACTGGACAGCCTTTTTCACCACCACCGCTTCAGCTCCGCCTGCTTGAATCGCTGATACATGTTCACGCACCGCTCCTTGCAGTGCCAATACACCGATTTTCATCCTTACCAGCTTCTTTCCTGCATACGGTCCGCCGCGCCGATTGTCGACATTTCCAAGCCTTTCATTGCCGGGCCAAGATCTTTCGACAATTTCGCGATTAATTCGTAATCCTGATAATGAGCAGTCGCTTCCACGATGGCACGCGCAAACCGCTCCGGCTGATCCGATTTGAAAATGCCGGATCCGACAAAGACCCCATCTGCCCCGAGTTCCATCATAAGCGCCGCATCTGCTGGCGTTGCGATGCCACCGGCGGCAAAATTAACAACCGGCAAACGGCCAAGCAATTTCACTTCCTTCAAAAACTCGTAAGACGCGCCTAGATCTCTTGCCGCCGTCATCAATTCGTCTTCACCCATCGCGACGATCTTGCGCACTTCGCCATTCACTTGGCGTAAATGACGCACCGCTTCAACGATATTCCCTGTACCCGGCTCGCCTTTAGTCCGCAGCATCGACGCCCCTTCACCAATACGTCGTGCCGCTTCCCCGATATTGCGGCAGCCGCAGACGAATGGGACTGTATAATCGTTTTTCAACAAGTGAAATTCCTCATCCGCCGGTGTCAGCACTTCGCTTTCGTCGATATAATCAACGCCCATCGCTTCGAGTACACGCGCTTCTGTAATATGGCCGATGCGTGCTTTTGCCATGACCGGAATCGACACCGCATTCATCACTTCTTCCGTAATGCGCGGGTCCGCCATGCGGGCAACCCCGCCTTCTTTGCGGATATCGGATGGGACGCGCTCGAGCGCCATGACGGCCGTCGCTCCTGCCGCTTCGGCGATTTTTGCCTGCTCTGCATTGACCACATCCATGATGACGCCGCCTTTTTGCATTTCTGCCATGCCTCGTTTAACTCGATCTGTCCCTTTTTCACTCATCTGAAAATGCCTCCCTTTTATTGGTTGTTTCCAGTATAATAAACTGTGACCATATAAAAAGACTCAGTTTATAATATTTTAAAAGGTCAGATGGAGTGACAATGATGGACATGCTCATGTTCCAATTGCAGAAACAATCCTCAACACCGCTTTACAAACAGCTCTATCGCGAAATCCGCACAGCCATTACGGCGGGAAAAATCGCAGTCGATACGAAACTGCCAAGCAAACGTAAATTGGCCGAGTACTTGCAAATCAGCCAAACAACCGTTGAATTGGCCTATTCCCAATTGGTGGCAGAAGGCTTTATCGAGCCGCGCCCACGCAAAGGCTTTTTCACGATGCCAGTAGAAGAACTCGCTTATCTGGATTTGCCACAAGAAGAACCAGCTATACGCGATATGCCTAAAAAAAGTTATTTGTATGACTTCAATCCGGCCCGTATCGATACTAGGTCGTTCCCATTTCCTACATGGCGGAAAACAGCGCGTGAAGTAATTGATGAAGAAAATCACGAATTTTTGCTGGCCGGACATCCGCAAGGAGATGAATTGCTGAGAGCTGAGATTGCCCGTTATTTATATCAATCCCGCGGCGTTGTTTGTGAACCCGAACAAATCATCGTCGGTTCAGGGACTGAACAATTGATGCCATTGCTGATCCGGCTCTTCGATAAAAACTTGAGCTTCGGCTTTGAAAACCCTGGATACGCCTTAACCCATAGCATTTTCGAACATGATGATAGACAAGCATTCCCGATTGCCGTCGATGAAGACGGCATCGATGTACAGGAACTCGACAAAACCGACGTCGACATCGCCTACGTCACCCCGTCCCATCAGTTCCCGACTGGCTCGATCTTAAGCGCTACACGCCGGGCGCAACTCCTGAACTGGGCAGCAGCAAAACCTGAACGCTTTATCATCGAAGACGATTACGACAGCGAATTTCGCTACACAAGCCAGCCGATTCCCGCCCTGCAAAGCATGGACGTTGGCGGGCGCGTCATCTACATCAGCACTTTCTCCAAATCGATCATGCCGTCCTTGCGCATCGCCTATCTCGTGCTGCCGCCAAGGTTATTGAATGCTTACCGTAAGACCTTTTTACATTACACGTCCACCGTGCCGCGCATCGACCAGCAAATCGTCGCGACATTCATGCAAAAAGGCCATTTCTCCAGACATTTAAACCGCATGCGCAAACTGTACCGGAAAAAGCTAGAATGTCTGACACAAGCACTTGTCCCTTATCAACCAATAGTTACTGTCTCCGGCGAGCAGGCAGGCATGCATGTCGTTTTGACCATCGATACCGAACGCACAGAACAAAGCTTAGTGTCCGTGGCAAGCGAAGCAGGAATCCGTGTATTCGCGATGCAAAATTATGACCTACTCAAGCAAAGATCCGCTTTACCGAAAATCGTCATCGGTTTCGGCGGCTTGAATGAAATTGAAATCCAGCAAGGCGTCGAGCAATTAATGCATAGTTGGAACATACCAAAAAACCAGCTCACTCCCTAAGGAATAAGCTGGTTTTTCTTAGAATAAGCCTTTAATGAAATCCACGGCGCCTTTCATGGACAGCGCAAACCAATTGGTACGCTCTACCGCTTCTGTAGCCACTACAGCCGCCGACGGATTTTCATCTTTCAAATATTCCACTTCATTTCCCTCAGCATCCAAAACTCTCACCTTACCTACAAGTTGCCCTTCCTCAACAGCTGCTTCAACTGGAGCTCCATCAGTCACTTCGAGCTCGGTGCGGTAAGTATCGGATGAGGGAACCAGCAAACGGATCGGTTCTTTAACCGCTATCGCGACTTGCTCTTTTTCACCTTTTGCGACAGGAAGGGATTCCTGCCCCATAAATTGTTGGCCGGCTTTCATGATTTCCGTTTCTTGAAATCCAAAGCCGTAATCCAATAATGCACGCGTCGCGTCAAAACGTGCCTCATAGGAACCCTCCCCTTCGGCATCGACCGCTTTCATCACTACCGCAATCAACCGGAGCTCATCGCGTTTGGCAGTCCCTGCAAAAGAATGGCCTGCAAAATCCGTGGTTCCTGTCTTCAATCCATCCATGCCTTCGTATTCATATTCCATCCCTGGAAGCATGGTATTCCAATTGACCATGCGAATCTGGTCAGGTGTGCCTTCGCGGAACATCAATTCCGGAATTTTAGCAGTATCGAGGATTTCCGGGTAATCATCCAACAAGGCTTTAGTCAGTATAGCAACCGAACGGGCCGACATCGTATTTTCTTCCTCTTCTCCCGTCCCTTCAGGATGCATGCCCAATAGAAATGAATTATTAAGCCCTGTCGAATTGACGAAGTGCGCGTCTTCAATACCCATCTCTTTCGCTTTGTCATTCATCATCTGGGCAAACTCTTTCTCGGTACCCGCAATCGTTTCGGCAATGCCAATCGTCGCTGCATTCGCCGAATAAATTGCCATCGCTTCATATAATTCTTTCATCGTATAGGAACCATCCCGGCGCAGCGGCACATTGCTCAAGCGCAAATCCTGCGAAATCCGGTGGCTATAATCCGTCACTTCGTATTCATCGTCCCAACTGACGATACCTTCCTCGATCGCTTCAAACAAAAGGTATTCACTCATCATTTTGCTCATAGAAGCGATACCAAGCACGGCTTTATCATTTTGTCCGTATAAAATCTGTCCGTTCTCTGCATCTACCACAATCGCTGCATCCGCCAATACAGGAACAGTTTCTTCCGCCTGCACGCGATTCGGCATCATGATCATGAGAACTACAGCCATTATCATTAATACTTGAATCCATTTCACTAAACTTTTCACTCGATTGTCCTCCATCGTTTCATTCCTTCTGCTATTTTAGCATATTCTCTGGAAGCAAAACGAAAAAATACCTCCCTAGGAATACCTAGGGAGGCGTCTGATCTTACATTGAATAATTCGGTGATTCTTTTGTAATTTGTACGTCATGCGGGTGGCTTTCGATCAATCCTGCACCCGTCATGCGGATAAACTGTGCGTCTTCACGAAGTGACCGTAAATCTTTTGTTCCACAATAGCCCATGCCTGCACGAATGCCTCCAAGCAATTGGTGGATCGTATCAGTTAGAGGCCCTTTATAAGGCAAGCGCCCTTCGATTCCTTCCGGCACCAACTTTTTCGCTTCATCTTGGAAATAACGGTCTTTCGATCCTTTTTCCATAGAAGCGATGGAACCCATGCCGCGGTAAGTCTTGAAGCGGCGTCCCTGGAAGATTTCAGTGTCCCCTGGGCTTTCAGTAGTTCCTGCAAGCAGACTGCCTAGCATAACAACATGTCCGCCTGCTGCCAGCGCTTTGATGATATCTCCGGAGAACTTAATGCCGCCGTCTGCAATGATGGACTTGTCGTGTTTGCGAGCTTCTGTAGCGCAATCGTAAACTGCTGTAATTTGTGGAACTCCTACACCTGCAACAACACGTGTTGTACAAATCGAGCCTGGTCCGATACCCACTTTAACGATATCAGCACCTGCTTCAATCAAAGCTTTCGTTCCACTCGCAGTAGCCACATTCCCTGCCACAATTGTCAGTTCAGGATACGCCTCGCGGATTTGACTGACCATGGTCAATACGCCTGCCGAATGGCCATGGGCCGTATCGATGACGATAACGTCTACATGAGCTTTGACCAATTGTTCCACACGCTTCATCGTATCCGAAGTAACACCAACGGCAGCTCCTGCTAACAAGCGTCCCTGCTCATCTTTTGCAGCATTCGGGAACTCGATTACTTTTTCGATATCTTTAATCGTGATAAGCCCTTTTAACATGCCGTTTTGATCGACGATAGGCAACTTCTCGATCTTATACTGTTGGAGGATTTTTTCAGCATCTTCTAAAGTCGTGCCAACCGGAGCTGTCACTAATTTCTCTTTCGTCATTACATCTTTAATCTCTAAAGAGTAGTCCTGGATGAAGCGGAGGTCACGGTTTGTAATGATTCCAACCAAAGTCAAATCTTCTTCGCTTTGGACAATCGGTACACCTGAAATACGATATTTGCCCATCAAATGTTCAGCATCGTAAACCTGATGTTGAGGAGTCAGGTAAAAGGGATCTGTAATAACGCCATTTTCCGAACGTTTAACAGTCACTACTTGCTCAGCCTGCTCTTCGATGCTCATATTTTTATGAATGACTCCAAGGCCGCCTTGTCGTGCCATTGAAATAGCCATTTTTGCTTCCGTCACAGTGTCCATTCCCGCGCTAATAATTGGAATGTTCAACTTGATTTTTGGCGTCAGCTCTACTGACAAATCAATATCCTTCGGCAACACTTCTGAATGAGCTGGCACTAGCAATACATCGTCGAAGGTTAACCCTTCTTTAAGAAATTTCGATTCCCACATAATTGACACGCCTCCTGCTTCCTTTTAAATATTATTGTAAGGTTATCAGCGGTTTCAGGGGGTGTCAAGAAACTGATAAAAGTAAAACTATTCCGACTAATGGATCATAAAATTTTCTGTATATCTTTCTCCATTTGCTCCGGCTCAACCTGTGGTTCGTAACGTTGAACAATATTTCCTTGGCGATCAATGAGAAACTTAGTAAAGTTCCATTTAATCTCTCCACTTACGTCGCTTGTACCCCAAGAAGTCAAATACTTAAAGAGTGGATCAGCGACTTCACCATTTACATCTATTTTAGAAAAAACCGGAAAGCTCACTCCATAATTCTTACGGCAAAATTCCAGTGTTTCCTTTTGTGTGTGGAATTCCTGATCGTTGAATTGGCCGCTAGGGAATCCGAGAATTTCTAAGCCCTGATCTTTATATTTTTCATACAGACGCTGTAAACCCTCAAATTGCGGAGTTAGCCCACATTTGCTTGCCGTGTTGACAATAACCAATGGTTTTCCTTTAAAATTTTCTAGCTGTTCCATGTTGCCGTCTGCTTGCTTTACTTCATAAGTGTATAAGTTACTCATCTTCATTCCACCTCTCCTTATCTTTAGCCTACCTTTGAAAAACTATCTTCACAAGAAATAAGAAAATTTTCATACAAAAAAGCCGTTACCGGAATGAACCGGTAACGGCCTTTCAACTTGCCCAGCGACGTCCTACTCTCACAGGGGGAAACCCCCAACTACCATCGGCGCAAAAGAGCTTAACTTCCGTGTTCGGGATGGGAACGGGTGTGGCCTCTTTGCCATCATCACTGGACTGGTTTGAGCTTGTTCGCTCAAAACTGGATAAATCGACATTGAATTATGGAAACGCATTTCAGTTATTGGTTAAGTCCTCGATCGATTAGTATTCGTCAGCTGCACGTGTCGCCACGCTTCCACCCCGAACCTATCTACCTCATCGTCTCTGAGGGATCTTACTTGCTTGCGCAATGGGAAATCTCATCTTGAGGGGGGCTTCGTGCTTAGATGCTTTCAGCACTTATCCCGGCCACACATAGCTACCCAGCGATGCTCTTGGCAGAACAACTGGTACACCAGCGGTGTGTCCATCCCGGTCCTCTCGTACTAAGGACAGCTCCTCTCAAATTTCCTGCGCCCGCGACGGATAGGGACCGAACTGTCTCACGACGTTCTGAACCCAGCTCGCGTACCGCTTTAATGGGCGAACAGCCCAACCCTTGGGACCGACTACAGCCCCAGGATGCGATGAGCCGACATCGAGGTGCCAAACCTCCCCGTCGATGTGGACTCTTGGGGGAGATAAGCCTGTTATCCCCGGGGTAGCTTTTATCCGTTGAGCGATGGCCCTTCCATGCGGAACCACCGGATCACTAAGTCCGTCTTTCGACCCTGCTCGACCTGTCCGTCTCGCAGTCAAGCTCCCTTGTGCCTTTACACTCTGCGAATGATTTCCAACCATTCTGAGGGAACCTTTGAGCGCCTCCGTTACTCTTTAGGAGGCGACCGCCCCAGTCAAACTGCCCGCCTGACACTGTCTCCCAAGCCGCTCAGGCTTGTGGGTTAGAAGTTCAATACAACCAGGGTAGTATCCCACCGACGCCTCCCCCGAAGCTGGCGCTCCGGGTTCTCTGGCTCCTACCTATCCTGTACAAGTTGCACCAAAATTCAATATCAGGCTACAGTAAAGCTCCACGGGGTCTTTCCGTCCTGTCGCGGGTAACCTGCATCTTCACAGGTACTATAATTTCACCGAGTCTCTCGTTGAGACAGTGCCCAGATCGTTACGCCTTTCGTGCGGTYSCGAACTTACCCGACAAGGAATTTCGCTACCTTAGGACCGTTATAGTTACGGCCGCCGTTTACTGGGGCTTCGGTTCGCACCTTCGCTTGCGCTAAGCACTCCCCTTAACCTTCCAGCWYCNGGGGAGGCGTCGGTGGGATACTACCCTGGTTGTATTGAACTTCTAACCCACAAGCCTKAGCGGCTTGGGAGACAGTGTCAGGCGGGCAGTTTGACTGGGGCGGTCGCCTGGGCCTATTCACTGCGGCTCTCTCGGGCTGTAACACCCTACCAGAGCACCCCTTCTCCCGAAGTTACGGGGTCATTTTGCCGAGTTCCTTAACGAGAGTTCACTCGCTCACCTTAGAATTCTCTTCTCGCCTACCTGTGTCGGTTTGCGGTACGGGCACCTCCCGCCTCGCTAGAGGCTTTTCTTGGCAGTGTGAAATCAGGGACTCCCGCCTCGCTAGAGGCTTTTCTTGGCAGTGTGAAATCAGGGACTCTGAGGTAAACCTCTTGCCATCACTGCTTGATGTTATATAGAAACGGGATTTGCCTCGTTTCTCATCTCACAACTTGGACG
>NZ_JAHPZO010000027.1 GCF_019042655.1 Planococcus sp. CP5-4_YE
GGGCTGCAAACCCGCGAGGGGGAGCCAATCCCAGAAAACCGTTCTCAGTTCGGATTGTAGGCTGCAACTCGCCTGCATGAAGCCGGAATCGCTAGTAATCGCGGATCAGCATGCCGCGGTGAATACGTTCCCGGGCCTTGTACACACCGCCCGTCACACCACGAGAGTTTGTAACACCCGAAGTCGGTGGGGTAACCCTTACGGGAGCCAGCCGCCGAAGGTGGGACAGATGATTGGGGTGAAGTCGTAACAAGGTAGCCGTATCGGAAGGTGCGGCTGGATCACCTCCTTTCTAAGGATTTTATCGGAACCCATTCTTCGGAATCGGGTTGACGTTTTGCGTTCAGTTTTGAAGGTTCACTCCTTACGGAGCACTTTCAAACTTGTTCTTTGAAAACTGGATAGATCGACATTGATTAAGAAACAAGCATCATAGTAGCGTGATCGCGATTGCGATCAACTTATTTTTTTGACCATTCAGTGGTTAAGTTAATAAGGGCGCACGGTGGATGCCTTGGCACTAGGAGCCGAAGAAGGACGGCACTAACACCGATATGCCTCGGGGAGCTGTAAGTGAGCTGTGATCCGGGGATTTCCGAATGGGGAAACCCACTGTTCGTAATGGAGCAGTATCCATGTGTGAATACATAGCACATGAGAAGGCAGACTCAGGGAACTGAAACATCTAAGTACCTGAAGGAAGAGAAAGCAAATGCGATTCCCCAAGTAGCGGCGAGCGAAACGGGATCAGCCCAAACCAGAAGGCTTGCCTTCTGGGGTTGTAGGACACTCTATACGGAGTTACAAAGGAATGGATTAAGCGAAGCGACCTGGAACGGTCCGCAAGACAGGGTAATAGCCCCGTAGCTGAAAGTTCATTCCCTCCAGAGTGGATCCTGAGTACGGCGGAACACGAGAAATTCCGTCGGAATCCGGGAGGACCATCTCCCAAGGCTAAATACTCCCTAGTGACCGATAGTGAACCAGTACCGTGAGGGAAAGGTGAAAAGCACCCCGGAAGGGGAGTGAAATAGATCCTGAAACCGTGTGCCTACAAGTAGTTAGAGCCCGTTAATGGGTGATAGCGTGCCTTTTGTAGAATGAACCGGCGAGTTACGATTGCATGCAAGGTTAAGGTGAGAAGCCGGAGCCGCAGCGAAAGCGAGTCTGAATAGGGCGAGTGAGTATGCAGTTGTAGACCCGAAACCAGGTGATCTACCCATGTCCAGGGTGAAGGTAAGGTAACACTTACTGGAGGCCCGAACCCACGCACGTTGAAAAGTGCGGGGATGAGGTGTGGGTAGCGGAGAAATTCCAATCGAACCTGGAGATAGCTGGTTCTCTCCGAAATAGCTTTAGGGCTAGCCTCAAGAAGAGAATCCTGGAGGTAGAGCACTGTTTGGACTAGGGGCCCATCCCGGGTTACCGAATTCAGACAAACTCCGAATGCCAGTGATTTATACTTGGGAGTCAGACTGCGAGTGATAAGATCCGTAGTCAAGAGGGAAACAGCCCAGACCACCAGCTAAGGTCCCCAAATATCCGTTAAGTGGAAAAGGATGTGGCGTTGCTTAGACAACCAGGATGTTGGCTTAGAAGCAGCCATCATTTAAAGAGTGCGTAATAGCTCACTGGTCGAGTGACACTGCGCCGAAAATGTACCGGGGCTAAACGGATTACCGAAGCTGTGGATGGACATCGTAGATGTCCGTGGTAGGAGAGCGTTCTAAGGGCGTTGAAGTCAGACCGGAAGGACTGGTGGAGCGCTTAGAAGTGAGAATGCCGGTATGAGTAACGAAAGACGGGTGAGAATCCCGTCCACCGAATGCCTAAGGTTTCCTGAGGAAGGCTCGTCCGCTCAGGGTTAGTCGGGACCTAAGTCGAGGCCGATAGGCGTAGACGATGGACAACAGGTTGATATTCCTGTACCACCTCCCCGCCGTTTGAGTAATGGGGGGACGCAGAAGGATAGGGTGAGCGTGCCGTTGGTTGTGCACGTCCAAGTTGTGAGATGAGAAACGAGGCAAATCCCGTTTCTATATAACATCAAGCAGTGATGGCAAGAGGTTTACCTCAGAGTCCCTGATTTCACACTGCCAAGAAAAGCCTCTAGCGAGGCGGGAGGTGCCCGTACCGCAAACCGACACAGGTAGGCGAGAAGAGAATTCTAAGGTGAGCGAGTGAACTCTCGTTAAGGAACTCGGCAAAATGACCCCGTAACTTCGGGAGAAGGGGTGCTCTGGTAGGGTGTTACAGCCCGAGAGAGCCGCAGTGAATAGGCCCAGGCGACTGTTTAGCAAAAACACAGGTCTCTGCAAAACCGTAAGGTGACGTATAGGGGCTGACGCCTGCCCGGTGCTGGAAGGTTAAGGGGAGTGCTTAGCGCAAGCGAAGGTGCGAACCGAAGCCCCAGTAAACGGCGGCCGTAACTATAACGGTCCTAAGGTAGCGAAATTCCTTGTCGGGTAAGTTCCGACCCGCACGAAAGGCGTAACGATCTGGGCACTGTCTCAACGAGAGACTCGGTGAAATTATAGTACCTGTGAAGATGCAGGTTACCCGCGACAGGACGGAAAGACCCCGTGGAGCTTTACTGTAGCCTGATATTGAATTTTGGTGCAACTTGTACAGGATAGGTAGGAGCCAGAGAACCCGGAGCGCCAGCTTCGGGGGAGGCGTCGGTGGGATACTACCCTGGTTGTATTGAACTTCTAACCCACAAGCCTTAGCGGCTTGGGAGACAGTGTCAGGCGGGCAGTTTGACTGGGGCGGTCGCCTCCTAAAGAGTAACGGAGGCGCTCAAAGGTTCCCTCAGAATGGTTGGAAATCATTCGCAGAGTGTAAAGGCACAAGGGAGCTTGACTGCGAGACGGACAGGTCGAGCAGGGTCGAAAGACGGACTTAGTGATCCGGTGGTTCCGCATGGAAGGGCCATCGCTCAACGGATAAAAGCTACCCCGGGGATAACAGGCTTATCTCCCCCAAGAGTCCACATCGACGGGGAGGTTTGGCACCTCGATGTCGGCTCATCGCATCCTGGGGCTGTAGTCGGTCCCAAGGGTTGGGCTGTTCGCCCATTAAAGCGGTACGCGAGCTGGGTTCAGAACGTCGTGAGACAGTTCGGTCCCTATCCGTCGCGGGTAACCTGCATCTTCACAGGTACTATAAT
>NZ_JAHPZO010000028.1 GCF_019042655.1 Planococcus sp. CP5-4_YE
GGTTATTCATGGAATCCTCCAACTCCCTGATTCCTCTTTCTTTAGCCCGCTGAACAACTTCAGCGACTGTATTTCGCGAGTGGCCAGTACTGGAACTGATTGTCCTCTGGCTGATGTCATCGAACTCCATCCCCAGAATCTTTCGATAATTAACCATAAAAAAACTCCTTCTACACAAGTGTCATGCTTTTAAGCATGCCCCTTAAGTATACCGGAGGTATTTATCGTGAAAATATATGTGTGGCTCTCTACTCCGCAAAAGCTGGCTCTATCTTCCGCAATTGATGGTTTAATTTTACGCATACGTGGCTCATTCACTATGCAATATTCAAAAAAAGAGAAAACAAGGTTTAACCAATTTCTTTCTCGTTCTATCGTCTATTTTATTAGCCTCTGATTAACGCACGAGAAAAAATGATTGATTCAATTAAGAAGTTTAGTTTGTTAAATTGCGACAGTGACAAGTAAAAAAGAACTTCAATTCCAAGGAAGTTCTTTTTTGGACCGAGCTTTTCAATTAAACCTCCCGCTTGTTTTTAGCTGCCCTCGATTTTGAATAAAGAAAGGTAATTAGGAGAGTCAATAGCCCAAGAAGAAGCATCCCACCACCCAGAAATAATGATACGCCCATTCCTTCCCATTTACCTATATATAAACCCCAGTAATAAACCGCTACCCCTAACAACATAACTATTGATCCCATTAAATATTTTCTATTTCCCAACACACTCCAAACAATCCCGATACAAGCGAAGAATAAAAATACAATTGGAGCGTATATAATTAAACTCTCCATTATTCCAGAGTTCATGATAACAACTCCTCCCCTTTATTGAATGCAATTTCTGTTCTGATACGCATTGATAGCTTTTATTCAAATAGCTCATAAGCTATTAATTAATTCTTTAAAGGAGGCGTTATTTAGAAGCCAAAATGGTGAATTCCCAAGGTATATTCTCACCATCCCAACCTCGGTGTTCGTCAAATCGATGTAAGTTAAAACCAGTTGAAATTACTGAATTGATTATTTCACCCACAGTATAGAACCTTAGCGATACATCTGTAAAATACTGTTGTTCTTGTTCTTTAAAGAATTGCTTATAAGATATGTCTTCATTGTGCAATTCCTTATCAAAATAAGAAGGGATATACTTTAAATCTGAATTTATACACCTTTTTAAGGGGTGATAATCACTTAAAATCATTTTGCCGCCATCAGTCAGGATTAAAAAAAGAATTTCCATCAATTGATGGATATCATTGAAATAATGCAAAACTCCACCTTCTAGATAAAGAATATCAAAGTGGTTCCTGTATTTGTTCACATCGATATCATAGACGTCTCCCACCACGTAATCGATATCCGTATTTGTACAATCAGCTAATTCTAAAGCGTATTTTCTATTCTCCTCTGATATATCAAAAACTGTTACATTGGCACCTAATAAAGAAAGAGGCACCGCTTTCCTTCCATTTGATCCACAGATATTTGCCACATTCATTCCATCAAGTTCACCAAAATATTCTTGATGTTTTTTTAAACTCGCTCTTGGATTTTTTAAAATTTCTTTTGCCTTATCTTTGGGAGACCCATCCCGCTTATTCCAAAATTCATATGCACGGTATTCCCAGGCATTTTTATTAATCCAGCTCTTTTCATTCAAGGGCAACCTTACCTCCTGTAATCAATCCAATTTCTGATATATCTACTTTCACTATGACGAAAATGAAAGTGAATATTGCTTGATAAGGTTTTTAATTAATGGATTCAATTCCGAAGGCAGTTCCTCTACATCGAAAAACTTAGCCTCAGTTGTTTCTATCCCATCCGCCGTTAAGGAACCACCTTTTATTTCGTTTGTCACATATGCTGTAGTTACCGGGTAGAATTCATCTCCATTGGGCAATTTAACATAATGTTCTTTTCCCGAAAAAACCCCAACTAATTTCAGTTTACCAACTTGAATTCCTGTCTCCTCGAGCACTTCTCTTCTACCAGCTTCTTCAGTAGATTCTCCGAGTTCAATAAATCCACCAGGCACTCCCCATTTTCCATCCATACGTTTCTGAAGTAAAAATTCGCCCATGTCATTTACGACCGCTACTGCAACACCGGCTAGTATTAGTGGCTGACGTCCTACCACTTTTCGCAAATTTTCAATATAAGCCATAACGTCCTCCTGTATTTCTTAATAATTTACTCTGTATTCAATTCTATAATTGCTTAAATTACCCTTTATTCCCTTTTATTTCTTCCCATTATCTTGTTGCTATTTTTTAAGAAACATCGTTCATACTAGTACGCTTTACAAAAAAGAAGGAGCTTTGACGTAGGCTCCTAACACTACATTCGATTGTTATTATTTATCATGCAGTTTTTCCCAATCACTCAAATACATTCTCTCTTCGATTTTTTGTGGATTTTCTAGTTTGCAGATAAATTCTAAACTATTGCCATCCGGGTCATTAAAATGGATCTTCCCATGTGCAAAATCACTATTTGGCATTACAAAAGCTTCCTTCGGTTCAAAGCCAAATGCCTTTCTTGGTTTATACCCCTTATTATTTAACCATTCAACAGACTGTTTTAAGTCTTCAATAGATACTTCAAAAGCTATATGTCTTAGAGATGGATGGTATTCTACTTCTACTTTTTCAGTATTCCATAGACCTAACCAACTTTTGTCTTTTTCAATCCAAAGAAAAGCTAAATTATCTTCAACCTGATGATCGAACTCCAAACCTAATCCTTTACAAAATTCAATTGAACGATTTAAGTTACTTACCGGCAAATGGGCTTCATATAGACCTTTAATCAAGTAAAATTCCTCCCCTTCATGTCCTTCAACTTTACTTGACTTATTTCTTTCACTCTATGCAACTTTTGATTGAGAAGTAAAAATTCATTCGATGTTTTTTAAAAAATCGATCGGAAAACTTTATCTTCATAAACAAAAAGAGAATCGTGTTTAGATCCCTCTTCCATTAACGTTCTGTATGCAATCTAGTAGATATGATTTCATAATTTTAAGCCCCCAGTAAAAAACACTTTATACTCTTCTAAAATTTGGTATATTTGGAATAGATAAAATATACCGATTATTTCAATGGAGGTGTCTATACTGAAACAGACAATCGAATGCCGAAATTTAGTAAAAGACTTTCAGGGCGATGGCGTTGAAACGCACGCTTTGAAAGACATCAATCTAGTACTGGAAGATGGTGATTTCATTTCATTTATTGGGCCCTCGGGTTCCGGTAAATCCACCTTGCTCAGCATATTAGGTACACTTGATGATCCGACTGCAGGAGAGTTGCTACATGGCGGACGATCCCTCCTTCGGCTAAAAAGACGTCAGATGGCTGATTTTCGCTTTGAGAATATCGGCTTCATCTTTCAGCAATTCCACTTGATTCCAACCTTGACAGCATTCGAAAATATCATGGCGCCGCTGTTCGGCCGAAAGGTCAGTTACAACAAGAAACAGCGCGCAATGGAGTTATTAGAAATGGTTGGCTTACCTGACAAAGCGAACGCCCTTCCATCCCAGCTTTCCGGTGGCCAGCAACAGCGTATCGCTATCGCTCGTGCACTCATTCATGAACCAAAATGGCTCTTGGCAGATGAGCCGACCGGCAATCTGGATTCTGAAACCGGCGAAATCATCTTTCAATTGCTGCATTCGTTAAATAAAGAAAAAGGTTGCGGGGTCCTGTTTGTAACGCATGATCCGAAACTGGCCGATCGGGCTAACCGCAAAATCGAGATGCGCGATGGCGAAATTGTTTCGGACATCCAGGTAAGCCACTATGCTTAGGTTTATCTGGAATTCGTGGTGGCGGAACAAGGAACGGTTCATCCTCCTGTTAGTGGGTGTACTGATCTTGAGTACCGGCCTCAGTTATCTTATTGGCATCACTCAGGCCAATAATGGCACCGTTGTGGACGAGCTTCAAAAACGCTGGAAATCTTCTTACCATTTGGTGGTTCGACCAGAAGGCAGCCGAAGTGTGACGGAGGATATGAACCTGCTCGAACCCAATTATTTGAGTGGCATGGACGGCGGTATCACGATGGAACAATACGAAGAGATTAAGAACATCTCCGATATTGCCATTGCGGCGCCCATCGCGATGATGGGATCGATCCGCACCAGTGTAACCTTGGACAACGTCGATATCCAAGAACCTGGCGTGTATAGGATGAATGTCTATGAAGAGGCGGATACGGGGGCAGGAGCCGAAGTTTTTGAAGCTAACAATTACTTCACCGTCGGCGATTGGCAGGCAGAAGGACTTGGCAAGGAATATGGGGCCTTCCCTATGCTTGATACCCTCTCCTATGGGAGTGATGTCCTAATCGCAGGAATCGATCCGGAAGCCGAGTCTGCCCTTGTCGGCATCGATGAGGCTATTATCCAAAATGAAAACAGCCGGTTCTTTACCGCAGAAGACACCGTCGAAGAAAGCGAAGTCGGTTTCGATAACTTAACAGATATCCAAATCCCAGTGATTCTCAGTAACCGGGAATATGTGGATGCCGAGATGACTTATACGTTCGAAAAACTGGACTTTCCTTTCGCACTGTCTGAACAGGAGGAAACGATGGAAGAAATCAAACAAAACGGCGGCGAAGCCTTTCTCGAAAAACAAGAAGGAAACGAAGTGAAAAAATATGCGTATACGACGACTGACGTACATCAAGAATTGGTTCAGAACGTCCTGGATGCCTCCGTCACTTCCTCTGCCGTTTATGAGGATTTCAACTGGCTGACGTTTAAACCTTCTCCAGTCGAATACGAACCAGTTACCAGTCCGTTCGGCAACCGATGGCCGTTCTCGTATCAAGTCCAGCCATATGAAGTGCCAGAAGATACGATGCTGGCAGTCCGCCACATGTACCGGCCCGCAAAGAAATTTGGGGAGAGCAGTGCGGAGTGGCCGCGTTTGAAACTCGACTACGTCGGTGTCTTTGATCCACAAAACATGCAAATGTCCAAAAATCCGTTGACAGAACTGCCGATGGAAACTTACTTTCCTGCCAAAGCCCAGTGGGTGATGGATGCAGACGATCAGCCTGTCAATCCGCCTACCGATATGAAACCGACGAATAACCCCTACGGTTTTTTGACTAAACCACCGTTGGTTCTGACGACTCTTGTGGCGGCGGCCCATGTGTTAGGAGATAAACCCATCTCAGCTATCCGCGTCAATGTGGCGGGCGTGGATTCGATGAATGAAGTGAGTGAAGCGAAATTGCAGGCCGTGGCAACTGAAATCGAAGCGAAAACCGGCTTGATTACCGATATCACTTTGGGCTCTTCGCCGCAGTTAGCCTTGACCCACTTACCAGGCCTTAACGGTGAGGAAGCGGTCGGCTGGGTCCAGCAACCGTGGATCAAGCTCGGTTCGTCCATCTCCATCTTCCAAGAAACCAAAGTCGGCATGTCCGGCGTAATTGCCAGTGTCATACTGGTGGCCGTTGTTTATGTATTCGCGTCGAACATCATTATGCTTTATGCACGGAAGAAAGAATTCTCTGTCCTGCTGGCTCTCGGTTGGCGACCTTCTCAGCTGTCCCGGCTATTGTTTCTGGAGTCAACTATTCTAGGTATTCTAGTCGCTTTGATCAGCTGGCTGATTTTAGGTGCTTTTATGACCACCGGCAGTATCGATTCTTCACTCTCGCGCGTCTTTTTGATTGGGGTGAGTGGCCTGGCGATCTATTGGTTAGGCTCGCTACTACCCATTTGGATGATTCGTCGAATCAAGCCCTACGAAGCCATGCGCTCGGGCGAAATAGCGAATCGTACGCGACGCTGGGTCCGTTCCGAGTCCGTTATAGGGATGAGCTTTAACAATTTGCTTACCCAGTGGCAGCGCAGCCTGCTTTCCATTCTGGCTATCGCTGTCCCGACAAGCCTGTTCATCTTTTTCCTATTCGTGACCTTCCGGTTGAAAGGCGTCCTTTATGCGACCTGGCTCGGGGAATTTGTTGCACTAGAAGTTGGAACAATGCATTACGTCGCGATGGCAGTCGCACTGCTTATTGCCGTTTTGACGACCACCGAAATCATGTGGCAGAACGTGTCGGAACGGCAAGCACAAATTGCGGTCCTGAAAGCAACCGGCTGGCAGAATCACAGTGTTCGCCTGTTGGTCATTTGCGAAGGGATCATGACTGGCTTTTTGGCTGGCATCTTCGGCCTGGGCATTTCTCTTGTCCTCATCTTCCAAATGTATGGTCGAGTCCCAGTCGCTGAATTTGGTTTCTTAGCCTTTACCCTGTTGGTTCCAATGGTGACCGGTATACTAGGTGCTGTACTGCCGGCTGAAAAGGCGGCACGCATATTGCCATATCAAGCTATCAATGGAACGCTGCAAAATTCGAAAAAAGTCGAAAAGCAGTTTAAATGGACAATCGGCGTGATCGGAACAAGCTTAGTGGCAGGTGCCCTGGCACTGTTGTTGTTTGCCACCCCAGAATCTACACTTGATTCTTCTGAAGATGTCGCAGTGTCTTCTGACACCGGCACCGAAGGAAACATGTTATCCGATACAATCAAAGAAGAAAACGAAGGGGAACCTCCTCAACAAGCGTCTGGAAATGCGATTGATGAACTGGGAGAGACAGCATATCGATTTTATACGATTGGGGATGGCGCCGATAAAGACGACGTGTTCCGGTTCGGAAACTTAGTAGAACCACCAGACGAACTCACACCGTCAACAGAAGAAAATCGGTTTATTTCCGTCCCAGTGACATTGGAAATAGGAGGAGAAGAAGCCTCCCTGACCTACAAGCCACAAAATATCAAGGCGCTGGATGATGATGGGAACGAGTATGCCATTACAGATATTCAAGTGACCGAACCAGGAAATTGGAAAAACCGTTATAAATTCATGACACCCGGCAAAACTAGTGTGATTTTGACTTATGAAGTTCCGAAGGAGTTAGAAAGAGTGGCTTTGTTGGCAACAGGTGATTATACTGCCGGACTTGTTGTGGTAAAAGTTCCGTTAATACCAGAGGGATAAAAAAGTCTTATACATCGAAAGGTCACCGGTTTTAGTTTAAAAAACCGATGATCTTTTTTGTTTACTATTATTGGATTCACTTATATATTTCAATATAAACTTCTGACAACTTCATGAAATTCAAATGCCAGTAAACTCATTACTATAAAACAAACGGTTTCTACCAATCTACACAGTGAACTTATTAACATGATCGCTTAATAAAAAAAGAGTAGTTGATGATACAATTTGTTTGAATACTTAATGTGAAAAAGGAGGGTTACTTTGAAGAAGTTACTAATTCTAGGAGCAAGTGGTTTGATAGGGAAAGCGTTAAGTGAAGAATGCAAAGGTGGTTATGAAATTTATGGCACATCCTCTTCATCAGTTTTAAATATACCGGCAGCGAATCAATATCGAATACAGATTAATGAAATTGATAAGATGAAAGATCTCGTCCAATCAATAAAACCTGACGCAATCATCTCCTGTTTAAGAGGAGATTTTCACCAGCAATTGATCTTTCATCGAGAATTAGCTTTGGAACTAAAAAATACAGAAAGCAAACTATACTACTTTTCAACTGCCAATGTATTTGATGGTGATTTTTCCCAGTATCATTCAGAATTAGATAAACCCAATGCTACATCTTCTTACGGGAAATTCAAAATCGACTGTGAAAGTATGTTGCAGGAAATATTAAAAAAGCGTGCAGTCATTCTTCGAATCCCTCAAATATGGGGAAGGCAATCTCCCAGAATGGAAAGCATCAAAACTGGAATTGAGAACAACCAGGTTGCTGTCTACAGTAATTTAGAATGTAACAATCTATCCGATACAACACTTGCGAAACAGGTGAACTACATTGTGGAAAACAAACTCACCGGGATTTTCCATCTGGGTTCTGTAGATATGATGTCACATGAACTATTTATTAAAAAATTAGTTAAAGGACTAACTTCTAAAGAACTTTATTTCGCCCCAAACCTGTTTCAACAAACTAACGAGATCTGTTATTTCGGGTTAGAAAGTTGCAGAAATGATCTCCCTGATTTTTTACAGCAGACAAACACGGAACTCATTTCAGAGTTAATTGGTTGAGTAGTTCATAGAGAACCTTTGGTATTATCTAGCCATCGGTTTTTTATTTTATACCTTGCTGCTCTCACTTTCTTTTTCTCCATCTTCTTTTCATTTTCACAAACACTTCTCTCATACTTTCAAAAGTTCGAAATACTGCCGTTGCCAAACGTAACAATCACCTCTGAATTCGTTTAACTAAATGAAAAATAAACTTTAAGTTAATTTTTTTAGGAGTTTCATGTATTCCCCATATTTATCTTTGCCAAGAAATATAATATCCGTAAAACCTTTCTTCTCATACAGATGCCTTGCATTTAAGTTATCTATGTCTACACCGAGTGCTATTTCCTCATATCCAAGTTCCTTGGCATAATCAATTAAATAATCAACAATAATACCACCGATTCCACGGTTTTGACATTCTTCTTTTACAATCATGCGCGACAGATAAATTCGTTGGCCTGGAATTGTGTAGTCTGGGTCCTGGTTATGAAAAACTAATTAACCTTCTCCTACAAACTCGTCATTCTCTAAACATATAAAAGTGACTCTGTTTCCATTTACTAATTCGTCATAAAAACGATCGGTCATTTTCGGATTTTTTTCCATCTCCCAAATATTACTGCATTTGTAGAAATCTTCGGCCTTTAGTTTCTTTATTTGATGTGACCTCATACTACCTCTCCTGTTCTGTCCTTAAGTTACTGTGAATTCCACTTGAAATCAAAGGCAGCTTTTTCAAGGCATGTCTGTTCATCAGTCATTTTGATGATAATATCAAAATTCTGGCTATAAGGATGCATAAACAGTTCATACTGAATCCGGCGTTCTTCGTGGGACTGCCTTAAATAATTTATGTCGATACCTCTTTCTGTCGCATCGCGACCGGACCTTCTCTTTAATTCCGTTTCGCCATCTGTATAGAAATAGATTTTCACGTCAAATGAAGCGGGATCAATAAATGCCGTACTCATCCCCTCAACAATCGTCACATTATTCTTGTCAGAGAGTAGCTCACTTTTTTGGTAAGGCGTATTTATCGTAGATACCTCCATCCCCTTTTTGATCATTCGAATGTCTCGTTCAAGGGAAGGTAAATGATGAGCTGCGGGATGGCAGGCAGTCATTTTATGCCGATGGTTTTTATTTTGATAAGAATAGTCGATTATGGCATGCTTTCGGTTGGTTGAACTTACAATATACGGATCGGTGTTTAGGTAATTGACTTTATTATCGCCAAGCAGGTTCAAAAGCTCGGTAGTGAACGTAGTTTTTCCGGCAGCACCGTGTCCGGAAATTCCGATCAAGATTGGTTTATCCACCATGCTGATCCAACTTAAGAGTTCTTTCATTAAACAATCCATAGTTTTCTCCTTCCTTTTTCTACTATTGGTTTTCTTTCCCACTGAAAGAGATTGGTACCCAAACCGATTATTGAAGAAATGTTTTTTAAGATATTTTGATAGAATAAATAGTTTGCTCAGCTCCGAATCTAATAACTGTTCGCTCACATTTCATACCTACTCTCTCTAAGAGTCGACAGGACGCCTTGTTTGCAGTTTGGGTTTCAGCAACGACTTTTGAAAGTTTTAACTTCTTTGAAGCAAAACGCAGTATGGCTGAAATGATTTCACGCGCATACCCCTTCCCCCACCAGCAAGGTAAAAATTGGTAAGAAACTTCTTGAAAAACACCTTCATGGTGAAGGTCCAGAGAAACCAAACCAATCATTTCTTTAGTAGTTTTCTCTCTGACTACCCAATGAAAGGACTCTTGTCTGGAGTTAAGCATCTTTTCAAAGGCCATTCGAGTTGAATCTTCAGTTTGAATTCCACCAAGAAATTTTCTAACTTCCTGATTTGCATATATCTTTCTGACATCACAATAATCCGATTCTTGAAGTACATTAATCACGCATCTCTTTGTGTCAAGCAAGCCAAGTACTCTCCCTCCTGATGTCAATAACTGCTAGTAATAGTTTTACTTCTTAGAAAGAAAACCATCTTACAATAAGACGGCTTTCTGTTATTTCTACAGTTAAATCTCTTACCTATTTAAGGAGTGTTTAATAAACCATTTCCAATATATCTTTAAATTGTGCCTCTTTTGTTTCAAGGCCAACTTCTTCACTTAAGACAGTATTCAGTCTAAGAATTTCAGGAACCATGCTTTCTACAGTGGCCATGATTTCATCAAATTTACTCCCACATTTCCATGTTTCTAGAAGACAAAGCTGTCTTTGATTTAATGTGCTTCTTTTCCCTTCAACTTTGGACCAACTTCCATAGGAACCATCGAAATGTTCGTTTATTTCCATATACCAGCCGGAAACAATAAGCCACCGTATTTTATCCAAATTAGATTGTGCATAGTACAGCTCATTCCTCATAACTGTGCGATAAGTTTCATGAGTGAAAGCGAGAATTTTTCCTTTCCAGAGTTCCACTTCATCGGTTCGAAGTTTATATATGAAATTCGATGATTCTTTTATGATGTTGCTTATCAAGCTGTTCGGATCGTAAAGTACCTTTAGCCCCTTTAACCAAATGGAAGGCGCGATTTCTTCAAGAGCATGATACCAGCTATCTATTTTGACAAAGCAATCATAGTGAGTGACCATTACCGGATTATATAAATCAGCATATTCATGAAATAGAACGTTTCCCCATTTCCCAGCCCTCTCACACTTTTTCTCAATGAATTCCGATCTCTTTTCAGATTTCACAATCGTGTGTAAGTCAATATCCGAGTAATTATCGAAGTTCTTTTTTGCTAATGAGCCTCCTAAATATATAGCGAGAACATTTGGATCAGCTGTTAAATCCTTCAAGGCATTTCTCAGAAGGACTTCTCTGTTTTTTGGTAAAGATGCGTCCCTTTCAACATGTTTAGATACAAATCCCACACATAGTAAATCATCTCCTATTAGTTTTATGGTCTTCCAATTTCATACATTCGATAATAACTATAGAAGTCCTTTTTTAATAGTCGACAAAAGGGTCCTATAAAAACTTAATACCTTTATCATTTGAAACCGTTCGTAAAAGTTTATACAGACACAAAGAAGAAGCTTTCGCTTGAGTTTTTTCACATCGTATAAGGGGTCATATGTAAACTAAAAATAAATTAAAAGCCTTTAATCTTTATTAACACAAAAATATTTACGGTCTCTGAAAGTCTTCTTGAAGAACAAAAAGAAGGGAGAATATCTTCTTTGTATTCTCCCTTTCCAATATTTTATTGCTATATAAGCTGAAGATAGTTGTTTCTGGTATTCATTGTGCTTTACTCTCTGCTTGTTGAATAAGTGATAAAACCATCTCTAAATCTTTGTCTTCTTTTAAATGCTCTGGTGTCCAAGGAATGTAGACATCCGGTTTGATCACTACACCGTTCATCCAATAATTTTCGTGCATCCGGGTAGTACTGTAAATAAATTCATAATCTCCGTAAGCCATTGTTGCTACATTAGCATAATCCATGATTCCCATTGAGGGCCGGCCAACTACGGTAACTTTGGAAGATTTTTTTACATTGCTGACAAACGTATCGCCGGAACTGCCGCAATAGCAGTCACTTAATACGAAGACATGCTTAGGGGAACTCTTCCCTTTAATTACAAACCCCATGTCTTCTGGAACTTCTAACATCCCTTGCCCGAAGTGTCGTTTTAAACGGCCGACTTCTTCTTTTAGTGATATCGAGGTAATGTCATGCACCTCTTCTTTTAAATACTCTTCAAATTCTGCAATCCGCAACCGGCAATTTCGCTCCGTATAATTCAAGTACATCACTTCATCTTCTTGAAATAAATCAGCAAATGGGATAGTTTCAGAAAACAAGTATGGAAATAGCGGAAAATAAGAAGTGTCGCTTCCTCCTAAATTCTTCCTGACATCGATGATAAGGGATTCATTCTGTTCCAAATCATTTTTATTGTCATCAATCAGTTTTTGGATCGGGGCCTCATCAATAAAATCCGTCAGTTTCATATAGCTGATGGAATCACCAATCTTTTTGAATGTATGTTCGCCTTTATAAGGCAGGTCTTCGTAATGTGACAAAGGCAGATCAATCAGTTCCATTCCCCGTTCAATCCGAATCGTTTTCATTTTATAGACTACCCGATTCCATAATTGACGTTCTGCCATTTGATCCATCAAGGTTTTCTTGTAACGGTTTTCAATTTCTGGAATGTCCATTCCATCAAGCTGCACAATCTTGTCGCCTATCTGTAGCCGTGTCTCCCCTTCCAGTTGAGTAACATATAAAGCATTTTCAAAACGCCTCACCAAAAATCCAACACTGGGTGACGAGCTCTTTTTCAAGATAAAAATTAAATGTCTGTCTTGAAAATCGAGCAAATAATCTTTGATCGTTTCCTCGAATTCCTGTTCACTCATGTCGTTTGTAATGCGGTATTTTTCAGGATGATTCAAGTGCGTCACATCCATATATCCAGCATAATCTTCCTGTATGATTTTCTGGATATCTTGAAAAACTTGTTCTTTCGTCTTCATGAAATTCCTCCTCATTTTTTAGTTCATTTCACTGTTCTTTATTTAACACTTGCCGTAAAAAGGGAAATTAAAAAAACCTCCCAAGTTTTTTGGAAGGATCAGTCACATGATAGCTATTTTACTCAAAGCAAATAACCTGATTTACAGATACCGGTCCTTTGAAAAGAGATAAATGAGCAGACTAATCCTATTCGGCAACTAAAATGTTTATACATTTTCGCTGAAAATAGAATTAGTTCAACATCGGCATTCATCATCCCTTCAAAGATAGTGTATTTACTATAGCACTAAAACCAATATATTCTAAATTATTTTTTTCTATTCTGATAAATCATTTATCTCTTTGTTTTTGAAAAACCGTTAGTAAAGGTACACCTACATAAACAAAAACAGAAGATACTTAGGACCAGCACTTTCTCTAATTTTCTATTATAGACTTCCTATAATCCGTCAATATATAAACTACAAATCTTAAAAATCATATACACTGCATGATACTATCACCAAATGCTCGCACATCTGATAAATAATCAAAGCCTTCTGGAGAACCAAAACTGTTGAATGCACGAACTGCAACAATACTATGTTGAGGTATTACGAGCAAAGTGACGCCTGTGTAGCCGAGAATCTGATATGAACCTTGGGGAACTAGTTCCCCAATTTCGGTTTTGTTCGCTGGTAAATCTTTCACGAACCATAAAAATCCATTTTGGGGTAAATCTGAATCAATTAAATGTGGACTTTGTAAGGTTGTCGCAAGCGCCAGAACCTCACTGGAAACCACTTGCTCCCCCTCACTCTTGCCTTGATTGAGATGAAACAATCCCCACTTAGCCAACTCCCTAGCCGACACATACATATTCATCTTATCCCCGTCTGTGCTTTCACTCGTATACCAACTTCGATCTTGCGGATTCCTAACGACTTCCACAAGATTCTCATGTGATGTTCCATACCAACCTGTCTCCTTGAGCTTCAGTGGGATGAATACTTGTTCTGTTAAAATGGCTGACACCGTTTTACCAGTCGTTCTTTTCACGATTTGTGTCAGCATATCAATCCCGACACCGCGATAAGCCCATCCTTCTCCCGGAAAAAACTCTCTTTCGAGTTTCCCGTCTTTGTTCGTAAGCCCATGTGTGTGGGTCAGCAAATGTCGTAGCGTAGTCCGGGCTAATATGGTTGAATCTATTTCTGAAAGGTAAGTCGATAGAGCTTATATATCCTTCTTGTACAGCATATGCGACAGCAAAACCTATATAACTTTTCCGAACAGAGGTTACATGAAATTGTGTATCTTCTTGAATTAGTCTAGCGTGTTCTTCCTTGGACTGTTCCCCCCAGTACTCTTCAGTGACGATGGTGTCATTCTGCATGATGACTATTGCAGCTCCTGAACAATCCACTCTATCCGATGTATCCCGAACATGGGCGACTACCGAATCGAAGTTTGCTATTAACTTTCTCTCATGCTTCATTTTATTTTTTTACTTCCTCTCAACAATTAATGTCTTTATTTCACTTTAACATAATTATCCATTAATATATTTTGCTTATTACGAAATACAACTTTGATAGCTATAACACAAAATTTTAACGGATTAATTTAAAAACAGTTTTATAAAACAAAAAAGAGAAGGAGCTTCAAATGAAGTTCCTTCTCTACGAATTTAACAATTCAAGAAAGCGTCCTTACGTTAAATTGAAAAATTCATCAAACAAAGTTCTTTTTGAAATAAGTAGCGGATTCGCTATAACCTATCGCTTTATAGAACTTATCGGCTCTTCTAGTAGCTAATGCCATTAATTTTGCTCCTCGGGCTTTGGATTTCTTCTCGGCCTCTTCCATTAAGGATTTTCCAATGCCATGTCCTCTATATTCTTCTAAAACAAACAATTCCTCTACCCAGCTGATGATGCCATTTGCATAAAAAGCCGGGTGATGTAAGACAAAAACATACCCGATAATCTCTTGTTCTTTTTCTGCGACAAGTAAATCTGTATTAGCATCCTTTAGTAAAGCATTGAATACACATGAAAAGTCTCCACTATTCACTTCAAAACTTGTGGCTAAGCTTTTTGCTAGTGGATATAGTTTGCCTTGATCTTCTTTAAATGCTTCTCGATACACGATGCCAGCAGCCATCATAGATCCTACCTTTCTTCCTTCACTTAGTTATGTCCTTATTAGTTAGTTCTCTTGAAGTTTATATCCTCCTTTAATTCCTTCACCTGTTCTATTAGATCATTCCAAGAATTATTGCTGTTTAGAGAAATTATGAAAAAGTGGTGTTTGTTATTCACTTTCTTCTCATTATAAATAATTTCCTTTGAATCTTAGATGGAACAGATAAAAAGTTTTAATAATTGAGAAAATCCATTGATTAATTATATTTTTGCGTTAAAATTAATTTTAACGATAAAAAGAGGTGATAACATGTTCAAAAGTAAAAATATTCGAAGCTTGTTTGTAGGCCGTCTAATCTCAACTTCTGGAGATAGCCTTTATCAAGTAGCTGTTATCTGGTATGTATTCGAACTCACACATGATGCTTTCTACACGGGCTTAGCCACGGCCACTGTGATGTTTCCCAAAAGCTTGAACTTTCTATTCGGTCCGTTAATAGAAAAACTACACAAAGGAAGAGTTTTGCTTTATGCTCAGTTTCTTCAGTTTTTACTGATGCTTGCTATACCGTTGGGCATATACTTTGGGTACGAATCAATTTATCTAATCCTTTTCGTCATGTTTCTTATTTCCATGCTCGAAAATTTTCAAGGAACAGCTGAAATTGCGATTGTTCCAAAGATCATTTCGAAAGATAAGCGTGGGTATTTCAATTCCTACATCAGCAGTGGCCAACAAATGATCGATATTATGATGAAAGCCGTTTTCGCAAGTTCTATTCTTTGGATAGGAATAGAAACGATTTACCTTTTCAATGCCTTCACTTACCTTATGGCAGCTGTGTTCTTCAGTTCGTTACAAGGAATTCAGGCAACCGCAACACGCGATGAAAACAGCGAGAGATGGCCAGCTTATAAAGAAACTTTAAAAGAGGGTCTTGTTTACTTTTTCACGACAAAAGTCTTCATTTTGTGCCTGCCATTCCTCATTGCCAATTTTGCTTTTGGGATGACGGAAGCACTTCTTCCCGTTTACGCCAATGAACGGGGCGGGAGTGGTCTATATGGCGTTTTAATTATTGCCATGACAGTTGGTAATCTGACAGGGTCACTTCTTGTAATGAAGGTCATGAAATATCCTTTGGGCATGTTAATGATTATTTTGCCTTTTTTATCGTTCTGTTTTTGGGTTACTTCGATTGCTGTTCCGTCTAATATATTTTCTACCCTTTTCCTATCCATGGCCTTTATCCCTTTCGGCATGATGAGTATACTTCTGATTACTTTCCTACAGACAGCTGTAGATGAGAATTTGCTAGCTCGAGTTTCTTCAATCATCGACAGTGTCTTGGTTTCAGCCATGCCTCTTGGTGCAATCATAGGAGGCACATTAACTCCCGTGTTTGGTGTAAAGACGATGATGTTCATCAGCAGTTCGGGGCTGCTAATCATTGCTCTCTACTTCATCATTAACAAAAAGGTGCGTGATCTTCCTGAACTTAAAAGCATTTCAATGCAGGAATAGAAGCAGATCCAAAAAAGAATCAAAACCGATTGAGTTAATCACTCAGTCGGTTTTGATTCTTTTTCATAGGATAAAATTGAAAAGGTATATTCAGTCTTGTCCTGATTGTTCACGTTATCTCTATCTCTGATAATTCTCCGTATCTCTTCGTTTACCTGCCTCCACTCTGAAGATGTGAGGGAAGCATCGTATTCACTATACACAGCACGGGATTTTTCAGTTTCCTGTGCAGTGGTATTCCCATCCAAATCTCCTTTTAACAAAGTGATTCCTCTGTTTAGGGATAGTAGAACCATCGACAACAGAAAGTCTGAATTCCGAATAGCCAAATCCCCTTCAACATGCATCATTTCTTCGTCATCAAAAAGGTGCCGTGAAGTATAATACTTTTCAATCAAGTTCCCTTTTTTCTTTTCTTCGCTAACCTCGATCAAACCAGTACTTACTAATTTTTGAATCGGATAATACAACCTAGAAGGTTTTTCATCTAATTCTTCAGCAATTTCTTTAACTGTTTTATCTTTATTCTTAATGGATTGAAGAATTGTCTCCATCTTCGGATCGAATAATAATTTCATCAGGTCAAAATTTGAGGACATTTGATCACCCAACCTATTCTACTATTTATTACACTCCTTATTTTAACGCAAAAACAAATTTTAATGAATCCTAAAAGAATATAAAAATGTTTTACGCGTGAGTTTAGCTCCTGAAACGAAGCACTAAATACTTTATCTTCTCTCTCGATGAGGTTTCAATAGTAAGCTCTTCAATTACTTTGATTTTTAAGTTGTGTAAAAGAGAATTTTTGATTTGTTTCATCTGAATTTTTTAAGGCTCACTTATTCCCATTGCGAGTAACAGTAGAGAGGCAAAAATTAATGGGATCAAATTTACGCCGATACCCAGAATCGTCCATAGCAATTGTTTGGATAATGCTGCAAATACCAAACCAATAACTGAAAAGACACTCAATACTATTATTCCTAAATAAACATCTCCATCTGGTCCTCTCATAACAAAGAATGCAGCAACATTTATACCAAACATTAGTAGAGACAATAATCCAAACTTGTTCATTTTATTCCTCCCCTATTTTTCAAGTTATCTTCTTATATAAATCGTCAGTCTGGTTTCATATGTATTATACCAAAATATACCAATATGTTCTGAATTTTTGAAGTAAAATCAAATTTCGCAAAATTATACATAAATAAAGAAAAGGAGAAAGATCATGCTCATTTAGCACTCTTTCTCCTTAATTAATCACACTGATTCATATGACAATAATCTTTTCGAGAGGGAATCTCTATTGGTAAGCTTTCCTACTAGTTGAGTTCAAACGTTTTTGAATGGGTATAACCAGAGTCTAGGTACCTCGACTTTTCGTCACTTTCAGACACCGATTTGAAATCTGAGAATGAAGTGAATTCTTCGTCTTCCCAAATCCAAATTCCTTCTTTGCCTCTATCTTTATGAAATAGATTCTGGTTCATTTCGTTATGGTTGCTAGTTAAAAAGTAGTTTGCTATAAATATCCGTGAAGGGCCAGCAATGAAGGTGTTTTCCTCAATTGCATTAAATTCTGCGTCATGCTGAATCAAAAGCTGTCCTCCACCCAATCCCATGGTGTCATTCTGATACAACAGATTTTGAGAGATGGTCGAATTTCGAGTGCCCCCTCGCTCCTCATCGTAGCCGCCAATTGATATACCTGTGAAAAAGTTCTCGTAGATTTTATTGTTTACAATTTCGATGTTCTCAGCATACTTTCCTTTGTGCTCGGAAGTCGCTTCGATGCCAATATCACTGTGATAGACAATATTTTCTTCAATTTTTATATTTTTTCCGCCATCTACATAAATGCCTCCAGCATTATACTCTTTGCCGTATGCCGGATTATCAAAAGTGGAAATGTCGTGGACCGTATTTTTGGAAACTACTCCATTGCGCACAAAATCCACTCTTTCATCAGAAGAAACACCTTCATAACCGATCAAATCGATTCCGATATTGTCACTACTGCGCACAATGTTTTGGCTTATATCAAAATCGCTTACATTGCCATTTAGTACAAGCGCTTCACTTGCTCCCAGCTTTAAATTTTCTAAGATATTGTTTACAATTGTCATATTTTTTATGGAATCGGTTCCGTATACTGCAATGCCGTGACCATTCCCGTTTTTCGCATGAGTTTCAATCTGCTGTACATGGTTGTCCTTCAGCGTGATGTGATTTCCGGAACCAGTTACCAAAATCCCCATAACCGTTTCATTTTCTAAGTCGGTTCTTAAATCTTTTATAATCAACCCTTCAATAGTTATATAACTTTTATCTTCAAGCGTAACAATTGAAGTATCGCACTCTTCACTTTTTATATCTTCTCCACTTAGAATGACCGTTTCCTTATTATACGGCTTAAAAATGATTTCATTAAAAACCGCTCCGTTATGCTGGACGACAAATTTTTCCTTATATACTCCTTCGCGGATAAAAACAGTTGTACCTGCTACAGCGACAGAGGATGCTTTTTTTAGGGTGCGAAACGGTTCTGTTTTTGATCCATTGTTTCCGTCACTTCCATCTACTGCTACATAGATTTCTTCACGCTGTCCTTCATTCATGTAGAATATACCGAATAGTAGAATACAAACTGCAATGCCGCAAACCATTAGTAGTCTTTTCATATCCAACTCCAAATTGTCCATACTTTTCATCACTTGTTACTTAGAGGTTGTATTCCAACTTTAAGATCGTCATTCGTTGATTATAGCATCTATATAAACCTTTTCTACTTCCTAAGAATTGGATAGATGCTGGGAATTTAGAAGAGTCAGCCGCGATAAACTTTATCAAATCTAGATGCATAAAATTTTATGTGAGCGTAAAGAGCGGGCAAAAAGAGAAACCTTGCCAAATTAATGTTTTCGAGGAAAAACGAGTTCCTACATGTGCTGATATGTAAAGCTAGATTCTTCTGGAATCCTTGCTTAAAAGTATATGGAGCAGCCCTCTAAATGCATCAATTTACTTTCCGTGATGATGTCTCTATCTTCTCTAGAATAACGATTATGAGTGTATCTTATCCAGGATTAAATTACATTCAAAATAATGAACTCTGAACTAGTCTGTTTTAACTGCATTGAAACACTTAGTGCAAACCACAGTGTGACCTTCAGCAAACTTCCTCATATGGCCGATTCCATTTAATTCGTTTACGTTTGCCACGATAGCAATTGTTTCATTCTCGCCAATTTCTTTACCACAGCGGGAACAGCTCATTTTTTTAGAAAAAAGCATCCTATCACCTTTTCTGTTCTAATTTGAATTTAAAATAGTCATTCGTTCTTCCAGAAATTATCAGGAAAGTGAATGCAACTTAAGAATTGCAACATTTAGTTTTAAGTATGAAGTTTTGATGAGTCATGTGAAATGCTATACTTATGCTAACAGTCAAATTATATCAACAAACAACTAAATAATTACATTTAAATATATCGGAGAGTGTTCCTATGAGTGAGTTTAATGATTTCCCCAACACGATGGTTATTACACTGAAAGAAATATTGGATGGAAAAAAGTCCGTATTATATGTATCACATGATGGAGAAGATGGAATGTGGCAATTTCTCGATGGTTCTGATGAACTTGATATAGACAATGCCAGAATAGTTACGATCGAAGAAATTTTAAAGGTAGATAGTTCTCTTTGGTCATTATTTGATTTATCGATCGGTTGGAAAGCAGAACGAGTTGATAGAGATACTAAATGGCTTAGGCAAGCAAATGTATAAAGTTACTGTTGCCAACTATTTTTTAAGCTGATGGGGTTTTTAATAAAAATGATTTCCCAACAAATAGATACTTATCTTTACTCAAATCTCCCCTTCTGTACTCGAGTGTAACTTTACTTCAAATGAGTTACATTCAGATTCTAGTCTCTACCGAACAACTTCCCTCCGATTGTGCTAGGGCTGGTTTCATCTTATATTATTGGAAGCGTAACTCTTAGAGTTAATTTATTTTGAACCTCAAATGATTGCTAGATAATTTCAATAATCAAACCGACTGTAAAAGTATAATACTACAAACAAAAAAGAGGAGAAACTTCAATTGAAGCTCCTTCTCTCGATGGCTATGATATGCAAAATCTACACTTTACAATTCCGTCTCCAAAACGTTATAGAATTGTCTTTTGAATGTATTATTTATTCTAGCAAGTTCGATTTCGCTTCGTCTTCTGATCAAGTCAATGAAATGAAGAATCTGAGTGTAAATTACTTGCTAACAAGTTACATTTAGAATTAGATGAGTTCGCGTTTTGTTTTGTCCAACTTGTCATTCAATCTAACTAGTTGATTGATAATAACAATAAGCAAAATTCCTATGACAATTGCAAATGCATAGAGCACCACCTCATCACTATCGCTCGTCGTGAAAATTAAAAGAGCCAAAATCGCATAAAATCCGACAATAGATAATAAGATAGTAATTAAGCCGTTTAAGATATATTTCATTTCAATCCACCTCTTCCTAGACTTCTAGCGCCTCTGAATGTAACTTAATTCACAATAAGTTACACTCAGTTTGCATTAAAAATTTTGAATATATTTATCCCATCCAATTTTTTTAACCTCTTGAATGGCAGGTCTCTTGATTCGTTGATCTAATGGCATAGATGCTTTATTAATGTCATTACTATCCGAAGGCGTATCCCATTTACTGTCACATTCTCGACATTTAACAAATAGTTTGTCATCTTTAGAGTATCTTACAATCTCTACCCAACCTTGGTCACAATGTGGACACCAGTTTACTTTTAAAGGATATTTTTGTTTCATACTATTCTCCCTCGATTTTTCTACTCAAATGATTAACTTTCTTTCGCCCAAAAAACTTTTGAATGTAACTTATCTGCACATAAGTTACATTCACTTTTGCTAAAATAGCGCCTTTTGTTCGTTCCATATCCTACCCATAAATACCTTGAAAAATCCCCCTACCATTCACGCCATTCTTCGGTAATGTCTTCCTCTGTCTCCAATCCGATTTGCTGCGCTTTTCCCAAGATGAACTCCTGCAATTCCTCACGCTCCAGCGTCTCAATGAAAAAGTCGTACTCCTTGTTAAGTATATTTAGATGCAGAACCACTTTTTTCACTTCCTGAACAATTAGGTTTTCGTTTGGGTTTTGTAAGCGGGAAAGCCCATCCATGTAACTGCTGAGTACGGTTTCAGTTGCTGTCAAATTTTCTTCGGTAAACTGGTCATCTCCATCGTCCATCCTTATTCGCCACTCTTGAGTAGGCGAATATTGCTCCTTCGGGTTGGCAGATTGCGAAACCGATTCTGTGCTTGCCGATATGGATCTTGCGATAAAAGTGGGTCCGTCATTACCCCGAGGACCTTCTTTTAACCGATGGGAGTAATGTTTCTTATTCGTAAAATCTACGTGTTCTAATTCGATACAAGGAGAAACATCTCCATCCAAAACCGTTGAATCCCAAAATCTCATGCTGCTTAAATGAGGAAGGTGTTTGATGAATTGAATGGATGAAATGGTCCCACAATCATTTAACGCTAAATGCACAAGCGACTGCACTTTTCCAATTGGTGTAAAGTCTTGTATATTTTTTGTTTTTTCTATGTGAAGAGAAGTTAAGTTTTCAGAAAGGTGTTGAATAGCTCCAATATCAGTTAAGGTTCTCATTCTGTATAGTTCAAGATGATTTAAGTTCTTTAATCCTTGAATTCCCTCCAAGGAAACGATATTTGCATTGGTAAGTTCAAGATCTACCAAAGCTTTCAAACCAGCGAATTCCTCTAGGTTTTTTCCTTTTGGCTTATAACCCCCAATTTGCATTTTCTTCAAATTGACGAGGCTGCCAATTCCTTCTGCTTTGGGCGGCAAGGTACCATAAATTTCTTCCAACGTAGTCAATTGGTTGAAATCGAGTATTAAGGAACGAGAAACATCGCTGATTGCCAAAGTTTTAAGTTTCTTCAAGTGATAAGCTCCACTCATCGATTTTACACTCGGTCCTTCTAGTGATAAATTTTCGATGGTTGAACATTCACGCAAGAAATCAATTTGTGCTTCTTCATACTCGTAGGTAACCTCTACACTATTGATTTGATGTGTCTGGATATACTGGACAGATTCTTGTACATTGTCCTGGCTGACTAACACAGTCATGTCATCCTCGTATTTTCTTATGATTAGGTTACTCTTTTCCATAGGTCCTCCTTAGTTTCTGTTCTATCATTAAAGCCAAAACTGTTATTTTAAATATACTCAGAACTCAAACTAATAGCTAGATAATTTTGGAAATAAAACCGTTCGTAAAAGTACATTTACATGAACGAAAAAAGGAAGAGACTGTCTATAAAGTCTCTTCCCTACCGGTAAGTCATTATATGTTAACTGGCAATCTGTAAGTATCTTTTCTAATTTAACTATGTTTGAAAATGTAAACACAGTTTTTCTTAGACTATTTAACTTCAAACTCTTGCTTGAGATACTTTTTACTCATATGCAAAACCATGTTTGCCACTTGATCCTTTGTGATTTATAAAGTTGCATGTTCTTTGGCAGTGGAATGATTTCCACTGTAAATACTTTCTTTGATTTAACTGAAAAGAGCAGTATAATCTTGCTCGTTTTTTATCTTACCATTATTGCAATTTGAAGCACCGTTAATAGTGTAGAAACCGTAACCATAAGTACTCCTGAAATTCCTTTGTTTTGTAAAGCGTAATATCTAACACTAATTATTATGAAAAATATTAGTGAAGATAAGATGAAAAAGTCTACATGTAATAAATCAAATAAGCATAGAATCCCCACACCAATAGTAATCACCGTGTGTATAAGTAATATAATCCGGGTTTTTTCTTCTATTTTCAAAACACTCCCTCTATAAATATTGATGTATCAACGGTTCTCACCGTTTTTCAAGGCACCTAAAATATCTTTCGACCATAGTACTGTCAGATATTTACTTGATAAATCCTATAAAAACTTTGGCACACTCCACTTGAACCAATGGAAATGATTGATTCTGATCCGGTATGTCATACACCATGGATCTCTGCGTTGCTTATGACGACGTACCCTCCCATGTCTCGTGGCATCTGATGCCCATATTCCTTCGTTCGGTCTGATCATAAGGCAGAGGCTGGCAAAGCTCCTATAGCCTATAGGGACTCAACAGGTCGAATGGAATAAATCGCGCCGTCTTCTCTGGGTCATGTTGATGGGTGTCGATTGACGGGATGCGTGGCATCAAAGTGTATGTGGTCCTGGTGCACAGCGCTTAGAATCTTCAAGACTTTGCCGCACAGGAGCACGATGGCCAACTTCTTTTGTAAGGGGTCCTGCGGATGACGCTTATAGAAGTCGTGCAATTTCTGGAATGCTTAATTTTTAAAATGCAAGTGGAGTCCTCCTTGGCAGCTAAGTTAGGGATCCATTCGTAGCGTATTGACACCCCACATCATACCAAGAGGGCTCTTTCTGTTTCAAGGCCTCTTCCACCCCTAACAGGACTGCCCCTTTATATATTTATTGCTAAATAAAACCGTTCGTAAAAGTACAGTTTTTCAAATGCAAAGAAAGAGAAAAAGCTTTTAGCTTCTTCCCTTCCGATAATCCAGCAATATGTAAACTGAATTTTTAAGGGAGCTCTTTTCCTATCCAACTTTTTATCTGAACTCTATATTTCTAAATATTGTCACTTTACACAGATTTTTCTGTCATTAATAAGTTAGGAAGCTTGTATTAGTGTAGAATTAAAGAATAGTCTGCTAAAAAAGTGCTCTATTAAAGATATGCTCCTAAACTTACCAGCTCATTAATGAAGAAAATGATTACGATAGGAGAAGTGATAGAAATGTTGGAAAAAGTAACCGATCGAATTTATTACATGAAACCGAGCAATGAAACAGGACGACCATTGATTGGACTTGTAATCGGAGATGATTATTGTTTAATTGTCGATTCAGGAAATTCACCTAAACATGCAAATGAATTTCAATTTGAGTTAGAGAAAATGGAATTGCCGCCAATCAAATACTTGGTTCTCACCCACCATCATTGTGATCATTCTTTTGGAATGAGTCAGTGGAATTTAGTCTCAATCGCGAATCACAAAACAAGCGAGTACATAAAAGCATATCAAGAAATTACATACGATGATGAAGCGTTAGAGATTGCAAAGCAGAAAGGTATCTTAAATGATTTCTTTGTAACTAGCATTAAAAATGACATCGAAGACCGCAATAATTTTCAACCTCTAAATGCTGAAGTTTCTTTTGATGGCGAGATGATAATAGATTTAGGTGGCATCACATGCGAACTGCGTCATGTCGAAAGCCCCCATACAGATGATTCTACAATTATTTATATCCCTGAAGAAAAAACCTTATTTTTAGGAGATAGCTTGTATGGCAAAAGAATCGATGCATTCAATTCTTTTGACGATGAAGTAATATTCCCTATGATGGATTTCATTAAAAAATACGAAGTAGAACATTTTATATCTTCACATGAACCTGCTTTCGGAAATAATGACTTTGTATTGTTTGACGAGCACTTGCGCCTTGGGTTCTCCATTGCAGAGAAATGTTCAAGTTTAGAAGCTGGGCTCATCGAATACGAAAACCAATTTGATAAAGAAGCTCCAAATGATCTAGTTTTTTTCATGAAAAGCTTTGGTCTTCGATAAGAGCACTACACAGCAACAAATTCATAAACCAATACATTTCTAATTAAAAGCAGAAGTGCAAACAGTAATTTTGCACTTCTGCTTTTTTATACCTCGCTATCGATAATTTCAAGCGTTTGTAAAAGTTTTCTGCTAGACAAAGAAGAAGAAGCTTAAGCTTCTTCCGCAGGCTGTCGAGAAACCTCGGCAGCTTTTTTGCGTTTCGCTCCAGCCGGACGCTTTCCGCGGGCACGGCCTCAGCCGCTTCGTCGCTGGCGCTCCTGCAGGGTCTTCGGCTCGCGCTGTTCCCGCAGGAGTCGCCGGCTTCCGCTTCACTGTCGGTTTTTTTGACTACTCAATTCCAGCGAACCGGCGTATACTGACAAAAAGAAAAGGAGTGAGCGAACCATGTTGGGTTCTGTTCAAAATCATCGTCATGACCAAACCACGGTGTCCATTGATGAGCTAGTGCCACGGGATCACTTCCTTCGGACCGTTGACGAGTTAATCGATTTCTCCTTCATTGAACGGATTACGACGCCCTATTACTGTACCGATAATGGACGCCCGTCCATTATCGGTACAGTAATAGGG
>NZ_JAHPZO010000003.1 GCF_019042655.1 Planococcus sp. CP5-4_YE
GTACTGGAACTGATTGTCCTCTGGCTGATGTCATCGAACTCCATCCCCAGAATCTTTCGATAATTAACCATAAAAAAACTCCTTCTACACAAGTGTCATGCTTTTAAGCATGCCCCTTAAGTATACCGGAGGTATTTATCGTGAAAATATATGTGTGGCTCTCTACTCCGCAAAAGCTGGCTCTATCTTCCGCAATTGATGGTTTAATTTTACGCATACGTGGCTCATTCACTATGCAATATTCAATCATTTCTCTTTGGTATTTGAATAATTGACGAGCTAATCTTACTAATGTCACTAACCGGTTCCCATGTTATTTCAACTCCGCCACCATAATCCTCCTCCCTATAAAACTTAATATTAAACTTTAAAGGACCCATTGCATAAAATGGAAGGAAGTCCTTTAATGATGGAATATGATTTTCTACCAAAAATCTATAAGACAACTGAAATTGCTCATAGAATTGACCTATCAGTTTGCTTAATTGCTCATCGCTCCATACATCCCAAATATGATTTTGACTCTTATCTAGTTGAGTCCAATCGATATCAGGGGCAGGTAATAAATAATTCTTCGGATTAATCCCCGTTTCTTTAAATCTTAATACAGAAAGCATCATTCGTATCACTTCTTCAGAACTATAGTAAATTGAGTTATTTATTGAGTTGGCATATTGCAAAATATCTTTTTTCAAAAACAAATCAACTAATTGATCAGTAGAATGTTTATCCAGAGAAGGTTTTCTATCTGCTTTTTCGCCTGGCATTGAAAAACGTTCAAGAGGTAAAGTTTTCAAGGTTTTCTCTATTTGCGTAACAGTCATTTCTGGTGGCTCTATATCGAAAAGTGTTTTTTTATCAAAAATATCTTTCAGTTGTTTTTTTATAGAATAAAGTGCCACTTCTCTAGCAGAGTCTATACCCATATCAGTAGCCTGCAAATTTAGAAACCAATGGTTCCCACCATTAAAAGTCATTATTGGTATACTGACATCATTCCCTTTACTATCCTTCGTGTACATTTTGGGACCGCCTGCATACTCCTTCAATATTACTTCAGGTACTTCTTTATCTTCATTAGGAGTAAGTGAAAAATTAAAGTCAATTGCTGGTGTTTCGAAATCCATGCTTCCTTCTATTACTACTATCAAAGGAACTTTTATATCTTCCTCTTTTATTAAATACCAAGGGTAAAAATATCTTTTGATAGATTTAAAGTGACTTTCTATTATTTCTAAATAGCTATTTCGAACTTGTTTAAAATAGCTTATTGTATATTCTTTAGACCAAGTTTCTTTTAGCTGATTATTTAAATTGAACCTTGCCTCTAAACACTTTCTATATAAGTGTAAATTACTTTTTTCTAAATAATCAAAAAATATACTCTGTCTGTTATCTCTCTTTAACAATCCAGCTAAATAAATAAATACTTCATGATATGTATCATTATTATGGTATCTCTTCATAAATCTTACCAATTCTTCATCTGATTTTAGAGAGATATTTAGAGCGAAAAAGTATTCATGGAATGATGGGTGAAAGAAAGTCAGTTCACCATTATCTTCGATTATTAGTCCGGTATCCAGCAACTCCCTTTTAACTAATTCAATATTATCTCTTTGCAGAAATATACAAACAGAATCTGAAAATTCTACTCGTGTAGGCAACTCTCTAAAAGTCCGCTTAGCATATTCGGCTAATATTTGTTCCTTGGTTGATACATCGATTTGAAAAGGTTGGACTAATCCTTTTTGGTAATTCCTTTCCTCTATTAGGTATCTTATATAACTAGCGTATAGTTCAGCTTTATTCTTCGGTAGAGATGTACCACCAGTTATTTTTAAAATTGAAACAGTCATAAAAAGAAATAAAGGATTTTTTATAAGACTTCTTAGATTATTGTCTATATCATGAAATATTTTCCAACCCGATATATTTAGCTCTTTTTCAATATACTCGCGTATCATTTCATCATCTAATTTATCGATTACATATTCAGAGAAATGCCCGAAGAATTGCTTATAATAGTTCTCTTTTCTGCAAGTTACTAAGATATGTACATTTTTAATTTTAGATATTTTTATCAGTTCATCTACTAGTACATCTGATGATGATGTTACTTCATCAAGACCATCAACAAGTATTAGATACTTACCAGAAATCAAATCTTGCTCTACTTGTTTTTCGTTAATCGTTGGTATTGTGTATTTCAACTCTTTCGATATTCCTTCAACTATATTAGAATATGATCTTGTCCATTTTCTTGCATTTAATATTATAGGTACTTTATTTTTTTCAATTAATGGATTTTCAATCATATCTTTTGCTAACATGGATATTAAGTATGTTTTCCCCCCGCCAGGCTCAGACAATATAACAGCAGATTTCTCCATGTTTAGTAATTCAAAATACGATTCTAGCTTTTCCTCTTGTCTGTTTTCATTAGTAAATTTAAAAGTAAATCCTAAACCCGTGGTATTACTAGATTGTTTATTTAACTTTCTCAAAATCGTATTTTGCAGCTGTTGATTTAATTGATTGTTTAACATAGTTAGATATGGCTCATAGTACGGTTCATTAGTTTTTTCAATTATATCAATTCCAATATTTTTAAAATATTCTTTGTATAGATATAAGCTCACTGCTGAAAGCCTACTTGTTTCTCCCCCCTCTCCAACTTGTTTTAATAGAACAGCAACAGCATATCTATCTAAAATTAAAGGAGCACCTGATACTCCTTTATAATCTTTAATATCATCATCTTTACTTAAATCAATATTCCACTCTAAATTTAATATTTGGTAGTTTTCCGCATATTCTTCATTCTTTACTTGTAAATTAATAAAAGTGCCCATATCCCGTCTTACAGGAGGGTAACCATAGGTCTCACACTTCAATGAAGCATTAAACTTATAGTCTATACACTTAATCGGTTTAACACCTTCGACTACTTTCTCTAGTCTTAGAGCAATAATTTGTTGGTTTTTATACTCTTCATCGAGAATAATTGGTTCTACATCAATTTCTTCTACTTGATTATTTATATAAAAAAATAACTTTACAGGTTTCTTATTTTCAATGTAGTCAAAAATCGCGTGTGTTGCAGTCACTGCAACATCATTTGAAATTAAAAATGCAGTAGCCGTTTCTTCACCACATACTAACTTTGGAATGGCTTGCTTTATTTCATCCTTCATACGTATCCCCCTTATAATTTAACAATCGTTGCCTCAGTCCCGTCAGATACGCGCACTCTATAGTTATATTTTTCTTTCCAATTACTAAGATTTAAAATCTTTGAAGTATCTGTTTCATAATTAAATACTAAGGTTTTCGATTTATGTCTTTGATAGTAAAGAATTTTTGCCAATGATTCGAAGTCAGGGTGCCCGTGTTTATCACCATTAGTTGATATCAAAAATAACTCAGAATTTAAATTCTCTATGAGTTTTTTTGATATATTTTTTTTACTTCCATGATGTGATAATTTGACCAAGTCAAAGTACTTTTCTTCTAATTTAGAAATATTTTCTGAAATGATGTCAGAGTGAGCATCTGCTAAAAATAGTAACCTTTTACCGCAGTATTCAATTACAAACGAAATTGAGGAACCATTTGTTTCAGAATTATCGACTTCATCTATTGAATTTTGTAGAACAATATCTTCTATAGACTTTTCATTATAATTATTAACTTTTGAAGAGATATCACTTTCTACAACTTCATACTCATCTTGTCTAATTAAAAAGAATTCATAAGCATCATCGAAAATTTGTTCATCACTTAATGAAAAGTTGATTTTTTGTTTCCTAAGCTCTCTTAACCATGTGGTGGATAATCTTTTTAACTTATTTGTATTAGGTGATAATAAAGTAAGAGTATATTGATCTTTTATAATAGGACTAATGTTTTCGCAGTTTACTGCATTACCATTAAAAGATTCATTCCAAGAGTACCCACCTTCCAATATTAAAGCTGCTAGCATAGATCCTTGCTTTGCACTGATGTCCTCTTCACGAATTTCACTTTTATCCATTTTCTGCTGCAGAAAAGAACTTCCTAATACAACTTCATTACTTAATATTTCCATTTCTTTCTTTGTAATTTTATCAACTTTATCTTTTCCAAACTGCAAATGTCTATAACTATTATGCCAAATTTCTTTAATTTCTATAAAAGGTGCTTCATTGTTTTCTTTTATAAGTGATAACGCTCCTAAGATGTGATCCTGGTCAATATGTGTTATCACCATTAAGTCAATTGCTTCATTATTATTTGCAATTTTAATTAATTCTTTTTTCAAGAATTTTCTATAAGTGTCCACATAACCACAATCTATAAGGATATGTTTTTTGTTTTTTGACCCGAGTGATACTAAGAAACAGTCCCCATTCTTTGCTGGAAACATTTTCACTGTAATATGCATTTAAACCTCCTGGTATAAAAGTATTTTTCCATTATTTAAACTTTAACATATTAGGAAATTTGGTTTAATTTATCCAATCTTGTTAATGCTGTTTCTTAATGTCCAAAAGTTGATGGTATTGTTTGTCCATAAATTGACGGATATAATGTCCTTAATAACTCTGGAGAAAGGAAAAGACGCCTCCCTGTGTGTCGGCTATTACCAGTAGCTCGACGGGAGACGTCTTCCAAAAAAATATGATAATCGTCTCTGATTATACCATAGAAGAATGCGCCTCAAAAGGCGTTTTTCATCCGGTGCGCAGAAAAAGTTCCATGTCCTTGTTGTAGCCATATGGACTATAAGATCATCGGTTCACGAGAGCGAAAGTTGCGAGATGAAAGTGGAGAATCCCGTTGTTTTATTATCAGAAGGTTACGCTGTAAGCAGTGCGAAAAGATTCATCATGAATTGCCTGACCTCATGGTGCCTTATAAACGGTACGGGGCTGACATTATTGAGGAGGCAGTTGTTCCAACTACCCACCTGACGGTGGCAGTCGACGAATCGACCCTTTACCGATGGCGATTTTGGTTTTTCAACTTGGTGGATTATTGGCTCTTTATCCTTCAATCTCTTCTCGTTCAGCTCCAAGAACATGAGACTACAGCGGTCGACCTGTCCAGTCGTCAGCTGCCTGCGCACGAACGAATTGGACAATGGTTTGGCGTGGCAAGTGGATGGCTGGCAAAAATTGTCCGACCCATCGCCAACCACCATTTTTGGATACATACCCGTTCTGCCTTTTTGTCCACTCGTCCGTGAATTACACTTCAGTTATCTCATGAAGAAGGAGTGTACACATGGCTAGAACCAAAGCAGAAGAATTGGCAACCCAGCGCTTTCAATTGATTGCGCCGCTATTGAATGAGAAATTGGACGCTCAGGAACTGAGAAAACTTCGGGAGCAAATCTGTGAGAAAAACGGCCTCTCCGAACGCACCCTCCGGCGCTATGTCGCCCAATTTAAGAAAGAAGGATTTGAGGGGTTGAAGCAAAAACCGTATCGGGCGGTTCCACGAGAACTACAAGATCCTGTGGTGGAACAAGCGATCCAGTTAAGGCGAGAAGTTCCAAGCCGGAGCATTGCCTCGATCATCCAAATTCTCGAGTGGGATGGACTTGTTGGAAAAGGAGAACTTAAACGCAGCACATTACAAGAACGCTTGTCGAAGCTCGGCTATAGTGCGCGTCAAATGAAAATGTATCATGAGACCTCCGGCGCTGTTCGGCGTTTTCAGAAGCGACGCCGGAATGCCCTCTGGCATTCGGATATTAAATACGGCCCTTACTTACCGATTGGTCCCAATGGAACGAAGAAACAAGTCTACATGGTGGCTTTTCTGGATGACGCGACGCGCTTCCCCCTTCATGTGGCGTTTTATCCGATGTTGGATGCGCGGTGCGTAGAAGATGCTTTTCGCGAGTCCATTCGCAAGCATGGCGTGCCAGAAAGTGTCTACTTCGATAACGGGAAACAATACCGCACCAAATGGATGGCGCGAACATGCGCGAAGCTTGGGACTCGACTTCTCTATGCGCGTCCTTATTCCCCTGAATCGACTGGAAAAGTCGAACGGTTCAACCGAACCTTTGATGAATTTTTACAAGAAGTACGGCTCGAACACCCGCAAACGATCGACGAATTGAATGGCTGGACCGATGTATGGGTCAAGGAACGGTACGTCCACAAACCACACAGCGCACTAGCCAACAAGACGCCATTTGAAGCGTTTCGCAACGAATCTACGCAGATCCGTTCGGTTTCAGCAGAAGAACTCGCTCATGCATTCTTGCATGCGGAGACGCGAAAGGTCGATAAATCCGGCTGCATCAGCTTCCAAGACCGCAAGTATGAAGTCGGACTCCACTTTGTTGGATGCAAGGTCGAGATTACATTCGATCCACAGGATACTCGTGAATTAACCGTCGACTATCCAGGATACGATAGTTGGAAAGCGCGTGAGATGGTGATGTCTGAGAAAACGGGCAAACGGCCTTCGCTCCCCGAGAAGATGACCAAAGAACCGGCCGGTTCTTCTCGCTTGCTTCAAGGCGCCAAGAAAGTGAACGCAGAGCGCCAAGCGAGTGCCGTGACGCCGAGCCTACCGGCCGTCAGCTTCCGCCATATTGGAAAGGGCGGTGCAGATCATGTTTGAATCGTTTTTTGAGATGCGCTCAACCCCGTTCTCGCGTGACATTCCGACGGCCGACCTGTACGAATCCAATCAACTCGAAGAAATCATCGGCCGCTTGAATTATGCGGCAGACCGGCAATTGTTCGCCGTCATGACCGGTGAATGCGGACTTGGAAAGACGACAGCGATCCGCAGGTTCACCGATCAACTGGATTCTTCTCGCTATAAACTGCTTTATCTATCGGATTCTAAATTAACGCCCCGCCATTTCTATAAAGGCATGTTGGAGCAATTGGGGCTCGAGTCGAAGTTCTATCGCGGCGATGCCAAGCGCCAGTTGCATCGGGAAATCGAGCTCATGAAAGGCATCCACAAGCTGACGCCTGTCTGCGTGGTCGATGAAGCGCATCTATTAGACCGGGAGATGTTGGAGGAAGTGCGTTTTCTCTTGAACTTTCGCATGGATGCCCAAAGCCCGATGGCGCTTATCATGGTCGGACAAACGGAATTATGGGATCGACTTCAACTTCAGTCCTTTGCGGCGATCCGCCAACGGATCGATATCCAATTTCGCTTGCACCATCTCGACCGTGCCGAGACCGAACAATACATGATCAAGCATCTCGCCTATGCGGGAGTGGGGCGAGACATCTTTAGCGAATCTGCGATTGATGAAGTGTTTAACTATTCAAGTGGTGCCTCGCGCCTCATCAACAAATTGGCGACGCATTGCCTATTATTCGCAGCACAAAATGGAAATCGCATCATCGATGACCGGATGGTGAAGAAAGTAATCGAGGGAGAACTAGCTTAGTTCTCCCTCGTTTTTTCTCTATTCGTTTGGCCAAAGAAACCGTCAGGTTTGGGACAAAAAGAACCGTCAGTTTTTAGACAAAATCAGGCGTCATTAACAGCCAGGAAAAGAAACAAAGCTTCTACTTTGCACTATGTATAGTCATATTATCGAATTCACTTTTTAAAATAGAAAAGATTTTGGTGTCCCGAAATTCTCCTTTGATGCGTTCATTCTTTCTCAAAACGCCTTCGAAGGTCATGCCGGCTTTCAACATGACTTTTTCCGATCCGATATTGTCTAAATCGCACCCGCCTTCGATCCGGTTCAATTGAAGTACGTCAAAACCGTAATTCAGTACCTCCTGTAACGCCTCTGTTGCGATCCCCGCTCCCCAAAATTTGCGATTTAGCACGTAGCCTATTTCTGCTTTTTGATGTTCATTCGACCAGTCAACCAGCGAACAAGTCCCGATGACTTTCTCGCTTTCTTTATAGACAATCGCCCATACACCGCTTTGGCCATCTTTGTATCCGTCCACAGTCGGCTGAAGGAAGTTGGACAAGGTTTCTTCTTTTGAATCGTTCTTCTCCCAGGTCATGCGTTGCGCTACTTCGGGGTCAGAAGAGAATTCGAACACATCATCTAGGTCGTGTTGCGTTACTTTTCTTAATAGAAGACGATCAGTTTCGAAAGCAGGCATGTCTTTTAAGTGATTTTCAATTTTCATGGTGAACCTCCTTTGGTTTTAAATGAATTTTTTATTATAGTTAGTTCACTAATTCCTGAAGATTTTAGCCTGCCCACATTGGATTGCAAAGAGTTCTCGCAATGGAAAATAACATCGAACTGCGTAGGTGGATCGTATTGAGCCCCGTAACATCTGCCAATATTCCATTCTTGTATTGTATCTTTCAAAATCAAGGCAAACTGCTGGAAAACCATTGGCTCATCTTTCAAAAATTTGTTGAAGTGGTTAATTATTAAAAGGTATCTTTCTGCGCCTATCCATTCCAAATCATTCAAACATTCATTCAAAGCATCTAAATTAAAACCAAAGTAACTTGGAAAACTGAACTTTCCTGCAAACTCTTTTAACATTTCATCGTTACTCTGACAATTTTCACCATCTATCATGATGACTTCCACCCCTGGAGTTTGGCTCAGAAATTTTGAGATATGATCCTGTAGCGTTTCTCGCATACACTCTGTTATATAAACCTTAGAATAATTTGAACTCAATTCGAAATTAGGCCAGAACATTCGCTCAGAGCATCTCCTTCGTCCTTTTTATCCAGCAGTCCAAGGATTCATGCTTCATCCTTTTCTTCATCTTTAAGCCTTTTATTTTCTTCTTCCAATCGTTGAATTCTATTCTCCATTTCAGACTCGCGATTTCCCTTGGATTTCTGCATGCGGTCTATTCCATATAAGGCCAACACAATCCAAATAACCGAAAGTACAACCCAAATAATCGGTGGATCAAATGACATTGAAATCCTCCTTTCCAGCTTTAATGGCTAGACAATGTACTATTTACATTGTTTGAGGTTCAAGCTCATACTGACCGTCCTTGTTGTAAATCCCATATTCTCGTACATACGCATAGCTGGATTTTCTGCTTTTGCACTTAACCGGATTTCTGCATGCCCTTCCTGTTGAAAATGCTCAATGGCCGCATTCATCAATCGTTTTGAATGCCCCTTGCCGCGGTATGGTTGCCGGATATACAGTTCGTAGATAAACCCGATCGGCTTTTCAGTAAACTGGTCTTTTGTGGTGCCGACTAGAACCCAACCCAGGATTTCATCTTTCTCTTCTGCGAACAAATAAAATCCGCCTTTATCCAATAAAGGCTTAACCAAACTATCGATTTTTTCGTTAGAAGGCATCACTTCTCCTAAAGTTCCATCGTAAATAGCTTGCGGTGATAAGGATAAAATGGCGTTCAAGTCTCTGTGCTCTGCTTTTCGGATGTTCATTTTTAATGCTCCCTCCTTAGTGGGGCTATACTTGTTACACGATTTTATTTTCGAAAATGGAAATTCAGTATTTCCACAAACAAATTATTCATTTCTGTAGCGGTTTTTTGAAAATCCTGCCGATGCCACTCGATGATCATTCCCAAAATGGCATTTGCTTGATAAGCGCTGAACATATTCTTATTTTCCGCATGGTGTTTTTCATCAATGTCCTGATTCAACAATTGATTAACTTGATCAAATAACAAATAATAATACGCCATTGGCACGTATTTCGAGAAAATGATGCGGTAAAACTTTTTGTATTTCTCGACATGATGGAAGATCCGGATGGTGGAAGGATCCAGCTCATTGGACAGTAATATCTGTACATGCTTGTAAGGTTCCATATAGGAGTCCGTCAAATCTTTCATGATTTCCTTGAAATATTCTTCAAATAAATCTTCGACTTTTCCATAATGCATATAAAAAGTTCCCCGGTTGATCTTCGCTTCCCGGCAAATGGCTGTGACACTGATCATATGCAGCGGCTTATCCTTCAACATGCTGAGCAAGGCCTCTTGCAACGCCCCTTTTGTTTTGACGATACGCAAATCAATTTCCTTCACGTTTTTTCACCTCTTATCGGACATAATGTTCTTTTCTGTTGATTACTGAACAGTTCACTGTTTTTTGTCCATTGCAAACGATTACTTTGACAACATATAATTTTATTATACACATGTTCAATAAAATTGGAGGCGATAGAAATGAAATTAGAGGGAAAAGTAGCGATCGTAACAGGAGCAGCGGGCGGAATGGGTCAAGCCATCGCAGAATTGTACGCAGCTGAAGGAGCCAAAGTCATTGTGGCGGATTTAAACATCGAAGGCGCAGAAGCTGTGGCACAGAGAATCGTGGCAAACGGCGGCACAGCTAAGGCGTTGCAAGTTAACGTCGCAAAACAACAGGACATCGACACCATGATCGATACTGCGGTGAACGAATATGGCACCTTGGATATCCTCGTCAACAATGCCGGCATCATGGATAGTTTTGAACCAATCGGCGACATCACAGATGAAAAGTGGGACCTGATTTTCGACATCAATACAAAAGCAGTCATGCGCGCTACCCGCAAAGCAATCCCGATTTTTCTTGAACAAGGCAAAGGCGTTATCATTAACACAGCATCAACTGGCGGATTAAATGGCGCACACGCTGGAGCGGCTTATGGTGCGTCCAAACATGCCGTCGTTGGGCTTACGAAAAACACCGGTTATATGTATGCTAAAGAAGGCATCCGCTGCAACGCGATCGCACCAGGTGGGGTAGCCACAAATATTGCTTCTTCCATCACCAACTTCAATCAATTCGGTGCCAGCCGTACTCAGCCGGTTCAAGCTATTATGCCTCGTGTTGGTCAACCGGATGAAATCGCACAAGTTGCTTTGTTCCTCGCATCTGATGATTCGAGCTTTGTTAATGGCACCGTCATTACAGCGGATGCTGGATGGACAGCAGCATTTTAATCAACTGATCCAAGATTGGCTCGCTCAAAAAAGATTTCTTCTGATCAAGGTTATTGATTCAATTAAATGGCTGGCATACTTCCGGTATTTCCCCGAGAGTATGCCAGCCATTTTTAATCTCTTTTAGAATGTGTAAGTGCGGATTCCATATAGCAGACGCGCTTAATGACTCACGATCTTTCCTCAGCGGCAATCTACCTCTTTAAACAGGCTATCTTCAACATCCTTTAACTTCATCTGAATGAACTTTATTGAATTTCAATTGCCTTGCAGTTGATATGGCAGTCCATCATCGGAATAATCATTTTGCATTGATAAAGCAATACACCATTAATTTCGATATCCTGGATTGAAATATCGTGAAAAAAGAATGCTGATTCATTTGGGGATTGAGGAATATTCCCTTCCATGCCTTCTAACCAGGTATTGAAGCTTGCTAAAAAACAATCATTAAATATAACAGTTTGTACTTCTTCATTCAGGCCCATCGCTTTAAACTTCATTGTGACTACATGCTGTTTATTGTCATAAATTAAGTCTACTAATTGCGTATCGATATAATCAGTTTCCATGAGTTTCATTTCCATTTCTTTTCCGCTTAATCTCATCTCGATATCTCCAATCGATTTCCAGTAACACTTCAATGAAGCTGCAGAAAGAGCACCACAATTGACTGCGGCCTCATGTTCCAAAACCTTTCTCATTGAAGTATGATTTACCACTGTACGGTATCTTTAACTTTGAAAATTAATACTTAATAAAAGTAGTAACCGCATTATGCCTCATATAGTTTCGGTGGCTCAATTCCTCTATCCATTTCTTTGGATTGAACTGAAAGAATCCAAATCGATCTCGATACGTATAACTCCCAGCATTCACTTCAATATACTCTGGATCTTCCTCAAACTTTTCCCTATAAGCTGATAAAGCATGCTGATTCGGAACGCTATAAACCTCTATCACATCACCGATTTCCATATATTTTTCAAGGTAGGTTAAAAAGATCCGATTCCCTACTCCTTCTGCTACATAAAGATAGGGCAAAGAAAAAAGGCCTTGAACTTCTTCAAGCCATGCCTCATCTGCTTGTTGCACAGAGAAGAACATATAGTCTCCTTCAGTCCCATATTTCATGCGCTGATTATACTCTTCTATGTCTTGCGGGATGATAAACGGTCTTGAAGTTGCTAGAAAGGTGATTTCCGACATTTCCCCACTCCCTGATGAAAACGATTTAGTTGCTTGCAAAATGAGCCCATCTTATTCTAATTTAAATTATTTACTTTATACTGCTCTACGTATTCTTCATCATCCAATACTTCAATAACGTTTGATGAATACAATACAGAGCCTACGAAGTCGTTAATGTCCAAGCCTTTCATTTCATAAGTCTCCTCACTATTCACCGTAGCAGTGGCATCCTCCAAAAAGGTGACTTTATAGCCTCTATCAAAAGCGGCGATAGCTGTGAACATACAGCAATATTCCGTATTGAACCCCGAGATAAAGATGTGACTGACCCCCATACCTTCTAACAATGACGATAGATCGGTATTGAAGAAAGAACTTGGCGTTTGTTTTCCGATAATATGTTTTGCATACTTTTCTAACGAGCTATGCAGGTCAGAGCTGTCAGAATTTCTGTAGAGAGGGCTTTGTTCTTCCTCGTCCAAATGCTTCATAAAAATAACTGGATCACCATTGATTTGAAACTCTTTGATGGTTCTTTCGATCAATGACAATTCTTTTTGGAAGTTCCCTTTTTCCACTAAACCATTTTGCACATCAATAACTAAAAGTGCTCTCAAATTAAAACACCTGCTTTCTATAATGTTAATTCATCCTATTGCACAATGGATGAAATGTAGCTATAGATAAAATCTTCGTATTCGCGTTCACTTTAAATACAATCTAACAGTAACTTTTTCATTCAACAAAGCCCGAGTCATCCAATGGCCAGAAAACATAGTTTGTGCTGCCCACTATTTCTTTGATCGGTATCAGCCCAATGATTCGGCTATCCGTGCTGTTTTTTCGATTATCGCCCAATACAAACACATAGCCTTCTGGAATCGTTTCAAATTCTGTTATTTTTTCAAGCGAGAAATCTTCAGTGAATGTTTCTATGTCGCCATCATAAGGTTCTCTTTGTGCTTCTCCGTTTATTAGCAGCTGGCCATCCTTGTATGCCACATTATCCCCTGGCAATCCAATCACTCTTTTAATAAAGTCTTTTTCTTCTGTAGCATGAAAAACTATTATGTCGTATCGATCAGGCTCTCCAATCGAATAACCGATTTTATTTACGATCATTCGATCTCCATTTTCCAATGTTGGCATCATCGACTCACCATCGACAACAATTGGGGCAAAAAGAAAAAAGCGAACGAACCCTACTACAACAAAAGCAATGAAAAGTGCTTTTCCCCATTCCCATAGCTCATTTTTTTCCTTCTTTGAACGCGTCATCATTCAAATCCTCTCCGATTTGACAGTTTTTAAATGTAAGCAATCTGCTTTGGTTGATTGAATTGCTAAATGCCAAATGATCTAAATATAATTACGTTGTTTCTAAGTTTTTAATTCTTCATCGAAAAACAATAGCGCAGTAATTATCATTAACTGTTTTAAACCAAATGCTTGGAAAAGTGGATGCGTTCCCCTTCGTTCAAGTAGATTTCATAATGCTGCTTCTTATAAAATTCAATCGCATTCGTCCAGCTTTTATTTGTTTCCAGAACCACTTTTTCGTAGCCCTGTTGCTGTGCCCACGATTCTAAATGTTGGAGCATCATTTTGGCGATTCCGCCCCTTCTGTATTTCTTGAGGACAGACATTCGTTCAATTCTTCCGACACCAAGGGCTTCATATGAAACCGCTCCAGTCGCAATTACTTCTTTGTTAAAGACACAAACAAAAAACATCGTCTTCTCCCGGCTGTAACAGCTCAATATGTCTTTTAAATCAGGGTTGTAGGAAGGATTGATAAATCCGAAGCGCTCCTCTAAGCCTTTTAAAACGACTGCTCTCGCTTCGTTTTCGAAAGGTCCCGTAATTTGTTGTATCTTCATTTTTCTACACACTTCCGCTATATCCACTTATGCTCACATCCTACGAGTTTGTGCTGACTAGCTCTTCATATAAAACTCTGAAGCTTGATGCGAAACCAAGGTTCCAGTCTGCTTGCCTTCGACGATTTTCTTCATTTCACCTTTTTTATCGAAGTTGAAGATATTGACGGAGATATTGAAGTCTTTTGCCAACAGAAGCGCTGATTGGTCCATGACTTTGATGTTTTCTTTTAAGATATCGTCGAAATGCAATGTCCGATACATTTTCGCTTCACTGTGCTGATTCGGATCCAGATCGAATACACCGTCCACACCTTGCTTGGCAACGAAAATGGCATCGCAATTCGTTTCGATTGCCCGCTGGACGCTTGGGTAGTCAGTCGTCACGAACGGCTGCCCATTGCCGCCGCCGAATATGACAATGGAGCCTTTCTCCAAATGCTTCTTGGCTCGTAGCTGAATATACGGTTCGGCTACGGACGGTACCGGTATCGAAGTCATCACCCTGACGTCCTTAGTGGTTTTGCTTTTCAAAACGCCTCTCAACATCAAGCTGTTCATGATGGTGCCAAGTGTTCCGATGTTATCCGCTTCAACACGGTCGATATTCCATTGCTCCGCCAAGCTGCCGCGGAAGATATTGCCGCCGCCAATAACAAGTGCCACTTCGATGTCCATATCGGCAATGGAAAGAATTTCATCAGCGATATGGTCCAGCTTTTGATGGTCAAAGCTATCTCCACTTTCGCTTGCCAATGCCCCACCACTGAGCTTGATCAACACTCTTTTAATTGTTTTCATCTAGACACTCCTCCTGACAGCTAGCCACTAGCCGCTTTGAATTTTCACACTTTTTACATTATACTAATACCGCGCTTCTTTTTGATATATTTAATTACTATTTTGTAAATATAAAGAAATTCCCAGCATTTTTTAAAGTATGCGTTGAAAGGAGTGAGCTATCATCAGTATTGAAAAGACGGCAATTAACGTAATCCCAAGGCTTAAACAGATGGAAACTTTTCTTGGAGCAGCAGCCTCAAATCCACAGGCCAATAGAAAAGACTTATTCCTGGATACATTCAAGGTATCGAATCAGGAATTTGAAACGATGGCGTTTTTCGGTATATTCAATCTTGAAAATAAGATCGAAACTCTCGAGAAACAACTCCAAGAAATGCACTGTCTTGCTTATGAAAAGTTCATCAAAGACGAACTAACCCTTCTGCAATTGGAGTTTCCAGTATCAAAAGCGCTAGAGTTTGAATTGTTCATTCTAGACGACAAAGATCACTTTGTTAGAGAAAAACTCGGCGGCGTTTCAGCATTTACCGATTGGAACGGCAGACTTTTTTTCGCGGTGCTGCCCGATGCCCAAGTCCGCTCTATGCTGAAGTCAGTCATTACGCACGAGTACCATCATCACTGGCGAACTTATGCCTTAACTATTACAGAGCACAATCAAACTTTGTTAGACCGGTTAATATTGGAAGGCCTAGCAGAACATTTTGTGAAAATCAGGTTGGGCGATGACTATCTTGGCCCTTATAAAGATGCACTCACGGAAAAACAAGCCCGAGTCCTATGGGAGACCAATTATCACCCTAATCGCAATGAAGTGGGCGAAAAAACAGATGTCTATATGTTTGGCAGCAAAAAAGAAAATATACCTTTTTGGGCCGGTTATGCTATTGGTTACTATTTGGTGAAATGGTATTTAGAAAAAAATGAAGGTAGTACGATAGAAGATATGACGTCACTCCCTAGCAATAGTTTTATAGTTTAGTTTTAGAAATGAAATAACCAGTTCTCAAGATGAGGCTTATCCAAATTAAAAAGACAAGAAATTCATTTTCGAATTTCTTGTCTTTTCGTATGTGTAATTTCGTTTACGTGGAAACCTTAATGCCATAAAGTTAGAGACTAAAGTTTTTCGATTCATATTCTTTTCCCCATGTACGTTGACAGCACTCGGTAACCCAGCTTTTCATAAAGTTCATAAGCATGGGGATTGGTCCCGAACACGTTTAGCCCCATGGAAGTTACGCCGCGATTTCGCATGTCTTCCTCTAGTTTCTGCAATACCGCTGTAGCAATCCCCTTTTTCCTATACTCTTCTCCAACTAAAATATGATAGATGTAAGCTTTGTTCGTACTGGGCTCGATATTGTACCAAAGGGAGCCAACTACTTTATCTTCTTCCATTGAGACAACATGACAAACTGATTGTCCCTCTGTATCTTGTTTGTTTGAAAACAGTTGTGACATCAAATCTTTTGATTCTTCCATCGCTATATTCAATGGAATCATGTAGTTTTCCGATAAGTCTTGCGCATAATCAGGGATCAAGAACGCCATAAACTGATCGAATTCTTCTTCTGACATCGGTCTAAACTTTAGGTTCATATCTTTACCTCCCAGTCTTCAATTATTGTAAATAAATAACTCTACTTGGAAAGCATACCATTACTTTCCTTGCCATCCCTCTTAAAGACAGCAAAAATAGTAGACTCATTCATTTATTGTGCTTTTTCCATTTTAAGTATATACTCATGTTAATAAAAGTTAACCGGTTAAGAAAGAGGTTATAAAAATGAAACAACAATCTATTTTCATTCTTGAAACGTATGAGCAATTAAAAGTCATCAGCGATCCACTTCGGACAAAAATGTTGATGTACTTAGTCGAACAACCGCACACAGGACAGATGTTGGCCCAGGAACTAAACCTTTCGCGCGCCAAAGTTCTCTACCACCTTAGGGAGTTGGAGAAATACGGCATCATCCAATTAGTGCGCAAAGAAGAACGCGGAGGAAACATACTCAAATTTTATCAAGCTGTAGCAAGAGGATTTATACCAGCGGATCATTTGCTTACGTATGTAGAATCCAAAGAAGCTACTCGTCAGTCCTATTTAGAAGTGATCGACAGAGCAAAAACCCGCGTTTTGACGGCACCAGATGAATCGTTCGAACTTCAGTCGTCGAATGTAGAAGAATGGAATAACCTTTCTATCCAAACTGAATTTAGCGTCAGCGAGAAGAAGTTTATAGAATTCACCAAGAAGTACCGTGAACTTCTAGCTACGCTGGAAGAAGACAGTGACGAGCCTGATAAGAAGAATTATTATTTGATGTCTACTGCTTTCCAAATCGAAGACTTATTGTTTAAAAAGAACGGCAGCTGACTGAAAGGAGAAGCATATGGCAATGAATCATGGAGTTGAATCATCGTTGCAGGAGAAATCTGTTTCTAGTTTGTTCGGCAACCGTTCATTCGTTTTTCTTTGGCTTTCCAGTACGACTTCTTTTCTGGCATTATCAACCTACCTTTTTGCGGAACAATGGTACATCATCACTGTTTTGGAAAAAGAAAGTGCACTGGGCATTGTTATGATGATGACGATGATTCCTCGAGTTTTATTTATGATGATTGGCGGTGTTTGGGCAGACCGGTTCCGGCGTTCGCGCATCATGTTGATTTCCAGCCTAGTGCGTTGCCTGTTAGTGCTTGCCATGATCCTGCTATTGCAGCTCAGCTTGCTGGAACTATGGCCGCTGATCGTCTTCGCCCTGTGTTTTGGGATTGTCGATGCGTTCTTTTCTCCTGCAAATACTTCCCTGTTGCCTGCTGTGGTTGCGAAGGATGTACTTCCACGGTCGAATTCATTTATCCAAAGTTCCAATCAGATCGCTCTTTTTTCCGGTCCTATGCTAGGCGGTTGGATTCTCTCGATCGGTTCTTTTAGCTTGCTGTTTACAGTTATTGCTGGATTTTTATTGCTGACACTTCTGTTCTCATTTTTCATCAAAGAAGAAAAAAGAACAGCTCCGGTCAGTAAAGCTTCAATGAAATCAGAGCTCAAAGAAGGCTTTTCTTATGTATGGGGCATGCCGTTTTTGAAAAATATGCTATTGATTTTGATCATCATCAATTTTTTCTTTTTTGGTCCGCTGTTAATGGGGATACCTTTGCTCGTAGATAGTGTACTCAAAGGACAAGTATTGGACTTAAGCTTTCTTCAAAGTTCGTACCAAGGCGGAATGCTTATGGGAGCGGTGTTGGTGGGCATTTTGAATCTGAATAAAAAACGTGGGTTCAGCATGCTGGTGATGATTGGAGTTCTGGGGCTCTGTTTGACTTTGTTAGGGCAGATTGGCTTTCTGTGGCAAGGAATTGTATTGCTTTTGGTTATGGGAGTATTATCTTCATTCATCAACGTCTCTCTCATTTCCATGATCCAGGCACAGTCAGATTCCACGAAAATCGGACGCGTCATGAGCTTGGTCAATGCGTCCTCTAATGGACTCGTGCCTTTGTCGTATGCCTTTGTATCGTTAGCTCTTGTCATGCAGATTACGATTTCCAATATCATGGTGCTTTCTGGAATAGTCATTCTTATAATTGCTGCTCTATATCTTGCAAGCTCTAAAGTGATTAAAGAAGTTCAGTGAATCCTTTACAAATACGAAGTCAATTAAACGAAACAGAACCTTCGTCTTTCCATTTCACTCAACTACTTATCATCAAGTTTTTTTCAAGTCCATCTATATCCATTCTTTTGGATAAAGTTAATGTCTTTCTCATAATGCTCTAAATGGCCATCTTTTATCATATTTTGAAATGCTATATCTCCAGCTTCAGCTTTTCTACGGATCGTCTTGCACAAACCTTCTAACCTCAGCACTACCATTTCCAAGTAGTTTTCTGCCACTTCTTCTCCGTAGGCTTCAAAAAACAGTTTTATTCGCTGTTTAATCCGCTCATCCTGAGTGGAATCATCATGGACTAGTTTTCCATTTGAAGATGCCAAGTGATATATAGACAAAGGGATGCAAGTATAAAGAGTGTAAACAATATCCCATAGTCTAGGTCCTGGCGCAGCATTGTCAAAGTCAATAATGCCTATAGGCTTCTCATTGTTAAAAATGATGTTATACACGGCAAAATCATTATGGCATATAACTTCATATGGACGGGGTGTATGATCCAGCGGCTTCCAATCCTCATTAAACGAAAAATCACTTACCGAATCGTGATAGAGCCTCAGCATTTTTGCTATTTCTTTTAGCGCTTCATCTGACCACATATATTCCTTTAGCGGATAATTACCAGCTTCGCCTTCCATATACGTTAAAATCTCTTTCCCATTCTCTACACCCACTACTTGCGGCGCGTGCTGAAATCCTTTTTTCTCTAGATGATTCAGAAGCAGGTGAATTCGAAAACTCTCAGGCTTTAATTCACGATGAACGGTGTTCCCAAACCGATACACGTCTGAGACATTGCCTGCACTTAGTTTTTCTCCATCCTTTTTAGCGGACATACGTTCACCTCCTCACTATTTTCACTTATCATATCAACTGAAATTACTTAACTCTTCCCAATACAGTTGATACCTTTCCCAAACCGGCGGAACTACCAGGCCTGTTCGATTCATTTCCTTCAATTCTTCAACTCGGACCCATTTGGCATCACATACTTCCCCCGGCTGTAGAGTTAGTTCATTGATTTCAATAGTTCGATGGCTTATATACAAATAGCTGTCCAGAAATGATTTGCCCTTCGACCTCTCACCCAAGTATTGAAGATCAGCTGCAGTCACGACTATTCCCGTTTCTTCAGCGAGTTCTCTGACAGCACCTTCCACGCTGCTTTCCCCTGCATGTACTGAACCTCCTGTGCTTTCCCAAAGCAACTGGAACGGTTTGGCAGCGTCTCTTTGAGTCATCAACATGCGGCCGTCTGCATTAATCGTATAAACCTCCACAACCACGTGAAATTCATCCGATTGAAGCTCCTCTCCGCGCGTATGTAATTTATTTAACGGTTTTCTTGAAGCGTCTACTAGATCCCACAACTCCATCCTGTGTTCCCCCTATGGTCTTGTACAATAGAAACTCATATTCTCGCTTTACTTGTGAATTGGGTTACCGATATTCAAGTACTTTCAGCTAAAAACTTAACGACTATTCCTTCATAGTGTGCTTTACTTTTTCCGCTTCTAAAAGATCCTTGCAAATGTATCCGACAATATATTCTCTCTTTGTCTTTTCTTCAATATCGTGATTGTCCACTAATTCAGTTATGAGTCGTTCTATTCGTTTCCACATTTCTGTATTTTCATATTTAGTATAAGGATGCGTCATTGAGCTACTCCTCTTCGATTTCTATATTCACTTTACCATTTCATTTACATTCTGGACATTCGGTGAAATCTAATCAAAAACAATTTATAATCATAAACTTGCATTATTCGCCGCTAATGTTTTACTTTCAGCCTTTTTGCCAAATAGCCCAGTATACACAAGCAATGTGCCAAGCATCAGGATAAGCCCCATATATACGGACATCATCGTTGGAATCAAGTAAGCTCCCAGAATGATCGTCGAGCGGGCCATTAAGTCGGCACCGCTAAATGCGATACCGGAAAACGCTGAGTAAGAGCCTCTTTTATCTGTTGGCATCATATTCGCCTGTTCCGCATTTCGGATTGGTGAGTACATCAATTCCCCAAGTGTTGCAATTACACTGAAAAGAAGCAGCAAATACCATGAATTAGCCGAAGTCATGACGATATAGCCGACACTGTAAATGAATAGCCCATAGAGAAGGACCTTTTTCTTATTGAACCGATCCGTGATTTTATTAATCAAAAAGGTAAAGCAAACGACCAACAGCATGTTTTGGATATTGAGTATGCTCAGCATCCGAACGCCGCCAATTTCAAATCCTTCAATCGAAATGGGTTGAAAACTCTCTGCCAATCGAACGCCAATATAACTGTTTAACGAAAACTCGGCAGCGAAAATGAACATTGACCCGATGACCACTTTTACGAAGGGCTTGTCTTGAAATGCCACTTGATAATTTTGGAGCACATCGAGAAATACATTTTTATGCTGCTTTTCCAAGCGACTGGCTTGTAGGTCTTCGAGCCAAATTGCATACGCTACGGGAAGGCATGCCGATGTTATAGATAATAATAGAAATAATTCGATTTGATGGTTCATGTACAATAACCCGCCCAAAGCCGCTCCAACAGCTAGCGATAAATTGACTAACCAATAATCGATTGCATAGACTGCTTTGCGATTTTCCGGAGTGGTCGAGTCGATAATAATCGCATGGATGGCTGGCCTTCCCAGGCTGCTCGTGATGATATAAGCGATATAGGCTGAAGCAAACAGCCAAATCCAATTAGTCTCCGGCACTAAACTGATTGTCATCGCGCCAAAAAACACCGCACTTAGCGAAGAAGTTACCATCAGCACTTTCTTTCTTGGCAAGCGATCGGAAATATAGCCGCCCACTAAATTAATCACAAACCCGATGACGACCGTAAATATCAAGAACATTCCCGCCGCCACTTTCCCTATTTCTTCTGCAAAAAACAGCGCCATGAACGGCATAACTGCAGAGGATACCGCCCGATTGAAAAAAGAAGTAATGAGACGCACTTTGATGTTCCGTGGATATTCTTGCCATTTCATATTGAATTCCCCCTCCATATTCTGTATATTAAACCAGACAAAATATTGAAAAAATGGACAATTTCAAGAGAACACGTCCACTTTTAAAGGAGAAAGCGATGGAGAAGCAGTTATTAACCTTATGGAACAGCGGATCTTCAGGAAATGTAAAGCACGAAGAAATAGCGAAAGCCCTCGACCTCAGCACGAAACAGACCACTCGCTACATCAAAAAATGGGCTGATCAAGGATGGCTGGAGTATACAGCGGGACGCGGCAGAGGTAATTTATCCAAACTGGTGTGGTTAAAAGATGTCGAAGCGATTTTCGAAGACCAGGTGATGACTATCATTAATCAAGAAGCTGTAGAGGAAAGCAGCAAATACTTACTGTACGATTGGTCTAGTACCAGTAAATCGAGGCTGCTCAACCAATTCCGCCTGAGATTTGGGTATTTTCAAAGCGCCGATGAAATCGATAAGTTGATCGTTCCAAGGCGCCATAAATTGCTGACTTTGCATCCGCTGAAAGCGATCGATATGCAAAGCGCCAATATGGTGGCCAATGTATTTAACCGTCTGGTGGCGGTGGATGAAAACGGCGTAATCAAACCCGAACTTGCCCACGCTTGGGATGTCGGCGAATTTCATCTTCGGCTTTATTTGCATAAAGGCGTCAAGTTCCATGACGGCTCTACTTTAACTGCCGATGATGTGGTAACTTGTCTCAATCGATTGCGAAACCATGTGTATTTTAATTCCTTGTGGGAACCGGTGGCTGAAGTGAAAGCCCCATCCCCATTAGTTGTGGACCTGTTCTTTCCTGAGGGATGCAGCTACTGTCTTCAATTGCTCGGCATGATGAATTCGAGCATTTATAAAGAAAGCAACGGCAGGAATTGGGGAACCGGTGCATTTTATGAAGCGGAAAATTCAGAAGACAAAACATCATTAAAAGCCTTCGATGAGTATTTTCAAAAAAGGCCCTTGCTCGATGTCGTTGATTTTATTCAGGTTCCGAGAGATTTTGAAATCACATATCGTTCATCAAGCCATACGAAAGAAGCAGCCACATTTCAAGTGGAAAGTGATACTGGATTCGGCGTCGTCGTGATGAATGCGTTCCGTTCAACTGATATCCGGCGGCAAGAAGTGCGGGATTATGTTCACTATGTCATCGCGAAACACCGGCGTACGATAAGTGATTATCATAAGCGTGCATTACCGAATGGCAAGAGTTGCTTAGTTGGATACGACCAATGTTTTATCGTACCAGAAATGGAACGCCCCCACTTTAATCAAGCCTTAGTCTTAAAAGCGGTCAAGCACTCCGAACAATCTGCAATATGGTTGAAAGAGGCTCTCGAACAAGAAGGAGTTCCCGTAAAGGTACATTGGATGTCTTTTGCAGAAAAGCTATCGGATCATGGGACAGAACAGCAAGGCGACCTATTTATTCATGGAGAAGTATTGGAAATGAACCAAAACTTCTCATTCTTTTACTTTCTGAAGAACAGCTACTCGCCTATAGCTGGGGCGATATCGAAACACAAAGAAGTACTCGATTGCCTTGACCAGTATGCGCAGACGCCTTTCGCACAATGGACTTCTTTAAACTTACAAGTCGAGAAGCTATTATTGGAGTCTTCGATCATGATTCCGCTTTATTACGAGAAGCGCCATGTTCCCTTTTCCGCAGATTTAATGAACATTAAAATCAGCCATTTCGGATATGTCGACTATTCCAACTTGTGGGTGCGGCCGAATGTTTGATGAAGGGCTGAATTATATTGCAGAGAAAAGGACAGAAGAGTCAGTGATCTCTTCTGTCCTTTTGTTTCAAGAGTAATAATTACCATTACAACAGTAGGTAGATATCGTAACGCTTCAAGTAGTCAGAAAATTGATAAGGATTTTTTGAAACCTTAGTGGTAGACTATTGGTCTTACTTTAAAAGGAAATAACTAACAGGAGGTTCTTATGAAACTGAAAATCATCCACACGAACGATGTTCACAGTAATTATCAAAACTTTGCGCGAGCGGCAAGCATGATCAAGGAATTGAAAGACGAAAATACGCTCATCCTCGATGGTGGCGATTTTGCCGATTTCAAAAGCATTGAGTTGCAAGGAACGCGCGGCGTGGCTGCGCTTGAATTGCTTCAATCGACCGGCTATGACGCTTTAACAATTGGGAATAACGAGATGTTCAATGGCATAGAGACCTTGGAGCATATGGCTACAACCAGCCCGCTGCCTTTCATTAGCAACAATCTCCGAAAAAAAGATGGAAGTGAAATTCAAGGCGTTGTCAAAAGTACGATTTTACATAAAAATGGCTTGCGTATATTAGTTACAGGATCTTCCCCCGACATGGATGTTTTCAATGACGGGCTTGGAATCAGTGTTTCGGATTACGTCACTATGACACAACAAGAAATCTTAAGCCGCACGGGTTCGTATGATATTTGCATCTTGTTGAGCCATGTGGGCACAGCTGCCGATGAAGAACTAGCTCGAGCGATTCCTGAAATTGATGTCGTGATTTCGGCACACGACCATCAGCTGTATTCAGAAGCAAAACTGGTGAACGAGACGATCATGAACAGCGCAGGAAATTACGCTGAACATATTGGTGTGATCGAGCTTGGTGTGACAAACGGCAAGGTTGAGCTTCTTCATTCGGCCACGTACTCAACAAAACACACTGCACCGGATTCTGTGGTAATGGATATTTTGAAAGATAATAAAGTGAAAGCGCTCGCTTCTTTAGGGAAGTCCCTATACGATTTACCGGAGCCGCTTTGGCATGACGTCATTGAAGAAAATCCATTGACCAATTTGATCGCGGACGGCTTGCGGGACATGATGCAATGTGATATCGGATTGATCAATAGCGGCATCACCAATGCTGGCCTGTTTCACAATATTTCCCGTCAAAAACTAATTGAAGTTTGTCCATCTCCACTAAATCCGACTTCTTTTGAAGTACAAGGCATGCAGCTAAAAAAAGCATTCACGCAATCCTTAGATGCACAAGCGTGCCTGGCGGATGGTCGTGGACCTGGATTCCGAGGAAAATTTGTCGGCCGGCTGCACATTTCAGGAGCTGCGATCATCCATGATGGCAAACGTGTTCAAGACATCCTGATTGATGGTAAATCAATACAGGACGAGCAGTGGTACAAAGTCGCCAGTTCCGATTACCTACAGCGCGGATCCGGCTACCCGGACTTGGCCGAAAATCGAAACCAGGTCTATATGGCCGAAGAAATTAAAGATGTCATTCAAATCTATGCGAACCAGCCCAAGTTCCTTGAGCAGGCTTTTAAAATGCGAACGGAAAGACAAGCTGAACATGCAGAACTCGGTTCTCCTCCCTTGTGAGACAGCCACTGCAGGAACAATAAAGAAGGGTCAATTATCTGTTGATAATTGACCCTTCTTTTATTCGAATTCGGACTTTTATTTGTTTCAATGAGACAGCTTTGTAGTTGTTGTTTGTTTTTCTTGTGTGATTCGTTGATGGACAATTTTTGCTAACAGAAAGCCTAAACAACCACCAGCCGTATTTAATAGTAAATCATCTATATCAAACGATCCGCGCTTAGTGAAGAACTGCAGCAGTTCTATCACCAGACTGCTAGAGAGAAGAATCTGCCACGAATAAGCAAATTTGATTCTCTTTATGTATAAATAAGCTCCTCCAGGTACAAAGAGCATCACACTAATCAGCAAGGCCGCAATAAATGTTGATAGATTCACTTCAGAGATATAGTTTAAAAAGTCAAAAGGCATCAAATTATAATCACTTGTTTTTCCATCTCCTCTATAAAGAGTCGCAGAGAACAAAAAGATTAAGTAAAGGACAAACGCCAAATCTATATAGATCGGATCGACTTCATATTCTTTCAATAACAACTTAAAACTCATAAAAATGAGGAAAGCCAACAGGAATCTGCCGAGTATATATGGCACTGGGGACACAGCGAACATGACGATTACTTCATCGATGAGGTAATACATCAAAACTTGGGACAACAGCAGTGATAGAACGATCAATAGAGCATTTTTAAGAAAAGTCATTTTTTCACTCCTACGTAAACAGCTTTTATATCTATATTTTACCAAACGTTTTTTTAAAAGAGCTGATTATAGCAAAAAGACTAGTTTAATATTCCACTTCTTCTTTCACCCAATTTATGGAAGTGATATAATCCATGTATTACTCATTAAAACTGTGAATTGATTTACAATACTGCTGATTAGGAGGAATCGAATGTATCTCATACTCGCTGTCTATATTGCCTTATTAAGTTTTGCAGTCCGTAAGTTCGCAGGAAAAAATAGAGAGAAGTGGATCAATGCCGGGTTTCTTACCGCTTTTGTCCTTCCTTTGGTCGTCTTCTTTCTCTTTGCTCGTATTGTAGGTGCTTTAACAGGCGCTGGAATGGGTTCGGCTGCTGCTGGGTTGTTATTTGGAGCCGCTACGTGTATCACTGGGTTCGTCTTTTTATATATTGGGTATACGGCTAAACCCGGGCACTCGTGAAAACAGACTTTTACGGAAATGAAGAGGGAGAAGACGCGCATTTATATTAGCGCAGCTTCTCCCCTTTTTATGAATAAGCCGTACCGTTCACTTCGTTGAAGCATTTCACTTAAACCCTGGATTTTATGAGCTCAAATTGTTAGCCAGGACACTTTTCTCCATAATGCTTCCTAAAGCTCAAATACCTTGTACCAGTACAAAGTAATATCGATATTGGGATTCGCTTTTTGCTTTAAGGTATCAGCACCACCCAATACAAATCCTTGATTTGCATAGAACCGACATGCGATTACATTATCGTTCTGCGCTTCAAGAGATAGACCATTCAATGATTGTCCTTGCGCCCATGCTTGTGCAGCTTCTAACAGGAGCTGACTGACACCCTTTTTTCGGAAACTTTTGCGGACAGCAATATTCTCGATATATGCAAAGCGGTTCCAGTCTTTCACCAAGCGAATCTGCCCGACGCATTTCTTCCCCTGCATCGCCAGGAACACCACTTTCTTCTCACTGTCGATATATTCTGCCCAATTGAGCTGGTCATCAGGGAAACGCGTTTCCGATGGATTGTCGTATAATCGTTCTTTGTATGACCATTTTCCATTCGAAAAGCTCGGGAGAATGTTGCCGATAATGGAAAAAGGCTCATTTGCTTGGCTTACAACGGGGATCAATTCCTTCTGTAATTGTTTTATTGCAAGCTCTTGGCTGTGTTCCATATATAACTCCTCTCGATAGATTGCACCTGCTCTTTATGTACGTTCTATAAAATCCTCGTTTTATTCCCAGCTTTAATTTTTAAATTTATACCAAATGACGTCCCTGAATCGATGTGGTTGGGAACGTTCGATAAGTCGAGCAATTCTTCTAGATGAATATGCTTTTGACTATTCGCTGCTAGTGTAACGGTATAAGGGCCAGCTAAATTCATCAGCGACTCCATCCGCATATCGTCCTCGCTGAAAAATGAATCGATAAATTCCAATTCAACTGTTACAGCCTCATTGCTATGATTGTGCAATGCCAGGTTGCATTCCCCGTCCATGGTGTCATCCATTGTTTCAAAGTCACATTGGCCGTTTCCATCGTATGAAATAGCTGCGGCGCCGCTTGCCAGGGTTTCCTGATACGCCGTGATCAATAGATTCGGTAAAAACATATAGATAATGACCACTGCAATTAGTGCGCGAAATTGGTATTTCTCCAAGCTGTTTAACAATAGAATAATAGCAAGAACAAATAAAACGGAACCTATAATTCCCAATAGATTGTATCCATTCTCATCTTCGATTACAAAGGACATAAAAGTAATTTGTGCCCCTGTCATCACATCGTTGGGGAATGGAAAAAACAAAGACATGCATATAGCGAAAATAATAAGCGAACCAAAGAACCCCGATTTACTTTTTATCATAATCTATCCCCTCTTTTAGTCATGGTCATCTTCCTTGATGTGCGAACTCTTTCCCCAAAATAATAGTACGCGTCAAGTTGAGCATATTGTCTTGTACCTTCTCAGTATTCTTTTTTCGATCAATTAAATAACCAACGTGGTAAACGAAGCCATTGTGATAGGAATAAAATTCGTTAGCGGCGGTACCGACCACATTCAATTTTTCTTCTGCTTCATCATATTCATAATACCGGTACAATAAAGCACTATTTGTCGTCAGCACTTGCTGGAAAATGAAATCATTCCCGCTCAGCTCTTGTTTTTCGAATTTATTTCCAACCGAGTCGGTTGCCTCTCCAACTTCATAATTCTCGACCGGATTTTCGTCCATTTCAGTTACCGAGACGATGAAAAACTCATCTATAATGCCCTCTTCCGATTTCCCAAGATAGCTCAACTGGACTTGATGAATCACTTTTCCGGTTCGGTCTTCGGAAGTGACCACATATGCATTTTCTCCATCTACTTTAAAAGGCAGTAAATTAGAATCGATTCCCTTTTCGAGCAGGTGGTGTTCACTTAAAATCGACGGAGGCAATGGTTGTGCTTCTGCAGGTTTAAAAAACTCCACATGCTCTCTCTCACCTAACCCGTCATAGGCATTGAAATTTTCGCTATAGGTCAGACCAGTCCCCTCTACTTCTTCTAATCCGTCCGGAGCACTAGAACAGCCAGTGCATAGAAAGATGCTCATCATTATCGACATAACAGGTACCAATGGTTTCGTCATTTACGCTTTCCTCTCCTCCAGTATGGCTTCCACAACAGTTCCACTTCTGCGATAACATGATGATGGGGATGGTGTTAAATCCCAGAAACCACATCAATCGGTTCGGAATAATGGTATGGATAAGCTGCAATAAAAAAACTCATTTCATCAGTTAAGAAAATCTAATGAAACGAGTTTGCAGATTAATGCTTCAGTTCTTGATTACAGACACTAGAAGACCCGGAATGCCGTACATAGGAGCATCAATATTTTAGAGATACATACCAAGCCCAACAACTAAAATGATGATAACAACAGATAAGATCAATTTCTCGCCTTAAATGGACTTTACCAAAAATGAATTTATTAAAGGAATTCATTTACTATTTTAGCTATTAATAGAATACCACTAGTATTTGGAAAGTAAATATTTATTAGAAATTTTTTCTTAACTAGTCAAAATGATATCAATAAACATTAAAAACAGTGGCTAATTAACCAATATTTTTGAGATTTAGCTAGCAAATGAGAAATCAATAAGCGTCTCGAGTCATTGTTGCCACAATGCTTGATTTTGGAATAGCTCTTCCAAACGTTGTTTATCCAATTCATTCAAATCGGGTACTTGGATAAGAGTCAGTTCTAAATCGTCAAATCCGTAATTCGATAAGTTATCATTCAATTCTTCCCTTTCAGCCTCGTTGAATCGGTTACCCAAAGTTGTTACAACTAAAAGCTGGCGATCGTCATTGTAGACATGATTAATAACGACTGTTTCCTTGAACTCTTCATCAATGAAACGCTCAATATTGAGGGTGGTCATGTTTTGTCGGATTAATACATACGCACTGAAAATGCTCGGTACTGTAACCAGAATTGTTAAAATGGCGATATAGGTATTGATGCGTTTCTTCTTAGTCAGTTGCAAGCTTTTATCGCTGCGAAGCAACACTTTCACGCCGATAAAGGTCGCAATCAAAATGAAACTGCAATTTATTAGGAAGAGGTAACCTGCCCCTAGAAAATATGACAGATTTTGAGCTGATAAAGAATAACCTATCGTACAAACTGGCGGCATCAGTGCTGTTGCAATCGCGACCCCTGGCACTATATTGTTCGCGACCTTCTTGCGCAGGCCTATCCACCCTGCTGTTCCTCCAGCAAAAGCGATCAACACATCCCAAATGGTCGGGAAAGTTCTTGCGATAATTTCATCACTGGCTTGCGTGATTGGGGAAAATGAAAAATAGAGAAAGGAGGTCAATATACTGATTCCCAATTGAACTCCTAAAAGACGCAAAGCCTTGTAAAACAACTTCATATCAGATATTCCCAAAGAAAGGCCGAGGCCAAGTATTGGATTCATCAACGGTGAAATGAGCATTGCACCAATAACAACTGGAATGGAGTTCAAGTTTAAACCGATGGACGCGATAAAAATGGCACACATCAAAATCACTGCGTTGCTCGACTTAATCGACAATTCGTTATCGATATTACTCCTGATCTCCCTCAGATTGTATTGCATAACCATCCACCTCTCTTTAATATCACTATGAAGTTCATTAGGTTTGGTTATCTATACGCTACACTATTTCCGTTCTTCCGCATTAGTTTTTAAATACTTCTACCTCCCAGTCTTTATATCCTCTTTAAAGCAAGGCTTGCTCATTTAAATGTACATTTTTTGCTGTCATGATAATAAATGAGCTAACGGATAAACGCTGTTTCGCATTTAGCTAGTGCATCGTTTAACCATTCAGGGTGCATCTTTAATAAATCATCTGGCAGAAGGTGTACATCAAAGAACTTAACATCTATCGACTCAGCGGAATTGCATTGCAAGGTCCCCCCTGTGATTTCAGCAAGAAAGCAAGTCGTGATAAAATGCACGGTTCTGCCACTAGGATAAGCAAACACCTGAGAGTCAGGGTCAGAGTATACGCCGATTAACTTGGTAATTTTCACCTCTAAATTAGTCTCCTCTTTCACTTCTCGGATAGCTGCCTCAGCAACTGTTTCGCCTATCTCCACATGGCCTGAAGGGATGCCCCATAATCGTACATCCGCTCTTTTCTGCAACAAAACTTGATTCTGTTCATTTAGGATCACCACCGCGACCCCCGCTTTTAAATCATCAATCTTTTTCATTCCATAAACCTCCTTCTCATAATAAAAAGGTCCGAGAAGAAAGAATTCAACGCATAACAAATACGTTGAACCTTTCCCCTCGGACCTTTTATGTCAATAGGTGCCTTTTACGTAGAGTAAAAGATGCAGCCCTCGGTCACTGACCTACCTAGATAGCGGAACCCTAGCTACAATTTTCCAGTTCGCTTTCATTCTACAGATTTGTTCTCGATAATGGAATACATAATGGCTTTTCCATTATTATGTGTTAAAAAGCACACCATTCAGCGCATCAACATATCTTCTAGCCGAGTTTTGTACGGCTTCCCGCGCATCGTTCACTACGATGCGGAGAAACGCATCATACACTCGGTCGAAGCGGATTTCGTTTAACTGTTCGGCCATTCTTTCGACAGTGGGCACAGGCAACGGAATGAAGTTCGGGTAGCTATACATAAAACTGACCCACTCGCGGTCTGCCACGACGCGGATGATATCGCCTGTCAATAACACGCCTTTGCCGTCATTCCCTTCTTTCCATTCCAAAATAGCTGCGCCTTTGAAATGGCCGCCGATCCGGTGCAGCGTGAACCCTTCCGCAACTTCGAGCGTTTCGCCTGACCAAAAGATAATGCGCTCGCTTGGCCGGGTTACCCATTGCTTATCATCTTCGTGAATGTAGATTGCGGCATCGAAGGTTTCAGCCCATTCTACTTGAGTCGAATAATAATGGGGATGGGACAAGGCAATGGCATCGATTCCTCCGAGAGCTTTAATTTTTTCAATAGTTTGAGCGTCGAGATATGTTAGACAATCCCACAGGATATTGAAGTTCTCCCCTTGAACCAAGTAGGCTGTTTGACCAATCGCAAAACTTGGTACTGTCGTTATACTTGAGAGCCTTTGCTCTTCTGACGTAATCTCGTTCTGATACGCAGCGGATTGAGCCATCTCTTCTAACGTTGTCCAACTTTGCCCTTTTGGACTGACGTATTGCCGTTCTTCAGTACAGATCGAACAATGCTCGGGTGCTGCCCCAGTACTTTCGGTTTGCACACCGCACGTAGTACAAATGAAATTATTCATTTCCTTCATCCTTCCGATTTTTAAATGTCTATTAAATTTAGTATATCCTAAAATTTTCAATTTCATTTATAGTTTTTGATTTTCTCTTTCTAAATGCTTTCAGCACTTTTCTTTATAGCTTTCGGTTAAATTGAAATGAACCTATTAGGTTTCGGCTTTTTAATTTTAACGGAATTTTTGATTTAATTAGTGCTTGCATTCAATTTTAGATAGATTTATAATCATTTGTAGAAACGTTTCAACAAAAATTAAATATATACATTTGATTGACTGAATCACTTCTCATTTATCTGTTTTTTAGAGGCTTTATTTAATAATTTGAAAGCGTTATCAGCTATATTTTCGTAGAAACGATTCACCTATTGAGACGATAATAAGAAATCAGCTACAATCTGTCCTGATTTCAAAGCCTAAGGAGTGTACTTGATGAATTCTTCCAAGACAAAAGCTGTACCGTATCTGTTCATAGGACCGGCTGTATTTTTACTGATTATTTTCTCATTCCTTCCCATTCTTATAGCATTTGGGATCAGCTTCACTGATACGAATTTGAGTGGGTTAGCAGACTGGTCCAGAATTAACTTCTTAGGCTTCGAAAACTTCAAAAACTTATTTTATGACGAAGTTTTTCGCCAAGCAATCGTTAATACATTTTTCTATGTTGTCATAGGGGTGCCGCTTGCGGTGGGTACTTCTTTCGTTATCGCGTTATTTTTAAAATTAATAAACGATTGGGCATCATCTGTTTTCCGAATAATCTATTATATCCCTTCCATCACAAATATCGTTGCTTTAGCGGTCGTTTGGCAATTTCTCTACAATCAGGAATATGGATTATTTAATTATTTGCTGTCGGTGGTAAACCTCGAAGCTATACCTTGGCTGGAGGATCCTTTTATCGCGAAGTTGTCACTCATACTTATGGCTGTTTGGAAAAGTAATGGAGTCAGTATGCTTATATTCCTGGCGGCTCTCCAATCCATTCCTAAGATGTACTACGAGGCAGCTGATATTGATGGTGCAAACCGTTGGCAAAAACTGTTTAATATTACCCTTCCCTCCATGCGGTTTGCTACATTCTTTGTCACCGTCACAACACTTATTGGTTGGCTGCAGTTTTTTGAGGAACCGTTCATCATGACAGATGGCGGCCCATTGAACGGAACAAATTCGTTGGCTTTGTTTATATATCAAGAAGGTTTCCAACATAGTGAATTTGGCTACGGCGCTGCCGCCTCGTTTGTCTTATTTATTATTATAATCGCAGCAACGCTTGTCCAATTTAAATTACGTCGACCAGAAGACAATTGAGGAGGCCATTTTATGGAATTAAAAAATAAGTACGAACGTGCGCTGATCTATACGCTGATGACCATTGGCGGCTTACTTGTTTCTTTGCCATTTGTCTGGATGATTCTGAGTTCCTTCAAGGATGAGCGGGAAGTTTTAAGTATTCCCCCTACCTTATTTCCTGAGAACCCGACCATTGCGCATTATTTCACTTTATTCGAGAACTTGAATTTTGATGTCTATTTAGTAAATACGTTAATTATTGTATTTTTTTCGATGATTGGACTGCTGCTAAATACGATGGCCGGCTACGGTTTCGGCAAGTTCCAATTTCGCGGAAAAGAAACTTGGTTTATTGTAGTTTTAATTACCATGATGATCCCCGGGCAGGTTACAATGATTCCAACGTATCTAATCCTGAATGAAGCTGGTTTAACAAATACAATGACTGGTATTATTCTGCCAGGTCTAATTGCTGCGTTCAATATCTTTTTAATCAGACAATTCATGGTGACCATTCCGGATGATTTAATTGAAGCTGCCAGACTGGATGGAGCTAATGAATTTTATATCTTTGTTAAACTGATCATCCCACTTTCCAAACCGATTTTAGCTGTCCAAATTATTTTGACGTTTATTGGCTCTTGGAATAGTTTCTTATGGCCGTTGATTATTGCTAACGATGAATCTTTGTACACTCTCTCTGTAGGACTCGCATTATTACAAGATCAAAATGTAACCAACTATGGTTTGCAAATGGCGGGTTCTGCGTTTATGGTGGTGCCAGTCCTCATCATTTTTATAATCTTCCAGAAATACATCGTCGAAGGTTTTAACGTCTCGGGAATCAAGTGAAACGAATTGGAGTGTGAACAAACTTATGGCAATAATTCAATGCACCTTTTCTTCCGAAGTGTTATCTAGAAGCATGTCTATGACTGTAATCCTTCCCCAATCTGTTAACAATGAAGATAAGCGTTATCCAACGCTCTACCTGCTTCACGGTTTCAGTGATGACCATACTGCTTGGACGCGCAGTACTTCACTGGAACGCTATGCAGAGCATTTAAGCTTGGCCATAGTCATGCCTGGGGCAGACAATAGCTATTATAGTGATATGGTTCATGGAGGAAATTACTGGAAATTCATTACAGAGGAACTTCCTGCAACGGCTCGTTCATTCTTTCCGTTATCAGATAAGCGGGAAGACAACTTTGTTGCCGGAAATTCGATGGGCGGTTTCGGGGCGTTAAAATGGGGACTGAGCCATCCGCAAGCTTTTTGTGCTATTGCCAGCTTATCCGGAGTTACAGATATGGTATATCACTTGCATAATGTAAGGACGGAGGGCCCGGAAGATAAAAGAAAAACTCTTTCTCTTGTTTTTGGCGAAGAAAATATAGATCAGACATCGAACGACCTTCTTTGGCAACTTGAACAAGTATCAAAAGATAGCGTTCCCCAGCCAAAATTGTTTCAGGCCTGTGGCACAGAAGATTTCCTGTACGAACATAACATGCGATTTTATAAAAAGTGCCAGGACACAGACTTAGACCTTACAGCAATTTTTAATGAAGGTGATCACAATTGGGAATACTGGGATGAGAAAATTCAAGAAGTGCTGCATTGGCTTCCGATTCAAAATTAAAACCCATCAAAAGTTTCTTAATTATTTATGTTATACAACACGGTTAGGATAAGGCATAAAAATTTCACATCTGGAGGAAAGATCATGACCACAATAAAAGATGTAGCAAAACTGGCCGGCGTATCTATTTCAACAGTATCCTATACGTTAAATAACAGCCCGCGCATCAGTGCATCTACTAAAAAACGCGTAGAAGAAGCTGCTAAAGCCTTAAACTACAAAAAAAATGGCTTTGCATCCGATTTAAAACGTTCTAAAACAAATACAATCGCGCTCTTGTTGAGCGATTTATCCGGTCCCTATTATTCTGAACTAATCCAAGGCGTTCAGGATATCACTACTTCCAATGGCTACGACTTAATAGCATGTAGTTCTATCGGCGGCGCGCAATCTACAGCTGTAAAATTTTTATCTGAAAAACGGGTAGACGGAGCAGTCATCCTTGCCCATAACATTAGCGATGAAACCATGTTAGAATCTGCTAAAAGTGTTCCGATTGTCCTATTAGACAGGATATTGGACGAAGAACATATCTATCTCGTCGAAGTCGATAATATTGAAGGCGGATACCACGCCACAGAGTACTTGATCGATCGCGGACATTCTCAAATTGCCTTTGTCAGCGGCCCCGCAGATTCCCACGACAGCAGCTTCCGCTATCAAGGTTACAGAAATGCCCTTCAAGACCATCACATTGACTACCAATCCAAGTGGTATATTACAAGTAACTTTACAAAAGAAGGAGGATACCGGGCAACAAAGTTATTAATAGCTCAGCAAGGCCTGCCGCAGGCTATTTTTTATGCCAATGATGAGATGGCGATTGGTGGAATGCAGGCGTTCCGAGAAACAAATCTCCGCGTACCCGAGGACATTTCCATCATCGGTTACGATGACATTCAATTAGCAGATTATACCTCCCCCCCTCTCACCACAATTAGACAACCCAAGTATGAAGCTGGTTCACTGGCGGCACATTTAATTTTCCAGTTAATTGCTGGTGAAAAAATCGACCGTCATTATAAGCTTTCCACTGAAATCATCGAACGGCAGACAGTGAAAGACTTAAACACCTTTTCCTAAAAGGTGTTTTTTTTACAAATTTTTTTGATCCATCCGCTATGATCCAGAGCTATTAAACCCAATAATGCCCCGTCCACTAAAGCGGCCTAGAAAATTAGGCGCTCACTTTAGGGCGGGGCATTAATATTAGACTATCTTATCTTTTATTTAATACGCTCTTCTGTTTCTCTATCAAAGAAGTGGGCTTTATTCATATCAAAGGCCAAGTCGATCTTCTCTCCTGCTTCTACGCCGAATCGTGAATCGACGCGTGCAATGAAATCCTGTCCGGATACACGTGAATACAGAATGATCTCTGAGCCCATTAGTTCCGCCACGTCAATCATTGCCTGTACCTTCGTTTGTGGGGAAAAATCCAGAAATACCGGTTCATCATGAATATCTTCCGGTCGTATGCCTAAGACGATTTCCCTTCCATCGTAGCCTTGTTCACGCAGCACATGCAACTGTCTTTCTGGAATTAATACGCTATTTTCACCCATCACGAAACTGTTATCAATGAGCTTGCCTTGCATGAAGTTCATAGAAGGTGAGCCAATAAAACCGCCGACGAACATATTATTAGGCTCGTCATATACTTCTTTGGGCGAGCCCACCTGTTGAATTAAACCATCTTTCATAACCACCAGGCGTGTTGCCATCGTCATTGCTTCTGTCTGGTCATGCGTTACATAGACAGTTGTGGTTTGTAAGCGTTTATGGAGCTTCTGAATTTCAGTACGCATCTGCACTCGCAGTTTCGCATCCAGGTTGGATAAAGGTTCATCCATCAAGAACACTTCCGCGTCACGTACGATGGCACGGCCTAAAGCTACACGTTGGCGTTGGCCGCCTGACAGCTCTTTTGGTTTACGCTGTAAATATTCTTCAAGGCCAAGGATGTTCGCTGCTTTATCGACTCGATCTTTAATTTCCGTTTTTTTCAGCTTGCGTAGTTTCAAACTGAAAGCCATATTGTCATAAACATTCATATGAGGATATAGTGCATAATTTTGGAAGACCATTGCAATGTCGCGATCTTTTGGCGAGACGTCGTTGACACGGTTTTCACCGATAAATAAATCCCCTTCCGTGATATCCTCAAGCCCGGCAATCATGCGCAGGGTCGTTGATTTACCACATCCCGAAGGTCCCACTAAGACCAGAAATTCTTTATCTCTAATTTCAAGATTGAAATCCTTTACAGAAACAACCTCTTTGTCATAGATTTTTTTAATGTTAACTAAATTTAATCCCGCCACGCTGTTACCTCCATTGAATGAAGCGATTTTTTCTTGAAGTTTAAAGGTGAACCTCGATATGGTTATCAGTTTTCTCTAATAGTGCATCCAACTGGATTCGCGAAACAATTAGGCCGCCAGTACGATATTGATTTTCTAGTTCTTCCGTTTGCACTTTACGTCCGTTAAAGACAATCTCTCGCTTATTGGTTTTCAGTCGATAGGTAAATGTCACCGGAAAGCCATTCCAGGAGTAATGAAACTGTAATCCATCCAACCGTTCAGGAAGAACAGGATCAATTACCATATCGCCTTGATGCTGGCGGATGCCAAGTGTATTGGAAATAAGCTGGTTCATGTAAATTCCCGGTCCGCTTGAATAGATTCTCCATCCGCCCTTTACCTGTACTGCCCCGTCTTTTAGTTGCTCAAAATTCTCCTGAGCCTCGTAACGCGTATCAAACTTGCCGTCCGAGCTGCTAAAATAAGCATTGCTTTGCCGGATTTCCGCGTTCGGTACGGCATCTTGAATGGCAATTGGGTTGATAACAGCGAGCCCATCCCACGCCTCATCCGTCAGTCCAAGTTTTGCTACAGCTTCTACGTAACGAATATGTGCGTGCACGTATTGAAGCCCAACTTCCCTTCCAAAGTTTGCGGCCTGTTCTGCCCTTTTGAAATTTCTGCTGGCGCCCCCCTGGTAATCCGCCGGGCGATTCATCAAATGCACACCATCCGGAAAACTCAGATGCTCTTTGATCAGGAGATGATGATGGCGTGCTTGTTCTTTAGTAAAGAGTTCACTGATAATCCCCTGTTGCATAGGCAATAAACGATATTGAATTCCGGTTTTTTGATCATCGGGATGTATCATCGGTTCTATTGATTCTAAATCTTCCATATAGACAAATCCTGGAACCACATCGGTTTTCAGTAAATAATGATTGAAATCCCGCTTGACTCCATCTGCCAACGCTTGCACTTTATCCGCTTGTGGTCCATCTGTCTTCATAATGGCTTTGGCAATCTTTCTTAGCGCCTCATATGTCAATGCCACTGTCCAGCTGCTGACCATATACTCTTTTAAATTCTGGTTTGCCGGCTGTAGGGTATCATCCCAGTCACCATCTCCATATGAAGATAAATGCGTGCTATGCAGAAAATGACTCTTTATGTAATCAATTTCTTTTTGTACATGATCGAGAAGAGATGCTTTCTTTTCAGTAAAACAATAATTTTGTCGATTGGTGAACGGAACCTCTTCTTGCAAAATCGAAAAGTCGTTTGTCGCCTCTATATAATCACCAATTAGTTTTAAAGGCCAGACAACCACATCGCCATGGCTGTCCTCCTGCTGAATTTGACTGTAACGGTCGAACATAAACCACTGGGGCCAATTGCCTTCATCTTCATACTGATGGGAGAACAGAGTTTTGATAATATCTCGGACGGTTTCATAATTCTGGGTAGCCATGAAATATTCTGCCGGCCCTTGACTTACATCCCGCGTTCCCCAAGCCGCACCGCCGTATTGTTCCAAACCATGCGGCACTGAAAAGTGGACAAGCATATTATGCGTATACCACCAAGCAAGGGTATTTACTTTTTCAATTTCTTTTACAAATTGTTCACCGTTAATGGATAACCTAAAGTTTTTCATGACATCTTGGTAAAAAGTACGGAATCGCTGGCGCTCAGTTTCAAAATCTAACTCAGCGATTGGAAAGTGTTCTTTATTTTCTATACTGCCTTGAATATGAATATTCCACGAAGAGGCTTCTTTTAATTCCACTACGACTAGAGATGCCGAGCCCGCTAAAGCGTTATTCGCCATAAAGCTTTCGTCTTTCACAGAAAACTCCGTTCCAGATATCAACATTCGGTACGCAAGGCCAGGGTATACCCCTTTGCTGTCAGCTTCGTCAGTCGCTTGAAAAATCAGCTCATCGCCAATTTCAGTAAGTTGGAACGGTACTTCATATTCATTGTTTTGCATCGTGACTTGATTGGTAATTATGAAACGATAGTTCCTTCCTTTTTCTGAAGTTGCTTCCAACTGTATATCAGGTGTTTCTAATGCAGCGAAATTCGTAATTGTGATAACATCTGTTTCTGTTTTGTAGAACCAGCGCGCGTAGTTCACACCCATTTCAAAAGCGGAAGGCATGGTTAGTAATCGATAAACCCCTTCGATTTCGACATAAATCCGTTGGCCGGAAGTTTTTAAGATGTTCAGCGGATTTCTCGTATTGGAAATCATTTTATTCATATTCGTATTGCCAATTGAAATTTGCGCATTAAAAACACCGTACATATACATATTGCTCGTAAGGGTAGTATCTTTTATGACATCATTATGACCGCTCATCAAAATATGACCGTGTGGGCGTTCGACTTGCATTTCTTTTTGCTGCATCACCACATGTGCATGTTCAGGAGTAAAGAAGGACATCAATTTTCCTTCTACCGTTTCCTCCAGACGGCGATTCGGGAAGCGTTCTGCCACCTCTTCTGCCGTCATCTGCAATGCTGAAAAAGGCTTTCCAATTCCAGAAGCGGCATGCACATCATTGACCTGTTCATTTTGTTGAACACTCTTTATAGTTGCCCACGCCTGATGCACTTGCTCATCATACTCAAGTTCTGTCACTGCGTTTTCGTGATTTTCCTTAAATAAGCCATAGAAAACGAACTGTTTCTCGCCATTTATATGAAGTTTTTCCGACTGCAGTGCTGTATAGGCAAATTCATACTGGTACACCTTATTTTTCAGCGTCTGTTCGGTTAGAATCTCTGGCATGTTTGTTTTTTTATAAGATAGACCGAAAAATTGGTAACCATCTGTTGAATAGCCAACTGTTTTTCCAAGCGCGCCTTGTTGCAGGTAAGGAAAGCCTCTTTTTTGAGGTTGATTCTGTCTCGTGCAGACTACATATCCCCTTGTATCGTCTTCAAATGCCTGATGATCCATGTATTGAGACATATACGCCTCGTTAGAACGAACAGCACTAAGGTCAGCCAAGCCGAGGTCTTGTCCGTATATCAAATCGGCTGTCACGCCATCTGCGCGCAAAATAACTTCCCAGAACCAAATGGCCTGATCAGTTAAATGGAAGTTTACGTTGTAAGCAACCCCTCCGGACTCACCACTGAAAATTACACCTTTTTCGTGTTTGCTCATTGCACTGCCAGAAGCGGTTCCTAGCAACGGATACCAATTGATGGTCCCTTCGTCATAAATTCTGAGATAGATATTATTCATCGATCCATCAAGCGGATTGCCTTGCAGTTGATTGATTAGAACTTGTCCATCCATAATTTTGTGTATATCTCCACTGGGCAGAAAAGTGAAACAAAGATTGCCCTGTTTAACCGGAAACTGCATCTGTGCATTACGTACCATAGACAAAAATCTCCTTTTAATTTATTAACTCAAATGTTTGTTCCGTTACATCCCGGCTGTTTGGCCCGATAAAGACAATGAATTTGCCAGGATCACTTTTGTAAACTAAATTCGAATGATGATAGCGCAGCTGGTCCTCCGAAATAATAAATTCTACTTGCTTAGACTCTCCAGGTTCTAGCCAAATTTTCTGAAATCCTTTTAATTCCTTTAATGGCCGAACTGTTTCAGCTACCTTGTCTCGAATATAGAGTTGGACTGTTTCTGCCCCTGCGTAACTCCCTGTGTTCACCACTGTAATAGCTGCTGTTAAAACCTCATCTGTTTTAATCTGCTGTTGTGAAAGAGTCATATTTTCATAAATATAGTTTGTATAGCTTAAACCATATCCAAATGGCATTAGCGCTTCATTAGGGGTATCCAAATATTGTGATACATAACGAACTTGAGCATCCGGAGCGTCTTTCGGGCGTCCTGTATTAAAATGATTGTAATAAACAGGAATCTGGCCGACAGATTGAGGAAACGACATAGAGAGTTTTCCAGAAGGATTAGCTTCTCCAAAGAGGAGATCTGCTATCGCTGCCCCACCTTCGGTTCCAGGATACCAAGCTTCAAGCACAGCATTGGCTTTATCGATAACCCCGTCCAGATCAAGTGGCCTACCGTTGAACAGAACAGTTACAACCGGCTTATTAAGCTGGTGAATGCGACTGGCCAGTTCCAGTTGAATAGATGGCAATTTAATGTTTGCTCGTGATCCAGCTTCACCGCTCATCTCTGAGCTTTCTCCAAGTGCCAGTATAATAACATCTGCCTCTTCGGCTGCCTTTAAGGCGGCATCAAGTTTCTCATTTAAGCCGGCATCAATGCCGCAGCCTTCCTCGACTACTAAATTGCTTTCTTTCAGTTTCTTTTCGATTCCATTTTTCAGCGTAATTGCATCAGTTTTTGAACCTACAAATGACCAAGGACCTAAAATATCATTGTTTTCAGCAAATGGTCCGATAAGTGCTACCCGCTGGTTTAATTTCAAGGGCAACATCCCATCATTTTTGAGAAGAACACAGGATTCGGCTGCAAGGTCTTGAGCCACTTTTCGATTTTCTTCAGAAAGGATTTCCGCTTTTTCGCGAGCTTCATCTGCGGCTCGATAAGGATTCTCAAACAACCCTAATTTTTGCTTCAATTCAAGCACACGCATCACGGCTTCATCTATTAATTGTTCATCGAGTTTTTCGTTCTCCACCAATTGTTTTAGATGATCCGAGTAAGTAGTCGTCATCATCTCAATATCCACACCTGCCGTTAATGCTTTCTCAGCTGCTTCTGAAGTATCTGCAGCCACACCATGTGGAATCAGCTCTTTCACAGCTCCCCAGTCAGAGATGAGCACCCCGTTAAATCCCCATTCTTTCCGCAGCAAGTTACGCATCAAAGACTTATTTCCAGTTGCGGGCACCCCATCAATTATATTAAAGGCAGTCATCACCAATTCACTGCCAGCATCAAGGGCCGCTTTATAAGCTGGCAGATAGGATTCTCTAAGTTGCCGCTCTGACATGTCAACTGTATTATAGTCTCTGCCCCCTTCTGCTGCGCCATAGGCTGCAAAATGCTTCACACAGGAAGCGAGCCGCTCTGTATGTGCCGTTAAATCTGTGCCCTGTAACCCGCGCACTTGCGCTTCGGCAAACCGGCTGTTCAAATAAGAATCCTCTCCTGTGGACTCCATGACCCGTCCCCACCTAGGATCACGAACCAGATCGACCATGGGAGCGAATGTAACATGAAGACCCGATACTGCAGCTTCTCTTGCAGCCATCTCCATGCTCTTTTCAGCCAAATCTAAATTCCAAGAACACCCCATCGCGAGGGGAACCGGAAAAATTGTTTTGTAGCCGTGTATGACATCAGCCATAAACAAGAGTGGAATACCGAGCCTATTATCTTTTAAGTGCCTCTTCTGTATATCTTTTATTTCCCGGGCGCCATAAGCACCTAGAACAGATCCCGCATTTTCGATTAACTCATCCGACAGCTTCAGTTCTTCCAAAGGTCCAGTTATTTCGCCTTGGTCATGTGATCCTTTAAAAAAAGGCTTTGCTAATTGTGTCAATTGAGCCGTTTTTTCATTAAATGTCATTTGATTAAGCAGTCCTGCCAGAAACTCGTTATGCATGTTAGACTCCTCCCTTCCATATTTTCGAACGATTTTAAAAAATCATTCAATTTATGGTTGTAATCGTTTTCAAATACAACTATAATCGGTTTATCGAAACGTTTCAACAAAAATTTCAAATTTAATTACTTTAGTTTTTATGAATTACTTCTTTAATGCTTACCTAATACAACAATATACGCGGAATCATGGAATAGCTATTTTTATTAAACCGAAATTCTTTTTATTTTAATACAAACGTTTCGATGATATTGCAGACTTTCAGGGAGTGATGTTTCAAAAAAAGTAGAATGTAATGTTCAGTAAGCTTGCTAACTTTCTCATAACGAAACTTTTAATGCGATCAACTATTCTAAGGAGTGTATATAATGACAGTTAAAAAATTCGCATGGCTGACTACCGCAATGCTCGGCATGACTTTAACACTTAGTGCCTGTTCCTCAGATGATAGTTCCCAATCAGCTTCAAACGATAAAACAATTACTGTTTGGACAATGTCGAATGGGTTGGATGAATTTGTTAAAGAATACGAAGACGAATCCGGAAATACTGTAGAAGTTCAAACAATCCCCTGGGCAAATGCCCATGACAAACTATTGACAGCTGTGGCTTCTGGCAAAGGTCCCGATGTGCTTCAAATTGGAACTACGTGGGTTGCTGAATTCGCTGAAGCAGGTACTTTTCTTGATCTGACGGACTATTTGGCTGACTATGAAAACCTGGCTCCTGAAAACTTTTACGAAACTGCAGTCGAAACAACCCAGTATGAAGATACGACCATCGGAATTCCTTGGTATGTGGATACACGTGCATTATTCTATCGCACAGATATACTCGGGGAAGTTGGATATCCAGAAGGACCTGAAACGTGGGAAGATATGATTGACGCCTCACGCCAATTAGCTGCTCGCGGCGAAGATCAGTATTCCATCGACCTGCCAAAGAGCGATCCTCAATTCCCGTTTGTACTCGCATGGGAGCAGGGTTGGAATTATGATGCTGACAAAGGTTCAGAAAGTTTTAGTGATCCGGGCTTCAAAGAGTCCATCGAACTGAATCACCTGTTCTTTGAAGAAGGCCTTTCACAGACCGGAGAAGGCAAGGAGTTTTTCCAAGCTTTCGCAGATGGTTCCAAACCAATGTTCTTTAGTGGCCCATGGGACATTAAAACAATTGAAGAAAGAGCACCTGAAATCGAAGGCGACTGGGCTGTCCATGTTATGCCAGCTGCCGAAAATAATACGTCGATGATGGGCGGAGCTCACTTATCTGTTTTTCACAACTCTGATAACGTAGAAGGCGCTCTCGATTTCATTAATTGGATGGCTGAGCCAGATACACAATTAGCTTGGTATGATCTTAAGAGTGAATTGCCGGCAAACCTAGACAGCTGGGAAGATTCCGCTCTCAATGAGGATCCGATGATTAGCACATTTGGAGAGCAATTAAGTGCTACTCAGCCACTGCCCCTGATTCCAGAATTTGAACGCCTTGGCGCGGAATTGGTGAATACACTTGAACAAATTAATTTGGCAGATGCAGATATCGATCAGGCAATAGAAGATTATAAAGCAACTGCTTCCAGAATACTCGGTGAATAAATAACCCTTTATCTAAGAACTGTGTATCAAACCCAATTTAGTGGATAATTTAATAAAAGCAATAGGCAGCCAGCTGCAATCAGATGACTTCGTTATTAGCCGAAGTCATCTTTTTCTATTCCATTACATAAATTTGTCCATTTAGATGACACTCCTTAACGCTCTCACCATTACTAATAGCGCCACTAAAAAAAAGCTGTCGAAGCAGCACACTTTCTACTGCTTCGACAGCTTTTCGCTTATAAGATTAAGGCTGCGGTCGTATCGTCAATGACCAGTACATTAAAATATCCGCCTCTCAAGGCTGCTTTGATGCTTTCCGCTTTATGGGCGCCTTCTACAATCCCGATTACTTCGGGTATGCGTTTGTATTCGTTGATATCGAGTCCGATGACCAAGTCATTCAAGGGGTGCTCGATCTGTTTTCCGGCTTGGTCGTAAAAACGCGAACCGATATCCCCAACCGCGCCAGCTTTCTTTAAGGAGACTAAGCTTTCCTCTTTTAAATAATCCATGGTAGTCATGGTAGATTGTTCAAACGGGTTGCCGATTCCGACTACTGCCATGTCTACATTGCGTCCTTCCTCCAGGACCATGGCAATGTCTTCGGACTGAACCAAACGCTTTTTCAATTCCTCGTTTTCCACCATCGCCGGGGCGTATAAATATGAACAGGTGGTATTCATCTTTTGAGCCAATTGATACGCCAGCAAATTGGAATGGATCTCCACCAGCTTCGTCCCCATGCCGCCGACCAGTGGGATAATTTTTAGTTGCTGATGCTGCTCATAAGGATATTCCTGAACAAACTTCGCCAAGGTAAGCCCCCACGAGATTCCCAGTTTCTTGACGCCTTTCATATTTTTCGAGACGTAGAATGAAGCGGCTTTCCCTAGTGATTGCTTGACCATTTCAGCATCCCGACCGGCTGACGGCACCACAATGGCTTCTTTTAATCCGTACTTCTTTTCCAGGCGGTTTTCCAGCTCTACGGTGTGCGCATTTTCATCTCTAATGTAAATTTCGACGATTCCGTTTTCCCGCGCTTTGTTCAGCAGTTTGGAAATCAACGGACGGGACACACCCACTTTTTTGGCGATTTCTGCCTGTGTGAGCCCTTCAAAATAATACAATGTCGCTACTTTCACGATTTGCCTGCGCTCGTCCCAATTCATTGTCATTGCACCTTCTCTTTTAAATAAACTTGAAGACAGTTAATCAACCGCTTTCATTTGTTCGTGGCAACTGATAGCAATTGCCAGTTACCACTCTTATGAATAACTATACTACATGTGCCTGCTCAATTGTCGTTCGAATGACAGTTGATTTCCATTTTTTCATCTATAAAACCATTATGGTGAACACCTTTTCCGATCCAGGAGGCGGCAGCTTCGTATAAGCTTTCGGTAATAGTCGGGTGGGCGTGAATCAGCGACGCCAGTTCGTCCACCGTTCCTTCCAAGTGAATAAACGCAGAAGGTTCCGCGATCATTTCCGTTACATGCGGACCGACCATGAGCACCCCGAGAATTTCTCCATACTGTGTTCCGGCAATCAGCTTCGTGAACCCTTCCTTCTCATCCTGCGCTAACGCCCTGCCGTTTCCTGCATGGTCAACTCGTACGACTTTGTAGTCGATTCCTTGCTGTTTCGCTTGTTGTTCCGTCAAGCCCACACTGGCGATTTCTGGACTGGTATAGACACAGCGCGGAACCATCCGGTAATCCACTGTCTCTTTTTCACCCGCTGCATTGGCGGCAGCGACAATACCTTCCGCACTCGCGACATGGGCAAGCTGCCAGCCTCCTGTCACATCTCCGACCGCATAGATGGCAGGGTTGCTCGTTTGCATGGCGCTATCCACTTTCACAAAAGGACCGTCCATCTCGAGCTTTAATTCCGCAAAGGCCGAAGTATTGGGCGCTCTGCCGACAGCCATCAAAATCGTTTCGGTATCCAATGTTTCTGCTTTTCCTTGAGCGGTTTCTACATGAATGAGCTGACGGGCACCTTGCTGTTCAATTTTGGTCACTTTGGTACTCGTCATGATGCTAATCTTTTTCTTTTTCAAAGATCTCGCAAGCGCTTTAGAGGCTTCCGGTTCTTCACTCGGCACGATCCGGTCGTTCATTTCCACGATGCTTACCGGCACGTTCAAGCTGGCAAAAATGCACGCGAGTTCCACTCCGATGATGCCGCCGCCTATAATCACAAGCGATTGCGGAATTTTCTCGATGTCGAAAATGGTATCACTCGTAAAATATGCCGCTTCTTCAATGCCATCGATTGGCGGAACGAGTGGCCGTGACCCGGTTGCCAGGATAATTTTTTCTCCTTGGATGACTTCCTCTTTGTCAGCCAGCTGAACCGTGATTTTTCCGGCCGATGGAACTTTTGCGACGCCATTATAGACATCGATCTTCCCTTGCTTCAATAGATGCGCAATGCCATTTCTCAATTGTTGGATGACCGCATCTTTACGGGCGAGCATTTTGGAAAGGGAAAAAGTCATGTCCCCGGTTTCAATGCCCCAGCTTTTGGCTTTTTCAATTGTTTCAATCACTTCCGCGTGCCTCAATAAAGTTTTGGATGGAATGCAGCCTCGATTCAAGCACGTGCCGCCGAGTTCACGCGCTTCGACTAATGCCACTTTTTTCCCAAGTTTCGCCGCACGGATTGCGGCAACATATCCTCCCGGCCCTCCGCCAAGCACCACCACTTCGTAGCTATTCACTCGCATCTACTCCTTACACCAATAATTTTACCGGCTGTTCGAGCGCTTCTTTCAATTCCGTCAAAAAGGCTGCGGCCGGGGCGCCATCAATCACCCGGTGATCAAATGACAAACTCAGGACCATCATTGGCCGAAGTTCGATGGCACCGTCAATGCCTACTGGCTTTTCATTGATGCGCCCGACGCCAAGAATGGCTGATTCCGGCTGATTAATGACCGGCGTGAAGGCATCGATGGCATACATTCCCAGGTTGCTGACGGTAAATGTCCCGCCCGACATTTCATCCGGTTTGACCTGATTGTCACGAGCTGCCTTGCCGAGGCGTTTGCATTCAGCGGTCAAAGAAGACAAGCCTTTTTGATCGACATGTTTAACGACAGGTACCATTAGGCCATTATCGGCGGCTACTGCAAGCCCCAGATTGATGTCTTCTTTATAGACAATTTCATTGCCTTCTAACGATACATTGACATTCGGATGCTGTTTCAAAGAAAATGCCACAGCTTTCATAATGATTTCCGTATACGAAATGCGGAATCCAGTCTGCTGTTCGATCATTCCAAGCAATTGTTTGCGCAGGTTGATGGCCTCGGACATATCCACTTCGGTTGTCAATGTCACATGGGGAGCAGTCGTTTTACTTTGCAATGTGCGCTGCGCCACGACTTTTCGAATGCCTTCCATCTTGATGCGTTTGCCGCCTGTTCCAGCAGCAAGCGTTGCTTGTTTGGCATTTTCCACATCGGCGCGGTAGATTTTCCCGTTTGCGCCCGTGCCGGTTACTCCTTGCAAGTCTTGCCCTTGCGCTTGCGCCACTTTTTTCGCGAGCGGTGTCGCTTTAGCTGAAGTTTTCGAGGAAACAAAAGCCATCACATCGTTTTGATGAATCCGTCCGTTCGGCCCAGAACCTGTAACGGTAGCAAGCGGAATGTTCTCTTCTCTTGATACCCTTCTAGCAGCCGGTGTCGCTCGAATTTTATCAGCAGATGGTTGGCTGTCCGCTGAGTCACGGCTTGCTTCTTGGGAGGTGGTTTCGGTAATCCCTTGCTGTGCTAAATCATCTGGTTGAGCTTCCCGCGAATCACTTAAATCCTCTTGCTCTTTGGCAGCCCCTGATTCACCAGGTGCCGACTCGGGCACTTTTTCACCAGCTTCACCGATATATCCGACCACGTGGTTAATGGGCACTTCATCGTCCTCTTCAAAGTATTTTTTCAGCAGGATGCCTTCTTCGTAGGATTCGACCTCGATATTGATTTTGTCCGTCATGATTTCAAATAACGGCTCGCCCACATCAACGGAATCGCCTTCGTTTTTATACCATTGCAAAAGCGTTCCTACCTGCATTGTGCTGCTCAGTTTTGGCATGAATATTTCTTTGGCCATCAGCCCGCTCCTCCTTCTTACCGGTGGTTTAATGTTTCTTTAACAGCTGCCACGATATCATCGACACCAGGGATGGCGGATTTTTCAAGTTCAGGATTGTACGGAATCGGGACAGCCTTCCCGCCTAGGCGCTTAATCGGTGCATCTAAATAATCGAATGCTTCGCTTTCAGCGATCACGCTGGCGATCTCTCCGCCAAAGCCGCCGCGCTTGACCGCTTCGTGCACGACCACCAGGCGGCTTGTCTTCTTGACGGACTCGATGATGGTGTCGGTATCCAATGGCACAAGCGTGCGCGGATCGATCACTTCAACGCTGATTCCTTCTTTTTCAAGCTCCACTGCCGCTTCCAGCGATTTATGGACCATGATTGCCGTAGCGACAATCGTTACGTCACTTCCTTCCCGTTTAATATCTGCTTGGCCGAGAGGAATGGAGTACAATTCTTCGGGTACGTCCGATTTTGTTTTATAGCATAATTTATGTTCGTAGAAAATGACCGGGTTGTCTTCATCAATTGCGGCTTTCAGGAGCCCTTTGGCGTCGTATGCAGTGGATGGCTGGACGACTTTCAAGCCAGGAACATGGGCCATCCATGCTTCCAGGCTTTGAGAATGCTGGGCAGCTGCACCGGTGCCCGATCCAGCCGGTGTACGAAGCACCATGGGCACTTTTCCTTTCCCGCCGTACATATAACGGATTTTGGCTGCTTGGTTGACCATATTGTCCATAGCGATGGTCATGAAATCGGAAAACTGAAGCTCCAAAATCGGGCGCATGCCCGTCAAGGCGGCTCCTACCGCTGTGCCCGAGATGGCCGCTTCAGAAATCGGGGTATTGCGGATACGCTCCGGGCCAAACTCTTCAATCATCCCGCGAGTGACGCCAAACGCACCGCCGTAAACGCCGATATCCTCTCCCAGGATGAAGACGTCTTCATTTTGGCGCATCTCTTGGCTCATCGCTTCTCTAACGGCTTCCAAATAAGTCAGTTCCCTCATAATCTTCCGCTCCTTTGCTCCTCTTTATGCATAAATGTCTTCCATTAAATCATCGATCGTCGGCATCGGGCTTTGTTTTGAAAACTCGACAGAATCCTCGATTTCCTTTTTCGCTGCGGCTTTGATTTCCGCCGCCTCTTCATCTGTCAGCAACCCTTCCTGAATCAGCACATCCCGGAGACGCGCGATGGGATCTTTCGCCCGCCACTCCTGTTCTTCTTCACGCGTCCGGTATTTTTTGGCATCGCTCTTTGAATGCCCTTTCCAGCGATAGGTTTTTGCTTCGACAATCGACGGGCCTTGCCCATTTCGTGCGCGGTCCACTGCTTCGCTAACGCCATTCATGACGTCGAAGACATCATTGCCGTCCACGACTTTCCCTGGAATTCCGTAGGATTCGGCACGTGCTGCTATGTCTTCGATGTTCATCATTTCTTTTGCAGGGCCGGACATGCCGTACTGGTTGTTTTCACAAATAAAGACAACCGGCAACTTCCAGATGGATGCCAAGTTCAGCGCTTCATGGAAGCTGCCTTCATTGGATGCCCCGTCGCCAAAGAAACAAAGAACGACATACCCTTCATTTTTCATTTGGGATGTCAGTGCCGCGCCAGTGGCAATCGCAAATCCGCCCCCTACGATTCCATTGGCGCCGAGGTTGCCTTTGTCAACATCGGCAATGTGCATGGAGCCTCCCTTGCCTTTGCAATATCCCGTTGTACGCCCAAACAGCTCAGCCATCATTCGATTGACTTCCGCTCCTTTGGCAATGCAATGCCCATGCCCTCGGTGCGTACTCGTGATCTTGTCGCGCTCTTCTAACACCGCGATCGAACCGACTGCAGAAGCTTCTTGCCCAACCGCTAAATGCGTCGTGCCGTGAATCATGCCTTTGGCGAAGAATTCATCGACTTTCTCTTCAAAAAATCGAATCTGCCACATTTGTTTCAGCAAAGCCGTTAAATCATCTTTTTTTAGATGCGATGGCAAATTGAGCAATGATGTCATTTGTATTCCTCCTCATTTTACATTTGTATATACTCGTAACATATGTAAAATTATAAGTCTTTTCTGATTATTCGTCAAGAACAAAAGGGCCAGACTTCCCTGTGTTTCAGAAGTTTGACCCTTTGTCCGTGGCGCGTTATTTGTTCTTTGGCTTGTACGTATTGATGACTCTTCGGGAAGAATGAACTTCTTTCAGCACACGATACGGCTTTTTGATTGCGCGAAAAGGAAGCGACAGCAATAGGTGGCTAAGATCTTCCCTGTATTCTTTCGTAACGCGTGTGGGCTTGGTTGAGATGCGTTCGTATAATTCCTTATAGAACTCTTTTTTGAGATCCATGTTCATTTCTATTGTACGATTGCACTGCATGCAGCGAATGCGTTTGATGTCATCGTTGATGTACGTAATTTCATGATTGACGTCTTCTCTGCAATGGACACAGTATAAACCGGCTTCCATCTTTTTCACTTTCATACTAAAACACCTTCTCATTTAGGTAGTTAACATGTCTCCATGAAGATTAGAGCCTCTGTCTAATACCGATCAAACAATTTCATATCATGGAACTTGGATTTGGTTCCCGTTTCAAGCTTTTGCCGAAAGCGTATCGTCCTGCATGCGCCGCAAGCGCCAAATAGTCGACTCTTGGGTTTGTACCACATCGCCATAGGAGATAATTTCACCTTTTTGAATGGATCGCTTCAATTGGACGTGGCGATCGACCAAGCCTAGCGGCAAGGCATTCTGTTCTTTTGCATCTACGGCTGAGAGAATACGGCCATAAACCGTGAACCCTCCGATACTATCCAAAAATTGCCCTTCTTCCAGGTCGGTTTTGGCCACCGTGACCGTTTCTGCTTGAAGCCCTTTCCACGGGGCGATCGTCGCTTCATTGTAAATATACGCGCGGGCAATGGAAATCGGCGTCTCCAAGCTGGTCAAATGATACGGACGGTATAGCACATAATTCGGCCCTGCTCCCATGCTCAAATATTGCATTTCATGATTGACTTCTTCTTTTTCTGAAGCAATGATGGCAAAAACACCTGGCGCCACTCCGTTAATATACTCGACAATCTTCTTGTTGCTGACTTGCCCGCCGTCTTCTTTCAATTTGAAGATTTCCGGAAGCCCTTTCACGTCGCTGACAAATCCGTGCATTCCCGGCGTATCGGGTAAGAATCCTGTGGCGTTGGCGACTGCCGTCATTTCAACCATGGTTTTCGTGCCGTCCTGGAATGAAGCCAGCATTTTCGCACTTGCGCCTTTACGTGCCGCTTCTTCTGCTGCAGTGTCGGGATTCGCCGCTAAGTTCAACGGATTATTTTTTCCTTTTCCAAGCGCTACCACTTCAAAGCCAAGGGCATCCGCGAAATCATATAATTCCATAATGGCACCAGGTTCGTCACCTGCTGTCCCTGTATAAACAACGCCGCTGGCATCGGCCATCTTCATCAATAAGGGCCCGATTGTGACATCAGCCTCTACATTGAGCATGACGATGTGCTTTTTATTCAAAATGGCATCCCAAGCGATTTTCGCGCCGATGTCTGGCACTCCGGTAGCATCGACCACGACATCCACTTCTGTTGAAGATGTCACCAACCGGGCGTCAGTCGTGGCTGCGACTTTTCCGGAACGGATCGCTTCAGCTGCTTCTTCTGCTGCATTGGTCTGAACAATATCCCCATCCACCACACCGGCTTTTACATAGGCATTGACGACATTATCAAGTTGAATGTCCGCCGTGAAAACGACCCTCATGCCAGCCATGTTTTCAATTTGAGAAACCATTCCTCTTCCCATTTGGCCTGCACCAACAAGCCCCACCTTGATAATCGTTCCTGTCTTCTCTAATTCTTCTAGCTTTCTATTGATGCCAAGCATGGCCCACTCTCCTCATTGTCAGGCTTTTAATATCCGGATTTCGGCTCCGAGCGCTAATTCCGGCAGAGGCGTCTTTTCTACACACATCGTGCCAGGCAAATTGGCTGTTGCGTCGCCAGTAAAAGCGATGGTGCAATGGCCAAGGTCCCGGAGTGTTTCGTTCACTTTGGCGCCGACAAAAAGGATCTCAAAACGCTCATTATTGATTTCCAAAAAATCGCCCACTTCGACGCCTTCAAGTAGATCCGCTTGTTCATGGATAACAGCAAATGAACGAAGTTCTTCCGGAACGGTGTTATTGAAAATGACCATCATGTTTTCTTCAGCAAATAGATCTACTTCTTCACCAATTTCCGTGATTTTCGCTTCGTATTTTGTAATCATAGATATTCCACCCAATCTCTTTTTTTAATACATCCCAAAACTCAATAAATAGGCAATGACAACCGCCAACGGCCCTGTAATCAATCGAGAAATCAATACTGCGGGAACACCGACTTCAATTGTTTCCGGTTCGGCTTCTCCAAGAGTCAACCCGACCGGAACAAAATCAGCTCCTACTTGAGGGTTGATGGCGAACAATGCCGGAAGTGCCAGTTCAGGCGGAATATTGCCGCGTCCGATTTCTACACCGACCAACACACCGACGACCTGTGCAATGACCGCACCTGGCCCGAGCAATGGCGAAAGAATCGGCAAGGAACAAATGACTGACAGAATAAGGAGGCCAACAAGGTTTCCGGCAAGCGGCGTTACGAAATTGGCGATGATATCGCCGATTCCCGTAAAGGTGATGATTCCGATTAACATACTGACAAATGCCATGAAAGGTAGAATGTTTTTAATGACCTGATCGATCGTCTCGCGTCCTGCTTGATAAAGTACCCCGACGACTTTTCCGGCGCCGCGGCCGACCCGTTCGACGATGTTCATCTTTTTAGGCGGCTCGTTGCTGCTGTTCGCTGCCACTTTCCTTCTTGCTTCTTCTTTCAATTCCTGCGGCGTTTTGCGGACAGCTGGCGCTACCGTTTCATCCACCGCATCTTTCACTTCATTTTGATCTTCATAAAATGCAGCTTCTGAACTAATATCTGAAACCGTTACCCCGGAGACGAAATTTTCTTCATTAATGAATTTCATCAATGGGCCCGATGGTGAAGTCGCATTTACATTGATCGTTAGAATGTTCATCTTCGGATATACACCGCAACGCGCTGTTCCGCCGCAGTCGATGATGACGCAAGCCATTGTTTCTTTCGGATACGAACTTTTAAATCCATCCACCGCTTCAGCACCCGTTAAACGCGCTATTTCCGCCGCCACAGGGTGGATCCCGCCGCCTGTAACCGATACAATATACCGTTGTGTTTCGTTTGGCCGTATCGTCAGCGGCCCTCCCCAACCTCCGCGGCCTTTTGTCACGGAAATCGCTCTATAGTTTAATGGTGTTTGGTTGTCTGCCATTTTTCTTGCCCCCTTTTCAAATAAGCGCCTCTAAAACCTATTAGACTTCCATGCCTTTAGACTTCATCATGCGGATCGTAATGAATTCAGTTACGATTCCACGGAGCAAGATGACGATGACCCCTACTAAGAAGAAACGGATTGCCAATGGCCCCAAGGATAGCCCCAATTCTGTAATCCCCGCTGCGATTCCGAGATAGACGAACAATTCAGCCGGATTGGCATGTGGGAATAATCCCGTGATGGGATGAACGAATGACACGGCGGAATCGTAAAATGCTGGCTTTTGTTTTTCAGGCAAGAATTTTCCGAATGTGTATGCCATTGGGTTGGTCAAGAAGAACACAGCCAAGACGGGAAAAATCGTATAGCGTAAAATAATGTATTTGGTGCTCTTTGCGGCAAGGCGATTAATGCGTTCTTCACCGATTAACCGGATCAATGCATTGATTGCTGTAATCAACACAATCAGTAATGGGATAATGCCTGTGACAAGCCCTGTAAACGTATCTGCACCTGCTTGAAACATACCGATAAAGCCTTCAGCGAGCGATACTAAAAAATCCATCTCTCTTCCTCCTTATACTGCTAGATTTGTTTTTTTACTCATTTGCATTTCAATCTTTTCAATTGCCATTTTGAAAGCCTGGCCATCGGAATCCTCGTTCAGTTTTTCTTTTAGGTGTTCTATATATAGTCCGTTGTATTTAGGAAACGCTTCAAACCGGCTGAACACCGTCACGCCTTTCATGAGTTGGCTCTCGATCAATAAGCCCTCTTCATCGGTCACCAATATAGCGATGACGCCAATCCCTAATTTTTGTTTCTGTATGCCTACCCCTAAATATCCGGATGGCCTGTTGCTCATTTTTTTTATCGTTGCCTGGTAATTTCTCAATTGGACTTTTGTCATTAAAATCTGAAGGATCCATATCCCTGCAAACAAAGCGATAAACCATCCCCACAAAACAAATCCCCTCCAGTCTTTTTTTACATTTGTTCTGAATAAGCACAAATGTTATTAAAAACATTATAAAAGCGCTTACACAATAAATCAATAGCTTTTGAAAGAATATTTTAATTATTTCGCCAAATTCACTTTTTTCTTGAAAGCTTATTTTGTCGATGTGTTTGGAAAATATGCAGCAAACTTTCTACTATATAAATATGCTTGCTTTTAGACGATGTTCTTTATGCCAAACTATTCGTTTTTTTCCTATTAAAAACAGCGGTGCGAATATTGAATTCGCACCGCTGTTTTACTTCAAGTTTAAGGGAAACAATCGATTTTTTTAAAGAAACACAATGAATGCCAAAACGCTGGCGAGCACAATACGGTAAATGGCAAAAGGCACCAGCTTGATTCGTGAAATTAATTTCAGGAAAAACTTAATGGAAATCAATGCAAAGATAAAAGCAGTGACAAATCCTGCGGCATAGAAACTGAGATGATCGAATGAAATGGCTTCCCAATTTTTCACCAGTGAGACGATTGAAGCCCCGAGCATGATCGGAACGGCCATAATAAAGGTGAAGTCAGCTGCGGTTCTATGATCCAGCCCGAGCAACACGCCGCCTGAAATAGTCGAGCCTGAACGAGAGAAACCTGGCCACAAGGAAAAACATTGAACGGTTCCTACGCTTAACGCTTTGATATAGCTGATTTCGTCCAGTGAATTGATCGATGGCTTTTTGGGCCCGAATTTATCAGCGATGATCATGAAGAAAGCGCCGATGACCAAACCAATCAGCACGGTTTCAATGCTGAAGAGATGCTCGTCAATGAAGTCTTCAAACAACAAGCCGAAAATCCCCGCCGGCACGATGCCGATCAAGACGTGCAGGATATTAAATGTCGTGGGTTTGTCTTGTTCGATTTTGTATAAGCCGACAAGGCTCAGCATGCGTTTCCAAAATACGAAGACGACCGCAAGGATAGATCCAAGCTGAATGACGATTTTGAAGGTATTGGCTGACGGCCCGCCTAAAAACCCTTCGGTGTTGAGCCATAAATCATCAAAGATGATCATATGTCCTGTTGATGAGATGGGTGCAAACTCGGTTAGGCCTTCCACTATCCCTAGCACCAATGCTTTTAATATTTCGATGATCTCCATAATTGCTCCTTCAAACGTAGTAGATTGACATTATGAAGACGCTCTTTTTTTGAAATTGGTTGCGCTTAAAACCCCAGTCCTGAATTTATTTTTCTTCAGTCTCATGGGATCCCCTTTACCGATCGCATTCATCTTTAAATAGACTGGGTATTTCTCGCATAATCTATCGCTCGATAGCCATCTACCACTCCAAGTTAAAACCCGCGAGCCACCTGTCCAGGTAGACAAATGACTTAGGGAAATATTAGATTTACAAAAACCAGCTCCTAGTAGGATGAAAGACATGCACGAGTTAAACCATTCCTGTCTTGAACGCAAAAAGAGGAAACGCTGAATTTTCCAGCGTTTCCTCTTTGCTGTGTATGCTTAATGACATTATTATTTGCACTTCTCGTTTGTCATTCCTTTTTATAGCAAACTTAATTTTTCAGCGCACTTCCACGACTTCGTCTAGAGGAAGCTCTAACGCGCGGAAGCATAAGTCTTTCTTGAGCGTTTCGAAGGCTTGGGCTTCATCTTGTGTCAACAAGCAGTCCCGGTCTTTCTTCGCCAAGTCGTAAAAAACAGCAGGCAGGAAATCTTTTTTTAAGCTGACTTCCACTTCTTCTCCTGTGGCACGCGAAAAGATGAATGCATAAGAGCTTCGCGTATAAGGATCGAACCTGGCAGCAGGATAGTCTGGATCTACGAAATATTTTCCGCGCGTTTCGGCTCTTGTGATGAATTCGAAGGCATCTCGGAATCCCGCACAGTCCTGTCCTGCTTGGATGGCTAGTTCCTGCCGCTCCGGCACATCCACACCGTAAAGCGCTTCAAATGCCGCTTCCGCCATGCGGTAAGCGACCCCAACAGCCGCCATTTCTTTCGTTCCATGGTATTTACGAATATCGTCAAAAGCGATATGGACCAATTCCTGCTCATCATAGATTTGAATAGCTGTCATTTCCAATACCTCCTGCAATAAATGATGGATATATAAGATTTTTTCTGAATTTCTTATTGTGGCTTAATCAAATTCCTGCTTTTTCTTTCTGTTCAGCCAATAGACAAAGACAGCAGCGGCTGCCATGACAGCAAGTGTCATCCCACTCACTTTTCCAGCTTGTTCATCGATCTCTTCTTTAATGAGAACGTTCGCCTCAGTATTTGCGCTCAATAAACCAGTTGAAGCAGAAGGCCCTTCTAAACGAATCGGAGCCTCATCGTAGCTTGATAATGTTTCACCGATTCCTGGTTCATTCCATAAACCATCAAGCAATTCAGCATAGGCTGGGTTGGAAAACGACAGGCCTACGACCAAAAACAATAGAACTTTCTTCATCTGCTCGCCCCATTTCTAAAGTGGAACTGAAAGCTTTTCTAAAGAAGCTGGCATGAAGCGAGGTTTCTCTTCGCTGTGCCACTTTAATCTATCATCACTGAGAATCGTTATCAACTAGTGTATCCATAGCAACTCCCGATTTTTCTCTTTCCCCTTATATGATGCTGCCACTTGCATTATTTTTCGTGATGGCTGTATAAGGATTTCTTATAATAGAAAAACTCCCTTCATCAAAATGAAGAGAGCTTTTCCGTAATATGGTCGCAATAGGCTTGTTCTGCTTGGCTTAACTGTTGTTCCGGATCAATGACCAGCCCGTTTTGCCGGACAATGCGCAGCCCTTTGACAGAACGGTAAACCAATGACGCATCAGTTGAATCCAGCGCTTTTAGCGGCAGAAAAGAAACCGAGTCGCTTTGCCTCAGCGCTTTTTTGATAATCTTGAAGTCGGTCATCTGCATATAAAAAGCCACGACGCCTTTCGCTTCAAGCGCTTGCTGGACGAGTGCTTGCATATGCCTGCTTTGCGTCTGCAATACGGACGCATGTTCCAGGTCTTTTGCATAGATCACTTTTCGGGTCGCCAAAGGATGGCTTGCGGAGAAGACCAATTGGAATTCTTCTTCAAACAGGCCTTGGATATCGTATGCTTGGTGAAGTCCATCATCTTCAGGATAAATCGGCATTACGGCAAATTTGGCTCTTTTAGCCAGTAACTGTTCACGCAGTTCCATATAACACCGGCCATTGATCTCAAAAGGGCAAGCCTTGCAGCAAGAAGCGCTTGAATCGAACAACTCCTCGTAATAACTTTCGGCTATGTGTTTGCTCATATAAATGGCTACTGGTTTTTGGGTTGCAGGTGTGGCCATGAGGTGTCGCGTCGCTTCAAACAATTCGAGCAATTGGCCAGCTTGTTTTTGTAACAGGACGCCGCGCTCTGTCAGCTCAACGCCTTGTTTTTTGCGGATGATAAGTTTTACGCCATAGTATTCTTCCAAATAGCGGATTTGCTGGCTGACGGAAGGCTGCGAGCAATACAGCTGTTTCGCCGCTTCGGTATAGGACCGGCATTCAGCCAACACTTGAAAGGTATGTAATTTCCCCAGCACGGCATTCACCTCTTTTAATTGATAATAGTTCTCACTACATCATAGCATAAAAAATCCCGCTCTCGTATCTGAAAGCGGGATGATGAGCAATAGCTCCATTTATATAGGGGTAGTTTTAAGCATCGGAACGTTCAACGCCCTCGAGGGCATCTTTTGACTGAGTATCCTGTTTTTTGATAATCGATAATGAACCATCGCCTTCCAAAACGATCACTTCCACTTGTTCAAAGGAGCTCAAGCCCTGCTGTCGGACTTTCCCGCGCAAATCGTCTTTTCGGATGCGGTGCTTGTGCATGCTTTTCTCGTAAAATTCGCCATCATGTTAAATGAAACTCGGATTGGCCTTGATCAAGTCAGCGAATCCTTTGGAATTCACCGACAGTTTTGAAACGATATACTGCAACAAAGTAAGCATAAACAAGACAACCACCCCGTCTACAAAAGACATTTTATCGCTGGTGATGATGCTGCCGAGTGTTGCGCCATACGTGACGGTGATAACGAAATCAAAGATGTTCACATTGCTTAAACTGCGTTTCCCAAAAACCCTCAACAGGACGATGAGAAAAGGATAAGCCAATACACACATAATTGCGATGCGCAGCACACTTTTCCAGCCATCGAATAAAATCGTATCCAGCATTTCAGGACCCCCTTCCTGCTTTCTCTGGATTCTTCATATCCCCCAAATACCCAGCCCCTGCTTTATTAAACGGATGCGGTATAAACAAAAGACGGAGAAGCCGCTCAATTCCAGCTAAGTTCCCCGCCTAAAAATGCTTATTGTCTTATTGAAGCCAACTATTCAAAAACTCCTGCTGGTCCCCTTCGAAAGAATCCTCAAAGAACTCCCTGAATTGTTGTTTCGTCACCCGCTGAAATTGAAACTCTTCAAAATAATCCGCCAGAAACTCCAGTGCAGCTTCGTTTCCACCGCGTTCATCGAAAAAGTCTTTCAGCAACAAAGGGACTTTGCCGTACACAGTCGCATAATAGGCCGGTGTGTCAAATTCATCAAGCGCGAAATCAGCATAGGTTTCCGTTTCGTAAGATTCTTCATAGGCTCTTGCATTTTGAAAACCGCTGTCCTCATCACCGTAATAATCGCTGAGGAATAAACCGGTGCTGAACTCGGTCAAACTTTCATCGAGCCAAGCGTTTTCGTATGGATCATTGGCGACCAAATAGTAAAACCATTGATGGGCAATTTCGTGTACCAAGATCGAATCAAGTAAGTCTTCATCCATCGGCACTTCCACAATGTTCGGGTACTCCATATAGCCGGCATTTGCGATCAAATCCAATTCAGCAAACGGATAATCGCCGATGTTTTCTTCGAAATAAGCAAATGCTTCGACCGACAGTTCAGCCGTCTCCTCTAGGATTTCCGACTCAGCCGGCACAAACACACGCAACTCGGTATTTCCAGACGTGCGTTCTGCGATTTGCCAATCGGCTGGATCCAAAAACGCTGCATAGAAATCCTTGATGGCCTTTCCAGTTAAAGTTCCAGATGAACTGGCCTCTGCCGGACCGTCTGGTGCAGAAGTGGCGATCAGGTAATCGTCTGGCAATTGATAAGTGACCGTATAATCTCCGTACCCCGTTTCATAGGATTCTCCTTTGGGATCATAGTCATTGACTTGCCAGCCCCCGTCATATTCAGCAAGCATCGGGTACCAATGGGCTAAGTAATAATTGTTTTCCATTCGCGCCAAGCGCATGCCGTCTTCAGGCACAGCTAGTGTGTATTCAATCGTGACAGTTTGTTGCTCGCCTGGTGTTAAATCCGATTGCAGTTCGATGAATAGATCGCCACCATTCAATTCATGAAACAGTTCATCTTCACCAGAAGTGATTGACTTCATTTCAACCTCGGCTGGTTCATCTGAATACCCAGTAGTCAATTCCGGGTTCATGGCGTTGGGAACGAAGTGGAAGGCAATATCTGCTCAACTTTCCTGTGAGTCATTTGTAATTAGGATCTCTGCAGAAACCTGGAAAACTCCTGATTCTATCATGTTTAGGTTAATGTCGTAGCTTGTGCTGCTGCTTGGAATACTGCTAGTTCTCGCCTTTTCATTTGGTTCTTCTGAATAATAATGAATAACCCAATAAATGAAAACCGCAATAAAAACCAGGAAAGCCAGGAATCCGATTTTCCTTTTCACCATCACACCTCCCTTACTCAACGATAAAATGAATAATCATATTCATTATACGAATTCTATCACTTCTTGTTTTCTGAATATTTCTATTCAAAGCTATTTCAAAGAAGCACGATCGCGTATGGCTGTACCTATCAGCGGTTCGTTATCCCCTTGTGCTTGTTTAACCGAATTGATCATTGCCGCAGCCAATTCTTCAGTGGGAAGCGGCTGTTGTGAACGGAACAATCCTGCTTTATTCATGAATTGTATAGCTTTTAAGCCTAGCACTTCGAAGGTACGATCGCTTCCCTTCCTCATCAAGATCGGCGGCTTGATGATGGTTAACTTCGGAAAGCCTAACTCTTTGACCGCTTCTTCCAACTGCCCCTTCATCTTCGAATAAAAGCTACGGGCTTTTGGCGAGGCAAATTCAGCCGAAACCAATACATACCGCTCGACTCCGTTTTCTTTTGCGGCTTTTGCAAATTCATATTGATAGCCATAATCGACTTTCCATTGTGCCTCTTTGCTTCCTGCCGCTTTGATCGTCGTACCCAAACAGGAAAACAGCACATCCCCTTTCACCAAATCGCGCCACGCATCCGGCTGGTCAAAATCAATGACATGGACTGTTAATTTATCATGCTGAATATCCAGTTGACGCCTTACGAAAACATCGACTTTTTCAAATGAATCGTCTTTCATCAATTGCTCTACAAGGTCTTTTCCTGTCGCTCCTGTGGCACCGATCACTAATGCGTTCATAATGGTCCTCCTTTTATGATGAAGTTCTTAAGAATATATGTATTCATCTTTGTTCAATATTTTAAATAATTTTACTGTGTTCTCTTCAATTGAAATAAAGTGTGCCTGTTCTGAAGGGGGCATTCCTCTAAGACGCCCAGAAAATGTCCCTAGCAACTCTAGTTGACTTGTTCCTATTTTCAGCTGATACAGCTTCCCATTGCTATCGTATGGATTATAGAAGTACGTGTAAGCCCCGCGAACACAAAGTCCAGACGAACCGTGGAGTATTTCCGGAACATTAAACAACCACAAACCACGCTTATGTGGGTCAACGGCAACTAATTGAAAAGTCGAGTAAGGGAACAACCAAAGTTCCCTGCCCTTTCCTTTACAGATTGCGTAACAGTCGCCTATATCTGGCCGATCAAGTAAATCGCTATGATACCTGAACAGAGTCATCCCTGATAAATCTTTCAATAGTAAGCCTTCCGTTTCTATCCCGCCGCCAAATATTCCTTCATCATAATAACTGAACCAAATACCTTCCTTACAGGCAACTTGATCCGCCACATACTCCCCAGCGTAAAAGGTATTCATAATCTTGCCTTCTCTATTTATAATGAATTGTTCCAGTTTGCTGCTTTCTCTGGTGGGGTGGTCAGATAACGCACTCACGATTAAATTTGCTGAATCAATCCATCGAATACTGTGGAAGTTTCTTTGAAAGCCCAGTTTTATATCTACACCATTTAATTGGATCCACGATTGTTTTCTGGTTTCTAAAATAATGGCTAACCCATCATTTTCTGTCCAATCTGCATCCACTATCTGCACAGATCCGGTTTCTTTTTTCTCTACAGCATAAAGCACTTGTTCCTCAATTCGCTCAGCCATAGCCACCCTCCTCATTTACCACACTGAAAGCCTGGTACGCGAATCGTTTTGTTCATTCAAATATTCCAAATCGTGAAAACCAAAACTGCGTGCGTTCTCATAGAGCGCATGGAGCATTTGCTGATCTTTGCAATAGATCGTCGTATAGATCGTATCGACTATTAGCAGGACCAATTGGCAGTCGCTTTCAGCAAACTCTTCGTAAGTTTCAGGATGTGAAGTGACAGGCCCCTGAAAAGAGCGAAGTTCTGCAAAGATCACATAAGCCTGTTCGGTTTCGATTACTTCTTTCAGCTCTGAACCTGTCAGTTGCTCTCTATTAAGTGGAAATAGCTCGTTCGTATGACTTCCATTCCTACTTGCAAAGGCTTCTACATTATCGATGTGCCACTCAAAGTCTTGAATATTGATTGGCTGAAATATGTCCTTCAGATAACTCCCATAGTCATTCGGTAATTCAAAGCTGATTCCTCTGAACAAAGTCTCATCTCCTCCAATGATGTATGAAGTCAACTAGTAGTCATTCAACAAAAAAGCGCCAATCCTTTTTATGATGGCACTTTTTCTATACTGTATTAACATCTAACAAATTTGCGCTTAAATCCAAGGCGTCCCTTTTCTAAGCCTTGCTGGATGCTGTCATAGGCATAGAGCTGTGTTGGTTTTCTGTTTTCCCGTTTGAGCTCGACTTTCCCTACAGCTTTTGCAGTTTCGGCAGCTTTGTCGCTCAAAGGCTTATAGGAAATACCAACGGTGTAGAGAAAATTATTCATCGATGCTTTCGTCCGTTCAGGGGATTCGTGGATCGTTTCTTTCACCGTATCCAGCATGGCGGAAATTTTGTCTTCCTTGAATTCACTGTCCTTGCGGTTGCCGAGCAGCCAGCAATAACAGCTCCAACCGGCAGACATGCGCAGCTCATCGCCGCTTGCAATCCATTTATCGGCAACTTGCTGCGCGATATCGGATTCCGACAAGGTAACCGCCACGACATAATCCGACAACATATAGAAATAAGCCCCGTCCATCCAGCGGTCGAAGTCAGCTTCCGTCATCGCTTTCGGGTCGGCAATGATGCCCGCAAAGTACATCGCGTCGTAGTTGCCGGTCTCATACAATTGTTCTGCTAAAGGCTGGTCGCTTTTGATTTGTTTGGCCATTGGCTTCATTGCGCCTGTAGCAACCCCAAACACCGGCTCTTTCGCCCCGCTCGACAAGTACATTTTCTTCGTGCGTTCTTTCCCTAACGCTTCGAGTTCTTGCATGACTGATTGGAAATCCATTAATTACTCCTCCTTTCAAATTTCTTTAGCAGACATTTGAGTTTATCAAAGCGATGTAACAAGCTTCTAAACGAAATGTATGCAGGCAGGCAGCGATTTAAAACTTTTTTCCAAATCTATTATGCCTTATACAATGTATTTTGCACTGTTATTCTTTTCTTTATTTGTTTTTTGTAAATAAAGATGACCTATCTGAATGAGCGTTTCGCTATTTTCAAGGCTGGCTTTACGACCAGAAAACTGCTTAAAGACTTCATTTGTATTTTCACCAGCTGATTCAGGTCCGATAAATTTTTCTGCATAATAAGCAAAGTCAGCCCAAAGGCGATTCAAATCTTCATGAAGATCTAAAACATCTAGAAACTCCGGGTCTCGAGAGTCGATATACTCAATCGATGAGGATAAGGTTTTTAGGATTTTAGGCGAATAGCCCGCCGCTTTTATTTGCTCAATAATAAACATTCGGTTGCTGCCTTTTGTCGCTGCAACGATATCCGCAGCAACATTTTTAGCTTTAGTTTCAATCAGTGACCCTGTTGTTCTCTTTTTCTCTTCAATGTGCTCATTATATTGATTTACTTGATAAGCGGTCCACTCGCGGAGCTTTTTCTGAACTTTTCTGTACTCCGCTTTCGCGATATTTTTTGATATATCTAATGTACTATCAGCTGAGTTTACAATTGCACGATGCCACATGGCTTCCACTTTGACAAAATCACTATCTAAACTTTCTATAGTGATTGGTAAATCTAGCTTTTCAATTTCATGTTCATTTACGTCTCGGAGAATCGTGCTGACAATTGCAGTTGTCTCATTATCATTAAACTGGCTGCCCACACTCATATTCGGCAGTACAGGATTTTCAGTAACTAGAGGACGTGCTTTTTGAAGATACGACCACAATCGTTCTTGCGCTTTCACATACTCAGAACTATGAGAAGGCGAATGGACTGGGGCAATCGAGCGTTCTACCGTATCATCCAGCATTTTTTCTACAGCCTGTCCACGTTCTTTTAATACACTGCGCAGGAAGCCTTCATATTCCGGAAGTACAAGATCATCAAATCGTGTATCGTTAAAAATCCCTTCTAGTTTAGTTCTCAACCGATCCGTCATCTTCAATTCAGCCTCGATAACTGGTATCGATGGAAAAGTATAAATATCAATATTCTGTACTTGCCCATCTTGGCGCGGCCGATCAATTCGGCCGATTCGCTGCTCTAAAATCATTGGATTATATGGCAAATCGAGATTCATTATCACACGACAATCTTGTAAATTTTGACCAACCGATAAAGTGTCTGTCCCGATTACAATATCAATCTCTTCCGCGGAATTAGAAAAGTGCGGTAAATTTTTGGCTACTGGCGCAAAACGATTTAGTATTTCTTCCTTTACCATTGGTTCGAAATCTCTTCCAATAAAGCAGTCATACGGCTTTCCAGAAACATGTGCAATGCGGAACTCTTGCAATACTTGATCATTTACAAGCCGTTCAAAATAATTGATTGTAGTATCTCTGAATTGGCTGATAATGATGACTTTTTCACCGGAAGCTGCAGCTTGTTGTACAGCATCTCGAACAGCTTCAAATTTTTCATCCTTACGGTTAAAAGCATCCGCTAAATCTTCACGAATTAAATCCAGTGTTTTGATATCTTCCTCTGTATCCCGAAGCAGCTGAATAACAGTCTTTTTCGCCTGTCTTTTATTGATTGCTTCGATTCGTTCGGTCATTTTCCTCACATAGCGTGCCCTATTTTCGCGCGAGGTTATTTCAAAGTCTGTAAGATCTTCAGTTTCGTCTAAATAAGCACTTGAGAAATCCGCAAAATTTTGATCGATTCCATAAGAAGAGGTAATCCACTGACGAAATCTCCGCTTTAATTCCGAATCTTCTTTCCCTACAAGCTCCAATTCGTCTTGTAGTTTGATAAGTTTCGAGTAAATGGATTCCAATGTAGAAACGAAAGATACCCAGCTGGAATCTGCCCGTTTCAAGAAAAGAAGCTTCAAGCGATCTGATGCAAATTCATCTCCTGTATCTTCCATGTAGCGCAATGGATCCATGTAAGGAAGACGCAACTTTGAGATTCGTTCGAAGTTATCTTCGAGTGCCTGTTGTTTTTTAGGTTCATAAATAATTTCAACAGTCGGGAAATTCCGTTTAGCGAAGCTGACTTCCTCGCCGCCGTATGTTTTACGCGTGCGCTGCAAAAATAAATCTTCCCAAAAAGCAGCAAATGCCTTTTCATCACTTTCGAATGCTCTCCCTGCTTTTCTTGAAGCGAATTGCAAGTAATTGGCGTACGGTTTATTGCCAGGAATGTTTTCCTTGCGTAAAAAGAGCCGTCCTAAGTGGAACACATCACTTCTGCTGTTATTCCATGGTGTAGCAGTCAAAAGAAGTCCATATATGGGCTTTTTGGCGTATTGGAGCATATATTGCATATTTCTATACATTTTGCGGCCGCTATTTTTAAATCCTTGATGCGCCTCGTCGATTATGACTAATTCATATTCCGCTAATTCGCGCAGTTCAGAAGCTGAAAGCCTGGCAAGACTTTCTTTTGACAAATAGTATACCGAAGATTTGTACACACCTACGGCTTCGAGTTCTCTTCGCCATTGTTCATGCAGTTTTGATGATGCAAGAAGTAAAGTTTTCGGTGTATTGAACTCTTTAATGACTCCAGCTGCCGTTCTAGTTTTACCAAGCCCAACTCCATCGCAGAGTAATGCCGTGCCATATTGGCGGATTCTATTTACACATTCAGCTACGCCTATCTTCTGATGCGGGTATAGTGCAGTCCAAAATCCATCAGCACCGATATTAAGCGGTGGTTTTGCATATTGTTTTGCAAACTCTAAGTAAGTAGCAAGCGCTGGGATGTAATCTTCAGCATCTTTATGTGGAAGTTTCTCATTTACTGCCTTTATCAGCTCAGGTGAAAAATCTTTTACTTCGTCGGAATCCCAAATGGTATCAAACCAATTTTTCAATGCTCTATAGTTATCTTGGCTAAAGGTATTGAGCTCTGTATTCCCAGACAACCCGGCTTTAGAGAAATTGGACGAGCCGACGATGGCAGAACCTTTCAGTCCGTGCTCATCTTCTTGGAACAAATAACTTTTGGCATGAAAATAATTGGCGTCACCGGTATACACCTTGACTTGCACACGCCCTGACCTCATCCATTTGCTGAATTGATGTAATATCGATGCTTGATCTTCGTCTGTATCCGAAATATCTTGCAAAGCTGCTTCTTCAGGTGTCTGGCCCTGGCTTAACGCTTCCCTGGTCAGAACATTTGTCTGGTTGCCCATTAACACTCGCACATTCGCATCTGGTTTTGCCATTAATTCACTAAAAGCAAACTTAATGAGTTCGAATCCGCTAATGTAAAAATACCCTACTGCTAAGTCGAACGATGTCGAAGTTGGCATCAATTCGCCGATTGCATCGATCATTGAAACGTTTCGGTTATCAATCACTCGCTCACTGTATAACCGGACCACTTCCTCTCGGACTATTCCGGCCATGCAATCTCCCCTTTCTCCGTCAATTCATCAAAGGCTTCTATTACGCCTTGTCCAATGCGTCTCATTTCTGCTTTATGCTTCGAAGACTCGAACGTGGAAAGAATGTATATCAGCTCTTGCCGAGACAATCCATACAGTTTGGCGACATATGCATCAATTTGGTTTTGCAATAGTTGTCTTTTTTCTGGATCGGTGATTCCTTCCTCGAACCCACTCATTCCAGCTTCCTTTGCCAGTTCGTCATATTCAGATGATATGCAAATTAAATGAGCAGAGCGAATCATAATTTCATAAAAAAATTGATCATCCTCTTCTAAACGTGGCATCGGTAATTGATACATATAGAAGATACTTACATGGGCTCCTACTTTTCTTCTTAGAATAAAATCTATTGAGAATGAATTAAATATACCAACTAATAGAAGTTGTTTTTTTAGTGAAATACTATATTCATAAAACGGAATATTATCCTTAATGTTTAGTTTCATCGGAATAATAGAAACCAGTGTATTACCAAAGGTAACTTTTTTAGGTAAGATAGTTGAAATTAAAGTACGTTTGTCAGTTCCTCTTGCAACTTCTCGATAACCAATACGATAAAAATCCTCTGGCCCTTTTAGGAACTTTTCATATTCATCTATACTATTCCATAGTTTTTCAAGAACCTCAGAAAGAGACAACCCTGTTAATTTCATTGCTTGTTCATTAACATTTCGTTTTTCTCTTTCAAGCCACTTCACACGCAAGAAATCACTACTTACGCTATATCGAATCGGTCCTCTATTCTCGTATTGAAAAATTGTTTTTCCTTCATACAAAGGAAAATTTTCATTCTGATTATATACTGTAAAAAGCGAACTATCATTAGTCATATCAAGTTCTCTTCTAAACGTGAGCTTCGTGTTATTTTCTTCTCCAAGGAGCTCGTGCCCACTGTTGTATAATTTACTTAAGATATCTACCTCTAATTGATCTCTAAGTTCCAATAACCCCCATGTATCCGGAGCAGCTTGTTTAGCTAAAACAATGGGATATTGTAGTTTTGTTTTATCGCTCCACATTTCCCCTAAATCATGTCGATAGAAAAATGCTTTAAAATCATGATCTTCACTCGGCTTTATTTTCTTAGCTGCAACTAGGGCAATTTTAAATCGACTATCAACTGCTTCAAATATCTTTTTTCTATTTTCAAATGACAATAATTCAGATAGTTCGATGTTTCTTAGTAATAGATGTCGCAACCCAGTAGCTCCTTGGTCTGTTGCAATATTACCAGGCACCAGAATGGATAAAAAACCTTCTTCTTTGACGACCTGATAAAACCGTTCAATCGATACTTTATACAAGTTGATGTCTGAACCAGTGAATTTCCCGTTGACTTTCCATTTCTGATAGCTGTAGAAACGAGCGTCTAAAAAATGCTTTGAACCTGTCTCGAACAGCTTTTTAGTCGACTCCCATTTGGTCTGTAAAATCGGATATTGTGTGAAGAGGTGTTGTTCCATTTTAATTTTCTCCTGCTTGTTGGCTTTTCGGTATGTCGGATCGTAGCGCTCAAAAAACTCTTCTGCATTAGGCTTCCAAATTTCCCAAGGCGGATTGCCAATCGCTGCATCAAACCCTCCATTTTCATTCCAGGAACCATCCTCATGGAAAAATACTTCTGGCACGTTTATCTCGAAGCTTTCGACAAACAGCATATCCGCTGAATCTCCAAGCAATTCATGTGCCTCTTTTTTGAAGGTCAGCTGTATGTGCTGCCGAAGTTCTTCTGCTGCGATGCGCGCTTTTTTATCACCTTGAGCTGAGAGTGTTCTCAATTCGATTAATTGACAGATCTCTCCTTGATATGCTTGGTACTGTTCTTTTCTTTCATTGAACGGCACGGGACTAATCAAGGCATTCTGGTGAATCAATGTGCGCCCGATCAATTCCGGAAATTCTTCACCCACCTCCCAATGACGCAAAGCAGAGAGTGTTAAGGTTTGCGAGCAAATGATCAATGCTTTGTAATCAATATCAACGCCATATAATACATTTGAAAGCAAATGCTTTTCCCATTCGTGCTGCCCGGCATCACCTGATTTCATCATGGGAAACTGTTCAATCAGTTCTTCAGATAGAGGCAGGCGTGAAATGACTTGATGCTGCTCCGTTAGATAATAGAATGCTCCGCGTAAAAATGAACCTCCACCGCAAGTCATATCCACTATTTTCATGTCTAATAGTTTTTCAACAGCCCCTCTGATTTCTTCTGGATTTTGCTTTTTTAAAGCTTCTCTTATAGTCTCGAGCCGGTCATTCAGAATCGGTTGAACTGATTGCCTCACCATATAATCCACAAGTCGATTATCTGTGTAATAGGCACCCTTTGCTTTTTGCTCTTGCTTGTCATTTCCGTAAAACACTGTAGGTTTTCCGTCCAATAACTGGATTTGCACAGCACGGGACATCGAAGCTTCATATTGCTGTTGCAATAACTCAGGTGGGAGATCTTCGTACCGGAAACTGTATTGCTCTGTCGATGTATCTGCCCATAGCTTCGCCATTAGTTCCGGAAAAGCTTCAGTCAATGCGTTTTCCACTTCATTGCTTGCTGATGCTACACTTCCCGCAAACAGATCGCCTCCATATGCCACTTCGAATTGGCGCCGTACTTTCTCATAGAGATCAATAATTTTTTCTTCACCATTTTTTTTAAATGTGACCGCAGCAGTGACAGCCTGTTCCTCTTCTAAGAACAAGTCTTCCATTGTTAATTGTTCTGAAATAGTCCCGCGCTGCTGCAATGCTTTTTGAAGCGCACGATCATCAAAATCCGGACGGTAAACCTGGACCACCTCCTGCAATGCAGATTCCAACGTACCCGCTCCGACACCAAGAGCGATACCGCTCGTATTGAATGAATCGACACCATAATAACCTTCCAAAAATCTTCTCAGTAATTGTCGGAGTATAATCGTATCGACAATACAGCCCAGTCCCGATTTAAAAGAAGGGTCTTCTATTAGCTTAGCGGTTTTGCCCCGCTCCAACGTTTCAACCGCATCTGCTGTTAGGAGTGGTTTTATTTTAGAACGAACTTCACTTCCTGCAATTGCCTCAGATAACTTTTTTCTGTAAAGCTCGATTGTTTGTTGAAACCTTCCTGACAAAGAACGTTTAAATAAGTCTTCTAAACCAATAATGTCATATCCAAAACCAAACTCATCCTCTTTTAGCCTGAGCTGGTCTTTTCGAAGACGACGATTGAAATGTTCTGCATAAAGCGGTACTTTGGTAACCGAATCAATTGTCAAATCTAGTCGTTCATCACGGTTACCTGCACCGACCCGATAGATAACAATTCGCTTCTCACCTACGAACGCAGCAAGAGGAACGATATAAGAAGCACCAAGACTTTCTTTCAACTGAATGACCTGTTCGTGACGCTTTCTTACTTCCCGGACCATTGTCTCTTCCGTCAAGTCTACGTCATTCTTTAATGCTAATACAGCCTGTTCACTTGAATCAAAGTCCTCATGTAGAATCACCTTCCATTCGCTTTGCGGGTCGACCGGATTTCCTCCAACAGTAAACCCTAAATAATCTCCAACCGATTTCAGTCTTAATTCTCCAGCTTCATTACCAATTTTATTTAAAAGTTCAATAACATTCTTTTGTTCTGTATTCATCTTTACACCTACTCTTCCCTGCTTCTGAATAAGTAAATAATCGAGCTTCTATGTCTTAATCCTAACTTAAAAATAGGGAAATCTCACCATTTTCGAGAAAAATAATGTGAATAATTGATTGACATTAATATATCGTCTTAACGAAAAGGCATTTTCCTGTAGTTAATACCTTAGCTACTGGAAAATGCCTTCTAAATTATCCCTCTACCATCTTCATCATGTGGCGATCTTTTTTATTCCATCCAAATTCATCAAAATCGTGGGCGATTTCGCTGTTTTCATGGACTTGGCGCATGCTTTTCAATAACTCTTTTTCATGTTCTGGCATAAACCTTGCACTCATATGATTGACGATGAGTTTTTGAGCTTTGGCTCGTCTTGCCACATTGGCCGCATCCAAAGTCGTCGAATGGCCGTATTCCTTGGCGAGTTTTTCCGTTTCGCCGTCGAACGTCGCTTCATGGACGACCAGGTCGGCATCTTGCGCTAATTGTTCCGACTTTAGGCAGTACTGGGTATCACCGAGAATCGCGACCGTAAAGCCGGGTTCTGCCGGGTCGGTCACTTCTGCGGATTCCACTTTTCGGCCATCCTCAAGTTCTACGGTTTCGCCCGCCTTTAACTTGGCAAGCAGCGGGCCCTTCGGAACACCGAGCTGTTTCGCTTTGTCCATATCGAGCTTCGGCAACAACGGTTTTTGCTTGATGCGATAGCCGTAAGTCGGGATGACGTGCGCCAAGAGACCCGCTTCGACGGTCATCGTGTCATCTTCAAAAATAATACCTTCTTTTACTTCATGGAAACGGATCGGGTAAGTCAAATGCGTCCGGCTCAAGCGCAAGGTCATTTCCACGTATTCCTTCAGCTCTTTCGGCCCGTACAGGTCGAGCGGCTCATCGCCGCCTTGGAACGATCGCGATCCCAATAGCCCCGGCAAGCCGAAAATATGGTCGCCGTGCATATGGGTAATGAAAATCTTTTCGATTTTTCTCGGCTTGAGGCTCGTTTCGAGGATCTGGTGCTGGACCGCTTCCCCGCAATCAAACAGCCAGACAGCTCCCCGCTCTTCATGTAATTTCAAGGCGAGCGCCGAAGTATTGCGCTGTTTCGACGGCATGCCCGCCCCTGTTCCTAAAAATAAAACTTGCATTAGCGTTTCTTCCTCTCATGATCGCTCAAGAAATCTTTGCTTAAGCTGGTTTGTGCGTCATGCTTCGACTGATGATACGGAATTCCTCTAGAGACAGAGCCTTTGCCAAAACGGCTTTCAAGCTTGGCGACCAAATCCAGAATCGGTTCATCTTTCGCATGCTCCTCGAAATTAAAGAGTGATAATTGCTCGGTCATGTCGCCCTTATCGACGACGTTTGAGACGGTAACACCAACGAGCCGCAGCGGTTCCCCGTTCCAGTGTGCTTCGAACAATTGCCACGCCTGCATCATGATGTCTTGCTCTTTCCACACGGTATTGTTCAAGGTAACGCTGCGGGTGCGGTTTTTCCAGTCTGCGCTGCGCGTTTGGATGCTGACAGTTGGCCCTGCCAGGTTTTTTGCATGCAACCTGGCTGCGACTTTCGAGCTTAAAGTCTTGAAGATTTTCTGTAAACTGTCCAGGTCAGTCTCATCGAATGGCAAAGTTGTCGAGGTGCCGACACTTTTACGGTCGTAAATCGAATCCGGATCGACTTCGCGGCTGTCTACCCCTCTGGCACGCGCCTGCAGCCGCACGCCGTTTTTCCCCATCTTCTCCTTAATCAAGCCCTCCGGCGCATTCGCCAAATCGCCGATTGTATACAGCTTCAAGCTATTGAGCTTTTTCGCGGTACTTTCTCCGATGCCGTGCATTTCAATGACTTCTCTTGGCCATAGGATGCGCTGGATATCGCGTTTCCTGAGAATAGTGATGCCAAGCGGCTTTTTCATATCGGACGCCGTTTTTGCGAGGAATTTATTTGGCGCGATTCCAATGGAACATGGCAAGTCGAGTTCTTTCAGGATGCGCTGCTGCAGCTCTTCAGCAATGTCCACCGGATGCCGGTCAGCCGATAGTTCCGTCACGTCGATATAGGCTTCATCGATCGACACCGGCTCGACGGCATCGGTATAGGTGCGCAAGATCTCGAACATTTGCCGCGACGCTTCCCGGTAGCGGTCGAAGTTGGGTGGCATGAGCAACAGCCCCGGATATTTCTTCTTCGCCTCGTGCACTTGCATCGTCGTGTAAATACCATGCGCCCGCGCCTCGTAAGAACAAGTGACGATAATGCCTTTGCGTTCTTTCGGATTTCCCGCAATCGCCAGAGCTTTTCCTTTCAGCGACGGATCGTGCGCCTGCTCGACGGATGCATAAAAGCTATTCATATCAATGTGGAAAATAACTCGCCCCGCCATAACAATCGCTTCGCTTTCCTTTTTCTTTCAGTGTATCAAAAAATAGGCGAACAGGCATCCTGTTCACCCTTTCCAGTTTCAATGGATTTGTGCTAGATTTAATAAACTTTGCTAAATAAAATTAGTGCTTAGTTGGACTTGTAAGCGTGGTGTGCTGACCGTTGTTTGTTTCATCTTTGAATAGCCGCCTCCCACTTGGGGCTGGCCTCCCGCAATAAGCCAAGAAGAACACTTGTCTTATTGCTTCGGCTCGCCCGTGTGCGCGGTTCGGCTTTAATATTTCATTGGATGTTATATGCGATGAAGCGTCTCTGTTGAATGGGATCATCCACTGGTCGATATCGCTTAGTTAGACTTGTGAGCGTGGTGTGTTGTTCACTGTTTGTTTCACCTTTAAGTAGCCGCCTTCCGCTTTGGGCTGGCCTTTGGCAATAAGCCAAGAAGAGCGCTTGTCTTATTGCGTCGGCTCGCCCTTATGCGCGGTACGGCTTTTAGATTTCACTATATTTTGCATGCGAGGAAGTACCATTGTTAATTGTCTTCATCCGGTTTGGAGACGCTTAATTGAACTTGATAGATACAAAGATGCTTAGTATCTATTCAATTTATATATTCAAAGCTGTCCAAAACTGCTCATGCTAATTTCAATGTCAGAAGAATTTCAATTCCACACTACACTTAGAGATGGAGCGGAAAGGGGCGACTCCGGGAGGAGCAGCGTAGCGACGAGACAATTGAGACCCTGCAAGCGAATACGCGAAAGACATTGAGCGGATTCGTTTGCGAAGCTCGAACATCGTGAGAGTTGAGCAGGCGGGGTTTTGCGCAGCGATCGAAGCGGCTCAATGCGAGCCCTCCGGAAAGCGTCCCCTTGCAGCGCAATCTCCAGAACATTTCTATACACAAACAACTGCCCCCAAAAACCATATTGAATGGTCTTCGAGGGCAGTTGTTATGGTTTGATTAACGCGTGGCTGCTTCTTTGACGATTTCGACCAATAGCTCGGTCAGTTTCTCAAGCTCTAGGACCGGCATGCGTTCGTTCGTTGTGTGGATTTCTTCATAGCCGACACATAGATTGACCGTCGGGACGCCGTGGCCGTTGATGATATTGGCATCACTTCCGCCTCCGCTTGTAAGCACAGGCGATGGGCGCCCGATGCGATCAGCTGCGGTTTTCGCGATATCTACAACAGGGTCCATTTCATCAAAACGGAAGCCTGGGTACATGAGTTGGACATCTGTTTCCGCACGACCGCCCATTTCCTTGGCAATATCTTCGAACACGGATTCCATATGCGCCGTTTGGTCTGCCAATTTGTCTTCGCTGATCGAGCGGGCTTCAGACAAGATATGGACTTCGTCGCAGACGATGTTGGTCGCTTTGCCGCCTTCGAAGCGGCCGATGTTGGCGGTCGTCTCTTCATCGATGCGGCCGAGTTTCATGCGCGCGATTGCTTTTGAAGCGATGGTGATGGCAGAGACGCCTTTTTCCGGCGCGACGCCGGCATGGGCGGTCTTGCCGTAGATTGTTGTCCATAATTTCGCTTGGTTCGGCGCAGATGTGACGATGCCGCCAACTTGGCCGTCGCTATCGACTGCATAACCAAATTTCGCTTTCAATAGGGATGCATCGAATTCTTTCGCCCCGACCAGTCCGCTTTCTTCGCCAGCTGTGATGAGGAATTGGATATCCCCGTGCTCGACATTTTCTTCTGACAAATGGCGTGCAAGTTCCAATAACGCTGCGACGCCAGCTTTGTCATCAGCCCCGAGGATAGTCGTGCCGTCGGAATATACATAGCCGTCGCGGACTTCCGGCTTGATGCCTTTGCCTGGGACGACTGTATCCATATGTACGGTGAAATAAATCGGCGGCGCGTCTTTTTTCGCACCTTCAAGTGTCGCCACTAAATTTCCTGCGCCGTGTCCCGTGCGTTGTTTCGAATCGTCTTCGACTACGCTGAAGCCAAGAGCTTCCAGCTTGTTCGTCAACACTTCCGCAATGGCGGCTTCTTCTTTTGTTTCGGAGTCGATTTGCACAAGCTCCAAAAATTCTTCCAATAAGCGATCGGTTTTCATTCCAAAAACTCCTCTTCTATTCCATTTAGTCCAGTTCCTATTATAGCCTTAGCCCCTGTCGACTTCATGCAAAACGCATCAATCTCTTCCCTTTAACAGGAAGAGATTGGTCGTAAAGTCTTTTATAACGGCATATTGCCGTGTTTTTTCTTCGGCCGTTCGTCTTTTTTGTTGCGCATCATCTCGAGCGCTTGGATGAGTTTGATGCGGGTTTCACGTGGGTCGATGACGTCATCAACCATCCCGCGTGATGCGGCAACATAAGGATTTGCGAATTTCTCGCGATATTCTTCGATTTTCGCCGCACGCGTTGCTTCCGGATCGTCACTTGCGTCGATTTCACGTGCGAAGATGATATTCGCTGCGCCGTTCGGCCCCATGACCGCGATTTCGGCATTCGGCCAAGAGAACACCAAATCCGCGCCGATCGATTTCGAGTTAAGCGCCACGTAAGCACCGCCGTATGCTTTGCGCAAAATGACAGTCATTTTCGGGACGGTCGCTTCCGAATAAGCATAAAGGATTTTCGCTCCATGGCGGATGATGCCCCCATGTTCTTGTTTGATGCCCGGGAAGAATCCAGTGACATCTTCGAATGTAATGAGCGGGATATTGAAGCTATCGCAGAAGCGGATGAACCGCGCTGCTTTATCAGAAGAATCGATATCGAGGCCGCCTGCCATCACTTTCGGCTGGTTGCACACGAGCCCCACCGTTTCGCCTTTGATACGGGCAAGGCCGATGACGATATTGCGCGCGAATTCCGGTTGCACTTCCATGAAGCTGTCTTTGTCGACGACTTGTTCAACGACTTTCCGGACGTCGTACGGGCGGATGGCTTCGTATGGAACGATATCGGCCAGATCCGGACGGTAATCGTCTTCATTGTCGACTTCAAGGCGTGGCGGCATTTCCTGATTGTTCTGCGGCAAATAGCTAACTAATTGGCGCACCATTTCGAGAACTTCCTGTTCTGAACCTGAACGGAAATGGGCGTTTCCGCTGATGGCGGTATGTACACGTGATCCCCCGAGATCCTCAGAGGAGATTTTTTCTCCGGTGACCGTTTCGATGACTTTCGGTCCGGTGATAAACATCTGGCTCGTTTTGTCGACCATGAAGACAAAATCGGTGATGGCCGGAGAATAGACAGCTCCGCCTGCAGATGGCCCCATGATCACGGAGATTTGCGGGATGACTCCCGAATAAATCGAATTGCGGTAGAAAATATGTCCGTAGCCATCAAGCGATAATACGCCTTCCTGGATGCGGGCGCCGCCGGAATCGTTCAAACCGATAAACGGAGCGCCGTTTTTTGCCGCCATGTCCATGACGTTGGCGATTTTTTTCGCGTGCATTTCACCCAATGCGCCGCCAAAAACGGTGAAATCCTGTGAAAACAAGTAAATTGGGCGGCCGTTTACTTTCCCGTATCCAGTAACGACGCCTTCGCCTGGCCCTTTAGCCATGCCAAAGTCAGTCGTCCGGTGTTCAACAAATGGGCTCAGTTCGACAAAGCTGTCTTCATCGAGCAACAAGTCGATGCGTTCGCGTGCGGTCAGTTTGCCTTTTTCGTGCTGCTTATCGATCCGGGCTTCTCCGCCCCCCAGTTCGATTTCTCTTTTTCTGTCATACAACTCATTGATGCGTTCATAAATGTCCATTTCCCCACTCCTCTGTCACTTCTTTTCGCAAAGTTCGTACAAGACGCCGTTTGATGATTTCGGGTGCAAAAAAGCGACCATTGCCCCGCCCGCACCCGGTTTCGGTTCATCACTCAATAATTTGACACCGTTTTCACGAAGTTCCGCCATGCGTTCTTCAATGCCGTCGACACCGAATGCGATATGATGGATGCCTTCGCCTTTTTTCTCGATGAATTTATGGATCGGGCTGTCTTCGCTCATCGGCTCGAGTAATTCCAGCTTGATGTTGCCGGCATCGATGAACGCCACTTTCACTTTCTGCCCTTCGACTTCCTCAATTTTCATCAACGGGCACCCGAGTGTCTCTGTGTAATAAGGCAAGACCTGCTCTAAATCTTTGACCGCGATTCCGATATGATCGACTTTCTTCATCCTTATTCACTTCCTTTTTTAGCTTCCTCTTTATTGTACCCATTCAAAGGCAAAAACTCTAGTTGTTATCGAATATTAAGAAAACGGCAAAGCTGGCAGTTTAAAATCTTGCCCGGATGTGGTATGATTCTTTCAAAGTACAGGAATAAAGGAGCTATGCTATCCATGAGAAACCAAGCTTTCCGTAAAGTCATTGTCTACGCAATGGTCGGATTGATGCTGCTGTCGAGCCTGATGATGGGCTTAAGCTTCGTCATTTAATATGAAGGTGCGAAAGGTCATCTACAACGTATGCAGTATGCGGTTGGGTGCCCTTTTTTTGTTTCACAGAAAAATAAACAGCCGAGAGAACATGACTCTCTCGGCTGTTATTTTTAAACTGGGCTGGGGTTCAGCCCTTTTTTATTATGGAAGCCCTTATAACTTTGCTTGATCTCCAAATATGTTTCCATCTCTTGAATGATGGCATTCAGATCGGCCATTGCCAGGAATTTCTCATGCGTGTCCGGCAGCGGCATATCAGCAAAATTCGCTTTCAACTGGTCCAGTTTGGTGATGTATTGGTCAGCCGTATTACCGGAATGGACATGTTCCGATAAGTCTTCCAGAAAGTCAGCGACCAGCTGGGTCTGCCCGACAATCACTGGGAGTGCTGTGATTGTCGGCAAGATCCGTTCGATGATTTGAAGCTGCTGCTCTCGCATATCGAAATAATGGTAATACTTGTTTTCGTGGCGCAGTAAATGGTTCTCAACATCCTGATAGGCGAGCGCCTTAGCTTTATCGATCAGCTTTTCCGATTCCATCAATTCCTTGCCGGTCCAACCAGATTCGCCGTGGCGCAGGAAAATGGTCGTTTCCCGGAAAATCGTCGAATACAAACGCTCCACGTCTTCCCTGTACCGATCGAGTTTTTTCTCAATGCTTGGCATGTACATATTAACGATCAGTGCTGTACCGAAACCGATCACCATTAACAGGACTTCATTGAGGAATAACCCCATCGTCAAATTCTTCGCGTCATATAGATGCATTAAAATAACTGCACTGGATACAAAACCATCCGAAAAGCCAAGACTCACAAGCACTGGAATGAACAGCAAGATCATGATTCCGAGTACCACAGGATTGTAAGTGCCCAGTTCGAAAAAGACTAAGGCAAATCCGACGGCGATCATGCTCGCCACAAAGCGGGAGAACGCGGCACGAACCGACTTCTTTTTTGTGGGCTGGATGCATAGGATTGTCAAGATGCCGGCCGATACATAATATTCGAGTCCAATCAACTGGGCCAAATAAATGGCAATGGCGGCCCCGAGAGCTGTTTTCATGGTCCGATAGCCAATGCGATAAGGTTTCAGTTTCATAGGCGTCTCCCCTCAAAATACAAAAATGCCCCCGCTGCCGGGGGCATTTTTCCTTACATTTCTTCGCAATGCTCTTCGAAAATGGATTGGATATGTGTAATGACCGACATCGGATCGTGCCCTTCGATTTCGTGGCGGCCGATTTCATCCACTAATTTTCCATCTTTCAGGAAAGCGAACGATGGTGAAGATGGCAAATGGTCATCGCCGAACAAATCACGCGCTTGTGCTGTTGCTTCTTTGTCTTGGCCGGCAAACACCGTATACAAGTGATCCGGGCGTTTATCATAATGGACCGAGTGAAGAGCAGCCGGGCGTGCGATGCCGCCTGCACATCCGCATACTGAGTTAATCATGACAAGGCTCGTGCCGGGTTTAGCGAAAGCCTCTTGCACGTCTTCAGCTGTTTCAAGCTGTGTATAGCCACCATTTGTTAGTTCTTGGCGGGCTTGTGTAACAATATCATTCATCAGAAAATTAAAATCCATGCTCATCTGTACCACTCCTTCATTATTGCTGTCCTTATCATATCAGGACAGCGGCACAGTTGCAAAAAAGCTTACTTGAACAGCTCCGTGACCGCTTGCGCGACCGTCAATCGGTCATCAAGGATGCGCTGTTCCATGTCTTTCACCTGCTGTTTGCGCTCAGGATCCCCGTAGAAACGGCCAAGCAATTCATCGGTGATCATCGAATGGAACCAATCGCGTGTCTGTTCCTGACGCCTAGTGTTCCAATAGCCGCTTTCTTGAACTGCTTGCTCAAATTCCTTTACCATATCCCAGACTTCCTGCATGCCGGTTCCTTCAATGGATGAGACAGCCAACGGGCGTGTCGTCCATCCTTCTGTTGCAGGCTGTAAAAAATGCAGCATCTGCTTGTATTCCCGCACGGTTTTCTTGGCGAGCGGCAAATTGTCGCGGTCGGCTTTATGGACAATCATCGCATCCGCCAATTCCAGGATGCCTTTTTTCATGCCCTGTAATTCGTCTCCAGCACCCGTTAATACAAGTAACAGGAACATATCGACCATGCCGCGTACGAGCGTCTCGCTTTGCCCGACACCGACCGTTTCCACCAAAATCACGTCGTAACCTGCCGCTTCACATAAGAGCATCGTCTCACGCGTCTTTTTATGGACGCCGCCGAGCGTTCCTGCCGTTGGTGACGGCCGGATGAACGCTTTAGGGTTTCGCGCCAGTTCTTCCATGCGCGTTTTGTCGCCGAGTATGCTGCCGCCGGTACGCGAGGAACTCGGGTCGATTGCAAGTACCGCCACCCGGTGGCCAAGTTCTGTCAGCATCGTCCCAAAGGTTTCGATAAACGTGCTTTTGCCGGCTCCCGGAACTCCGGTGATGCCGATGCGGATGCTCTTGCCCGTTTTTGGCAGCAGCGCATTTAATAATTCCTGGCCGCGCTTTTTATGCTCGTGGTTGGTGCTTTCAAGCAAGGTGATCGCCTTCCCTAAGTGCAGGCGTGATCCGCTTTCTACTCCGCTCGCTAACTCACTTAAGTTAAATTGGCCCGTGCTGGGCTTTTTGAATTTTTTCCGTGGCAATGCCTTCATGCCATCGTGCTTATCCGAAACACCCGACATGACCTGTCTGGACTGCTTCTCGCGGTCCATCAGTCTGCCTCTTCCTCGTACCCGAGGCGTGCATAGATTTCTTCAATGACTTTTTGGGCAGCAACCGGAATAACCGTCCCCGGCCCAAAGATAGCGCTTGCGCCGTTATTGCGCAGGAATTCATAATCCTGTGCAGGAATAACACCGCCAACGACGATCAAAATATCTTCGCGCCCCACTTTTTTTAACTCTGCCGCGAGATCCGGCACAAGTGTCATGTGGCCAGCCGCGAGCGAGCTGACACCAATGACATGGACATCGTTTTCCGCTGCCTGTTGTGCTGTTTCTGCCGGAGTTTGGAACAATGGCCCGATGTCGACATCAAAGCCGAGGTCGGCAAACGCGGTCGAAATGACTTTCGCGCCGCGATCGTGCCCGTCCTGGCCCATCTTGGCGATTAAGATCCGCGGGCGGCGGCCTTCATTGTCAATGAATTCTTCCGTCATTTGTTTAACGATCTGCATTTCTTCCTGGTTGGAGAAGTTTGAACTGTACACACCACTCACGGAACGGATCACCGCCTTATGCCTGCCGGAAGCTTTTTCGATCGCATCCGAAATTTCGCCGAGTGATGCTCGGTGGCGCGCTGCTTCAATCGCGCAGGCGAGAATATTGTCTTCTCCAGTTTCAGCCGCTTTTGTCAGCTCCAACAGCGCTTTCTCTACTTTTTTCTGGTCGCGCGTATCACGCATCCGGTCGAGTCGCTCGATCTGCTTTTTACGAACCATTGTATTGTCGATATTCAAAATATCGATTGGGTCTTCCTCATCGAGACGGTAGCGGTTGACGCCGATGATCGTTTCCTCATTCGAATCGATTTGCGCTTGCTTTTTCGCAGCCGCTTCCTCGATGCGCATTTTCGGAAGGCCCGTTTCAATCGCTTTCGCCATGCCGCCTAGTTCCTCGACTTCTTCTATTAATGTCCAGGCTTTTTCCATCAATTCTTCGGTCAATTTTTCGACGTAATACGAACCACCCCACGGATCGATCGTGTTGTTCATCAAGGTTTCTTCCTGAAGGAATAATTGCGTATTACGCGCAATGCGTGCGGAGAAATCGGTCGGCAAGGCAATCGCCTCATCGAGTGCATTTGTGTGCAAGGATTGCGTATGGCCCATCGCCGCCGCATTCGCTTCCAGCAGCGTGCGCGTTACGTTATTGAACGGGTCTTGCTCGGTCAAGCTCCACCCCGAAGTTTGGGAATGTGTGCGGAGCGCCAAGGATTTGGCATTTTGCGGATCGAAGCTCTTCATCATCTTCGCCCAGATTTCACGTCCAGCCCGCATTTTTGCGACTTCCATGAAATAGTTCATGCCGATGCCCCAAAAGAATGACAGGCGCGGCGCGAACTGGTCGATGCCGATTCCTGCATCCAACCCGGTCCGGACGTATTCCAAGCCATCTGCTAAAGTATAGGCAAGTTCGATATCCGCCGTAGCTCCCGCTTCTTGGATATGGTAACCCGAAATGGAAATTGAGTTGAATTTCGGCATATGGTCAGATGTGTATTTAAAGATATCCGCAATGATCTGCATTGACATCGCCGGAGGGTAGATATACGTGTTACGCACCATGTATTCTTTCAAAATATCGTTTTGGATCGTGCCCGCTAATTGTTCGGGGGATACGCCCTGTTCTTCTGCAGCAACAATGAAAAATGCCATGATCGGCACCACTGCACCATTCATCGTCATCGAAACCGACATTTGGTCAAGCGGGATGCCGTCGAACAAAATTTTCATGTCTTCGACGCTATCGATGGCTACCCCTGCTTTACCAACATCGCCGACAACGCGCGGGTGGTCGGAATCATAGCCGCGGTGCGTCGCGAGATCGAATGCCACTGACAAGCCTTTTTGCCCCATCGCCAAATTGCGGCGGTAAAAGGCGTTGCTTTCTTCAGCTGTCGAGAAGCCGGCATACTGGCGCACAGTCCATGGCCGTGACACGTACATCGTCGGGTAGGGCCCGCGGACGTTCGGCGCAAATCCCGGATAGCTCGTTTGTTCTTTCTTCAAGTCTTTCGAAGAATAAAACGGTTTCACGGCAATGCCTTCATTGGTCATAAAAGCGCTCTCATCCCGGTCGCCCAATTTAGCCGTATCGAGTTTTGTAACGTCAATTTTCGTAAAATCAGGTGTCGTCATTTACAGCGCCTCCTTTCCAAGTGACAAAATGGCTTCCAATTTGTCAATTAACGGTTTGCCGGCATAAAGGGAGTCACGGATGCCGTTTTCTTCCCAATTCTTTAAGAGATCCACATCGATTTTACCGGCAACGTCGATCGCCGCTTTCGCATCGAGTTGCGGAATGATCTTGTCGAAGGTTTCACGGCTTCCGCATAGAACGGCGTAGTCGAGCTCTTCAGAACGGATGTATCGGTTCACTTCATCAGCGGATGAAAGATACGGGCTGATCTCGGGTTCGATTCCTGCGACGGATAGGAAACCTTGTACAAAATCTGCCTGCGGTTTCACGGCTTTTAATGGCTCCAACAAGATAACCGCCGATTTGACGCTCGTTTCGCGGCTTTTCGCGCGTAATTTTTCGAATGGTGTCGCCAAGCGTTTGGCTGTCATATACTCCAAATGGGCTGTATCGATTTTTGCGTCTTTCACCGGTTCTTGTGGATTGGCGTAAATATTCGTGCCGATCAACGAAGCTTTGCGGTTGGCCACTTGCTGCTCGCGATCGAGCCATTTGGCTTGAATGTCGTCTGTCAGCCAGCCAGTCCGCTTCACTGTAGAATAGCCTCCTGCTTCCTGTATTTCCAAGAAGTAGCTCCAGGCTGCATCGACGTATTCACGCGTCAGGCTTTCGATGTAATAAGATCCAGCTGCAGCATCGATGACATGCGAAACATGGGATTCTTCCTTAATGACCAATTGCACATTGCGTGCGATGCGCCGGCTTGAGCCAGTCGGAACTGTCAGGAAATCATGCGGATGTACGGTATGGCCATCCGTTCCCGCTAGCACTGCGGAAAAAGTCGCATTGCCTGCCCGCAGTAAATTGACATAAGGGTCCAGTTTGGAATACGAACGCACCGACGTTTCCGTGAACACCGGAATGCGCGGCGCTTGTTTGCCGTAGGCGGAGCAGAATGCCTGCCATAATACACGGAACGCCCGTATTTTGGAAATTTCCTGGTAGAAGTGAGTGTCGACTGCAAAACGCACCCAAAAGCTCTTCGCCGCTGTTTCGAAATTCTGCTGGTCCAGCGCTTCAGCCATCATGCTAAGCGCTACGCCAAGTTCATGAATAATCGTCCCTCCGGCATTGTGCGTCGGCAGTGTATCGATCAACCCAGTACGGACATTTTCAGGTACCTGAATTGGCTCTTCCGTGAAAATGACGCCTTGCACGCTTGCACGCTGTTCGGCAGTTAACCGCTCGAATACACGCAAAATCGGATCTGCATCTTCTGTTACTTTGAAATAAATTGGATAGCGGACGATCAAGCCTGCAAGCTGTTCTAGTTGCGCTTCGGTCCAGTTGAAAGGCTGCGCACCGGAATAGACGACTGCTTCATTGCCACGTGACAAATCATCTTCTGTCACGGCTAAAAATTGTTCAGCATCGTGCGCTGTGATTTCCTGCGCTACGATCCAGGAAAGGCCGTACTTTGCACTTTGGACAGCAGCTACTTGGGCATCCACATCAGTTACCGTGCGTTCCAACATATCTTTTGTATAGAGGGGTTCAAGGGTAATGTCCTCAATAGTCTGGGTTTTCATCACCTTTTCAAAATCTTTCCCTTTCAGTGCAGCTTCCGCTGCTTGTTTCCATTCCTCGTATGTACGCTCAGGAAACTGAATGTTTTTCATCGGTTCAATCGTCAAACTATTCCCTCCTCAAAGCTTTCTGTTTCCATTTTACCTGACACAGCAAGTTACTGAAAGAAAAAAAAGCTTGAAGTCCGAAGACTCCAAACTTTTCATCAATAAACCGAAGTATTGTCTTTGTTCATTTTTTCAAGAATCTCTTTGACACGTGCCAGGAATTGACCACAAACGAGGCCATCGAGTACACGGTGGTCAAGTGATAGGCACAAATTAACCATGTCGCGTGCAGCGATCATTCCGCCATCCATGATGACCGGGCGCTTAACGATCGACTCGACTTGGATAATTGCAGCTTGCGGGTGGTTGATAATCCCCATCGACTGGATCGAACCGAACGAACCGGTGTTGTTGACAGTGAACGTCCCGCCTTGCATATCTGCCGACTTCAACTTGCCTGTACGCGCTTTTTGCGCCAACTCGTTGATTTCACGGCCGATGCCTTTCGCTGATTTTTCGTCAGCGTTCTTGATAACTGGGACGAACAAGGCATTGTCAGAAGCGACAGCGATTGAAATGTTGATGTCTTTTTTCTGGATGATCTTGTCTCCAGCCCACATCGAGTTCATCATTGGGAACTCTTTTAAAGCTTGTGAGATCGCTTTGACGAAGAATGCAAAATACGTGATGTTGAATCCTTCCTTTTTCTTGAAATCGCCTTTGATGGAATCGCGGAATTGCGCAAGGTCCGTCACGTCGACTTCGATCATCATCCAAGCATGCGGTGCTTCGTGCTTGCTCTTGAGCATATTCGCTGCAATCGCTTTGCGCACGCCGGTGACAGGGATTTCGATATCGCCAGGAGCCGATTCGATTGATTCTTCCTTGGCAGCTGGTGCTTTCGGTGCTTGTTGCGGCGCAGCTTGCTGAACAGGTTCAGCTGTTTCAGCCGCTTGCGGCGCTTGTGCAGTCTCGCCGCCAGCTTGTGGGATATTTCCGCTATCGATCAATTGCATCAAGTCTTTGCGAGTGATGCGGCCTTCGTTTCCAGATCCTTTGACTTGGTTCAAGTCGATGTCGTGATCTTGGGCTAGGCGAAGAACGGCTGGCGAATAACGCGCTTTTCCGCCTTGTGGCTTCGCTGGTTTTGCAGAACCTTTTTCGCCTTCAAGTTTCTTCGTCGGCGCGGCTCCTGCAGCTGGCATTTCGTTGGCTTTTTCGCCTTCAGCAGGTTTTGCTTCTTCAACTGGGGCAGAATCTCCGCCTTCTGTCTCGATTGTGCAGACCACTTCGCCCACTTCCAATGTATCACCTTCAGAAGCGATCAATTCTTTGATCGTTCCTGTAAAGGATGAAGGAACTTCTGCGGTTACTTTATCGGTATTGACTTCTGCCAACGGGTCATACTTGTTGACATGGTCGCCTGGCTGGACGAGCCATTTTTCGATCGTGCCTTCTGTTACACTTTCGCCAAGTTGGGGCATCGTTATTTTTTCAATAGCCAAAGGGATTCCTCCTTTTCAATCTGTAATGCATATTCATTTATAAGGGTTATGCGTTCAAGGCTAGTTTCTTGGGCCTATGCCTGTCGAACCTTACCGGCCATTTCCGCTTTTCTTCTGTCCAGCTCCGTTGCCCAGCCCCTCGAGGTCGCTTCGGCCCCACCTGCACTGGCAAAGAGCGCCAGTGCTGGCGTGACCTCCAGCGCTTGTCGGGACTAGACGGGCAACTGCGCTTTTCTTCTGTCTAGCTGCAATGGCCAGCTTCTCGGGTCATAAGCCATCCCGGCTGTGCGGCAAAGAACGCCGCTTCGCCGGTTTGTCTTATGCCTTTCGACGCTAAACGGCCATTTCCGCTTTTCCTTTGTCCAGCTCCGTTGCCCAGCCCCTCGAGGTCGCTTCGTTCCCGCCTGCACTGGCAAAGAGCGCCAGTGCTGGCGTGACCTCCAGCGCTTGTCGGGACTAGACGGGCAACTGCGCTTTTCTTCTTAAAACTCGGCTAGTTCTCTCATGGCTTTTTCTACTTTGTCCGGGTTGATCATGAAGAATTTCTCCATGGTCGGTGCGTATGGCATTGCCGGAATGTCCGGTCCTGCAAGGCGCTTGATCGGCGCGTCAAGGTCGAATAGGCAGTTTTCAGCGATGATCGCTGCCACTTCGCCGATGATGCTTCCTTCTTTGTTGTCTTCTGTGACAAGTAAGACTTTCCCGGTCTTTTTCGCTGCTTCGATGATGCCTTCTTTGTCCAATGGATAGATCGTGCGAAGATCCAAAATGTGGACAGAGTAGCCATCTTCAGCAAGACGTTCTGCTGCTTGCAAGGCGAAGTGGACTGCTAGGCCGTATGTGATGACAGTGATGTCTTCTCCTTCGCGTTTAACGTCAGCTTTACCGATTTCGATTGTGTAATCGTCTTCCGGTACTTCGCCTTTGATTAGGCGATAGGCGCGCTTGTGCTCGAAGAACATAACAGGATCTTCATCGCGGATCGCTGCTTTTAACAGGCCTTTTGCGTCATACGGTGTGGATGGGATGACGATTTTAAGTCCCGGCTGGTTAGCGAATACCGCTTCAACTGATTGTGAATGGTAGAGTGCACCGTGAACGCCGCCGCCGAATGGTGCGCGGAAGACGATCGGGCATGACCAGTCGTTGTTCGAGCGATAGCGGATGCGGGAAGCTTCCGAGATGATTTGGTTAACGGCTGGCATGATGAAATCTGCGAATTGGAACTCGGCAACTGGACGCAAGCCATACATAGCCGCTCCGATTCCGACTCCAGCAATGGCTGATTCCGCAAGCGGCGTATCGACTACGCGGTCTTCGCCGAATTCATCGTAAAGACCTTGTGTCGCTTTGAAGACGCCGCCTTTTTTCCCGACATCTTCCCCGAGTACGAAAACGTTTTCGTCACGTGCCATTTCTTCTTTCATGGCGAGCGTGATGGCATCGATATAACTCATAACTGCCATTATTCGTTTCCTCCTTCTTCAGCATAGACATGCTCCATTGCACTTTCTGCTGGTGCATATGGTGCATTTTCTGCATAATCCGTTGCTTCATTGACCAATACCATAATGCGGTCATTGATTTCTTTTTCAAGCTCATCGTTCATGATGCCGTTTTCTTTCAAATAAGCACCGAACAATAGGATTGGGTCTTTTTCTTTTTGTGCCGCAAGTTCGTCAGCTGAACGGTATTGACGGTGATCATCATCAGACGAGTGGGCCGTCATGCGCTCTGACACTGTTTCAATCAAGCTTGGGCCTTCGCCGTTGCGTGCGCGGTCCGCTGCTTCTTTTACGTGTTTATAAACTTCAATTGGGTCGTTTCCATCAATCGTTACGCCTGGCATGCCGTAGCTAGCCGCACGATCCGAAACATTTTTACTTGCCACTTGGCGTTCGAAAGGAACGGAAATGGCGTAGCGGTTATTTTCGACCATTGTAATGACCGGCAATTTATGGACACCTGCAAAGTTCAAGCCTTCGTGGAAATCACCTTGGTTAGAAGAACCTTCTCCCAGTGTATTGAATGTAATGAAATCTTTTTTCTTCATTTTACCGGCAAGAGCTACACCTACTGCATGTGGCAACTGCGTTGTTACCGGTGAAGAACCTGTCAGGATGCGGTTTTTCTTCTGACCGAAATGTCCAGGCATCTGGCGGCCGCCCGAGTTCGGGTCTTCTGCTTTAGCGAATGCTGATAGCATCAAGTCTTTCGGCGTCATGCCGAAATGGATGACCACCCCAAGATCGCGGTAATATGGCGCGACGTAATCTTTCGTGTTGTCAAGCGCATAAGCCGCTCCGACTTGTGCAGCCTCCTGGCCTTGGCAAGAGATAACGAATGGAATTTTACCTGCACGGTTTAAGAGCCACATGCGTTCATCGACGCGACGTGCCGTCAACATTGTTTCGTAAATATTTAGGACATCTTCGTTTGTCAAACCTACTTCTTCGTGTTTCGTAGCCATTGAATTTCCTCCTTTAACTATGAATTGCTTTGCCGTCTACGGCCAAAGCTGCTTCGCCCATGACCTCTGATAGCGTCGGGTGGGGGTGAATGGTATCTGCAATTTCCCAAGGAGTTGCATCAAGAACCATAGCGAGACCTGCTTCTGAAATCATGTCCGTTACATGTGGACCGATCATATGGACACCGAGAATATCATTGGTGTTTTTATCGGCGATAATTTTCACAAAACCATCTGATTCACCGTAGACCAGCGCTTTGCCAATCGCTTTAAAGGAGAATTTCCCGGTTTTCAGTTCATAACCTTGCTCTTTTGCCTGGTCTTCCGTGATACCGACACTTGCAGCCTCTGGATTCGAGTAAATGCAGCGGGACACAAGATCGTAGTTGATGGCATGTGGCTCATTGCCTTTAATATGCTCAATCGCGGTAATGCCTTCGTGTGAGGCCACGTGCGCAAGTTGCATGCCGCCGATGACGTCGCCGATCGCATAGATATGAGATTCTTTTGTTTGGAAGGTCTTTTTCACTTGAATAAAGCCTTTTTCAACCAAGATATCGGTATTTTCAATGCCGATATTCTCCACATTCGCTTGGCGTCCGACAGACACCAGCATTTTTTCAGCAGTAAAAGTTTCATTGCTGCCATTGATTTCAGCTTGGATGGATACTTGGCCCTCGCCTTTTTCCACCGTTTCCGACAAGACTTTCGCGCTTGTCGCGAACTTCACGCCTTTTTTCTTCAACAATTTCAGCATTTCTTTGGAAATGTCTTTGTCTTCAGTCGGGATGATGCGGTCTGCGTATTCGAGCACTGTCACTTCAACACCGAAATCGTTGAGCATCGATGCCCATTCGATTCCGATGACGCCACCGCCGACAATCAAAATGGATTTCGGCAGTTCAGTCATCGCAAGCGCCTCTTCTGAACTCATGACCATTTCGCCGTCGATATCAAGGCCTGGCAAAGTACGTGGACGTGAACCAGTGGCAATGATGACGTTGTTCGGGATGAGCATTTCGTTTTCTTCGCCGTTATTCATTTCGACAGAAATCGTTCCTGGGTTTGGCGAGAAAATTGACGGCCCGAGAATGCGGCCAATGCCTTCATACACATCGATTTTGCCTTTTTTCATCAAGCCTTGGACGCCTGCGTGAAGTTGATCGACAATTCCTTGTTTGCGCTGTTGCACGCGCGAGAAATCGAGCGATACCTCTCCAGTATTGACGCCAAAATCAGCAGCGTGATTTTTGGTCGTTGCGTATACTTCTGCACTGCGAAGCAATGCTTTACTCGGGATACAGCCTTGGTGCAGGCATGTGCCGCCCAGTTTGCCTTTTTCGACAATCGCAGTTTTAAGGCCGAGCTGTGCTGAGCGGATAGCCGCTACATAACCGCCCGTACCGCCGCCTAGAATGACGACATCATAATTTTGAGCCATTAGGGTATTCCTCCTTTGGAATGATTAACCGTTCGGATAAATCCGAGCTTGTTCTTCGCCGTCGAGTACGCGGCTAGCGCCTTCCGCGAGCGCTTGCAATTCGTTTTCACCGGGATGGACCACGACATCTGCAATCCAGGAAATTCGGTCTGATATGGTTTTGACGAATTCTTTACCATAAGCTAAACCACCCGTTAAAATGATGGCATCGACTTGCCCTTTTAAAACGGCGCTTGCAGAGCCGATTTCACGTGCTACTTGATACGCCATTGCCTCATATATCAACGTTGCTTCTTTATCGCCTTTTTGTATGCGTTTTTCGACTGTCACGGCGTCATTCGTGCCAAGATAGCCAACTAAGCCGCCTTGCCCGACGAGTTTTTTCATGATTTCATCCCGATAATATTGTCCGGAAAAGCACAATTCGACCAAATCACCTGCCGGCACCGTCCCTGCCCGCTCTGGGCTAAAAGGGCCGTCGCCATGCAAGCCGTTATTGACATCGATGACTTTGCCGTCTTCGTGAACGCCGACCGTGATGCCGCCTCCCATATGCGTGACAATGAGGCGCAGGTCTTTATAAGCGCGCCCTGATTCCTTGGCATAGCGCCTTGCGACTGCCTTCTGATTCAGAGCATGAAAGATTGATTTTCGTTCGATCAATGAAAAGCCCGAAATGCGTGCAACAGGCGACAATTCATCGACGACAACCGGGTCGACGATAAATGCCGGAATGTTGAGACCTTCAGCAATTTCATGGGCGATGATGCCGCCGAGATTTGAGGCGTGTTGGCCGGAATAGCCTTCGCGCAAATCTTCCAGCATCGCTTCGTTGACGGCATAGGTTCCGCCCTCAATTGGACGCAGCAACCCGCCTCTTCCGCATACGGCAGACAGTTTGGATACGTTCATACCTTCTTCATCAAGCGCTTCTAATATATTTTGTTTTCGAAATTGAAACTGGTCAATAATGGCAGGGAAATCCGCCAGCTCTTCTGTCGAGTGGCGGATAGTCTTTTCAAGGATCTGGACATCGTTGTCAAAAACGCCGATCTTTGTCGAAGTTGAGCCGGGATTGATGACCAGAATTCGATTCAGCTGTTTTTGCACATCGATTCCTCCGTTTCTTCCTTCAATCTTAGCGTCTGCTTAAAATGTCATGGCCGTGGCCACTGCGCAAGAATTGGCTTCTTGAGTTGCGTACGCGCTCAATGCGTTCTTCCGCCATGCGGTCAGCTGCGATATAGCTTGGAATCCCGTCGCGTTTAGCAATTTCGAAAATGCGTGTAATGCTGTCATAAATCGTTTCGACGCGCTTCATCGCCCGTTCGTTATTGTAGCCGTAAAGTTCATCCGCTACGTTGATGACACCGCCCGAGTTGATGACAAAGTCCGGTGCGTAAACGATGCCGCGTGCTTCGAGTTCATCGCCGTGGCGCTGTTCTTTCAATTGGTTATTTGCAGATCCTGCGACCACTTTCACTTTCAATTGTGGAATTGTCTCATCGTTGATGATGGCACCCATTGCACACGGTGCGAAGATATCCGCATCTACTGAATAGATTTCGTTCGGCTCGACAGCCGTTGCGCCGAATGCTTCAACAGCACGTTGAACCGCTTCTTTGTTGATGTCAGTGACAATCAATTTCGCACCTTCTTTGTGCAAGTACTCGCATAGCGGGTAAGCCACGTTTCCGACACCTTGCACGGCTATTGTTTTGCCTTCAAGCGAATCGTCGCCGTAAGCTTCCATAGCAGCTGCTTTCATGCCGATGTATGCGCCGTATGCAGTGACAGGTGACGGGTTGCCTGATGAACCGAATGCTGGTGAGATACCTGTAACAAAATCAGTTTCTTCGTGGATTATGTCCATGTCAGCGACAGTTGTGCCCACATCTTCAGCTGTGATATAACGCCCGTTCAAGCCTTGGATGAAACGGCCAAAAGCACGGAACATTTCTTCATTTTTATCTTTCAATGGATCGCCGATAATAACGGTTTTTCCGCCACCGAGGTTAAGGCCGGCTGCTGCGTTTTTGTAAGTCATGCCGCGCCCTAGACGAATTGCGTCTTCAATCGCTTCTTCTTCAGTTTCGTAGTTCCACATGCGCGTGCCGCCAAGTGCTGGCCCAAGCGTCGTATCGTGGATGCAGATGATGGCTTTTAGCCCAGAATTTTTATCTTGGCAAAATACCAATTGTTCGTAATCGTGTTCTTCCATTTTTTTGAAAATTTCCATCGTAAATTCCTCCTAGTGATTTATACTGTTTTATTGCTTATAAGTTTAGTGGCCGCCGTCCTTCAAGGGTTTTCTTGAGTTGAAGCTGCTCTTTATAAAGTCGCTGAGCGCAAGGCTAAAGCGAGAGAAAATAATTTACTTTCTGCACTGTCGGCGCGTGATGTCAACACGATTGGCGCTTTAGCGCCCGCGATGATGCCGCCGACTTTGGCTTTCGAAAAATATACTAATGATTTATAGAGGATATTGCCGGCTTCGATATTCGGAACCAGCAAAATATCTGCATGCCCTGCTGTATCTCCATCGATGCGCTTATGCTTAGCCGCTTCAACCGAGATGGCATTATCTAGAGCCAGCGGACCGTCAACGATACAACCCGTAATCTGCCCGCGTTTGTTCATCGCAGTCAGCGCCGCAGCATCCAACGTGGCCTGCATCGCCGGATTGACAACTTCCACCGCAGCAAGTGCTGCGACAATCGGCAGCTCGACTCCGGTCGCCCGTGCCACTTGTACGGCATTGCGAATGATCTGCGCTTTCTCTTGGAGCGACGGTTCGATGTTCATGCCGGCATCGGTCACAAAAATGAGCCGGTCGTAACCATCGACTTCAAACGCTGCTACATGGGATAACACCGAACCTGTACGAAGGCCATAATCAGCGTTGAGTGCGGCTTTCATCAAGGTCGCGGTCGGGATATGCCCTTTCATCAAGACGCTGGCGTCATTCATGAAAACAGCCCTTACAGCTTCTTTTGCTGCTAGGTTTGGCCCTTTTACATTATGGATCCACAATTTCGGATGCCCTTTCAAATGCGGGAAATCCTCAGCGATCAATTGCTTCAATGTTGCTTCATCATCGTAGAGATGAAAGCTTGCCAGGTTCTGATCGAGCGCCAATGAAATGGCTTCCATTACTGCGTGGTCAGCAGCTGCTGCCACCGCGACAGCGTGCTCGTCCTGCAAGTCGATTTCATCGACGATGTTCTGCAAAGTGGTCATATTTATCACCTCATTCTTTTTAATTAAAACAGAAGAAAGCTCGAGATATAAGGGATGTAAGCGTTTTATTTGCAAAATACAGCAGTTCTGTTTGCAAATTCTTGCAAAACCTTGCAAGGAATTGCAAAACCTTATAGTAGTCCGAATTTTTCTAATTTATAGTATAAAGTGCGCAAGGAGATTTGAAGTTGTTTAGCGGTTTTCGACTTGTTCCCTTTCGCTTCTTCAAGCGCTCGATGAAGGATGCCGCGCTCAACTGTTTCCAGCTGCTCTTGTAGAGGCGCCGATGCCGGGATGACCACTTCGTTCTTTGCTTCCTTCGCCTTCAGCATATCTAGAGGGATATGCTCTTCTGTCATCGTTTTATCGTTCATCTGCATAAAAATCATCGATCGGCTCAAGATATTTTCCAGTTCCCGGACATTCCCGGGCCAATCGTACATCTTCAAAAATTGCAGCGCTTTCTCCGATACACTATCCACATTGCGGCCGTATTCTTGATTAAGCTTCATCAACAGGCGGTCGACGATGCGCGGAATGTCTTGTTTCCTGTTGCGCAGCGGAGGAATCAAAATCGGCATGCGGTTCAGGCGGTAATACAAATCTTCCCGGAACGTCCCGTCAAGCAGAGCTTTCTCCATATTGGCATTGGTCGAGGCGATGACGCGGACATTAACCGGAATCGGCTTAGTGCCCCCAATCCGCATCGTTTCGTGTTCTTGCAAAACGCGCAGCAATTTACTTTGGATCTGCGGTGACAGTTCCCCGATTTCATCGAGAAAGATGCTGCCATTGTTCGCTTCTTCCAATAAGCCGCGCTTGGCCCCGGTGCGGCTTTTAAGCGTCGCGCCTTCCTCGTAGCCAAACAATTCGGCATCGAGCTGTTCGCTCGATACCGCCGCACAATTGACGCGGACAAATTTGTTGAACTGGCGCTCGCTGGCGCTATGGATTGCGTGCGCGAACAATTCCTTGCCCGTTCCCGATTCCCCGCGCAACAACACTGTCACAAGCGTCTGGGCAGCAAGTTTCGCTTGCTGGAGGGACAATTGCATTTCAGAGGACAAGCCGATGATGTCATCGAAAGTGTATTTCGACTCAAGCGTCCGAATGATGCTCCTCGCCCGGTCTAGCTCTTTCATAAGCGACCGGATCTCCGTCGTGTCGTGGATGACCCCGACACTTCCTTTCAATTGGTTGTCGACGATAATCGGCGCCACGTTGACAATGACTTCCCGTTTTGACGGGCCAACTTTCAAATTGACGCCACGCACCGGCTTGCGGGTTTGCAGAGCTTTGAAGTGCATGCTCTCACCTTCCGAGATATCAGCAGATGCCGGGCGGCCGATCACCTGCTCCGTCTCAAGCCCCGTGATTCGTGTATAGGCTGGATTAACAAGCAAGCCGTTGCCTTTTTCATCCACCACCGAAATCGCATCATCGCTGGATTGGATGATCGCTTGCAGCATCGTTTGAATTTCTTTCAAGTCGGTAATTTCCTCTGCGAGTGAAACGACTTCCGTAATGTCCTTGAACACTGCAAATGCACCAATTAATTCGCCGTTTTCATCAATCATCGGGAAACGACTTGTGACGATTTTCGATCCATCTTTCAATTCAAGTTCCCTGTTCAATTCCGTCCTTCCCGTCTCGATCACCCTCGGCAATTCGCTCATCGAAATCAGTTCGTGGATGTGGCGACCGATGGCTTCATCCTGCTTGACCGAAAGCATTCGTGCGGCACTGCGATTGATGAAATGGATATGGTTGTCGAGATCGATGCCGACCATGCCTTCATCAATTGAATTGAAAATGATCGCCCCCTTGTGGCTCTCGTTGCTCAGTCGATTGATGTAATGTTCTTTCTCATCCATCAGGCGGACAAATATATTGGCGACGCTCCCAGGAATGATAACGGTACGCGGTGGATAATAGCGCCGTAGCCTTTGCGTCAATTCATCGTCACCCGTTACGTTGAAGACGATGTCGACCATTTTCGGCAATTCCCGGAAATCTGCGCCTGTGGCAATGCTAAATTTTTCTGCCTCTTTTAACGCCGGCGCATCTGCTTGGATGTCTGCGACTCCCTCGACATGAAACCACCCGGACTCGACGAGCAATTTCAAGATGGCTGACCCGCCAATTCCGCCGCCGATAATGACCACTTTTTGCAACTGTCTTCAAACCTTTCTGTTCTAATTCGTGCAATAGACTGCACACATATTTCTAGACTACCGCAGGGGACAATTCTTGACAACTTTGAGCAGATTGGAAACAATGGAACATGAAGGATGTGGAATAGATGGGACGATTGATTGCATTTATCATTTTGCTCATTCCTGGCGTCATGGCCGCTTACGGCATCAAATTAATGCGGGATACTCTTTTCAATAAATTGCTCGAACCGTATCCAGCCTTATGGATGCAATTTACGCTCGGCACGCTCTTTACAGTAATTGGCATTGGTTTCTTCGCTGGATTCCTGCTAAACCGCGACCGTAAAAAAGGCAATGTATCTGAACGGTTCCAAAAGCGATAAATGACTGCAAGTATTTGAACAAACTAAAAAGAACGCCAGGAACCATGGTTCCTGGCGTTCTTTTGCTGTTACTGATGTGATTTCGTTGTTTCCTGTTCCCATAGAGCCTTCACGCGCGCAGGATAATCTGTGATAATCCCTTTCACCGAGGGATGAAGACTTCGCAAGATGCGCTCATTCCCCGCTATGCCATAGAGCCGTACCGGTTTATCCATTTTGGCTATCGGATCAAGCCATCTCGGCTTATGAAATCTCTTATGAAAGTGAAAGCTATCGAGCCACTGGCAATTCTCCAGTTCGTTCCACTGCATGGCGCGTTTCAAAATCCACGCTATTTCAATATGAGGCATTAAGCTTTTCATCTTTTTAAGAAGCTCTGCATCAAAAGAAGAGAGATGAATATCTTTTGACCCTTCCAATAATGCACAGACGATTTCAGGGCCCTCTGGGTGCCTGGCAACAGAGGACTTCAATTCAATATTCAAGGGGATGTTTTTCTTTTTCGCCCAATTAATAACTTCATAAGCTAGTGGAATCGAATGGCGACCGAAACGCTTGAACTTTTTACGGATTGACAGTGACTTCAGCGATTCATATGGCGTTTTGTAAATATCCGCTTGCATCCCCGCCAATCGTTTTAATTGATCATCATGGTAAATGACCGCAATGCCGTCACGTGTCATCTGGACATCTAACTCAATGCCAACGTGCAATTGATGCGCTAATTCAAACGCCTGCCATGTATTTTCAAGCGCATGCCCTGAGGCGCCGCGATGCGCGTAAATTTCAATTTCAGACATAGCTTCCTCCCCTTTTTGGATAGAACCTAGCTTTAATCATTTATTTTATCATCTCATTAGTTGGCTGCAAGTGTTAGGTTTTCTTGTGGGCTTATTTTGATTTTTTTAATAATCCTTATGTAGTTTAATACATTTATTACTAATACGCTGCCGCGCAAAAAAATAAAAAAACCGGCGCCTTTTAAGGGCCCGGTTTGTACAAATCATTATTCCTTAGTACCAAGACTGTCAACAATCATGGCAATGAATTCGGAATTGGATGGCTTCGACTGAAGATGCGACTCACTATAGCCGAAAACACTTGCGATATGCGCGACAGACTCGCTGCGCACCCACACTTGTCCGATGGCATGGCGGATCGATCTTTCGACCCGTGCTGCCGTCGTATCGAACTTCAAGGCGATTTTCGGATACAACTCTTTCGTCACTTTGCCGAGTGAGGAAGGTTCATCCACGACGATCGACACGGCTGCTTTTAAATACATATAGCCTTTTAAATGCGGGGGTACGCCGATGTCTTTCAATCTCAAGGTAATGAGTTCGTCTTTTGTCACCATGCTGCCCTTTGTTGCTTGGTTGCCATTTTTCATGATGTGGTTGATCTGGACGACCAGCCGCTCGGTCTCGAACGGTTTCATGATAAAGTAGGAAGCACCGTAGTCAGCTGCTTGGCTCATGATCGACTCCTGGCCGAATGCGGAAAGCATGATGACATGGATTTTGCTCATTCGCTCATCGGAACGCAAAACATCGAGCACAGCGATTCCATCGAGATACGGCATAATGATGTCGAGCAACAAAATATCCGCTTCGGTCTGTTCAAGTATGCCGATGCATTCCCTGCCATCGTAAGCAACGCCCACCACTTCCATATTCGGCTGTGATTCGAGAAATTCGGTCATCAATTCGACAAGCTCGTGGTTGTCATCGGCAATGGCGATTTTTATTTTCTCCATATTTTTCTCTCCTAAAATACAGGCTCCGGACCCTTATTTCATCAATAGCTTCCGGTCCCTCGCCAAAGTCAGCAATTCATCAGCATGCTGTAAGGTCAATTGGGTGATTTCAGCCCCTGACAGCATACGGCTCATTTCTTCGGTGCGCTTGCGTCCTGCCAGTTCTTTCACTGACGTGGTTGTGCGGTCTTTCGATACTTTTTTCTCGATAAACAGATGCTGGTCTGCCATAGCAGCGACTTGTGGCAAATGGGAAATGCACAACACTTGCGAATGGCGGGCGATGGCGGCGATTTTCTCAGCAATCGCCTGGGCCACGCGCCCGCTGACTCCCGTATCGACTTCATCGAAAATAATCGATGTGATGCCTTGATGCTTGGAAAAAATTGTCTTCAGTGCAAGCATCATACGCGACAATTCACCTCCTGAAGCTACTTTCGTCAGTGGCTTCAAAGGTTCCCCGACATTCGTCGAAATATGGAATGCGATGCTGTCTTGGCCAAAGCGGTCGAACTTGCCTTTAGGGAGCAAATTGAACTGGACGGCGAATGATGCTTTGCCCATATGAAGCTCTTTTAATTGTTCCATAATCGCTTTCGATAATTTAGTCGCCGCCTGTTTTCTGAGCATCGTCAATTCTTCCGCTTCGATGCGCAAGTCTTCGGTCAATTCTTTCAGTTTTTCCTGGTCGAGGCGCAAACGCTGGTCGCGATTAAGCAATTTATCGAGTTCATCCGCCTGTTCTTCCTGATACAGCAGCATGTCTTCGACCGATGCGCCGTATTTACGTTTCAAGGATTGCAATAATGCCAGGCGCTGCTCGATTTCATTGAGCCGTTCCGGATCGAATTCCAATTGGTCCAGTATGCGCTTGATTTCTGTCGAGGTATCTTGCAATTGATAAAATGCCCCCGCTACCGATTCCGACGCTTGCTGGAATTGTTCATCTACCGCTGCAGCGTGTTCGAGTTCACTCATCGCATTGCCGACCCAATCCAACCCTTTCGATTCCCCTTGAATCGCTTCGTGGGCTTGTGAAATCGACTCGAAGATTTTGGTGAAATTCTGCAGCCGTTTGCGTTCTTCCAGCAAAGTTTCTTCTTCTCCTGGCACAAGCTGGGCTTCTTCAATTTCACGCAATTGGAATGTCAGTAAATCGATGCGTTGTGCGATCTGCTGCTCGTTTTCGTTATAGCTGGCAAATTCACGTTTTAATTTCGTATATTTTTCAAATGTATGGCTATAACCTTCTTTGGCTTTGGTCAACAATTTCCCAGCAAATTGATCCAATAGATGAAGATGCTGCTTTTCATCCATTAATTCCTGCGTCTCGTGCTGGCCGTGTATATCGATCAACGCGGCTCCCACTTCGCGTAAAATGGAGATGGTCACGAGTTTGCCATTGATGCGACAGACGTTCTTGCCTTTGCCGTTCAACTCGCGACGCAGCAAAACATCGCCGTCACTCGCCTGGATTCCGAAATCCTCCAGTTTTTTATGGACCGGATGCTTTTCGCCTTCAATATGAAACAAGCCTTCAATCTCAGCTTTTTGGGCGCCGTGGCGAATGAATTCCTGGCTTCCGCGCCCTCCGGCTAGTAGATGCACAGCATCGATGATAATCGATTTCCCCGCACCGGTTTCCCCTGTCAAAACTGTCATGCCTTCAGTAAAACTGACCGATAATGTATCGATAATCGCAAAATTGCGGATATCCAATTCTCGCAGCATATACATCCACCTCTTTAATTAAAGCATTTCAATCAAACGCTGTTTCAGCACTTCACGGTGTTCCACGTCACGGCAGATGATTAAACATGTATCATCTCCGCAGATAGTCCCTAAAATTTCCTCCCAATCCAGATGGTCAATCAATGACCCGATTGCATGGGCATTGCCCGGCAAGGTTTTCATGACCAAAAAATGGCTGGCTCCGTCAATGCTGACGAATGCATCAGTGAGCGCGCGGTGCAGTTTCTGCATCGGGTTAAAGCGCTGGTCTGCGGGCAAGCTGTATTTATAGCGCCCGTCCTGCAAAGGAACTTTCACCAAATGCAATTCCTTGATGTCGCGTGAAACGGTCGCTTGCGTCACTTCATAGCCCGCTGCTTTCAATAAGTCGACCAAATCATCTTGCGTTTCGATTTCGCGATTTGAAATCAAATCGCGGATTTTGATATGACGTTGTCCTTTATTCATGGTGCTCCCCCTTGAGTGAATAATTATTCCATATGCTTTATATCGTACATCTAAACCGCTTTGAAAACAAGGAAACTCCCTGCCCATACTAGAACTATTTACCCCTTATGAGCAAGTTTCACTCATTTTCAACGGCCGGGCAGAAAAAAAGGGCAGGGAATAAATTCCCCTGCCCTGTTAATCGGATTGTGTGTGTTTTTCCTTGAATGCAGAATGGGCATGCTCGACCGTTTGAGCGAACGAATGCGCATCCGGCAATTCACTTTTAGTTGCCTGTTCGTTGGAAACAAGGTGGAATAAAAACTCGATATTGCCTTCACCGCCGGTTATCGGCGAATGAGTCATGGCTTTTACTTCGAAACCGCAGTCCACTGCATAAGCAGCTACTTTTTGCAGCACTTCCTGATGCACTTTCGGGTCGCGGACGATGCCTTTTTTGCCGACCTTCTCACGCCCTGCTTCAAACTGCGGCTTGACGAGTGCAATGCAATCTCCGCCTGGGACCAAAATGGTCTTCAGCACCGGCAGGATAATGCGCAGCGAAATAAAGGAAACGTCGATGGTCGCCACTTCGGGCAAACCTTCCTGAAAATCTTCCGGTTTCGAATGGCGGAAGTTGGTGCGTTCCATGACGGTTACGCGCGGGTCCTGGCGAATTGACCAGGCCAGCTGGTTATAGCCAACATCGAGCGCGTAGCCATGACGGGCGCCGTTTTGCAATGCGCAATCGGTGAATCCGCCAGTCGACGAACCGATATCAAGCATCATTTTGCCTTCCACGGTAACATCGAATTCAGCGAGAGCTTTTTCCAGTTTCAAGCCTCCACGGCTGACATAGCGCAAATCGGTTCCTTTTTTTTCAAGCGGCGCATCTTCAGGGATTTTTTCACCGGGTTTCTCAAGGCGTTCAGTGCCTGAGAAAATCACCCCGGCCATGATGGCGCGCTTGGCTTTTTCACGTGTTTCGCAAATGCCCCGTTCTACTAGCAGGACATCCACCCGTTCTTTTTTCACTTTATTCATAGAACGTTCGATCGCTCCTGCTGTTGTGCATTCTGCTTTACACGCACTTTCACTTTTTTGACCACTTCGTCGCTGTTGAGATGGATTTCGTCCATCAACTCTGCAACATCGCCGTGCTCAACGAAGAGGTCTGGAATGCCCATGCGGTCGATGACAGCACTCGCGTGGCCGTTATCGTGAGCGTACTCAAGTACCGCACTGCCGAAGCCGCCTTGCAATACCGCTTCCTCGATTGTCAGAACTGGCACGTTGCGGCCAAAAATTGATGCGAGCATCTCTTTGTCCAACGGTTTGATGAAGCGAGAGTTGACGACCTCTACCTGGATTCCTTCTTCGCGCAATTGCTCAGCTGCATGAAGTGCCATTGGAATCGTCGTACCGAATGCCAAGATGACGGCATCCGCCCCTTCTACCAACACTTCCCAGCTTCCGATTGGAATCGCCTTCAGTTCATCATCCATCGGCACTCCGAGGCCGTTGCCGCGCGGATAGCGCAACGCAATCGGGCCGCCATTGTAATCGATTGCCGTTTTGACCATATGCTGCCCTTCGTTTTCGTCTTTTGGCATCATCAACACCATGTTCGGAAGATGGCGCAAGAAGGCGATGTCAAATACGCCTTGATGCGTTTCGCCGTCTGCCCCGACAAGGCCCGAACGGTCGATGCCGATAAAGACATTCAAGTTCTGGCGGCAAATATCGTGGACGACTTGGTCATATGCGCGCTGCAGGAATGTCGAATAAATAGCCAGGAACGGCTTCATTCCTTGTGTCGCAAGTCCCGCGGCCATCGTGGTCGCATGTTGTTCAGCAATTCCCACATCGAACATGCGATCAGGAAATTCCGAGGCGAATCCTTCCAATTTAGATCCAACAGGCATTGCCGGCGTGATAGCGACGATGCGCTCATCCGTACGCGCAAGCTTGCGTGTCGTTTCAGCGATCAGCCCGCTCCATGAAGGAGCTGTAGAGGAGGATTTCACCAAGTCGCCTGTTTCCATTTTATAAGGCCCAATTCCGTGCCACGTGCCGATTTTATCTTGTTCAGCAGGCAAATAGCCTTTGCCCTTTTTGGTGATGACGTGAAGCAGGACAGGGCCTTTTGTTTTCTTCGCATACTCCAGGTTGTCTTCGAGTTCCTCAAGGTCATGTCCGTCGATTGGGCCGAGGTACGTGAATCCGAGCTCTTCGAAGAACATGCCAGAAACGACCAAATATTTCAAGCTGTCTTTTACGCGCTCTGCCGTTGAAGCAAGCTTGCCTCCGACTGCAGGCACTTTTTTCAGCAAGTATTCAAGGTCGTCTTTGACTTTATTGTATTTTCCAGCCGTCCGCATGCGTCCAAGAACGCTATGGAGCGCCCCGACATTGGGTGCAATCGACATTTCGTTGTCGTTAAGGATGACGGTCATGTCGGTCTGTGCATGCCCGATATGGTTAAGCGCCTCGAATGCCATGCCGCCAGTCAATGCGCCATCGCCGATAATCGGGATGACGTAATTTTTGTCTTTTTTAATATCGCGCGCCGCCGCCATGCCCATTGCCGCAGACAAAGAAGTGGAGCTGTGGCCGGTTTCCCAGACGTCGTGATCACTTTCGTTGCGTTTCGGGAATCCGCACAGGCCTTTGAATTTGCGCAGCGTGTCGAATTGGTCTGCACGTCCCGTCAAAATTTTATGGACATAGGACTGATGCCCGACATCCCAGATCAATTTATCGTCCGGGCTGTTAAAGACACGATGAAGTGCAATCGTCAATTCCACCACACCCAAGTTCGGGCCGATATGGCCACCTGTTTTCGAAAGATTTTCTATGAGAAATCGACGGATATCTTCGCTTAAGAGCTCCAATTGTTCTGGGTTCAGCTCTTTTAGGAAAGATGGACCAGTTATCGAATGAAGATCCATTTGCCATCACACACCTTTTTTCTATATTTTCCTGTATTGTTGTCTCCCCATATTATAGCAAGACTGGGCAAATGTACAAACAAGAGCCCTATTTTCAACTTTTTCGCTGGACAATCAACTCAGTCAATTCCCTCAATAGTCGCTGTTCACCAGGAAGTGTTGCAACCGCATCGAGAGCTTGTTGTGCATGGTAATCCAGTTTTTCTTTCGCTTTCGGCAAGGTCAAGATGCCAGGATAGGTGCTTTTATCGCTCGTTTCGTCTTTGCCGGCTGTTTTTCCGAGCTCCTCCGAAGTTCCGGTTACATCCAAAATATCATCCTGGATTTGGAAGGCCAATCCGAGATGGCGGCCGAATGTTGAAAGCGCCATCAATTGCTCAGAATTTGCGCCCGCTAGGATGGCTCCTGAAATGATGCTATAGGTTAACAAAGCGCCTGTCTTCAATAAATGCACTTGCTCCAATTGTTCCAAGCTCAGCTGCTTTTCTTCCCCTTCGATATCGAGAACCTGGCCGCCGACCATGCCTTCTGCACCGGCCGCCGTCGACAATAGATCGATGAGCCGCACTTTATCCTCTGCGGACACATCTTCTAAACGCGCCAAGATGCCAAAGCTCAATGTCAACAGGGCATCTCCGGCTAAAATAGCGACAGCTTCCCCGAACACTTTATGATTCGTTGGCATGCCGCGGCGCAAGTCGTCGTTGTCCATGCTCGGCAAATCATCATGAATCAAAGAATATGTATGGATCATTTCGATCGCAGCCGCCACTTTCAGGGCATCCGGGTGGGCTGCGCCTTGTTCATGCATGGTCGCAAGAACAAGCAACGGGCGAATGCGTTTGCCACCTGCTTGGAGCGAATAATGCATCGATTCCTTCAACGATTCCGGAATGGCCAATTTGCTGATTAATTCCGCCATCTCTTGCTGGATAACTGGTTCATAATGGGTTCTGAATTGGGTTAAGTTCATTGGGCATTTCCTTCCCCTTCGATTTCAGCAGGCACTTCTTTACCGTCTTTCATCATCGTCACCAGCTGGGTTTCAGCGTTTTTTAATTTATCATGGCATAGCTTCGATAATTCCATGCCTTTCTGGTAAAGTGTCAAGGCTTCTTCGAGCGGTACATCGCCTTGTTCGAGCAACTTGACGATTTCCTCCAACTGCTCCATTGCGTCATTGAACATCATGTTATTTTCTGCCATTTAGTCGCGCTCCTTATCTTTTGGGTTAATCGCTTCGATGACGGTTTCGACTTCCCCGTCTTTCAATGAAAGGCTCAGCCGGTCGCCGAGCTTCAACTGATTCACTGATTTCACCACTTCGCCTTCTTTGAACGGAATCGCATACCCCCTGTCCATGATCTTCAAGGGACTCAGCGCATCCAGCGTGCGGATTGCCGATTTCAATTGCTGGTCCCGCTGCTGGAAGACTTGGGTGATGCGCTGGTCGAGACGTTCTCTGATACTAGCTAAATCGCGTTCGGCCTGGCGGATACGGTCAGCAGGGTTGCGATTTTCCAATTGGCGCGTTTGCATTGCCAGACGGTCTCCCGAGCGCTTTACTGATTGGACGGTCTCACGCTGCAGTGCATCGGTCGCTCGCTCGATGCGCTCGATGAATGGGCGGTAAAGCCGATCCGGATAAGCCATTGGATAAGAGTTTTGCAGCTGCGTCAAACGGATGCGCCGCTGTTCCAAATCATTCGACATAAGACGGAACATCACTTGGCGCTGCCCCATGACCCGTTCAAACAGCTCGATGCGGCTCGGTACCGCGAGCTCTGCTGCGGCTGTCGGGGTGGCTGCACGCAAATCGGCCACAAAATCGGCGATTGTCGTATCGGTTTCGTGACCGACCGCAGAGATGATGGGAATCTTTGAATCATAGATTGCCCGTGCAACTGCTTCTTCGTTGAATGCCCACAAGTCTTCAATCGATCCGCCACCGCGCCCGACTATCAAGACGTCGCTGTCGGTGCGGTTGGCTTGTTGGATCGATTGGACAATCGACTGGACGGCCCCTTGTCCTTGCACCAGAGTCGGAAACAGCACGATTCGCGCGAGCGGGTACCGGCGTTTAAGCGTCGTGATGACATCACGCACCGCTGCTCCGGTCTGTGCCGTAATGACTGCGACTTTTTCAGGAAACTCGGGCAGCGGCTGTTTGTGTGCCGCATTGAACAATCCCTCTTTGCTGAGCTTTTCTTTCAACTGTTCAAAGGCCAAATAATAATCGCCGATGCCATCTGGCTGCATCGACTGGGCGTATAATTGGTATTGACCCGATGCTTCATAAACGGAAATGTCTCCGCGAATCAAGACAGTCATGCCGCTTTCTGGACGGAATTTCATTGATTTCGCCTTCGCCGAGAACATGACAGCCGGCATGCGTGCTTTCTGGTCTTTCAACGTGAAATAGATATGCCCGCTCGTATGGATTTTAACGTTCGATAGTTCGCCTTTTACGTATACGTCACGCAAATGAGGGTCGGCATCGAATTTCTTTTTTATGTATTTTGTTAACGCTGCAACACTTAAGTACGGGTCGGTCGCCAAAATGTCAACCCCTGTCTATAGAAAGTAAAAAGCTGTCTTTCTTTCGAAAAACAGCTCTATTTGCTATTCATTTTACACGCTTTCGGCAGCTTTGTCTTTCGATAATCCTTTTTCAGCCGACAGCAATGTATTTTCCATTAACATCGCGATGGTCATTGGCCCAACGCCGCCCGGCACAGGCGTGATAAAGCTGGCACGCTCGCTCACTGCCTCAAAATCGACGTCGCCGCACAGCTTGCCATTTTCATCACGGTTCATGCCGACATCGATGACGACCGCGCCTTCTTTAATATGGTCTGCCCCGATAAATTTCGCACGGCCGATTGCTGCGATAATGATGTCCGCTTGTTTGGTCATCGCCTTTAAGTCCTGCGTTTTGGAATGGCAGTAGGTCACGGTCGCATCTTTTTGCAGCAGCAATTGGCCGACCGGCTTGCCGACGATATTGCTGCGCCCGATGACAACGGCGTGCTTGCCTGCTGGGTCGATGCCGTAATGCTCAAGGAGCACCATCACCCCGTGCGGCGTACACGGTAAAAAGGCCTCTTTGCCGATCATCAAATTGCCAACTGAAATCGGGTGGAATCCATCAACATCCTTTTCGGGAGCGATTGCCGTGATGATGTTGAACTCCTCAATTTGGGCTGGAAGCGGCAATTGCACCAAAATGCCGTGGATGTCGGGGTCGTTATTCAATTCATCGATTTTTTCAAGCAGTTCTTGTTCGGTCAGTGAAGCAGGGTATAAATGAAGATCCGAACGCATGCCCAATGATTCACATGTTTTCTTTTTGTTTTTGACATAAGTTTGCGAAGCGGAATCATCTCCCACTAAAATGACCGACAGGCCAGGGGTGATTCCGTTGGTTTTCAGTTTCTCTACACGTTGTTGCACTCGCTCTTTAATTTTCAGGCTTACGGCTTTTCCATCAATCAATTCAGCAGTCACGTAGATTCCTCCAATGATTAGTTCGCAGTTTGGTCGGTGAATTTCGAAAGAACGCCGTTGACGAAACGGCTCGATTTATCGTCCCCGAAAGTTTTGCTCAACTCGATTGCTTCGTTCAAGATGACGCGGCTCGGCGCATCGTCCATATATTCAAGTTCGAACACAGCCATGCGCAAAATGGTACGTTCGACTTTCGGCAAGCGCTCAAGCGACCAGTTTTGCAAATGGCCTTTCAGTTTTTCGTCGATTTGCTGCTGCTTGCTGTTTGTGCCTTCTACCAGCAGTTTATAGAACTGGTCGGTTTCCCCGTCCATGACATGTTCCATCGCTTCTTCGATCGTCAATTCGGTTCCATCGAGCTGGAATAGCGTCTGAAGCGCTTTTTCCCGTGCTTCGTGTCGTTTCATCATAATTCCGGTCTCCTTTTTCAAGCTGATTATCCCCCCATTATACAGGTAATCACGTGGAACTTCCAAGTTTGAAATGTTCCAACAAATCACGATGGACATGGCGCCTCCATAAAAAGAAGGCTGGCCGAAACATGCATGAGCATGTTCGGGCAGCCTGCTTATCAGTCCACTTGGGGGTTGTCGAAATGTATACCGGTAATGTGCACATTCACTTCCTGCGTCTGCAGCGAAGTCATCGTCTCCAAGGTCTGGCGGACTTGTTCCTGAATTTTCTTGGCGGTATTCGGAATCGATACGCCATAATCGATGACGCAATAGACGTCAATCGCCAGGCCTTCGTCCGACAGTTCTGTTTTGATGCCTTTGCCATGGACTTTTTTACCCAAACGTTCAACGACGCCAGAAGCAAAATTACCGCGCATGCTGGCTACGCCTTCGATATCTGTCGCCGCAATGCTGGCAATTATTTCTAGCACTTCCGATGCGACTTCGATATTCCCAAGATCCTGCGCACCGGGGGATTTCATTTTTACATAGGGGATTACTTTTTCTGCCATTTGAATATTCCTCCTCAGGAGCCCATTACATCGTATTTTTCCAGGAATTTCGTATTGAAGTCCCCAGATTTGAATACCTCGTGATCCATGAGGCGAAGATGAAATGGAATGGTCGTGAAGACGCCTTCAACCACGAATTCATCTAGCGCGCGCTTCATCTTGGCCACGGCCTCTTCACGCGTATCAGCGAATGTGATGAGCTTCGCCACCATTGAATCGTAATACGGCGGGATTGTATAGCCTGAATACATCGCTGAATCGACGCGCACGCCCATACCGCCCGGCGGCAAGTACATATCCACACGCCCTGCAGAAGGCATGAAGTTCTTCAGTGGGTTTTCGGCATTGATGCGGCATTCGATCGACCAGCCGTTGAATGTCACGTCTTCTTGTTTGTAGGCGAGCGTTTCGCCGGAAGCGACTTTTAATTGCTGCTGGATCAAATCGATGCCTGTGATCATTTCGGTGACCGGGTGTTCGACTTGGATACGTGTGTTCATCTCCATAAAGTAGAATTTCTGGTTTTCTACGTCAAAGATGAACTCGACCGTTCCAGCTCCACGGTAATTGACCGCTTGCGCCGCTTTTACCGCCGCTTCGCCCATTTCCGCTCTTAGTTCGGCTGATAGGGCAGGAGATGGCGCTTCTTCGACGAGTTTTTGCATGCGGCGCTGGATCGAACAATCGCGTTCGCCGAGATGGATGGCATTGCCATGCGAATCTGCCAGCACTTGGATTTCGATATGGCGGAAATCCTCAACGAATTTCTCGATATAAACGCCCGGATTGCCGAATGCTGCGGCTGCTTCTTTTTGCGTCATATTCAAGCCTTTGATAAAATCTTCACGCGTTCTCGCCACACGGATTCCTTTGCCGCCACCGCCTGCGGTCGCTTTGATGATGACTGGAAAACCGATCTTTTCGGCAATTTCCAAACCTTCCTCTTCGCTTCCGACAATTCCTGTAGAACCCGGAACGACCGGCACATTCGCTTGGCGCATGGTTTCGCGGGCTACGTCTTTTGTGCCCATTTTCGAAATCGCTGCGGCTGTCGGCCCGATGAACATGATATCACACGCTTCGCATAGTTCGGCAAAGCTCGAGTTTTCAGCAAGGAAGCCATATCCCGGATGGATGCCGTCACAATTCGTCAATTTTGCCACGCTGATGATATTGGAAAAGTTCAAATAGCTGTCTTTTGATAGTTTTGGCCCGATGCAATAGGCTTCGTCGGCCAGTTCAACGTGGAGCGCTTCTTTATCCGCTTCTGAGTAAACCGCTACCGTTTGGATGTCGAGCTCTTTGCAGGCACGGATGATCCGTACGGCGATTTCCCCGCGGTTGGCAATCAATACTTTCTTCATCATTGTCAGCCCCCTTAATTTGCTTTTACGAGGAACAAAGGCTGACCGTATTCGACCAATTGGCCATCTTTGACTAGGATCTCAGCGATTTCCCCATCCACTTCTGCTTCAATTTCGTTGAAGAGCTTCATCGCTTCAACGATACAAACGACTTGATCTGCAGAAACTTTTGTTCCAACAGCCACATAAGCCTCTTCTTCTGGTGATGGCGATTGATAGAACGTGCCCACCATCGGAGACAGGATTTTATGCAAGTCTTCGTTTGATGCGTTGCCAGCCTCAGCCGGTTCCGTTTTGACCGGTTGTTCTGTGGGCGCCGCTTCAGTTGCTTCCACTTGTTTTGGAGCTGTTGGTGCAGGTGCTTGTGCAGGCTCTTCAACCACTTTAGATTGCACCGCTGCCGATTGTGAAGGGTTGGATGAATTTTTCTTCATCTTGACTTTGACGCCGTCGAATTCATAGCTGAATTCGTCGATGGATGAATGATCCACCAATTTGATGATTTCACGAATTTCCTGGATTTTCATATTATACCTACTCCCCTATTATGTATTTAGTTTTAGCTACTCCATCATTTTAGACTTTTTCGAATCATTTTGAAATAGTAAGGCCGACATTTTAAAAAAAGGCCCCTTAAAAGAGGCCTTTTCTACTTATTGGGCACGCGAAACGTATGAAGAATCGGTCGTATTGATGATTAGTTTATCCCCTTGGTTAATAAAGAATGGCACTTGGACAGAGAGGCCTGTCGTCAGGATAGCCGGTTTTGATCCGCCGCTTGCCGTATCTCCCTTGATGCCCGGATCCGTTTCAGCTACTTCGAGGACAACTGTATTGGGCAGTTCTACGCCAAGCACTTCGCCGTGGTATTGGATGACTTGTACATCCATGTTTTCCTGGAGGAATTTCAGCTCATACTCGATGCTTTTTTCCGGCAATTCGATTTGGTCATATGTCTCATTGTCCATGAATGCATGCATATCGCCATTCGCATACAAATATTGCATTTTGCGGTTGTCGATTTGCGCTTTCGCGACTTTTTCACCAGCACGGAATGTTTTTTCATTGACCGCTCCGGTACGCAAATTGCGAAGCTTAGAACGGACGAATGCCGCCCCTTTGCCCGGTTTGACGTGCTGGAATTCCATGACGCGCCAAATATCGTTATCTACTTCGATGGTCAATCCTGTTTTGAAATCGTTTACTGAAATCATAATAATAGTTCCTCCGTTTGTTATAAAATGCGAAGCTCTTTAGAAGAATGCGTCAAGCGCTCATTCCCCGTTTCGGTAATCAGTATATCATCTTCGATGCGCACTCCGCCAATTCCCGGCAAATAGATGCCCGGTTCGACCGTGACAGCCATTCCGGGTTCGAGGACGGTTTCGGAACGGAACGACAATCCTGGGCCTTCGTGGACTTCTAGTCCGATGCCATGGCCCGTCGAATGCCCGAATGCTTCACCGTAGCCTTTCGACTTGATGTAATCGCGTGCGATGGCATCTGCTTCAATCCCAGTCATGCCCGGCTTGATTTTTTCAAGTGCTAACACTTGTGAATCCAAGACCACCTGATAAATTTCCTTGAGCTTGTCGGATGGTTCGCCGACTGCAACCGTGCGCGTGATATCCGATACGTACCCATTGTACAATGCGCCGAAATCGAGCGTGATGAGGTCGCCTTGTTCGATTTTCTTGTCAGAGGCCACGCCATGTGGCAACGCCGAACGCAAGCCCGATGCGACGATGATGTCAAAAGAAGAAGAAGTCGCGCCTTGTGAACGCATGAAAAATTCCAATTCATTGGAGACTTGCAGCTCCGTCATGCCGGGTTTGATGTAGTTGCAAATATGCTCAAATGCATCGTCGGCGATCTTGGCTGCCGCTTTCAGCACCTCAAGTTCTTCCTGCGATTTCACCATGCGCAGCTTTTCGATCAAGCCGCTGACCGGTTCGAGCGTCGCGGATAATTTTTCCTGATACTGCGAATAGGTTGCAAAGGTCATATAGTCCTGTTCGAATGCCAGACGCTCGATTGCCGCTTCCCCAGCAATACGTGCCACTTCATCAATCAAGCCTTTTTGCGCTTGAACCACTTTGAATTCTGTGACTTGCTCCCCTGCCTGTTCGGTGTAGCGGAAATCGGTAATGAACCAAGCATCATTCGGCGTGATGAGCGCAAGCCCAGCGGTTCCGGTGAAACCTGTAATAAACCGAAGATTGTACGGATTTGTCACCAGCAGGGAATCCAATCCTCGTTTTTGCATTTGTTCGCGCAGTTTCATCAATTTCATCAGTTTCATCCTTTCTGTTGTCGAAGCAAGAGCGATTGTAGCCCTAGCCGGTAAACGTCCTTGCCGAATCCGGCAATTTGCCCCGTAGCTACCGGCGCAATATGTGAATGGTGGCGGAACTCTTCACGAGCATGGATATTGGAAATATGTACTTCAACGACAGGCACTTGCACCGATGCGATGGCGTCGCGTATCGCGATGCTTGTATGCGTATAGGCACCGGCATTTAACACAATGCCCGACACTGCATCATCGTCCGCATCATGAATCCAGTCGATCAGTTCACCTTCGTGGTTGGACTGCCGACAGATCAATTCAAAGCCTTCACTTTGTGCGAATTCCGATAGCTCCTGCTCCAGCTCTTGCAAAGTAAAACTGCCATACACTTGTTTTTCACGTTTACCGAGACGGTTTAAATTGGGACCGTTCAACACCAAGGCTCTCATGCTCTTGCACCCCTTTCTTGACTTTCCTTTTCCATTTTAGCATACGTTCAATTAGCAGCAAGCCAGAAGCCGGGAACATGCTTGCATACAAAAGCGGAAGCCAAATTGGCTTCCGCTTTTTGTTAACTGGAGAACGTCCCTCCGGCTATGTGATATTTTCTGTTACAGTCCGCATTTCAATTGCGCTGCACAGTTCGTGCAGGTGTTGCATCCGCCCATTTCTTCCACAGTTCCTTTGCGGCAGACAGGGCAGGTATTGCCTACTTCTGAACCGATCGTGACATTGGTAGAGCGCAAGTCCTGGATCGTATCGATCAAGACGACCGGGCGCTTGCCAGTGTCTTCTTCCTTGTGGTCTTCTTCAAATGTATTGTCTTCAGCCTTCAAAGTCAGCACTTGCGAATCACGACTGCCGTCCACGTAGACTGTGCCGCCTTTGGCACCGCCTTTGTAAAGGCGCTCATAGACACCTTCAACCTGTTCAACCGTATAGCCTTTTGGCGCATTGACCGTTTTCGAGATTGAGGAATCGATCCAGCGCTGGATGATGCATTGCACATCAGCATGCGCTTCAGGGGCAAGATCCATCGAAGTGACAAACGCTTTCGGCAAATTGTCTTCTTCTGCATCCGGGTTGTTTTTCAAGTATTCACGGACGATATCCGCTTTTACTTCGATAAATTTCCCGAGGCGCCCGCTGCGGTAATACGTGAAGGAATAATATGGTTCCAAGCCTGTCGATACGCCAACCATCGTCCCAGTCGAGCCTGTCGGCGCAACCGTCAATAGATGGGAGTTGCGGATCCCTTTGTCGAGCACCGCTTGGCGAATTTCTTCCGGCATGCCTTGCATAAAGCCAGTTTCGGTAAATGCGTGGCGCAGCTTTTCGGTCTCTGCATCTGTTTCGCCGACGAGGAACGGGAAGCTGCCGCGTTCTTCAGCGAGCTCTGTAGAAGCTTCGTAAGCTGCGACTGCAATCGTCTTGAAAATCTCATCGACCAGCTCGTTGCCTTCTGGAGAGCCGTATTCACGGTCCGAATAGATAAGCAAATCGGCAAGGCCCATGACGCCAAGGCCTACACGGCGTTCGCCGAGTGCCTGGATGCGGTTGTCTTCCAGGAAATAAGGAGTTGCATCGATGACGTTGTCTTGCATGCGCACTCCTACGCGCACCGTTTCTTTGAGGGCTTCAAAATCGACTTGCTTCGTTTTCGGGTCAGCAAAGCGTGCCAAGTTGACAGCCGCCAAGTTGCACACGGAATAAGGCGCCAGCGGTTGTTCGCCGCACGGGTTCGTCGCCACGACTTTTTGCCCGTATGCAGTGGCATTCGTTTTTTCATTGGCGTTATCGATGAAGAAAATGCCGGGTTCTGCGGAATATGTCGCACACACATTGATCAAGTTCCAAAGTTCGCGAGCTTTAATCACGCGGTATGTCCGGACTTTATGACCCATTTTTTCCCAATCGCGGACATCGCCGATCTTATGCCACTCTGCGTTATAATTTGCCATCTCTTCTTTTGAATACGATTCTACTGCCGGGAAGCGCAATTCGAAATCTTCGTCTTTTTCGACTGCTTCCATGAAGTCTTTCGTCAAAGTGACGGAAATATTGGCGCCGGTAAGGAATTCTTCATTATGGACAGAGAACGTGCCGCCATCGCGCAGTTTCGCTTCAGCGTCGCGCATGATTTTTTCGTTGAATCCACCCATGCCCGGGATCGTCCGGTAGTTAAGCAAACCTTGGTACATTGCTTCTTCCTGCTCAGTTAAAGGTTTGAATTTCAATTTATCATTCGCTAGGCGTTTTATCGTTTCGTCTTCAGTGTTTTCGATCAAGTAACGCAAAATACGCGGGTTTTGCATTTTGGAAATGATGAATTCCGCGATATCCGGATGCCAGTCTGCAAGCATGATCATCTGGGCGCCGCGGCGTGAACCACCCTGTTCAACTAGATGGGTCAGTTTTGCGATATCATCGAGCCATGAAACAGAACCCGATGATTTGCCGTTGACACCACGAGCTAGCGTATTACGCGGGCGAAGTGTCGATCCGTTCGTCCCGACACCGCCTCCGCGGCTCATGATTTCCATCACTTGCTTGCGGTGATCTGAGATGCCCTCGCGCGAATCGGCGACAAACGGCATAACGTAGCAGTTGAAATACGTGACATCGGTGTCAGCTCCGGCTCCATACAATACACGGCCGGCTGGAACGAAATTCAAATTGACAAGCTGATCGTAGAATTTCGTAAACCATTCGCTTTGCTTTTCAGGAGTTTTCTCGACTGCAGAAAGCCCGGTGGCATTGCGCTTGGCGATTTGCTCATAAAATACTTCAAGCGGCTTTTCGATGACATCGATCGGCCGGTTGACAATGCCTTGCTCCACTTCTTGTGGGTTGTCGATGGCACTGCGGTAATCTTCTTCAATCCAGACACGCGCTTTGTTCGCATCTTGGTCGATCGAGACGATATAGCCGAGGCCGCGCGCTGGAAATTTCGGGTCTTCTTTGACCGTCAATACAACGAAATCACCAGGCTTTAACGTACGTTTGGCTGTATCCTTGAACGAATAGCGGTCGATCATGACCAGGCGGGATACGCCTTTATGGGTCTTCTTCATGTCCTTCGTTACCGCGTGGACTTGCGGAAATGCTTCAATGTCTTTGTTCAGGGACTCGACGTTTAATGTATATTCGGATTGTGTGGCGGATACCATTTGACAAATCCTCCTTTATATTATATGGAGTAAACACTATATATAGTATTATTACAATTCCCATGATACTATATGTTGAAACTCGGTCGCAATAACATTTTTCTGATGGAAAATTTGCTCCACTAGATAACCGAGCAGCAGCAAGGGTTCGACGTTTTGCCGTTCGTTAAAATGAGACGAAAGACACGTATGTTCGCATAAATCAGCGCAAAAATCGATTTAATTCTCGGTTGAAAGGACTTGACAACTGAAAGTGCTGCCACCGTAAGCTCTCTGCCCCCCCCAGGATTCACAGGATTGCCTCTGATTTGCCCCGATTACTGTAACATAGCCATTGAATATCCGTCACCTTATCTCTTATAATGGGTAAGTATAGAAAGGGGCAAGAACAGTGGAATTATTGTATATCACATTGGGTGTCGTCATCGCCATCCTCATTTTTGCGGTCGTCTCCTTCCTGCGCATCCGTAAAGCAGTCACCGATCTAAACCAGGAAGAATTCATCCAAGGCTACCGAAAAGCGCAGCTCATCGATGTACGGGAACCAAAAGATTTCGCAGCCGGCCATATTCTCGGGGCGCGCAATATCCCGCAATCGCAATTGCGCCAGCGCTATAAGGAAATCCGCGCTGACAAACCGGTCTATCTGTATGACCAAAACGGGGCAAGAAGCGGACGCGTTGCATTGTTCCTGAAGAAAAAAGGCTACGAGCAGTTGTTCCAACTGCAGGGCGGCTTTAAGAAATGGACAGGCAAAATCAAATCCAAATAATCAAAAACCCAGAAGCATTTGCTTCTGGGTTTTTTTGTCATTCGCTGTCTGTCGGTTTCTGGTAACGGAGCACCGGCTTACGTGCGGCTTTCGTTTCATCAAGTCTATTGATGACTGTCGTATGCGGCGCATTTTGGACGATCTCCGGATTTTCTTCCACTTCACGCGAAATTTGGATCATTGCATCGATAAAGTCATCGAGCGTTTCTTTCGATTCCGTCTCGGTCGGCTCAATCATCATGCCTTCTTCCACGTTGAGTGGGAAGTAAATTGTCGGCGGATGGTAACCGAAGTCGAGCAGACGCTTCGCCATATCAAGTGTTCTGACGCCGAGTTTCTTCTGGCGGCGGCCGCTCAACACGAATTCGTGCTTGCAATGGCGATCATATGGCAAATCGAAATGAGGCGCGAGCCTTCTCATCATATAGTTGGCATTCAAGACGGCGTATTCAGTCACTTTCTTCAAGCCGTCAGGACCCATCGTACGGATATACGTATAAGCACGTACATTGATGCCGAAGTTTCCGTAGAACGGCTTGACGCGCCCGATCGATTCAGGACGGTTGTAATCGAATGTAAAGCCTTCATCGGTCTTGATAAGGATCGGCTTTGGCAAGTACGGGATAAGGTCCGCTTGGACACCGACTGGGCCCGATCCTGGGCCGCCACCGCCGTGTGGGCCGGTGAAGGTTTTGTGCAAGTTCAAATGGACGACGTCAAAGCCCATGTCGCCAGGGCGTGCTTTCGACATGACAGCGTTCAAATTCGCACCGTCGTAATACAGCTTGCCACCGACTTTATGGATAATCGAGGCCATTTCCAGGATATCTTCTTCGAAAAGGCCAAGCGTGTTCGGGTTCGTCAACATGAGTGCCGCTGTGTCGTCGCCTACCACGCGCTTCAAGTCTTCTAAGTCGACCAATCCATGCTCGTTCGATTTCACGGTCACCGTCTCAAATCCAGCGACCGTTGCAGAGGCCGGGTTTGTTCCGTGTGCAGAATCCGGCACGATGACTTTTGTGCGCTTGAAATCACCGTTCGCTTCGTGGAAAGCGCGGATCATCATAAGGCCTGTCCATTCACCGTGTGCGCCTGCAGCCGGCTGAAGGGTCACTTCGTCCATGCCAGTAATTTCCTTCAAGTGTTCCTGGAGGTCGTACATCAATTCCATCGCACCTTGGACAGTCGATTCTTCCTGCAGCGGGTGGATATTCGCGAATCCGGAGTAACGGGCAACGGATTCGTTGATTTTTGGATTGTATTTCATTGTGCATGAGCCGAGCGGGTAGAATCCGGAATCGACACCGTGGTTGCGTTTTGAAAGCGCAGTGTAATGACGCATGATGTCGAGTTCCGAGACTTCTGGCAATTCGGCAAACTCTTCGCGCACTAGATCTTGGCCGAGCAATTCAGTCAAATCCACTTCCGGCACATCAAGTTCCGGCAAGCTGTAGCCGACACGGCCTTGTTTGGTCATTTCAAAAATGAGTGGCTGGTTGTCTTTATGCATGGGAAGCCTCCGTTTCTCGCACGAATGCGTCAATTACTTGTACAAATGCGTCAATTTCTTCTTTAGAACGCTGCTCAGTAACTGCAATCAGCATATGCCCTTGCAATTCATCGTAGCTTAAGCCGAGGTCATAACCGCCAATCATGCCCTTTTCAAACAAGGCTGCGTTCAATTCCTTGACCGATGGGCCGACTTTGACGGTAATTTCGTTGAAATGGGCGCCGTCGAATGCAATTTCAAGACCGGATTTCTTCAGCTGTTGCTTCATGTATTGTGTCTTAGCGATATTCTGCATCGCGATTTCCTTCGCGCCTTCCTTGCCGAGCGCCGTCATGGCGACAGAAGCTGCCAAGGCATTTAACGCTTGGTTCGAGCAGATATTCGACGTCGCTTTATCGCGGCGGATATGCTGTTCGCGCGCTTGCAAAGTCAAAACAAAGCCCCGTCTGCCCTCGTCATCTGTCGTTTCGCCGACAAGACGTCCTGGGACTTTGCGCATTAATTTCTGCGTTACGGCGAAATAGCCGCAATGAGGCCCGCCGAATGCTTCAGGAATGCCGAACGGCTGTGCATCGCCGACTGTAATATCTGCACCAAATTTACCTGGAGGCGTAAGTGCACCAAGTGACAGCGGATTGGATGACACCGTGAACAAAGCGCCTGCTTCGTGAACGATTGGTTCGAGCTCCTTTAAATTTTCTACTTGGCCGAAAAAGTTCGGGTATTGAACCATGACGGTCGCGGTATTTTCATCGACCATTTCCTTCAAAGCATCGATATCCGTACGGCCGTCTTTAAGCGGAACCTCCACAACATCGATGGACTGGCCGAGTGCATAAGTGCGGACCACGTCTCTCGATTCGGGATGGACAGCGCCGGAAACGAGGATTTTTTTGCGGCGTGTCTGACCGGCTGCAAGCATTCCCGCTTCTGCGAGCGCTGTGCCGCCGTCGTACATGGAAGAGTTCGCGATATCCATGCCGGTGAGTTCAGCGATCATCGTCTGGAACTCAAAGATCGCCTGTAACTCCCCTTGCGAGATTTCCGGCTGGTAAGGCGTATAGGCTGTGTAAAATTCAGAGCGGGAGATGACGTGATCGACAATGATCGGTTTGTAATGATCATAAACACCTGCGCCTAAAAAAGAGGCGTAACGGACGGAATCCGCGTTCTTGCCGGCGAGTTGAGCCAACTCTTTTGTCAGGGCCGATTCGGATTTTGCAGGCTTGATGTCGTATTCGCCTTTGAAGCGTACTTTTTCAGGAATATCCGAAAATAATTCGTCGATCGATTGGACGCCGATTGTCTCGAGCATATCTTTTTCATCTTGGGAAGTCATTGGTAGATAGCGATGTTTCATCATGTGCAGTCCCCTTCTTTAGTCGGATTATTTAGAGCGTTTATAAAATGGCGCTGCGACAATTTGTGCTTTTAGGCGCTTGTTGCGGATTGCTACTTCTACTTCCGTGCCAAGCTCGTTATGGTCAGCATCCAGCAAAGCCAAGCCGATATTTTTTTTCAATGTCGGCGACTGTGTACCGGTGGTGACTTCGCCGATTTTCACATCATCTTTGTAAACAGTATAGCCGTGGCGCGGAATGCCCTTATCGATCATTTCGATGCCGACGGATTTGCGCGGAACTCCGGCTTCTTTTTGTTCTGCCAAAGCCTGTTTTCCGATAAAATCGGAATCTTTTTTCAATTTGACCGCAAAACCGATTCCGGCTTCGAGCGGTGTGATGTCTTTAGACAATTCTTGCCCGTAAAGCGCAAGACCTGCTTCAAAACGCAGCGTATCGCGGGCACCTAATCCTGCCGGTACAAGGCCTTGCGATTCACCAGCTTCTAGAATGCGGTCCCATAGAGCCGTGACGGCATCCGGGCTTCCGTAAATTTCAAATCCATCTTCTCCTGTATAACCGGTACGGGAAACCAATACTTGTTGACCGGCAACTGCTACATTATCCTTGAACCGGAACGGGCGGATCGCCGATAAGTCTTCTTCTGTCAATGCAGACAATACTTTTTCAGCAAGCGGCCCTTGCAACGCCAGTAAACCGAAGCGGTCCGAGGCATTATCTAGTTCGACTTCGCCGTCGCGATGTTTTTGCATCCAATCGAAATCCTTGTCGATATTCGATGCATTGACCACCAGCAAATAGCGCTCGTCTTCTAGTTTATAGACAAGCAGATCGTCAATCGTGCCGCCGTCTTCATAGCACAAGGCTGTGTATTGCGCTTGCCCGTCTTGAAGCTTTGATACATCATTGGTCAGCAATTTCTGCAAATAAGCCAGGCTGTCCGGGCCTGAGACGAATATTTCGCCCATATGGGAGACATCAAATAATCCTGCCTTAGTGCGGACTGCTTCATGCTCGTCCTTGATGGAAGAAAATTGCACCGGCAATTCCCATCCGCCGAAATCGATCGTTTTGCCGCCGTAGCGGGCATACGAGTCAAACAAAGGTGTTCGCTTCAATTGTCCCAATCTTATTCCCTCCTGTTTTCAAAGTACGCATTTCAAAGCACACAAAAAGGACAGAAAATCCCCTTTACATAAAAGGGAATTCTCTGTCCTGGCACCTGAAAGTTTACCGTAACGGCTTTCCTCATCGGTAGCTGCACTTGTCAGCATTCTCCAGAGATGCGTCCTGTACGAGTCTTTTTGCCTGAGAGATTCATGATTGAATCATTTGCTCCTTCGGCGACGCTACTGCGTTCTCTCCCCGTACAATCATCCGCCCAAATCAACGTTGAATTGGTCCATCCCGCTATACAGAATAGTATAACTTCGACTACATCCTAACATTGAATCAGCGAAAGCGCAATCTTTTTTACCTTATCGACTCAAACACGAATATTCCAAACCTAAACCATCTGATCATTCGTTTTCAAACGTTTAACTTGAAATGCAGCATATTGGGTAATTTGCCGCAGCGTGCGGTGTTCGGTTCGGATAGTGATGTGCGCCGTGCGTTTATAATCACGGTAACGCGATTTATGGAGAGCTTCAATTTCCTCGCGTGTCGAGCGCCTGACAATCGGGCGGTTTGGATCTTTATGGATGCGCCGCCAGATTTCCTTAAAAGGCGCATCCAGGAATAACACAAGCCCCGTTTGGCGCATAAGCCGCTGGTTCACCTTGCGCATCGTGACCCCGCCGCCCGTGGAGACAATACAATGATCCTGTTGCAAATTTTGCAAAAATTCCGTTTCGAGATTCCTGAAATATTCTTCGCCGAAGCGCTCGAAGATTTCCGGTATCGTCATGCCCATCTGACGGACGATTTCTTTGTCCATATCATAATACGGCATTTTCAATAAAAAACTTAGCCTCCTGCCGACCGCACTTTTGCCGCAGCCCATAAAACCGATCAAATATATTCTGTTCATTGTTCCCACCCGTACTACCCTACTCAGGGATTTTATTTTGCCCAATTTCCATCAGTAGTTGTATAGTAGCATTTCTATGAACATTTTCCAAACTATCATAAGTTTGATATTCAATCGCATAAAGCAGCACCATATGGGATAACAGCGTCAGTGCGGACAGAAAAAACACAAGAGACAGCGGATAGACTGCGCCGGATTGGCTAGTCGGAAAGCGAAAGTTCATAATCGGCCTCCTCTTTTACGCCGCTTTGGAACTCCAGTCGTATCGTTAAACGCTCGCCTTCCACTTGAAAATTGCTATTTTTCACATCGGTCAGCATGATTTCATGGCCCAGCTGGTCTTTTCGCTTGCGCACAACGTTGCCGTACAATTCGACATCGTAGACAATCGCATCTCGAACAATGCGCACACCTTTTCCATCGCGCATGATGTAAACTTGTTCGCTGCCATCTAGATATTGTTGCAGCTCCATCACAAACAGCCGGAACTCTGTCGCGCCAGAATCCAGATCCACCAGAAAATGCGAGCTGAAAAGGTAGAACATCACGGCAAGCGGCAGCGTAATCGACAAAGCCAATAGCTCCAAAAGGCTGTCTAGAAATGTAAATCCTTTGGATGATCGGATGTTCACTCGATGCATAAGCGCACCTGCTTTTCTTGAAAATCCACGTACTCGACACAATGCCCCTCAGCTTGCCACAAATAGAGGATGCCGTTCACCGAGCGCTCACCATGTGTGCTGCCTGTTGATGCAATAATTTTTGCCGCCTCGTGCAAAGTCTCATAAGCCGCGAGACGCTCTTTCTTCATTTCGAGCCGTATCTGCATGTCATGAACGAGCGGCAGCAGTGAACCGAACACAAGAAAGACCATAAACAAGCTGAGTATCGTTTCTGCCATGGAGATGCCCCTGTCATTTTGAAACCACCACGCGCCCTTTTCCAAGGTGCACTGTCACCGTCCTTTCCCCGCGACTGGTCGAAAAGCGCATGGTGCCTGGGTGCCGAATCGATCCACTCGGCGTGAAATACACTTCACGCAGATTGCTGGCTGCGCTCAAGCTAACCGATTTCGGCATGGATCTGGAATATCCTGGATGGTTTAAGCCATACATCACTTCATAGCCCGGCTTGCCGTCTCGAAAAATCAAGACAACAGATGTTTCCAACGAATAACTCTGGCTTTGGACATAATGGATATCTTGCTCGAGCAATGCGAAAAAACGATCTTCTTCCCGCTTTCTTTCGAGCGGCGCAGCGGAAGCCACAACAAGCGAGGCACTGATTCCCACCGTCATCAACACGAGAAGCATTTCAATCAGCGTAAACCCTGAATTGCTCTTTAGGATCCTTTTGATGAGCTCACCACGCCGTCCACTGAAATATTGATCACTTCTCCGTTCGGGCAGTTCGTTTCGCCTGTCTTCAAATAGCCTTCAGATACCAAATCTGCCATCACCGGTACCGCTTTTTTATCCATTCGATAGGATTCCACTTGACCCTGGACCATTTGGACAAATGCCTTGCAGCCTTTTTCATCGACCGCCGACGTCTGTTTCGATACATTCGGGATGGCGATGGCGATCAATACCGTGATGATCAACATGACGATCAACATTTCAATGAGCGTAAAGCCTCGTTGGTTTTTTAATAGTTTCATCGTATTCCTCCTTAAATCGTATGGACAAGATTGTACATCGGCAAGAGAATCGCCAAATATGCGGCGACAATACAAACAGCAATCAACACAAAGAAACTGGGCTGGATGATTTTCAGGGAACGCTGGGCTTGCAGTTCAATTCTGTCGAGCAATACTTCGCTATATAGCATCAATTCTTTTCCAAGCATGCCAGTCGCTTCGCCGTGGCGGATGAATGCCGCCATATCATTTGCTGCAAACGCATGCCGTTCTACAGCGAACGACAGCGCGATGCCGGTTTTGACTTCGTCGTGCAAGGACTCAGCGATCCGGCTGATGATAGGATGATGCCGCTGAACACGCAACAGCTTCAGCGCTTCCTGCAAGGAAATACCGCTATGCAACAGCGTGCCAAGTTCCCTAGAGGCGAGTTGCGACCAATAAAGTCGCATAACAGGGCCTATGACCGGCAGCTTGATCAATAGCGCAATTTGGCGCTCGGCAGGCTGCCGCTTAAGGTATTCACGGAAGGCGAAACCCATCATCGCCGCAACTGCGAAGACTGCAATCGCCAAGTCCGGAATACGCAGCAAATAAACCGGAACCCCACCACCTTCTTCGCCGTGCTGCAGTGAAGAAATCAAGGCAGTTAGATTGGGCACATAATTGGTTCTGAAAAATAAGAACAACGCGGCCGTAAGAACCAATAGCGAAACAGGGTAGACGAGGATATTGCGTAGTTTCTTATGCACTTCTTCTGTCCGCTTAAATCCTGCAGCGATGCCGTGGATCGCTTCGCCAAGCTTGCCATGGAATTCGGCAATCTCGACCGGGAATAGCACGCGCTCGCGAAACCCGAGAAATTTAAGTACTTCGGCAGCATTGCCGCCGCCCTTCAAGATGCGGTCCATTCCCGTAAGCGCTTCTTCTACACGGTCTGTGTGCATCGGCAACAGCAGCGTCATGGCAACTGGAAACAGATAGCCTTCTGACATTAAAACCGAGAGCCTCGTCAGAAACTGGGCGCGTTCACGAAATGGCAAACGCCTAGAACTCGAAACCGGAATGAAGCGCACCGATCCTCACCCCCTCCCGGATCTGACCACCGAACGATAGATGCTCCGGCAACTCATAATCCTGCTGTTGTCTTGCTGAACGTATGGCGTCCGCCAAACTTGCATCACACAAAATTTCATACAATGCGCGATGCCTCGTCTGGAGCTGTTCCAGATCCTCGTACATCGGAACAATTTTCTGGGCCGCAATGCCGATAAGAGTCTGCAGCATGTCTTCATAGGGGATGCCGAGGTCATGGAGCCTGTGAAGGCAGCCGACCGAATGCCTGGCATGGATCGTCGAAAACACCAAATGTCCTGTCAACGCAGCCCTGACAGCTATTTCAGCCGTTTCCGCATCACGGATTTCACCTATCATGATAATATCGGGATCATGCCTTAAAATCGCTTTCAAGCCGGTCGCATAATTCATCCCCGACTTTTCGTTTACTTGAATTTGAAGAAAGGCAGGATTTTGGCGCTCGACAGGATCCTCCAAGGTAATGACATTGCGCTTAAGCCGTTCTGAACAATGGCGCAAGAGAGAATATAGAGTAGTGGATTTGCCGCAGCCGGTCGGGCCCGTCAATAGCATTAAACCCTGCCGTTCGCCGGCAAGCTTCTCCAGCTGCCTAGCCGAATCGCGGAATGCCGCCAATTCGTCAAGAAATAACGCTGTGCTGTCAGGGATGACACGTATGACAATACTTTCTCTCGTCATCACGGAAGGCAATGTCGAAATTCGGAAATGGTGGGTATGCCCATTCATCTGGAGATGAAATGAGCCAGTTTGGGGTTTTCGTTTTTCGCTCATGTCCAAAAGGGAGAGGTATTTGAAGTAAGCAATCATGCGATCGCCTAAATCGAAGGGGATTTTCGTCACCGGCCTGAAGTGATTATATGTCCGGTAGGTGATGTTGTAATCATGGGGTTCTGGCCTGATGTGGATATCTGTGGTTTTTTCTGCTACGGCGGAATGCAATAAATCAACGCATCGCCGTTCAATTATCTCTTGCATATTCACCTCCTATCCGGGTCTGTGAGCGGAGGCTGCCTCCCCGCTCACCATTAGTATAAGCACATGGATTACCTTTGAAAATCGAAAATACCAAAATAATTATTTGAACGCTGCAATGCCTTGAAATCCAAGTTTTCAGGGCCTGCATCTATCGCACAGGAACGCTTTATGAACAAGCCTACACCGCTTTGTCACAAACTGGCATGAAGTCCTTGTTTACACATAGACTCGTCTTCCTATATAATGAATAGGAGATTATTGTATAGTGGCAAAGGAGGGATTACCCATGGATAATATGTTTAAATTAATGGGATGGTGGACTGGAATCTTTGCAATTTTATTTTACGTCGGCGACATGGTAGAAGTATCATTGCTGATGGTTGCCAATACCGGCTTGTTCGTTCTTCTTGGATACTTAAACATTTCTGAACGCATGTACATGTATATTTTTGCAGCCTACCTGACAGTCTTTTTCGTTGGCTTTACTTACTACTCTACGTTCATCCACATCCCAGGAGCAGGTCATTAATAGAACTTGAATGTGAACGCAAAAAAAACGGCCATCGCGGCCGTTTTTTTTTACGTTTATATGCGCAAGAACGGATTGTGTTGGCGTTCTTGCCCAGGCGTTGTTTCCGGGCCATGCCCAGGAAACAGGAACGTTTCTTCTGGCAAGGTCAATAAGGAATCACGGATCGATTTTAACAATACCGATTCCGAACCTTCCGTTAAATCAGTCCGTCCAATACTTCCCGAAAATAACGTATCGCCAACAATCGCGAAACGGTCTTTCGCAAAATAGAAGCTCACGCTGCCCGGTGAATGCCCAGGAGTATGGAATAGCTCCATTTGGAACGGACCGATTTCTAGTGCTTGTTCATCGGTGATCCATTCATCTGCATCCGCTACGCGATAATCCGGCAATGCCGCATATTTGCCTGAGCCGTTCAAGTTGGGACGGCTCAGGAAATCGCGTTCTTTGTGATGAAGATAGACGGGAATCTGATATTTCTCTCTCAATTCATCGACCGCTCCGATATGATCGAAATGGGCGTGTGTCAAAAGAATCGCAAGCGGCGTCAATTGCTTGCGCTTTAATACTTCTTGAATTTTCCCCGCTTCCTCGCCGGGATCAAAAATGACACACTGTTTGTCTTCCCCTGATATGATGTAGCAATTCGTTTGTACTGAGCCGAGTTCCAGCCGATCAATTTTCAACATGTCTTTCACCTCATTAGCAGTATATCATGAACACATTCTTTTGCTTGTTCAATAGAATGACATTTTTACGCCTCGACAAACTTGCAGAATTTCTTTACAATATAAAGAGTAGAAGACGGCACTGGCTGTTAAAGTTGAAGGGAGTGTCATAAGATGAGTTGGATTTTGATGGTTATTTTCGGCCTCACAGCAGTTCTTGCTGCAATCGGTACAGTTCAAACCCTAAGAAACAAAGAAGTGTTAGGATTCTTATTTAATTTTGGGACCTTTGTTATTTTCGGCGGTTTCACCGTTGCGACTCTCATTACACACGGTTACCCACCTGGCCTTCATTAAGAAACCACAAAAACCGGCGCATCCATTGTGCCGGTTTTTTGATTGGCCGTAGAAAAGGGCTGCCTTAACCATCGCGGTTAAGGCAGCCCTTTTATCTTACGGTTGTTGTTGTTCATCCAATGACTTCAATTGGCCGTTTTCCTCTTCGTAGAACCTCAGCAAGTCGCCATTGATGATCGATTCAGAATACTGGAGCTCCTCAAGGGCACGTTCAGCATATGGGTCGCACACACTTTGGTCTTCTACCGGTTCCCCCGTTTCGATATCGTAGCAAACATTCGCTGCATAGACGTATTCATCGGTCACAAAACGCCCGTCACGGAAAATGACGAATTCCTCGTGTTCTTCAGAGAACAAGTCGCCTCCGAATTGAATGTCTTTTTCGGTTTCCATGCCCATCAAATGAAGGATCGTCGAACGCATATCCACTTGGCCGCCGATTTCTTCGTCTACATAGCCCTTTTCATACCCCGGAATATGGACGAAAAACGGCACTTTTTGCAATTGCGCCGATTCATATGGCGTAATTTCCTTGCCTAAGTATTGCGCCATCGCTTCATTGTGGTTGTCGGAGATGCCGTAATGGTCACCATACATCACGATGATGGAGTTTTCGTATAGCCCTTGTTCTTTCAAGTCTTCGAACAATGTCTTGACCGCTTCATCCAAATAGCGCACCGTCTGGAAATAACGGTTCAAGGTGCCTGAATTGGAATCAAATTCACTGATTAGCTTATCTTCTTCATCCAGTGTAAATGGGTGGTGGTTCGTCAGTGACAACAGACGCGTGTAGAACGGCTGCTGCATGTCAGACATATGGTCCACTGATTGCTCAAAGAATGGGATGTCCTTCATGCCCCAGTTGACAGCTTGCCCTTCCCCCACCGTGTAGCTTTGGATATCGTAAAACTTGTCAATATTGAGCGATTCATACATCATGTCGCGGTTCCAAAAGCTTTTTGTATTGGCGTGCTGGACATTGGTCGAATAACCTTCATCGCCCATCTTCTCCGCCATGGAATTGAATGTATTGCCGCTGTGTGTAAAGAACACGGCGCCCCCGCTCAACGGATACATGCCGGTCTCAAGCAGGAACTCGGAGTCGGATGTCTTTCCAAGCCCGGTCTGGTGATAAAAATTCGGGAAGTAAATCGTATCTTCATCTTGTGTCAATTCGTTCATGAACGGCGTAATGGTCTCGCCGTTCATTTCGTTGTTCAAGACGAAGGTCTGCAACGATTCGAGCGTTACGACGATCAAATTGCGTCCTTCCGCCGCACCGAACATTTCTTCAGACGGTTCTGCCTGATTCGAGCGAACGTAGTTGGTCACTTCCGTTAATTCGGAACCATCCGCAAGCGCTCGCTGGGCTTGTGATTTCGATTGGATATAGACATCATACAGATGGTAATTGTACATCCCCAGGTTCTTGACGAGCATTTCGCGGTCAAAGCTTCTCGTCAATAATTGTGGGCGTTCCGCTTCCGCAAGCCCGAGATTGAAGAACAGCACTGCTGCCGACAGGACGAAATATGCTTTGCGGTGTGTCGCTGCCGATTTGGCTGCTGACTGTTTCTCATTCACGAAGCGCATTGCTAAGAGAATGATGATGATATCGGCGAAATAAAGAATATCGGTCCAGTAGATGCTCGCCGCAGCACTGGATCCAAGATCGCCGAAATTATCGGTCTGGAACAATACAGGCAGCGTGATGAAATCCGTAAAGAAACGGTAAAACGCCACGTTGCCGTATAGAATAATCGATGTCACGACCGCGATAACTAGAATATAGCGGTTTCGTGCTTTCTTGCTCTTGAAGAAGAGCGCGCCTCCATAGGCGAATAATAATAAGCTTAATGGGTTCAAGAACAGGATGAATTCCTGCAATGCATTGTCGATTGTGATGGAAAAGGCCGTTTTGTAGACGACATATGTCGTCAGCCATGTCGCGATGACTGCGATGGCCAAGACCGAATGCTTAGGCCATTCTCTGTTTTTCATTGCCGCACATCCTCCTCGTCTTACCGGAGCGTTTGTCCGGTTCGTGCGAATTTCAGTTTCAAGTAAAATGGAAATTCAATACCTTATAGTATAGAACAAATCATCCTCAAGCGAAAGTAATTCCCCTTAATAGACGTTCCAAAACGCTATCGGTTTCATGATTTTCCTTTTTTCTCATATTCTGTGCGTTTTTGCCGCAAGATCATCAAGGCGGATGCATATTCACGCGGAGTGATGAAATCGTGGTCGTATAGATCGCGGATATCGGATTCCATCAAATCGATATCCGAAATGAAATCCGCCGTGTAGATGATCGTGCCGTATCTTTTCAGCAATTGCATTACATCGTAAAGGTCTTTCATGTTCTCACCGCCTTCGAGTCGATTGTTCTTTTTTCCGTAATGATGCCATCGACGGGAATATCGTGGCTTTCGATAGGCAATTCGCCATCCAGCTGGAAATCAAAAGCCAACGAACGGGTATGGCCGCTAAATCCGCTCAAATACCGGTCGTAATAGCCTCCGCCAAAGCCGATACGGTAGCCGCTTTGTGTAAAGACAACACCCGGCACAATCAATAAATCGATGCTTTCGGGGCCGATCGCTTCTGTTTCGGCTTTGATCGGTTCTTTGAGGTCCATGTACACCACTTCCAATTGGCCGAGCTTGTTGAACAGCCGGAAATCCATCGTCCGGTCTTTTGCAAAACATTTCGGGGCGGCGACTCTCTTCCCCAGCCGCCAACACGTTTCGATAAGCGGAATCGTATCCACTTCCGGCCAGCGCGAGATGGTCACCCCGACAGTTTCAGCTTTTTGAAAATCGGGATCTTCCAGAAGTTTCTCTAAAATCGCCGATGACATTTGGGCATGTTGTGATTCTGTAAGTTCACTCATTTGGCCGATGACCGATTTCCTCAACACTGCTTTTTTCATTACGCAAACGCCCCTTCTGCTGAACTGTAGATTGTCTCTATGTATAGTTTCTATAGTAAACTGCGCATAACAAAAGAAAAAGCCAAAACCCCGAGAGGTTTTGGCAGTCAATTACTTACTTCGTTTCACGGTGTGTTGTCATTTTCTTTTCACGTGAGCAATATTTTTTCAATTCAAGACGCTCAGGGTTGTTGCGCTTATTTTTAACAGTGCTGTAGTTTCTTTCGCCACAGTCTGTGCAAGCTAGTGTAATGTTTACACGCATCGATATCCCTCCCAATTCTTTCAAAAAATCCATTTCATTAATAAGCGTGATCTATACGACTTAATTATTATAGCATACCTTCAGTGTTTGTCTACTGAAAAATGCCGCTTCTCCATCATTTCCCTAAATAAAAAACCACGGTCGAGGCTGTGGTTTTGTTCATTCATTCATTCATTCATTTATTTGTTCAGATCGTAATGGCGGCCGCGAACGAGGTAGAATAATTGCTCCGCGATATTGGTCGCATAATCCGCAGATCGTTCCATATAACGGCAGACAAATGCTAATTGCGTCACTTGGCTGAGCTTTTCGGGCTCTTTTGCGCTGTGCCGGAACAACAGCCGGATCGCTTCACCGTACAAATCATCGACTTCGTCATCGAGGTCGGCAATTTCCTTGGCTTTTTCCACGTCTTCTTCTATCAAGGCTTCTATGCCTTGGCGCAGCATTGAGGTTGCGAGTTCGTGCATGCGCTGAATTTTATTGATCGGCTCGAGCAAATCCTGCTGCCCAATGCGGATCGTTTCTTTTGCGATGTTGACGGCGTAATCCCCGACCCGCTCCATATCCGAAGCGACTTTGATCGTGACGATCAAACGTCTGAGATCGGTCGCAACCGGCGATTGCTTGGCAATTAACAGGATCACTTGGTCGTTGAGTTCTTCTTCAAGGCGATTGATATTGGCGTCATCGTCAATTACTTGAAGCGCCTTGTCGATGTCATGGGCGACGAGTGCCTTCATCGATTTGTCGAGTGCATCGATGGCCATCGTGCTCAGTGTAATTAATTGTTCCTGTGCTGAATGTAATTCATATTCAAACTTTTCGCGTACTGCCATTTACTGTTCCTCCCATTCATCCATTTGTAACGGCCAGCGGGAAACCCATTCCCACTGATTGAAGTTGTGCATCAGCCGAAGCGACCTGAAATGTAATCCTCTGTCCGTTTATCTGCAGGATTCGAGAAAATTGTATCGGTGCGGTCATATTCGATGACTTCGCCGTTCAAGAAGAAGGCAGTTTTATCGGAAATCCGCGCAGCTTGCTGCATATTATGGGTTACGATGATGATGCTGTATTGCTCTTTCAATTCCTGCACCAATTCTTCGATTTTCAAAGTCGAAATCGGGTCAAGTGCAGATGTCGGCTCGTCCATCAAGATAACGTCCGGTTCGATCGCCAATGTCCGTGCGATGCAGATCCGCTGCTGTTGGCCACCTGAGATGCCGTACGCATTTTCGTTCAGGCGGTCTTTCACTTCGTCCCAGATCGCTGCGCCGCGCAAGCTTTTTTCGACGATTTCATCCAGGATTTTCTTGTTTTTGATGCCGTGGATGCGGGGGCCGTATGCGATATTATCGTAAATTGATTTCGGAAACGGATTCGGCTTTTGGAATACCATGCCGACGCGTGTGCGCAATTCTTCAACTCCATAACTGGAATCGAAGATATTGCGGCCGCGGTAATGGATCTCCCCTGAAGTCTTGACAGAAGGCACCAGTTCCACCATGCGGTTCAATGTTTTCAGATACGTCGATTTCCCGCACCCAGATGGCCCGATAATCGCCGTGACTTCGTTTTCCCCGATTTCCAAATCAATGTTTTTCAAAGCATGGTTATTGCCATACCATAAATTCAATTGACGCGTGCTATAAACACTTTCCTTCTCAACTTGTTCTACTGAGGTAGGCTGTGCTGTATTGATTTTCGTTTTGATCGTTGCTGTGTTCATAATGAACTCCCCTTCCGCATGACACTTTAATAGGATTTATCGAATTTGTTCCGAATGAAGACTGCTATTGAATTCATGAATAGCAACACGACCATCAAGACGATGATGCCGGCTGCTGCGACCGTCTGGAACTCAGCTTGCGGACGGCTCGACCAGTCATAGATTTGCATCGGCAAGGCGGTGAATGTGTCCATGACGCCTTCCGGCAAAAACTGGATGATAACCGGAATACCCACAACGATCAGCGGTGCTGTTTCGCCAATGGCCCGTGACAAAGCTAAGATGCTGCCTGTCAGAATTCCGGGTATCGCTGCTGGCAAGATGATGCGCACGATGGTCTGCCATTTAGTTGCACCCATTCCGTAGGATGCGTCGCGCAGTTCGCCCGGAACCGAACGGATCGCTTCCTGTGCTGCTACGATAATGACCGGCAGGATGAGCAAGCTCATCGTAAAGCCTGCTGCAAGGATGCTGTTGCCAAGCGCCAATGCGCGGACAAAGATCGTCAACCCCAAAAGTCCGAAGACAACTGACGGAACCCCTGCCAAATTGGAAATATTCATTTGGATAAATGTCGTGATGCGCCCTTTTTTGGCGTATTCTTCTAAATAAATCGCAGATCCCACGCCAAGCAAAATGGATGTAGGAGCAACGACTGCCATCAGCCAGATCGACCCGACGAGCGCCGCTTTAATCCCTGCTTGATCCGGGAACCGTGAAGCAAAATTGGTCAGGAAGTCTAGCGACAGATGTCCCGCTCCTTGACTGACGATCCGGTACAGCAAGATCACCAGCGCCAGCAGTGCGAGCGCCGTCGCAAACATGAAGAGCCCTTGAAAGACCCGGTTGACGACCATCCGACCGTTCATTCGACGGACAACTTTTTCCTGTTCAATGTATCTCATCTTAATATTCCTCCCGGAAACGTTTTGACATATACCCAGCCAGGATATTCATCGCCATCGTGAAGAGGAATAACGTAAACCCGACCGCATAGATGGAGTAGTAAATCGTCGTTCCATAACCGGCATCGCCTTTGGATACTTGCACGATATAGGCGGTCATCGTCTGGATCGAACCAGTGAAATCGCCATCGAATTTCGGCGTTGACCCTGCCGCAAGCGAAACGATCATCGTCTCGCCGATCGCACGGGACAAACCGAGCACAACTGAGGCAATAATGCCGGACAACGCGGCTGGAACGGTAATTTTCCAAGCGACTTCAAACTTTGTCGAGCCCATGGCAAGCGCCCCGTCGCGAATGCTTTTCGGGACAGACGACATGGCGTCTTCCGATAGCGAAGCGATCATCGGGATGATCATGATGCCGACGACGATCCCTGGTGAAATCGCGTTAAAAATCTTGATGTCCGGGAAAAAGCTTTGCAATACAGGCGTCACGAACGTTAAGGCGAAAAAGCCATAAACGATGGTCGGGACTCCCGCCAAAACTTCAAGAACCGGCTTGACGATGCGCCGTACGTTGTCAGAAGCGTATTCGCTCAAGTAAATGGCAGCTGAAATGCCGATCGGCACAGCCACGACGATCGCGATACCGGTGATTTTCAGCGTCCCGACGATCAACGGCCAAATGCCGAACTGGGCTCCGCTATTGGCGAATGGCAGCCAAGTCGTGCCAAGGATGAAGTCGGACAGCGGTACTCTTGTAAAGAAGGTAATGGTTTCAATGATTAATGTCAGGACAATCCCGATGGTTGTCAAAACCGACACAGAAGCGATCAAAAACAATAGGATCGGGATGAGCTTCTCAATAATTTTTTTGCTTTTCTTATCTTTCGACTTTGCGATCAGTTCCTGAACCGATGTCCGCATAATAGAATCCCCTTTCAACCGCAAAAGGCGAGCAGCAGCTGCTCACCCTAAGACTGAACTTGCAACTTGATTTATTTCAACGCTTCAAGATCTGCCAAGCCTTGCTCGTAATCCTCTTCTGCCAATGGAACGTATCCGACTGCTTCAGCCATTTGTCCTGCATTTTCTAAAGTGAACTGCATGAAATCATATGCCGCTTCATCTTCAGCGATTTTCGCATTGTTGGCGTAAGTGAAGAGCGGGCGTGATAGTGGCGAATAGTCACCGGATTCAATTGTTTCCGGGTTTGGCTCGACGCCATCAATAGTTACGACTTTCAAAGTGTCTTGGTTCGCAATGTAGTAAGCATAGCCGAAAAATCCGATTGCGTTTGGATCTCCTTGAATCCCTTGAACAAGCGTGTTGTCGTCTTCAGATAATGTTGCCGATTCGACGATGTCTTCTTCTTCGAGGATGACTTCATTGAAATAATCGTATGTTCCAGAAGCTGTTCCTGGTGCATAAAATACGACTTCTTCATCCGGCCATTCCGGGTTGATGTCTGACCACATTTTTGTGCTGCCATCTTCTACCCAAAGTTTTTTCAAGTCTTCAACCGTCAAATCTTCCACCCAGTCGTTTTCCTGGTTGACGACTACTGAAAGCCCGTCATATGCAAGAAGGAATTCCGTATATTCGATGCCTGCTTCTTCAAGGCTCGCAATTTCTTCTTCTTTAATCGGTCTAGAAGCATTTGAGAAAGCTGTTTCACCTTGGACGAATTTTTCGAATCCGCCGCCCGTACCGGAAACGCCGACCGTTACTTGGACTTCAGGTTGAACTGCTGCGTATTCTTCAACAATTCCTTCAAGGATAGGCGCGACTGTAGAAGAACCGTCACCTGTGACAGAACCTTCCAGTACTGCTTCGTCTGAAGCGGTGTCTGTTGTCGTTTCTTCAGTTTCAGAACCTGTAGCTGTTTCTTCCGTGCTGCCACATGCTCCAAGTACTAGTGCCGATCCAAGAATTGTTGATGCCATAGCGAACTTCCAGTTTCTCATTTTAATGTTTCCCCCTAATATGGTTTGTTGTTTACAAGACCAACTATACGGTTCTATTGTTGAGGACATATGAAGCCATTGTTAAGAAATTGTAAATGACAAAAGACTTATAGGGAAAAACAAAAACCGCCCGACCAGCGTCCATTTCAGGACTTTGGTAGGGCGGTTTGCTTTACATGGAAAAAAACATATTTATTCGATGCGTGTTCCGCTAAAAGGCGGCTTGATTTCATTCGCTTCGTCTTCGCTGCGCTGCGCTTTTAACTCAAAATACTTGTCTGCTGCAGCGCGGGCAATTTCATTGTTTGTTCTTGGCACTTTGGTAGGGTCGGTCGTCACATAGGGAATGACCACGGCATAAGCGATTTCCGGGTCCTCGTAAGGCGCGAAACCAACATGCGCGATGTTGACGTTCACCGTGTTATGAAATGGATTGCCGCGTTCGAAGTAGAAAGCTTCCGCTGTTCCGGTCTTGCCGGCTGCAGTATACGGCGTATCGCTGAACTGCGCGCGCGCCGAGCCGGAGCTGCCGATATACACATTACGCATGCCTTCTTTGACACGGTCGATTTCTTCTTGCGTATTATTGATGCGGTTCATGATTTTCGGTTCGATAACTGTCTCGATGGGCCCAAGCGTCTCGCCGTCAGGAGAAGCTTTGCGGATCTCCTTGACGACATGCGGCTGCATGCGGTAGCCGTCGTTGGCAATGGTGGAGATATACTGGGCGAGTTGCATCGGTGTATACGTATCGAACTGACCAATAGCTAGATCTAGCAGTAAACTCCCTTGACTCGTATTTCCAAGATATCCGGTGCCTTCGTTCGGCAAATCAATACCGGTCTCTACTCCAAGTCCAAATTGTGCAAACGAGTTACGCATGATTCCAAAGCTTTCAGGCCCTATATTGAGACCTCGGTTATACTGATATTCTAAACCTGCAATTTTTAATGCAATTTTAAACATATAGACGTTGGATGAACGTTCAATCGCCATCAAATCGTTCATTGGGATGCGATTAAACGGCGTTGTGTTGAAAATTGAATTTTTCTGTTTAGTGCTCCTAAACTTCAATGGTTCATCGATTTGCACTTCGCCAATCTCCACGGCATCTTGCTCATATCCTGTCAGCAAAGTGGCGCCTTTGACGGTTGAACCCATTTCGTGGGCAGCCGTAAACGTACCGAACGCATAGTCGTTGACGACGCGTCTGCCGTTTTCATCTTCGCCGACACGTTTACCGACCATCGACAAGACATCCCCCGTTTGAGGATTCATCATGACCAAGTACGCATCCTTGACTAGTTGCGAGTTTGGACCTGCTTTCAATGCAAGTAATTTTTCTTCCACGATTTTTTCCAATTCATATTGAAGTTCGCTGTCAATCGTCAAGACCAAATCTTTTCCAGGTTCGCCTTCATCAACCGGTACCGTTTCGATGACGCGGCCGCGGCCGTCGGTGACGTTTTTGACGCTCGATTTCTGGCCTTGCAGCACATCTTCATACTGTTGCTCCAAGAAGCTCGTGCCGACGCGGTCGTTGCGGGAATAATCGCGGCTTAAATAATAATCAAGGCGATTGGCCGGGATCCCTTGGTCAGGCGTCGTCGTACTGCCGAGGATCGTCAAATCGGTCATTTTTACGCGCTTCCAGTCAGTGACTGTGTTGACGCCTTCCAGTTTTGGATTGGTCAAGCGCTCTGATACGACGGCGAATTCTTCATCTGTGACGCCTTCACCTTTAATGATTTGCGGAGACAACGCATAGCCAGAAGTCATTTCCCGGTAAATCGCCAGAACTTCTAATTGTTCCTCTGTCAGGCTAGCGAGTTCTTCATCGGTGATTTTCTCACGAATCAAGGCATCAAGCTTCTGCTGCTTTTCCTTCTGAGACGCGTCTTCCGCTTCAATCGCAGCGCGTTCTTCAGCCGTCACTTTTTCGGTTGCGCTTTCCGTATTCAATTGTATGTAAAAGTCTTGCTTATCGCGCAAAGTCACTTTTTCAGTATCTTTTTCAATCAATTTGGCAAGTTCTTCAGCCACTTCCATCATCTCGCTGCTTTTTGTCGTCTGCATCTTCGTATATGTGATGCTATTGACGGGCTCGTTATCAACTTGCAAGCGTCCGGCAGAATCAAAAATCCGTCCGCGCGGCACACTAGTGTTGACCGCCACTTCCTCGGTTCTGGCAATCGCACGGGCGTAATCTTCCCCTTTGACGATTTGCAAATACCCTAGGCGCAGAATGAGCATAGAAAACAACAGGAAAATAGCAAAAAAGAGGATGTTCATCCTGAAGGTCGTGTTGGACTGGAGTTTGGATTTCGCCAGCGAAACACGCCGTTTTTGAGGGTTTTTCATGAGCGCGTAGCTCCTTTCAAAAAAATATCCAGTTGCTAGTATAGCACCGGACATAAAAAAACACACACTTTTTCAGACGAAAAAGTGTGTGCCTGGGTTTCATTATTTAACAATTATTTAGCAGCTTCGTAGCGCTTGGACACTTCGTCCCAGTTGACAACGCTCCAGAATGCTGCCAAGTAATCCGGGCGGCGGTTCTGGTATTTCAAGTAGTAAGCATGTTCCCAAACGTCCACTCCAAGAATCGGCGTTTTGCCTTCAGATAGTGGAGAATCCTGGTTTGGCGTTGAAGTGACTTCCAATTCGCCGTTGGAAACGACTAGCCAAGCCCAGCCAGATCCGAAACGTGTTTTGCCTGCAGCTTCGAATTTTTCTTTGAACTCGTCAAAGCTTCCGAATTTGCTGTTGATGGCGTCAGCTACTGCACCAGTTGGCTGTCCTCCGCCATTTGGGGAAAGAAGCTGCCAGAATAGCGAGTGGTTCGCATGGCCGCCGCCGTTGTTGCGGACAGCTGTGCGGATATCTTCCGGCACTGCGTTCAAGTCAGAAACCAATTCTTCGATTGATTTCGAAGAAAGATCTTCATGACCTTCCAAGGCCGCATTTACGTTTGTTACGTACGTGTTATGGTGTTTCGTGTGGTGAATGTTCATTGTTTCTTTGTCGATGTGCGGTTCTAGCGCATCGTACGCGTATGGTAGTTCCGGTAGTTCGTATGCCATGATTAAATTCCTCCTTGAGTCTATTGTTCTACTTTGTTAGCGTATCAAAATTTTCAGACCGACACAAATATAAAGCATATCGGCACATATTTTTCAGACCTTAGTCGGAGAAGGCAGTCAAATCACCCAGAAGAATAAACCGACCATCACTGCTTGAATAATACCTTTCGTCAACGCAGAAGTGATGAACCCGACAACCGATCCGATACCTGAGCGGATCGATTTTTTGATCGACGATTTATTGACCACCATTTCCGCAATGATGGCGCCGATGAACGGCCCGATGAGAATGCCAGCAAATGGAATGACGAATGGACCGAAGATCAATCCGACAGTGCTGCCCACTAAACCTGCTTTTGAACCGCCGAATTTTTTCACGCCAACTGCATTGGCCAATAAGTCTGCCCCGAACAGCAGCAGGACAAATAAGATCTCGATGAGCCAGAACCACCACGGCAAATCAGCGAAACTGAAAAATAGGCCATAAATGATGAAGCCTCCGAAAATGAACAGCGACGCCGGGATGACCGGGTACACAAGTCCGATGAAACCGATGGCAAAAAATACAAGCACAAAAACCCAGCCGACAATTTCGAGCATCTCGAACCCTCCTTTTCCGATATAAAAACTCCCTTTCATCGTGCCCTACATTTCAGAAAATGTAAAGGATGAAAGGGAGTGTGGATCAAGTGCGGTTGCCGAGTATGGCTTCCGCGATATTGACAGAGTGATCGCCGATCCGCTCCAAGTTGCTGACGATATCGACAAAGACGATTCCCGCTTGTGCGGAACATGCCCCTTCGTTTAGGCGAAGGATATGTTTCTTACGGAATTTGCGTTCCATTTTGTCGATCAGGTCTTCCTGTTCTGCCACTTCACGCGCAAGCTCGTGGCTTGTCGTGTCGAGTGCATCCAGTGATTTCGAAACCGTGGCAATGGTCAATGTGAACATTTCGTCCAAGTCTTCCATCGCTTCGCCGGTCAATTTCACTTTATTGGCTTCCTGGTAATCGATCAATTCGATGATGTTCTCGAAATGGTCGCCGATCCGTTCGATGTCACGAACCGTTTCCATCAACATCGTGTGGCGCGTGGAATCTGCCGCTGAAATCGACTCTGCGGAAATTAGCACCAAGTAATCGGTAATTTTTCCATCCAGGTTATTGATGGCATCTTCCAGCTGGTAGCCCATCTCAGCATTTTTCTTGCTTTTCGTTTTCAAATATTCATAGGTTTCTTCCAATCCTTGCACAGAATATTTACCCATGCGCAATACTTCTTCTTTCGCTTGTCCAAGAGCGATTGATGGCGATTGCTCGATAAAATTCAAGTCCAGGTGCTTCGGCTTGAATTCGATCAGCACTTCGTCTCCCGGAATCACTTTTGTCACAAGGTATGCCCAAGCGCCAATTAACGGGAATTGGATCATGGTGTTGACAATGTTAAAGGTTCCGTGCGCAAAAGCAATCTGCATTTTCGCTTCCAGATTCAAAACGCCGGTAATCCATTCGACGTACGCTGTAAATGGCACGAGCAAGATCAGGAAGATGATGGAGCCGATGACATTGAATAAGACGTGGACAGCTGCTGCACGGCGCGCGGCAATGGATGTGCCGAGTGCTGCGAGCACAGCTGTCACGGTCGTCCCGATATTGTCACCGAATAGAACCGGCAATGCGGCATCAAGCGTAACTAAGTTCTCTGCATAGAGACCTTGAAGGATGGCGATCGTCCCGCTGGAGCTTTGGACGATGAAAGTGAAGATTGTTCCAGCTGCAACGCCGAGGATCGGGAATTCACTCAAATTGACCGTCATGTCGATGAAAGCCGGCAATTCACGCAGCGGCTTCATTGCCCCGCTCATCGTTTCCATCCCGAAGAACAATCCACCAAAACCAAAAATGACTTGACCGATATTTTGGATTTGGTTTTTCTTGATGAAGAAAATCAAGAATGCACCAACCGCCATGATTGGCAATGCGTAGGCACCGACGTCCAGGCCGATGATGAACGCCGTCACGGTCGTCCCGATATTCGCACCCATAATGACGCCGATTGCTTGTCTCAGCGTCATGAAGCCTGCGCTTACAAGGCCGACGACGATAACGGTCGTCCCTGAGCTCGACTGGATCAGAATCGTTACTACAATACCGACCAAGACACCCATAAACGGATTGGTCGTAAAACGGTCTAAAATGTCCCGCAGTTTATCGCCCGCAGCTTTCTGCAAAGCGTCACCCATATACTTGATTGAGAATAGGAAAATACCGAGTCCCCCAAAGAAGGTAAACAGCAATTCCTGCCAATTCATTTCCACGATTCACATTCAACTCCTAAATATAACGTAATCACACCTCACCTATTATGAAGACTTCGCTAAGTAAATGTAAATACCTTTAGTGAAAATTTACAAACCCGTAACATAAGCCCGATTTTTTCCGTTTCAGTCATGATAATATTACACTACACACGGAAAGGAAGATGGCTGTGAATCTCTACCAACTATTGAAAGCAAGCTTTATGGAACCGAAAAAAAGGGCAGCGGTCCGCATTATGCCAATCGGCCGCATCATGAAATTCGTTTTCTGGTTTATCGCCCTGCTTTCGCTTATCTCTTTCGCTGAGTTCATGCTTGGCATCGGCTCGAGCTCATCGGAACTGGAAGGCCTGCTGCAATTCATAGAAGAAATCGAATGGCTGCTTTACCCGTTTGCACTCGTTTTTTTATTCGTTTCAACTACTCTTTATCATTTTATTAAAATCAGCGTATTTGCGGCATTCGGCTATGGCTTTCTCGCCTGGCTCAAGCGGCGCGGGGAATACCGGCATATGTGGCGCACAGCGGCACTCGCCGTTACCGTGCCGACTATCGCTGCGTATGTGGCGAGCTTTTGGGTCAATAGCCTATGGATTTCGCTGTTAACGAGTTTATGGACACTGTTCCTTCTATATAGTGCAGCGCGTTTCTACCCGAAAGCCCCTCCAGCAAAAAAACCGAGCTAATATTGCAAAGCTGTAAAGAATCTGTAAGGAACAGCCGTCTTTCTTGTCTTTTCAAACGAGACACTGCTAAAATGGCTATAGGCAATAGAAATAGACCCACACATAAATTTTGTGCAAGGGTAAGCTGAGTAATCGTCCGGTTTACCGGAAACTCACAAAAAGGAGAGATTTTTAACATGAGCGAAATGACTCACCGTTCAAAAACACGCCCCGTCAAAGTCGGCGATATAACGATTGGCGGCAGCAATGAACTATTCATACAAAGTATGGCGACGACGAAAACACACGATGTGGAAGCAACGGTAGCGGAGATTCTCCGTCTCGAAGAAGCCGGATGCCAAGTCGTCCGTGTCGCCTGCCCCGATGAGCGGGCAGCTTATGCCATCGGCGAGATCAAGAAACGCATCAATATCCCGCTCGTAGTCGATATCCATTTCGACTATAAATTGGCCTTGATCGCCATTGAACAAGGTGCCGATAAAATCCGCATCAACCCAGGCAATATCGGCCGCCGCGAAAAAGTTGAAGCGGTTGTCAATGCAGCAAAAGCGAAAGGCATCCCAATCCGCATCGGCGTAAACGCTGGTTCACTCGAGCGCAAAATCCTCGAGAAATATGGCTATCCGACGGCGGACGGCATGGTAGAATCAGCATTGCACCATATCAAGATCCTCGAAGATCTTGATTTCCATGACATCATCGTCTCGCTTAAAGCATCCGACGTGAGCCTTGCTGTGGAAGCATACGAAAAAGCGTCGAAAGCATTCGACTACCCGCTCCACCTCGGCATCACGGAATCCGGCACCTTGTTCTCCGGAACCGTGAAAAGTTCTGCAGGCCTCGGGGCGTTGCTCGCAAAAGGGATCGGCAATACACTCCGCGTGTCCTTGAGTGCAGACCCTGTCGAAGAAGTCAAAGTTGCCCGCGAACTATTGAAAGTCTTCGGCTTGTCTTCCAACGCTGCAACACTTATTTCATGTCCGACTTGCGGACGCATCGAGATCGACTTGATTTCCATCGCGAACGAAGTGGAAGAATACATCTCCCACATCAAAGCACCGCTTAAAGTCGCTGTTCTCGGCTGTGCCGTCAATGGCCCAGGCGAAGCACGCGAAGCCGATATCGGCATCGCCGGCGCTCGCGGGGAAGGCCTTCTCTTTATGCACGGGAAAACAGTCCGTAAAGTTCCTGAAGAAACAATGGTCGAAGAATTGAAGATCGAGATCGATAAATTGGCAGAAGAATATTTCGCCAAACAAGCGGAAGAGAAAAAGCAAAAGGAATTGGAACAACAACAAGCATAAGGTTGTGATCATATGTACCGATTTGGCATCGATATCGATGGCACCGTCACCTGCCCCACTTCATTGATTCCCCATATCAATGAAGCATTCGGCAGCGAGCTGACCATCGAAGATATCCGGGAATACGACCTGACAGCGGCCTTGCCGCAGCTCGATAAAAAAGAGTTCTACTCCTGGTTCAAAAAGCACGAACCGAAGATTTATGCGGCTTCTCCTATTTCGAAAGACGCCAAGCAAATCATCAATAACTGGAAAGACCAATACGAACTGTATTTTATCTCCGCTCGCGGAGATAACGTTCGAAACGTTACATTCGACTGGTTTGAACAACATGCCATTGCCTACGATCATATCGAATTGATCGGCACGCATAAAAAAATCAGCACCGCCAAAGCGCATAATGTCGATTTGTTCTTCGAAGACAAACACGACAATGCGGTAGAAATTTCCGAAGAACTGGACATTCCCGTCATTTTGTTCGACACCCCTTATAACCGTGAGCCGGCGCCGAATAAAGTGATTCGCGTCTATGATTGGCTCGAAGCCGATCAATGGGTGAAAAAAGAGTTCGGCGTACAACAGGAATTGCTCAAGCGGTAAACGAAGAGCGCAAGTTAGACTTGCGCTCTTTTTTATTTGCCCGTTTCTATTGTGAGTAGATAAAAAAGGCCTGACAGCATTAGCTGTCAGGCCCTTTTCATTACTAGCGTTTATTTACACTCCGGGCATTTCCCGTAGATTTCGAATTTATGGTTGTCGATTTCATAGGCCGGCAATGCCGCACCCAATAAGTCCATTGGACATAGCGGAATTTCCTTAATCTTGCCGCAGTCCATGCAAATGAAATGATGGTGGTGATGGTCGCTTTCGCAATGCATGCGGAAATGCTTTTCGCCCGACAACTCGGTAGCCTCCAAAATGTCCAGCGATACAAACGTCGCCAAGTTGCGGTAGACGGTATCATAGCTCATGCTCGGATAGTCTTTTTGCATAACATCCAAGATATCACGGGCGGTCAGATACCGTTCGTCCCCTTCGAAGATTTCCAGAATCTGATTGCGTTTTGTCGTTTCTTTAAAACCGTTTTCTTTCAGGATGCCCCACGCTTTATTTAAGTTCATGCGGCTGCCCCCCTTTTCTTAGATAACGAGATTTTTCGATAAGCCAAAATTACTAGCAAAATGGCAATGGATGTGACGACGATCGTGCCGCCTGGCGCCAAATCAAAGTAAAAGGCGGCGACCAGCCCGGTCAGGACCGATATTTCACCGAACAGGATTGATAACCAGATGGTTTGCTTGAAGCTTTTGGCGACGCGCATTGCCGTCGCTACCGGAATGGTCATGAGTGATGATACGAGCAGAATGCCGACGATGCGCATCGAACCGGAAATGACTAAGGCCGTGACGATCATGAACAGAAAGTGAATCCATTTTGCAGGCAGGCCGGATGCCCGTGCATATTCGTCATCAAAGGACAAGACGAATAGTTCCTTGAAGAAAATGCGGATAAACGCCAGTACGATCACTGCGATCCCTGCGACGATATAGAGATCCTGTCGGCTGACGGCTGACACGGTGCCGAAAAGATACCCGAACAAGTCGCTCGAAAATCCTTCTGCGAGAGAAATGAAAATGGCGCCGAAGCCGATGCCTGCGGACAGGATGATTGGAATGGCCAGTTCTTCGTAATGCTTATAGACGCTGCGCAGCCGCTCGATGAGCATCGAACCCATCACCGACGAAGCAATCCCGAGGTAAAGCGGGTTCAAAAGCGCGAGCGCCCCGACACTTTGGCTTAAATAAAGGCTTCCGGCAATGCCTGCGAGCGTCACATGGCTCAGGGCATCAGCGATCAGCGACAGCCTTCTCACGACGATGAAAACGCCGAGCAGCGGCGCGATAACACCGATGATCAAGCCGGATGCGAATGCGTTTTGCAGAAATTCATAGGACAGGATGGCGTCAAGCATGCGTATGGCTTCCTTCCGTATGATGGATTTTCCGCACGGAATGGCCATACCACGCTTCGCGCTTCTCATCGCTCATCATATGCAATTGGTCTTTAAAGCCGTGGAAATGGATGGTCTGGTTCAAGCACGCGACATGTGAGATGCGGTCGGTCACCGTATCGACGTCATGCGTCACGAGCACCAATGTAATATTTCGCTCTCGGTTGAGTGCAGCGAGCATGTCATAGAACGCCTGCACGTTCTGGACATCGATGCCGACAGTCGGTTCATCGAGTATGAGCACTTTCGGCTTGGCAACAAGTGCACGAGCGATAAAGACGCGCTGCTGTTGGCCGCCGGAAAGTTCGCTGATGCTGCGGTTTTTAAAGGCTTTCATCCCCACTGCATCGAGCGATTCCTCGACTTGCTGGGCTGTGTTTTTCGGCAACTTGTGAAACAGCCCGGCTTTTTTCGCTAGCCCCCCTGCCACCACTTCCTGCACAGTAGCAGGAAAAGCCGAGTTGAACGAATTCGATTTCTGCGATACATAGCCGATCCATTCGCGGTGCTTAAACTGCTTCGAATCAATGCCGAACAATTCCACGCTGCCTTCGGAAGGCCGGATGAGTCCGAGCATGATCTTCAACAAGGTCGATTTCCCTGATCCGTTCGGGCCGAGTATCGCCAGGAAATCACCTTCCTCCACTTTCATTGAAATACGGTCCAGTGCTTTTGTTTGCTCATATTCATAGCTGACTTCTTTAATGTTGATCAATGGCGCTGCCATAGGGTCGCCCCTTTTCCAATAATAATGATTACGATTTACTATAGAAAGTATAGAGCAGTTGTGTGCTCCTGTAAACCGTTTGGCCTTTTAAATAATGCTTTTAGAAGTGGAGTTGGGAAATTGCAAATCGTAAAGGCGCGCATCGCATTGTCTTGCGTGGTCTTTTTTCGGCGCGCCTGCCCTTTTTTCAAATGAAAAAAAGGCTGTCCGAAATGCCATTTTTCACGGCATTTCGGAACAGCCTTGTCATCTGCTTTATTGGGATTCGATCGGTAATTTCATCTTTTCGATTTCATCAGGTGCGAATACGCCATTTTTAAGCATCTCAATTTCGTATGCATACGGCGCTTGTTTCTTTTTCGCATCCGAGCCGACATATGGTGTCTCGAGTATTTTCGGCACATGCATCAATTGTTTATGGTGGACAATCGAATTGAGTGCGTCAAAACCGATTTCACCGAAACCGATATTCTCGTGGCGGTCTTTCCCTGCCCCGCGCACGTTCTTGCTGTCGTTGATGTGCAGTACTTGCAAGCGGTCGATTCCGATGATGCGATCGAATTCCGCCAACACACCGTCGAAATCTTCTTTGATGTCGTAACCGGCATCGTGAACGTGGCATGTATCGAAACATACCGACAAGCGCTCGTTATGCGTCACCCCGTTGATGATCTCAGCCAACTCCTCGAAATTGCGGCCGATTTCACTGCCTTTTCCCGCCATCGTCTCAAGGGCGATATTGACCGGGAAATCCTGCTTCAGCACTTCGTTCAAGCCTTCAATGATTTTCTGGGTGCCGGCTTCTACTCCTGCACCAACATGGGCACCAGGATGCAACACGATTTGTTCCGCCCCGAGTGCTGCGGTGCGTTCGATTTCCGATTGGAGAAATTCGACACCAAGCTCGAATGTAGCCGGTTTGGTCGTGTTAGCGATATTGATGATATAAGGAGCGTGAACGATGATATTCGATAGGCCATGCTCCGCCATATGTGCTCGTCCCGCTTCGATATTCAGTTCTTCGATCGGTTTGCGCCGCGTGTTTTGCGGTGCCCCCGTGTAGATCATGAAAGTCATGGAGCCGTAAGAAGCGGCTTCCTCGCTCGCGCCGAGTAGCATCTTCTTGCCGCTCATCGAGACATGCGATCCTAATAACATTTGAATGACCCCTTACTTTTTACGGTTTTTGCGTCGTTCCGCTTTTTTGATTTCGTCCATTTTCCATTTCATTTTCTTTTTATACATCGGTTTGACGCTTTTCGGTTTATGAACCATTGATTTCGCCTTGGTATCGGCCTCATTTTCTGTACGTACACGCTTTTTGCGGCCGTGGCGCTCTTTCATATCGACAAATTCGCCTTTAACGATATCTTTTTGCTGAAATGGGATGCCCATCTTTTCGATGCGGACAATCGCATCTTCATCTTCCGGACTGAACATGGTGATTGCGACGCCTTTAAGCCCCGCACGTGCTGTCCGGCCTACGCGGTGAATGAAGAATTCCAGGTCTTCCGGCAATTCGTAGTTGATGACGTGGCTGACGCCTTGGATATCGATTCCACGTGCGGCAAGATCTGTCGCTACGATGTATTGATACTCCAAATCGCGCACTTGTTTCATCATCTTGACGCGTTCGCGCGGTGCCAAATCTCCGTGAATTTTCCCTACGCGAATGCCATTTTTCGATAATTCCTCTGCGACATAATCGGCATTCGTGCGCGTGTTGACGAAGATGATCGCGAGATACGGATTGATGATTTTCATCATTTCTTGCAAACGCTCGACTTTTTTCTTGCTGCGCACCGGCACCAGATAAAAGTCCAAGCCTTCAGCCGCAGGGCGTTTGTCGCCGATTTTGATATGCGCCGGGTTGGCCATGTATTTTTTAAGGAACGGCTTGAGTTTTTCAGGAATCGTGGCGGAGAATACGTACATTTCTAAGTCGTCGCGCATTTTCCCTGCGACTTGGTCGATTTCTTCGATAAAGCCCATATCGAATGCCAGGTCTGCTTCATCCACGACCAAAACCTTTGCAGTATGGACGAGTAACGCATTTTCGTTGACGAGGTCTTTCAAACGGCCCGGTGTCCCGATCACGATATGCGGCTGCGTTTTCAATTTATTAATTGAACGCTGTTTATCCGTTCCGCCAATGAACGATTTCACTTCGATGCCGGAATCGCCGATCAGTTTTTGGATTTCGTTGAAGATTTGCGTCCCGAGTTCACGCGTTGGGGCAGCAATGACTGCCTGTACTTCCTGTTTCGAAACATCTATGCGTTCGACGATCGGGATGATAAAGCTATGGGTCTTGCCTGTACCTGTATGGGACTGGCCAATGGCACTGTTTCCACTCATGATTTGTGGAATCATTTCCTTTTGGATCGCTGTCGGTTCTGTGAAACCGAGTTTTTCGACCGCTTCAAGCAAAAATGGCTTGAGACGGTATTCGTTGAATTTTGTCATGGGATATAGTTCCCTCCTTAAGCTCTAGCTATTATAGCATAAAATGGCTCTTTTTAGCGATGCAACTTTTGTAAACAAGCAGCGTCTCCGTTATAATGAAGTCATGATGTTGAAAGGAGTGCGGTTTGATAATGAAAGTAAAAAAGATTTCGCCAAGAGGCTATTGCTACGGGGTAGTGGATGCCATGGTCATTGCAAAAAATGCAGCCATGGATGAAACCTTGCCGCGCCCGATTTATATACTGGGCATGATTGTCCATAATAAACACGTAACGGATGCATTTGAACAAGATGGCATCATCACGCTCGATGGCACCAACCGCCTCGAGATCCTGGAAAAAGTTGAAACGGGTACCGTGATTTTCACAGCGCACGGCGTATCCCCTCAAGTACGCGAACTGGCTCGCAGAAAAGGCCTTGTGTCGATCGATGCCACTTGCCCGGATGTGACAGTGACGCATGACTTGATCCGCGAAAAAACAGCGGAAGGCTACCATATCATCTACATCGGTAAGAGCGGCCACCCGGAACCAGAAGGCGCAATCGGCGTTGCTCCGGATCTCGTCCATTTGGTCGAAAAGATCGAAGACGTCAACGCCCTTGAGCTGGAAGAAGATAAAATCATTATCACCAACCAGACGACGATGAGCCAATGGGATGTCGTTCATTTGATGGAACGCTTGAAAGAACGTTTCCCCCAAGCGGAAGTGCACAAAGAGATTTGTCTCGCTACACAAGTTCGGCAAGAAGCCGTTGCGGAACAAGCCGGTGAAACCGATCTGTTATTGGTTATCGGCGATCCGATGAGCAACAACTCCAACCGACTGGCGCAAGTATCCCAAGATATCGCAGGAACGCCTGCTTACCGTATCTCTGATTTGTCTGAACTGAAGTTGGAATGGCTGGAAGGCATTGAAACGGTCGCCTTGACGGCCGGTGCATCGACGCCGACACCAATCGTTAAAGAAGTCATGAAGTTCTTGGATCAATACGATCCGCAAGATCCGGAAACCCACACACTGGAGCGTTCCGTGCCACTTAATAAAATTTTGCCGAAAATCAAGCATCCGAAACCATCGGACCGCATCGAACCGTATCCGGTAAATGAATAAGCTATAAAAAAGAGGCCCTGAATGGGGCCTCTTTTTTATATTTACTTTACGCGAAACGGTTCTGTATCCACTTCAGACGCAAGAAACTCGCATTGCCAGTTTGCGCCTTTTTCCGTCATATGGTCTACGACTCCCTGGATCATTACTTTCTCAACATGATGCCCTGGGTCAATCACAGACAAACCAATTGCCTGTGCATCTTGTGCGACGTGAAAATACAAATCGCCCGTCACGTAAACGTCCGCCCCAGCGCGTTTGGCTTGCTGGATATATTTATTGCCGTCGCCGCCAAGCACCGCCACTTTTTTGATAGTTTCATGGCCAGTGCCGACGACACGGACAAACGGTACATCCAAACTCTTTTTCACATGCTCCGCAAACGTATCCAAGCTCATCTCTTCTTTCAAGCGACCGATGCGGCCAAGCCCCATTGGCAGCTCTTTGTTTTCCAAGGTGAACACGTCATATGCCGGCTCCTCATAAGGATGGGCTGCCATCATCGCACGGATTACGCGGTCTTTCTCGGCTTTCCGGACAACGACTTCAATTTTCGATTCCGCGGTCTCTTCCATTTTGCCCGCTTCCCCGATATATGGATCGGCTGAAGCATTCGGCTGGAAGCGCCCGGTGCCAGACAAGGTATAGCTGCAATACTCATAATCGCCGATTGCTCCGGCACCCGCTTCGCCGAACGCTTTTCGCACGTGGTCTTCATGGCTTTCAGGCACGAACACCGCGATCTTCACGAGCTCCGCTTCGTATGTTTTCACCAATACTTCCGTGTCGCTTAATCCGAGTGCATCCGACAACAGGTCATTGACGCCGCCCCATGCAACATCGAGATTGGTGTGTGCAGCATATACGGCAATATCGTTTTTGATCAATTTTTCCATCAATTGGCCTTGAGGAAAATCCGTCTGGAGATTTTTCAAGGGCCTGAAAATCGGGGGATGGTGTGCAATGATGAGGCCAGCGCCTTTTTCAATCGCTTCGTCCACTACCGCATCATCAACGTCCAGCGTCACCAATACGCGTTCAATCTTTTTATTCAAAGTGCCGACATGCAGCCCGATCGGATCCCCTTCCATCGCCAAATATTTTGGCGACCATTTCTCGAACCGTTCGATAATCTGTTGCCCGTTAGGAATTTTCATCCGCGAACACCTCTTCCATCAATGCGATTTTTTCGAGCAATTGCTCTTTTTTCGTACGAATGTCTTCGGTTTGTTGTGTGTTCTCCAAGTGCTCCGCAATGGCTTTCCATTGTGTTGCTTCGCGTTGCCACTTTTCCTTGAAAATTTCGTTTTGCTGTTTTAATAGCTCTGGGCCGAATAGCAACTCTTTCGCATCCAGCTGCACCTCTTCAGCACTCGGTTCCAACACGAGAATCTCATAAATCTTGTCTTTTTCCTTCAAGATCTCTTCTGCGACCGTTTTCCAGCCGTTTTGGACAGCCCATTGCCGGATTGCCTTAGCATGGACGTTAGGCTGCAGGATCAAGCGCTCCACGCCTTCGAGCCGTCCCTGGCCTTCTTCTAAGATTGAAGCGATCAATGAACCGCCCATTCCAGCGATTGTGACCGCTGTGACCCCGTCTTGCGGCTCAATCGCTTCGAGTCCTGGAGCCAATCTAACAACGATTTTTTCTTCAAGCCCTTCCGCGCGCACTTGCTTTTTCGCCGATTCATAAGGGCCTTTGACGATTTCTCCGGCAACCGCACGGCTGGCGATGCCGTGATGGAGAAGGTGGCAGGGCAAATAAGCGTGATCGGAGCCGATATCCGCCACGACCGCACCTGCTTGAACATATTCTGCCACTTTCATTAATCGAACTGATAATTGCTGCGCGTTCATAAAGTTCCTCCTAATTGACAAAAAACCCTTAGCTCCAGAAGAACTAAGGGTTTTTGATGCTATTCGAGTGAAAGTACCCACTCAGCCATTGCTGAAACGTTCTCTTCAGGAACAAGACCTGGAGGCATTGTTCCTTTACCATTGATCAAAATTTCTTCAATTTCTTCTTGACCAAGCTCTGTAGCCACTAATGATGGGCCAACTCCGCCTTCATAGCTTGAACCGTGGCAAGAAATACAGTTGGCTTCTGCTGTAGCTTCTGGGTCGAAGTCGCCGCTTGCTGCTTCTTCTCCGCCTTCACCTTCAGCCGCTTCGCCGCCTTCTTCTTCTGCTGCATGTTCTTCAGCAATTTCAGCTTCGTTGCCGACTCCTTCCAATGATAGGAAGAAAATCAGGCCAATACCGAAAGCCATGATTAAGATATAAGGTACAATTGCATTCTTTTGCATCCGTAACCCTCCTTCTGCTGTGTTCTGCTTGATGATAGTATAAGTATCATTCATTATTGTACTGTATTATCCAGTAAACGAAAAGCCATAACGAATAATAATTGCCGTATTGTGACAAAATCGGTAAATTCGAAGGATTCAGTTGACGGCACTCATCAAGCAGGTAAAGCTTCACAGTTTTGATGATTCAATCAGCAGCCGACAAGCCGTGAAATAACCATGCGCTGCACTTCGGATGTCCCTTCGCCGATCTCCAGGAGCTTGGCGTCGCGCATATAGCGTTCGACTTCATATTCCTTCATATAGCCGTAGCCGCCATGGATTTGGATGGCTTCATCAGCCACTTCCATCGCCATCTCGGAAGCATATAATTTAGCCATGGACGCTTCTTTTGTGAACGGGCGTCCTTGGTCTTTCAGCCATGCCGCTTTATAGACCATATTGCGGGCGAGTTCGATCTTCATCGCCATATCCGCGAGCTTGAATTGTGTCACTTGGAATTCCGACAAAGTTTTGCCAAACTGCTTGCGTTCTTTCGCATAAGCGAGCGCTTTATTGAACGCGCCTTGCGCGATCCCGACAGCCATCGCCGCGATGCCGATCCGCCCGCCGTCAAGCGTCACTAGGAATTGCTTGAAACCTTCGCCGCGTTTGCCGAGCAAGTTTTCTTTAGGTACGCGGACATTTTCCAATACCAATTCAGTCGTATTCGATGCATTCAAGCCCATTTTTTCGTAATTATCGATGATGGTAAAGCCTTCAGCATCCGTCGGCACGATGATGGCGCTGATTTCTTTTTTACCGTCATTCATGCCGGTGATGGCGGTAATCGCCAAATGCTTCGCATGGCTTGCATTGGTGATATATACTTTCGATCCATTGATGACCCAATCGTCGCCATCTTCCACTGCGCGGGTTTCTGTTCCCCCGGCATCCGACCCGGCATTCGGTTCTGTCAGCCCAAACGCGCCGAACGATTCTCCCGAACAAATCGGCGTCAAATATTTCTGTTTCTGCTCTTCTGTCCCAAATAAGCTAAGCGGTGCGCCGCCAAGCGAAATATGGGCAGAATATGTGATGCCTGTTGATGCACAGACACGGCTCAACTCTTCTGTGACGATGGCAAAACTTGTCGAATCCGCTCCAGCCCCGCCATAAGCTTCATCAAACGGCAAGCCCATCATCCCCATGTCGGACAGCTGCTTAAAGGCTTCTTTCGGAAATTCTTTCGTACGGTCGCGGTCGACTGCACCTGGTGCAACCACTTTATCAGCGAATTCCCGCATCGTTTTTTTGATCATCTGTTGTTCTTGCGTCAAATCGAAATTCATATCTTACATCCCCTTTGCTGTGAATACGCTTACATTATTCATTATATAGCTAAAATTCCGACACAAGCAAGGCATAACGGAAAGTTATTCCAATATGTTGTTGGACAGATGGAAAGCTCGCCTTTTCCTTAGACAGCTGCACCGCCTCGGCACTGCCATTGAACGCAAAAAAAATCCTTCCAGGCTCTGGGCCCGGAAGGAATCATTCAACTTACTCCAAGAAATCTTTCAAGCGCTTGCTGCGCGATGGATGGCGCAGTTTGCGGAGAGCTTTTGCTTCGATTTGGCGAATTCGCTCGCGCGTCACGCCAAATACTTTGCCGACTTCTTCGAGCGTCCGCGTGCGGCCGTCATCCAGGCCGAAACGCAGACGCAAGACATTTTCTTCTCGGTCAGTCAAGGTATCGAGAACATCTTCCAATTGTTCTTTTAACAACTCATAAGCCGCATGGTCAGAAGGTGACTGCGCATCGGAATCTTCAATGAAATCTCCTAAATGCGAATCGTCTTCTTCGCCGATCGGCGTTTCAAGTGACACCGGTTCTTGGGCGATCTTCAGGATCTCACGCACTTTTTCAGGCAAGAGGTCCATCTCTTCGCCGATTTCTTCCGGTGAAGGCTCGCGTCCAAGGTCTTGCAATAGTTGGCGCTGTACGCGGATCAGTTTGTTGATCGTTTCAACCATATGGACCGGGATGCGGATGGTCCGTGCTTGGTCGGCAATAGCGCGTGTAATGGCTTGGCGGATCCACCACGTGGCATAGGTGCTGAATTTAAAGCCTTTCGAGTAGTCGAATTTCTCAACTGCTTTGATTAGCCCCATATTCCCTTCCTGGATCAAGTCCAAGAACAGCATGCCGCGGCCTACATAACGTTTCGCAATCGATACAACGAGTCGCAAATTGGCTTCCGCGAGGCGTTTTTTCGCTTCTTCGTCGCCTTGTTCGATCAATTTCGCAAGGCGCACTTCTTCTTCGGCTTTCAAAAGGTCGACGCGTCCGATCTCTTTCAAGTACATGCGGACCGGGTCGTTGATCTTGACGCCTGGCGGAACGCTCAAGTCGTTCAAGTCGAACTTCTCTTCCGTCGGTTTCATGAGACGGTCTAAATGCTCTTCATCGTCGCTCTTGCGTTCGAGTTCGATGCCGTGCCCTTCCAATTGATCAATGAATTCCTCTACTTGGTCCGATTCCATTTCAAAAATAGCCAATTTATCGGCAATTTGTTCGTAGTTCAATTCTCCGGTTTTTTTCCCTTGTTCAATCAATTGCTTTTTCGCGTCTTCTACACTTGCTTCCGGGCCTTCAGCAGGCAACGGGATGCTGTTTGTTACGACTTCTGTTTGGCGTTCAGATTTCTCAGCCATACAACTTCCTCCTTTAGAAAAAACCGGAATAATCTACAATGATTTCCGTAAAGCAATCACTTCTTGTGCTAGAAGCAAAGCGCGCTTCAAATCATGCTGTTTTTCCGCTTCTTTTGATTGCTGGATTTTTAAATTGATTTGTTGTTCGATTCGGTGCTTGTTCAAATGCTTCAGGCAATCTTCGATCTCTTCTTCCGGGTGTTCGGGATCTCTCTCGGCCAAGGCCGTCTCCATCACTAACTTCCGGAGTTCCTGATCCGTTAGGGTTTCCAAGAACTTATGGAAATCCGCTTTTTCCCATTCCTCGCAAAAACCGAGCAGCTGGACATAAAGTGCTTGGTATTCTTCACTGATGAACGGAATGGTTTCCACTTCACGGGCCAGCTTGTCCATCACGGCCGGGTCTGCAAGCGCGTGTGCGAACAGCAAACGTTCTGCGCGGTGCAGCGACGTGATTTTCTTTTGCTCCCTTTTGGGGGCTGCCTGGACCGATTCAGCGGCTTTTGGCCGGCTGCGTTCGATGCTGCGTGTTTCTAAGCGCCTGTACTGCTGCAATATGGCTTCTTCTGAAAGCTTTGTTTCGGCCGACAGCTGCTTAATATACAAATCCCTTTCAACAGGAGAGGATTTTCCAGCCAGAAGCTGGAGTACCTCTTGGATGTATTGAAGGAGATCGTTTTCATATTGAAAGTTCTTATGGCGGCGTGCATGCATCATCGCGAATGCGATAAAGGTTTGCGGCTTTTCGATAACGTTCTCCCGAAAAGCATCGGCGCCGTTTTGGCGGACATAATCATCGGGATCCATGCCATTCGGCAGCACCGCAATCCCGACTTTGAAATTCGCTTCCTCAAGCGGCACCGCCGCCCGTTTCGCCGCTTCCCATCCGGCGTCGTCGCCGTCAAAGCACACAACCACTTCCTGCGCAAAGCGCTTCATTTGGCGGATATGCTGCGATGTCAGCGATGTCCCCATGGTCGCGAGCGCATTGTCGATGCCAGCCTTTCCGGCAGCAATGACATCCATAAATCCTTCGAACAGGACAATTTTCCTATTCTTCCGGATGGCGCCGCGTGCCAGATGGACATTATAGAGAACTTGGCTTTTTTGGAAAATCGGTGATTCGGGACTGTTCATGTATTTCGCTTCTTGCTTCGACTGCTCAAGGACCCTACCCGAAAACGCAATGGCTTTGCCGTTTTCGTTCATGATCGGAAACATGATCCTGCCTCGGAAACGGTCGAACCAGCCATCGGATTTCTCACGCTTAATGGCCAGCCCGCTCGCTTCCAATTGTTCATCGTCGTAGCCTTTTCTACGCAGCGCTACTTCCATATAGTTCCATTCAGGAAGCGCCCAGCCGATCCGGTATTTTTCGATGATCTCCTGGGTGAATCCCCGATTCTCCAAATAATCAAGAGCTGCTTGCCCTTCTTCTGTGTTCAGCAAAATGTGATGGTACATATCTGCGGCGAATTCATGCATCAAAATGAGCGGATCGTCATTTCTTGCCTGAGCTGCCCCTTTGCCTTCACCTGGCTGCACATCGATTTCAATTCCTGAGCGCTCGCCAAGTTTTACCAGCGCTTCCTGGAAGCTGATGTTTTCAATATCCATCAAGAACGTGATGGCATTGCCCCCAGCCCCGCAGCCAAAGCAGTGGAAAATTTGCTTATCGGCGGTCACAGAAAAAGACGGTGTGCTTTCCCCATGGAAGGGACAGAGGCCGAACCAATTGCGGCCTCTTTTCGTCAATTGGACGTATTCGCCCACGACGTCCACAATATCCGCTTTGGAGCGGATTTCTTCAATCACTTCTTCAGGAATTCGATTGGACACCTTATCACCATCTTTATTTGCTTACTTTACTTTATTCGTTGAAACCCACTAAAATCCTTCAAATTTCGACAAAAAGATGGGAAAGCTTATCATGTTGTTAGTAAGCTTTAGCCACAATTCTTCATTATAAAACGTTTTTTTGTAAAAATCCATAGAAAGGCGTAGAAAAGCGGTCTTTCTATTATACAAGCATAAGAAAAACCGCCCTGTCAGGCGGAATCCTCTTATTGTTTCTGGAGTTTGCCAAGAATCAAATTAGCAGTTTCCTCAACGGCGCGATTCGTGACATCAAGTGTCTCGCAGCCGATACGATCGACCACTTTACGGAAATGGACGATTTCTTCATGGATACGGTCCAACTTCGCATAATTGGCATCATCATTCAAGCCGAGTGCAATCAAGCGTTCTTTCCGAATATTGTTCAGTTTCTCCGGTGATATGACCAAGCCGAAGCATTTTTTAGGATCCACATCGAATAGTTCATCCGGGGGGTCCACTTCAGGCACTAGTGGCACATTGGCAACTTTCAGCCGTTTATGGGCCAAATACTGCGATAGCGGAGTTTTCGATGTTCTCGATACTCCCACCAAGACGATGTCCGCAAGCAAGATGCCGCGCGGGTCTCGCCCATCGTCGTATTTGACCGCAAATTCGATCGCTTCGACTTTTTTGAAATAATCGTCATCGAGCTTGCGCACCAGGCCTGCTTCGCCAATCGGCGCCGAATGCAGTTCCTCTTCTAGCGCATCAAGCAACGGCCCCATCAAGTCGATCGCTTTGATGTTGTGGCGCGCCGTTTCACGCTCGACGAAATGGCGTAGTTCTTTCGACACGAGCGTATAGACGATCACTGCCCTCTGTCCTTCCGCCAATTTGATGATCTCCTGCAAGTGTTCGATGGAATCGATATACGGGAACCGTTTCAAGACGGCATTCTGTTCTGTATTCAAGTACTGGCTGATGGCCGCTTTCGCGACTAGTTCTCCAGTTTCGCCCACGGAATCGGAGACGATAAAAACACGCAATAAACTCATATTCTGCACCTCACAGTTCGTGGTTTTCCGATAGGGACAAAAATGCCCGCGTAATATTGGTCTTTGTCAGTCTGCCGACGACCTTATACCCTTCCGGTTGTTCTTCGACGACCGGCAATGCGTCGATTTGTTGGTTGATTAGCCGGTTCGCAGCCTGTATGAGCGAATCATTGCGCAAACAATAAGTGATATTCGGCATGCGCGTCATGATAATATGTACAGGAATTGCATTCAAGTCCTGATTGCCGAGGCTGGTGCGCAATAGATCTTTGCGCGACAGGACACCTGCAAGGCAGGATTTTTTATCCACAACAAAAAGCGTCCCGACGTCATCCAAAAACATCTGGCTGATGGCATCGTATACGCTGACATCCTCCCTGACTACAACAGGGATTGACTGGAAATCCTTCACTTTCATATTGTTCATCGTATCGGTGATGTCCTGTCCGGGTTTCTTGCCCGAATAAAAATAGCCGACACGCGGCCTGGCATCCAAAAAGCCTGCCATCGTCAAAATCGCTAGATCTGGCCGAAGCGTTGCACGCGTCAAATTCAGACGGTCCGCAATTTGCTCGCCTGTAATCGGGCCATTGCCTTTGACGATCTGTAAAATTTCCTCTTGCCGCTTATTGAGTTCGATTGGACTCACCGCCTCAAATTCAAATATGTTATACTCAATATCGATTATTATATACTATTACATGCTATATTGCGAAGAAAAGATTGCCGTGATACAATAATCTGGAATCAAATATTGGTATTGAGGGATCGATAAGTACCGCGCATGAAGCGAGCAGGGATGGTGAAAGCCTGCAACTGCGGGAAACGGCAATCCGGAGCCATAGGCAAGCAAGAGGGCTGGAGTTTCAGCCAATCGAGGTGGAACCGCGGGTAACGTACTCGTCCTCGGACATTAGTCCGTGGCGTGTGCGATTTTTTTATTTTATGGAGGTCATGAAGATGTCAATGGAAAAAGTAGTATCATTAGCCAAACACCGGGGATTCGTCTTCCCAGGCTCTGAAATTTACGGCGGTCTCGCCAACACGTGGGATTATGGCCCACTCGGCGTGGAGCTGAAAAACAATATCAAAAAAGCATGGTGGAAAAAATTTGTTCAGGAATCCGTCCATAATGTTGGTTTGGACGCTGCCATCCTGATGAACCCGAAGACATGGGAAGCATCCGGCCACCTTGGCAACTTCAACGATCCGATGATCGATTGCAAATCCTGCAAATCGCGCCACCGTGCCGATAAGCTGATCGAAAATGCTTTGGATGAAAAAGGCATCGAATTGATCGTCGACGGCTTGTCATTCGAGCGCATGAAAGAATTGATCGACGAACATGAAATCACGTGCCCGACTTGCGGCAAAGCTGATTTCACGGAGATCCGCCAATTCAATTTGATGTTCAAGACATTCCAGGGCGTCACTGAATCATCGACAAACGAAGTGTATTTGCGCCCTGAAACGGCACAAGGAATCTTCGTCAACTATAAAAATGTCCAGCGCTCGATGCGCAAGAAAATGCCTTTCGGAATTGCACAGATCGGCAAAAGCTTCCGCAACGAAATCACGCCAGGGAATTTCACGTTCCGCACGCGTGAATTCGAGCAGATGGAGCTTGAGTTCTTCTGCAAGCCAGGCGAAGACCTTGAATGGTATGCCTACTGGCGCGACTTCTGCAAAAACTGGCTGCTCGGGTTGAACATGAGCGAAAGCAATATGCGCTTGCGCGAGCACGATGCCGATGAGTTGTCCCATTACTCGAACGCCACTGTCGACATCGAGTACAAATTCCCATTTGGCTGGGGCGAACTTTGGGGCATCGCTGACCGCACCGATTTCGATTTGAAGCGCCATATGGAGTATTCGGGTGAAGATTTCAATTACATCGACCCGCAGACCAACGAACGCTACGTGCCGTATTGCATCGAGCCTTCCCTTGGTGCAGACCGCGTAACACTCGCTTTCCTTGTGGATGCATTCCAGGAAGAAAGCTTGGACAATGATGATACACGTACTGTGTTGAAGTTCCATCCGGCACTTGCGCCATACAAGGCTGCTGTATTGCCTTTGTCGAAAAAACTTTCCGAAGGCGCGACGGAAGTATTCGCAGACCTTGCGAAGCATTTCATGGTCGATTACGACGAATCTCAATCGATTGGAAAACGCTACCGCCGCCAGGATGAAATCGGTACGCCATTCTGCATCACTTATGATTTTGATTCGGTCGAAGATGGCGAAGTGACCGTGCGGCACCGCGATTCCATGGAACAAGTCCGCATGCCAATCAAAGACGTGCAAGCATATATCGAACAGCATATCCAATTCTAATCAAAAACAAAAGACATCCCGAGGCTAATCGCCTTCTGGGATGTCTTTTTTAGGTTCCGGGAAAAACTCCGGGGTCCGCTCGAGCTGTTCGAGAAACGAACGCGACTTCAACCGAATGCCCGCCTGTTCTTCGTAAATGGTCCGAACGATCTGCTTGAGCAAGGTTTTCGACTCTTTTTTCAAGGTCAATGCCCCGACTCGTTCAATCGGCACGAAGTAAAATGTCCGGATCAGTTTTACAAGCGCCGGGCTTAAGCGAATAATATAGCGGTCGAGATGGAAACAACGGTGGCACAAAAAGCCCAATTCCTGGAACGAAAAGGCAAATTCCCCTTCTGTCGCCCCACAATTGGCACATTCATGCAATGTTGGGGTCAGCCCGGCCACGCGCAACATTTTCCATTCGACAAATAAGGTAATCGCTTCCGGGTCATAACCATCTGCAATTGCATGAAGCGCTTGATACAACATATCGTAAATGGCCGGCTGCGGTTCGTCTTGTTCGGTCAGCCGGTCGACAAGTTCTGTCACATAGCTCGCATAAGCAGTGGCCATGATGTCTTCGCGAATGTAACGCAGCGATTCCAATTGGTCACCCGCCTGCAGCGTGCCCATACCACGCCCTTTATAAATTGAGAAGACGCCGTGGGTAAATGGCTGTGTAATCGCTGCCAGGCGGCTTGCGGGCTTCTTGGCCCCGCGCGCCATGCACGTAATCTTCCCTGCTTCTTTTGTGAACAAGGTAACGATTTTATTGTTTTCCCCGTAGGGACGTGTACGGATAACAATGGCTTCGAGTTGGTTCTGCATGAGCCAGGCTCCTTAGTATTCGTCGTCTCGGAAACCGAAATCACGGAGATGCATTGCTTTATTGCGCCAATCTTTCTGGACTTTGACCCACAGTTCCAAATACACTTTCGTGCCAAGCAAGTTTTCGATATCCTTGCGTGCGCGAGTTCCAATTTCTTTCAACAATGCACCCTTTTTACCGATAACGATGCCTTTTTGGGAATCGCGCTCGACCATGATCGTTGCCTGGACGCGGATCATGTTTTCGCTTTCTTCGTCTTTGGCGATTTTATCAATGACCACAGCGATCGAATGCGGAATTTCCTCGCGCGTTAAATGCAAAGCTTTTTCACGAATCAATTCCGAAATGATGAAACGTTCCGGATGGTCCGTCACTTGATCGGACGGATAGTATTGCGGCCCTTCCGGCAAGCGCTCTTCGATTTTTGCAAGCAAATTCTCGACATTATTGCCCTGCAAAGCAGAGATCGGAATAGCTTCCGCGAAATCGAATTCGTTGCGATAGGATTCGACGATTTTCGGCAAATTATCAGGATGCACTTGGTCGATTTTGTTAAGTACTAAGAAAACCGGCACATCGATGCCCTTTAACATATCGAGCACATAACGATCCTGTTTGCCGATACGGTCTGCTGCACTGACGACAAATAACAGGACATCCACTTCACGAAAGGTGTTTTTCGCGACTTTCAGCATGAAATCCCCAAGCTTATGCTTCGGTTCGTTGATGCCTGGCGTGTCGATAAAGACCATTTGGCTATTATCATTCGTCACGACGCCTTGAACTTTATTGCGAGTTGTTTGCGGCTTGTCGCTCATGATGGCGATTTTTTGCCCGACTACGCGGTTCAAGAACGTTGATTTCCCAACATTCGGACGGCCGATGATGGAGATGAATCCTGATTTGTATCCGTTATTTCCTTGATGCATAGTCTAAATCCCCCGTTGTGAAGGCGCCCGGAAGCAATTCAGCGATTGTTGTCTCAGACACGGCACCTTCTAGATTCGTTAAATAAACCGGCATATCGGGAGCACAGAACTCCACCAATACTTGTCGGCATGCCCCACAAGGCGCAACCGGCCCTTTCGTGTCAGCAGCTACTGCCAAAGCCTCGAATTGGTTAACTCCTTCTGATACTGCTTTAAAGACTGCTGTGCGCTCTGCACAATTGGTCAGTGAATAGCCCGCATTTTCAATATTGCAACCCGTATAAACTTCGCCATCTTTCGTCAATAGCGCCGCTCCTACCGGAAATTTCGAATACGGCACGTAGGCATTGCCGCGCGCCGAAATTGCTTGTTCCATCAATTGTTGTTTGTCCATTTTCATCACTCACTTTTCTGTATTCACCATAGCATCCTGCTGCCCGAGCGGTTAAAACCATTTAGGCAAAAAGATCAGTAAACCGATTATAGCACTTGTCACAGCAAATACCAAAACCGCTCCTGCTGCCATATCTTTCGCTTGCTTCGCCAACGGATGGCACTCTTTGGTAACAAGGTCGACCGTCCGCTCCAAAGCGGAATTGACCAATTCAAGCGCCAGCATGCCGCCGATCAGCATAATCACCAACATCCACTCAATCGGCTCGAGACCAGCCCAGATTCCAGCGATCAAAACGATCACCGCCGAGAACGCATGCACTCTCATATTCTGTTCCTGCTTTATGGACGCGCCAATCCCTTGTGCGGCAAACCTGAATGACGAGAGAAACTTACTCAGCTTCATGCGCATCACGCGTAACGCCAAGGGAAGCTAAAATTTCTTCCTGCCTGCCAAACATTTCTTTTTCATCCTGTTCATTCATATGATCGTAACCTAGCAAATGCAAAAATCCGTGCACCGCCAAAAAGCCGAGTTCACGTTCGAAGCTATGCCCATATTCCTGTGCTTGGAATTTGGTGCGCTCCACGGAGATGATGATATCCCCGAGCAGGCGCGGCCCGGTTTCACCGATAATGGCCACTTCATCTTCCCCTCGTTCTTCCATTGAAAAGGAAATGACATCCGTCGGCTGGTCCTTCTCCCGGTAATCCCGGTTGATCGCACGGATTGATTTATCGTCCGTAAATGTAACCGATACTTCCGCTTCCCCTGTTTTTTCATGCTGGGCAGCATGCTCCAATACCTTGCTTACAAAAGATAACGCCTTATCGTCCAGTTGTTCCGTTTCGTCTATGAAATCGATTGTCAGCATCGCTTTCCCTCCTCCAGTAAACTATTTTTTATCATCGGGATAGGCGATTCTTGAATGGAAGATCCCATTCAAAGTTTCGCACATGACGCTTTTTACCCGTTTCAGTTCTTTTAACGTTATATCACATTCGTCAAACTGTCCATCTTTCAACTTGTCTTCCGTGATGGAATCGACCATCTTGCGAATTTTTTCCGTACTCGGTGATTCCATCGAGCGCACCGCTGCTTCTAGACTATCGGCGATCATAATAATGGCAATTTCCCGGCTCTGTGGCTTCGGTCCTGTGTAGCGGTATTCTTGTTCGGGAAGCTCCTCATTTTTTTCTTTCGCCTTATAATAGAAGAACTTCAATAACGTGGTGCCATGATGCTGCTCTGCAATATCGATCAATTCTTTCGGCATTTTTTGCTTGCGCAAAATCGCCGCACCGTCTTTGCCATGCGCGAGAATGATATCGCGGCTTTGCTGTGGTGTAAGATAATCATGCGGATTGCCGTGTGATTGATTTTCGATAAAATACTGAGGGTTGATGGTCTTGCCGATATCATGATAGTAGCAGCCGACTCGCGCAAGCAAACCGTTCGCCCCGACCGCTTCGCACGCCGCATCCGAAAGATTTGCCACCATGACACTATGGTGATACGTTCCCGGCGTCTCAGTTAAAATCTTCTTAAGCAAAGGATGGTTTGGATTCGACAATTCGAGCAGCTTCATCGTCGATAGAATACCAAATGCCGTTTCAAACAATGGCAATAAACCAGTCGCAAGCGTCCCGGATAAAAGACCAGCCGCCAAAGCCGCTGCCACATAAAAAGCAATTTCTTCTACCGTGTATTGGCTTTGGTTCAAGAGCAGGTAAAATGCTATGTAAAGCAGATGAACCCCGCCGACTGCCAAGCTGATGGGCAAAATCCGGATGCTTCTATGCCCATTACGTATTAAGTATATCCCCGTCAGGCCGCCAAACAATACATATAAAGCGGAATCCATCTGAAAAACGCCAGCATAGCCGCTTTGCAGCATCATTCCTGCACAAGCGCTGAGCAAAATTGTCACATAGACCGCCGTTCGCTCATCGATCAATAAACGCACCAAAATGCCGGCCAGTGCTGTCGGATAGATAAAATCGACAACCACGCCGAAATTACCGCTGATAATCTCGAGCAGCTTCATGATTACCAATGACAAAGCGAAAACGAAAAAAACAATTGTCAGCCGAATGGCTTTTTTGACGCCTTCGACTTTCGCGCTCTGCAGTACTAGCAGCAATAAGCCCGCCGTGATTAGTACAAACAGGCCCAACGCGAGTACTGGCCGATAATTCGATGGTTGCTCGGTCATTCCTGCCAGTTCAAGCTGGCGATAGACTTCGCGGTCGATCAATTGGCCTTCCTGAATAAGGACTTGTCCTTGCAAAATGCGTGTCGGCTCGACACTCGCCTGAGCTTGTTCGGATTGCTGTTCCGTCAGTTCCTCATTGATGAGTTCATTTGGGACAATGTTAGCCCTGGCAATGGCTACTGCCACCGGAATTGCGGAAGCTGGCACTTGGTCATCCCTGCGAATTTCCTGTTCGGCCGAATTGCGTGCTTGCGTAAGCCCGGTCTCGCGGAGGGGGTCCTGCAGAACTGCCAGCACTTGGTTGCGCACTTCGCGTTCCACGCGCAAAAGCACATCATTTTCCAAGGCAAGCAGCGATAAGAGCATGTCGTCCGTTAAGCGAAGCCCGTTTTCATTTTGTTCGAGCAAACGGATTGATTCGCGAAGACTGGCTAGAGCCCCCACTGCATCACGTGGATCCGGTTCATCCTCTCCGCCTGCTTCAGTTGCCCGTTTCGCTTCAAGAACATAGCCGAACAGCGAATCGACGACGGCCGCTTGGTTATCGGCAATTTCTTCGATATACCGGTAGCTCGGCTGCACTTCCGCTGCTGCCCTTGTGCGTTCAAGCTCGGTCCTTACCGGGTCTTCCACAGTTTTTGCCGCCCGTATCGTTTCCTCAGACAATTGGAATAACTCTACCTCATATGTATCGGTTGCCATCGTATCGTATAAAAATCCAAACATGAGCAACGCTGTCATGAAACTGATGCCGACCAAGACTACAGGAGCCCCGAACCGCAAATAAATGCGCCTGATCCATCCCGCCATTTGACCACCCCACTATTCTCCTTTCATCATATCAATACCTCGTGCTTTTTTCATCGTCCCTTCCAAATTAATAACAATTTCCTGGACCATCCTTGCTTCCTTAGCAGCTTCTTCTTCCTATAGAGAAACAAGAGCAAATCTTCTCCAAGTCATTTCAGGAAAAAAACCAGCCTTAGCTAGGCTGGTTCTCATAAGCTTCGATAATTTTCGAGACGAGTGGATGACGGACGACATCGCCTTTTTCAAGATACTGAAATTCAATACCTTTGACGCCGTGCAAATTCTTCTCTGCAGCGATCAATCCCGATTCCGCCCCACGAGGCAAATCAATCTGTGTTTTATCGCCGGTGACGATCATTTTCGAGTTAAAGCCGAGGCGCGTCAGAAACATTTTCATCTGTGCTTTCGTTGTATTCTGGGCTTCATCCAAGATAATGAATGCTTCTTCGAGCGTACGGCCTCTCATATAAGCGAGCGGGGCCACTTCGATTGTTCCACGCTCAATCAGGCGATTGGTCTGTTCCTGTCCCATGACGTCATGCAAAGCGTCATATAAAGGACGCAAATACGGATCGACTTTTTCCTTCAAATCGCCTGGCAAGAATCCGAGGCTTTCTCCTGCTTCGACTGCAGGACGCGTCAAAACAATCTTTTTTACATGTCCGTTTTTCAAAGCTTGCACAGCTAACACAACGGCCAGATAGGTTTTCCCAGTTCCGGCTGGGCCGATTCCGAATACCATATCGCTTTTTTTGATGGCGTGGATATAATGGCGCTGCCCAATCGTTTTGGCACGGATGGAACGGCCGGTCGCACTGCGCGCCACTTCCTCATCATAAAGTTCAGCAAAATATTCAATTGTCCCATTTTTCGCCATTTCGATAGCCGAAACGATATCCCGCTGGTCAATATTGATACCTTTGCGGATGACTTGTAATAACTGCTCCAAGAGCAATTTCCCCGTTTGGCGTCCTTCCTCGGACCCTTCAAGGCGAATTACTTCGCCGCGGGTAATAATGTGTATATCAAAACTTTCTTCGATCAGCGACAGATGGCTGTCGGATGTACCGAGAAGCAAGACTGCTTCATTCGGATCTTTCACATGCAATTCGAGTAGGCTATTTTCTGTCATTTAGACGCTCCTTGGATCGTGTTTTTACTTCTCTTCAACTCTATCATTTTCTTCATATAAATGTAAATCAATTCAGATGACTTAAGTTTACATAATATTAATATGAGAAATAATTAACAAAAAGAAAAAGACCGGCATTAAATATGCCGGCCTTGCTTTTGACGCTTTGATTTAGGCGGTTGTAAAATCTCCGCTAAAATGATGCCTTTTCTTACATCTTGTTCATTCAGCGGGAATAGGTCTCGCTCGTCTTCTTTTGCGATTGTCCGTTTCAATGGCTCTTTTTGATGAGCGCTCAATCTTCCGGGACGGCTTTTTGGCTCAACGGCTTGCTTTACCTGGACAGGAGTCCGTTTGTCTACTTCGTCCTTTGCCCGCGATTTGGCCCGTTCCGCCTGTTGCTTGACTTGGCGTGCCTGTTCCGCCCGTTTTGGGTCGCTCTCCAGCTGGGATTGAAATTCACCGTATATTTCCTTAGCGTAATCTTCAATGCGTTTAAAGCTACGCTGTCCACCTCTGGGCGTCTGTTCTTGTCTTTGCTGTGCCTGTCGGGTAGGAGCGCCCGGGACTTGTTGGCGCTTTGTCGGCTGAGCGGTTTGCTGATTTGCATCAGACTTTTTGTTTTTACTGAACACTGCACTGACAGCCGCAATGATCAGCATCATGATAAGGGGTTCCATTCCAAAACCTCCCTTGAGTTATGGCGGAATTTATTGGTTTTCATCCTCTTGTTTTTCCGTTCCGCTTTTCGAAATGGATTCACGCATGCTTGTATCAGCTTGGATATTCTTGTAATTGATATAATCCATCACACCGATATTTCCTGAACGGAGTGCTTCTGACATCGCCATCGGCACTTCGGCTTCGGCTTCGACAACTTTCGCGCGCATCTGAACAACTTTTGCTTTCATTTCTTGCTCGCTAGCAACCGCCATTGCACGGCGTTCTTCTGCTTTCGCCTGTGCGATTTTCTTATCGGCATCCGCTTGTTCAGTCTGAAGCTCGGCACCGATGTTTTTGCCGATATCCACGTCTGCAATATCGATCGACAAGATTTCAAACGCTGTCCCGGAATCCAGTCCTTTGCCAAGTACGGTTTGGGAGATGAGATCTGGGTTTTCAAGAACTTTCTTATGGTTCGTGCTCGAACCGAGTGTCGAAACGATCCCTTCGCCGACACGGGCAACGATGGTTTCTTCACCCGCACCACCGACAAGACGATCGATATTGGCGCGCACGGTAATCCGCGCTTTCGCTTTCACTTCGATCCCGTCCATTGCAACACCGGCGATAAACGGCGTTTCGATGACTTTCGGGTTAACCGACATTTGAACCGCTTCGAGCACATCACGGCCGGCAAGATCGATAGCTGCTGCTCGTTCGAACGGCAAATCGATATTGGCACGGTGTGCTGCGATTAAAGCATTAACTACACGGTCGACGTTACCGCCTGCCAAGTAATGGCTTTCCAATTGGTTGATCTGTACGGAAAGCCCTGCTTTAGAAGCTTTGATCAATGGGTTAACGATGCGCGATGGGATAACCCGGCGCAATCTCATCCCGATCAATGTGAAGATGCTGATGCGGACGCCGGCAGCTAAAGCCGAAATCCATAATGTAACGGGTACGAATGTGAAAAAGATGGCGAGTACGACGATAATCCCGATTATCGCGGCGCCTAAGCCGATTGCTTCAAGTCCCATTTACTCTTCCTCCTCTTGTTTTTCGAGTTCACGCACAACAATGCGAGACCCTTCTACCTTGATAATCTTAACATCTTTATTGCTGTCGATAAACCGCCCTTCGGATACTGCATCGATGTATTCATCACCGAGACGGATGGTGCCAGAAGGCCTTAGGGCATTGGTGGTACGGGCAATCTGGCCAATAAGTTCCGGCCGGTTGACGGCCGAGACATAACCATGCTCCGTATCGGTGGCATCGGTCAGGATAATTCGCTTGAACATGTTCAACTTTTTCCCGAAAAATTTCACTAAAATCACCATCCCTGCTGAAGCTACAAGTAGTGCAATCAAAATCGCGATTGCTGTTGACTGGACATCTTCACCCGCTAACAGAACACTTCCGATGACCGCCAGTATCCCGAGAATTCCCAGTATGCCGCCCGGAACGAAAAATTCCAGCAGGATCAAACCGAGGCCAAAGACCAACAGCAGGATCGACTCATACCCGGCAAGCCCCGCCACTAAATGCCCATAGAAGAACAGCATTAGCGAAAGCAAGCCGAAGAATCCAGGAATCCCGACTCCTGGCGTGAACAGCTCAAGCAATAAGCCAAGCCCTGCTACTGACAGTAAGATCGGAACCACAATCGGGTTCGTCAAAAAACGCGCAAGAGTCTCTGACCAATTTTCTTCCACTTGAATGACTTCAGCACCAGACAGGCCTTTCATTTCGAGAAGCTCATCAAGAGACGACACGGTTCCTTCTGAATAATCGACATCGAGCGCTTCTTGGGCACCGAGTGTCAACAATTCCCCTTCACCAGCACGATATTCCGGAAAGTCCATGCTGGCATCTGCCATGGCCAGTGCATACTCGGGGTTGCGGCCGGATGATTCCGCAGCGCTTCTCATCGAAGATAACCAGGCAGAATTCGCCTTATCGGCAGCCGCGTTGCCCGACTGATCAATGACTTGCGCCGCCCCCATACGGCCGTTCGGGTGCATATAGATTTCATCGTTGTGCAAAGCCAGAAACGCACCAGCCGAGAGAGCATCCTGGTTGATGAAGGCAATAGTTTCAGGTTCAGCCTCATCCAATAAACGTGCGATGCCATCAGCTGCATTAACAAAACCGCCCGGGGTATCGATTTCAAAGACAATGGCTTCCGCCCCGGCTTCTTCGGCTTCATCAATGCCCCGTTCCAGAAACGACTGCAAGCCCCGCTCCACTTCCGCTTCAATCGGAATAACATAAACTTTTCCGTTATCCGCCGAAATGGCTGGAATCGCTAAAGCGAATGCGATCACTAGGAACAAAAAGCCGATCCAAGCTTTCTTTCTACGCACGGCAGGTTCCCCCTCTCCTTCATGTAAACTTTAGGATAATTATGTATACGGATGAGTTGAGTTGCGGTTTCAAAAGTCGGCTTCTTTTTTCATTATAAAGCAATTTTCTCTAAGTTACGATGGAATGCGCTTACATCTTGATCATTTAGTGACCGTTTTAAGGCATAAAAAAACCGGAAGCACATTTGTGCTTCCGGCCTTAGCTGTTCGTTGCTATTTTTAAAAGTCATTTAAGATCAAAGTCAATTAAAATTTACGTTTACGCGCAGCTTCTGATTTCAATTTACGTTTCACGCTCGGCTTATCATAATACTCGCGCTTTCTTACCTCTTGCATTGTTCCGGACTTCGAAACAGTGCGTTTGAAGCGGCGAAGAGCATCTTCAATTGATTCGTTTTTACGAACTGTAGTTTTTGACATCTCTTTTTCCCTCCCTCCGAACACACGTTGAAGCAAATAACAACAAGTGTTATATACTAGAAAATTATAACGCATGATTTGACCTTCGTCAATACTTAATAATCGTTGTCTGAAGTGAGGCCTTGCATGATCTGGACTCCTGAACTTGCACCGATGCGAGTCGCTCCTGCTTCAACCATTTTCTCCACATCTTCGAGGCTGCGGACAGCCCCAGAAGCTTTGACGCCAAGATCAGGACCAACTGTTTCGCGCATCAAACGTACGGCTTCGACAGTTGCGCCGCCAGTTGAGAAGCCAGTTGAGGTCTTGACGAAATCCGCTCCCGCTTCTTTTGACAAACGACTGGCCAATTTAATTTCTTCATCCGTCAACAAACAGATTTCAAGGATGACTTTTACGATTGCTTGCCCTTTAGCTGCATTGACAACCGCTTCGACATCCGATTTCACGACATCTTCCTGGCCGCTCTTCAATGCGCCAATGTTCAAGACCATATCGATTTCGCCTGCGCCTTTTCCGATGGCATCTTTGGTCTCGAACGCTTTCGTTTCTGAAGTCGAGGCGCCCAGTGGGAACCCGATCACCGTGCAGACTTTTACATCGCTCTCGTTAAGATGCTTAGCAGCAAGAGCAACCCATGCCGGGTTGACGCAGACAGAAGCGAAATGATATTCTGCCGCTTCTTTGCAAAGCTGTTCGATTTGCGGGGCTGTAGCTTCCGCTTTCAATAATGTATGGTCGATTAAAGATGCAATATTCGTCATGATTCAGTTCTCCATTCTACTAGTAGGTTTTCTTTCAGACAGGCAAATTGTCCATCACGCGGACAAATTGCCCTTCGTTCAACGGATATCCCGATTTGGTGATTTTCACCTTGACGATTTTTCCGATCAGCGATTCATCGCCAGAAATGGCGACTTTCAAGTAATTATCCGTGTAGCCGACAAGCATGCCGCCTGTCGGATGGTCTGTCGATTCTTCTTCGGGGATGATCTCCAGGAGCTCGCCTTCATAACGGCTGGCGTACTCCTTTGCCAGCTGATCGTTCAATTCGATCAGGCGGTGGACGCGTTCATTTTTGACCGCTTCATCGATCTGGCCATCCATACGCGCGGCTGGCGTGCCGGTGCGCATCGAATACGGGAATACATGAAGCTCCGAGAACCTGTGGTCGCGGATGAAATTGAAGGTGCCCATGAATTCCTCTTCCGTCTCTCCCGGAAACCCGACGATGACGTCAGAAGTAATCGCCAGATCCGGCAAGGCATCGCGCAAACGCTCCAGGCGATTGGCGAAGAACGCCATCGTATACTTCCTGCGCATCCGTTTCAGGACCGTGTCGGAACCGGATTGGATCGGGATATGGAGATGGCGCACGACGATATTGGATTGTTTCAAGACCGCGATCACTTCGTCTGTCAGCTGGCTTGCTTCGATCGAAGAGATGCGCAGGCGTTTCAAACCTTTCACTTCTTGTTCCAAATCGCGTAATAGCTGCGCCAAATTATAATCTTTCAAATCTTCCCCATAGCCGCCTGTATGGATGCCGGTCAAAACGATTTCCTGATAACCGGCATCGACCAATTGCTGTGCTTGGCGGATGACTTCCTGCGGATCTCGTGAGCGCATCAATCCACGCGCCCACGGAATGATGCAAAACGTGCAGAAATTATTGCAGCCTTCCTGGATTTTCAACGACGCGCGTGTACGGTCCGTGAAGGCAGGGACATTCAATTCTTCATAGATGCGGTTCTTCATGATATTGCCCACGGCATTGATCGGTTTGCGCTCAGAGCGGTATTGTTCAATGTATTCCAGGAGCTTTGTCCGGTCTTGCGTACCGACAACAATATCCACGCCGGGAATGGCCATGATTTCAGCAGGCGAAGTCTGGGCATAGCAGCCTGTAACGCAAATGACCGCGTCCGGATTGGAGCGGACGGCACGGCGGATAACTTGGCGGCTCTTTTTATCGCCTGTGTTGGTGACGGTGCAGGTGTTGATAACGTATACATCGGAAAGACGTTCAAACTCAGTACGCTCATAGCCCTGTTCTTTGAATAACTGCCAAATCGCTTCGGTTTCATAATGGTTCACTTTGCAACCAAGAGTATGAAATGCGACAGTTGACATCGGTGGCCACCTCTTTCATTCAAATTCATAGGATATTGCAGACAAAGCATAAAGCGGAGCCGTCTCTGTGCGCAGAATGCGCGGTCCAAGCGCGGTGAATAATGCGCCAGCTTTCTTGAGTGCGTCGGCTTCCGTTTCCGAAATGCCGCCTTCTGGCCCGAAAACAAGCAGTATTGAGTCTTTATCATACAATGATTCCAGAATTTCGGCAAACCGCCTTCCGCTGCTCTTTTTCGCCTCTTCTTCATAAGCGACGATGACCACATCGTAATTTCTCGCGGTATTTGCCAACTCTTTAAAGCTGTGTACCCTCTGTATGGCAGGGATGCGGCTGCGATGCGATTGCTCCGCCGCTTCCTTGGCGATTTTTTTCAACCGCTCGATTTTTTTCGCACTTTTGGCTGCGTCCCACTTAACGATCGAGCGCTCCGCCGAATAGGGCAATAGCGCGCTCATCCCCAATTCCGTTGCTTTTTGGGTGATCAGCTCGAGCTTATCGGCTTTCGGGAGGCCACAGGCGATCGTCACTTGTTTCGGCGATTCACTTCGGTCCTCGAGCTCACGGATGAGTTTGACTTGAACAGCCGAGTCAATCTCCATGATCTCCGCCAAATAAACTTTACCGGCCACGACAGCAATCAATTGTTCACCAACTGATTGACGCATCACTTTAGCAATGTGCTTGGCGTCATCGCCTGTAATCGTCAAATAACCATTGACGGATTCTTTATCTTCCAAAAAATATCGTTGCATGGTCGCACCCCATTATAGCGGTTTTTTCGAAATGATCGTTACCCAGTCTTCCATCATCATGATATCTTCGATGACAAAGCCTGAAGCTTCGAGAGCTTGTTTCACGTCATTTTTCTTCTGGGCAATAATTCCTGACGTGATGTAAATTCCGCCAGCTTTAACCGCTTGATACGCATCGTCGGTAAACGACATGATGATTTCTGCCAAAATATTCGCTACGACCACATCTGCCGGATTGTCAATCGCTTCGAGCAAGTTGCCGTGGAATACATGGACGCGGTCTTGTACTTTATTCAATTTAACATTCAGACCGGCCGCTTTCACCGCGATTTCATCAAGGTCCAGCGCTCTGACTGACGCTGCTTCAAGCAAGGCTGCCCCGATTGCAAGCACGCCTGAACCCGTGCCGACATCAATAACCGTATTGCCTTTGCCCACATGCTTTTCGAGCGCTTGCAAGCTCATGACAGTTGTGGGATGCGTTCCGGTTCCGAATGCCATGCCCGGATCGAGTTCAATGATCAATTCGTCGCTTGAGACTGGGTGATAGGTTTCCCATGTCGGCACGATAGTGAACCTTTCGGAAATTTTTACCGGATGGTAATACTTCTTCCACGAAGTCGCCCAATCTTCTTCGTTCACTTCACTGATAGTCACGACATTGCGTCCGACGTTGATATTGAATTCCGCCAGACTGTTGATAGCTAGTTTGATGCCTTCGACGGCTTCGCCGAGAAAGCTATTGACCGGCAGATACGCCTTTAGAATGACGCCTTCGGTAGGGAAATCCTCGGGATCGAGTGAATAAATTTCACCGAATACATCTTCACGGTCTTTCGTCAGATCTTCGGAGTCCTCAATGACAACTCCGCTCGCCCCTGCTTCATGCAGAATGTTGGAAATTGATTCAATCGCTTCGTTCGTTGTATGAATCGACAGCTCAGACCATTTCACTTACGACCAGCTCCTTTATTGAACAATTATGTAACAGACAGAAAACTCCCTACTTCACGGGAGTTTTCCATTTATCCAAGGCTATACCTAGCTATTAATCACCTTTAATAGTTCTTTTAATCTTATCGAACAATGAACTGCTTTGCTCTTCTGGGATATCTCCGGAAACTTCGGCAAACTCACGCAGCAATTGTTTCTGCTTTTCGCTCAACTTGGTCGGCACTTTCACTTTGATAGTGATGTGTTGATCGCCGACGCCATATCCGTGAACGTTTTGTACACCTTTTCCACGCAAGCGGAAACGGGCGCCGTTTTGCGTTCCGGCCGGAATTTTCAGTTTCACTTTCCCGGATACCGTTGGGACTTCAATCTCGTCACCAAGCGCTGCTTGCGGGTATGTGATCGGCAATTCCAAATGAATGTCATCCCCATCGCGTTCGAAATGCGGATGCGGTTTGACGCGGAACAATACATAAAGGTCACCAGCAGGACCGCCATTGAAGCCTGGACCGCCTTGTCCCGATACACGCAATTGCTGCCCGTCATCGACACCAGCTGGAACCGTCACTTTGATTTTCTTTATTTTTCTTACTTTACCTGCCCCGCGGCAAGTTGTGCATTTTTCTTCAATGATCTGGCCGGTACCTTCACAATGATGGCATGCGCGGCGATTGACCATCCGTCCGAATGGCGTATCTTGCGCCACGTTCAACTGGCCTACCCCTTCACAGTACGGGCAAGTCTTCTTGCTCGTTCCAGGCTTCGCGCCAGAACCATCGCATGTTTCGCATGTTTCGTCTTTCGGGATTTCAATTTCTGTCTCCTGTCCGAAAACCGCATCCAGAAAATCGATGTTCATCGAATATTGAAGATCATCGCCTTTTCTCGGTGCATTCGGGTCGCGGCGGCGTGTGCCGCCTCCGAAGAAGGTACTGAAAATATCATCAAAGCCGAAGCCTTCCGCCCCGCCAAATCCGCCGCCGCCGAAGCCTTGGTTTGGATCCTGGTGGCCAAATTGGTCGTACTGAGCACGTTTTTGCTCATCACTCAGCACTTCATAAGCTTCCTTGACTTCCTGGAACTTCTCGGAAGCATCTGCTTCCTTGTTGATGTCCGGGTGATATTGTTTAGAAAGCTTTCGATACGCTTTCTTGATTTCTTCTTTTGAAGCATCCTTAGAAACACCAAGGACCTCGTAATAATCTCGCTTATTCATAGGTCACTCTCCCTCTTGCAGTCAACTGTAATTGTACACGGTTTAAATTGCGCTTGCAAAGGCATTGAAAAAGCCAAAGCAGTTGCTTTGCTTTGACTTTTCCGGCCTTGCATATCTTACTTGTCTTTCTCGTCGTTCACTTCTTCAAAGTCAGCGTCAACTACGCCATCGTCATTGCCTTGTTGTGCTTCGCCTTCAGCGCCTTCTTGGTTCTGGGCTGCTTGCTCATAAGCTTTCATAGCGAAGCCTTGAAGAAGCTCTTGCAATTTATCTTTTTTCGTACGGATGTCTTCAATGTCTGTGCCTTCTAGCGCTGTTTTCAATTCATCGCGCGCTTCTTCAGCTTGTTTTTTCTCGTCTTCTGAGACGGCTTCACCTAGATCTTCAATCGTCTTATCTGTTGTGAAGACTGCTTGGTCCGCTTCGTTGCGAAGTTCTACTTCTTCTTTGCGCTTCGCATCTGCTTCAGCATTTTCTTCCGCTTCTTTTACCATGCGGTCGATTTCGTCATCTGTAAGCGTTGTGCTGGATTGAATCGTGATGGTTTGCTCTTTTTGCGTGCCAAGGTCTTTCGCTTTTACGCTGACAATGCCGTTTTTATCGATGTCGAAGCTGACTTCGATTTGCGGCACGCCGCGGGGTGCTGGCGGAATATCTGCCAACTGGAAACGGCCAAGCGTTTTGTTATCCGCTGCCATCGGGCGTTCACCTTGCATGACATGAATGTCAACAGCCGGCTGGTTGTCCGCTGCCGTAGAGAACGTCTGCGATTTAGATGTCGGAATCGTTGTGTTGCGTTCGATCAATTTCGTGAACACGCCGCCCATTGTTTCAATACCTAGAGAAAGTGGTGTTACGTCTAGCAATACAACGTCTTGAACGTCACCAGTCAATACGCCGCCTTGTACAGCTGCGCCCATTGCAACAACTTCATCCGGGTTAACGCCTTTATGAGGGTCTTTGCCTGTTTCTTTCTTAACAGCTTCCTGAACGGCTGGGATACGAGTAGATCCACCGACTAGGATTACGCGGTCAAGTTCTGAAGCGGAAACTCCTGCGTCTTTCAATGCTTGGCGAGTAGGTCCCATCGTGCGTTCAACTAGAGCTGAAGTCAACTCGTCGAATTTCGCACGTGACAAGTTTATTTCCATGTGAAGCGGTCCAGCTTCGCCAGCTGTGATAAACGGCAAGGAGATTTGAGTTGTTGTAACACCAGACAAATCTTTTTTCGCTTTTTCAGCAGCATCTTTTAAACGCTGTGTTGCCATTTTGTCTTTCGACAAGTCGATGCCATTTTCTTTTTTGAATTCTTGGACTAGGTAATCGATGATCAGTTTATCAAAATCATCCCCGCCCAAACGGTTGTCGCCGGCAGTTGATTTTACTTCGAAAACGCCGTCGCCTAGTTCAAGGATCGATACGTCAAATGTACCGCCGCCAAGGTCATAAACCAAGACTGTCTCGTCTTTCTCCATTTTATCAAGACCGTAAGCAAGTGCTGCAGCTGTCGGCTCGTTGATGATGCGTTCCACTTCAAGTCCAGCGATGCGGCCAGCGTCTTTCGTCGCTTGACGTTCTGCATCGTTGAAGTATGCCGGTACTGTGATAACGGCTTTCGTGACTTTTTCTCCGAGATAATCTTCAGCATAGCCTTTGATGTATTGAAGAATCATCGCAGAAACTTCCTGCGCTGTGTACTCTTTGTCTTCAGCCGTTACTTTTTCTTCGGTACCCATCAAACGTTTAACGGATTGGATCGTGTTTGGGTTCGTGATGGATTGGCGTTTTGCTACTTCACCGACTTGGCGTTCGCCGTTTTTAAACGATACGACAGATGGTGTTGTGCGGTTACCTTCTGGGTTTGGGATGATTTTTGGTTCGCCGCCTTCTAAAACTGCGACCGCTGAGTTTGTTGTACCTAAGTCAATTCCGATAATTTTGCTCATTTAAAATTCCTCCATTAACAGTAGATTGTTGAGTTTCAGTTATTCGTTCACTTTTACCATAGCCGGGCGGAGCACTCTGCCATTCAGGGTATACCCCTTCTGAAGCTCCTGTAACACCGTTCCCGGTTCGCTGTCTGCATCGCTTTCTTGCATAACCGCTTGATGGAAATGAGGGTCGAATGGTTCGCCAACCGCTTTGATCTCTTCCAAACCTTCCGCCGTTACAGCGTCAGCAAGGGATTTCTTGACCATTTCAAGACCCTTCAAAAGAGAGGCGGATTCTTCGCTTTTTGCTTCAACGGCGAGAGCACGCTCAAAATTATCCAAGACCGGCAATAGATCCGTTAGTAAAGATTGAGAACGGAATTGTTTTGCCAGTTCCTGATCCTTTTTCGCGCGGCGCTTGAAATTGTCATAATCTGCAAGCAGGCGCAAGTATTTGTTCTGCTCTTCTTCTAGCTGGGCTTGAAGGTCGGCTTTCTCATCTACCGGCTCTTCCGTTTGCATCTGCTCAGCCGATTCGACAGTTCCAGGCTCGGTTCCTTCAGCGGTTTCCGCTGTTTCATCCATAGCCTCCTGCGCCTCTTGCTGTGCAGTATCCCGCTCTAGGTCTTGTTGTTTGATTGTTTCTTTTTCATTCGACAAAATATATGCCTCCTTTGGTTCACTTTCCTTGAAACAGCCGTGTCAGCTCTTTTGATAAATCGCTACTGACGTAATCCAGCAGCGAGACGATCCGGCGGTAATCCATTCTTTTCGGCCCAACGATCGCAATGGAGCCCATCTGCTCATCGCCGATATCATATGATACCGTAATGACCGAGCAATCTTCCATAGCAGCGAGGGCGTTTTCAGAACCAATACGGATTTGAAGCCCTTGAGCACCGATCGGCAGGATTTCAGGAATGTGCTTCCCTTCTTCCATTACGTCCATTAGCTCGCGGATTTTTTGGATATCATGGAAATCTGGCTGCCTCAATATATTCAGCTTGCCTCCATAATACACGTTATCCGAGCGCGGGAGCAGCAGTGCCTGCTGAAACGTCCGGAACAATTCCCCGTAACGCTCGACATGCTGGCGCAATAGCGCGAGTGTCTCCTGCTCAAGACGGTTGTGCAAATCATGCAGCGAGACGCCGATGAGCCGTTCATTTAAGATATTGACCATCTTTTCGATATCGGATGGGTCCATATCTGTCGGGATGGAAAATACCCGATTTTCCACATGTCCCGAATCCGTGACAATAATTGCCACGGCCACGCCAGGAGACAAAGGCACGATCGACAATTTCTTGACGATGTGTTTCCGGATATCCGGCCCTAGCAGAATTGACGTATAATTTGTCAATTCGGAAAGGATGCCAGCCGAACGTTTGATAATTTCCTCGGTTTCGTTCACTTTTTCCTCGAAAACCGAACGAAGCTGGACAATGTCCTGTTGCGGCACAGGATTCGGCGTCAACAAATGGTCGACGTAATAACGGTAACCTTTTTGAGACGGAATCCTGCCCGAGGATGTGTGAGTCTTTTCGAGGTAGCCTTGGCCCTCGAGTTCAGCCAATTCATTGCGAATGGTTGCCGAACTGGACGTGATCCCTGGCTTTTTAGTTAATTGGTTCGATCCTACCGGCTGCGCTGATTGGATATAATCATCGACTGTCACTTTTAAAATGAGCAGCTGCCGTTCTGTTAACATGATCATCACCTCTGTTAGCACTCTATTAGTTCGAGTGCTAAGACTACACTAAAATTACCAAAACTTTTTTTGCTTGTCAACGGAAGAGCTTTTACGAAAGCAAAAATTGCTCAAAAACTTCATTGCCAACAAATCGGCCTTTGTGCGTTAATTTGACACGACCTTGTTCGATCGCTAAATTGCCTTTTGCTTTTTCATTTTGAAGGATCTCTCCGTATACTTGCTCGAGCGATGCGCCAAACTTTTTATCGAAATGAGCCATGTTGACGCCTGCCGTTTTACGAAGTCCCAAGAACATTTCTTCTTCCATTTGCGCCTTAACGCTTACGTTTGTCTGATCGAGTACAGGGCGATGTCCCGACTCTAAAGGTTCCATGTATTTTTTCAGCGGCCCGTGATTGGAATAACGGACGCCGTCCACATAGCCATGGGCGCCTGCGCCGATGCCGATGTATTCTTCATTATCCCAGTACAAAAGATTATGGCGGGATTCATGGCCTGGCTTTGCGAAATTGGAAATTTCATATTGATGCAAGCCATGCTTTTCCATTTCATCCATGAGGCGTTCGTACATATCGCCTTCCAAGTCTTCGGTCACCGTATTGAGCTTGCCTTTGACCATCAAATTATAGAACACCGTTTTCGGTTCAATGATCAACGAGTAAGCAGAGAAATGCGGCATGTCAAACGCGAATGCGCGCTCAAGCGTTTCATCCCATTGCGCCATTGTCTGCCCAGGCAGCCCGTACATCAAATCAAAGCTGATATTCGAGAATCCGACTTCGCGTGCAGTTTCAACGGCACGCAACACATCATCATTGGAATGAGTACGGCCTAGACGCTTCAATAAATCCTGGTCGAAGGTCTGGACGCCCATGCTGAGGCGGTTGACGCCGCCGTTGAACAACACTTCCATTTTTTCGCGCGTCAGTTCATCGGGATTCGCTTCTGAACTCCATTCCACATCTTCGCTCATCGGTACATATTGATGGATCAATTCGAGCAAACGCTCTAATTGCTCTGGCGTAAGGGCAGTTGGGGTCCCACCGCCGAGAAAAACTGTTTCAAGCGGCTCATTTAATGCGCCTTGTTGTTTCCACAGCGCCAACTCCTTGCCGATCGACTCGATATAGGCGTCCACTGGCTGGTCTTTGAAAAATACTTTATTGAAATCGCAGTAAAAACAAATCTGGTGGCAGAATGGGATATGGATATACATGCCTTTTACCATAAAAAATCCTTCTTTCTAATAAGAAAAGGAGGCAGAAAAACCGCCTCCTTTTTTTCGTTTATTTGGATTGGTCATCCATTTTGAGAACAGCCATAAATGCTTCTTGAGGGACTTCTACGGAGCCGACTTGCTTCATCCGCTTTTTCCCTTCTTTCTGCTTATCCAATAGCTTACGTTTCCGGGAAATATCGCCTCCGTAACATTTTGCGAGAACGTTCTTCCGGATGGCGCTAATGGTCTGGCGAGCCACAATCTTTTGGCCAATGGCCGCTTGAATTGGCACTTCAAACTGCTGGCGAGGGATCAAAGTCTTCAATTTGTCGACAATGATCTTCCCGCGTTCGTAAGCAAAATCTTTATGAACGATAAAGCTCAAGGCATCGACTTTTTCTGCATTCAACAGAATGTCCATCTTCACCAGTTTTGAATCTTTGTAGCCGATCAATTCATAATCAAACGAGGCATAGCCTTTGGTACCCGATTTCAATTGGTCAAAGAAATCATAAACGATTTCAGCAAGCGGCAATTCGTAAATAATGCTGACACGTGAGTTGTCGAGGTAATCCATCGTCATGAAATTGCCGCGCTTCTGCTGGCAGATTTCCATAACGGCACCGACGAAATCGTTCGGAACCATGACAGTCGCTTTGACGTATGGCTCTTCGACGTATTCGATCTTTTGCGGATCCGGCATCATCGCCGGGTTGTCGATATTAAGCACTTCCCCGTCCGTCATGTGGACGTGGTAGATAACGCTTGGTGCGGTCGTGATCAAATCGATATTGAATTCACGTTCGATGCGCTCCTGGATAATCTCCATATGCAATAGTCCAAGGAACCCGCAGCGATAGCCGAAGCCAAGCGCTTGTGAAGATTCAGGCTCGAATTGCAATGCTGCATCGTTGAGCTCCAGTTTTTCCAGTGCATCGCGCAAATCGTTGTATTTAGATGTATCGATCGGGTACATCCCGCAATAAACCATCGGGTTCAAGCGGCGGTAGCCAGGCAGTGCTTCTTGTGCCGGGTTGTCCGCAAGTGTGATCGTATCCCCAACGCGTGAATCCGCGACATTTTTGATGGAAGCCGTCAAAAAGCCGACATCGCCAACAGTCAATTCGTCGCGCAATGTCACTTTCGGCGTGAAGACGCCGGCTTCAACAACATCAAATTCTTTGCCGCTCGCCATCATCTTGATCTTGTCGCCTGGTTTGACGGTGCCTTCCATGATCCGGATATATGCGACAACGCCGCGGTATGGATCGTACAAGGAATCGAAGATCATCGCTTTGAGCGGTGCAGACGGATCCCCTGTTGGCGGTGGAACTTTTTCGACGACCTGTTCGAGGATTTCCTCGATGCCGATTCCGGCTTTGGCAGAAGCAAGTACTGCTTCAGACGCATCGAGGCCGATGACATCTTCGACTTCCTGGCGCACGCGCTCAGGGTCTGCTGCAGGCAAATCGATTTTATTGATGACCGGAAGAATCTCGAGATCGTTATCGAGCGCTAAATAGACATTGGCCAGTGTTTGCGCTTCGATGCCCTGTGCTGCATCGACGACCAATACGGCACCTTCACATGCTGCGAGGCTGCGGGATACTTCGTATGTGAAGTCGACGTGGCCTGGCGTGTCGATCAAATGCATAATGTATGTTTCTCCGTCTTTTGCTGTATAATTGAGCTGGACGGCATTCAATTTGATGGTGATTCCCCGCTCCCGCTCCAAATCCATGGAGTCGAGCAATTGGGATTTCATTTCGCGTGCTGTCAGTGCATTGGTTCTTTCCAAAATGCGGTCGGCCAGCGTCGATTTTCCATGATCGATGTGTGCGATGATGGAAAAATTGCGGATCTTCTGTTGTCTCGCTAATCTCTGTTCTTGGTCCATTTTCTTCACTCCCATATAAACTACTTTGAATTATAGCAGTCAAGCGGGTAATGGGCAATGAATCACCGCATAAAGCTTTCAGTGTCAAGGCAAACTTCTTTCCACGTAACTATTGCATTCGGCCAGCCGATTTGATAAAATAACTTTTGTTGTATAGAGACACTGAAGAGCAAGGGCAATCGCCTGCCGCTCAAATTGTCTAGGAGGTGAAAGATATGCCAAACATTAAATCTGCAATCAAACGTGTTCGCACGAACGATACGAAAAATGCTCAGAACTCATCTGTTAAAACTGCAATGCGTTCTTCTGTGAAAAAGGCTGACAAAGCTGTAGCCAATAATGAAGAAAACAAAGGGGATTCCCTTAAAGCAGCAATCAAACAAGTTGAGAAAGCAGCTTCTAAAGGTTTGATTCACAAAAACACTGCTGCCCGTAGAAAATCAAGCCTTATGAAAAAAGCGTAAAACGCATCAAAAGCCGGCCCTATATGGAGCCGGCTTTTTTCTATGCAAAAAAACAAAAAATCGCCGCCCGCTCCAGCAGGCAGCAATTTTTTCGCAAAGTGATTCTATAGTCAAGAAGATTTCTTCGTATGCCCTGCGCGTTTCATCAGGAAAAATTCCAGCACCCGCTCCCTATTGCCGGAAACGGTCTTTAATTGCAGGTCGATGTCTGCCAAATCGCCGAGCACTTGAAGCAACCGGGCTTCCGAAATCTGCCGGCGCTTCTCTACCAACAGCTTGACGCGGTAAGGATGAGCTTTGAGCTGTTTGGAGATCTGCTGCGCATGATAGCCTTTTTTCTGCAGATAATAGACATGCACCATAAAACGGATCTGCGATGCCAGCAGCGCGGCAAGTGCGACGGGCTCTTCCTTTTGCCGCAGTAAGTCGTAATAGACGCTGAGTGCCGTCTGAACATCCCCGTCGAGATAAGCCTGCAACATCTTGAAAGCATCCTGCTCAAGTGTCCGCGCTGTCATGTCTTCGATGAGCGCTTCTGTAATCTCCTCTTGTTCCGAACCGAGATACAAAGACATCTTCTCGATCTCAGAAGCGAGCAAAGTCAAATTGGTGCCCGCCATTTCAATGAGCTTTTGTGCACTTTGGCGCTCCAGAGTCTTGCCATGGGATTTGGCCTCATGCGCAATCCAACTTTCCAGTTCATGCGGCTGCAACGATTTCGCTTCGATGAGCACGGCATTCTTCTTCATCAATTTGACAATTTTTTTGCGTTCATCCAATTTCTCATAAGGTGCCACAAAAACCGTCACGCTCGTCGCCGGTGGATTCTCGAGCCATGCTTCTAAGGACTTGAGATCATGGTTGATTTTCTCTTTCCCGCGTTCCGCCGCTTTTAGGAACGAAGCATTGCGCGCGATGATCAGCTTGCGGTCGCTGAAAAACGGAATCGTGTCCGCCTCTTCCAATACATGGCCGACCGGCACTTCATCCAAGTCGAAATTGGAGACATCCGTTTCCCCCGCCTCCGCCATTTGCGCTTTCAGCAATTCGATCGTCTTGGTGATGAAATAACTCTCCGTCCCCACGATCAGGTAAACCGGATCGATTTTATCCGCGCGTATCGACTTCCAAATTGATGTAATCATACGTTTCACTCCCTCTGCCCTTAACTATACCGGATTTATCCGCATCGGTCTGCCTCGCAGGACAAGTCCGCTTTTGACAGTTGTGTGACGTCAGCCGAAATTGGCGGACATTGTTGAGTTCGATATGGATTTTTCGCTTTTGTTCCCTTATAATAAAATCAACTAGGAGGGATTTTCAATGAATGAATTTGAACAGAACGTTCAGTCCAAACGCAACGATGCCATCGATGCAGGGATGGGCTTCGTCGTTTCCTTTGGTTTCTTCGCACTTATTTTCATCATCGCTGGCGTCGTACAATTCGTAGCCCGCTGATTACAAAAAAAGCTCCGGCATAAGCCGGGGCTTTTTTTATTTTCGGCTGGTATCGACGGAAAGAATCCCGTCTTCTATCGTCATGCGTATAGTCCCTTTTTCGGCTGTCGACAAGAGCGGCAACCCCAATTCATTAAAACGTGCTGTCACTTCTGGGCTCGGATGTCCATAGCGGTTGTCGATCCCTGCAGAAACGACCGATACTTGCGGCCGAAGAGCTTCCAAAAAAAGTTGCGAGCTTGACGTCTTGCTTCCGTGATGCCCTACTTTCAGAACTGTCATGCCAGCTAGTTGTCCACCGTATCGCTCCACCACCCCAGATTCGCCTTCGCTTTCCAGGTCTCCCGTAAAGAGGATCCGCTGCCCTTGGTGGTCCATCAGCAAGACTAGCGAATCATCATTGCCTTCATACACTTCATCTTCCGGGGATAGATACACGAATTGCGTTTCCCCCACTTGCCAGCCTGAACCGTTCTTCGGAAACTCCACACGCGCTTCACGTGCAGACGGCGCGAGTTCTGTCATCAAAGCGTTTGCTTCAGAGCCGGGCGTAATATGCAGGCGTTTCACAGCCAGCTCTTCAAAAACTTCATCCGCCCCTTCAGCATGGTCCGCATCCGGATGGCTCAAAATGAAAAGATCGATGCTCGCGATGCCCCGCGCTTTCAAATACGGCACCACGGTTTGACGCCCCACTTCAAACGGCCGGCTTCTTTCCTGAAATGTTTCCCCATCAAAACGCAGCACTCCCCCGGCATCGATTAAATACACCGCCTTGCGGTAAGGCAATTCAATCAAAGCGCTGTCGCCCTGTCCGACGTCGATAAAACTAACGTGAAGCCTTGGGTCGATATACGGCTTTACCGCCAGCAGCAGTGCCGGAATGAGCAGGACGAGCAATAAACGCAGGCGGAAGCGCTTTTCCGCCTGGACAAAAAACAGCAGCACGCTGGCAGCCATGAATAACAGCCAGCCAACAGACGGCCTGCCCGGCGTCCATACTTGGTGAGGCAAGCCTGCCAATGACGAAGTCAGCCCTTCAATCCAGCTGCGCAGCGGCACGTAAACCGCAAAGAGAACGGCGTCAATGCCCAGCGGCAAAAAGCTAGCAGCCACTAAAATGAAGTTCGCTGGCAAAATCACCAGCGTGAACAACGGAACATAGACGGCATTTACCAAAAATGAGGATAGGGAGATTTCAAAGAAGTGGAACAGCAATAGAGGATATAAGCAAAGCTGGGAAACTGCCGTGACAATCAAGCCGCTTTTTATAAAAGAAGCCCCTTCCATCAATTTCAGCGAGGCGATGATTCCAAAGCTCGCCCCGTAAGACAATTGAAAGCCGATATCCTGCAACAGGCCGGGGTCCATCCACAAAAACGCGATGAAGCTCGCAGTTAAGGCTTGAACAACTGATACATGAAGCCCGAAAAGCCTCGCACCCAGCACTAATGCCACCATGGCGCAAGCCCGCATGACCGATGGAGCGGCGCCCGCAAACACTGCATAAAGTGGCAACATGACCAGCAATAACGCCGTTGCACTTTCTTTCCTGACCCTTAAGCGCAACAAAACAAAATAAATCATACCGGTAACGATGCCGACATGCAAACCAGATATCGCAAACAAGTGTGTGATACCGAGCGTCCGCTGGATCCTGGCTTGTTCAGCATCCATGCCGCTGCGATCCCCGAGCAGGAGTGCCTGGGCTTCCACTGTCAACGACTCGGGAAAGGATGTCTCGATATGGTCGATCAAACCTCTGCGCTGACCAGCCAAACGTGCACGAAGCCCTGTCCCAGATACCGCAGACTCGAGCGTTTCAATCTCGAGCATGCCAGATGCATTATGGCGCTCCAAATAGCCCGCCATATCAAACGCGAATTGATGGGCAGGCTTTCTCGGCTCCGCGTATTTTCCCGACACCTGCAGCGTCGCTGATGGGCCCAGTTCCTGCAATCGCTGCTGCTCTTCATCTGAACGGATTCGGTAGCTCGCATAAATGACTTGGCCGGATGCGGCAGACGCAAATCCTGACAAGCGGTCGCCATCGATTGATAGTTCATCGAAAGCAAGTGCCCCTTGAAAACGTCCGGTTAGCATAGGACCTTCTACCAGACGGGCATCCATTGTAATGAAGGAAATCAATGACACCGCCAAAATAATCACGAGCCAAATGCCGGGTTCTCTCCGGTATATCATCCAACAAAAAAGCAGCGCCATGAGCAAAAGCTTATCAGCTGAGCCATGTGCTGCTTGTGCGGCAATTGCCGTCGCAATTGCTGCATAGAGAAATAACGCTTCCGTTAAACGATAAGTTCTCCGAATAATTCCTTCACCCGTTCTTTATAATGGGACAACTCTTCTTCGCTCGCCCCTTTTGCGCCAAGCTGTTCAATCAATTCCATATAAAGCGCCATTTTCTCGACGCTAAGGAAATCAATTGTCCGTTCATCGAACATCACTTGGATCACTTCGACGTTTGCCTGTTCCAGCAGTTCGATTGCGTATTCATGATTTTTATAATCAGCCGCATAGTAAAGGCGCGAAATGCCCGCTTGGATAATGGATTTCGTGCATTGGAGGCAAGGGAAATGGCTTACATACATATCGGCGCCGCTCACGCTGACCCCGTACTTCGCACATTGCAATAGCGCATTCATTTCCGCATGGATGGTCCGTACACAATGGTTATCGACAACATAGCAGCCTTTATCGATGCAATGGTCTCCACCGGAAATCGAGCCGTTATAGCCCCCAGCCATGATGCGCCGGTCCCGGACGATCGTCGCTCCAACAGCCAGCCGTGTGCAAGTGCTTCTTAGCGCTAAAAGATGGCTTTGAGCCATAAAAAATTGATCCCACGTTATTCGCTTCATCTGATTGCCTCCTGCTGTTTCGTTAAATTAAGTGTAGCAGAGGCAGTTGTTTCGTCAAGGGCCGTCCGTCCCTACCTGACTCGGACCAGTTCTTTCAATTGTTCAAAACTCTTTTCGCCGATGCCTGTCACGTCCATCAATTGCTCGGTGTTTTTGAATGGCCCGTTTTCAGTCCGGTGCGCCACGATTGCCGCTGCTTTTGCCGGACCGATTCCAGGTAGTTCGGTCAACTCATCTTCGGTAGCCGAATTCAAATTGATGAGGCCCGGCTCTGTGCTTCCGCCCGGCATTGCTGCTGCCTGTGCCGGGCTTTCTTCGCCTTGTTTTGGCACATAGACCGATGATTCATCGATCACGATGACCGCCAGATTGATCGAGCGGGTGTCTGCTTCAGGTAAAAAGCCGCCGGCAGCATCGATGGCGTCGTTGATGCGCGATCCTGCAGGCAATTCATACAAGCCCGCGTTTTGGACCGCGCCTTTCACGTCGATCATGACGCTTGTCGGGATTGACACATCGGGTTCCGGTGGCGGCGGTTGTTCGATGGTTTCGGAAGTAAGTTCGTCGAGGCTCGTGGCCTCAGGGGGTTCGTGCAGGAGAAAGAAATAGAGAAGCGCCAAAACAGCGGCGATCGGTACAATGATGCGGCTGTATTTGGCAAGTTGCGGAGACATATTCAGTGGGCATCCCTCGTTTCCACAGAAAGCAAACAGCTGAAGCTGTCTGAATTATATAATAACGGACAAGCAGAAGTCTATCTTTTCATAAAAAAACCCGCATATAAAAATATGCGGGTTTGCAGGCTGTCGAGAAACTTCAGAAGATCGTATTTTCCGAAGCTTAGCGCTCGCTTTCCGTGGGGCGGGAATCGAGCGAACGCTTCTTCAAATACTTTGAGAAAACATTAATTTTTAATTGTAAAAAAGCCGATTTCTTTTCGATCTACTGCGAACTATAGTCTTTTTCAATACTTTGAAAACCCGCATATAAAATATGCGGGTTTGGTGTGGATGATTATTTTGTCGCGCGGAAAAAGATCCGTTCGCTTTCGTCGTTTGGTGCATCCGCTGTAAAATCAGCAGTCACTGACTCTACCGCGAATCCGGCTTCCATGAGCCATTCTTTGTACACATCAATCGGGAAAGTCCGTTGTTCATGTGTTTCTTCAAAACGCTCGAACATCCAGCCTTCTCGCACGAAAAAAGTCAAATCGTGGATTACGCTCTGAGGCGCTGAGCCTTTTTCTGTGTGCCACATATAAGCAAGATCTTCTCCGTCATAAACGAAGGGGCTATCCATGAAGATCTCGTCGACTTTGAACACCGAATGGACATCGAAAAAGAAATACCCGCCCGGATTCAACGCCGCATAAACTTGTTCGAACGTCTTTTTGACCTGCTCTTCTTTCGCTAAATAATTCAAAGAATCGATCGCGATGGTCACGGCATCGAAGCCTTCTAAGCCTTCGAGATTGTCCATGGACAATTGAAGCACCGGAATATCCAGTCCCGATTCTTTAAAGCGTTTCTGTGCCACAGTGAGCATGTCAGCGGATAAATCACTCGCCGTCACGTCATAGCCGAGTTCAGCCATCAATTCAGACAGCACCCCGGTGCCGCAAGCGAGATCGAGTACAGATCCGGAACGCATCGTTTCTGCAATCCATTCCACATATTGTTCGTATGGAATATCTTCCATCAAGTCGTCGTAGACCGCCGCAAACCGTCCGTAGTTCATACTTCGAGCTGCGGGGCGTCGCGCCATAGACGCTCTAGGTTATAGTAAGAGCGCTCATCGCGGTGGAACACATGTGCCACGACATCGCCAAGATCGACCAAGACCCAACGAGCTGCGTCGAAGCCTTCAATACTTTTGACTTCATAGCCGGCTTCTCCAGCTTTATCCATCAATTCACGGGCAATTGACTGTACTTGGCGGTCCGAGTTCGCGCTGCAGATCAAGAAGTAATCCGCCAACAGCGAAATCCCTTCCATATTCAATACAACGATATCTTCTGCTTTTTTATCCTCTGCGGCTTGGTATGCCACTTGCAATAATGTATCTTTAGTCATTCTTCACGTTCCCTTTCTGTTGCTCAAAATGCTCTAGGCATTTCAAGGAATCCGGATAAACCGGCTGATTTTTTGATGCGAGAAATTCGATCGTTTGCCGGATCGACGCTTCCATCAAGCGGTCGAGACCATCATGCTTCATGGCTCTCAACCGGTCGACTCCCGGAAACTTGCGGCTCGGCTCGATCATATCTGCAATGTAAATAATTTTTTCAAGGTCGGACATGGCGGCACGCCCTGTTGTGTGGTAGCGAATCGCGTCAAGGATTTCTTCATCTTTGACTCCGAATTCATACTTAGCCACATAAGCGCCGACCGGGGCATGCCATAATTCGTGATGATAGTCGAGCAATACAGGATCCATGTTTTCTTTTTCGATAATTCCGCGCATCCATTCACGGTCGGCAAATTTCACCACATCATGGAGAATCGCCGCAACACGTGCTTGCTCTTCCGGCACTCCGTAATGCTTGGCAAGTGCGACTGCCGTATTCATCACGCCCAGGACATGGTTAAAGCGTTTTTCAGGAAGGCGTTGTTTGACTTTTTGGAGCATCAGGCTCGGGTCCATATAATCGCTCCTTCCGGATAAAAGTTTCCACTTGTTCGGGAACGAAAAAAGTCAATGGCTTGCCAGCCAAGACGCGCTCCCGCAGCATCGTTGAAGACAAATGCATTTCCGGAGAATCGATCATCATCACCGGATAATTCGTTTCGGCTTTATAGCCCGGACGGCCGATGCCGACAAACTGGACCAATTCAGCCAGTTCTCCGATGCGGTGCCAGCTATGCAGGCTTTCGACCATATCGCCGCCGATGATAAAATAAAATTCATATTCCGGTTCACGTTCGATGAGCTTGACCATCGTCTCATAAGTATACGAGACCCCACCGCCCGACACTTCAATGTCTTCTAGGCGGAACTGAGGCTGACCCTCGATAGCAAGTCGAGTCATGTTGACCCGTGTATCCGTATCGATGCCGCTCGATTCTTTATGAGGAGCGATGGCATTCGGCATGAAACGCACTTCATCCAAGCCCAGTGCGTAATAGGCTTCATTCGCCATGATCAAATGGCCGAAATGCGGCGGGTTGAACGTGCCGCCGAGAATGCCGATTTTGCGTTTTTTCACGGAAGCTCAATCCGTTTATTGTTGACGGACGCTTTATACAAAACGACCGTATGGCCGATCAATTGCACTAATTCCGCTTTTGTTCCTTGTGCCAGATGGTTCGCCACTTCGTGCTTGCCATCTTCATTGTTTTGCAGAATGCTGATTTTTACGAGTTCTCGTTTTTCAAGAGCTTCCCCGATCTGTACGAGCATCGCTTCATTGACGCCGCCTTTCCCGACTTGGAAGATCGGGTCCAAATGATGCGCTTCGCTTCTTAAAAAACGTTTTTGTTTACCTGTTAACATGATTTCCTCCTAGTTTTTCCGTAATCAATTGAATCATTTCTTCTGTATCCGGACGGATGCCTGTCCATTTTTCGAACGAAATGGCACCCTGGTTGACGAACATGCCGACACCGTTCAGCACCAGGCAGCCTTTCGCTTTCGCTTCTTTCAGAAATGGTGTTTCGAGCGGATTGTAAATGATGTCCGCGACGACCGATCCGCTTCCAAGATGTGTTAAGGACAGCGGCAACGCTTCTTCTATCAATCCGACGGAAGTTGTTTGAACAATCGTGGCGAATTCACTCAAGTTCGCTTCGGCCTCTGCCAGCACAACCGCCTTGCTGCCGGTTTCCTCTGCAAGTTCCTGCGCCCTGCGGAATGTTCGGTTGGTGATGGTGATATTGCTGAAGCCGGCACGCGAGAGCGCAAAACTGATGCCTCTTGCTGCCCCGCCTGCACCAATCACTAGCAAAGCGCGTTCTTTATCGACAGGATAACTTAATAGCGAACGGACAAACCCATCGCCATCTGTATTGAATCCCTTTAAACGCCCATTTTTTGCAGCGACCGTATTGACCGCATTCATGATGCGTGCCGTATCATCCAGCTCATCCAATAACGGGATTGCCGCCTGTTTGTGGGGCAAAGTGATATTGAATCCGCTGATGCCAAGCAATTTCATCGAATGAAACGCTTGTTCCAGCTGTTTCGGTTCGACATGCACCGGGATATAGGAAGCATCGATGCCGTGTTTTCCGAACCAATGATCGTGCATAAAAGGCGATAACGAATGGGAGATCGGATCTCCGATGACCGCATACCATTTCTTCATTGTGAAAACCTCCTATATAAGAGATGGGCGGACGATGACTTCTACCCCTTTTGGTGCGTGGGCAGCGATCGTCACGTCATCATGCTGGACCGTTATCCAGCCGAGCCCAGAAAAGACGATGTCTGTCTTGCCTTCTTTGATGCGGAATTCATGGCGCACCAATTCAGGGAAATCTTCTTTATATTCAGAAGATGGCGGAGCAAGCATGCCACCCAGGTGCTGTTCATACAATTCATCTGCATTGTCCAGTTTGGTCCGGTGGATATTCAATGAATTCGCAGCATGCACTGTAAAAGATGAACGTTTGCCGCTGATGAAATCGAAACGCGCCAAACCGCCAATGAATAATGTCTGTTCAGGATTCAATTGGAAGACGCGCGGCTTGATTTCTTTTTTCGGCATGATCGCCTTCAGGTCTTCCGTGTGCAGATGATGCGCCAGCTGATGATGGTTGATGATGCCCGGCGTATCATATAGCGAGCGCTCATCATCGAGCGGAATGCCGATCATATCAAGCGTCGTGCCAGGGAAATGCGAAGTCGTGATAACATCTCCTTCGCCTGTTGCCTGTTTGATGACACGGTTGATGAATGTCGATTTCCCAACGTTCGTGCAGCCGACCACGTACACATCGCCGCCGTCGCGGTATTGTTCAATCGCATCCATCGCTTCTGCGACGCCCGTTCCTTTATGGGCGGAAACCGCCAAAATGTCGACCGGGTTCAAGCCTAATTTACGCGACTCTTGTTTCATCCAATTGATCAATTTCTTCTCTTTGACCGACTTTGGAAGCAAGTCCGCTTTGTTGGCAATCAACAAAATTGGATTGTTTCCGACAAAGCGGTGCAAGCCCGGAAGCCAGCTGCCGTTGAAGTCGAAAATGTCGACGATTTTCACAATCAGCCCTTTGCGTTCCCCAAGGCCATTCAAAATACGCAAGAAATCATCATCTGTCAAAGAAACCGGCTGCAACTCGTTATAGTTTTTCAAACGGAAGCAGCGCTGGCAAATAATTTCTTCTTTATCGAGCGAAGACGGCGGCGCGTAGCCGATATCGTCTTTCCGCTCTGTTTGGATCTGTACACCGCAACCGATGCAATATGGCATTTCTGTCAATTTTCTTCCTCCCACATCAATTGTCCTTTTTCTTTCAACCTTTTCATGATCCGGCGCTCGACCAGCCGGTTGAAACGCGTAAAGAAGCCGTCCGATTGCGCGACCGGCAACACGAGGATTGTATGAAGCTTATTGCGGTTGCCGCCAAAAATATCGGTCAGCATCTGGTCGCCGATAACGACGACTTGTTCACGCTTGACGCTCATGATTTTCAGTGCTTTGCGGAAAGCTTTGCCCATCGGTTTTCTTGCCTGGTAAATAAATGGGATGCCAAGCGGGTCTGCAAACGACTTCACGCGCATCTCATTATTATTGGAAACGATGACTACTTGAATCCCTGCATCTTTCATTGATTTCAGCCATTCGATCAATCGCGGTGTCGCTTCAGGGCGGTCCCATTCAACCAATGTATTGTCCAAGTCGGTGATAATGCCAAGTACTCCTTTTTCTCTCAATGATTCTGGCGTAATGTCAAAAACCTCTTTAACGTATTGCCTTGGAATAAAATATCGATACACACATAACAACTCCTGTTTCTAGGGACTTAAGTCCATTGATTATACCATATATGCAAGGGGTTCTCCCACCTTGACCCGGTCGCCGTCATTGATTTTCGTGTCAAATTGAAGATGACCGCCTTCAAAGAACAAAGCGACCGTTGAACCGAAGCTGAAATAAGCGACTTCCTGCCCTTTTATCCATTCGGATCCGAACGCCGTCAATTCGATGGAATTGACGTACATCGCCCCGACTTTCACGACCAATACGCGGCCATGCGGCGTTTCGAGTTCAGTGATGAGCCGGCGGTTGCCGCTGATCGGCGATTTGCCGTAAGTCAGTCCAAGCCGATTGACCGGGTAGGATTTTTCACCGAGCATGTATTGCTTTACGACTTGGCCGTCTACTGGGCTATGGATGCGGTGGTAATCTGCGGGCGACAAATAAAGGATCGCATATTGGCCATTCGCATAGCGCGCAGCCATCTGTTCACTGCCAAGAAGTTCAGCAAGTGAGTATTCGATGTCTTTGACCTTGAACTGGCTATCGTTTTGGATAGCCCCGTGGATTTCAAGGCGACCGTCGACCGGAGATACCAGTCCGACATCGGCAATAGGCCGCGCGTCCATTTTCAGACGGCGCGTAAAGAAGTCATGCAAGCTCGTGTATTGTTCGTTCGGGCGATCGATATCGCCAAGTTCGATGTTGTAAGCATTGATGAATCCAGGAATAAACTTACGGCTGATGGCCGATTGGGCAAAGCGTTTCAATACCGTGGAACTGGCCTTGCCGTTTCCCAATTCAATCATCGATTGGTATAGGCGTTTTTTCATGCTTGCACCTCCGTCGTTAAAATAGTCTACCATTTTTTGTCGATTCGCAGTATAATTGTCGAAAGCATATCGAAAAAAGGAGCGCTTGCATTGATATTGATCGACAAAATGGACCACACCATTAAACGGCTAAAAAGCCAGGCAGCCAACACATTGACGATTGGCAATATGGTTTTCGGCGGCGCCTCATTGATGGCAACTTTGAGCGAATACTATAGTTACAGTGTGCTATTTATTTTTATCGCTGCATTTTTGGATCGTTTTGACGGCATGGTCGCAAGAAAATACAACCAGGAATCGGAACTCGGTAAACAATTGGATTCCATGGCGGATATCATTTCATTCGGCGTGGCCCCTGCACTGTTGATCCATCAGCTCGCTTTGCAGGATTTTGGGCTAGCCGGGATGGTGTTCACAGTTATCTATATTTCATGCGGCGCTTTCCGCCTGGCACGTTTTAATATCACCGAATCCAATGGCTATTTTACCGGTTTGCCGATCACCGCTGCCGGAACTGTGCTAACTTTGTCATATTTCGGGTTCAACCATTGGTCGCCCGCTGTCTATATGTTCATTCTCTTGATCTCTTCACTATTAATGATCAGCACATTTTCATTACGGAAAGTATAAAAGCTGAGGGCTTGATGCCCTCAGCTTTTTTGCTTGTTTTGGGATAAAGTTCCGTTTATATGCGCTGGAGCATCTTTTCGATGACACGCAGGACGATTTCCGTCGAGTGCTTGGCAGCAACCGGAAGGAATTCATCAAACGAGACCGAAGATTCTTTGCCAGCGATATCCGATAAAGCGCGAATGACGACAAACGCCGTATCGTATTGGAAACAGACTTGGGCGACGGCAGCCGCTTCCATTTCTGCTGCTTTCATCTCTGGAAACTGCTGTTTCACCAATGCCACACGTTCGGGATCGCTCATGAACGAGTCGCCTGTCGCGATAAGCCCGACCGCATGCTGGTGTTCACCGATTTCATCAACAGCTTGGACGGCGAGTTCAATCAATTCTTTGTTGGCGATATAAGAAGCCGGCATTTGCGGAACTTGCCCGAGCTCATAGCCGAACACCGTAGCATCGACATCATGATGGCGTACTTCATCTGAAATAACTACAGCGCCGACTTCCAGCTCCTCATCAAAACCTCCAGCCGAACCAATGTTCAATACCAGATCCGGCTTGAACTCCTGCATCAGGATGGTGGTTGTCATCGCCGCATTGACTTTGCCGATGCCGCTTTTCAATAGGATGAGTTCCTGGCCTTTGTATGTACCTGTTGTGAATTCGCTATTGGCGATTTCACGGACAGATGGGTTTGCTAATTGATTGCGCAACAACTCTACTTCTTCTTCCATTGCGCCGATTACACCGATTCTCATTGTATCCGCTCCTTGCTTCCAAGATTACGCCGGAAAAACGGCGCCCTATTAATAGGCGCCGTCCAGCGTTTTAAGTACATCCATTTTCTCCGGCTTCCAACCCTCACGATCTACCCATTGGAGATAGACACGGTATTTTTCAGACTGGTCTTTTGACTGGACTGTCGCGATGGATTTTTGCGGGCCGCCGCCATTTTGGACCATCATGACATACATGTCATTTTGGGACAATCCGGTAGCATACGTGACCGCTTCAATTTTTTCGTTCCAATCAACCGAATTTTTCTGGTACGAAGAGACATGGTCGCCGCTTTGGCTTGTGCCTACTGGCTCCCAACTGGTGTTGACGATGGTTTCACTGACGATAGGGTCGTTGGACTCTTCACGTGTGATGGTACCGCCTTTTGTTTCTTCTTCCTCTTCTTTTTCTTCTTTTTCTTTTTCTTCAGCTTCTTTTTTGGCTGCTGCTTCTTCTTCAGCCTTGGCTTCCTCTTCAGCTTTCTCTTCAGCCTCGAGGTCATTTTCCTCTGCTGTCACTTGCGTATCATCATCGCCGCTCGTTTGACTTTCTGTTTCCGGCGTTGCTTCTGTGGATTCAGGATCTGCTGAATCGTCGCCGCCTCCGAATAACAATGTCGCCCCGATGATAACCACCAAAGTAAATACTAAAGCGATCATGATATTGAGGATGGAATTTGAACGATTTTTATTGTTCTTATTCTTATTCAAACGAGAGGGATAAGACTTTTCTTCGTTAGCCATGGAAAGCCCCCCTTTACATGTATTTTATCATATTTAGCCCATGACAAATTTGACGTTTCAACTAAAGTTTTGTTTCACTCATCAAAAAAAGCCACTCCCAAAGGAATGGCTGGGTGCATTACTTGATCGAAACGATCTTGACTTCCATTTCCCCGCCGGGTGTCAATACTTTCACACGGTCACCGACAGTGCGGCCAAGCATGCTTTTGGCGATTGGCGAGTCGTTCGAAATACGCCCTTCCAGCGGGTCTGCTTCTGCAGATCCAACGATGGTATAGGCTTCTTCATCGCCGCCTGGAATTTCCATAAACGTAACTGTTTTCCCGAGGCGCACGACATCATTGCCAGCTTCCTCTTCATTTATAATTACCGCATTGCGGATCATGGATTCCAATGTAGAAATGCGCCCTTCGACAAAGGCTTGGTCTTCCTTAGCGGAATCATATTCGGAGTTCTCGGACAAATCTCCGAAGCTTCTTGCGACTTTAATACGTTCCACCACTTCTTTGCGTTTGACCGTTTTCAAATAATCCAGTTCATCTTCCAACTTCTGCTTTCCGGCAGCTGTCATCGGAAATTGTTTATCGTTTGCCATACTCTCCCCACTCCTTCAACTGCTGACTATGGATGCGCTAACACCCGTCAGTCTCGTATCATTCTATTATAAATTACCAATCTATTCAAGAATTGTTTTAATTTTTGTAACCATTAGATCAATTGCGACTTCGTTTTGGCCGCCTTCTGGGATGATGACGTCTGCATAGCGTTTTGTCGGCTCTATGAATTGGTTATGCATCGGGCGGACTACCGTCAAATATTGTTCGATAACCGAGTCGATCGTCCGGCCGCGTTCGTTGATATCGCGCATCAAACGGCGGATGATGCGGAGATCTGCATCGGTGTCGACAAATAACTTGATGTCCATCAGTTCACGCAGGCGTTCGTCTTCTAGAACCAGTATACCTTCAAGAATGATAACATCTTTCGGGTCAATTACAATGCTTTCCTCTGCCCGGGTGTGGATTGCGTAATTGTAGATCGGCTTTTCAATCGCACGCCGTTCGAGCAATTCGTTAACATGCTTGATCAATAGATCGGTATCGAAAGCGAGCGGATGGTCATAGTTGGTCTCAAGGCGCTCTTCGAACTCAAGGTGGCTTTGGTCTTTATAATAATAATCCTGCTCGATGACCACTACGGAATGCTCTTTGAACACTTCATAAATGGAATTGGTGACACTGGTCTTGCCTGATCCTGAACCGCCAGCGATGCCGATGACGACCGGTCTGTTTTTAGACATATACGTTAACTCCTTGTGTTTCGATTTTCATTTTTTCCTGCAGACGAGAAGCCCGTCGCCGACTGGCAAAAGCTCACAGTCGAAGCCGGGATGCCCGTCCATGGTTTCACGGAACGAGCGGATATTACGGATCATTGTGCGCTTGCGTCTGGGCACTTCTTTAATCGGCTGTTCAGCCATGCCGTGCATCGACATATTATCACAATAAATGATGCCTCCTGGAGACAGCAGACTTTCGTATTTATTGAAGAAACGCTCATATTGCCCTTTGGCTGCATCAATGAACATGGCATCGTAAAACGGGGCCAATTGGGCTATGTCCAGTTCGAGCGCATCGGCGCAGATAGCCTGCACACGCCGTTCCATTCCCGATTCACGTATGAACCCAAGCGCCTTATTGTGGCGATCTTCGTCCCGTTCAATCGTGTCGATGCTGACGTCAGGCAAAGCTTTGGCCATACGAAGCGCCGAATAGCCGATTGCCGTTCCCAGTTCAAGCAAGCGTTGCGGTTGTTGACGCTGCAACAATTCCAGCAACTCCCCGATGCCCTGCTCTTCCATGATCGGCACATGTTGCGCCGCCGCGTAGGAGCGCATCGTTTCGAAAAATGCTTCTATTGTTGAATCAGGCATTGTGGATGTCCGCTCCTTTCACGCTCTAGTCCTTCATTTGAACAGAAAAGAAGAAGGGAAACGGACGCTCCCTTCCTTCTTATACAAATTGAACTAATGGTTTTGTAATTAAAATCTTATTAAAACGATATTCCGCAAAACAGCTGTAAGAGCTTTGCTCTACTCTCACTATGTTCGAGCATCGCAAACGAATTGGTTCAGCTCTGCTTCACCGATTCGCTTCCTGGGGGCTCGCGCTGAACTAATTCGGGCTAGACGCCCGAATGGATTTCAGCACTTCGTCGAAACGGAGTTGGAAAGCCCCCTCCGTTTCTGCTCCCCAAGGAGTCTGCGCTGTTTTGCTCCATATCTCTCGAATAAAATACACTAAAGAGTGGAAGGCGGCGAAGGGCAAAGATGTGCTCCCACATCGCTGCGTTACTGCGTCGCAAACGAATCGTGTCAAGCACGATTCGTTTCCTGCGGGAGCAGTGACGGAGCACCGCGACGGAGCGACATGAGTCTATGCCCTGGCAGCTGGCAACGCGACGTCCTGTCGCGCCAGCTGCATGACCCACATCCTGTGGGCCCGAAAGCGTCCGCCTGGAACGATTTATTTACACTTACTCATTCTCTAGTTCAAATTATATTAATCAATTTCCGATATGTTCATCGCGGTATTGAAGATGCTGTTCGTAGCTGGTCGAGAAGTAGTTTTTGCCTTCTGAGTCAGCCAGGAAGTACAGATAATCCGTTTGGTTCGGGTCAAGCACCGCTTCGATGGATGATGCACCGGCAGCAGCAATCGGCCCGGGCGGCAAGCCTTTATTCGTATAGGTGCTGTAAGGATCTTCGAACTCGTAATCCGAGTTGAACAAGCGGTCCTTATGCTCGCCCATCGCATAAATGACGGTCGGGTCTGTCTGCAGCGGCATGTCTTGATCCATGCGGTTGTAGAATACGCTAGCAATGGTTTGTCGATCTGATTTCGCAGTCGCTTCTTCCTCTAGTAGCGAAGCAAAAGTCAATAACCAATGAGGTGATTTTTCCTCTTCCTGCAAAACGCTTTGGTAAGGCTCGATATTCGCTTTAGTAGCATCGAGCATCTGCTCAATCAACACGGTAAGTGAAGGATTTTCCTCATAAATCGGATAAGTGGCCGGGAATAGATAGCCTTCTAGCGCGAATTTGACGTTCTCCCCTTTGATCTCATCGGTCAGCAATTCAGGGTATTTGGTCATCAATTCATCGATATAAGCTTCATCTTGCACTTGTTCCATAAACTGCTCAGCGGTATATTCCGTATTTTCCGCAATTACGCGCTCGGCAATCTCTTCTAAGGTTAAACCTTCAGGAACACTGATGGTATATAACGGTTCATGATAAACTTTCCCAGTTTTCAAGCTTTCCGTAATTTCGTCCAATGTCATCGACTGAGTCAAACCATAGCTGCCTGCCTGAAATTCCGATTCATTTTGGAACTTGACGTAATACTTGTAGATTCTAGCATCTTTAATGATGCCATTGTCTTCAAGCAAGGCGGCAATGCTATCCAGGTTAGAACCGATCGGCACTTCGATATCGATGACTTCCTCGGAATTTGGATCGACAGGCTCGAGTGCATCGGTGACATAGCTATAAGCTTGCCAGCCTGCCACCGCGACGACCACAAGAAACACGAGTGCTACGATCAGCACAATGCGCCGAACGATTCGCACTTCTTTTTTCTTTTCCTTCATCCTGTCGAACATGACGTCTTTCTTTGACTGCTTTTCCACGGGTGTTCCCCCTCAGCTATTCATCTCTCCAAAACAGAAGGCGATTCAAACGAAAGGGACGGAATCAAGGTTCAATTCCGTCCCCCTTATGGTTATTGCTCTTCGTTTTCTTCTTCTTCCTCAAGGAAAGTATTGAGCATTTCTTCAATCATGTCCCATTCTTCTTCCGTTTCGACCGGGCGAAGTTCGCCGCCGGAAACCTTCTCATCGGAATCCAGGTTTTCAGTGAATGAAGATGCGTGGATTTCGATCTCGCCTTCTTCGTCTTCATCTGCGCCTACTGGGAAATACAAAACGTATGATTTTCCGAAATCTTCCGATTCAAATGTGAACAACACTTCAAATAATTGCTCGTTTCCGTGCTCATCCACTACTGTAATATGCTCTTGACCATGTTCCATTTGTGTCACCTCATCATTTTTTTGAATCAAGATAGCCTTGCAAAATCATCACTGCAGCCATCTTGTCGATCACTTTTTTGCGGTTTTTCCGGCTCACATCAGCCGATATCAGCATTTTCTCCGCTGCCATCGTCGTTAGCCTTTCATCCCAAAGCACTACCGGTATATCATATCCTTCTTTTAGCAATGCTGCAAACTTTTCGGAAGCTTCCGCCCGTGGCCCGATTGAGTTGTTCATGTTCTTCGGATAGCCCACGACCGCTTCCGTTACTTTGTACTCCTGAATCAATTCGCCAAGGCGTTCAAGCCCAAACTGGCCGTTTGCCTCGTCGATTTTGACGGTTTCGATGCCTTGTGCCGTCCAGCCCAGTGCATCGCTGATCGCCACTCCGATCGTTTTGGAGCCGACATCCAATCCCATTGTTCGCATAATTATTCCTCGTTATTCTTTTTGATGTAGAACTTTACCAGTTCTTCCAAGATTTCATCCCGCTCCAGTTTCCGGATCATGTTCCGGGCGTCCTGGTGGCGAGGGATATAGGCCGGATCACCTGAAAGTAGATACCCGACGATCTGATTGATCGGGTTGTAGCCTTTTTCATCTAGAGCAGCATGGACTTGCAGCATGACCTGCTTTACGTCCTGCTCCATCGATTCATCGGATGAATCGAATTTCATCGTGCGATCAAATGAGCTCACGACAAGCACCTCACTTTCGGAATGTGTATTGGCAATTCGTTCCTCTTGCTGAATCCCATTATAACTGAAAGCGCAGATTTGTTAAACCTATTTGACCAAAGTATAAACCGATTCGAGGGCTGCATCCAATTGCTCTGGATTTTTCGCTCCGGCCATCGCCATGTCCGGACGCCCGCCGCCTTTGCCGCCGCATTGTTCCGCGACCGCTTTGACGATATTGCCTGCGTGGAAATCCTTGCCGGCAATGTTTTTCGATACGCCCGCTGCAAGCATGACTTTGTCGCCGTCGCTTGCGCCGAGGACAATGACCGCCTGTTCGAACTTCGCTTTCAAGTCATCAACCATCTGGCGCAGCTGGTTATTGTCTTTTGCTTGAACTTTTGCGGACAATACTGTCACATCTCCGACTTTTCTTGCGGATTCCAGTAATTCACCGGACTGGGCATTGGCGATTTTCTGCAGCAACGATTCATTTTCACGCTGTAAAGCTTTAATATCAGCTTGAGTTGTTTCAACTTTTTGCACGAGGTCGCGCGGATTGGCTTTCAATAGGGAAGCTGCCTCATCCAAAGTCTTCTCGCTTTGCTTCATGTTCACGTAAGCGCCTTTTCCGGTCAATGCTTCAATGCGGCGAACACCAGCACCGATGCCGCCTTCCGAGACAATTTTAAAGACGCCGATTTCGGATGTGTTCGCCACATGGATCCCGCCGCACAATTCGAGCGAGTAATCACTGATGGCAACGACGCGGACGACATCACCGTATTTTTCGCCGAACAAAGCCATCGCGCCCATATCTTTTGCTTCCTGCAAGTTATGATAGCCGGATTCAACTTCGATGCCTTCCCAGATTTTTTCATTAACTGCCTGCTCGATTGTCTCCAATTCTTCTTTCGTCACTTGGCCGAAATGGGAGAAGTCAAAGCGCAGGCGATCTGGGCCGACATACGATCCTGCCTGGTTAACGTGCGTGCCGAGCACATCTTTCAATGCCTGATGCAATAGGTGGGTCGCCGTATGGTTTTTGACCGTATGGCGGCGCTCAGTTGCATCGACTTTTGCTTTAACAGCTGCTTTCGTCAATTCGCCGGAATCGACTCGGACATTATGCAAGTTCTGGCCGTTCGGTGCTTTTTTGACATCGAGTACGGAAGCCGACACCAAATCATTCATCAACACTCCTTTATCAGCAATCTGCCCGCCGCTCTCTGCATAAAATGGCGTTCGATCCAACACTAGTTGCACTTCTTCGCCTTCTTGCACGCTGTCGACCAATTCACCGTCTTTGACGATGGCGACGATTTCAGCGTCCGCAACTGTGTGCGAATAGCCGATAAATTCGCTTTCTTCTTTAATATTGCCGAGCACTTCGGATTGCGTCTGCATGGAATTGACGTTTTGACGCGCGTTTCTTGCGCGTTCGCGCTGTTCATTCATCGCACGTTCGAATCCTCCATGGTCGACAGCCATTCCTTCGTCTTCTGCATATTCTTCCGTCAACTCTACCGGGAAGCCGTAAGTGTCATACAGGCGGAACACATCTTCGCCTGGAATTGCGTTATGGCCTGCTTGTTTTTGCTTTTTGACGACAGTATACAAAATTTCCAAGCCGTCATGCAAAGTTTCGAGGAAGCGCTCTTCTTCGAGTTTCATGACACGGACAATGAAATCTTCCTTGTCTTTGACTTCAGGATAAAAGCTCTGCATGATTTCGCCAACTACCGGCACGAGCTGATACATGAATGGTTTTTCAATGCCCAGTTTTTTCGAGTAACGGACTGCACGGCGCAATAAACGGCGCAGCACATAGCCACGGCCTTCGTTGGACGGCAAGGCGCCGTCGCCGATTGCAAAGGCAACTGTGCGCACATGGTCAGCGATGACTTTGAATGCCATATCCTGTTCCTGGCTTTCACCATAGGATTTGCCGGAAATTTCCGCTGTCTTCTCGATGATCGGCACGAACAAATCCGTATCATAGTTGGTTGGTACGTCCTGCACAACCGAAGCCATGCGTTCCAAGCCCATTCCCGTATCGATATTTTGTTTCGGCAGCGGCGTGTACGTATGGTCCGGGTTGTGGTTGAACTGGGAGAACACCAAGTTCCAGATTTCCAGGTAACGGTCATTTTCACCGCCCGGATACAATTCAGTGTCTTCCGGGTCATTGCCGTAGCTCTCGCCGCGGTCATAGAAAATCTCGGAGTTCGGTCCGCTTGGGCCTTCCCCGATATCCCAGAAGTTGCCTTCGAGGCGGATGATGCGTTCAGCCGGCACGCCGACTTCGTTGAGCCAGATAGCATAAGCTTCCTCGTCTTCCGGGTGGATCGTCACGGACAATTTATCGGCATCAAATCCGATCCATTTATCATCCGTCAAGAATTCCCAAGCCCAATGAATCGCTTCTTTCTTGAAATATTCACCGATCGAGAAGTTGCCGAGCATTTCGAAGAATGTATGATGGCGAGCCGTTTTGCCGACGTTTTCGATATCGTTTGTGCGGATCGACTTTTGCGCGTTGACGATGCGCGGATTTTCCGGGATGACGCGGCCATCGAAATATTTTTTTAAGGTCGCAACACCGCTGTTGATCCACAATAGCGACGGGTCTTCAAACGGCACAAGCGGCGCACTCGGTTCCACGTCATGGCCTTTTTCTTTAAAAAAGTCGAGATAGAGCTTTCTGATTTCTTCAGCTTTTAAATTCTTCATCAAAATTCCTCCTTCTGCATAATAAAAAGCCCTCATCCCCTAATAAAAAGGGACGAAGGCTTGATTCGCGGTACCACCCTGGTTACACAGGCAAACATCCTGTGTCTCTCAAGCGCCTTAACGCGGCGGGACGGCAGTGATTAGCTGCACTCGGGAGTAGCGTTCAAAAGATGCGGCAGAAGGCCCTTTCAGCCAAGGGGAGCCTTTTTCTAAGCAGCCGGAACCTCTTTACTGTCTCCGTCTAGGTGTTGTCTATCTGTTATAAATTGAATTATAGAAAACCAAGCGGGCCTTGTCAAGCACCCTCATGGTCGGTATAGTCGCGCGGCGTGATGCCTTCCATGCCGATCATTGGATGGATGCGGTGGGCGTTCTGCTGTGTCAGGCTTTTCGGTCCTGCAGCTTCCGCTTCTGGCTCTGCCTTTTGAACTGATGTATCTAGTGCATCCGAGGCTGCTCCTTCATCTGGAACAGCCGCTATGCCCAGTCGGTCTGCCAATGTCGTCAGGCGGCTTGAATCATCGGTACGCTCGACCCCGTAGCGGAACACGCCCGGGTCGCCGCACAGGATGAGAAAATCTCGGCTTCTTGTGATACCCGTATAGAGCAGGTTGCGCCGCAGCATTTTCATATAGCCTCGGACGACCGGCATAATGACCGTCGGAAATTCCGAGCCTTGCGCTTTATGGATCGAACAGCAATAGGCGAGCGTCAGCTGGTTCAAGTCACTGCGCTGATAGGTCACTTCGATGCCATCGAACGACACGACGAGCAGATCCTGCTTTTCCACCGTCTCTTTCGCTTTCATGATGGCGACCACTTCGCCCATATCGCCATTGAACACATTGCTTTCAGGCTGATTGACCAGCTGCAGCACTTTGTCATTAATGCGGTACGTGATGTCGCCGAAAACCAGCTCTTTGCGGGAACCGTCATCGTTCGGGTTGACCATTTGCTGGATCATCTGATTAAGCGCATCGATTCCAGCTGGCCCTTTATACATCGGCGCAAGCACTTGGATATCTTTGATCGTATGGCCTTTTGCTAAGGCGCTCTTGACAACTTTCTCGACGACCAGCGGAATTTGGTCTGCGCCAGCACGGATGAATGATCGGTCTGACGTCTTCGCTTCGATATTATCCGGCAGTTTACCAGCTTTCATCTGGTGCGCGAGTTCGATGATCGACGAGCCTGAGCTTTGACGGTAAATTTCCGTCAGCTCAACCGTCGGAATGCGGCCGGATGCGAGCATGTCCCGCAGCACTTGCCCGGGGCCAACAGGCGGCAATTGATCCTGGTCACCGACGAAGATTAGCTGGGCATCGACAGGGACCGCTTTTAGTAACTGATGGGCAAGCCATGTGTCGACCATTGACATTTCATCGATGATGATCAATTTACCTTCGATATCTTTTTCGGTTTCCTCTTCCCGTTCCTGCCCGTTAAAGCCGAGCAATCGGTGAATCGTCATCGCCGGCAAATCGGTCGACTCACTGAGGCGTTTTGCCGCACGTCCTGTGGGAGCTGCCAAAATGATCGGGAACGGTTCTTTTTTCTTGGCGTAGTCTTTCGGGTCAAGCGACAAGCCGTGCAGCTCTGCATATACCTCGACCAAACCCCGGACGACTGTCGTCTTGCCGGTCCCGGGTCCGCCGGTGAGGATCATGACGCTTGAGTTCAAGCTTTTTTCGATGGCATCGATTTGCGTCTCTGCGTAATTGACGCCGAGCCGCTCTTCGGCATCGCCGAGCGCTTTGCGGATTTCAGATGACGGAAAGCCGTCGCGCGTCTCTTGCTCGGCGATCAATGTTTCTAGCTTCGTCGCAATGCCGACTTCCGAATAATAAAGAGACGGCAAATAAAGGCGGGTTTCTTCCCCTGCCACTTTGCCTTCTTCGTTCAATTCAATGGCTGCCTGTGAAATCGAGTCGACCGGGATATCTTCGCGTTGGCTCGCTTCAAGCATTTGCTTGACGAGCGGGATCAAATTCTTCGCATCGACAAAGACATGCCCTTCCGATAAGGAGGCCTGGTTCAATACATGAAGGATCGCCGCTTTGATACGGTCGGGGTGGCTGCCTGTGATGCCGAGTTTCGAGCCGAGCTCGTCCGCCCGGTGGAAACCGATGCCGTCGATTTCCTCGATGAGCTGGAATGGGTTTTTCGTCAGGATATCAATCGTTTCCTCGCGGTAAGCCTGATAAATCCTCATGCCGATTTGCGGGCCAAAGCCCCAATCGTTCAATTGGATCATCACGCGCTCAAGGCCTAAGTTCATCTGCAAAGTCGAGCGGATTGTATCTTTTTTATCATCCGACAGGCGCGGGACGCCATCGAGCGCATCCGGGTCTTCGAGGATTTTTTTTATGGCATCGCTGCCGAGTTTTTTGACGATGGTCTCGGCGGTTTTACGGCCGATGCCGTTAAACAAATCACTCGACAGATAATGAACGACGCCTTGTTCCGTTTCCGGCACTTCTTTCTTGAAGGTTTCTGCCTGGAACTGCACGCCGTACTTCGGGTGATTCTTGACGCTGCCGGTGAATTTGTATTGTTCTTCCAGAGATAGCTTCGGGAAATAACCGGAGACGATGATTTCCTTTTCGGTATAGGGGGTGTTGGTTTGCTGGATTTTCACTTTGATAATGGAGAAGAGGTTTTGGGGATTGTGAAAAATCGAGACGACCGGACGTCCCAGCACAAATTCACTATCTTTTTGGAATAAATCAATCTGTCCGGACATGCGGCCGTCTCCTCTCTTTCAGTGCTTCAATTCAATCGTTCGTTAATCATATCGTAGGCATAACGCGCCATTTCGTTCTTGTCATCCAATGTGTACGCACGCTGCAAATGATACATGGCATCTTCCGTGCGGTCGCTCGATACGGCATATAGAACGCCCAGGTTATAATGGACGTCTGAGTTGTCGACATCGATTTCTAGCGCGTAAACAAACTGTTCTTCCGCCATGTCAAAAAACTCAAGCGATGCCAATGCGATACCGTAGCTGAGACGCGCTTGCAGGTCATTTGGATCCAATTCGACAGCACGCTGCAAATAAGGCAAAGCGAGCTTCGGCTGGTCGATGCGTTCGAAGCATTTGCCGACCATGTAATGGGCGTCCGAGCCTTCGATGCCGTTGTGGATTGCTTTTTCGTATAATTTCAACGCTTCTTCGTAGCGTTCCGCGTTGTAATAGAGATTCGCCAATCCGTAATAGGCCGTCGCGGAGGTTTCATCGAGTGTCAAAGCTTTCTGGAAAAAACGCTCGGCGCGCTCTGTTTCATTCATGGACGCCAGGACATGCCCAAAGTTGATGTAACCGAGAGCGTCTTCCGGCTGTTCTTCAATGGCATTCGTAAACGCCTGGATGGCGTCTTCCGCACGCCCTTCTTGCAAGGCTTTGATGCCGATTTCGTTATAATTCATCGCCGATTCCCCCATTATCCTACATAGTCCAGCTGTGAACCGTTTTTAAAGACGCGGTCGATCGTGCCGCCGCCAAGGCATTCGTCACCATCGTAAAAAACGACTGCTTGGCCCGGTGTAATCGCACGCACCGGCTCATCAAAGGTGACGACCGCTTCGCCTTTTTTCATGTCGACTGTGACGCCGACGTCCTGCTGGCGGTAGCGGAATTTTGCTGTGCACTGAAACGATTGAGCCGGTGCATCGCCCGTTGTAAAGCTCAAGTTGACCGCAGTCAAGCTATCGGAAAACAGCGCATCATGGTGGATGTTCTGCCCGACGTACAAGACGTTTTTCTCCAGGTCTTTCCCAATAACAAACCACGGGTCGCCTGCTCCGCCAATGCCGAGGCCTTGGCGTTGGCCGATCGTGTAATACATCAAGCCGTCATGTGATCCTTTTTTGACGCCGTCCAAGGTTTCCATCGAACCTGGTTGAGCTGGAAGATATTGGCTGAGGAACTCCTTGAAATTGCGTTCGCCAATAAAGCAAATGCCCGTCGAATCTTTTTTCGTCGCTGTCGCAAGTCCTGCTTCAAGGGCGATTTCACGTACTTCCTTCTTCTCGATCGCACCGAGCGGGAACATGACTTTCGACAATTGTTCTTGGTTCAGCTGGTTTAAGAAATAGGTTTGGTCTTTATTGTTGTCGACACCTCGCAGCATATGCGTGACGCCGCTTTCGCCCGTTTCAACGCGAGCGTAATGGCCCGTCGCGAGGTAATCCGCACCGAGGCTAAGTGCGTGCTCAAGAAATGCCTTGAACTTAATTTCCTTATTGCACATGACATCAGGGTTCGGCGTGCGTCCCGCTTTGTATTCCTCGAGGAAATACGTGAATACTTTATCCCAATACTGCTTTTCGAAATTGACCGCGTAATACGGGATGCCGATTTGGTTGCAGACGCGGATGACGTCTTCGTAATCTTCCGTCGCTGTGCAGACGCCGTTTTCGTCAGTGTCGTCCCAGTTTTTCATGAAGATGCCGATGACGTCATAGCCCTGCTGCTTCAATAAATAAGCGGCAACCGAAGAGTCGACCCCTCCGGACATGCCGACGACTACGCGTGTATCTTGTGGAGCTTTGGTTTCCATTTTTATTCACCTTTTCTATTTTTGCGCCAGGCGCTTCGTGATTTGAGCCGTTTTTTCGGCTGCTTGTTCAATATCCGTGGCGGTCAGGCCGATGCCGAAACTGAAACGAATGGAATTGCGCAGTTCTGCTGCATTTTGCCCATACATCGCAACGAGCACATGTGACGGGTCAATCGAACCGGCCGTGCACGCCGAACCGCTCGATGCGGAAATGCCGGACAGGTCCAAATTGACCAAAAACGATTCGATATCGATGCCATTCAAGGAAACGTTGAAAATATGCGGCAATTGGTCGGTGCCGTTCTCTTTAAAGTCGATGCCATTTCCCTTGAATTCGGCACGGAAAATTTCTTTGAATTCCGTGAACGCTTTGCGTTTATCTTCCATCGTTTCCTGTGAGATTTTCACTGCGCTGGCAAACGCCTGGATGGCCGGCACGTTTTCCGTTCCGGCACGGCGTTTGCGTTCCTGCTCGCCGCCGTACATCAAGGGCTTAAGCGGCGTGTTCTTGCGCTGGTATAAAAATCCGATGCCTTTCGGGCCGTTCACTTTGTGGGCAGAGATCGATAGCAAATCGACGTTCAACTCATCCACATCGATTGGCAATAAGCCATACGCTTGTACCGCATCGGTATGGAAAGTGACATTCGTCCCTTTCAAAAGCTCTCCGATTTCGGCAATGGGCTGGACTGTGCCGATTTCATTATTGGCGAGCATGACCGTCACGAGAATCGTATCATCCCGGAGCGCTTGTTTCACGTCTTCTGGCTTGACACGGCCTGTTTCATCCACAGGCAAATACGTCACGTCATAGCCCTGTTTCGCCAATTCTTCGCAAGCGTGAAGAACCGCATGATGCTCGGCTTGTGTGGTGATGATATGGCGGCCATCTTTGGCGCTGGCTGTTCCGAAAATCGCCAAATTATCCGCCTCTGTGCCGCCGGATGTGAAGATAATTTCGTTATCGTCTGCCTGAATGCTTGAGGCGAGCGTGCGCCGTGCATCATCCAAGATACGCCGTGCATCGCGGCCGGTCTGGTGGATGCTTGATGGGTTGCCGTAATGCTCACTTAAGGCTTTGGCGAACACTTCAGCTGCTTGCGGATGCATCGGCGAAGTCGCCGCATGGTCCAAATAGATTTGTTTCATGATTCATTAACTCCTTATATATAGAACATATAATGTTCGGTGTCGCCTTCTTCTGTCTGTGCCAAATCTTCGATTGTTGTCGTATCCAAGACGTTCTTCACCGCATCGCGTATGCGTCCCCATAATTCACGCTGGGGCTGCTTTTCGTCTTCGATGCCTTCGACCGGCTGGATCGGCCCCTCGAGCACACGGATGACGTCTCCTGCTGAAATCTCCTTCGGATGGCGCGTCAGCATATAGCCGCCGTATGCGCCGCGCACGCTTTTCACGAGCCCTGAATTGCGCAGCGGTGCCACGAGCTGTTCAAGGTAAGCTTCCGACAATTCATTGTCCGCGGCAATCTTGCGCAGCGGCACTGGGCCTGCCCCATATTGTTTTCCTAATGCAATCATAATTGTTAAGCCGTAACGGCCTTTCGTTGATATTTTCATCTAAAACTACTCCTCTGGAACCTAATCGTCAATTCTTCAAATAAGTATAGCATATCTTACAGGACATAGGCTTTCAATGACTTTCAGCGCACGATTCGCTATACTGATGGAATGAATAGACGGAAGGAGTTTTCCTCGTGCACAATGAACCACTCGCTTTCCGCATGCGTCCGCGGACCATCGACGAAGTTGTCGGCCAAAAAGATGTCATCGGCCCTTCAACTGCATTGTATAAAATGATCAAAAGCGGCCATGTGCCGTCCATGCTCTTATATGGCGACCCCGGCATCGGCAAGACCTCAATCGCGCATGCCATCGCCGGCACTTCCGATCTGCCGTTCATCGCGCTCAATGCAACAACCTCCGGCAAGAAAGATGTCGAATCGGTCGTTCAAGAGGCGCGCATGACCGGCAAGGTATTGCTGTTTTTAGATGAGATCCACCGCTTTAATAAACTCCAGCAAGATGCGCTTTTGCCTCATGTCGAGTCCGGCTCGATCGTATTGATCGGCGCGACGACAGAAAATCCCTTCCACGATGTCAATCCCGCCATCCGTTCACGCTGCGGCGAAATTAAGCAGCTCAAACGGTTGACGCAGCAAGATATCGTCGAGCTATTGAACAGTGCCTTGTCAGATGAAAAGCGCGGGCTTGGCCGTGAGAAGATTCGTATTTCCAAAGAACAAGTCGAACGCATTGCCGAAGGAACAAACGGTGACGCGAGAAAAGCTTTGACGATGCTCGAATCGATCGTCATCGCGTCGGATGAAGAAGACGGCGAATACCTCGTCGATGACGGCATCATCGAGCAGATGATCAAACGCGTCGGCGTGTTCGGTGACAAAAAAGGGTCACATTTCTTCAACCTGTTATCGGCTTTGCAGAAATCCGTACGCGGAAGCGATGTCAATGCGGCGATGTATTACCTCGCCCATCTGCTGGAAAACGGGGACCTTACTGCTGTAACGAGACGCCTGCTCGTCATGGCCTATGAAGACATCGGCCTCGCCAATCCAGCGGTCGGCGGGCATGTACTCGCAGCGTGCCAGGCAGCAGACCGCCTCGGCTTGCCGGAAGCGCGCATCCCGCTCGCGCAGGCAGTCGCTGAGATGTGCTTGTCGGAGAAATCCAATTCCGCCTACCGAGCCATCGATGCGGCCACGGCCGCCATCAATAAAGGACAGGTCGGTGACATCCCCGCGCATCTGCGAGATACCCATTACGCCGGCAGCGCCGAGCTCGGGCACGGCGGCTATAAATACCCTCACGATACACCGATCGGCTCGTTCGGCGGCTGGGCGGATCAGGATTACTTGCCGAAAGAATTAAAAAAAGCGGAGTTCTATAAGCCCGTCGTAGCCGGAGAAGAAAAGAAATTCGCCGGCATCTACGAAAAACTGAAAGGCTTCCGCAAAAAATAATGCATAAAAAAACGGACGGAGAATGAGGACATTCTCCGTCCGTTTTTCTATGATCTATTGATTGACGCGTTGAATATGAATCGATTTGGTCATTTGGTTAACAACCCAACTCGCCGCGATCAATCCCACGGTCGATGGAGTGAACGCATTGGAAGACGGCGGCATTTGCGCTTTGCGGATCGCTGCGTCTTTTTTGCCGACGGTTTCGACCACATCTTCACGCACCACAATCGGGCTTTCATCAGAGAAAATGACCGGTACGCCTTTGCGGATGCCCGCTTGTTTCAGTTTCTTGCGTATCATTTTCGCCAGAGGGTCGGTATGGGTTTTCGAGATATCAGCGATTTTAAAGCGCGTCGGGTCCGTCTTGTTGGCGGCGCCCATGCTCGAGATAATTGGAATACGGCGGCTATAGCATTCTTTAATCAGATGCACTTTGTAGATCAATGTATCCGAAGCATCGATGACATAATCAGGTTTATGGCTGAAAAATTCTTCATAAGTGTCTTCTGTATAGAACATATGGAGCGTCACCACTTCACACTCCGCATTGACATCCTCAATGCGCTTTTTCATCACTTCGACCTTGGATTGGCCGACTGTGGAGAGATTCGCCACCAATTGGCGGTTGATATTGGTAATGTCGACATCATCTTTATCGACGAGGATGATTTTTCCGACGCCGCTTCTTGCGCAAGCCTCGGCTGCAAATGATCCGACCCCGCCGACACCGAGGATGGCGACCGTTGAACCTTTCACCAGGTCCATTCCTTCTTTGCCAATAGCGAGTTCATTTCTTGAAAATTGATGTAACATATTCACACTGCCTTTCAGGTTCAATATTAAATAGGGATACTAGGGATTATACACATAGAAAATCCCTCCGGCAAATGCCGGAGGGATTTGGATTACTTATGTAAGAAGAATCCCGATCGTGCCGTCCTTTGTGTTGCGCATCGTTTGAACCCGCTTATAGCAGGTGGGTGACCGCATCACCACTTATAACTTCCCGTTAAGGCATGTTAGCCATGATGATATGTAGGTCTCCCGACGACAAAATGTTGGGTCAAAATCGAATTGCTAAAAACGAACACATCAGGATTCTCTCTACAAGTATAGTAGCATAACCGAAAAAGATGTACAAGCCTTTTACTCTATATCTTTTTCACTATTCTGAATAGTTACCGCTAGGTTTAATTCCTCTAATTGGGCCGGCGATACTGCACTCGGTGCTTCTGTTAGCATATCATTTGCAGAAGCCGTCTTTGGAAATGCGATCGTATCGCGCAAATTGGTGCGCCCTGCCAACAGCATCACCAAACGGTCAAGGCCGAATGCGATGCCGCCGTGCGGAGGCGTCCCGTATTCAAATGCTTCGAGCAAGAAGCCGAATTGCTCTGTCGCTTCTTCTTTTGAGAAACCGAGCACTTCAAACATTTTCTCTTGGATGTCGCGCTTGTAAATTCGCGCCGATCCCCCGCCGAGCTCATAACCGTTCAATACCAAGTCGTAAGCTTGCGCACGGACATTTTGCGGTTCCGTCGACAATTTATCGAGGTCTTCTTCGAAAGGCATTGTAAATGGATGATGTGCGGCATAATAGCGGCCGGCTTTGTCATCGTATTCAAGCAACGGCCAGTCAGTGATCCATAGGAATTTGTAAATCGATTGGTCAATCAAGTCCAGGTCTTTGCCGAGCTTCATGCGCAAAGCACCAAGTGAATCTGCCACGACCGTTTTGGAGTCGGCGACAAATAGCAGTAGGTCTCCTGCTTCAGCATCAGCTGCTGCAATCAAGCTATCAGCCATTTCACCTTCGAAGAATTTGGCGATTGGCCCTTTGACGCCGCTTTCTTCGACTTTCAACCACGCCAAGCCTTTCGCGCCGTAACGCCCGGCGAATTCGCCAAGAGCATCGATGTCTTTGCGTGAATAACTGCCGGCTTGTCCTTTGGCATTGATTAGTTTCACTTGCCCACCGGATTCGACTGCGCTTGTGAAGACTTTAAAGGCAGAGTCTTTCACTAGTTCCGATACATCGGTCAACTCCATGCCGAAGCGAACATCGGGCTTGTCGGAACCGAAACGTTCCATAGCATCACGGTAGCTCATGCGCTCAAATCCTGAGTCGATGTCAATGCCTTTGACATCTTTCATCACTTGGATCATCAAGCGTTCGTTCAATTCAATGATGTCTTCCATCGTCTGGAAGCTCATTTCCATATCGATTTGCGTGAATTCCGGCTGGCGGTCAGCACGCAAATCTTCATCGCGGAAACAACGCGCAATTTGGTAATATTTGTCTACCCCTGATACCATCAACATTTGCTTGAACAGCTGTGGTGATTGCGGCAAGGCGTAGAATTCACCATCGTGAACGCGGCTTGGCACCAAATAGTCGCGTGCGCCTTCCGGTGTGGATTTCGTCAAAATCGGTGTTTCCACATCAAGGAACCCTTCACTGTCGAGGAAATTGCGGATCGTTTTTGTCACATCCGAACGCATTTTCAAGGTTTCGAACATCGCCGGGCGGCGCAAGTCTAGATAACGGTATTTCAAGCGCAAATCTTCGCTGACGTCCGTTTGATCTTCGATTGCAAACGGCGGGTTTTTCGCGGCATTGATAATTTCTGCGCTATCCACTTGCACTTCGATTTTGCCGGTTTTCATCGCTGCGTTTACTTGTCCTTCCGCACGTTCAACGACAAGCCCGTCGATATGGACGACAAATTCGTTACGCAAGGATTCACCGATTTTTGATGCTGTTTCCGAAATTTCCGGGTTGAAGACCACTTGGACGATTCCTGAACGGTCGCGGACATCGACGAAGATCAATCCGCCGAGGTCGCGGCGTTTGCGGACCCACCCTTTCAATGATACGCGCTGGCCAATTGCCGTTTCGTTCACTTCTCCACAATAATGTGTTCTCGACATAGTTATTCCTCCAATGATTTCTTTTTCAGGATGTGTTCAGCTAATTCATGGAATGACACTTCTTGCTGGTCACGCGTCGCCATTTCTTTGACAGCCGCTTTGCCACTCTCAAGCTCCGACTCGCCGATGACGATGACATACTGCGCACCTTTGCGGTCAGCAGACTTCATCTGCGCTTTCATCTTGCGGTCAGTGAAATCCATGTCCGCGGAGATGCCATTTGCGCGCAGGTCCCGGACAATCGAGACGGCTTTCTTTTTCGACGCTGCATCCATTGCAATGACGTATGCATCAAGCGTCTGGCTTTGCCCGATTTCTACTTTTTCCATTTCCAGTGCCAACAATAATCGTTCAATGCTCATCGCAAAGCCGATCCCTGGAGATTCTGGGCCGCCAAGGTCTTCGACAAGCCCATTATAACGTCCGCCGCCAGCAAGCGTCGTAATTGCTCCGAAGCCTTCCGCCTCGCTCATGATTTCAAACGCGGTGTGATTGTAATAATCGAGCCCTCTCACTAGGTTCGGGTCGACGACATAGCTGATGCCGAGTTCGTCTAGGTATTCTTTCACTTGCGTAAAATAAGCGCTCGATTCTTCATTCAAATAATCCGCAAGCGACGGAGCCGTCGCCATCAAGGGATGTTCCCGGTCCACTTTGCAATCGAGAATGCGCAGCGGATTTTTCTCTAGTCGGTTCTGGCAGTCGCCACAAAACTCTTCAATTGACGGTGCGAAATGCTCAATGAGCGCTTGCTTATGTGCTAAGCGGCTTTCCGTATCGCCAAGTGAGTTCAAAACAAGGCGCAGACTTTTCAACCCGCTTGCTTTATAGACGTCCATTGCCAGTGCAATGACTTCAGCGTCAATGGCTGGATCTTTTGAGCCGATCGCTTCTACGCCGAACTGGACAAACTGGCGCATGCGCCCGGCTTGTGGCCGCTCATAGCGGAACATTGGGCCCGTATAGTAGAGCTTCACCGGCTGGTCAGGCTGGCCGAAAAGTTTGTTTTCGACGTACGAACGTACAACGGATGCCGTTCCTTCTGGACGCAACGTCAAAGAGCGATCTCCTCTATCTTGAAATGTATACATTTCCTTTTGGACGATATCCGTTGTATCGCCGACACCCCGCTGAAATAGTTCTGTGTGTTCGAAAACCGGCGTGCGAATTTCCTTGTACTGATACAGATTACACAATTCATTAATCGTCCGTTCGACTTCCTGCCATTTGGCAGATTCTTGCGGCAGCACATCATAGGTGCCGCGCGGTGCTTGAATATTGCCCATTTCCATCTCTCCTTTTCCATACAAAAAAGCCCCCGCCCCTTGCTTACGCAAGGGACGAGAGCTAAAAATCAGCTTCCGCGGTTCCACCCTAGTTGACGCAAACTTCTGCGCCCTCTCTGTCCGGATAACGGCCGGAACCGTCTTAGCCTAATAAGCGCAGTGCGCCGTTCAGTAAAGAACCTCAAGAGTGTTGTTCATTGCAGATCTCTGCAGGAAAGCTTTCAGCCCAGGGCTTTCCCTCTCTTTTCAGTCGATGCACACAATTACTTTCTCCGTCTTCAGCAAAAATTATATAAGTAGAATAAATCAATCTTAATCAGCTGGAGAATTCTTGTCAAGCTTTTGCATACATTGCCTGATTTTTTTGATATTATGATGAAGATGAACTTAATTTAGGAGGACCGCTATGCAACGACGACTTATCCTTACCTTGCTGGTTTTTATTTTGGCCTTATCTGGCACGATCCCATTAGCTGTTACGAATCCTGCCCATGCAGATAACGGCGAAGTATCAGCTACGGGCTCAACGGTCAATATCCGGACTGGGCCGGGTTTGAGCTATGAAGTGATCGGTTCGATGAAACAAGGCGACAAAGCACAACAAGTTTCACGCAACGGCGATTGGATTGAGATCCGCCACGGCAATACAGAAGGCTGGGTCGCTTCCTGGCTCGTCAGCACAGAACCAGCACAAAACACATCAGCCCAAACCGCTATATCGTCCGTTGACAGCTTGAATATCCGCGCACAGGCAGATCTATCTTCCGCGGTGCTGTCAAAAATGAACGCCGGTGAACAAGCACAAGTGATTGCGAGCCACGGCGACTGGACAGAAGTCCACTTCCGCAATGTCCGCGGCTTTGTCTCGACACAGTACATAAGCTTAACAGAGCAAAAAGCAGCAGCTCCTGATGATTCGGCTGGCGAACAGCAGGAACAAGCGGCTCAAGCTCTTGAAAAACTTTCTTCATTCCGCATCGCGGTCGACGCACTGAATGTCCGTGCTGAACCGAGTCTAAACGCGAAAATCCAAGCTTCTGTTAAAGAAGGCCAAGTGTTCAACGTAAAAGGAATGGACGGCAACTGGGTCCAGCTTGAACTCATCGATGGAAAAACCGGCTGGGTCTATGCCTTCTATGGTGAATTGTCCGACCAGCCCGCACAAAAAGCAAGCTCCTCAGATGAACAAGTGACCGTCCTTACCGACGGCACGAATCTGCGTGCACAAGCGAACACCTCATCAGAAGTGGTCACGCGGGCGGATGCCGGTATGCAGCTATCAGTGGCAGGCAAAGAAGGCCAATGGTATTTAGTGGCGCTTGAAGACGGCCGCCAAGCTTATATTGCCGATTGGGTCGTACGCACGGGAACATCCACTGAACCGGCCGAAGCCGAACAACAACCCGCCAGAAAAGCCGGCACCTTGAACGGATTGACAATTGTCTTGGATCCGGGCCACGGAGGCAATGATGGCGGTACAGTCGGCGTCCGGAAAACGAATGAAAAAGACCTGACCTTGAAAACGGCAGAAATCCTGTCGCATCACTTGCGCTCTGCGGGGGCGGAAGTCGTCATGACAAGGCAGTCGGATGTTTATGTCGACCTTCGCCACCGCGTTTCCGAAAGCCACCAAGTGGCAGCGGATGCCTTCATCAGCATTCATTACGATGCCACTGAAGACAGCACGGTTTCTGGCTTTACTTCGTATTATCAACATCCATACCAACAAAAATTAGCTGAGCACATCAACGGCGGATTGGCCGGCAAATTGACACTCGATGACCGCGGCGCAAGAAAAGGCAATTACCTCGTCTTGCGGGATAATCGACAAGCTGCGGTGCTGGTCGAACTTGGCTTCCTCAGCAACTTCAACGAAGAGCGCATCGTCTCAAGCGACCAATTCCGCCAACAAGCGGCGCTTGGCCTTTACAACGGCATCATTAGCTATTTCGATTCTGAATTAAGTGAATGAAATCGAATGCCCCGCTTCTCAAATGAGAAGCGGGGCATTCTTGTTTTAAGTGGATTGTCACTTGACGCTGAAAGCTTCAAGGAATCATTTCCAGCTATTTTCTCTATTGTAAAAGAGGCAAGCACATACGCTTGCCTCTTCCAGAGAGTTGAATAAGTTCGTAATCTGTTATAAGTCAAAAAAGAGCTTAGCTTTTTGACATTTGATAATCAATGACCTGACTGAGTATTTGGAGAAGCGTTTGCTCGACTCCTGTGGGACTAGCGGGTTTGAGAGACCCCGCAGGAACGGAGTGACGAGGAGGCTCGATTCCCGCCCCACGGAAAGCGAGCAATAAGCTTCGGAAAATACGATTATCAAGAGTTTCTCGATGAGTTGAAAGAGGCAAGCAGACCTGCTTGCCTCTTTCAAACATTATTTTTTAGCCCCGTCGGAATCAACAATGATGGTGACCGGGCCATCGTTGACGAGCTGGACGTCCATCATCGCACCGAATACACCAGTTTCAACCTGGAGGCCCTGGCTTGTCAATTCCTCGTTGAATTTCAGCCACAAAGGTTCCGCCTGTTCCGGGCGCGCTGCTTCCACAAAACTCGGGCGCCGTCCTTTTTTTACATCTCCGTACAAAGTGAACTGGGAAATCGACAGCACACTGCCCCCCGCTTGCTCGATCGAGCGGTTCATCTTGCCGTCTTCGTCTTCAAACAAGCGAAGACCAGCAATTTTTTTGGCGGCGTAGACCGCATCTGCTTGAGTATCGCTATGGGTGATGCCGACCAATAACACATAGCCGGAATCGATGGCCCCTGTAATTTGACCGTCAACGGTGACGGACGCTTTTTTTGAACGCTGCAATACGACTTTCATGGCTCCTCCTTAATTCGTCACACGTTTAACCGAATAGACGTCGGGAATTTGCTTGATGCGCTCCACGACACGGTTCAGGTGAGAAATATGCGGAATCATGATCGATAAATTGATCGTCGCAATCTTGTCTTTATCAGCACGCCCGCTGACGGCGGTGATCGTCGTCTTCGTCTCACTGACCATGTGCATCACTTCGTTGATCAAGCCGGTGCGGTCATAGGCCTGCACTTCAATATCGATTTGATACGATTTGTTTTCAGGTGATCCTGAGTCTTCCCATTCGACCGGAATCAGCCGATCGGATTCGTCGGCTTGGATATTCGGGCAATCCGCGCGATGGACCGAGACGCCGCGGCCTTTGGTGATAAAGCCGAGAATGGCATCACCCGGCACCGGGTTGCAGCATTTTGACAAACGGATCATCATATTGTCGATGCCGCGCACGATGACGCCGGATTCCGTCTGTTTTTTCGGTTGGTTGGACTTCATTTCCACAGTAATTTTTTCGATGGCTTCTTCCTGCTCACGCTTTTTGCGCTGGCGCTCCGCCAAACGGTTGACGACTTGCTGGGCGGTGATGCCATTGAATCCGACCGCCGCATACATATCATCTTCACTGGCGAAATTGTATTTCTCGATGACGCGTTTGATATTCTCTGCTGTCAGCACTTCTTTTTGGGTAAACTCTTGTGCTTTGATTTCCTTTTCGACAAGTTCGCGTCCTTTATGAACATTGTCATCGCGCACTTGTTTCTTGAAGAATTGCTTGATTTTATTTTTAGCCTGCGTCGATTTGGCAATTTTCAGCCAATCTCGGCTTGGTCCTACCGATTGCTTGGACGTCAAAATTTCGACGATATCGCCGGTATGCAGCTCGAAATCAAGCGGCACCATCTTGCCGTTCACTTTCGCGCCGATTGTCTTATTGCCGATTTCGCTATGGACACGGTAAGCGAAATCGATTGGGCAGGATCCGTCCGGCATTTCGATGACATCGCCTTTCGGGGAGAACACATAGACCATGTCCGAAAACAAATCGAATTTCAGCGATTCCATGAATTCTTCCGCGTTGTCGGATTCGTTCTGGAAATCAAGGATTTCGCGGAACCACGACAGGCGGGAATCGACTGAGCTTAGCGGCTTGTCGGAGGTTTTGCCTTCTTTGTACGCCCAATGCGCCGCGACCCCGTATTCGGCGATGCGGTGCATTTCCTCTGTGCGGATCTGCACTTCTAGAGGATCGCCCTGCGGCCCGATGACCGTTGTATGGAGCGACTGGTATAGATTCTGCTTCGGCATCGCGATGTAATCCTTGAAGCGCCCAGGCATTGGTTTCCATGTGGAATGGATGATGCCAAGCACTGCGTAACAGTCCTTGATGCTGTCGACCGTGATGCGCACAGCAAGCAAATCATAGATTTCGTTGAACTGCTTGTTCTGCATCGCCATTTTCTTATAGATGCTGTAAATATGCTTTGGACGCCCGAATAGATCAGCTTCAATGCCGACCTCATCCAGCTGGACACGGATTTCGCCCATGACGTTATTTAAATAATCTTCCCGCTCCGTGCGTTTTTTCTTCATTAGATTGACGATGCGGTAATACTGCTGGGGATTTAAATACCGGAGAGCAGTGTCTTCAAGCTCCCATTTGATCGTATTGATCCCTAGGCGGTGTGCAATCGGCGCAAAGATCTCCAAAGTCTCATTCGCTTTGATGCGCTGCTTTTCGACCGATTGGTATTTCAAAGTTCTCAAATTATGCAAACGGTCCGCCAGCTTGATGAGGATGACGCGGATATCCTGCGCCATCGCGACAAACATTTTACGGTGATTTTCCGCTTGCTGTTCTTCTTTCGACATATACTTGATCTTGCTGAGTTTTGTCACGCCATCGACCAATAATGCGACTTCCTCATCGAATTCACGGACTATGTCTTCGCGGCTGACGTCGGTATCTTCAACGACGTCATGCAAAAAACCCGCTGCGACTGTGGCGGGATCCATTTGCAATTCTGCGAGGATCCCGGCCACTTGCACCGGATGCACAATATAAGGTTCGCCGGATTTCCGGAATTGGCCATCATGGGCTTCATAGGCAAGCTGGTACGCCTTTTTTATCGTTTCTACGTGCTCTGCATTCATATAGGACGCAACCATTTCGAATACATCTTCAACTGTTCTCACTTGATCTTTCGCCATAATTGCCCACCTTGCTTTATTTATTTCCAGAAGAGTATTTCTTTATTATAGATAACTTTCCGCTAAAAAGTAAAGCTTTTGCGTGTTTTCATCTATCTCCCGGAAATACCCCAGGGGCTACAGGCGTTCAGCTTTCTGTTTACGGATGCCGTCGACCATGATCCATTTGCTGTCATCGCCCACTGCGACGGTCTTATTTGACGAATCGATACTCATAATGTTTTTGACACGGACATTGCGTGCGCTTTGCTTTCCGCCCATGATTGAAATATCCGATCCCGCCGTGCGGAAGCCACGTACGACACCGTTTGACAGCGATATATGCTCGGCACGGTATTGTACAGCGGAAGCGGGGCGCCCTTTGTAATCATAGAGCGGATCGCCTTCGAACAGGAAGCGATTGATCGCGACATTGCGGTAGCCGGAAATAACCAGCGAGCGCGGCGATGAGTCCTTATAGAGCCGCGTTTCGACCGGTGCTAGAGACACGAGACGCTGCGCTTTGATGTTATAGGCCGACAAGGATTCCGGATCTTCGCGGAGATGATGGCCGATATGGCGGAAATTGAACGAACGGTTGTCATTGACCGACAAATGGCCCGATATAAAAACACCGGACGCTGCCGACGAATTGGCGTGCGCTTTGATTTCGACGCCGCCGAAGCAACGCGACGTGGAATTATTGAACAGCCAGACATGCCTAGAGCCATCATCGATCTCAATACCATTGGAATTCGAATAGCCTTTTTTATGGGCTTTTCCGCTCGGGTCGGAGAAATGGCAATTGGAGACGAAGACATAATCGCTGTGATGGGTCGTCAAACCGTCGTCCCCGAAGCCGAAGCCGTTCACTTGGTCGACCCAGATATATTTGCAGCCGCCCCTTCCGCGCATGCCGTCACCTGCGTAATTATAAAGCGGCGAGGTAATGTCGACGCAGTGAAGCCCCGGATTGATTGCTTCTACATCCCGCACCCATCCGTAGGTAACGCCTGCAAAAGTTACGCAACTCGAATAATTGCCCCAAGAATTGGTGCGTTCCGCATGTCCAAGGCGTTCCACGTTCCAATCGAGGCTCAAGCTCTCAATCGAGATATTGCGGTTGCCATTCACATAATTGGAGTTTGTCAATAAACGAGAACGCTTTGGCGCTTTCGGATGCAGCTTGATGACCGAAGCGGCCTTGCCCGCCCCGACAATCCGGCTCCATGAAGGGACGCGGATCCCTTTGACGATATAGACGCCGGGCGGAACCGTCACTTCCACCCGGCCATTGCCAATCGCTTTTTTAAATGCTTCGGTGCAATCCGTGACGCCGTCACCGACCGCCCCGTAATCCCGGATGTTGACGCGACGGTTGATTGTTGAATCAAGTTTCTTGTATTCACGGTCAAGTTTGCCTTTCCATTCCGGAAACAAGTCCTGTCCGAACACGATAGTGCCGTAGCCGTTATCATCCGCGACTTCATACTCATCGGCGAAAACGGACCATAGTTTTTCGAAGAAATGGATTGGCCGCTTAATGCGTACGCGGGGGAGATCTTTCTTGATGTCATTGAACAGTGCTTCGGTCTCCCGGGTAGTCTGTTCTAAAGGAGTCGCATCGTTTAGCAGCTGCCCGATCAATTCATTGTTTTGTACAGGGTCATACCGTCTGTCCAATTCGATCATGGAAATCACCTCTCTCGCAAGTTTCTTTCTCTACCATACCCCGCCGTCAGAAAAAAAATCACCTTGCCCCAAAAGGCAAAGTGATTTTCTTAATATTGCATCAAAGTTGTGACATCATAGCCGTCGAGGTTCTTGCGGCCATCCAAGTAAGTCAACTCGATTAAAAATGCGCAGCCGACAACCACTCCGCCAAGCTGTTCAACCAGGTTGATCGTCGCATTGATTGTTCCGCCGGTAGCCAAAAGATCGTCCGTGATCAAGACGCGCTGTCCCGGTTTAATGGCATCTTTGTGCATCGTCAATACGTCCGTGCCGTACTCAAGGCCGTATTGTGCACGAATCACTTCACGCGGCAATTTGCCTTCTTTGCGGACCGGCGCAAAACCGATTTCTAGCGCATAAGCAACAGGGCAGCCAATGATAAAGCCGCGAGCTTCCGGTCCAACGATAATTTCTGCGTCCACTGTTTTCGCGTATGCAACAATTTGGTCCGTTGCGTATTTATAGGCTTCGCCACTGTCCATCAAAGATGTAATATCCTTGAACCTGATTCCTGGCTTCGGCCAATCTTCTACGATGGTTATATATTGCTTTAAATCCATAATTCTTCCTCCTTGGCTGACACTTGGGCGTCAAACCAGTCTTTTAGATCCCGATAGGATGCATATAAGAGCTTCTGTTCCAAAGCAATCTGCCGCTCGCGCTTCTTATAAGCCGGCGCTTCTGAAAGATCACGTTTTCCAGGAGCCTGTGCAATCTCGGTAATTCCATTGTTAAGTGTAACAAAACCGAGTTCAAAAAACACCTGAAGCATGAAAAATAATGTTTCCCGGCTCCAGCCTTTGTGTTTAGCAAGTTCTTCGCCATTCTTTTTAAAATCGAAGGTGCCGCGCTTCTTGACGAAGCCGAACAGCCATTTGAATTGGTCACGGTCCGGGATACGCTCGAAATATTGTGATTCCTGCGCGTAGAAATGGGCATAGACACGCTTTGGCCGCAGCTGTGTGAGTACGGACGACAACTGCTCTTCAGAGTCCGGCAGATCCAACAGCACCAAATGCTCTTTCGCTGCACCCGATTCGACGAGCGACTGCACCGAGACGATCGGTCCGTCAAGTAATGAGCTAAACACCGCTTCCGTTTCTTTTTGGAAAGCGACGAATACCTGGTTTTGTTTTGGGATGAGCTTCGACCAGCGACTGACTTGGCGAATGCCGCGGATGTCGAATAATTGCCATTCGTCCGTGCGGATGTCCTCCACTAATAGCTGTGGTTTTTTGCGGCCGTTCCATTCGTTGATCTGTAGGTCGCCGATGACATCGATCTTGACCTCAGGCGTCAGTTCATCGCCGAGCTCACCGATGCCGAAGCCGACCGCATCCAAGGTAGAGCCGTTTTGCGCCAGCTCCATTTTCAAATGCGCTTGGCTGGCGCCGATTTTACGAATGCCTGCGACTTTAACGCCATCCAGATAAAACTTCGGTTTGGCAAACCCCATGCCAAATGGCGCTAGACGGCGCATGCCTTCAATGGTTTCCGTATCAACTTCATCAAGTGTCACAGGGATATCGATCGATACGACCGGCACTAAATCTTCTGCGGTCAACGAATTTTTTGCTTGTTCGTTCAAACGCTCGCGCAATTCATCGACGTCTTCCGCGGCAAGCGTCATGCCTGCTGCCATCGGGTGTCCGCCGAAATGTGGCAGGATGTCGCGATTTTTGGCGAGTTCGTTGTACAGGTGAAAGCCTTCGATGCTGCGCGCCGAACCTTTTGCTTTGCCATTCGCCAAATCAAGTGACAATACGATTGACGGACGGTAAAATTTCTCGGTCAATTTGGAAGCCACGATGCCGACAACGCCAGGATTCCAGCCTTCTTGGGCAACGATAATGACGTGCGGCAACTGCTCGCCGTAGCGCGCTTCTACTTGCTCGATCGCTTGCTCAGAAATCGCCTTAACGATCGCCTGGCGTTCTTTGTTCAAAACGTCCAAGCCATCTGCGAGTGAACGAGCTTCTGATGGGTCATCCGTCATGAACATACGCACCGCCGGATCAGCCGATTGCAAGCGGCCAATCGCATTGATGCGCGGACCGAACATAAAACCAATCGTCTCTTCCGTAATGTCGCGCTGCTTGACTCCCGCAACGTCCGCTAATGCCGCAATCGCGGGCATCGGCGAATCTTGCAAAGCACGCAAGCCTTCTTTGACGAGCACGCGGTTTTCACCGTGCAATGGTACCAAATCGGCAATCGTGCCGATCGCCACCAGCTCCGTCAAATGGTCCGGGATGTCCCCGTAGAGCGCCTGTGCCATTTTGAATGCCACACCGACGCCGGCCAGTTCGCCGAACGGGTACTTGCCTTCCGGATGCCGTGGATGGATGACCGCGAGTGCTGCGGGCATTTCGTCGCCGATATCGTGGTGGTCACTGATGATGACATCCATCCCGAGTTCATTTGCCAAGCGCACCGGCTCTATTCCTGACACGCCGTTATCGACTGTAACAATCAAGTTGATACCTTCTGCATGGGCTTCCTTGAATAGCTCTTCATTCGGGCCATAGCCATGGTCGAAGCGGTTCGGGATCTTGAAGGACACATCAGCGCCCAAATCCTGCAGCACTGTCATCATGACTGTCGTACTGGTCACCCCGTCTGCGTCGTAGTCGCCATAAACGAGAATTTTTTCTTCCGCTTCAATCGCCTGCTGGATACGCGCCACTGCGACGTCCATATCCTTCATCAGAAACGGATTATGTATGCCGGATAGTTCGACATCTAGAAATTCCTGTGCTTTTTCCACTGTGTCGATTCCGCGCGTGACGAGAATTTTCGCCAGCACAGATGACAAGGATAGCGCTTGTTGTAATTCCTGGACGGCTTGTTCATCCGGGCTTGTCAATTGCCATCTTTTTTTCGATTCAATCATTGGATCTCACTTCCTCACCCGTACATTATACAACATCAGCGGGCAGACAAAAACCTTTCGGCTAAGCGCCGAAAGGTTCATTTTTCTACAATTCGTCGCGGCGCGTGTCCGGACGGCGGTCCTGTGTATCGTCGATCCCAAATTCTTCGCGCTTTGGCTGAGAACGGAGCGACTCGTCCGCATCATGCGTCCGTTCTTCTCCGGTGACGACCATTGGATCAGGCGTGACGCCTGCGCGCTGGTATTCAGCGATTTCGTTCTGTTGCGTGGCGATAAGCGATTCCTTGACCGCCACTTCTTTTTGAAGAGTCTTCACTTTACGCTTCAATTGGTAATTACGTGTCATGGCGAGAATACTCGAAAGCAGGAAGCCGAGCAATGCGGACACGAGAATGACCAGGATCAACGGCCATTGTGATTCGCCGAACACATAATTGACCGGCACGTTATCGACATTAAATACTGCAAATACTGCGATGATGATAGCAAAAACAAGACCGAGCAATAAGAGCCATTGCAATTTCATGTGAACCATCCTTTCTTAATGAAAACTGTGTACACCTTTCCCCCTTTCATACAAAAAGGGACAAGGTATCATTATTCTATACCCTGTCCCTTTGTCCTATTAAACTTATACGACTGGTTCGTCAGAGCCCCATTTGGACTCTTGTTCTTTCTTCTCGATATCGATCGGACCTTTCTTATTCAACTCGCGTTTTTTCAATACGAGCCATAGCTGGGCTGCGATGAAGATTGACGAATACGTTCCAGCGATCAAGCCGATCAATAAGGCGATCGAGAAATTCGTAATCGATGCAGCGCCGAAGATCAGGAGAGCCAGCACGACAAGGAATACCGTCATGACGGTATTGATCGAACGCGTCAAGGTTTGGCGGAGGGAAGTATTAACGATCTTCTCCAATTGCTCCACTGTCTCGACTTTTTTAACGCGGCGCATGTTTTCGCGGATCCGGTCAAACGTGACAATCGTATCGTTGATGGAATAACCGATAATGGTCAAGACGGCGGCAATAAAGGTGATATCCACCTCGAGCCGCAGAATGCTGAATGCAGCAACGATGAAGAACGTGTCATGCAACAGTGCAACGATTGATGCCACACCCATGCGCCATTCAAAGCGGAACGCCACATAGATGATGATGCCGATTGCCGCAATGGCAAGAGCATATAGTGCATTCTTTGCAAGCTCGATGCCGACGGTCGGCGATACGGTCGAAACGTTCGGTTCGATGCCGTATTCGTCTATAGCCGCAGATTTCAATTCTTCAATTTCTGTTTGACTGAAATCATCGACATATCGGACGACGCCGATGGAAGAACCTTCCCCTGCCATGACGATATCGTCAGACGGGTAGCCCGCACTTTCCACGAAGTTCTCCACTTCATCTTTTGTTAATGAAGATTCAGAAGTGATTTCAACGCGTGTACCGCTGGAGAAATCGATTCCCAAATTCAATTGGAAAATCGACAGCACGACCATACCTGACAAGATGAGCGCAAGCGAGGCAGCGAAGAATTTGCGGCGGTTGCCGGCAAAATCAAAGCGGTCGTATGGCGTCGACAAATCCGTGATGTGAAGGTCTTCTTCTTTCGTGTGGATCTTGTTTTTAGATAAGCCGAACCATCCTGGCTTATTGTCCAGGAATCCGCTCCAGACCCAGAGTCCGAGCATGAGGCGAGAACCCCATACAGCCGTCAGGAAGCTTGCGAGAATGGAAATGATCAGCATCGTCGCAAAACCTTTAACGGAACTTGTGCCGAAATAGAACAACACGGCAGCAGCGAGAAGCGTCGTGATATTGGCGTCAATGATCGCAGAAAACGATGATCTGGCACCGGCACGGAACGCATCCCGCACGGACTGGCCTGTTCGCAGCTCCTCGCGTATGCGCTCATAGGTGATGATATTGGCATCCACTGCCATCCCGACGCCGAGCATGATTGCTGCGATACCCGGTAAAGTTAGCACCCCGCCAATCCACTGGAAGATCACAAGGATCAAATAGACATAAGCGGAAAGCGTGATGACTGCAATCGCGCCTGGGAAACGGTAGAACAACAGCATGAAGATGAGAACAGCCGCGATGCCGATTCCAGCAGCAAATGTCGTCTGGTCTAGCGCTTGTTCACCAAATTGTGCCCCGACTGATGTCGAATACACTTCTGTAAGTTTCACTGGAAGCGCCCCAGCGTTCAAAATACCAGCCAAATTCTGCGTTTCCTCAACTGTAAAGGATCCGGAGATTTCAACGCTTGGTGAATTGATGCGCTGTGAAACGCGCGGGTCGGAAACGAATTTCGGATCCGCTTTCAGGCGTTCTTCCTGATAGGAATCAACGCCTTCTTCAAAATCGAGCCAGATGACCAGAACATTATCCGGCGCTGGCATTTGAGCGATTTCGCCAGTCACTTCGGCGAATTTACCCGGTTCATTCAACTCAAGTGTAACGATCGGCTGACCTTCCTGGTTGAAAGTAGCCGTCGCACCGCCTTGCGTGAGGTCATCTCCCGACAACATGACATTGTCATTCGCATCGCGGAACGATAAATTCGCTTCTGTTGAAAGCAGCTCACGGGCGGATGATTGGTCTTCAACGCCCGCCAATTGGACGCGTATCCGGTTGCCGCTTTCGATTTGAATGCTCGGTTCACTGACACCAAGCACATCGATGCGGCTTCTCAACGCATCTGTCGTATCAGAGACGACTTCTTCTGTAATTTCTTTCTCACTGCCTTCTAGCGGTTCGACTTGATAAAGAACTTCAAATCCGCCCTGCAGATCAAGCCCGAGATTGATGTCTTTGGCGATCGGCAGGCTGGTCGTGCCAATCAGGCCAACAAGCATGAATACCAGCAGGAAAAAGGCGATGATGCGAGATCTTGCTTTCATATGTATAGTTCCTCCTCAATATAGAACACAGCACTTACATTATCGGTGACGTGCCAAAAGGTGTCAAATCCCACGCGGTTTCTGGCGCGCCGGACGAAGAAGCTGCTGCAGGTCCTCCATGCTGTCTTCCGAGAAAAAGTTTGCGGTTTTAAAGCCCTCCACCTGATGGTAAGCAACAAAATCGGAAGCCGTCAGATCCATAATATTCGACACCATCTCATGCAAGCGCATGTCTTCGACTTTCTTCTTTTTCCACGCTTTTTTCAGGCAATAATCCCACAACGCTTCCGGGGTGAATGTTTCGTATTGCAAATACGTGAATTCGCTGCATTTGCTCTCCAATGCCGGCAGCACTTGCTCGTATTTTTCCGGATAGCTCATCATGTCGGTTCTCCTTTCTGCAGTTCTGTTTCCATTGTAACTCCCAGATGGAAATTTTAGAACAAATGCATGAAAATTTTTGGAAAATTGTTTAATTTATTTTGGTTAAAACAAGTTAATGAAATCGCTCCAGGCGGACGCTTTCCGCTCTTTCACTTGAGTATATACAGTAGAGAGGAAACAAACCAAAATAGGCTACTTAATCCACAGCTTCATTTATTTTGCATAATATTGTTCTTATAAAGGCTATAAATAGCTTTGTTCAGTTAGAGTATAGTGAATTTCCAAATGGACGAAAAAAACGCCTCCCGAAAGGAAGACGGTTTTTGCGGTTGCTTATTCTACGATGCGGGCGATTGCTTGGCGCTCGAACTGCATGCGCGTGCCGTCAGCTACCGTGATATAGATCGTTGAGTCGTCTACTGCGTCGACTTGGCCATGCAAGCCGCCGATCGTCACGATGCGATCCCCACGCTTCAATTCCGACTGCATATTAGCTGTCGTTTTTTGGCGTTTTTGCGCCGGGCGGATGATGAAGAGCCACATCAGCAAGAACATCAATAGTAAAGGTGATAACGCAATTAATGTTTCCATTGTTCAATTTCCCCCTTTCGTGTTCTCTATCGTTTTCGAACTCAGAAATTTTTTGCATTCGGCTTATTGAATCCGTACGCTTCAAAAAATTCTTCGCGGAAATCTCCCAGGCGGTCTTCGCGGATCGCTTGACGCACCTGTTCCATTAAGTTTAACAGAAAATGCAGGTTATGATAACTCGTAAGGCGAATTCCGAAGGTTTCATCGGCACGCAATAAATGATGCACATAGGCGCGCGTATAATTCGTGCACGTATAGCATGTACATTTCTCATCGATTGGCGTGAAATCGCGCTTGAACTTAGCATTTTTCAAATTCAGACGGCCTTCACTCGTCATAAGTGTACCGTTGCGTGCGATGCGCGTCGGCAATACGCAGTCGAACATATCGATGCCGCGGATTGCGCCATCGATCAAGGAATCGGGCGAGCCGACGCCCATCAAATAACGCGGCTTATCAAACGGCATGAACGGCGTCGTGAATTCGAGCGCACGGTTCATGACATCTTTCGGTTCACCGACCGACAAGCCCCCGATTGCGTAACCCGGGAAGTCGAGCGCGACGAGATCTTCTGCGCTTTGGCGGCGCAGGTCTTCGTATTCGCCGCCTTGGATGATGCCAAACAAACCTTGATCATGCGGGCGTTCATGTGCTTCTAAGCAACGTTCCGCCCAGCGCGATGTGCGTTCGACACTGGATTTCATGTAGTCATGCGTCGCCGGGTATGGCGGGCATTCGTCAAACGCCATCATGATGTCGGAGCCGAGGTCATTCTGGATTTGCATCGCTTTTTCCGGGCTCAAGAACAATTTATCGCCGTTCATATGGTTGCGGAAATGGACGCCTTCCTCTTTGATATTGCGGAACTCACTAAGTGAGAACACTTGGAATCCGCCAGAATCGGTCAAAATCGGGCGGTCCCAGTTCATGAATTTATGCAAGCCGCCTGCTTCTTTGATGACATCATTGCCTGGGCGCAGCCACAAATGGTATGTGTTGCTTAAGATGATGCCGGCGTTCATCGCTTTCAATTCTTCCGGGCTCATCGTCTTGACAGTCGCTTGTGTGCCAACCGGCATGAAAGCCGGCGTTTCAAAAGAGCCGTGCGGTGTGTGGACGATGCCGAGGCGTGCGCCTGTTTGTTTACATGTTTTGATGTGTTCGTACGTTACTGCATGGGTCATGAGTTGGTCTCCTTTTTCTGTGGTTCAATAAACATCGCGTCGCCGAAACTGAAAAAGCGGTAGCGCTCTTGAACAGCTTCATCATAAGCATTCAAGATCGCGTCACGGTTCGACATGGCGCTGACGAGCATGACGAGCGTAGATTTCGGCAAATGGAAGTTGGTGATGAGTCCGTCTACGGCTTCAAAACGATAGCCCGGGTAAATGAAGATATCCGTCCAGCCATTGTCTTCCTGTAATTTGCCGCCGAATTTTTTCGCGACTGACTCGAGCGTGCGCGTCGACGTGGTGCCGACGGAAATGACGCGGCCACCTTGCTGTTTCGTTGCATTGATCAAATCCGCGGTTTCTTTCGTGATGCGGTAAAATTCTGCGTGCATTTCATGGTCTTCAATCGATTCCACCGATACCGGGCGGAATGTGCCAAGCCCGACGTGCAAGGTGATGAATGTGATATTGACGCCTTTATTGCGGATTTCAGCGAGTAATTCATCGGTAAAATGCAGTCCGGCAGTCGGCGCTGCGGCACTGCCCCGCTCTTTCGCGAACACCGTCTGGTAACGGTCCTGGTCTTCCAGCTTTTCGCGGATATAAGGCGGCAATGGCATTTCGCCCAATTGGTCGAGAATCTCATAGAAAATCCCGTCATAGATAAATTTGAAGTGACGGCCTCCGTGATCCAAGACGCCCGTACATTCCGCGCGCAACAAGCCGCCGCCGAACGATACAACGGTGCCGATTTTCACTTTCTTGGCTGGTTTGACGAGCGTTTCCCACACGTCTTCTTCGGTCTGCTTCAACAGCAGCACTTCGATGTTCGCACCGGTCTCTTCCTTCGTGCCCATGAGGCGCGCCGGCAGCACGCGGGTATCGTTCAATACGAGCGTATCGCCTGCATGCAAATGGCCGAGGATGTCGCGGAAATGCTTGTGCTCGACCGCGCCTGTCTCTTTATCCATCACAAGTAAGCGGCTAGAGGTCCGGTCGAGAAGCGGCGTTTGCGCGATCAATTCCTCCGGCAATTCAAAATCAAAGTCATTTACATTTAATTGCTGTTCGTTTGTAAGTTTAGTCATTCAGGCATCTCCATTTTAAAGTGTTCGTAAGCAAGAGGCGTCACCATGCGCCCTCTTGGCGTCCGTTGAATAAAGCCGATTTGCAATAAATACGGTTCGTAGACATCTTCAATGGTCGTCGATTCCTCGCCGATGCTTGCGGCGATCGTATCCACGCCGACAGGCCCGCCGCGAAAACGGCTAATCATGCCGGTGAGTAGCTTATGGTCGATATGATCAAGACCGAGCGGGTCGACTTGAAGCATCTCGAGAGCTTGTTCTGCCATATCGGTCGTGATCGATCCATTGCCGCGCACCATCGCATAATCGCGCACACGCTTTAGCAATCGGTTCGCGATACGCGGGGTTCCACGGGAACGGCGTGCGATTTCAATAGCCGCGTGCGGGTCGATATCCGCTTCGAACAAGGCGGCGCTGCGCTCGACGATATCCGTCAAGGCTTCCGTGTCGTAATACTCGAGCCTTGATAACACGCCGAAACGGTCACGCAGCGGAGCTGACAATGCCCCTGCACGCGTCGTCGCCCCAATCAACGTGAACGGCGGCAAATCGAGCCGCACGGAGCGCGCAGTCGGGCCTTTGCCGACAACGATATCGAGACAGAAATCTTCCATCGCCGGATACAGCACTTCTTCGATCGAGCGGTTCAAGCGGTGAATCTCATCGATGAACAATACATCTCCCGGCTCGAGTGATGAAACGATCGCCGCCAAATCACCGGGCCGTTCAATCGCAGGGCCTGATGTCATCTTCACGCCGACTTCCATTTCATTGGCGATGACGGTCGCTAGCGTCGTTTTCCCGAGACCCGGCGGCCCGTAAAGCAATACATGGTCAAGCGATTCATTGCGCATTTTCGCCGCTTCGATGAAAATCTCCAGATTGTGCTTTACTTTCTGCTGGCCGATATATTGCGACAAACGCTGTGGCCGCAACGATTGCTCAAAGCGCTCATCAAATTCCGAAACTTCGCCGTCAATGATGCGTTCTTCCATGGCGTTCGCCTCCCCGTTAAGTTTGCTTCAATAATAGTTGAAGAGCTTTTTTCATATAGCCTTCCGTGTCGAGCTCGAGGCCCTTGAGTTGAGGCTTCACTTTCGTGATCTCACGTTCCGAATAGCCGAGCGCCCCAAGTGCAAGCATCGCTTCCTCGAGTTCCGATTCGTCGCCGCCGAACAAGTCCGGCTGGCCGGCTTCCGCGTAGGATTCCCCGAAGAAATCGGTCAGCTTGCCTTTCAAGTCCAAGATCATCTGGCGGGCGGTTTTCTTGCCGACGCCAGGGAATTTCACCAAATACTTCTCGTCTTCCTGCTCGATCGCTTCGATGACGAACTGCGGCTGGCCCGATGCCAAAATCGCAAGCGCACCTTTAGGGCCGATGCCCGAGACGCTGATGAGCTTACGGAACAATTCCCGCTGCTCGAGCGTCGGAAAGCCGAAGAGGAATTGTGCGTCTTCCCGCACGTGATGATGCACAAAGATCTGCAGTTCATCCGATCCGAATGAATACGGGTTCGGGGCAAAGATCTGCCAGCCGACACCTTGCTGCTCCACTACCAAATATTCAGGCGTCACACGGGTGACTTGCCCTTTTATGTAATCGTACATTGCACTCGCCCTTTCATTTTCAACCTATTGATTATACCATATTCCGGCCGCTCCTACGAAGAAAGCTATCCGCTTCGGCTAGACATTGCGATGCGCCAAAAGAGCTCCCCGCTGATTGAAGTTTCTCTTTATCCCGCTTTAACGGTCTGTAAGGCTTTCGCTTCACCAAGCGAAATCCCACAGGCCGTAAAAGTCCGATTGGATCGGGCCGACAGGATGTCGGTTACATAGGCGTTGCCGCAGGACGCGGCGCTCTTAGACTATGTTCTGCTTTATAACAGCGGGGATGGAGGAGCTCCCCGCTGATTGAAGTTTCTCTTTATGTTAAAATGAAGTATCGCAATATGGAGCAACGGAGGGTTTTCATGAAAAAATTATATGGCGAAGAGCGCCGCAATGTTTTATTGGATGAGCTGAAGCAGGCAGGTCGGCCGATGACTGGCAGCGAACTGGCAAAACTCGCGCAAGTGTCACGGCAAGTGGTAGTCGGCGACATGACCTTATTGAAAGCAAAAGGCGAACCGATCATCGCAACAAGCCAAGGTTATTTATATTTAGACCCGACCGGCAATAAACAAGTGAGCCGGCGCATCGCCTGCAATCATAAGCCAGAAGAAACAGAAGCCGAGCTGCGGTTATTGGTCTACTCAGGCGTCACGGTCAAAGATGTTTCGATCGAACATCCTGTCTACGGCGAACTGACGGCTGGGATTCACGTCTCGACACCACTTGATGTCGATCTGTTCATGCAGCGCATACGCGATACCGGTGCCAGTTACCTGCTCGAGCTGACCGAAGGCACGCATATCCACACCATTACAGCAGATCTTCCTGAAACACTTGCAAACGCCGTCGAAGCAATGAAGCAGTACGGCTACTTGCTCGAAGAAGCCGAATAAGAAAAATCCCCGGATGCCACTAGGGCGTCCGGGGATTTTTGCATGCTTGCTACTTATGAATTGTACGTATAGTAGGAACCGAGCGTCTTAACACCGCAACCGAGAGCCGTGAGCTCTTCAAATGCGCCACGCATCATCGCTGCATTTTCGTCTTCCAACACGTCGGCGATAAAGAAATAATTGCCGAGCCCCGTCTTCAAAGGCCTCGATTCGATCTTCGACAAGTTCAATTGACGCCAAGCAAAAACCGACAATACCTGGTGCAAAACACCAGACCGGTCGTCTTTTGGCGGCGTAATCATCAAGGTCGTCTTGATCTGCGCTTCGTGCCCGGGATCGGTCAATTTATGATTGCTTCTCGACAACACGAAAAAGCGCGTGTGGTTGAAATGGAAATCGTGAATGTCGCGCTGTACAATGTCCAGTCCGTATTTTTCCGCTGCGTAATCATTGGCGATCGCCGCAATATTACGCTCCGGTAATTCCGCCACCATTTTAGCAGCCGCCGCTGTTGAGCTGTATTGCTCAAGCGGCGTGTGCTTATAGGTGTAGTAAAGGAATTTATGGCATTGCGCCAAGGCATGCGGATGCGAATAAATCGCTTCGAACGATTCCGCACCGCGGTTTTCCGGATGGACCAACAAATGCTGCTCGATCGGCGACAGCACTTCCGCCGTCACATAGAGCTCCGCTTCGTGGAACAAATAATCTACCGTCAGCGGCACAGAACCTTCAAGCGCATTTTCCAGCGGAACAACCGCATAATCGACCGTGCCATCCGCGACCGCTTCAATGCATTCGGGAATGGTCGTATACGGCATTAGCTGTTCTGTTGGGAATACCTTAGAGGCTGCCAAATGCGTAAACGACGCTTCTGGGCCTAAAAACGAAATTCTCTTTTTCTCTCTGGTCATGGACTCATCCCCCCCTACATTTATGACGAACCGCTCGATACCACATCGGCCGACTCAACAAAGTCGAGTTTTTTTAATTGTTGCAAGAACATGTCTAAATCGACATCCATTGCCGTCACATCCAAAGACAAGGTAACGTTCGCACGCCCTTGAATCGGAATGGTCTGGTGAATGGTTAAAATATTGCAGCCCATTTCCGCAACAGCTTGCAGCAAAGTCGCAAGAGTTCCGGAACGATCTTCCAATTGCAGGAAAACCGTCAAGATTCGCTCTTTGACGATGGAATGAAACGGAAAAACCGCGTCACGGTATTTATAGAATGCCGAGCGCGATAAACCGGTCTGTGCGACCGCATCCAAAATGGACATGCGGTCTCGCTGAAGCAGTTTTTTTACTTCCAGCGTTTTGACCATCGCTTCCGTCAGTACATCTTCCCGCACCAGGTAATAGCGTTGTTCCGAAATATCCTTCATTCAAGTACCCTCCGCATCAGTCGGTGAATTCGAACTCAAATTCAAGCAAACGGACCGTGTCGCCGTTTTCTGCCCCGCGCTCGCGAAGAGCATCATCAATGCCCATGCCGCGCATTTGGCGGGCGAATCGGCGAATCGAATCTTCACGAGAGAAGTCGGTCATCTTGAACATCCGCTCGATTGCGTAACCGGAAAGGACAAAAGCACCATCCGGGTCGCGTGAAATATCGAATCCGTCGCCTTGCAATTCGTGCTTGTAAAGAACCGTATCCGCTGCATCCGGATCTGCCTCGTCTTCCATCGGGAATTCAGGCGTCACTTCAAGCAAGTCGGCTACCGCAAACATCAGATTGTTCAAGCCTTTTCTCGACAATGCGGAAATCGGGAACACTTTTGCGTCTTCCGGCAATTTCTTGCGAAACTCTTCCAGGTTTTCTTCCGCATCCGGCATGTCCATCTTGTTCGCTACAATCAATTGCGGGCGTTCAGTCAAGCGCATATTGTATTGCTTTAATTCTTCGTTGATGGTCACATAATCCTCATAAGGATCGCGGCCTTCCATGCCCGACATATCGATGATGTGGACAATAACGCGCGTCCGTTCAATATGGCGCAGGAATTGATGGCCAAGGCCGATTCCTTCGTGTGCGCCTTCAATCAATCCTGGCAAATCAGCCATGACGAAGCTGCGCTGGTCTTCTGTTTGGACCATACCGAGATTCGGGACGATCGTCGTGAAATGATACGCGCCAATTTTCGGTTTAGCCGCAGTAACGACCGACAATAGCGTCGATTTTCCGACACTTGGGAAGCCGACCAGGCCGACATCCGCCAATACTTTCAATTCCAAGATGACGTTGCGCTCTAAGCCCGGTTCACCCTTTTCCGAAAGTTCAGGAGCCGGGTTTTGAGGCGTCGCAAAACGCGAGTTTCCGCGTCCGCCGCGCCCACCGCGTGCGATAACGGCCGATTGTCCTTCTTCGACCAAATCGGCAATCGTTTCACCAGTTTCTGAGTCTTTCACGACAGTGCCCGGCGGAACTTTGATGATGGTGTCATGCGCTTTGGCACCGTGCTGATTTTTGCTCATGCCATGCGTTCCGCGTTCGGCTTTAAAGATCCGTTTGAAACGGAAATCCATCAATGTGCGCAAGCCTTCATCGACTTGGAAGACGATATCAGCGCCTTTTCCTCCGTCACCGCCGGCTGGCCCGCCATTCGGTACGTATTTTTCGCGCCGGAATGCTACCATGCCATCCCCGCCGTCTCCACCTTTTACATATACTTTTACGTGATCGACAAACATATTATCCCTCCATCTGTGCGTGGATCTCAACTCTCGAGCGATCCGATCCGCACGCTTTACCAATTGCTAATTGCGGTGTATCCAAAATCAGTGACGACCAGTCTCCGGGACCAGAAAGCTCCAGTGAAAACCGGCCGTCCGCTTCCATTATGTGCAGCTCTACCGGATATGGCCAAGCGTCGGAAAACGCTTGTTTTACAGTCTCCGCAAATATCTCGAGCCAGCTGCAGAGTGCCGCATCCAACTCACGCGGCGCCCGCTTCGCTTCACAAAAAACCGCGAGGCGCAATTCCGGAAAACGCCAGCCAGCCGTCAATAGCCACTCTTCCGTTTCGGGCATAGAGAGAGCCGACAGCCGGCTTTGGTGCATAGCCGCTTCGGCATACGTACGAATGAGCGCCTGGGCTCTATCTGTGCGCCCCAAATCCAGATTCAATTTGATCATCTGCAGCTCATTCATAAAATCATGGCGCGCATGCCGAAGCGATTGTGCCACCGTTAGCCTGTCGTCCATAATGCACTTCCTTTTCACACACTTTAAACCAGTATACCAAGTTTCCGGCCGGATTTCCCGGCGCGGGTTTTGGCATATCTCTTGTTTCAAAAGAAAAAGGACTGCGAAAGCAGCCCTTTTCGTTTTTTATTAAGCTTCCTGAGCAACCGGGTAGACGCTCACTTTTTTCTTATCGCGGCCGTAGCGCTCAAAGCGTACTGTTCCGTCGATTTTCGCGAAAAGTGTGTCATCTCCGCCGCGTCCAACGTTCTCGCCTGGATAGATTTTCGTACCGCGTTGACGGTAAAGAATAGATCCGCCAGTTACGATTTGTCCGTCAGCGCGTTTTGCGCCAAGGCGTTTTGATTCCGAATCACGACCGTTCTTCGTTGAACCAACACCTTTTTTGGATGCAAAAAACTGAAGATTTAATTTCAACATATGTCCCACCTCCTAAGCTGTGAAGGTTATTTTTATAAAGTCTGCATAATCATGTTCAATCGTTTCCAGAGAAATGATCATAGCGCGTACCAGCAGTTGAACCTGCTCATCCGTCTTTTTGTCCATGTTCTCCGGAAAGGCGATTTTCAAAAAACCGCTATCCGCCTGTTCGATGTCCGGTTCAATTCCCGTCAGCTCCATAATGGCGTTCACTGCCCCGAAGGAAACAGCGGAAGCCCCAGCGCATACCAGATCCTTGCCATGTTCGGCAAAATCCGCATGCCCCGACATTTCAAAGCCTTTAATGTAGCTGCCGGTTTGATGAATAGTCACCCGGATCATTTTTACAGGTTGATTGCATCAACAGTCAATTTCGTGAATGGCTGACGATGACCTTGTTTTTTGTGATAGTTCTTTTTCGCTTTGTATTTGAAGACAGTGATTTTCTTGCCGCGGCCCTGTTTTTCAACTTTCGCTGTAACAGTTGCTCCTTCTACGAAAGGAACACCCACTTTAGTATCGTCTCCACCTACAAATAGAACTCTGTCAAATGTTACTGTGTCGCCAGCTTCTGCGTTCACTTTCTCAACGTAGATCTCTTGGCCAGCTTCCACTTTGATTTGTTTTCCACCAGTTTCAATAATTGCGTACATATCCTTGCACCTCCTCTTAGACTAAGACTCGCCTCTCCAGGTGATCTTGCGATGCTTAACAACCTGGTTCGAGCGGTTGTAGCACGGGTGCGCTACAAACATAACATTAGAATAATATCATGCGAGAGAGACTCGCGTCAACAGAGAACTGAAAAGAGTTGGTGATGTGTGCTTTTCATTTTTGGGATTGTAGTTAAAGGAATGAAATATCGCTTCTTTACTAGCTTGTGGTTTTGGGAATGAAGAGTGTAGTGATATTGTTTGTGTTCGAGTTTACATGATTGTGGAGTGTCGCCTCCCGGCTTTGGGTTGACCTCTCACAATGAGCCAGAAAGAGCATCTGTCTCATTGCTTCGGCTCACCCTTAGCGCTGGTCGGCTGAGAGATTTCATTGGTTCATGTTTGTTTAAACAGTTCTGCTTTTATAGTTAGTTGCCGGCTAGCGGGGGAATCGCTTCCCTGTCAGGGTTTGTGATTTGCAAGATGAATTGTGCGACGATAAATCCAGTGTTCGAGTTTGCGTCATTATAGAATTTTGCCTCCCGGCTTTGGGTTGGCCTCTCACAATGAGCCAGAAAGAGCATCTGTCTCATTGCTTCGGCTCACCCTTAGCGCTGGTCGGCTGAGAGATTTCATTGGTTTATGTTTGCTTAAGCAGTTCTGCTCTATAATTAATTGCCGGCTATTGGGGGAATCGCTTCCTTGGAGAGGAGAAGAAGTTAATCCTTAGATTATGGCGTCTTGACGGAAAGATAGAGCAAACCTTCTAAAAAGTTATAACATCTCTCACAATGCTGCTTTTATCCGATAAAAATCCTGTTGAAGAAAACCCAACAGTTAGTAACCAATTCCTATTCGAACTATTAAAAACTTGAACAGATTTTAATTGTTGAATATACATATATATTTATCTAAATAGCTGGCTAACACTGAAGAGCAACTCTTTATCTATTTCATCTTAAAACATAGTGAAGCGTAAGGCGGTGACGCCGGGAGGAATAGCGAGACAATTGAGACCTTGCAGGAGCGTAGCGACGAAGCGGCTCAATGCGAGCCCTCCGGCAAGCTTCCGCCTGGAGAGAAACCTTCCTGAAAAAACCTTTCAAAACAAAAACGCCACCGCAAAAGCAGTGGCGTTTCTACTATTGAATATTATTTGCTTGAGAAAATGGATTTGAGTTTGCCGAACATGCCAGGTTTTGGCTTGTCCATGGTCATGAGCGGAACCGATTCACCTAGCAGGCGGCGTGCGATGTTGCGGTAGCCAAGTGCTGCTGGGTTCGATGGGTCCATGACGACTGGTTCGCCTTTGTTCGAACTCGAAATGACACGTTCGTCATCCGGTACGATACCGAGCAAGTCGATCGATAAATGCGTCGTGATCTCATTGACATCGAGTGCGTCTCCCGCTTCCATCAAATGCGAGCGGATGCGGTTGATGATGAGTTTTGGCGCTTCGAGATTTTCCTCGAGCTCCAGTAAACCGATAATGCGGTCAGCATCGCGCACTGCGGAGATTTCCGGAGTCGTGATGACGATCGCGCGATCTGCACCGGCGACAGCGTTTTTATAGCCTTGTTCGATGCCGGCTGGGCAGTCGATGATGATGAAATCGTAGTCCGCTTTCATCCCTTCGATCAATTCTTTCATCTGCTCCGGGTTGACGTCGTTTTTATCGGCCGTCTGTGCTGCCGGAAGCAGGAATAATTTATCTTCGAAGCGCTTGTCTTTGACAAGCGCCTGATGGATTTTGCAACGGCCTTCGAGCACATCGATCAAATCGTAGATGATGCGGTTCTCGAGGCCTAAAATAACATCCAGGTTGCGAAGCCCGATATCAGTATCGATCAAGCACACTTTTTTGCCTTGAAGAGCCAATGCAGTGCCGAGGTTCGCAGTAGACGTCGTTTTGCCGACGCCTCCTTTGCCTGATGTAATTACGATAGCTTCTCCCACACTAGCTTCCTCCTTTAAACGTAGAAATTTGCGGCCGCAGGAATCTCAGTTCCTGCAAACGGTCGATGATGATTTTGCCGCTGGTATGTAAATAAGCACATTCCATTTCAGGCTGCTCCGATAAGCTGTCGAGTTCATCAGTCATCGTCTCGAGTTCATCAGCAATCTTCAGGTGCGTCGCTTCAAGCCAAGATGCGGCGATGACCGCTTCCTTATTGCCGCTTGCGCCTGCGTGGGCAAATCCTTTGAGGCGCCCAAGCACATAGACATTACCGCCCGCTTCGATGCGGCCGTTCTGGTTCACATCGCCGATAACGACGAGGTCGCCTTTTGCCTTGATGACTTGCCCTGAACGGACGATGCCGACATAAGTTTCCGACTGGCGCTCAGCGATCATCCGATTGCATTCTTCGACGGTGACGACATCGCATTTTGTGCCGATCACTTTCATCTTCGAATTATCGTGGATGACTTTCTTGATTTCTTCCAATTGGGCTTTGCTGTAATGGCGCTTTGCCAATTGGATCTGTACTTCCGCGTCCCCTTCGAGCGCAGGATCGGATACTTTCTTCTTCAGCTCATCAAGGATTTCCGTATAGGAGGCCATATCATTGAGCTGGATGAGAAGCCCTTTGTTCGTTCCTTTGATATTCACGATATTTTTCAAAAAACCTGTCACCTGCGCTTTCATTAATATAACCCGAACTTAGTGCCACGCTGTGGATCTTGCGTGACCATCATCGACCTGAACACCCAGCCAAGCAATCCTAGGTACAGGGCGTTGGCGATTAAGGTCGGCCACAATCTGGATGTTAAAAACGTCCCGGCTGGCGCGTCGGTCAAGCCGATCAATAGGAAGAACAGGTAAAGTGCCACTTCCATCGCGATAAGGAGACCAAGTGCCAGCAGCGTCGCCGACAGCAGATTTTGTGGAATCTTTTTGAAAAAGTACGCGGCGATCAGGCAGACGGCCGGATACAGAAAAGAATATAATCCAATAATATCAATGTAAAAGACATCATACAAGAGGCCGAAGAACAAACCGTAAAACAACGCATGACGCAGTTCATAGAAAACAGTCAGGAAAATCAGGAATAAAATGAGGAAACGCGGGACAACGTAATACAGTGAGCCGCTGATCGACAGCGGCGAGAACAGCCCGAAGATCGGTTCGACGAAAAACAGCACGAGGCAGACGATGGGCACGAGGAAGCGGATCATGATTCCTCTTCCTCGTCTTCTGTCATGCCATTATCTTCCCCGTCGACTTCCGGCGCGAGACGGTCTGCAATGACGACGTGATTGAGCATCGAGAAGTCAGCTGCTGGTTTGACGTACGCCAATTTCGTCAAGCCGAATTCATCGATTGTCACTTCAGTGATTTCCCCGATGACGATGCCTTTCGGGAAGATGCCGCCGAGCCCGCTCGAGACGACTTGGTCGCCTTCTTTCAAGTCGACCGAGAAATCGATGCGCTTGAGCAACAGCTCACGGCGCTCAGCATCGTAGCCTTCAATCAACCCGAACACATCATCCTCGCCGAGCACCATCGCCGATACGCGGTAGTTCGGGTTTTGCGTCGTTACCAGTTCCACCGTCGATGTAGTCGGAGTAACAATTGTCACTTTGCCGATCAAGCCGCCGGCGGTCATGACGGCCATATTTTCCTTGACGCCGTGATTGGTCCCACGGTTCAAGATAATTTTTTCTTCCCATTGATCCGGGTTGCGGGCGATGACGACCGCTTGGATCGGGTTGTATTCACGTAAATCTTCTTCTTTGCCGACGAGTTCTTTCAGTTCCTCGTTTTCGGAACGAAGATCGGTCACTTCTGCCTGCACGCCCGCGAATTCTTCAAGGCGCGCTTTCAGCAGGCGGTTTTCTTCAAATGTGTTGATCAGCGAGTCGATATTGTCAAAAACACCGGTCACAAAATGTGCGGGCCGTGAAAATACCGATTGCCCGGCGCCTACCGCTTCCTTGACAATCTGTTCGGGCAGCGACACTTGGCCGCGGTCCCGGAGCGTCAAGGAAATCAAAGCGACGAGCAGGATGACGCCGATCAACAGCAGGATAAGCCGCTTATTCGATAAAAATTGTGGCATGTGAGGCCATCCTCCTTATTGATTGGCTCGTGTAGAGCAGTAAAACTTAGCGTCTTTCGATCGCCGTGCGGTAACGGTCGAAGTTTTCGAGTGCGCGCCCTGTTCCGAGCGCGACACAATCGAGCGGCTGGTCCGCTGTGAACACTGCCATGCCAACCGCATCCGCGATCACTTTGTCGAGATTCTTCAACAGTGCCCCGCCGCCCGTCAAGACGATGCCGCGGTCCATGATATCGGATGCCAGTTCAGGCGGCGTCTTCTCGAGCGTGGTACCGAGGCCTTCGACGATGCGCGACACGGATTCTTTCAACGCTTCTTCCATTTCTTTTGCGGTGATTGTCAAGGTTTTCGGGAAGCCGGTCACGAGGTCGCGCCCGCGGATTTCCATCTCCGCTTGCGCTTCCTCCTCACTCAAGACTGCAGCGGTGCCGATGCCTATTTTTAGGTTTTCGGCTGTACGTTCCCCGATGACGACATTATAGCGCTTGCGGACGTAGTGCTTGATCGCTTCGTCCATCTCGTCCCCGCCGACGCGGATCGATTCACTCGATACGATGCCGCCGAGCGAGATGATGGCGACTTCCGCCGTTCCGCCTCCTATATCGACGACCATGCTGCCGACAGGTTCCCATACCGGGAGCCCTGCGCCGATCGCTGCGGCGAAAGGCTCTTCGATCGTATAAGCTTCCGCTGCCCCAACCGCACGCGCAGCATCCAAAACGGCGCGCTGTTCAATCGATGTCACGCCATAAGGCACGCAGATCATCACTTTGCCGCCGCGCCATTTACCCGGCGCTTTGCCAGTCGCTTCACTGATGCAATGCTTAATCATCGCAAGCGTCGTGTCGTAGTCGGAGATAACACCGTCCTGCATCGGGCGCAAAGCGACGATATTGCCAGGCGTTCTGCCCATCATATCGCGTGCGCGTTTTCCCACAGCGACGATTTCATTCGTGCGGGTATTCTTGATGACAATCGATGGCTCCCGGAGCACGATGCCGCGCCCTTTTAAATAGACGAGCGTATTCGCCGTCCCGAGGTCGATGCCGATATCTTTTGAAGCAAATCCAAACACATGAATCGGTCCTTTCTTATGTAAACCGGGGGTACCGGCAACAGCTTTGCGCAATACCACCCATTATAGAACATCCGGAAAAAAATATACAGTGCTACATGAACCCCTTTTCTTTTAATGAAGTGAATTGATGGTCGCCGATGATAATATGGTCAAGCAGTTCGATGCCGATGATCGAGCCGGCTTCCATGAGCCGCTTGGTGACATCGATGTCTTCTGGCGACGGGGCAGGATTTCCAGAAGGATGGTTATGCGCACAGACAATCGAGGCGGTCGAGCGTCTGACGGCTTCGCGGAAGTAAGGTAAGAACCCGACGCCTTGCTTAATTGCTTAAGTAGGTTTTCAGGAACTCCCTTCCAAACCGTACGTACCCCTCTCAGGGTATACGGCTTTCCATTTATCTAATCTAACTTTCCATTATGCAAATCGAGGTGGCATTTTACACACATCGCAATGGTTTTTCTCCGTCTTGCAATCATTTTCTGTTCCCATTGCTTTTTGCCTTTTAGGTCTTTTAGTTTGTGTATATGATGCATTTCAAGTGGTACGTTCTGTTTACCACACCATTCACATTTTTCAGCTAAAAGACGGTCTATCAGGCTTGTTCTGCCACTGTACGCTAAAGTTTGTCCGATTATATCTACTGTATTGCTTTTAATCTCCGTATTTTTCTCCATCCGCTGTTCGGTGAAATACGCAATGCGAGAGCCTTCCTTTGTTTCATACAGTACACCCAAATTTTTGTTAATACTGAATTTATTGATGATTTTGCTCAAGGTACTTTTATATTTATTAGCATAGGTTTTAATCATGCTGTATTTCATAGTTTGTCGGAAGGATTGAAGTACATGTACATTACTTGCCAATCGGTAGTAATTGTACAGACCTTCTATTTCTGCATTGTATGTGCGTATTATTTCCAGGTCATCGTTGTGAATTAGATACGGGCGATGCACAGGTTTCCATCCATTGTTGTTGCCTATTTTTAATGCACCTAGATCAATGAGTTTTTTGATGTATTTTTCATGTGGCACGAAAAGTTTCGCTTGAAAATTAAATCTCCTTTTCTTAGTTCCGTTTGGCATTTTCATTCTATGCCAATCTCTGGCGACACGGATGTCATATCCTAAGAATCGGGCGTTTTTCTCGCTGTGTGTTATCAATGTTTTTTCAGCACTGAGTTCAAGTTTTAGTTCGCTCGCTAGGAAAGTTGTTAAGTCTCGCTTTGTTTGTTCAGCTTCTTCTTTGCTTCCAATTACACCAATTAGGAAATCATCTGCGTATCTTACATATTTCATTCGGCGGTACTCTGGGTCAAATAGGTTTTTACTATCAAGGCTTTGTAATTTCTTATAAAGAGATTTTATTTCGTTTAGTCTTTTGACTTTTTCTTCTTCACTTAACTCTTCCCACTCACTCTCATTTTTTCTTTTGCGGTGCCCTATTTTGGATGCTAGGTTGTGGTACTCGAGATTGTGTGTTCTCTTTTTACCTTTGTTATATTGAAGTGAATATTTTTCAATATAACGGTCAAGTTCGTTTAGGTAAATGTTCGAGAGAATTGGGCTGATGATTCCACCCTGTGGGGTTCCACTATATGTTTTGTGAAATTCCCATTTTTCCACATATCCCGCTCGGAGAAACTTCCAAATAAGATTAATAAATTTTTCGTCTTTGATTCTTTTACGCAAAAGATTTATTAGAGTGTGGTGTTCGATGTTATCAAAGAAGCCCTTTATATCACCTTCGATAAACCATCTAGTGCCCGTGAATGTGTTTCTAATTTGTACTAATGCAGTATGACAGCTTCTATTTGGTCTGAAAGCATGTGAATTGTCTGAAAACTGCGGTTCATAAATACTTTCCAGTATTCTGCGAGCTACTTCTTGTACCAATTTATCCTCGAAGGACGGAATGCCTAGCGGTCTAGGTTTCCCATTCTTCTTCGGAATATATACTCTTCGTGATGGTTTTGGTTGATAACTCTGGTTTTTTAACTTTTCAATTAGCTTTTCGATTCTCTCTAAACTCATTCCATCAATGGTGTCATCATCAATACCTTTGGTATTGCTACCCTTGTTAGGATAAATTTTCGCATAGGCATCCAGATAAAATTCTGTGTTATACAGATTTCGATATAATCTTTGAAACGTGTATTCCTCGTTTTTTGCATTGGAAGATAAATTGTTTAATACTACTTTTGGATTTCTCATAGAGCCTCACGCTCCTTCCCAATTTAGTATTAAGCTAGATAAACTGCTTCCCTTCGCCATGTAATAGGCTTTCCCTATCTCGGACTACTACGGAAGCTCCGTTACCATATCAGATTTTCAGACACATAATGTCATAGCCGTTTGGCATTCTGACTTAGGTAATCTCCATTTAGACTTTCAGAAACTTCGCTTACGTGATGTCGGATGTGACTTTCGCTCTTTATCTTCTATATGGAAGTTGGTCGGAATTGTATCCCGTCATTATTCTCGAAGTTTTTAAGAATAATGCAAATCCCGTACAGCGTATATCGTTACCTCCCGCTGTAAGTCCCCGTGGTCTACCTCGAGCTATCATTCAGGCAGTTTAGCTTTCATCCTTATTCACGTTTTCATCTCGCCATTCAGTCGTGTCTTGGTAACTAGACAACTCATGGCTTTTCCAACATGCTACACTCCCCGTCTGGTTTCCCTTTCGGATAAGTTGGCTGATGACAGGGTATTGCTCTGAGATATTTCCCTACTGCTTTGCGAGAGCAGATTTTCTGAGAGTCCTTATGGACGCACAATTTCGCGGGGATGGACGATGGAGGCGTTGAGGCTGCCGACAAAAATGGTTTGGCGGTGCATCACTTGGTTTTTGATGTTGAGGAATAAACAGACGAAATGCTCTTGCTTGAGCGACGTCATGTCATCCATTAAATAATTGGCGGCGTCTTTCGGGGAGCGGATCGTAAAGCGTTCATCGGTCTGTTTGGAAGCGAGCCTTCGCCCCAGTTCGATGGCAGCGAGCAGCTGGACGGCTTTCGCTTCGCCGATGCCGTTGATCGCTGTCATTTCTTCGATGGCGGCGTGCTTTAATTCGTGGAGATGTTCGAATTGCTTAAGCACACGGTTTGCGAGATGGAGAACCGATTCTTCGCGGGTGCCGGTCCGCAACAGGATGGCGATGAGCTCTTGATTGGACAAGCTCACCGCGCCTTGTTTAATAAGCCGTTCGCGCGGCCGGTCGGCAATGTGGACATCGCGGATCATCAACGCTTGTTCATTGGGCATAGTCATGCGCTCCCTCCACTTTTACATAGCCTGCTCTCATCAAGTGTTGGAGCAGTTTCGCTACCGGCAAGCCGACAACTGCGTTGTAATCGCCTTCGATTCCTTCGACGAATAAGCCTGACACGGTTTGGATGCCGTACGCCCCCGCTTTGTCATAAGGATCTTCTGTGTCGGTATAGGCATCGATCCATGACGCAGGCAATTCGTAAAAGCGCACACGGACACTTTCGTGGAAACTAACTTCCTCCTCGCCTTGACGCACACATACGGCCGTGACGACTTCATGAGTATTGCCAGACAGCTTGCGCAAATACTCGGACGCTTGTTGTTGGTGTTTCGGCTTCAATAGAATCTCCCCGTTTAATACGACGACAGTATCCGATCCGATGACGAGCGCTTCAGGGTGCTTCCCTGCGATATCTTTCGCTTTTTGTACAGCGCACGCGTGGACATAATCGACCGCTGACTGAAAATCTTGCGGATTGGGTTCCGGGATATCGCTCGGCACAATTTCAAACGGAATTCCGAGCAGGCCCAGCAGTTCTTTACGGCGCGGTGATTGCGACGCCAGGATGAGCGGGTGTTTCGCTGTGAACTTCATTAAAAAAAACCTCCTTTTTTCAAGCCATCATACCATTATCAAAAAGCCGGGGCAAAATGGCGAAATACTGAATTTCATTCAAAACCAGCCTATAAATCCCTTTTTTGATGATAGCGTTTTCACAGGATCAAGGATTATCTTAACTTTTTTATTGTTTTGATAATGTTATTGCACGCTTCTCTATAGCCCGTCCCGAGCGCATTCTCAAGACTTGTCAAACATTATCCAAAATTAGCGCAATTGGCACTTCCTTAAATAGCTTTTCTTATGTTTCTTAAGGTTTTATAATGGGTAGAGTCTTTAATTTTTTGAAAATTACTATTACACAATAATTTAATAGTCTTTTTCACATTTAAGCTTGAAGGGAGTTTGTCTATTTTGAAAAACCAAAAACGGGGATTGTTCCAAAAATCCCTCGACCGCATCGAAACGATCGGTAATAAACTGCCGCATCCGGTGACATTGTTTGCGGTTCTCGCAATCGTCGTCCTCGCGCTTTCCGCTTTGCTGGCGAACCTCGGCATCTCTGTCGAACACCCAGGCCAAGAAGGCGAAATCGTGGAAGTGAAGAACTTATTGAACGCTGAAGGCATTCAATACATCTTCGCAAGCATGGTCGATAACTTCATCGGCTTCGCACCGCTCGGCGTCGTGCTCGTGACGATGCTCGGGATCGGAGTTGCGGAACGCACAGGCCTCATCTCGGCTGTGTTGCGCGGATTCGTCTTATCGATTCCGAAATTCCTCATCACTGGCGGGCTCGTCTTCGCTGGTATTATGTCGAGTGTCGCATCGGATGCTGGATATGTCGTCTTGCCTCCACTCGGCGCAGTGATCTTTATCGCACTTGGGCGCCATCCGCTTGCCGGCCTTGCCGCGGCGTTTGCCGGTGTCTCTGCCGGATTCTCTGCCAACTTGCTCTTATCGGCAACGGACGCGATGCTCGGGGAACTGACCATCGCAGCCGCTTCGATCATCGACCCGGGCTATGCTGAAGGCATGAACATCGCGATGAACTATTACTTCATTATCGTCTCCGTGTTCTTGTTGACGATCGTCGGCGCTGTTGTGACGGAAAAAGTCGTCGAACCACGCCTTGGCGAATACAAAGGCGAGTTCCGCGAAGAAATGACTGGCCTGACAACGCTTGAGAAAAAAGGCTTGCTGTGGGCTGGTATCACGACACTGGTCGGCGTCATTTTGACGGCACTTCTCATCGTGCCGGAAAGCGGCGTATTGCGCGGAGAAGACGGCGGCATCGTCCAATCTCCGTTCATGAGCTCACTCGTTCCGATCATCACCATCCTGTTCTTCTTGCCGGGCCTTGCTTACGGTATCGCCACGAAGAACATCAAGAGCGACAAAGACGTCGCTGCACAAATGTCTGACACAATGGCATCAATGGGCGTCTTCATTGTCCTGGCGTTCACAGCCGGACAATTTGTCGCTTACTTCGCTGAATCAAACATGGGCATGGTGCTCGGCGTCTACGGTGCACAAGCACTGGAATCCATGAGCCTGACGGGCATTCCGTTGATCATCGGCTTCGTCATCGTCGTCGGGATCATCAACTTGTTCATCGGCTCCGCTTCCGCGAAATGGGCGATGCTTGCACCGGTCTTCGTGCCGATCATGATGCAGCTCGGCTATTCGCCGGAATTGACGCAAATGGCTTACCGCATCGCCGATTCATCAACCAACATCATCACACCGCTTATGACGTATTTCGCGATTGTCATTGCATTCGCACAGAAATACGACAAGAAAATGGGCATCGGTACATTGATCTCGGTCATGTTCCCCTACTCAATTTTCTTCATGATTTTCTGGACCATCATGTTGATCGTTTGGATGTTGTTCGGCCTTGATCTTGGGCCAGCTTCACCGATCCGCTATAACGGATAATAGTAAAAAGCGACAGAACCGATTTGGTTCTGTCGCTTTTTTTGTGGATTCAGCGTGTTGATATTCCACAGAACACCTTCGCTTTCCTGCGGGCGAGCGCTTAGCCTCCTCAGTCGCTTCTCGACTTGCGGGGTCTCATCTTTCTCGCTTCCCGCGGGAGTCTCCGGCGTTCTGCTCCATATCTTGTTTATTATTTAAAATGCTAATTCATACTTATATCACTTTTAAGATTACATAATAAAGTTATAATCTACATAAATAAATTAACATACCAGCCAATAAATTGTTCGCCCCATAAATAGACGAGCACAGCGGATAGAGCGATTGAAGGGCCAAAAGGAATCGGTGTTTTTCGGCCTTGTTTTCTTACCCGAAGCAAAATGATGCCGGCGACCGCACCGATAAATGAGGCGAAGAACAACGTCAGCAAAGTCCCGGCCGTTCCGAGCACGAGCCCGATGACAAAAAACAGCTTGATGTCGCCCCCGCCCATGCCGCCTTTAGATAAAATGGCAATCAACAGCAGGACGGAAAATCCGACCGACGCACCGACGAGCGAATCCCACCAAGGATCGAGCGGCACGATCAAGCGCAAGACGAGCAGCACTAAAGCAAACGGCAGCAGCACTTTATCCGGTATGAGCATATAGGCGATATCCGACACTGTGATGATGACGAGCAGCGAAACGAACAACAAGCCGACGATCAATTCCGGCGTCAAGCCGAATTTCAAGAAAACAACCGTAAACAAAACGGCGGTGATCGCTTCCATCATCGGATAGACCCAGTGGATCTTTGAACCGCACGTGCGGCATTGGCCTTTGAGGAATAAATAAGAAAACACAGGCACCAAGTCAAGCACCGTCAAGCGCCGCTCACAGTTCGTACAATGAGATGGTGGATAGGCGATTGACTGTTTCTTCGGCACACGTAAGCCGACGACGTTATAAAACGAGCCGAAGACCAGTCCGAAGACGGCAAACACGGCAGTATAGGCAATAGTCATAACAACCCTCTTTTACTTAATTAGTATAGTTTCATCTATTTTTCTTTATCAAAAAAGGAGAAATCGCCATGATTTCTCCCGTTGTTCATCTAAATGATCATTGTTCCGTCTCTTCTTCAACGACGTCTACCTCTATCTCTACATCTGCTTCGGTTTCAAGTTCCTCTTCCTCGTCCGCTTCGATGACAATAAACGTGCCATCATTTTGCGGCATGGGGTCAACTTTGTTCGCCGGGGCCGGCGCATCGACTTTAGGAGCCGTTTCCGCCAATGAAATCAAATCCGGGCGGTAGAAAGCGGAAAACTGGATAGATACAGCCAAAGCTTCTTCCTCGCTTATTTGCTGCGTCTGTTCTGGATAAGCGGAGAAATCGATCGCTTCGATCACCATGATGCGTTTCATCGCTTCAATTTCTTTGATAAATGCAGTGATGCTTTCATAATCATAAGCTTCGAGTTCAACCGTCGCTAACAGTTCCTGAATGTTCTCGACTCCTTCAACCGGCGCCAAAAGTTCAAGCGGGCCTTCGGTAAAACCGATGGATTGAACCAGTGTGTCCGAAAGCAGCTCGGCTTGTTCGATTTGCAACAACACTTTATCAGTCAATGGCTCTACCGCAACTTTCTGTTGTAAATCGAGCGGATTGATACGTTCGCCTTCAGGCAGTTCCTTCAATTGACCTTCCAGCGCCATCAACACTTCACGTTCCGAAGAAAGCGTTTGTTCACTTTGTTGTTTCGCCGCTTTCGCCGGCGCATAAGTAGCGAAGTAAGCGAAAGCGATGACCGCAATTAAAAACAAACTGGCCAATACGATCAAGGCGTTATCTTTTTGCTGTTTGGAAAAGTTCACAGTGCATCCTCCTCCGTTTCATCCGGCGCAGTTTCTGGCTCTTCCGGAACTACTTCTGGAGTTTCTTCAGTGTCATCTCCGACCGGTTGTTCGGTGTCTCCCTCAACTTCTTCTTCGATAATGGTGCCGTCTTCCGCTACCGTTCCTTCAGCAGGAATCCGGTCATCGACAAACACCAGGCTATAAGTTGCCAAGTATCTCGGATTCAGCATCAAGGCATCCTCATCTTCGATCACATCTTCTTCAAGAAGATTCAATTCTTGATTCGTCACGGAATCCAATGTCGCAGAAGCCAAACTTTCAGCTGTTTTCAGTTGCGTGAGGTAATAAGCCGCTTCGCGCGCTGTATCAAATTGAAGTGTCAGCCTCGCAAGATTCGGGCCGGTAAACGAAAAAGTATTAAAAAACCCTCTTTCCGGCAACACCGCGACCAGTTCTTCAAGCAGAGGCACCGTATCGAATTGATAGCTTTCTGCCCATTCCACCGTTTCTTTTAGTTGCTGTTCGTCGTTCAGGCCTTCCGTCGCGCCGATCTGCTGGCGTATCGTTTCTTGTTCAGCAGCGACTAGCGCAGACTCTTCAATGAGTTCATCTTGAGCCCGTTCTTCCGCTTGGGCCATGAAAAACAGCAAAGCCCAACTAAGTACAGCCAATAACACGAGCACACCGGCAATAATGAGAGGATACGGCCGCTCCTGTTCTTTTTGAGGCAGTAAATTAATATCAATTAGCATCATTTACACCTCTTTCAGCGCAAGGCCGATTGCCCGGTTAAAGCGTGCCGAGACAGAATCCGTTTTATCGGAGGCGATCTCGCCAAGAACAATCGGCAAAAACGGCACCGCAAAACGATTTTCCATCGGTCCGCGCAGTTGTTCGAATTCGAACGGATCGATATTGCAGATGATTTTGGTAATGCCGGACGCGCCCGCATTCAAATTATAGCGGTAGAAATTAGCCAGCTTTTCAGTTTCTTCTTGAATCGTTTCCAGCGTGGATGCCGGTTCCATCGCAATCGTCGTCGCAGATTCCAGATCGACCGAGCGCATGAACAGCGGGTAATGCCCATGAAAGATCGACACGGTCATTTTTTTACGGCGCACGTCAATAAGTAAGACATGCTCCTCTTCTGTGAAATCATGCTCTACATACGCCAGACGGTAAAGGGCGAGCGGCGTGATGTCCGCGACCACCGGCTTCAGTTTTGCTTCATCAAACACCGATTCGTATGATTTCACGATCGATTCTTTGGAGGCGATGATGATCGCTTCTGGTTCTTCCGTATCCATATGGTAAGGCACCACATCAAATACAGGGTCTTCAAAAGGCAGATAAACTGTCGAGCCCATTTCGATAAAGAAGTGGCCCTTCAGTTCATCCGGTTTAACATCTTCGGGGTAGGTGACTTTGCGGATAATAACAAATTCGTCAGGGGCGAGGAATCGGACTGACTTTTTGGAGAGACCCCACTGATTGACAGCCTCATCGAGTATCGTTCCAAGCGTCTTGTCATCGGCAATTTTGCCGTCTTCAATGACGCCAGCCGGAAGAGCAAGCTCTTCGGCGGCGCTTAACTGAAGCGGAGACACCGACTTCAATTCCACATAGCGGATTGCATCTTCTTCTATTGTAATCGTCGCTACGCGCGCTTTTCTCGATAAAAACGATAAGGCCATTTTTTCAGCTCCTAAATTTTTTACTAATAGTCAAATTATTTTATTGACTAATTGTATGACCATCAGCATCAATTTCACTGCCTTTTTCTGGATCATCATTTATTCCATTAACAGTCGCATTAGTAAATGTAATATTCTTATTTCCAGAAAAATTAATAGCAGGTGTAGAAATAGACATAGGGTTTACGTTCTTAAATAATGTTACCCCAGTCCCAGCTGTAGTAGCTGTAGCAGAACCAGAAACCGGCAATTCCCCTGCTGAATCTAAGTAACCATCAGAAACTAAAAGAGTTGCGGTTACTGTTGTTTTATCCGGATTTTCTGTGAAATAAATATTTGCAGCACTTATTCCATTAGTGGCATCCGACTTAACAGCACTATACCGGCTATTCTCAATAATATTCCCAATCGCCGGAATCGCGATTGCTGCAATAATGGCCAAAATGACGATGACCGCCAAAAGCTCAATCAAGGTTAACCCTTTCTGCTCTTTTAACTTGTTTTGAATAAACTTCTTCATTTTTATTGCCTCCTTATTTCTTTCAATTGGTACTTTCTGAGTACATTTTCATTATAGCAACGCACATGGATATAGCAATGATTTTTTTACAAAAATAAGCAATATTTTCTATTCAAATACTATAAAAGTCTACATAGTATCCACATTTTCAAACATACCGAACATCGGCATCATAATAGCAAGGACTATAGTCCCTACTAATACTGCAAGAAAAACGATCATTAACGGCTCGATTAATGCCTTTAAACGATCTGTCTCCGCTTCGACTTCTTTTTCGTAAAACTCGGCGACTTTCGACAACATATGATCGAGCGATCCGGTTTGTTCGCCGATCGAAATCATATGCGGAATGAGCGGTGGAAACGCCCAATGATTTTTCATCGGTTCGGTCAAGGAACCGCCGCGTTCGAGCGAATCCTTTGAAGCGAGCACCACTTTCGAAATGACCGCATTGCCGACAACTTTCTCTACCATCGTCAAAGCTTGAAGAATTGGCACCGAACTGGAGAACAGGGAACTCAATGTCCGAGTCATCCGAGCCAGCGCCGATTTTTTCAATATTTTACCAAAAATCGGCATGCGCAGCATCAGGGCATCGAGCATATATTTACCTTGTTCATTGCGGTACAAAAGCCAGAAACTGCCGACTGTAACGGCGACTCCCGCAATGAGCACATACCAATAATTCATGATGAAATCGCTGGCCCCCATAACGAACACCGTGATCATCGGCAATTCTCCACCGCTGCTTTCGAACATGTCGACAAACATTGGAACGATGGATGACAGCAGGAAGATCACGACACCGATCGCCAATATACCGACGACCGCCGGATACGTCATCGCAGAGATCACTTTTTGTTTCGTTTGGTAGGCTTTTTCATAATGCGTCGCCAAACGGTCCAAAGATTCATCAATATTCCCGGACAACTCGCCCGCTTTAATCAAATTCAACGTCAGCGGCTCGAAGATTTTCGGATATTTTGCCAGCGAGTCCGACAATGAGTTCCCTTTTCTCAACTCCTCATCCACTTCTATCAAGGCATTTTGCAGCGCCTTCGATTCCACTTGCTGTGATAAGATTCGCACCGCATCGACAATGGTCACCCCTGCCCGCATAAGCGTAGAAAACTGGCGCAAGAACATGATGAACTGATCCTGTTTGACCGGATTGCCGATGACGATGTCTTTTTGCAAGGCTGTCGTTTCGAGTTCCCGGATGTCGATCACTTTGATGCCATCGTCTCTCAAACGGATGATGGCGTCCCTTCGAGTCTTTGCAACCAACACACCGGAGCGGATTTTTTTATGGTCACGGCCTTCGTATTTGAAACGGGCCATTTACTCGCCCCCCTCAAGGAACGGTTGTGCGGTTTGACGGCTGATTTTGCCAGTCGCCAATAATTCTTGAACAGACGACACCATCATATGCATGCCGAATGAACGGTTCGTCAAAATGACATTCGGAATTTGATGGACTTTTTCAGTGCGGATCAAGTTCGCCACTGCCGGGTTGTTGATAAGAATTTCAGTGGCAGCAACACGCCCTTTGCCATCCGCTGTCGGCAATAGACGTTGGGATACGACCGCTTTTAAAATCCCGGCGAGCTGAGTGCGTACTTGCGCCTGCTGTCCGTGCGGAAACACATCAATGATCCGTTCAATCGTCGAAGCTGCACTGGACGTATGCAAGGTAGCCATTACCAGGTGACCGGTTTCAGCGGCGGTAATGGCGGTCGAAATCGTCTCCAAATCGCGCATTTCCCCGACCAAAACGACATCTGGGTCTTGGCGCAAAGCTGCGCGTAAACCAGCTGCGAAAGAATCTGTATCAAAACCAACTTCGCGTTGATCGATGATCGATGAGCCGTGGCGATGCAAATACTCAATCGGGTCTTCTAAAGTGATAATGTGTTTGGTCAAATTTTCGTTGATATGGCGGATCATCGCCGCTAGCGTAGTCGACTTCCCTGACCCCGTCGGCCCTGTCACCAAAATGAGCCCTTGCGGTGTCTCCGCTAAATTCGCCAAGGTTTTCGGCATTTGCAAATCAGCGATTGTCGGGATTTCTGTCGGAATCGTCCGGAACGCATGCGAAATCGATCCGCGCTGGTGGAAGGAATTGACGCGGAAGCGGGCAACCCCGGAAAGCGAGTAGGAAAAGTCCATTTCGCCTTTATCGAGAAATTGCTGCCAAAGAATTTCCGGCATCAACGCTTTGGCGATTTCCTTGGTCATGTCAGGCGTCAAGTTTTCATCGCCGTAGCGCTTCAAGGTGCCGTTCATACGGAAAACGGGCGGGATGCCGGTCGTCAAATGAATATCCGAAACATTTAAGTTGCGCGCTTGCGTCAGGACTTTATCTATATAAGTGGTTGGCATATTATCACTCCGCTATCGTGGCGACACGCAAAATTTCTTCTGTGGTCGTCAGTCTCTCCTGTACTTTCATCAGGCCATCATCGATCAAGAAAATCGTATTGTTTTTCACGGCAATTTTGCGGATTTCCGCAGCCGTACCGCTCCGGTTGATCACTTCTTTGATTTCTTCGTCGACGACCAATACTTCGTGGATCGCCATACGCCCGCGATACCCCGTCATATTGCATTGCGAACAGCCTTTTCCTCTGGCGATGGTGTCTATCGTCAAACCGCGCTTATGGAAAATTTCTTTTTCTCTGACAGTCGGCTCCTGCAGTTCACGGCAGTCGCGGCACACTTTCCGCACTAGACGCTGGGCTACTACCGCATTAAGCGAGGCTGTGACCAGAAACGGCTCGACGCCCATATCCATCAGACGCGTTACGGAAGCGATGGAATCGTTCGTATGGATCGTGCTGAGAACCAAGTGGCCGGTCAAAGAGGCGCGTATGGAAATATCAGCGGTTTCTTTATCCCGGATTTCCCCGACCATGACAATATCCGGATCCTGCCGGAGAATAGAACGCAATCCCGCGGCAAATGTCAGCCCGACATTGGTGTTTACTTGAATCTGATTGATCCCTTGCAATTGATATTCCACCGGATCTTCCACGGTGATGATATTGACCGCTTCATCATTCAATTTACTGAGTGCTGCGTATAGAGTGGACGACTTACCCGAACCGGTTGGGCCTGATATCAAGACGATGCCATTCGGTTTTTCAATTTCGTGCATAAAACGTTTCATATTCAACTCGCTGAAACCAAGTTTTGCAATATCGGTCAAGTTATTGCCTAAGTCGAGAATCCGCATGACGATCTTTTCCCCGTAAACCGTCGGCAGAGAGGATACACGCAAATCAATGGGGCGAAAATCAACATTGGTCTTAATGCGCCCATCCTGTGGAATCCGGCTTTCGGTAATGTCCAAGTTTGCCAAGATCTTAATACGCGCAGTCACCATTTGCTGCATCATTTTCGGCAATGTGCGCTCTGTTCGCAACGTCCCGTCAATTCGGTAGCGGACAACGATCTGGCCTTCCTGAGGATCGAAATGGACATCGCTCGCTTTTAAGGAAACCGCGCTGGAGAGAATCTGGTTGACGAGCCGGACAATCGGAGCATCGTTATCGTTGAGCTCTTCTTTCTGTTCTTGTGACACATCTGGCAGTTCACCTAGTAACTCATCGTAAGATTCTTCATCGTAATATTTCGCAATGGTTTTTAAAATATCGTCACGCGAAGCGATTGCCGGTTCGATTTGGAAACCAGTTGTCAGCCGGAGGTCGTCGATAGTGATGAAATCCATCGGGTCGGTCATGGCGATAAACAGCTTATCGCCTTCGACTTTCAATGGCACCAATAAATTGCGCTTGGCAAATTCCTTCGGCACTACATTGAATAATTTCGGGTCGAATGGATAACGGAACAATGTCACGTGCGGGATATTCAACTGGACTTCGAGTGTTTCAATCAATTGCTGCTCTGTGATCAGCGCGCGGGAAAGTAAGGCATCCCCTAATTTTTGGTCTTCTTTTTTCTCTTTCAGCGTCAGTTGAAGATCTTCTTCGGTCAATAGACCTTGCTCGATCAATATATCGCCTAATCTTTTTCGGATGATCGCCAAACTAATTCCTCCTAGACCATTTAAGGGTTGATCAACTTGCCGGATTTATCGTAAACAGGTTCTTCTGATTGTTTTCCGCCGTTTTCTTCATTGCTATTTGCATTGCCACTGTCACTGCCTGCATCTGAACCGCTATCATTTTGGCCGTTCTGGACAATGTCACCATTTTCGTCAAAGATGATCGGATAGCCATCCAAGTCAAAACCTGGATTTTTCGGATCTTCGACAATCACACCGTCTTGTTCTTGTTCGGCATCAGGGTTTCCTGCATCTTCACCGGCTGGATCAGCTGCATCCCCTGGCGACGCGACGTCCGGAGTTTCGAGCGGATAGACTTCTACCCGATGAACGGGTGGATAAAAGTCGGTTGACACCGGTTCAACTTCTAGTTCCTCGTTGTCATCGAAGACGGCACGGCTGACTTCGATGCGCGCGCCATCAGCACCATTCTCTTTAACCGACGTACCAGAAGATACAAACGCGCTATATTGTTTGATCAAGCGCGGCTCGATTTCCGTTTCGCCGCCCGTTTGAACCGAGTAATCGTAAACAAAAGGCAAAGCAGTGAGTGAAGCAGTAATCATTTCGCCAGCTTTATCGACATTCAATGTAAAGGTATTATGATTCGGGTTGGTGAACGCCAGATCGATTGCAAGATCTTGGCTGATAGCTGCTTCAAAACCAAGTGGAATCGACGCCGGCTGCGTAGCGCCGATGCTGCGCTCATCAATCAATAAATTCGTTTTCAATACGGTCGAATAAATGACAGAAGCAATTTCCGTCAATTCCGCATCCGTGATATCCCAGGCATTCAGCTCAGCTAAGACGGCCAATAACGAGAATTGCGATTCGGGCGCTATCTGCATGCCATCCAGCTCTTCGATGACCAAGTTCGCCCCGTCGCTTGCCAGATCATGCGGGAAGCTCGTTTCAGAGACAATAAGCTTTTCCGCTGTCAATGAATCGTCGCTGATATCAACACGGGTTTCTGTCTGTCCGGCTGCTAGTGCCCGCTCCAATGTCGATGTAATACTTTGGATATCGGTTTCAGAAAAAGCCACTTCCGGGAAATTCGATTCTAGAAATGAACGGGTTTTTGCTTCCGGCAAATTGATGACAACATTATTTTGCTGACCACTTTGTGCTTGCGATGTTGTTTCTTCCACTAGAGCTTCCACATGTTTGAGAGGATACTTTGCGGTAGCATCTTGAAAACGTACGAACAATGCAGCGTTCTGTTTCCAAGAATCGAAACTGCTCGAGACAGTCGAAACTGCACTTGCCACTTCCATATTTGAAACATCCGTAGTGCCTATATATGTATTGTCACCGTACTCTTCAGAGGAGAACAACAAATTATCAACCGCATATGAACCGGCATTGGCAATTCCGAAAAAAAACATCGCAGAAGCCAGAACTGCCAAAAACGTCAAACCAAATACTTTATTATCCAAGTTATTGCTCCCCCTTGCCCGTTTCAACCGGGCTCATGCTGAATCGATTTCCAGATGCGTTTTTTGGCGAAGATGCTGCAGCAAGCCTCGACTTTCTTTCTTCCGCATAACGCTGTTGTTCAAGTTGCCGCTTTTCCTCTAGCTTCATATAAACGAGTGTCGCCAGAAGAGCCACTCCAATAATGGCAAGAAACGGCATGTAAAACGGATCGTTCCCTTGCAATGCGACAGCTGCTATAGCAGCTGCCAGACCGCCTCCGACTGCCAGCATTTTTTTCGCCATCGGTATCGATTTAAAGAAAAAATAGGCTAACGCCAGTGCGATAGCTCCGACCATCACTAAAATTAATAAACGGATCATGATTAATCCCCCTCATTTTTCATGCAATTAAGCTGAAGCGTTTTTATCCTTCAAATTTGAAATAGCTCTACCAACAGCCTTATTAATCAGGAGTTTTACTCCAACTGTACAGAATGACTTTAATAAACCAATAATCATTTAATGTCTTTAAATAACAGTAAGGAATAACCCACTAATAAATGTAAATATTTGTAATCATATTAGTTTTTTAAACCCACATTTATATAGCTATCATACAAGATAAATGTTATAAATAAAAGTAGCTATCCACAGTAATATAAATATTTTTTAAATTATATTTTTTACTTTATTGTTAATTTTAATGGCAAAATATATCAATAACCTATATAAAATCATTATTTTACTAATGTCTAGGTACTTGAAATTACTCCCAAACAATAAATTGTTATACAAACTGGAGGTATTAAATGGAAACCGAAAAAGGTTTTACATTAGTGGAAGTTTTGGCTTCCCTCGTCATCATTTCTATTGTCTTGATGAGCTTCATGGCCATCTTCTCCAATACAAATAAACTCGCTGTCAGCAACAGCGAGAAACTCGTGGTGATCAATTTGGCGGATGCTTATTTGGAAAGAGTTAAAGTTAATCCTACAGAATTTATCGCACCCTTCCCACCTACAAAAAAAGATGAAAGTAAGGGACGCACACAAAGCACTGTGAGAATGAATGAGAAAAATTATAAAGTTATTATAAAAGTCACTCAAAGCACATCAGAGTTTAATGAATTATCTCTATTAAATATTGTAGTTACTGTAAGAGCTGAAAAATCCACACACACAAGTTCAGTGGAAGGATATATACCATATGAATAAATTTTTTAAGCTCTTAAAAGATAATAACGGTGTAACATTAGTTGAACTGCTTGCGACCTTGGTCATTGTCAGCATCATTGGCACTTTATCTTATTCTGTTCTTTACCAAGGGTATGCAAATTACCAAAGGATTCAAGTCGAAACGGAGCTGCGTGATGAAGCTGATTTGATTATGGCCAGTATGATAAAGGATTTATTTGTTCTTAAAAAATCGGAAATCACTCTATCTAACAAGTGCAGCGCAAATGACAGCAACTCTTTACTGCTTGTTTCAAAAACTGAAAATGGTTCCTCAAATTCGTATAAGACGGGGTTTGAAAACGGAAAGGTCTTCGTTAAAGATCAGGAGATTAACTTTTATAACGATAATATAGAAGTACTGCAAACAGACTGTAGTGAGACTTCACCTACCATAATAAAAAACGATACTGAAACAGCTGAATACACAGTTATATTTACTTTGCAAGCAATTAAAGGAAACACACCCCACACAATGCGATTTGAAAATACAGTCAAGTTGATAGATGATTCTGCGGAGGTCTCAGAATGACTAAACATATAAAAAACGAAAAAGGCTACTCTCTTCTTCTTACATTAATGCTCGTTCTCTTATTCAGTATCTTGGGGGCGAGTCTGATGGCAATGACTTTCAACGGTGTGCAGAAAAATGAAACTAGGCAAGAAATCGTACAATCCGTTGATTTGGCAGAAAAAGGAATTGATCACATTACTGCACAAATCACAAGTGAAATAAATAAAGCCATAACTGTTGACGGAATTTCTGCTTCACAATACATAGTCAAATTAAACTCAATCACAGACTCATATAAATGTATTGGCGGTACAGCAATTATAGAAAAGGTAGCAACAGAGGCTGGAACAATATATTCAACTTGTATTGAAAGTATAGATAACGATCTGAACAGCAAGATAACAATAGGTTCGAAAACCGAATATCTTAGAAAAATTGTAACTTTTAAGAGTGTAGGTGAATCAAATGAAATTTCAGAAACTCTCTATTCGAAATATAATATTGGAGCATCCCAATATCCTGAAGTTTTAAACTATGCCGTTGGCGCATACAAAGATAAATCAAATTCCAGTCCTATACCCGGTGAAGGAAATCTAATACTTAACGGTGGCGTTCGAATTGATGGAGATATTAAAGTTGATGGAGACTTAATTTCTTCTAATAACGGAGTTTGGCGACAATTTCGAGATAGACGAGATTATGATTATTCAGTGGGTAGTGTATTCCCGGAACTAACTGGATTGGGATCCTCTAAAAGCAGTAAAATTGCAATCGATGGGGACATGTACAAGTTTAAGCATAAATTTAGTGGGTATAGTAACAGTTTTAATTATCAAAAGCATATAGAGGGAACTTCTCTAAAAAACACTGCTTACTATGAAAAAGTTGACAATACTAATGAAGTCTTTTCTGGAAACCCTTCTCCTATCAAGGTGAAAAATAACTTAGAAATTACACCTATCAATTTTATCGAAAAAAACAAAAACTTAGAATTAGCGAAAAGCTCAGGTAATAAATTTAATGTAGGGACAAACAGAGAATTCAATGGAGTTACTAGGTCTAGTGATTCATATTTAGTGTATAGCTCGTGTTTTATTTTTTGGTGTAACGATAGCTATACCGGCACATTTACCGGTAAAGGAACAAATACTTTTAACGAGAAGCTAGCAACTGATGGAACTCTTGTTTTCAACTCGACGAATACTAGTTTCAAAAAAGGCGCTTTTGTTGCTGGTAATCTCGAAATTAAAAATTCATCAGAAAAGAATCCTTCTCAATTATCTGGAATGATTTATGTTGAAAACGATGTGATAATAGAAAATGCATATTTACTAAGTGACCTTATACTTTATGTAGATGGTGATGTTACGATCACTGAATCTGAAATTTTCGGCATTCCTTACAGTAATAGAACAGGTTCATTAATAATTTTTGCGAAAGGCGACATAAACTTAGCTAATAACTCAGTTGATTCTCCAAATCCTAGTGAATTTAAAGGATACTTTTATAGTGAACAAGTGTTGGAACTTTATGGAGTTGGTTCAAACATTAAAATTAAAGGCGGAATTTCTGCTCGAAAAATTATTTTAAATGCAGTTAGAGGTTCCTCATCAAACGGGAAATATGATTCTGAAATCATTCAAAAAGCATTGCCTAAAAATAAATCAAGACTTCAAGTTATCTACGATCAAGATATAATAAAAAATTATTCTCAACAGGATATAGTTACAGAACCTTGGATAAAGAATGTTTCACCACCAGTCAAATTAGATAAATCATTTAGTACACCTTAAAACCATCTAGAAAAGCCCGAGTTCAGTTACCTGAATTCGGGCTTTTCTAGATTATTTCGTATAAGCCGCAACCTTATTCCGCCCTGCTTGCTTCGCCCCGATATACAAAGCCCGGTCCGCATTGCGGATCATGGCCATGGCGTCATCGCTGTCTTGTGGTGCTGAAGAGACGCCAATGCTCATGGTGATCTTGATGCCGGTAGGGCCTCGATGTTCATCCAGGTCGCTGTGGATGGTGAATTCGTGCTTTTCAATTTCCTTGCGAATGTTTTCAGCTAACAGCAGCGCCAATTCTTTGCCATAGCTTGGCAGCAGGACGACAAATTCTTCGCCTCCATAGCGCGCAACAGTTCCTTCGCTGCCGACCATGTCCGTTAATAAATTGGCAAGTCCCACAAGAATTTCATTGCCGCTTTGATGGCCGTATTTATCATTGATCGTTTTGAAATAATCGATGTCCATCATAATGACGGATAAGTTGTCGAGTTCTCCGTTGTTCACTTGTTCCATGCATTTGCCGATCGCTTCATCTAAGTAGCGGTAATTGTATAATTTGGTCAGCCCGCAGCGTTCGCTCTTGGCGATCGCTTTTTGGACGAGCACCGCTTTTTCCAAGGAAACCGCAAAATACGTACTTAAGATGTCCAGAATTTGAAGCTGGTGATGAAGAAATGCGTGCTTCCTGCGGGCAGCGAGAACCAGGACCCCTTCGATTTTATTGTTTCGCGAAATGGGCGTCGCCATGAGGCTCTCTGACTCCGCATGGATATACTCCGTCGGTATGCTCTTCCACTGGGCTTTGCTGCTAAAAATAAAAGAATCGTTTTCAATGATTGCTTTTCCCGCAATGCCTTGGTCGTAGTTGACCGGCTCTATGTCAAGCGGTTTGAATTCGTTATCTTCAAACATGCGCAGCATGATCAATAATTCGTTGTTTCGATAATCGATTACATAGGCATAATCCACTTTGAAAAGTTCAGCGACTTGAATAACGAACTGGTCGAGCACTTCATCTGAAGACAAGCGGGCAGCCAATTGGTGTCCGATCTCCCCCGCTTTCTTCAAATCGTTGTTCACTTTTTCGGAATTGGTGTACATGTGGATGACCGCGGTCATCGTAAAGAACGGAATGCCGAGCAGCAATAAGGCAGCCAGGCCAAAATAAGCTTCTGACATATAAAGGGCAATGGAGAAAGGAAACACTAAAAAGGCAATGGCGAAATCCCAAATCGTATCGAGCGAAAAAAAGTCTTTATGTTCACCAAGGATGCGCGCATAGCCATAGAAGATAAATTGATTTGCGATGAAAGAGACGGCCTGGAACAACAGGCCAAACAAGATAACATCCAATAGATCCAACGAACCGATCTCACCGCCTGCCAGCACAAACGACAAGCCGGCAATTACAGAAATAAAATAAAACATCATGGAATTGAAAGGAATTCGCACCGACAGGCTTTCAGAAGTCCGCAACCGCAAAATAACGATGAGCATCGTTATTTGGGACAGTATGACTTCCACGAATAGCCCGTACTTCAAGAAAACGGCAACCATTAACCATTGAACAAGGTAGGTAGGCACACCGACAATGTTCATCGGGAACAAGCAAGCCAGCACGAAAAAAGCCAAATAGGCTAACAAATCGGCCATTTCCATAGCGGGCGGCGGGTAATATTGATAGATAAGGTAGAGTCCTGGCGGTACGATGAACAACCATGCCGTCCAAAGAATTCTCTTTCTTTTTAATAATGGATCCATCGCTCTTCTCCCTGCTATGTTCTTGCAGCGCCCCTGTTTTAATGATCAGCGGTTTTTGTAATGCCGGAACATTTCATAATTTTGTTGTTTTAAAATGCTAAGTAGGTAAAGAGAACCTGTGACTATTGTCACTTCTTCATCTCCTTGTACAGGTAATATATCATAATCATTTCGAATTGTCTTTATTTTACTTATATTTTCTGAAAATAAAATATGCGCCGGTATTGCACGGTCATCGCTGAAATCAATAAACGTAAAATTAGTGCTAATTTTTTCCAGCTCTCTCAAAATAGATAAATAGTCCTTACCTTGAATTAACCCCATTACGATACAGATTTTTTTATTTGGGTAATTTTGCTGTATGGTTTTCACCAAAGCTTTGATGCTCGCTTCATTGTGGGCCCCGTCAAAAATAACATCGCGGAATACTTCTTCAAAGCGGAATGAAATCGAAGCGTGAGATAAGCCTGAGACCGCTTTTTCTTCATCAAAGTTTCCTGCCAGCAATTGCTCAGCAGCCATCCATGCCAAAGAGGCGTTGATTTTCTGGTGATGCCCTTTCAGTTTCAATGGACCGCTATAGCCCTCTTGAACAGCAAAGACAGCAGAATTTTTTTCATTCGCAATTTCATTGACTATCATGCGGGCAGGATCCGGCAATTGCCCAATGATGACAGGCTTGTTGGATTTGATAATGCCGGCTTTATGCCAGGCAATTTCTTCAATGCTGTCGCCGAGAAACTTTGTGTGTTCCTTGGCAATGCTCGTGATGATCGCAATGAGCGGGTCGATCACATTGGTGCTGTCGAATCTGCCGCCCATGCCCGCTTCGATGACGATGTAATCCAGCGATTTTTCTTTAAATATAAGAAAGACAGCAGCCGTCAGCAATTCGAAATCCGTCAAAGGCGTTTTCACGTTCGTCAGTTGTTCCATTGCCTCGTCGATTTCCGCTGCTCCGACCGGCAGCCGATCGATTTGGATTTGGTCATGGATATCTTCGATCGCAGGGGAAAAGAAATTGCCGACCCGTTTCCCGTGCGCCATGAGAATCGATGAAACGAAAGCTGCTGTGGAGCCTTTGCCATTGGTTCCGGCAATGTGGATAAATGGCAGCCCGTGGTGTGGGTTCCCCAACTCAGCCAAAGCGGATTCCATTGCTTCTAGTCCAGGTTGAATCGAAGCATCCGACCGGACACCCCATTTATCTTTATAGTGATTGAGTCCTGTAATCATAAAAAACCTCTTTCCGTAAGTAAACATGATACACTTTTTACGTATGAGTATATCATGAAGGTGGAATGGAAATGCTGAGTTGTTGGGTTATCTATAACGGAAGCCTCGTTTCCGATAAATTTCAAGACCAAGCGCAATTGATGGCAGAAGCCGCCGAGCGCCAAGGCATCCAAGTGTCAATCAAGAAAAATTACGAAATTCAAATGTCGCTGTCTGAACAGCAGTCGTTTCCCGATTTTGCGGTGCTGCTCGACAAAGACATTTTGCTCGGCTATTTTCTGAAAAGCCGCGGCGTTCCGGTTTACAACGATCCGGCGATCATCGATTTATGCGATAACAAAGCCACGCAATACATCCGCCTGGCGGAACGAAAGATCCCGATGCCAAAGACGATCGTCGCTCCGAAAGTGTATCCGAATTTCACGATCCAAGCTTCCGGCTATTACGAAAGCGTTTTAGATCAACTCGGCTTGCCGATGATCATCAAAGAAGGCCACGGGTCGTTTGGCATGAAAGTGTATTTGATTGAAACGGAAAGTGAATTTTACAAAAAAGTCGAAAGCCTGTCCGGAATCGATTACGTATTCCAAGAATTCATCGCGGAAAGCCGCGGGCGCGACATCCGTGTCAATATCGTCGGAGAAAAAATCGTCGCCGCCATGAAACGACAATCCGATACCGATTTTCGTGCGAACATCACAAACGGCGGCCAGGCCTTCCCAGTCGAACTGACTGCTGAGCAACAACAACTCGCATTGGAGGCGGCACAAGCAGTCGGCGCTGTATTTGCCGGCGTCGACTTGCTATACGGACCCGACGGCCAGACGCTCGTCTGTGAAGTCAATGCGGCGGCACATATCCGCAATATCCTCAATGTCACAGGCATCAATGTCGCAGATGCGATGATCCGCTATATCCAGGAGGATTTGGCATGATCGTTTTGTATGAATCCGCCGCTGCGCAACACAATCAAAGTTTTATTGATGAATTAAAGCGCTTTTGTTCAATTGAGTTACTCACCTGGGAAGATTGGAGCGATTCGGGGCTGGAACAATTACTTAAGCGTGTCCAGGGGCAATCGGTGTTCTTTCGCGTACGCCAGCCGCATGCGGCGCGTTTTTTGGAAGACCGCGGCGTACGGCTCATCAACCGCGCTGAAGTGAACCGCATCGCCAACGACAAATGGCAAAGCTATCAATTGTTTCAGCTGCTCGGAGTGCCGGTGATCCCGACACAAAAAACGCCGCTCGCTCTCCCATATATCGCCAAAACCGCAAACGGTCATGGCGGCAAGGAAGTGTGGCTCGTCGAATCGGAACAAAATGTGCCGGATACCGAATCCCCGCTCCTCTATCAACCAGTGGTCCCACACAGGGCGGATGTCCGGGCGTACGTTATCGGCAAGGAAATTGTCGGTGCGGTCAAACGCAGCGCCACTGAATCTTTCAAAGCGAATTATTCGCTCGGAGCTAGCGCTGAAAGCTTTGAACTGACAGCCGCACAGCGACACGACGTCGAAAAAATTGTCAAAGCGTTGAAAAGTGATTATATCGGCATCGATTTTTTGCTATTGGAAGACGGCCGCCATGTGTTCAATGAACTTGAAGACCCCGTCGGCGCCCGCTCCTTTTATCAAACACACGATGATAATATCGCCGAGCTCTTGGCACAGCATTTCACGAAATTGGAACAAAACTATCCGTTCCGTGACAGCGACCGGAACTAAAAAAAGCGATTCCCCAATTCGGGAATCGCTTTTTCCTATTACAGGTTCTTCAATTCTTCCATGCGTTTTTCAACGGTCGCATGCTTCTCAAGGTAATCCGCTTCTTTTTTGCGTTCTTCTGCCACTACCGCTTCCGGTGCTTTCGACACGAAACGTTCGTTCGACAATTTGCCTTGAACGAGTTTGACTTCTTTCGCCCATTTATCGAGTTCTTTTTGCAGGCGTTTCAATTCTTCTCCGATGTCGATCAAGCCTTCAAGAGGCATGAATAATTCCGCTCCGGATACGACCGCTGACATCGATTTTTCTGGTGCTTCGATGTTGTGGCCGATCGTCAACGTCTCTGGGTTGCAGAAACGTTCGATATACGCTGCGTTTTCTTCGAGCACTGACAACGTCGTCTCGTCTTTCGCGCTGATCGTCATCGGCACTTTCTTGCTCATTGGCGTCTGGACTTCCGCGCGGATCGTACGGACCGAACGGATAACGTCCATCAATAGCTTCATGCTGTCGGCTTTTTTCGCATCGCTCAGTGCCGAGTCGGCTGTCGGCCAAGCGGCAATCGTGATGGATTCGCCTTCAGTCGGCAAGTTCTGCCAGATTTCTTCCGTGATAAACGGCATGAACGGGTGAAGCAAGCGCATCGTGTTATCGAGCACGTATGCGAGCACCGAACGCGTCATTGCTTTTGCCTGTTCATCTTCCCCGTATAATGGCAATTTCGCCATTTCGATGTACCAGTCACAGAAATCATCCCAGATGAAGTTATAAAGCAAACGCCCAACTTCCCCGAATTCGTAGCGTTCCGCAAGGTCAGTCACTTGTTCGATCGTTTCGTTGAGGCGTGTCAAGATCCATGTGTCCGCTACGGATTTCTCGCCGGACAAATCGATGTCTTTGTGTTCCATGCCTTCCATGTTCATCATCGCAAAACGCGAGGCGTTCCAGATTTTATTGGCAAAGTTCCATACCGACTCGACTTTGTCGTTCGAGTAGCGCAGATCCTGTCCTGGAGATGATGCCGTGGCGAGGAAGTAACGCAAGGAATCCGCGCCGTATTCTTCGATAACGTCCATCGGATCGACGCCGTTGCCGAGTGATTTCGACATTTTACGGCCTTCCGCATCCCGTACAAGGCCGTGGATGAGCACGTCTTTGAACGGTTTTTCACCGGTGAATTCAAGCGCCTGGAAAATCATGCGCGATACCCAGAAGTTGATAATGTCATAGCCCGTTACGAGTGCATCGGTCGGGTAGTAACGGCTCAATTCATCGTTTTGTTCCGGCCAGCCGAGTGTCGAGAATGGCCATAGGGCAGATGAGAACCACGTATCCAGTACGTCTTCATCTTGCGTCCAGTTTTCTGCGTCCGCCGGTGCTTCGTGGCCCACATAGATTTCGCCGGTTTCGTTATGATACCAAGCCGGGATCTGATGGCCCCACCACAATTGACGCGAGATGCACCAGTCGCGGATGTTTTCCATCCAGTGAAGGTAAGTTTTCTCAAAGCGGTCCGGTACGAAATTGACGCCGTCTTCGCTCTTCTGGCTGTCGACCGCGGCTTTTGCGAGTGGCTGCATGTCCACGAACCATTGCGTCGACAAATACGGTTCGACGACAGCACCGCTGCGCTCGGAATGCCCGACGGAATGAAGATGTTCTTCAATTTTGAATAAAACGTCCATGTCCTGCAAATCTTTGATGATTGCTTTACGGCATTCGAAGCGGTCCATGCCTTCGTATTTGCCGGCGTTTTCGTTCATCGAGCCGTCTTCATGCATGATGAGAACGCGTTCCAAATTGTGGCGATTGCCGATTTCAAAGTCGTTCGGGTCATGGGCCGGCGTGATTTTCACGGCACCGCTTCCGAATTCGCGATCCACGTAATCGTCGGCAACAATTTCAATTTCACGGCCGATGATCGGTAAGATGACTTTTTTGCCGATCAAATGCTGGTAGCGTTCATCTCTCGGGTGAACGGCAACTGCCGTATCGCCAAGCATCGTCTCCGGACGAGTCGTCGCGATTTCTATATGGCCAGAACCATCAGCAAGCGGGTAGCGCATATGATAGAACGCACCTTGTACGTCTTTGTAGATAACTTCGATATCCGAGATCGCCGTTTGTGTCGCCGGGTCCCAGTTGATGATGTATTTTCCACGGTAAATCAATTTCTTCTCGTATAATTTGACGAATACTTCACGTACCGCTTTTGACAAGCCTTCGTCCAAAGTGAAACGCTCGCGTGAATAGTCGAGTCCAAGCCCGAGCTTCGACCATTGCTGGCGGATATGGCCGGCGTATTCTTCTTTCCATTTCCACGATTCTTCAAGGAACGCTTCGCGGCCCATATCATGGCGGGAACGGCCTTCTTCTTTCAGCTTGCCTTCGACTTTTGCCTGTGTCGCGATGCCGGCATGGTCCATTCCAGGAAGCCATAAAGCGTCAAATCCCTGCATGCGCTTCATGCGGGTCATGATATCCTGCAAAGTCGTGTCCCAGGCATGGCCCAAGTGAAGCTTGCCCGTTACGTTCGGCGGCGGGATGACGATCGTATAGGGCGTCTTGCCGCTTTCCGGTTTCGCTTCGAAGAATTTATTGTCCACCCACCAGTCGTAACGCCCTTGTTCGATTGCCTGCGGTTCGTATTTCGTTGATAATTGCTTGCTCATCCAAATTCCTCCTTTTGGCCAACATGCGGCACATTTTCTGTCGAACTTAAAAATGAATACAAAAAAACTCCTGTCGTCTCGTAAAGGACGAAGGAGTTTTTCGCGGTACCACCTTTATACACAGGCAGAATTCGCCTGGCTCTCAAGTTCGATAACGGATTCGCATCCGGTTCCCGCTACTCATTTCACGGCAACTGCTCCGAGGTGACATTCAAATGCGGTCCATGAAAGCCTCTCACCACTCGGCTCTCTCTCTGAAATGTCCCAGACACTTTACTATCCTCATCAACGCATCAATATCCTGTTAAGCTTATTGTACTCAATAGCCTGATTTAGCGTCAAGCTTTTTCACGTAGTAAGAGACGAGTGGCGCGGCGACGAGGAGAATAAAGAACAAACGGAACAAATGAAAGCTCGTCACCAGCGGCACGTCCGCTCCTGCTTCGAGTGCGGTAATCGTCATCTCCGCCATGCCCCCAGGAGCTGCACTCAAGAAAAAGTCGAGGAATAGATAATCCGGCAAGAGCAACTCCAGCCCGTAGGCAAGACCCGCTGAAAACGCGATGAGCAGTACGGTATTAAGAAATACCGCCCCCGTAATCCGTGCGTCCAAGGAATCACCGAGCTTTTCCATCGATAAGCCGAGATGCGCCCCGATCAACACTTGCGCGATGATGATGACAAGACCCGGCAAATCCACCAAGTCGCTGCCCGTTATAGTCTGGACAATCGCCATTGCAAGGACGGGCGCCATCAATTCCCGTGCTGGAAATGAAATGCGCTTCATGATCCAGTACAATACATAGCCGAAGACGAGCGCGATGCCGAATGCATAAGGCGAAAAACGAAAGCTCGCTTCCGTAATGTCACCTGGCGCGCGTCCCGACAAGAGTCCAGCGGCAAGCGGCACAGTGAAGACGATGAGCAGGATGCGAAAGGTCTGCATGACCGACACGATCGTCACATTGGCAGATTTCACTTCTTCAGAGATCAGCACCATCTGTGACAAGCCACCGGGCATCGAGCCGAGCAATGCGGTCGACATGGTCACCCGCGTCATGCGCTGGAATAACCATCCGAGCACTAAGGAAAACGCAATGACCGCAATCGTCATGATGAACATATACGGCAAATCCGCTGCCATTAACAGCACCGACTCCTGTGTAAATGCTGCGCCGATCTGCACGCCAAGCAGCAATAACCCGAGCGTCCGGAATACTTTCGGCCAGTGGAACTTCATATCGGTCACTTGACGCAAGATAAGAAAAGCCGCCATCGGGCCCAACAGCCACGGCAGGAACAAGCCGGTCAAGCTGAACAAAAAGCCAGCGCTAAGCGCGATGGCCAGAGTTATAAGAAAACGTTTCAATGCGTTACCAACTTTCACTAAATAAAATTCCAAGTAGTTTTATATTACCAAACTATTAGACAGAAAGTGAAATTCCCAAAAAGGTTGTGATATTAAAATTTAATTCAACTGCAAAAAAACCGCCCCTAAAAGCCAGTCTAGATGGCTTTCGAAGACGGTTCATTTTAATTATCTTGCCAGTTTCGCAAACACGTTATGGAATGCTTGAACGGTACGTTCGATATGTTCAGGTGTATGGGCAGTCGATAGGAACATGCCTTCAAACTGGGATGGCGGCAAGTAAATGCCTTCTTCCGCCATCAAACGGTAATACTCCGCAAATAACTCCAGATCGGAACTCGAAGCCGTTTCAAAGTTCGTCACTTCCTCATTCGTGAAGAAGAAGCCGATCATCGAACCAGCACGGTTGACCGTATGCGGGATATTGTATTTTTCAGCCGCTTCGCGGAAACCTTTTTCCAGCTGGTCACCACGTTCAACGAATGTTTCGTAGCTCGCTTCGTTCAAACGCGACAAAGTCTCAAAGCCTGCACGCATCGCGAGCGGGTTTCCGGACAATGTGCCCGCCTGGTAGATCGAGCCGCTCGGTGCGACTTGCTCCATGATTTCACGCTTGCCGCCGAATGCGCCGACAGGCAATCCGCCGCCGATGACTTTGCCGAGACATGTCATGTCCGGCGTGACGCTGTAATGCCCTTGTGCGCAATTATAGCCGACGCGGAAGCCAGTCATGACTTCATCGAAGATCAAGACGGTGCCGTTTTCATGCGTCAAATTGCGCAGCTCTTGAAGGAATCCTTCAGCTGGCGGGACGACGCCCATATTGCCGGCAACCGGCTCGACGATCACAGCCGCCAAGTCTTCACCGAACTCCTGGAACGCAAGACGTACGCTTTCTAAATCGTTGTAAGGAACGGTGATTGTATTTTTCGCCACTGATTCCGGAACGCCTGGTGAATCTGGCAAACCGAGTGTCGCAACACCCGATCCCGCTTTGATCAATAGGCTATCGCCGTGGCCGTGGTAGCAGCCTTCGAATTTCAAAATCTTGTTGCGTCCGGTATAGCCGCGAGCTACGCGAAGTGCGCTCATCGTCGCTTCAGTTCCGGACGATACCATACGGACCATTTCAATCGACGGCACGCGCTCTTGGACGAGTTTTGCCATATCGTTTTCAAGGGTCGTTGGTGTGCCAAATGACGTGCCAAGTGTTGCCTGTTCCTGGATGGCTTTCACCACTTCAGGATGGGCATGGCCCAGAATCAGCGGGCCCCAAGACAAGACGTAATCGATATACGTATTGCCGTCGATATCTGTAATGGTCGCGCCGCTGCCGGATTGCATGAAAATCGGTTCCATATTGACCGATTTAAAGGCACGCACCGGGCTGTTGACGCCGCCTGGCATAAGTGGTTTTGCTTCTTCAAATGCTTGTTTAGAGTTTTCGTATCCCATGTTATTTCCCCTCCAACCAGCGTACCGCATCTTTTGCGTGGTACGACATAAGAATATCTGCTCCAGCACGTTTCATGCTGAGCAAAGTTTCAAGAACGATTTTCTCTTCATCAACCCAGCCGTTCTGTGCGGCTGCTTTAACCATCGCGTATTCGCCGGAAACATTGTAAGCGACGATCGGGATATCAAAGTTATCGCGGACTTCACGGATAATATCAAGATAAGATAATGCCGGTTTAACGATCATGAAATCTGCGCCTTCATTGACATCGGAGGATGCTTCACGAAGTGCTTCCATGCGGTTGGCTGGGTCCATCTGATAGGTTTTGCGATCGCCGAATTGAGGCGTTGAATGCGCCGCCTCGCGGAACGGCCCGTAATATGCAGAAGCATATTTCACGCCATATGACATGATCGGGATGTTTGAGAATCCTGCTTCATCCAGGCCGTAGCGGATCGCTGCCACAAAGCCGTCCATCATATTGGATGGCGCAATGATATCTGCTCCAGCTTTCGCTTGAGACACAGCTGTACGCGCCAATAGATCAAGCGACTCATCGTTCAAGATGACGCCGTCTTCGATAACGCCGCAATGGCCGTGATCTGTATACTGGCATAGGCATGTATCCGCGATGACGACAAGTTCAGGATGGCGCTGTTTCGCAAAACGGATTGCTTCTTGTGTAATCGCATGGTCGTGGTAAGCTTGCGAACCAACCGGGTCTTTATCTTTCGGAACACCGAAAAGAATAACGGACGGAATGCCGAGTTCGACCACTTCATCCAATTCTTCACCGAGGCGGTCAATTGAATAATGATAGACGCCTGGCATAGAAGAAATCTCTTGTTTATAGTTTTCGCCTTCCACGACAAAAATCGGATAAATGAAATCCTCTTTTTGAATAGAAGTTTCACGGACCATTGCACGAAGATTCGCAGAACCGCGCAAACGGCGATGGCGATCAAATTTCAAGTCTTTCATAAACTGCAACTTCCTTTCGCTATTGTCTGGATGATTTCAAGATACGTATACGTTTCAGGGCGGAAATCGACTTCTCCCCCCGCTTCAATAATGGCTCTTTCGGTAATATGGCCGATCGCAGCAGTCCGGATGCCCTCAAAACTTCCGCCGGCTTCCGTGTAGGCAGATACTGCCGAAGGGCTGGCGAAAATAATCGTGACATTGGACATTCCTGCGAGCGCTTGTGCGTTGCTGTGCTTTTTGACGGTATCGTAGACGGTCCATTCATCAATCGCGAGCGGCATCGACAAAATCGTGTCTTTGGCGAGAGCTCCCCGGACAAACAAACAGCGTTCTTTGCCGGCAATGTCCGGAAATTCCTGGACAAAAACATCGGCACTGAACGTTGATGGAATGAAGTCGACCGTATAGCCGTTTTCTTCAAGCATTTCAGCGGTCTTATCGCCGACAGCCGCTATCTTCGCATCGATTTCTGGACGCAGCTTGCAAAAAGCTTCTGCGCTGTTGCGGCTCGTGAAAATCAACCAGCCATAACGCTCAAAATCAGGCGCACGGGTGTTTCTGAGCACCGTCTCGATCAGTGGATAATATTCCACCTGCGCCCCGTTCTGCAGCGCAAGCTCTGCCGCTTCTTTCGGCAAACGGCTGCCGGTAAAAATGATGACCGGTTTTTTCTTACACATTGCTTTCGGCGATGACACGCTGGATCAAATCATATCCGCCTTGTGCGCTGATTTTTTCAGCTACGATGCGGCCTGCTTCAATCGGGTCTTTGCCAGCCGCTGATTCTTTGTACACTTGGTCGCCTTCTGGAGCTGAGATTAATCCTGTGAAGGAAATTTCATCACCTGATACTGTCGCATATCCAGCAATCGGCACTTGGCAACTGCCGTTCATGTCTTTCAAGAATTTACGCTCCGCCGTTACGGCCAGTGCTGTTTCTTTATCGTTCACTTTCGCCAGTTCCGCAAGAAGCTCTTCGTCGTCTTCACGGCATTCAATGGCGAGTGCGCCTTGCCCGATCGCCGGCAGGCAGTCTTCTGTATTCATGAATTCAGTGACGATATCATCGCTCCAGCCCATGCGTTTCAACCCAGCAGCTGCCAGGATGATGGCATCGAAATCACCTGCATGGAGCTTTGCGAGGCGTGTATCGATATTCCCGCGGATCCACTGGACATCGAGGTCCGGGCGCAGTAAAAGTAGTTGCGAGCTCCGGCGCAAGCTGCTTGTGCCGACGACAGCGCCGACTGGCAAATCCATCAATTTCACATGGTCATTCGCAATGAATGCGTCGCGCGGGTCTTCCCGGTCCGGAATACAGCCAATTGCTAGACCTTCCGGAAGAACGGCCGGCATGTCTTTCATGCTGTGGACAGCGAAATCAATTTCCTTAGCATAAAGCGCTTCTTCGATTTCTTTGACGAAAAGCCCTTTGCCCCCCACTTTTGACAATTGAACATCCAGGATGCGGTCGCCTTTAGTGACGATTTCCTTGACCTCGAATTCAAACGGCGCACCTGCTGCTTTCATCTTATCGATGAATTGGTTGGTTTGCGTCAACGCAAGCTTGCTTCTTCTTGACCCTACAATGATTTTTCTCAACTGAATCCTACCTTTCTATTAATACCAAAAATGAAATTCCGATAAACGACTGCCGAAAAAGAAATTAATCAGCAAAATCAAAAACGCATACAAATGGGCCCAGGCATAGTTCATGCCATTCAAGTTGCCTCGCCGGTGACGCCATAGAATAAAGCTATAGACAATCAGCAGGATAAATGAACCCACAATTTTTATATCTAAAATGGAAAATTCCTCGAGCGATACCACTGCCCATTGGAAGCCAAGAACGAGTGAAACGAACAGCATCGGGATACCGACCAGGACAGAGATGGTCATGCCTTGTTCGGTCTGTCCGAGTGACGGCAGGCTGCTCCATTGCTTCGTCCATTTCTTTTGCTTCAATAGCCTGTACAGCAGCAGATGAAGCGCAGAAAAAACGAACGATAACGAAAATGCCGCATAAGACAGGATGGCGAACGTGATGTGGATGAATAACAACTCCGACACCAAGGCTTCCCCGACCGGCGACCGTTCTATCTGAACCGGCGCAAATGTATGAATAACCATAAAGATAAATCCAATGATATTGATCAAAAACACCGCAAAATCAAAACGATAGAAAATCCGCAAGACGAGCGATAGTGTAACCAATAACCACGCATAAAAATAAATACCTTCAAACAAAGTCAGTACCGGAAAGCGCTGGGTCTCTATGATGTAGAGCACCAGGAACACAGTCTGCAATAACCACACGGCCCCAAGAAGTGACATGGCGATCCGGATGGCTTTTTTCGTAGTATATAAGTAATCGACAAAATAAAAGACAAGGCTGACAGCATATAGTATAACCATAGCTTCATGCAGCCTTGCCATTGTTATATCAGCCATCCTATTCCCCTTCGTTTCCATAATTAAAGGCGTTTCGCCTCTACATTTTAACATATAGATTCGAAAACGCCTCATTATAAGATAGCTCTATCCCGCATTTGCGGCCCAGTTGGGTCATTTACAGCGAGGGAGATGAAAATCCACGCTAATAGGAAATGCTTTTATACAGTATAGCCTGGATTTTCTTGTCCTTGCAGCGTTTCTTGCTGCTTTTCAAGGCGTGCACGCTCGGCTTTTTGGCGCGTCGCAAGTGCTTGTTTTTCACGCTGCTCTTCGACTTCTTCTTCAATACCGAAAATCTGCATGAACATTTCAAGCTGTTCGCGTGATTTCTTCGCTGTGCCCATTTCCTTAGCCTGCAAAATCGGCTCTTTCAATAATTGGTTGATGATCGATTTCGTATGCTTATTGAGGATCTTTTTCTCGCGATCCGTCAAATCCGGCATTTTATTCTCGATGCTTTCCATCGTTTCCGCCTGGATGCCAAGCGCTTTTTCACGCAATGCGGAAATGACCGGAACAACGCCTAACGTGCCAAGCCAGTCGTTGAACTGCTCTGCTTCTTGCTCAATCATGCCGGCGATCTGTTTCGCCGCGCGTTCACGTTCAGCGAGGTTTGCTTCGACGATGCCTTGCATATCATCAATGTCATATAGAAAGACATTCTGAAGATCGCCGATGCGTGGATCCATATCACGCGGTACCGCGATATCGACCATGAACAACGGCTTGCCTTTTCTCAGCTTCTCAACAAACTGCATCAATTCAAGATCGATAACGAAATCCGTCGAGCCTGTAGATGAAATCAAGATGTCCGCTTCCAGTAATGCGCATTGCAATTGATTTAAAGGTTTGGCCATTCCGCCGAATTTATCAGCGAGCACTTCCGCTTTCTCGAATGTGCGGTTGATGACCGTGATACGGTCCGCTCCGCTGCCTTGCAGGTTCTTAATGGCGAGTTCACCCATTTTCCCTGCTCCGAGAATGACGACATGCTTGTTTTTTAATGAACCGAAGATTTTTTTGCCAAGCTCAACCGCTGCATAAGAAACCGATACGGCATTCTCGCCGATCGCTGTTTCGTTATGCGCACGTTTTGCCAGCGTCACCGCTTGCTTGAACAATTGATTGAATACCGTTCCGGTCGTGCCGATTTCTTGGCCTGCGAGGAAACTGGATTTCACTTGGCCGAGAATCTGCGTCTCGCCAAGGACCATCGAATCGATTCCGGCAGTGACACGGAACAAATGATCAATCGCTTCGTCCTGTTCATGAAGGAATAAATACTGTGAGAACTGCTCCATCGGAATGTCGAAATACGAAGCCAAAAATTGCTTCACGTAAAAACGACCGGTATGCAATTGATCCACGACGGCATAAATCTCCGTCCGGTTGCATGTCGATACGATGACGTTCTCCAATATGCTTTTTTGTTGTTGCAGGGCTTGCATCGCTTGTGGAAGCTCGCTTTCGATGAACGATAGCTTCTCGCGGATCGATACAGGCGCTGAACGGTAATTGACCCCGACTACGAGTGTATGCATGGGTTTAAAACACCTTTCGCGTTCCATATTTCATTTCCCTAAGTATACCACTTTTCCATCAGTTTATGCCTGCGATTTTGTGAACAAGGCATGAACCTGCTTGAACTTTGCTTTATCATACAAGGGTTTCCGCTATGGAAACTCCACTTTATAATCATTCTAAACTTAAGCTAATTACAATTCTAGCAAAGCGATTATGGTGTCACAAGTATAACGCTCGTAGTCGGAATTGACTGTGAACTTATGCATAATAGATGGTGATTTTCATGGTGTTGAATCGGGAAGAAGTTATGTGAATTACCGAATTTAAACAGGAAATTCTAGTGGTGGAGATTGCGCTTCAAGGGGACGCTTTCCGGAGGGCTCGCATTGAGCCGCTTCGATCGCTGCGCGCTCTGCAGGGTCTCAATTGTCTCGCTGATCCTCCCGGAGTCGCCCCTTTCCGCTCCATCTCTAGTTTTAGAGAGGAAATGAAATTCATCACACACTGAAGTAAGCGTGAAAAATTTTAATCGTCTTCGTAAATTCAAATTGAACAGCGCACGGAACTTCTCTGCAATATCAAGTCCAGCTAAGCGTCGCCAAGAGCGGATGAAAACAATTAACAGTGACACTTCTTCGCAAATCACATCCAATGAAATCTAAAAGCCGAACCGTGCATACGGGCGAGCCGACGCAATAAGACGAGTGTTCTTCTTGGCTTATTGTGGGAGGCATGCCCCAAGCGGGAGGGGGCTAGCTTCACGATGAAGTAATCATCGGCTGATTCATTTCACTATCAAGTCCAGCTAGGTGCCCCCACCAGCGGATGAAGTCAATCAACAGTGATACGTCTTCGCGCGCAATATCCAATGAAATCTAAAAGCCGAACCGCGCACACGGGCGAGCCGACGCAATAAGACAAGCGTTCTTCTTGGCTTATTGCGGGAGGCATGCCCCAAGCGGGAGGCGGCTAGCTTCACGATGAAATAATCGTCGGTCGATTTATTTCACTATCAAGTCTGGCTAGGTGTCCCTACCAGTGGATGAAACTAACTAACAGTGACACTTCTTCACAAATACAGTCCAATGAAATCTAAAAGCCGAACCGCACAAAAACCCGTGCTCAAGCATCGCAGAAAAATCGTTGCTCCCACATCTGCGAGCAGATGCGTCGCAAATGAATGGGCTCAACTTCCTTTCGCCCATTCATTGGCTAGCCGGAGCAATAAGACAAGTGTTCTTCATGGCTTATTGCAAGAGGCATGCCCAAAGCGGGAGGCGGCTAGCTTCACAATGAAGTAATCATCGGCTGATTCATTTCACTATCAAGTCCAGCTAGGTGCCCCCCACCAGCGGATGAAGCCAATTAACAGCGATACTTCCTCACACGCAATATCCAATGAAATCTAAAAGCCGAACCGCGCACACGGGCGAGCCGACGCAATAAGACGAGTGCTCTTCTTGGCTTATTGCGGGAGGCATGCCCCAAGCGGGAGGCGGCTATCTTCACGATGAAGTAATCATCGGTGATTCATTTCACTATCAAGTCCAGCTAGGTGCCCCCCACCAGCGGATGAAACCAATGAACAGTGACACGTCATCGCACGCAATATCCAATGAAATCTAAAAGCCGAACCGCGCATACGGGCGAGCCGTCGCAGTAAGTCAAGTGTTCTTCTTGGCTTATTGCGGGAGGCATGCCCCAAGCTGGAGGCGGCTATCTCGCGACGAACCCTACAAAAAACAATCTATCTCACTCACTTATCTAATTATCTCGTCCATATATTTCAGCTGGTTACTATTTGCAAAACAAAAAACAGGGCCCGGAAAATCATTGATTTTCTGGGCCCTGCCTTATTTCAAGCCAGTCAGGTGAACTACCTGCTTGCTTACATGCGTTTTTCGATTTCCTGCCAGGCGGCTTCTTGGCCGAGCCCAGTTTCGGAAGAAAAGACGATTAATGGATCGCCTTTCTCCATATCCAGTCCTTCACGGACGATTTTCTTATGCTTATCCCATTTGCCTTTCGGGATCTTGTCGGCTTTTGTCGCGATGATGATGCACGGGATGTTGTAATGTTTCATGAAATCATACATCATCTGGTCATCTTTGCTCGGTGGATGGCGCAGGTCGACGATTTGGACCACCGCGCGCAATTGTTCGCGGCTTGTAATATAAGTCTCGATCATCTTGCCCCATGCTTCGCGTTCGGTTTTGGAAACTTTTGCGTATCCGTAGCCTGGAACGTCGACGAAAAATAAGTCTTCTTCGATCTTATAAAAGTTCAAAGTTTGCGTTTTGCCGGGCTTCGACGAAATACGCGCCATGCTTTTGCGGCCGATGAGCTTATTGATAAAAGACGATTTCCCGACATTTGAGCGTCCAGCGAGCGCAAACTCGGGAAGCTCGGTTTCCGGGTATTGCGCTGGGCGAACCGCACTGATTACCAGTTCTACGTTATGGACCTTCATTCTTTTGCTCCTTCCAGCGCAATTTCCAGCGCTTGTTCCGCTTGGCTGACGAGGTGGAATTCCAATTCTTCGCGGATGGTTTCCGGAATGTCGTCGAGGTCGCGTTCATTTTCCGCAGGGACGATAATGGTCTTCAATCCTGCACGGTGGGCGCTCAAGGTTTTTTCCTTCAGTCCCCCGATTGGCAAGACGCGTCCGCGAAGCGTGATTTCCCCTGTCATGCCGACGTCGCGGCGCACGGGCCGCTTCGTGAGTGCTGAAACGAGCGCTGTCGCAATTGTTACACCGGCGGATGGGCCGTCTTTTGGAACGGCTCCTTCCGGTACGTGGATATGAATGTCGTGTGCTTCCTGGAAATTCGGATCGATGCCAAGCGATTCCGCTTGTGCACGCACAAATGACAACGCGGTCTGTGCCGACTCTTTCATGACATCGCCCAGTTTACCGGTCAATTGCAGCTTGCCTTTACCTGCAGATAAAGACACTTCGATCTGCAAAGTGTCACCGCCGACAGCCGTATAGGCGAGGCCAGTCGCAACGCCCACTTGGTTCTCACTTTCAGCCACGCCGTAGCGGAATTTCTTCTTGCCGAGATAGCTTTCGACTTCTGCCGAGCCAACCGTCACGTGTTCTTGTTCTTTCGAAACGATTTGCTTGGTCACTTTCCGGCAAACAGAAGCGATTTGGCGTTCCAGACCGCGCACGCCGGCTTCCCGTGTGTAATAACGGATCATAGAAACGAATGCGTCTTCTTGGAAATCCAATTGTTCCGGTGTCAGGCCATGTTCTTTCAATTGTTTTGGCGCCAAATGGTTTTTGGCGATCAATTTCTTCTCAAGTTCTGTATAGCCAGCAATCGAGATGACTTCCATGCGGTCGCGCAGCGGCCCTGGAATCGATCCGAGGTCATTAGCAGTCGCAATGAACAGCACATTCGATAGATCATAGCTTTCTTCGATGTAATGATCGCTAAAGGAATTGTTTTGTTCCGGGTCCAATACTTCAAGCATCGCTGACGACGGGTCACCGCGGAAGTCATTAGACATTTTATCGATTTCATCGAGCAGGAATACCGGATTGACGGTGCCTGCTTTTTTCATTCCTTGAATGATGCGTCCCGGCATTGCGCCGACATATGTGCGGCGGTGGCCACGGATTTCGGATTCGTCACGCACGCCGCCGAGCGAGATGCGGACGAAATTGCGGTCGAGCGAATCGGCGATCGAACGGGCAAGTGATGTCTTACCGACACCTGGAGGCCCGACGAGGCACAGGATCGGCCCACGCAGCGATTTGGTCATTTGTTGGACGGCCAAATATTCCAGCACGCGTTCTTTAACGGTTTCAAGGCCATCGTGGTCGCGGTTTAGCACTTCTTCTGCATAATTGATATCCAAGCGGTCTTCTGTTGTTTCAGACCAAGGAATCGTTACGAGCCATTCAATGTAATTGCGGATGATGCCGCTTTCCGCCGCAGCTGAAGGCAATTTTTCGTAGCGATCCAACTCTTTCAACGCCGTCTTCTCGGTCGATTCCGGCATGCCGGCTTCTTCGATGCGTTTTTTCAAGTCAGCCACTTCTGCGCCTTTGCCATCCTTGTCGCCGAGTTCGGTTTGGATCGCTTTCATCTGTTCGCGAAGATAGAACTCTTTTTGAGTTTGCTCCATCGCTTTTTTCACACGGTCGTTGATGCGTTTTTCGATGTCCGCCACTTCCTGCTCGTTATGCAGGCGGCTGATCAAGAGTTCAAGGCGTTTCGTGATATCGAAGGTTTCAAGCACTTCCTGCTTGCCTTGCAATTTTAGCGATAGATGGGAAGCGATCATATCCGCTAAACGGCCCGGTTCTTCGATGTCCGCAACTGTATTGAAGGTTTCAGTCGTCACTTTTTTCGAGCCTTTGCCGAAGATTTCGAATTGCTCCAGCAAAATGCGCATCAACGCATCTTGTTCGGCATCGCGTTCCGGTTCATCCGGGAATGAAGTGACTTCCACTTGCGTGAATTTCTCACCTTCTTCGTATTGGTTCCACTGGCCGCGTTCAAGGCCCTCCACTAACACGCGGATCGTGCCATTCGGCAATTTCAGCATTTGTTTTACGTATGCCAAGGTGCCGATTTTATGCAAATCGTCTTTGTCCGGCTGTTCCACTGCCATGTCTTTTTGAGTCGCCAAAAAGACGATTTGGTCATCCATCATCGCTTGCTCCAATGCTGCTACTGAACGCTCCCGGCCAACATCAATATGCAAGACCATCGACGGGAAGACGAGCAGCCCGCGGAGTGGCAAGAGCGGGACTTGTTTTGTCACTTTTTTCTTCGCCATAACTAAGTGCACCTCCGTCATTTCTCTTTCTCTCTATCAGTCTGCGCGAAACTATCTCGAAGACTGTGGTTTTTTCGTGGAAAAAGGGCTGACCCCCATACGCGCGGATGTGCACGATTCAGAGTCAGCCCGTATCATCCTATTCTTGTGCATCAGCCAAACTTTAAGCAGATGTTTTTTCGTTATTGCCGTTATCGTACTCAGTGCCGTCTTCCAGCATCAATTTCGGCTGTGAATTCTCGGTCACCGTTTCTTTTGTAATGATGCATTCGACGATATCTTCACGGGATGGCAAATCATACATGACATCAAGCATGATGTTTTCAATGATTGAGCGCAATCCGCGTGCGCCTGTTTTCCGCTCGATCGCGAGGCGGGAAATTTCAATCAGCGCGTCGTGTTCGAATGTCAATGTAACGCCATCAAGCTCCATCATCTTCTGGTATTGCTTGATGAGTGCGTTTTTCGGCTCTGTTAGAATCTGCACAAGTGCATTTTCATCCAATTGCTCAAGGCTTGCGAGCACTGGCAGACGGCCGATAAATTCAGGGATTAAGCCGAATTTCAATAAATCCTCTGGGATTAATTGGCTAAGAAGGGATTTTTCATCCATTTCTTCTTTGTTCGGATCTGCGCCGAAGCCGATGATTTTATTGCCGAGGCGGCGTTTGATAATTTGGTCGACTCCGTCAAACGCACCCCCTACGATGAACAGGACATTCGTCGTATCGATTTGGATGAATTCCTGATGAGGATGCTTACGCCCGCCTTGTGGGGGAACGCTTGCTGTTGTGCCTTCCAGGATTTTCAGCAAGGCTTGCTGTACGCCCTCACCGGAAACGTCGCGTGTAATCGACGGGTTCTCGGATTTGCGTGCCACTTTATCGATTTCATCGATATAGATGATGCCTTTTTCTGCACGGTCCACATCGTAGTCTGCTGCTTGGATCAATTTGAGCAAGATGTTCTCGACATCTTCCCCGACATAACCAGCTTCAGTAAGCGATGTTGCATCCGCAATGGCAAACGGGACGTTCAAGATGCGCGCGAGTGTTTGCGCTAGCAAAGTTTTCCCGCTGCCTGTTGGCCCAATCAAGACGATATTCGATTTCGAAAGCTCGACATCGTCGATCTTGCTTTGGGAATTGACGCGTTTGTAATGATTGTAAACCGCTACTGCCAAGGATTTTTTCGCCTTGTCCTGGCCGATTACATAGCCGCCAAGGATATCCATGATTTCTTTTGGTTTTGGTACTTCTTTGAACTCAGTTTCTTCTTCTGTGCCGAGTTCCTCTTCTACGATTTCTGTGCAAAGTTCGATGCACTCGTCGCAAATATATACACCTGGCCCTGCGACCAGTTTACGCACTTGTTCCTGCGGCTTACCGCAAAACGAACATTTCAAATGTTCTTTTTCATCGTTAAATTTGAACAATGTAGTCACCCCTATTCAAGCCATTATGTTACAAGATTATTTTGATTGTATCAACTAATTAGAACTATGCCAAAGAAACTGCCTTTATATGTAGGAACGTGAATTTGTTTGCCATTATGTATAGAAAACAAGGTGCGGTTGCCGCACCTTGTCCTATTAAGAATCTTATGTGTTATTCAGCAGCTTTAGCGTCAGTGACTTTAGCGTTTTCTACTAGGAACTCAACCGTGTTCTGCATACGGATGTCGTTTTCTAGCATTTCAGTGCCACCTAGAGCTGTTTTGATTTGTTCAGCGTCCATGTTAAATTGGCCAGCCATTTTCTCAAGCTCTTTGTCGATGTCTTCAGAAGTGACTTCCATGTTTTCCGCTTTCGCGATCGCTTCAAGCGTCAATGATACGCGTACGCGTGTTTCAGCGTCAGCTTTCATCTGCTCGCGAAGTGCGTCTTCGTCCTGGCCCGAGAACTGGAAGTACAATTCCTTGTTCATGCCTTGCTGGCTTAGGCGTTGTTCGAAGTCTTGCATCATGCGGTCGATTTCAGAGTCGATCATCGCTTGCGGGATTTCAACTGTAGCGTTTTCTGCCGCTTTTTGTACAAGCTGATCGCGCATTTGCGTCTCAGAAGCGTTTTCTTTCTCCGCTTTCAAGTTTTCTTTCATTTTCGTGCGAAGTGCATCAAGGCCTTCTACTTCTTCGTCAAGTTCTTTAGCGAACTCGTCGTTTAGTTCAGGCAATTCTTTCGCTTTCACTTCGTTTACCGTTACTTTGAACGTCGCTGATTTTCCAGCAAGCTCTTCAGCGTGGTATTCTTCAGGGAAAGTGACTTCTACGTCTTTTTGTTCGCCAGTTTTAGCGCCGACCAATTGCTCTTCGAAGCCTGGGATGAATGAGTTTGAACCGATTTCTAGCGAGTAGTCATTGCCTGCTCCGCCTTCAAACGCTTCTCCGTCTACAAATCCTTCGAAATCGATAACAGCTGTGTCGCCGTTTTCAATTTGTCCGTCTTCTTTGACAGTCAATTCAGCCATGCGTTCTTGGCTTTCTTTCAATTGCTCTTCGATTTCCTCATCCGTCACGTTCATGTCTTCTTTGGAAACTTCAAGCCCTTTATATTCGCCAAGTTCTACTTCAGGTTTCACTGTTACTTTAGCAGTGAATACCAATGGCTCATTCTTTTCTAATTTTTCGATGTCGATTTCAGGGCGGTCAACCGGGTTGATGCCTGCTTCTTCGACAGCATTCGCGTAAGCGTCAGGAAGGATAAAATCAAGTGCATCCTGGTAAAGAGATTCTACACCGAAACGTTTTTCGAACATTTGGCGTGGCATTTTCCCTTTGCGGAATCCTGGTACGTTAATTTCCTTAACGACTTTTTTGAACGCTTTATCAAGCGCGCCGTTTACTTCTTCAGCCGGCACTTCTACTGTAAGAACTCCGACGTTACCTTCTTGCTTTTCCCATTTTGCTGACATGTATAAGCCCTCCAAACAATTTTTTACAAAGTCATGTACGAAATTTGTACGATTTTTGACAACTTCCACATTATATCACACATACGAGCAGGTTCAACTATTTCTACCCATTGCGCAATTCTATGTACGCCTCTGCCTGTATGAGCAATTCCAGCAGGTTCGGATCGACTTTTGTTTCCACTTCCCCACTGAACAAACTATCGAGATACGCGTGGTAGGCTTCAGCGATCTCCGCTTCCTCAAACTCTTCCCAGAAAAACGGATACAAGAGATAAATGTGCCGGTCGACTAGTTCCATTGCCATCTGCAGCTTGGCGGGCTCTTTTTCCAAAGCCCCCTCCAAGCGCTTGCGAATTCCAAGCAGACGAGAGTCCTTTAATGGATCCGGCAGCTCGTCAATCGACACCTCATTTGAATAATGGAACTTTTCGACACTCACCGTCCCGCTGATCTGTTGTTCACGAAGCATGAGCAGCAGATAGGATTTCGCCACCCAATCCACTTCCGGATGCTTGATCAATTCGACTAGCTGCTTCTTCATGGCACCATACGCTTCTTTTGGCAATTCGGTCACCCGCTGCTCCTGTTCGGCAGCGCTAAGCGGCAAAAATTGCTCCAAGCTGAACTGGCCCGTTTCCCGTTTGGCAGAGGCAGCACTTTCGGCGATGCGTTCATTGAGATCACGCAATTGATGGAATTGCTCCAAACGCTCTTTTGGCAAGACATTTTCCTCGATGAGCACTTCGATCATCTTCTCAGCTTCTTCGAATTCCTTTACTTGCATTAAAATGCTTATGTATAGCTCCATCGTCTCCAAATAATGGATCGGGCCGACGCGCAGCAATTCCTGCACGACTTCAAGTGCTTCCTCGAATTCCCCCAACTCATATAAGCTGTATGCATAGCCCCCGAGCGCCGCTGCATGGTCCGGCTCGTAGACAAGCACTTGGTACAGTTTATCGCGGGCGTCGGCATATTGTTCGTTCTTTAAATTGGTCATCCCTTCCGATAGCAGCCGTGTGACCGTTGTCGGAAAGACGATGACATTGCCCCTGCGCTTCAAATCCCCAAATCTCTTCCGCATCCTACCACCTCTTTGTCCATTCATCATACCATAGGGAAATACGCTGTGAAAACGAAAGCCGGCGCTATTTTGCGCCAGCCTCTTCGCCATTCAAAACCAGTTTGTACGTGACGTCCGCTTTTAAGGAATGGGCGACCGGGCAATATTTCTCCCCGCTTACTTCGATGGCATGCCAGACCTTCTCTCTATCGATATCGCCTTCTACGATAAAGATCACCATAATCGCCAGAAATTCCTTCGGCGGGTTTTGGCGTTTGTCGCCTTCCGTGATGATTTCAATCGAGCGAAGCTCTTTCATCTTGGCGCGCAAGATCATCACGACGTCCATGCCGACGCATCCGGCAAGCGAGCCGAGCAGCGCCTGCATCGGAAGTAAGCCTTGGTCGTTGCCGACTCCCTGATGGGCATCCATCCGGAGCTTATGGCCGCCCTGTCCCGCGGCTTCAAATACAAAATCCCCTTGCCATTTCGTGCTGAGTTTCAGTCCATTGGTTTCCATCTGCAACACGCCCCCCACAGCTTTTTATCAGTGTATCACTCAGGGCTGTGGTGTTCATCTGTTAAATAAAAAAACTGTCCACAAGACGGGACAGTTTCATTAATTGACGGCGTGCATCGCGACGTAAGCCATATAGCAAACGACTTCACGGGCAAAGAACGGGGCGATGTTCGCAAAGCCCTTGAATTCAGTCGAAGGCGTCGGCGAGGAATGGGCGTCGATTCCGGCGTGTTCCGCCATAAGCAGCGCACGCTTCATATGTAAGGGGTCGCTGACGACAAGAAAGCTCGACAAATCGTTTTCTTCTGCCACCTCACCAGCGAAGAGGAAGTTCTCTTCTGTGATGAGTGACTGAGTCTCGATCAAAATATCTTCTTCAGGAATGTTATTGCGGATCGCAAAATCGCGGCTTACGATCGCCTCGGCAAGGTCCGCCCCGTCCGTGATGCCGCCTGTAAAGATGATCTTCTCGACATAGCCTTCCTCGTATAGATCGATGGCGTGGCGTATGCGTTGCTCGAGCACCGGTGAAGGCTCACCGCCGATGACTTTCGTGCCGAGCACAATCGCCGCATCGGCTTCCATCAACTCGGATTCGCCGGCAAAGGTCCAAATACTTGTTGCCGTCGCCGCAATTAAAATGGTTAATATAAGAGAAAATACAATCAAAATCCGTTTCCATTTGTTTCTGAACACTTGTCATTTCCACCTTTAGGTCTGTTTTTTCTCTATCTTTTTCCATTATACGATACGATTCACAAATAAACAGCGAAAAATCAAATGTCCATTATTTCTTCACAACCACTTCTATCAAATAAAAAACCTTGCTTTCCCGGTTAGGGGAAAGCAAGGTTTTGAAACGTCCCAGGAGGGATTCGAACCCCCGACCGACGCCTTAGAAGGGCGTTGCTCTATCCAGCTGAGCTACTGAGACATGACTTCCTCACGAAAGACAATTTTAATTATAGAAATCATCCGAGGAAAAGTCAATGCTATTTCAAAAAAATATCTAAATTCTTATTTCAGCCACTCCGGCATTGCTTCGCTGAGCTCGCGTAATGCTTGGCCGCGGTGGGAGATGGCGGCTTTTTCTTCGGGTTCGAGTTCCGCCATGGCACGCTCCTGGGCAGGCACGTAAAAGACCGGGTCGTAGCCGAAGCCGTTGTCGCCTCTGCGCAAGCGCAGAATTTCGCCTTCACATGCCCCGGAGAACGTTTGGGTTTGTTCCCCAGGCGCCGCGACGGCCAAGACACAGCGGAATCGCGCACTGCGCTCTCCCTCAGGTATGCCAGACAATTTCTCCAGCACTTTATCGATATTGGCGTCGTCGCTCTTTTCGCCTCCCGCATAGCGGGCGGAATAGACGCCTGGCTCTCCGTCCAATGCATCGATCTCAAGGCCACTGTCGTCTGCGATAACTGGGATGCCAAGTTCTTTAGCGACGCCTTCCGCTTTTAGAATGGCATTGGCTTCGAATGTCGTGCCGGTTTCTTCGATATCGAGGTCTTGTGCCACATCTCTCAAGGTCAATACTTCATAGCCTAGAGGAGACAACAAAGTTTCAAAGTCTTTGGCTTTTCCTTTGTTTTGTGTCGCAATGACGATTTTTTTCATAGGGCAGATTCCACCTTTTCGCCGATCCGCGACGACAATTCGCCGATCGCTTGTTGTTGGATTTTGATCAATTGCTGGATCCCCGCTTCGCCGAGATCGAGCATTTCGTTCAATTCCTTGCGGCTGAATGTCGCTTCTTCGCCGGTGCCTTGCATTTCGACGAATTCACCGGATCCTGTCATGACCAGGTTCATATCGACCGCGGCCGTGGAATCTTCTTCATAGTTCAAGTCCAGGATGGCTTGCTTGCCGCTATTGATGCCGACGCTTGTAGCGGCCAAATAATCCGACACCGGGAATACCGGCACGTCCAATTTGCCGAGTGCGATGGTCATGGCGATAAAAGCACCAGTGATGGACGCTGTACGCGTCCCTCCGTCCGCCTGGATGACGTCGCAATCGATCCATAGTGTGCGTTCGCCAATCTTCTCGAGATCGACGACAGCGCGCAGGGAACGGCCGATTAGGCGCTGGATTTCCATCGTGCGCCCGCCGAGCTTGCCGCGCGTCGCTTCGCGCTGGTTGCGGCTTCCTGTCGCGCGTGGCAACATGGAGTATTCTGCCGTTACCCAGCCCTTGCCTTGGCCTCTCAAGAAGCCTGGGACACGCGACTCGATTGTCGCTGTGCAAATCACTTTCGTCTGGCCGACCGTAATCAGGACCGATCCTTCCGGATGTATCAAATAATCCGTCTCTATCTCCACCGGGCGCAGTTCATTTGCTTGTCTATTATCAATTCTTGTCATCATTGAATCCTCCTCATGTACTCAAAAAATTTTACCATAATTCTGCCTTAACGACAAAAACCCGGCGGCTGAGCCGTCAGGTTTTTGGAAACTGGATCGACCGGATGCACGGGTCGTCGATGGCAAGCCATTTTTTTATGATTGTGCGGAAAATCTCCGTCGAACCGGATGTATAGAATTGATGGACAGGCGGTTTGCTGCGATCCGCAAATTTGTCCTGGTAGCTCAAGTGGCGCGAAACGTCTTTAGCTGTTTCTTGTGCTGACGACAGAACCGTTACGGTGCCGCCAAGCTCTTGCTCAATAAATCCTTGAAGCAGCGGATAATGGGTGCATCCGAGGATGGCCGTGTCGAATTCCTTCGATTTGATTGCCGATAAAGTCTCGGCTACCATACGGCGGGCGAACTCCCCTTCATACTCATCACTTTCCACGAGCGGAACAAAGCGTGGGCACGCCAATTGGATAACGTCCGAAGACGACACGAGCGATTTGATAGCTGTTTCATAAGCGCCGCTTTTGACGGTTCCGAATGTGCCGAGCACGGCAATCTTCTTTGTCGAAGAGGATTTGATGGCGGCGCGTGCTCCAGGGAAAATAACGCCGATGACTGGGATCGGCAATTTTTTCTGCAAGGAATTGAGCGCTGCCGCCGTTGCCGTATTGCAGGCAATGACCAGCATTTTAATATTCATTTTCATAAGCGCTTCTGCCATCTGCCACGTATAGCGCCGCACTTCCGCAAGCGGACGCGGGCCATACGGACAGCGTGCATTGTCACCGATATAACAGATTTTCTCATTAGGCAAAAGTTTCATGATTTCTTTGGCGACGGTCAACCCGCCGACGCCCGAATCAATAACTCCGATTGGCGCATTCAATGTCATAGCCCCGCTCCTATTTCATGTTGATATGCATTTTCTCCAACAAGCTTGAAAATTGCTCGACTTCCTCTTCACTGAAGTCTTCAAGTACTGCTTCCAAATAATCCTGGCGCTTCTTGATCACTTCTTCAATGATCCGCTCGCCTTCTTTTAATAGCTTGATGCGTACGACGCGACGGTCCTGTTCCTCGCGGATGCGCACAACCAAATCATTCTTCTCCATCCGGTCGACCAAATCGGTCGTCGTGCTGAAGGCCAAAAACATTTTATTCGACAGGTCGCCGATGGTCATATCACCATGTTCGAACAGCCATTGAAGCGCCACGAACTGCGGCGGTGTAATGGTATACGAATTGAGAATTTCACGGCCTTTTTGCTTGATGATCCCGGATATATAACGCAATTCCTTTTCCATAAATGCCACACGCTCCAAGTCGTGGCGGCGGTTTAAGTTGTCTTCAGTCATGGACTTGGTTCACTCCCTAGCTACTGGTTTTTGTTCCATAGTGATGCTTTCGATCCTGTAAAGCAAGAGACGCATTATTTGCTGGAAGAAGTCAGACTTCCACTGCGCAGCATTGTTTTCTCTGAGTCGCTCCACGGATGGCCCTTGCCACTCGTTTTAGAAATCTGGACCACGGCGCCCCTGCCAGTGAAACAAGTCTCCTGCTGATCGTTCACTGCCCAATAATGGATGTCTGCCGAAGAATTTCCGATCGACTCCACTTTGACGTAAACCTTCAATTGTTCATCGAAAAACACTTGGCGGACGAAATCGACTTGCATATCCGCCACTACAGGAATCAAGTCGCTGTCTTTCGAAAGCCAAGCCTGCATCAAGCCGACTTCTTTCATGAACTCGATCCGTGCGTATTCAAAATAAGCGATCGGCACCGTATTGTTGACATGCCCGAACATATCCGTTTCCGAAAAGCGCACGTGCACCGGCGCATAAAAAGTAAAGCCTTGCTGCCATTTAGTTAAATCCTCTATGTATGTCGCTCTCATTCCCGTTCCCCCTGTAAATCGTTTCTCATTTTGTTAGTATAGCAAAAACTGGCGCAAAGGACATCTGTTTCAGCCAAGCTTAACTATTTTCAATTGAAACAAAAAAACTCCGCCATAAAGGCGGAGTTTAACTTAGTCGACCATATGATCGCTTCCGAAGAAGTTGCGGAACATTTGGATGCTCACGTCGCGGTTCAAAGCTGCGATAGAAGTTGTCAAAGGAATGCCTTTCGGGCAAGATTCCACACAGTTTTGGGAGTTACCGCAATCCGCAAGGCCGCCTTCGCCCATGATAGCGTTCAAACGCTCGTCACGGTTCATGGCACCTGTTGGATGCGCGTTCATCAAGCGGACTTGAGAAAGCGGAGCCGCACCGATAAAGTCGGATTTGTCGTTGACGTTCGGGCAAGCCTCAAGGCATACGCCGCACGTCATACATTTAGACAATTCATAAGCCCATTGGCGTTTGCGTTCAGGCATACGCGGACCTTCGCCAAGATCATGCGTGCCGTCGATCGGCACCCACGCTTTGACTTTCTTCAATGAATCGAACATGCGGCTGCGGTCTACGATCAAATCGCGGACGACCGGGAATGTTCTCATTGGCTGAAGGCGGATCGGCTGTTCCAATTGGTCGACAAGAGCCGTACACGACTGGCGTGCTTTGCCATTGATGACCATAGAACAAGCCCCACAAACTTCCTCAAGGCAGTTCATGTCCCAGTTGACTGGAGTTGTTTTCTTCCCGTCCATATTGACCGGGTTACGCCGAATTTCCATCAACGCGGAAATGACGTTCATGTTGGCACGATATGGCAATTCGAACTTTTCCCAGTACGAACTTTCGTCCGTAGAGTTTTGGCGTTCGATTTCGAAAATAACCGTTTTTGCTGCTTCACCCATAGTGAATTAGCTCCCTTCTTTATTGCTATGCTTTCGCGGAATAGTCGCGTTTGCGTGGCGGGATCAAGCCAGTGTCGACTTCTTCATAATGGAAGATTGGCGCTTCATAACCATTGAACTTCGCCATAGTCGTCTTCAGGAATTCCTCATCATTACGTTCCGGGAATTCCGGTTTGTAATGAGCGCCGCGGCTTTCGTTGCGCTTTAATGCCCCGATGGTGATGACACGTGCTAAATGTAGCATATTTTTCAACTGGCGAGTAAACATTGCCCCTTGGTTGCTCCAAAGTTGCGTATCCGTCATGCTGATGTGGTTAAAGCGTTCAAGCAGTTCCTGGATTTTACGGTCTGTTTCTTCGAGGCGGTCATTATAGCGTACGACCGTCACGTTGTCCGTCATCCATTCGCCAAGTTCCTTGTGCAGGACATAAGCATTTTCAGTTCCGTCAAGCGCCAAGATTTCATCCCATTTACGCTGCTCTTCAGCTTCGTGCTTGTCGTAAATGTCGTTTGGCAAGTCTTCTGCAAGAACTTCCAAGCCTTTGACATAGTCAAGAGCATTCGGCCCAGCAACCATTCCGCCGTAAATAGCTGACAACAGTGAGTTGGCCCCGAGACGGTTTGCACCGTGCTGGGAATAATCACATTCGCCTGCTGCCAAGACGCCAGGGATATTCGTCATCTGATGATCGTCGACCCATAGTCCGCCCATTGAATAATGAACAGCTGGGAAGATTTTCATCGGTACTTTGCGCGGATCGTCGCCTGTGAATTTCTCATAGATTTCGATGATGCCGCCCAATTTGATGTCGAGTTCTTTCGAATCTTTATGGGAAAGGTCCAAGTACACCATGTTCTCGCCGTTGATGCCGAGCTTTTGGTTAACGCACACGTCGAAGATTTCGCGTGTCGCGATGTCACGAGGAACCAAGTTTCCGTAAGCCGGATACTTTTCTTCTAGGAAGTACCAAGGCTTGCCATCTTTATATGTCCAAATCCGTCCGCCTTCACCGCGTGCAGATTCTGACATCAAGCGGAGCTTGTCGTCGCCAGGAATCGCTGTTGGGTGGATTTGAATGAATTCGCCGTTTGCATAATAAGCGCCTTGCTGATAAACGATCGAGGCAGCAGAACCTGTGTTGATGACGGAGTTTGTGGATTTTCCGAAGATAATCCCAGGTCCGCCAGTCGCCATGATGACAGCGTCTGACCGGAACGATTTGATCTCCATTGTCGTCAAGTTTTGTGCAGTGATCCCCTTAGATGCGCCTTCATCATCAATGACGAGACCAAGGAATTCCCAGCCTTCATATTTCGTGATCAAGCCGGCAACTTCATAGCGGCGGACTTGCTCATCCAGTGCGTATAGCAATTGCTGGCCCGTTGTTGCGCCTGCAAATGCCGTTCTATGGTGCATGGTGCCCCCGAAACGACGGAAGTCAAGAAGCCCTTCAGGCGTACGGTTGAACATGACGCCCATGCGGTCAAGCAGGCGGATGATGCCAGGTGCTGCATCGGCCATTGCTTTAACCGGCTTTTGGTTAGCTAGGAAGTCACCGCCGTAAACGGTGTCATCCAAGTGAATTGCTGGGGAATCCCCTTCACCTTTTGTATTCACCGCTCCGTTAATGCCGCCCTGTGCGCACACAGAGTGAGACCGTTTAACGGGAACGATGGAAAATAGATCGGCAGGTGCTCCTGCTTCGGCCACTTTGATTGCTGCCATAAGGCCAGCTAGGCCCCCACCGACGATAGAAATTTTGCCTTTCGCCATTGTAGTGTTCACTCCTCTTTTAATTCACCAATGTTTGGGACATCCTTAAACGAATGCAAACAATGCTCTGATACCAATGATCGATAATACAATAAAGACTAGAAGTGTGAAGTAAGTTGAGTAGCGCTGTGCTTTCTCGGAAACCGTGATTCCCCACGTTACAAAGAAAGACCACAATCCGTTCGCGAAATGGAACGTTGCGGACAAGACACCTACTACGTAGAACGCGAACATAAGCGGATTCGACAGGATGTTTTCCATCATGTTGAAATCTGCTTCTCCCGCTCCAATCGCCACTTGGAATCTTGTCTCAAACACGTGCCATGCGATAAAGACCACTAGGAAAACTCCGGTATAGCGCTGTGCAACAAATAACATGTTGCGCATGTAGCTGTAATGCCCCGGATTGTTTTTCGCCGTGAACGCTATGTATAATCCGTAGAAAGCATGATACATGAGCGGCAAGTAAATGACGAAAATCTCCAAGAAAATAACGAATGGAAGATTTGCCATGAAGTGGGCAGCTTGGTTAAACGCTTCCACGCCTTGCGTAGCGAAATGGTTGACGATCAAATGCTGCGTCAAGAACAAACCGATTGGAATGACCCCGAGTAAAGAGTGCAGCCTGCGCAGTAAAAATTCACGATTGTTATTCAAAAATTTTACCCCCCTCAAAAACATTAGTTGGCAGCGCGAAACTTTCCTATATCAGGAAAATATCTTCGCGTTGCTGTAAGCATCATGTACAAGAATATGACATTTTTATTGTACTCCCCCCCTCTAGGAGCGTCAAGGCAAGTAAGCCTTTTTGAGCGCCCCCAGTCTAGGGTCTGGGAAGGTTTTTTTGGATATTAAATAGGAAAGAATTCATGAAAAGCTATATTTTTATTTCAAAACAGGCGGGATATAGGCATCCGTTTCAAGGTTTTATAAGCTAACATAGGACCGCTATGCGGCCATTTTAAATTTGAACAAAATGTGAATTTTTACACAAACTTTCGAGAACGTAAAAAAGCCCAGCTTGGCTGGGTCTTTTCCTTATCTGACAGACGCTGGCGTCAGTGCGTATGCATCGTGGAGCGCATTTGCTGAACGTTCCATTTCACTCGCAGGCACGACAACAGATACTTTGATTTCAGAAGTGCTGACCATTTTCACTGGCACATCTTGCGCACGCAGAGTATCGAACATTTTCGCTGCAACACCCGGATTCGACACCATGCCGGATCCAACGATCGATACTTTCGCCAAGCCGGTTTCGATGTCGATGGTGTTATAGCCGATTTGCTCATGTGCTTCTGACAGCACCCGCTGCGCTTCAGCCAGGCTTTCCTCTTTTATCGAGAACGAAACAGATGGCGGAAACTCCTCACTGATGCTTTGCACGATGATGTCCACATCGATCAAATGATCCGCCAAGCTCGTAAAGATATTGGCAAGCGATCCGTTAAATGGTTTAGTGTAGCTGACAGTGATGCGGGCGATGTCTTTTTCAAATGCCACACCCCGCACGATAAGATTTTTTTCCACAGTGATCACCTCTTGTATGATAGTCCCCGGTTCGTTCGAGTAGCTGGCCCGTACAGAAAGGGGCACTTGATTGTTCTTAGCGAATTCCACGGCCCGCGGATGAAGGACTGCCGCCCCGAGATTAGCCAGTTCGAGCATTTCGTCGTATGAAATCTGTTCAAGTTTGCGGGCGCCTGTGACATAACGGGGATCGGATGTATAAACTCCGTCAACATCCGTATAAATCTCGCATTTTTCAGCGCTTAAAGCAGCCGCCAGCGCCACAGCGGTCGTATCGGATCCGCCGCGGCCAAGCGTCGTGATGTTGCCGCTCTTATCGACCCCTTGGAAGCCTGCAACCACGCAGAACAAGCCGAGGTCAAGCGCTTCTTCCAAACGCTGTGTGTGGATGGTTTCGATGCGCGCATTGCGCGGGACCGATTCCGTTTCGATTCCTGCCTGCCACCCGGTGAAGCTTAATGCATCATGGCCAAGTTTTTTGAACGCCATCGCCAACAGCGAAATCGTCACTTGTTCCCCTGTCGCGAGCAGCATATCCATTTCGCGCTTTGGCGGCTCAGCCGAAATCTCTCCGGCCAGGCCGAGCAGCGTGTCTGTCGTTTTACCCATTGCTGAAACAACGATGACGACGCGTTTGCCTTGTTGTTTTTCCCGGATGGCGCGTTTTGCCACGCCTAGGATTTTTTCCGGAGACGCTACGGACGTCCCCCCGAATTTCATTACGATTGTTGTCATTCTCTCCACTCCCACTTAAAGTAAGTGGCCCTCAATAAAAAAGAGGCAACTCGCCGATTGCCCGGCAAGCTACCTCTCTTCTCATGTACGATTTCAAACGTCCATGGATAGCCCTCCAGAGTTGAACTCTGACAGCCCTGCATCTTTTAAATGCAGGACCAGCATACGCGCAAGCAGTGCGTGTAAACTTCGGCGGGCGTCCCTTTCGGCATCCTTCACAGATTCTGCAAATCTCGGAATGCTTACTATTGACGTCCGCTCCTCTATCATCACTTTTTACAAGTGATTCAATTGTGTTTTTACAATACCACGAAGTTATTCCTGTTGCAACGGCTGTTCCTTGAAATGCCGCTCGATTTCCACGGCCAGTTTCTCGGGAATGCCGGCCTGCTGGATTTCGCCGGCGTTTGCTTCCTTGATTTTCCGCACAGAGCCGAAATGCTTGAGCAATTGCTGCTTGCGTTTCGGGCCGACGCCTTGCAAGCCGTCGAGCGCGGATTGAATCGAATTCTTGCCGCGCAATTGGCGGTGGAAGGTGATGACAAAACGGTGGACTTCATCTTGAATGCGCTGCAATAAATAAAACGCTTCACTCGTGCGTTTGAGTTCCACCATTTCGACCGGGTTTCCATACAACAGCTGGGACGTTTGGTGCTTGGCATCTTTTGCAAGCCCTGCGATTGGGATATCGAGGCCAAGTTCGTCTTCAACGATTTCGCGCGCCGATTCGATCTGGCCTTTGCCTCCGTCAATGATGATCAAGTCAGGCAAGGGCAAGCCGTCCTTCAGCACGCGGCTATAGCGTCTGCGGACCACTTCACGCATCGCCGCATAATCATCGGGCTTCTGCGCAGAGCGGGTTTTGTATTTCCGGTAATCTTTTTTCGACGGTTTGCCGTCAATGAAGACGACCATTGCGGACACGGCATCTGCCCCTTGGATATGGGAGTTATCGAATGCTTCGATGCGCAGCGGCGTGTGGATATTCATCGCCTCGCCAAGTTCATTGCAGGCACCGACTGTCCGCTCTTCTTGACGCTCGAGCAGCTGGAATTTTTCCTTAATGGCAATTTCAGCATTTTTTTGCGCGAGTTGTACCAAATCTTTTTTCTTTCCGCGCTGTGGGACGAGCACTTTCGCACCAAGCCATTCTTTTAGGAATTCCTCATCTTCCGCTTCTTGCAACAAGATTTCATTTGGCTTAATATGATCCGGTTTTTCATAAAACTGGCCAAGGAAAGTCAAAAATTCCTCGTCCGGGTCTCGGTATAAGGGGAACATCGAAACTTCACGTTCGATCAGCTTTCCTTGTCGCACGAAGAAAACCTGTATGCATATCCAGCCTTTATCGACCGCGTAAGCGAAAACGTCGCGGTTGGTGAAATCGTTCATGGCCATTTTCTGTTTTTCCATGACCGATTCGATATGGCTGATCTGGTCGCGATATTCTTTTGCCCGTTCGAACTCCAAGTTCTCAGCCGCCTCGCTCATCTTCTCGGTCAAATCCTGCTTCACTTCGCGGAAGCCGCCGTTCAGGAATCGGCTGATGCCATCGATCATTTCCTTATACGTGTCTTTCTCCACTGGCTTGACACAAGGCGCCAGGCATTGCCCAAGGTGGTAATAGAGGCAGACTCGGTCCGGCATTGTGTGGCATTTGCGGAGCGGATACAAACGGTCCAGCAGCTTTTTCGTTTCGCTTGCCGCATAGGCGTTCGGATAGGGCCCGAAATACTTCCCTTTGTCTTTTTTGACTTGACGGGTAATGACCAGTTTCGGATGCCGCTCGCCCGTAATTTTCAAATACGGATAGGTCTTATTGTCTTTCAACCGGATATTGTATTTCGGATCATGCTTTTTGATCAAGGTCAATTCGAGAATCAAGGCTTCTTTATCGGATGACGTAACGATGTATTCAAAGTCCTCGATCTCGTTGACGAGGCGCTGCGTTTTTGTATCGTGGCTGCCCGTAAAATAAGAACGCACCCGATTTTTCAGCACTTTCGCCTTGCCAACGTAGATGATGGTCCCTTGACGGTCTTTCATCAAATAGCAGCCGGGTTGGTCCGGCAATACTGCCAACTTATGTTGAATCATCTCATTTTTCATCTTCTCACCCTATTTAAAAAACCGGGTTCCACGAATGGGACCCGGTTTTGGAATTATGCGTGTTTTTCAACCAATTCAGCCAAAGCTTCTTTAGGACGGAAGCCGACGACTTTATCGACTGTTTCGCCATTTTTCATCAAAAGAAGTGTCGGGATGGACATGATGCCGTATTCGCTAGCTGTCTGCTGGTTTTCATCAACATCCAATTTCACGATTTTCACTTTATCGTCCATATCTGCATCGAGTTCTTCAAGAACTGGAGCGATCATTTTACAAGGCCCGCACCATGCTGCCCAAAAGTCTACCAATACGAGTCCTTCTGAAACTTCCTGTTTGAAATTCTGATCTGTTCCTTTAACGATTGCCATGTATAATTCCTCCTTAAGTGATAACCAAACTATATTTCGATTATAGCAGACGTGATTTACGCTAGCTATTTATTTGCCTAGCCCTTCCATACCCGGCTGTTGTTGGCGTTAAACTGCCTGGGGTTGAAGCAGTCAATGTATTTAAAGTCTAGGAAATTCTGCTACAGGGGCACGCTTTACAGCTCAAATTTTAGATTCCTAGTTATTTACTGCTAACATACTCATTAACGATTTCTTTTAAACAGCAACATAGGAGCCTTCATTCTCAAAAGCTTTCTACTGTGTACTTTGCAAAAAGTACTAAAAGGATAAATGAGGCAAGGAGCGATAAATAAGCCGTCGACTTGTTGCCTTCTTTAATATCCGCAATACCACTGAGTAGGAACGATGCTGCTAATAGGCCATAAATGACATTATATAAAATCATTATGTCCGCATTGAATAGATCCCAGATAATAAGCACTAAGGCAATAAAAGATAAGATTCCGCTTATTACTTTTAACATTTCCTCCCCCCCTTCTTTTACATATCCGTTAGAAAAAGTTAGACGAACCCGGAAACCTTGATCAACATACTGTATCATGTCTTTCATCATTAAAAAACAACCCGCATAAATGCGGGCTGCCGTGATTACATAACTTTCTTGAATTCTTCTGTGAGCAATGGGATGACGTCGAATAGGTCGCCGACGATTCCGTAGTCTGCCACTTTGAAGATGTTCGCTTCCGGGTCTTTGTTGATCGCGACGATGACTTTGGAGTTGGACATCCCTGCCATGTGCTGGATAGCGCCGGAAATTCCTGCTGCGATGTAGAGATCAGGTGTAACGACTTTCCCTGTCTGTCCGATCTGCAAGGAATAATCGCAGTAATCCGCGTCACATGCACCACGGGATGCTCCGACTGCGCCTCCGAGAAGGTCAGCCAGTTCTTGCAATGGCTCGAAGCCGTCTTTGCTCTTGACGCCGCGTCCGCCGGCGATGATGACTTTCGCTTCGGAAAGGTCGACGCCTTCTGCGGATTTGCGGACAACGTTTTTGATGATCGTGCGCAAGTTGGTGATATCTACTGACAAGCTCGATACATCGCCAGAACGCTCTTCGCGCTCAAGCGACGCAATGTTGTTCGGACGTACCGTTATGAAGACAACGCCGTCTTCTTTCAGCTTCACTTTTTCAAATGCTTTACCAGAATAGATTGGGCGGATGAAAACTGCGTCATCGCCTTCGCCTTCGATGTCCGTGACATCGGAAATCAAACCGGTTTGCAATTTCGATGCGATTTTTGGCGACAAGTCCTTGCCGACCGCAGTATGGCCGAAGACGATTGCTTCAGGCTGTTCCTGGTCAACAACCGCCATGAACGCCTGGCCGTAACCGTCAGATGTATAAGATTTCAAGTGTGGGTGCTCAACCGTGATGACGCGGTCAGCTCCGTAAGCTACCAATTCGTTTCCGAACTCGCTCACTGCTTCCCCTAGCAAGACAGCAACAACTTCCCCGCCGCCTGAAATTTTCTTGGCTGCGGCAATTGCTTCAAATGATACGTTGCGCAAAGCGCCTTCACGCGTTTCGCCCAATACTAATACTTTTTTCGACATAGTCCGTTAACCCCCTAAGTAGATGTGAAAATGAATGTGGCGTACGTTTATATAACTTTCGCTTCAGAGCGAAGCAAGCTGACCAGTTCAGAAACTTGGCTTGGAATTTCGCCTTCCAAAATGCGGCCGGCTTGTTTTTTCGGCGGCAAGTAAACTTCGATTGTTTCCGTTTTCGCTTCTACATCATCTTCTTCAATGTCCAGATCATCGAGCTCAAGCTCTTCAAGCGGCTTTTTCTTCGCTTTCATGATTCCTGGTAGAGATGGATAGCGCGGCTCGTTTAAGCCTTGTTGGGCTGTGACCAATAGAGGCAATGAAGTTTCAAGCTCTTCTGCATCCCCTTCGATGTCACGGACGATTTTCACTGTTTCGCCTTCGATTTCAAGGCTTGTGATTGTCGTTACGTAGTTGATATCAAGCAAATCAGCTACGCGTGGGCCGACTTGTCCGGATCCGCCGTCGATCGCTACGTTACCTGCTAGGATCAAGTCCGCTTCTTTGTCTTTTAAGTACTCTGCCAGTATGTAAGCTGCCGTAAACTGGTCCATTTCCTCGACATCATCTTCTGTATTGATCAAGACCGCTTTGTCAGCGCCCATTGCAAGTGCTGTGCGCAATTGCTTTTCAGCTTCTTCGTCGCCGATTGTGACTACTGTCACTTCGCCGCCGTGAGCGTCGCGGACCGTGATGGCCTCTTCGATCGCATACTCGTCATATGGGTTAATGATGAATTCAGCACCATCTTCTTGAATCTGGCCACCGGAGACAACCAGCTTTTCTTCTGTGTCAAACGTACGTTTTACCAATACATAAATGTTCATGAACGTAAACCTCCCAAGTATTATTTCCCTTTAAATTGTGCTTCGCGTTTTTCCAGGAAAGCGCTAATGCCTTCCTTCGCGTCTTCCGATACGAAGACCGTACCGAACGAATCTGCTTCTGCTTTGACCCCTTCTTCAAATGCCCCGCGCTTCGAATACTGAAGCATGTCGATGGCCGCCTTGACGGATACCGGGCTCTTTTTCGCAATTTTCTTCGCAATTGAAAGCGTTTGCGGAAGAAGGTCTTCTTCGCCGTAAGAACGATTGGCAAGACCGAGCTGCACTGCTTCTTCGCCTGTAATCGGATCACTCGTCAAGAGCATTTCAGCGGCCTTGGCCACCCCGACATAACGCGGCAAGCGCTGTGTTCCAGCAAACCCTGGAATTAAACCCAATTGCAGTTCCGGCAATCCCAGTTTAGCATTTCCTGTGACAAAACGCATATGGCAACTCATGGCGAGCTCCAAACCTCCGCCAAGTGCGGCGCCATGTATCGCGGCAATGACTGGCTTATGGAATGTTTCCACGCGTTCAAAAACAGCTTGCCCGCTTGCCGACAGTTTCGAGAATTCTTCCCCTGAGGACACTTCCGTAAACTCTTTGATGTCGGCTCCTGCCGAGAAGAAACGCCCTTCCCCGTGCAAGACAATTGCGCGGACATCCGAGTCGTTTTTCACTTCATCCAGAAGTGCATCGACTTCCAAAATCAGCGCGCGAGACAATGCATTTGCCGGCGGCCGGTTGATCGTTGCGATCGCAACCCCGTCTTCTTTTTTCCAGCTGATAAATTCCACCTGCTCATCCCCTCCCTTTACGCTTGCATGCCTTTCAGCAATAAGCGCTGCACTTTCGGTGCGAGTTCGACCAAATCATACTTGTGATCGTTCATCACCCAGGTAGTAATGGTCTCATCCATTGTACCAAAAACCATCTGGCGGGCTAAACGAATATCCATATTTTGATCAAATTCTCCTGATTCGATACCGCTAATCAAAATCCGGTCCATTAACTTCAAGTATCCCCGCAGCACATTATTGATTTTCATGCGGATATCATGATTGGATTGCCGGAGTTCAAGCTGCGTCACGATCGCCAGATGCAAATCGTTTGCAAGCAAACCGAAATGGCTGTTGATCATCATGCCAAGTTGGTCGGCAGCACTTGCGTCTTTGGCAATGATTTTTTCCAACTCACTGACGAACACGCCCATCTTCTCTTGGAAGACGGAAATAAGAATGTCTTCTTTGTTCTTAAAATACAAATAAATTGTTCCGTCCGCTACACCGGCTTGCTTGGCAATTTTCGAAACTTGCGCTTGGTGGTAACCATTCTCTGCGATAACAATAACCGCCGCATCGATGATTTGTTTATATTTCGGTTTATCCTTCTTTACCATCTTGTCACCACCCAAAAAAATATGAAAATATGAATGGCGATTCATTCATATTTTCATATTATCGTTTTGTTTAAATTGTGTCAAGCTTTTGCCTTAGTTAAGAAGGAACTGCTTCATCGCGTTTGGCGACCTCTTCATCCACCAGCGATCTGCGCAGTATTTTACCGACCGCCGTTTTCGGAAGTTCTTTGCGGAACTCGTAAATGCGCGGCACTTTAAATGCAGCAAGATGTTCGCGGCAATGTTTATCCAATTGTTCTTCTGTTACAGTATACCCTTCTTTCAACACGATGTATGCCTTTACTGTTTCGCCTCGGTACGGGTCCGGAATTCCTGCGACGACGCATTCCTGGATCGCTTCGTGTTCATACAGCACTTCTTCGATTTCCCTTGGATAGATATTGAAGCCTCCTGCGATGATCATGTCTTTTTTGCGGTCGACGATAAAGAATTGCCCTTCGTCGTCCATATAGCCAAGATCCCCAGTCAATAGCCAGCCGTCGACAATCGTAGCCGCCGTAGCGTCCGGACGGTTCCAATAGCCTTTCATAACTTGCGGACCTTGAATGGCGATTTCACCGATCTGTCCGTTCGGAACAGGGTCAGTCGTTCCCGGAAGGAAAATTTCACAATCCGTGTCCGGATACGGCATGCCGATCGAGCCTTTTGTCCGTTCGCCCCATACGAGATTCGAGTGGGTGACGGGTGATGTTTCGGTCAGGCCATAGCCTTCGACGAGCTTGCCCCCCGTGATGCGTTCGAATTTCTCCTGCACTTCTGTCGGCAGCGGTGCCGATCCGCTCAAGCATGCTTCAATGGAAGACAGGTCGTATTTCTTGATGTCCGGATGGTTCAGTAGGCCAATGTACAGCGTCGGTGCGCCAGGGAACAAGGTCGGTTTTTGTTTGTTGATGGTTTTGAGCGCCTGCTCTGGGTCGAATTTCGGCAATAGCACCATTTTATTGCCCTGCATGACAGACAAGATCAAGACAGTAGTCAATCCGTACACATGGAATAAGGGAATGATGCCCATGATCGTTTCTTCCCCACGCGTCGATTTATAAAGCCAAGCGTCGCACATCGTTGCATTGGAGATTAAATTGCGGTGCGTCAGCATGACGCCTTTTGGCGATCCGGTCGTTCCCCCAGTATACTGCAGCAGCGCCAAGTCCTCCTCAAAATCAAATGGCGGCTTAGTAATTTGCGGCGAAGCTGTTTTCATGATTTCCGTAAAGAGGTGATTGATTCCCCGGTGCTCAACTTTCACCGTCATGCCGTATTGCTTTTTCTGGATGAACGGGTACACGAGGTTTTTCGGGAATGTCAGATAATCTTTGATGCCCGTGACGATAACGTTCTCAAGATCCGTTTCTTTGATCACTTTATTGATCCGCGGGAACAAAATATCAAGTGCAATGATCGCCTTGGCACCGGAATCTTTCATCTGGTAGGAAATTTCCCGCTCCGTATAAAGCGGATTTGTCATGACGACGACACCCCCAGCGTAAAGAATCCCATAAAAACTGATGACCGCCTGTGGACAGTTCGGCAGCATGATGGATACCCGGTCGCCTTTTTGGATGCCTAGCTTCTGAAGGTAATTGGCCATCTTCATGGCAGATTGGTACAACTCTTCGTAGCTAAGGTCCTTGCCCAGGAAATGAATTGCGGTCTTTTGCGGAAAGTCTTCATAGGCTTTCGTCAAATATTCCTGGACCGGCATGCTCGGATACGTTAGCGTGTGCGGTACTTCCGCCGGATAATGAGCTAACCACGGTTTTTCGGACATACTTTCTACCTCCCCCTCTTTTATCGGAATCGTGAGAATATTCCTACTTTAAGTATAAAGAATTATGATAACGCTTTCAAACATTATTTTCTAAGGAGTTTTAATCCATAAAAAAAACGGCTCAATGGCCGTTTTTAAAACACGAATAGGAAGACGATTCCTACAAGCACAAACAAGATGCAAAAAACGATTAAGATTTTGATCAGGTTTTCCATTCGTTCCAACTCCTATGAAATACTTGCTCCGATAACATACGACAAGCCGACTGAGATGGTCATCGAAATCAAGCCGACCGAACGGTTGTCCCGGGCGATTTCTTCATCCACTTTGAACTTCGGTGTCAGAAATTCAAAGAGAATGTATGCAAAAATCAACAGCACGAATCCGAACAACCCCCAGCCAATCATTTCAAACAGCGTCGTGTGCTGTTCAATCGAAAAGCGGAAAATATTCGTGACGCCGAAAATCTTTCCGCCAGTCGCCATCGCCACGGCCAAATTGCCGCTTTTGATTTCTTCCCAGTTCTTATATTTTGTTACGATTTCAAAAATGACCATCGCTACGATCAAGCATAAGACCACTACACTGAAATAGCCAGCTGTCTCAACGAGCGGATGGGTCCAAAATCCTTCCTCGAACATCTCCAAGCTCCCCTTCCGCCCTTATTTCAATTCAGCGACTGTTACACCCGAGCCGCCTTCACCCGGTTCGCCAAAGCGGTAGCTTTTGACGCGTGGATGTTTTTTTAAATATTGCTGCACTCCTTGGCGAAGGGCGCCAGTCCCTTTGCCGTGAATGATGGAAACTTGGTGGTAATTCGCCAATAAAGCATCGTCCAAATATTTCTCGACGCGCGAAAGGGCATCCTCGTAGCGCTCTCCGCGAAGGTCCAACTCCATTTTCGTATAGCCTTCACGGCCTTTCAAGCTGGTCATCGTGCGGGTTTCTTTTTGCTTTTCAGGTTTTGTGTAACTAAGGTCGGATTCTGGCAACTTCATTTTCAAAATGCCCACTTGGACAATCCATTCGGTGTCGGAAACTTTTTCGACCAAGCTGCCTTTTTGCCCGTAAGACAGTACTTTCACTTCGTCGTTCGGCTTCAAAACAACCGGTTCGTTTTGCTTTTTCGCTTTTTTCAAGACGCGGTTTTCCGGCATGGCATTTTCCAGCCGTTTTTTTGCATCGATTAGTTGGTGTTCTTTGACGCCGGTCTGCTGGGTAAGCTGCATTTGGCGCAGTTCCTTGATGACCGTTTCTGCTTCCGCACGCGCCTGGTCGACGATTTTGCGCGCTTTTTCTTTCGCTTTGTCTTCGAGCAGCTCTTTGCGGCTTTCGTATTCCGTGAGGCGTTTTGCCAAGTCCTCTTTCAGTGTCTCGGATTCTTCAAGTACAGAACGAGTTTCTTCTGCATCCCGCTCGGCCTCGCGCCGGCTTTTCTCAAGTGAAGCGATCATCGAGTCGACTTCTTTGCGGTCAGTTCCGGTAAAACTTTTTGCGTGTGAAATGATATGCTCCGGCAAGCCGAGGCGTTTGGATATTTCAAACGCGTTGCTGCGCCCCGGCACGCCGATGAGCAAACGGTAGGTCGGGCTCAATGTCTCGACATCGAATTCAACACTAGCATTGGCGACCCCTTCCCGGTTATAGCCGTAAGCTTTCAGTTCCGGATAATGGGTCGTCGCGATGACGCGTGCGCCTCTGCCATGTACTTCATCCAATAATGAAATGGCAAGCGCAGCCCCTTCCTGCGGGTCGGTACCGGCACCAAGCTCATCGAAAATAACGAGTGAGTTCTCGTCGAATTGCTCGAGGATGTCTACGATATTGACCATATGGGAAGAAAACGTACTCAAGCTTTGCTCGATGGATTGCTCATCGCCGATATCGGCAAAGATCTGGTCGAATACAGCCAGTTCCGAACCTTCGAGCGCCGGTACAGGCAGCCCTGCCTGCGCCATCAACGTCGACAAGCCGACCGTTTTCAAAGTAACGGTCTTTCCGCCTGTATTCGGTCCGGTAATGACAATCGCCGTAATGTCCCGGCCGAACTCGATATCGTTCGGCACGACTTCATCTTGTGGAATAAGCGGATGGCGCGCTTTTCTTAAATTGATATAGCCTTCCGTGTTCATTTCAGGCTTCGAGCATTTATGCGCTTGGCCATACTTCGCTTTGGCCAGGATCAAATCGACTTCCGCCAATACGCCGACTAACGTGAACAATTCATGAGCGACTTCCTGCACTTTCATAGACAACATCAGCAGGATGCGGTCGATTTCTTCCCGTTCTTTCAGTTTCAACCGGCGCACTTCATTGTTCGCCTGCACGACGGCGTCCGGTTCGATGAACAGCGTCTGGCCCGACGATGATTGATCGTGGACGATGCCGCCGTAATGGCTTCTGTATTCCTGTTTGACAGGGATGACGAAACGGTCGTTGCGGATGGTGACAATTGAATCCGACAGCATTTTCGATGCATTGCGGCCACGGATCAAACTCTCCAGTTTTTCGCGCACGCGGCTTTCCTGCGCGCGCAGTGATTGGCGAATGCTGCGCAATTCCGAGCTGGCGCTGTCGACCACTGTCCCATTATCGTCGATGCAGGCATTGATATCGTGCTCGAGCTGCGTCAATATCGGCATGCTTTCTTTTTTCTCCATGAAATGGGGAATGTCGATATCTTCTTCCGCGTCGATAGCTTCAAGGAAATGGCGCAAGATACGGCTTGCGCGGATCGTCGAGGAAACTTCCATCAATTCCACCGGGCTCAAACTGCCGCCGATCTGTGCGCGTTTCGCGTGGGGACGGATATCGGAGATCCCGCCCATCGGCACATTGTTCTTGATGCGCAATAATTGCGCCGCTTCGTCCATTTCTTCCAGTAAACGGTTCACTTCCGCGATGTCCGTAGACGGCAGCAATTCTTTCACTAAATCTTTTCCAAGTGATGAAGTGCAAAATGCAGCCACTTCTTCACGGATTTTATAAAATTCGAGAGTTCGTAATGCGCGCTCTGCGATCATATAAACTCCTCCTTTATCGTTTCAAGAAATCTCGTAACTTCTCAAGCGGCCATGTATTGACCACATTGTCTTTTTTCAGCCATGCTTTCTGCGCGTGGCGGACGCCAGTTGCCATGACCTCCAGCCCTTCGATTGCATGGGCATCGGTATTGATGGCGACCGGCACGCCTTTTTCCTGTGCCATGATCAGCCAATCTACGGCGAGGTCGAGGCGATACGGGCTCGCATTCAATTCCACGATTTTGCCGTATTCTTTCGCCCAATCCAAAATCTGTTCAACATCCGGATTGTAGCCGTCGCGTTTTCCAACGATGCGGCCGGTCGGATGTGCGATCATATGCACGTAAGGGTTTTTCATCGCCGTCAAGATGCGCGCCATGATCTGTTCTTGCGGCTGTTGGAAACTCGAGTGGATGCTCGCGATGACAAAATCCAATTGCGCGAGCACTTCATCTTCGAAGTCCAAGCTGCCATCCGGCAAGATGTCCATTTCCGTCCCAGACAATACTTCGATGCCATCGTGTTGTTTGTTCGCTTCACGCAATTTTCCGTTCTGTTCAATCAAGCGCTCTGGCGTTAAACCGTTCGCGACTTTCAAGTACTGAGAGTGGTCGGTAATGACCATGTATTCGTAACCGAGGTCGCGACAAGCTTTAACCATTTCATCGATGGAATGCGCCCCGTCAGACCAGGTTGTGTGCATATGCAAGTCGCCGCGGATATCGTCGAGTGAGACGAGCGACGGCAATTCACCAATGCGGTCGATTTCACGGCCATCTTCGCGCACGGTGGGCGGGATGAACGGCAAATTGAAATGGGCGAAAAATGCCTCTTCTGACTCGAATGTCAACATGGAACCGCCTTCCTGTTCAACCCCGTATTCGCTGATTTTCTCTTTTTTCGCTTTGGCCAATTGGCGCATGCGGACATTATGATCTTTGGACCCGGTAAAATGATGCAGCGCTGTCGCAAATTCATCCGGTGCAACGAGACGGAAATCGACATCGATCGGCTCAACCACTTCTACTGCAACAGAGACTTTCGTGTCTCCTGAAGCGATGGTTTCTTTCACAGGCAAGCCGGCGAGCAGCTGTTCTTTCACTTTTGCCGGTTCATCGGTCGCTACGATAAAGTCGAGGTCTTTGCTCGTCTCTTTCGTCCGGCGGAAACTTCCAGCAACCGAAAATTTCGCCACTTCGGAAATTGTCGTCAATAAGTTTTCAATAAATGCTACCGTTTCTTCCGTTTTCCAGATCGGATGGCGTCCCGGGTCGGTTTCGAAGTTCTCCAGTTCGAGCAGGATTTTCTCTTCGGATTTTGCGCCGAATCCTGGAAGCGCTTGTACGCGCCCGTCAATGCACGCCTGCTTCAAAGATTCCATGGAATCCACGCCGAGTTCTTTGTAGAGCTTGGCAATTTTTTTGCCGCCGAGCCCTTGCAGTTTGAGCATTGGCACAAGCCCTTTCGGCACTTCTTCTTGAAGCTCTTCAAGGACAGAAGATTTTCCATCGGTAAGCAATTCCGTGATGACATCGCCCGTCCCTTTTCCGATACCTTTTAGCTTCGTGACATCTTCAATCTCATCCAGGCTGCGCTGGTCGAGTTCAAGTGCTTGGGCGGCTTTGCGGAACGCCGATACTTTAAACGGGTTGTCCCCTTTTAATTCCATGTATAACGCAATATTTTCCAGTGTGCGGATAATGATTTTTTTATTCATGCCAAACAAACCTCCCTAATCGGTTCATAAAAAAACTTCCCTCGTAAGAGAGAAGTTCCTACTACATATAAATATACCACCATTCCTTCACTTTCTCAGAGAAATAAGGCGTGTGTTCGAGGATGGCACGGGCGATCCCGGAATTTTCGATTTGGTTTTGAATCACATCGATCGGCAATAACGCAAATACGTAGAGTCCGATAAACAATAGGATGTGCGCTTCGATGAGCCCAAGGACAGCACCGAAAATACGGCTCAGGAAGCCGAGCACCGGTATGTATTTGATGAAATCGAACATCGATGCGATCAGCGTCAGCAAAAATTTCACAACGAAGAAAATAAGTGCAAATGCCAATAGCTGATAAAAAGTTTGGTCCAGATTCAATTGTTCGAAAGCCATCGCAAAGCGCGAGGTTTCGTCGACTGTTGGGTATGGAACCCACAACACAAAGTTTTCCGATAGCGGTTTATAATACGTGTAGGCGACAATGAGCGCGACAACAAAGCCGACCATGTGCAGAAACTGCAGCACCAGCCCTCGCTTGAAGCCGACCAAAATTCCCGCCAGAAGCAATACCAATAAGATTAAATCAAGCATATCCGTCAGCCCTTCAAGTTATTCAATTCAATTTCCATTTGTTCTAGCTGCTCTTTCAGTTTAAGATATTCATGTGTCGCATTTACCGCGGTCAATACGGCAAGTTTCGCTTGGTCAAGCGATGGATTGGCGGCGTTGATCTCCCGCATCTTGCTGTCGACCATGGAAGCGACAAGCCTCATATGGCCGGATGTCTCAGTGCCGAGCATCTTATATGTATGACCATATATATCAACGACAGTGCGAATTTTATGCTGCTCTTGCAATGCGCGTTCCCCCTTTGGAATTCTATAGACCATCATAACACGAACACGAGCGGATTGTGAATCATAAGAAAGGGGACTCCCAATGACCAATAGCGTCTTGAAACTGCCAGAAGAAGCCTTGAAACGGTTAATTTCACACTACCAGAATAAGGAAATAAAAACCAAGAATCCCCATGCCCGCTTTGCCGCTAAACTGCCGGATGCGATGATTACCGTTTACACCTCCGGAAAAGTCATGTTCCAAGGCGCTGGCGCTGAACGTGAAACTGCCAAATGGGGCGCTGCTGACAAGATCAAAGAGAAAACCGCAACAGCGAAAGGCGATCAATTGCCTCCGGATTTCGCTAAGCGTTCTGTGCTCGGCTCCGATGAAACCGGCACAGGCGATTTTTTCGGCCCGATTACCGTCGCCGCCTGCTATGTGCCCGCACACCAAGTCGAACTCGCAAAAGAACTCGGTGTTAAAGATTCCAAGCAATTGACGGATGACTACATGCGGAAAATCGCGCCAGATTTGAAAGCGGCGTTCACCTATAGCGTCCTGACCTTGGACAATGAAAAATACAATCAAGTACAGGCGCAAGGCTGGTCTCAAGGCAAGATCAAAGCATTGCTCCACAATCAGGCGCTGAAGCATGTCTTGCGGAAGATGGCGCCGGAAAAACCCGAAGCGATCCTGATCGACCAATTTGCAGAGCGTGGCATTTACTATCGGCATATCGCCAAAGAACCAGACATCATCCGCGAGAATGTGCTGTTTTCCACGAAAGCGGAAAATCTTCATGTTTCGGTCGCCTGTGCATCGATCATTGCGCGTATCGCTTTCTTAGAGGAAATGGATCGTCTCAGCACAGTTGCAGGCGTCTCTTTGCCAAAAGGCGCCGGCGCGATTGTTGACGAAGCCGCAGCCAAAATCTTGTTGTCGCGCGGCGAAGCGTTCCTGAAGAGCATCACGAAAGCCCATTTTGCCAATACGAAAAAAGCGCAAGCCTTGGCAGCGAAGAAAAAACGCACATAAAAAACTGTCTTGGGCTCATAGCGAGTCCAAGACAGTTTTTGCTTTTAGCGAAGTTCCGCTCCTGATTCCGTAAGCGCTTTGATGATTTTCTCATGCGCCGCATTCACTTCATCATCGGTGAGGGTTTTCTCTGGATCGAAATAGGTCAGCGAGAATGCCAAGGATTTCTTGCCTTCTTCCATACGATCGCCTTCGTACAGATCAAAGACACGGACATCTTTCAAAAGCTTGCCGCCCGCATTGCGGATGACCCCTTCAATCGTCTGCGCTTCCACAATATTCGACAAGACCAAAGCCACGTCGCGTGAAATTGTCGGGTAGCGGGACACTTGTATATAAACAAGCGCTTCCGTTTCGCGCGTCAACAAAGTCGCCAAGTTCAATTCCACGGCAATCGTTTCTTTTAAATCGCGCTTTTTCTGCTCGGACGGGTGCAAGGCGCCGATTACGCCGATGCGCTTGCCATCAAGCAGGATAAAGGCGGTTCTGCCTGGATGCAAACCATCCATTTCGCCCCGTTCGAATGATAATTCAAGACCCAGCTTTGCAGCCAGCCCTTCCACGATGCCTTTTGCAACGAAGAAGTCGACAACTTTCTTTTCACCTTGCCAGCTATGGTCGACCCACAGCCCTGTCATGACGATCGCCAAATGTTCTTGTTCGTCGAGCAGTTCGTCCTGCCCTTTCAAGAACACGGAACCAGTTTCATATAATGCAACCGAATCGGTGCGGCGCGCCGTATTGTATGAAAGCGACTCGAGCAGATGAGGCAATAGGCTTTGGCGCAAAATGCTGCGCTCTTCGCTCATCGGCATCAAGAGACGTGTCGTTTCTGTCGGCTCTAATGCAAATTGTGTCGCTGCAGCTTCTGAGGTTAAGGAATAAGTCGTTGCCTGCAATAAGCCGGCGCCTTCCAGGAAGTGCCGTGCAATGCGGCGTTTCGCCTGGTAAGGGCTCAATCCGCCTGGCGTGGCATCGGTGCGCGGCAAAGTCGCCGGAATCTCATCGTAGCCGTAAAGGCGAGCGATTTCTTCTACGACATCCTCTTCGATTTGGATGTCCTGGCGGCGCGTCGGCACTTCGATGATCAATTGGTTATTCGCCGCTTCCGTATTGAATTTCAAACGGCTGAGGATATCAAGCATGTCCTCTAAGCGGATCTTCATGCCAAGGCGGCTATTGATGAAATCCGGAGAGACTTTGACGATGCGCTCTTTTTTATCAAGCTGGTCGAATACGAGTGATCCGCCGAGCACTTCACCGTCTGCCAGTTCAGCCAATAATTGAGCAGCTCGTTCTGCTGCCGGAATGACGCGGTTCGGGTCAACGCCTTTTTCATAGCGCGAGCTCGCGTCGCTTCTCAAGTTATGGTCTTTTGATGTGCGGCGAATCGAATCGGAAGCGAAATAAGCGGACTCGATGACGACCGTTGTCGTATCTTCGCTCACTTCTGAATTTGCGCCGCCCATGACGCCTGCAAGTGCGACAGGATCCGTGCCGTTGGTGATGACCAATTGATGCGCAGACAAGGTGCGCTCCGTGTCATCCAAGGTCGTGATCTTTTCGCCTTCTTTGGCGTGGCGCACGGTAATATTGCCGGAGCCGAGCGAATCATAGTCGAACGCATGGAGCGGCTGGCCATATTCCATCAAAATATAGTTCGTCACATCAACCACGTTGTTGTGCGGGCGCACGCCCGCGGCCATTAAACGCTGTTGCAGCCAAAGCGGAGATTCCTTCACTTTGACATTGCGCACGACTTTCGCGACATATAAAGGATTCGCTTCAGGCGCATCCACTTCAAGAGACAGCATGCTTTCCGCACGCTCTGCCGCTTCAGCGTATACGATTTCAGGCAAGCTTACGTCTTCTTCCAAAATCGCGCCCACTTCATATGCCACCCCGAGCATGCTCATGGCATCCGCACGGTTCGGCGTGAGGCCAAGTTCAAGGACGGTGTCATCCAAATCTAAATAGGACAGCACATCTGTGCCAGGCTCGGCTTTTTCAGGCAGGACATAAATGCCTTCTGCGTAGCTTTTCGGGACCAATTTCGTTTCGATTCCAAGTTCTTGAAGCGAGCAGATCATGCCGTTCGACACTTCGCCGCGCAACTTCGCTTTCTTGATCTTCATGCCGCCCGGAAGTTTCGCGCCCGGACGTGCCACGATGACCGACTGGCCCTGTGCGATGTTCGGAGCACCGCAGATAATCTGGTCGATCTCCCCGCCGCCGACACCCACTTGGCAAATCGATAATTTGTCCGCTTCCGGATGCTTCACGCATTCCGTCACGTAGCCGACGACCAAATTTGCCAGTCCTTCCGAACGGTCGATCACCGCGTCGACTTCAATTCCTGCACGCGTAATTTTCTCCCCGAGTTCTGCAGGGGGCAAACCTTGTGTATTTACATATTCTTCCAACCATTTTGTCGATACTAACATGAAAGTTCCTCCTTAAAGTTCCGTCCGTTGAAATTGCGTCAAGAAACGCACGTCGTTCGTGTAGAAATGGCGGATGTCCTCGATGCCGTATTTTAGCATCGCAATGCGCTCCGGCCCCATGCCGAATGCAAATCCTGTCAGGCGCTTCGAATCATAGCCGGCCATTTCCAGAACGTTTGGATGCACCATGCCGGCGCCCAGAATTTCGATCCAGCCGGTCTTTTTGCAGACATTGCAGCCAGACCCGCCACATTTGAAGCAGGAAATGTCCATTTCAACGGAAGGTTCCGTGAACGGGAAGAAGCTCGGACGCAGGCGGATTTCGCGGTCATCGCCGAACATCTTCTTGGCAAAGATGGACAACGTCCCTTTCAAATCGCTCATACGGATGTCTTCACCAACAACAAGCCCTTCGATTTGCGTGAATTGATGCGAATGCGTCGCGTCATCATTATCCCGGCGGTATACTTTGCCTGGGCAGATGATCTTGATCGGCTCCCCGCCTTTTGTTTCCATCGTACGCGCTTGCACGGGTGACGTATGCGTGCGCAGCAAAATGTCTTCAGTTATATAGAAGGAATCCTGCATATCACGTGCCGGATGTCCTTTCGGCAAATTGAGTGCTTCGAAATTATAATAATCTTTTTCGACTTCCGGGCCTTCTGCGATCTCGTAGCCCATCGACAAGAACAAGTCTTCGATTTCCTCGACAACTCGCGTCAACGGATGCGGATTGCCTGTCTTCGCAGGGCGCCCCGGCAAGGAGATATCGATCGTTTCGCTTTGCAGCTTTTCGTTGATCGCCTGCTCTTCCAAAAGGACCATGCGCGCTTCGAGCGACTCTGTCACTTCCGCACGCACTTCGTTTACAAGCGCGCCCATCTTCGGCCGCTCTTCCGCCGGTAATTTGCCCATACCTTTCAGGACATCGGTGATCGGCCCCTTTTTCCCTAAATACGCTACGCGCACGTCCGTCAATTCCTTGACTGTTTGCGCTGCCTGGATTTTCTCCAATGCTTCATTTTTCAATTCCTGCAATCTTGCTTCCATCTTCTCTCCTCCTTGAACATAAAAAAGCCCCGCCCCCAAAAAGGGACGAGGCATTGATTCGCGGTACCACCCTAGTTATCGCGCGTAGGCGATCACTCCATTGAATAACGGCTCATCACCGGCCAGACTTTACGGCACTCGGCCGGTCCCCGTCTAGCAGCTCGCGGGGTGAACTTCCGGAGTTCCTGCATATCCGCGCTTTCAGTCGAGGGCGGACTTCCTTGGATGCAGGGGAACTACGTACTTTTCCCGGTCAACGCTTGTTTATTTCTCTTCTATTATAATGAACTTTCACCGGTTAATCAAACACCAGTTTTTGGAACGAGGCTGTACAATAGAATTCCAGTTGCTACGGCTACGTTCAATGATTCTGCCGGGCCGTAAAGTGGCACCATGAGATTCTGGTCGGTCTGTTCGAGCAGCTGCGGCTCGACGCCGCTTCCTTCATTTCCAACGATAAGCGCGAAACGCTCTTTTGACTCCGCCTCGTACATTGGCACCGATTGGTAAAGCGCAGTCCCGTAAACCGGAATGTTCCGCCCTTTCAAGCGTTCAACCCAATCGAACAAATCGCCTTTGACAATCGGCACCTGGAAATGAGCGCCTTGCGCCGAGCGAACTGTTTTCGGATTGTAGGCGTCTGCCGAACCTTTCCCGAGGACGACTGCGTCAATTCCGGCCGCTGCGGCGGTGCGGATCATCGTCCCGACATTGCCCGGGTCTTGCACGGCGTCGATCAAAAGCAAGGTCTGCCATTGCTCTTGGATGGATTCATCGTATTCCTGCTGTGTGCAATGGGCGAATATCCCTTGCGTATGTTCAGTTTCCGCAATTTCTTTAGCGATCTGTGCCGTCACAACATAAAGCTCGAGACCCTCGATATCCCAAGCATCCGGAATATCCGTACCTTCCCGCACGATCAAGCCTTTGATGCCGTCTTTCTTATTCAACGCCTCTTCCGTCAAATGAAATCCTTCGATGAGAAATTCCCCGAATTTATCGCGCTCTTTACGGGTTGTGCTCAGTTTCTTCCAATGTTTGACGAGCGAGTTCTGCAATGATTCAATTCGTTTCATAATACGTTCACCACTTTTTTCAGAATAGCTCCAGTATAGCATAGGGCCGATTTACGCAGTAAAGAAATCAAAGCCAAGTGCTGTCAAAATCCCGAACGCGAGCGTCCAGATACCGATGCTGATAATCATCCAGACGGTCGTATTGCGCTTCGTCGCACCTAAAGTCATGCCGATGAATGCCGCGATATGCGTACCGATCAAAATTGGCCCCAAAAGCGACAGACCCGGTAGCCCGTATTTGTTCCAGATGCGCACAGCGCGTTCGTTTTTCTTCGACGGCTCCTTACCTTTCGCTTGCTGGCGTTTGTCGTACCAGATGCGGAATTTGTCGAAGCCGATAATGAGCAGCATCACCGTCAGCATATTGCCAACGAAGGCCGTAATCATGACCCATACCGGCGACAAGCCCCAGACGATGCCAAGCGGGATGACGAGTGCGATTTCAAGCCACGGAATCGCCGCCCCGAGGAAAATTAATGCGTATTCATAAATCATTCAGCCGCCTCCTTCAGATGCCTGCGCATTTCCAAATAGTAAATCAAGTTCTGGCCGAATGCGATAGCGAGGATTCCCCAGATGATTAACAGTTTGGGAACGGGCGCCAGCATGACAACCACTGCAAAAAACGGCAAGGACCACGTGATGAACGTATATACTTTTTGGACCGCTTTTCTCGTGATAAAGGTCATGCCTTCGTCTTGTTCCATATATTCAGGAGGCCGGATTGAGAAAGCTGAAATTTTCTTATCTGGATTTTTCCGGTTATATGATCCTAAGGCAATCAAATAAATCGTAATCAATACTAAATACGCCATCAATGCCGCAAACAGCACAAATCCTTCAAACGCTTGTGCTTCGATGCTCAAGCTCGAATCCGTCTTTGTGACATTGACGAAGCTTGAAGTGAATCCGACCGCCATCACTGCCAATATCAAAATAAATGCCATATTCCAAAGCGAATACGTCATGCGGAAATCTTGTTTCATCTTTACTCCTCCTCCAGCCAAAATAAGTCGCCTACTTCCACTTGCAATGCTTGTGCAAGTTTTAATGACAAGGTGATCGACGGTGAAAATTCACCTTTTTCGATGAACGCAATCGTCTGCCTTGTCACATCTACTTTTTTGCCCAGCTCACTTTGCGTATAGCCGTAGCGCGCCCGTAGCTCTTTGACACGGTTCCTCAGCATCCGCTTCATCCTTCCCTTTGAAATGTTAGGTTTATATTACATAATGTACATTAAACTTAACATTATATCAAGTGAAGCTAAGACAGACGCAATTATTTAATTGGGGGAGTTTCGATATATTTGCGGAATACGGAGTATTGTTTGTCGAATGCATTAGCTTATTAGTGAAATTCGTTGAGTTATTTGCGGAATACTATTCATTGTTTGCGGAATACATCGATTTATTTGCAAAACCTCCAAAAAATCTTCTCGCACTTCTTGAAAAGCTAGTCTTTTTTCTTTAACGAGTATGTTCGGTTGCGCAAAGCACCAGCAGACTCTAATTCATATGCCGCCAACAGACGGGAAGTAATATAAGGCGATTCGAGCTTGCAGAATTTCCGGAGTTGCCTATTGCTAAGGTGTGTATTAATGAGCGAAAAATATTCCCGGACTGTATGTTGAAAAGCGAGCGGATCCACCGCTTGGCAGTCGGCACAAATCCATCCTTTCTTATGCTTTCGCATCATGCTAAGATTTTTACAGCTTGTGCACAGGATGCCCGTATACAGCTCGGTTTCATCTATTGAATATAACTGACACAATGGTTTTCTCTTATAAGGGGTACAAGATTGCTCGAGGAGCTTCTGAATTTCCGATAAATCATGAGGGTTGCTTTGTAGGGGGAATTCCTGAAGGACGTTGAATAAATAATCGATCAATTGATATGTTTTGCAGATGTGGTGTTGCTTTGGCTTAGCCAGAAATTCACAATGTTTCGATGTAAACACGACAATTCCCGAAATGGGCAAATCGATATTCTGCTGTTTGAAAAATAATCTCAAGAAACGAATATGCTTGTTCAACTGAATCGTCGGGTCCTCCATTATCGTTTTGACGCCTTCTATATTGGTTCTTGAAAACTCACCGGTTTCATCATCAAAATAAAGTTGGCCGCTAATATTTTTCGATTCGATGACGATCGCCCCGCGCTCTGTCAATAACAATCCATCCACTTGGACTTTCCACTGATCCCTCGACAAGCATACATTTTTCAAAAATCGGTGCTGTTCCTCTATCTCGAATTCAATCAGTTTCCGGTGCAGCCTCTCTTCGCCTCTTTTTCCGGCCCTTGCCTTGAAAATTTCAACTTGGATAAATTCCCGGCGCGAATGATTATCAGGCAATCGATATAATAACCTCTCCAGCGACTCTATTTCAGACAATAATGCTATTTCTTTTTTGTTCATTGAACACCTCCTAATATGATAGTTGAAGTATAGCATTCGGCGAGGCCTCTTTCACCACAAATTGGCGCTTGTGGACTTTTACAATCATTTTGTTTGCGCAATGGTTAAGGTTCTTTGCGAAACCCTATGATCTATTTGCGCTATTCCTCTGATTGTTTGCCAATCAGCTCATTTTATTTGCGGAATAAGAACGTTATTTTGCCGATTCGACTTCGTCTTTCAACCAACAAAAAACCCCTCCGCAAAAGCGCGAGGGGTTCCATTATTCAATCGAATGTGATTTTCGTTACCGTATCGCGATCTAGTTTCTTAATTACTTCAATGATCAATTTAACTGCATTTTCATAATCGTCGCGGTGCAAGATGCCTGCGTGTGAATGGATGTAGCGTGTGGCTACACCGATTGACAAAGCAGGTACGCCGTTTGCCGTCAAGTGGATCGAACCGGCATCTGTTCCGCCGCCTGCAATCGTTTCGAACTGGAACGGGATTCCTGATTCTTCAGCCGTATCGACAACCAATTCGCGCAACCCGCGGTGAGACACCATCGATGCGTCGAATAACAGGATTTGCGGTCCGTCGCCCATTTTGCTGTTGGATTCTTTTGACGTGACGCCTGGAGTATCCCCAGCGATCCCGACATCCACTGCAAAACCGATGTCCGGTTGGATGAATGAAGTCGCTGTTTTCGCGCCGCGTAAGCCTACTTCTTCTTGAACCGTTCCAACGCCGTATACCACATTCGGGTGGTCGACGCCTTTCAAGCCTTTTAAGACGTCAATCGCAATGGCACAGCCAATACGATTGTCCCAAGCTTTTGCCATCAATAGCTTATCATTGTTCATGACCGTGAACTCGAAATAAGGAGTGACCATATCGCCTGGCGTTACGCCCCACTCTTTCGCTTCTTCACGTGAAGATGCGCCGATGTCGATAAACATATCCTTGATTTCCACCGGTTTTTTGCGTGCTTCCGGAGACAGGATGTGTGGCGGTTTAGAGCCGATCACGCCTGTCACTTCCTTACCGCTTCTTGTCGTAATGGTTACACGTTGTGCCAGCATAACTTGGTTCCACCAGCCACCGACTGTTTGGAATTTCAAGAATCCTTTGTCGTCGATTTGAGAAATCATGAATCCGACTTCGTCCAAATGTCCAGCGACCATGATTTTCGGCCCGTCAGCAAGTCCTTCTTTTTTGGCGATCAGGCTGCCAAGATTATCCGTCTCGATCGTGTCGGCAAATGGCTCTATGTATTTCTTCATAACCTCGCGGGATTGGCGTTCATTGCCGGGAATGCCATTAGCATCTGTAAGCTCTTTCAACATTTGTTGCGTTTCATCTAATTTCGACATTATTTCGACCTCCTAAATAGTCATTACTTTTTCAGTATATAGGAAAGCGGTTACGTTATCAAAAGATTCATTTAATACCCTTGTTGCTGGCGCTTGTAATTGGTTTCATTCTTCTCCACATATGCCGTCAGCACTTCCTCATAGCTGAAACCGAGTGCTTCTGCCAATGCGCCGAACGTCCGCCACAAGCTCAGGTATTCTTCAAGCGTTGCTTGTTCTGCAAATCGGCCAACGCCTTGATGCGCAGAGAGGAACAGTTCCGTCAGGTCTTGTTCACTCGTCGGTGCTGGCCATTGTTCAAGGGAATCAAATTCTTTCTCAATGCCGAGCGATAGGATGAAATGAATGCAATCGACATACTCCTCCAATAAAGTCTCTTTGTCGGACGGGCCTTTCGTGCTCCAGAATTTGAAGCATCTCGTTTCGTTCGCAAGCTCCGACAATTCCACTTGAAGGGCCAGCACTTTCTTGCGGAACACCGATTCCTCGACATTTCGGTTGGATTGGATATAGCGGTCGAGTTCCCGCTGCATGTGAAATAATTCCTGTAAGTTCATAGACTTTCTCCTTTTCGATTAAAATAGTGAAACTTCCAAGCTTCTGCTACGTATTATACACAAGACTATCTTGATAAGGGGGGCAATCCGATGGCATTTTTGATCCGCTTGATCATCATCGCCTTGATCATCTACCTATTTTACCGTCTCCTCAAATTCATATTTGACCCGAAGCGCAAGCTCGACGCTGCGCTTGAATCCGGCACTTATTACTTCCATGACGATGTGGGGAATGTCCGCAAGAACTTTTTCATCGCCATGCGAGGCGTTCTTTTTGAAGGCGAGAAATATTTAGGTACAACGAAAGAAGCATTTGATGTCGTCTCCATTTTCGTGTGGACAGAGACACCGGATAAACTGATTGGCTTTTCAAAAGAAGATTTTCATTTTCTGGAGAAGGAAATTCGCATGAATTACCCCGATGCGAAAATCTCTTGGAAAAGCCCAATTGAACAATTGATGAAAAAAGAGGAAGAAGCCTGAGCTTCTTCCTCTTTTCTTATGCCATTGCGAGCCATATGAGCAAGCCAGCCTGGATTACTGCCAAAGCAAAAAATCCGATGCGGAAATTCGTGTGCTTTGTTTTATGTCTGAACATCATCATTCCAAGATATGCTCCGATGCCACCGCCAATGGCTGCGACAAGCCACAGACGTTTTTCAGGGATGCGCGGACCACGCGATTGCGCCTGCCGTTTGTCCGCCCACATCATGACAAATGCGAAACTCGACATAGCTGCGAAATACGCTGCCAAAATGATCATTTTCTTTCCTCCCGATAAGCTTCAATAAAAAAAGGCCGGCAATTAGCCGGCCTTCCTTCTATCCAACCAGGCGCTAGGCCCAGCGTGAATTAGTTGTTAGATGCTTTTTTCGCTTGGTCAACCAAAGCAGTGAAAGCAGCTGCATCAGATACAGCGATTTCAGCTAGCATTTTGCGGTTGATGTCGATACCAGCAAGTTTCAATCCGTGCATCAAGCGGCTGTAAGAAATATCATTCAAACGAGCTGCTGCGTTGATGCGTGTGATCCACAATTTGCGGAAATCACGTTTTTTGTTGCGACGGTCACGGTAAGCATAGTTACCTGACTTCATGACTTGTTGGTTCGCTACTTTAAATAGTAAGTGTTTCGAACCGTAATAACCTTTAGCTAATTTTAATACTCTTTTACGACGCTTGCGCGTCACTGTTCCGCCTTTTACGCGTGGCATATTGAATTACCTCCTGCTTGAATATGAAAAATTCGATTTTTGTAGTTGTGGGTGTTGTCTAGACTGCAGCGCCCAGATTCTCGGGGTCATAAGTCAAAGTGGCTATTCGGCAAAGAACGCCGCTTCGCCCCTTCGTCTTATGCCCGTCGAATCTAACCGGGCGCTTACGCTTTTCTAGGTTTACTTCATGTTGTAGATCAATGATTTGATGCGTTTCAAGTCGCCTGCAGAAACCAACGAGCCCTTACGGAGCTTACGTTTTTGCTTAGTAGACTTGTTAGCGAACAAGTGGCTTGTGTGGGAACGGTTGCGTTTTACTTTACCAGTTCCAGTTTTCTTGAAGCGTTTAGACGCTCCACTGTGGCTTTTCATTTTCGGCATTTCGGGTTCCTCCTAAACAATTATGCTATTATTCCTTCTCGTTGACCGGGTTCAGCATCAAGAACATGCTGCGGCCTTCCATTTTAGGGCGCTGTTCAACCGTCGCAACTTCCTTGCACTCTTCTGCGAAGCGTTCAAGGACGCGTTGTCCGATTTCTTTGTGCGTGATTGCACGGCCTTTGAAACGGATTGAAGCTTTCACTTTGTCGCCTTTTTCAAGGAACTTGATGGCATTGCGGAGCTTCGTGTTAAAATCGTGGTCGTCGATGCCAGGGCTCAAACGAACCTCTTTAACATTGATGATTTTTTGGTTTTTACGAATTTCGCGCTCTTTCTTTTGCTGTTCAAATTTGAACTTGCCGTGGTCCATGATCCGTGCGACCGGCGGCTTAGCTTGAGGAGCCACTAGTACTAGATCCAAGTTGACACGGGCTGCAATCTCGAGCGCCTCGTTGCGTGATTTGATTCCGAGCTGTTCACCATTTTGGTCAATAACCCGTAATTCACGTGCACGAATGCCTTCGTTTACATTGTTGTCTCTGCTAATAATGATCCACCTCCGGGTAGTGTCGCGAATAGCTTAAATGTGTAAACCGGACGATCCGGTTCACAGGCGCAAACAAAAAGCGGGCGAACCCCGAGGAGTTCGCCCGCCATAATATGACACATGCTAGTTGCATGTAAAAGTCAATCGTGTCTACCTGCCAACAATCGGTCGATCAGGTGAGAAGCGGGCGCTCCTGCTTGCACATATAAGTATTCAATAACCTAAATAAGAATATCACGCAGCGCTTTTACTGTCAAGCGCTTTAGCGAAGTTCAGATTGGACGAGTTTAAGGAAGTCTTCGAATGGCATGCTCTCCGAGTTCTGCTCGCCGTATTTGCGGACGTTGACCGAGCCGCTTTCGAGCTCCTTATCGCCGATAACGAGCATATATGGAACTTTTTGCATTTGTGCTTCGCGGATTTTATAGCCCAGTTTTTCGTCGCGCTCATCGATATCAACGCGCAATTTATGCTGCTGCATTTTCTCTTGAAGCTCTTTTGCGTATTCGCTGTGCACATCGAGCGATACCGGGATGATTTCCACCTGTACAGGTGCGAGCCAAGTTGGGAATGCGCCTTTGTATTCTTCGATGAGGAAAGCAACAAAACGCTCCATTGTCGAGACGACGCCGCGGTGGATGACGACTGGGCGGTGCTGTTTGCCATCTTCGCCGATATACGTCAAATCGAATTTCTCCGGTAATAGGAAATCGAGCTGGACAGTCGACAAGGTTTCTTCTTTGCCGAGCGCTGTTTTCACTTGAACGTCGAGTTTTGGCCCGTAGAATGCTGCTTCACCTTCTGCTTCAAAATAATCGAGGCCCAGTTCATCCATTGCCTCTTTCAGCATCGATTGCGCACGGTCCCACATGGCGTCATCGTCATAGTATTTTTCTTTATCCGCCGGATCGCGGTAGGATACACGGAACGAATAGTCTTTCAAATCGAAGTCTTTGTATACGTCGATGACGAGGTTGACGACACGTTTGAATTCTTCTTTGATCTGATCCGGGCGCACGAACAGGTGGGCATCGTTCAATGTCATGCCGCGCACGCGCTGAAGGCCGGACAAAGCACCGGACATTTCGTAGCGGTGCATCAATCCAAGTTCTGCGATACGGATCGGCAATTGGCGGTAGGAATGGATGCCTTGTTTGTAAATCATCATATGATGTGGGCAGTTCATCGGGCGGAGGACTAGATCTTCATTGTCCATTTCCATGACTGGGAACATATTTTCCTGATAATGATCCCAGTGGCCGCTTGTTTTATACAATTCAACGCTGCCCAACACCGGCGTATAAACATGATCATAACCCATGCGTTCTTCCTTATCGACGATATAGCGTTCAATGATGCGGCGGATTGTTGCGCCTTTCGGCAGCCACATAGGCAAGCCTTGCCCCACTTTTTGTGAGTTCATGAACAAGTTAAGCTCTTTGCCGATTTTACGATGGTCGCGTTCTTTCGCTTCTTCCAGCATTTCAAGATGAGCTTTCAATTCTTCTTTTTTGAAGAACGCTGTTCCATAGATGCGCTGAAGCATTTTATTGTCGCTATCGCCGCGCCAGTAAGCACCTGCGACACTCAAAAGTTTGAACTCTTTCAACTTGCCAGTCGATGGTACGTGGATACCACGGCATAGGTCGAAAAATTCACCTTGTTCGTAGATCGATACTTGCTCATCTTCTGGAATCGCTTCTAGCAATTCTAATTTATATGGATCGCTGATTGCCTCGAAACGTTGTTGTGCTTCATTTCTTGATACTTCCACACGGACGATGTCCAAGTTTTCGTTGATGATTTTCTTCATTTCTTTTTCAATGACTGGTAGATCTTCAGCCGTGATTGCCGACTCTGTATCGATATCATAATAGAAGCCGTTTTCGATGACCGGCCCTACACCCAGCTTGGCATCTGGATACAGGCGTTTGACTGCTTGAGCCATCAAATGCGCTGAGCTGTGGCGAAGCACTTCCAAAGCTTCTTCAGATTCCGGTGTAATGATAGCGATGTCGCCGTCCTCTTCAAGAGGTGCTTTCAAATCGACCAAGTTGCCTGAAAGCTTGCCCGCTACCGCTTTTTTGCGAAGGCCTGGGCTGATCGATTGTGCGATATCTTCAGTGGATGTCCCTTTGGCGAACTCTTTGACTGCGCCGTCTGGGAATGTTAATTGAATCATGTCTGCCATGTGAATCTCTCCTTTGAATGATTTAGATGAATGCGCTGAACCACAGGGTCTGGTTCAGCTCTTCGGCTTTTCTTGGTGTCTAGCTTCAGCGCCTAGCTCCTCGGGGTCTTAAGTCACCCTGGCTGTGCGGCATAAAGCGCCGCTTCGCCAGTGCGCCTTAATCCTGTCGGAGGGCCACAGGATGTGGGTCAGCTAACCGTTGCGACAGGACGTCGCGCACTTAGGTTAGCTTCCTCTTTCGGCAGCTTCCGCTTTTCTTTTTTTCCACACAAAAAGCCCCATCCCAAAAGGGACGAAGCTCTGTTCGTGGTTCCACCCTTCTTCTCTTCCACACAATTTTTGCGTGCGGAATGAAGCTCTGCATCGGCTAACGGGCCGGTACCGTCGCCTGCTACTGGTGTTCGCAGGCGCTGCTCGAAGGGGGTAAACAAAAACGCTGTGCCAGGAAGCTTTCAGCCGTGTCTTCCCTCTCTGTGTGCCATGCGCGATCGCTCATGTCCTTGTCATTGCATGTAAATCATTATTGATGATTCTTACTATACGATGAAAAAAATCAAAAGGCAATAGTTTCTCTTACTTGTTGCGGCGGTTTTCACCTTCAAGTTTGACGGGGACGGTCAATGCCTGGATGCGCTCCATGATGCGCGCTGCTTTCAAGTCTTCTTTTTCGCCGCGCTGTGAATAAGTCAAATGGTGTGCGAGTTCAGAATAGCTGAAGTTCGAGCTCATGAAAGTCGGCAATTTCTCCGCCATCCGGTAATGAAGGATCGTACCGAGCACTTCATCGCGCGTCCAGCTCGACATCGCTTCAGCGCCGATATCATCGAGCATGAGCACGTCGGCTCGTTTGACGTATTCGATTTTCTCTTGCAGCGTATGGTCGCCGATCGCTTGCTTCATTTCGCGCATGAATTCCGGCACGAATACGAGGACTGTTTTAACGTTGATCTCTGCCAGCTCATTCGCGACTGCGCTCAGCAAATAGGATTTACCAGTCCCGAACTTGCCATATAAATACAAGCCTTTTTCAGGGAGCGAGTCTGGCCCGGTTGCTTTCTCTAGGAAGTCATCGACCGCGCGGAAAGCAGGCAGCCTGCGGTCGTCCAGCTCGAAGTTTTCGATTCTCGCCGCCATCACTTCTTTTGGCATATACATGCTATGGATAAGTGAAGAGGCGTGGCGCTTATTGTCTTCAGCGGTCTTCAGACGGCATTTGGTGTATGAAATGCCAATATTGCCCCGCTCCAATACGAGATTCGGTTCGAATCCTTTCAGATGATTGATGCAGCCGCCGAGGTTCGGGCATTTATTGCAGTCATGGGATTGGTCGATATATTCGTATAGCTTGCCCAGTCCTTTATCCACTGTCGGCCCGTCGATTTCCTCTTCGTGTTCTTTGAGGAATTTAAGGACGCCGGGATGTTCCATTACTTCTTTCTTCATTGAATCATAGCGCTCGGAAAATGAGGGCGCATTGACCACTCGCTTCATCGTTTCACGAATCGGTTCCATCTAATCACCCTTTCTTTTCTTCAACGCAAGCTTCGCAAGCAATTTCTGTTTTTCCTGTTCGAGCTGTTCACTTGAAGCTCCTTGTCCAGGCGTTTCCACTTCGTCTTTCTTATTGAACCATTCAGGCAGCTTTTCTTCGCGGATCGGCTTACGGCCGGCAGATGCCGCTTTTTTAGGGGCGGCACCTGATTCGTTTTTCCATTTCATGTACTGTGTATGCTCGATGCGTGCAAATTCCATCGCCTGTTTGGCTGTCGTGACATTTTTCCTCAACCAATGTGAGGCAATTTTTTCTACATACGCTTTTGTCAGTTTCATATCCGTGCGCAACAGGACGTATTGAAGCAATACATTGACGACAGCCGGCTCCATGCCATGCTGTGTCACCAATTGGTTCGCTAATTGCACATCGGCCGGCAGCGGTTCTTTGCCGTCTGCAATATCGCGCAGCACTTGAAGCGGCGATGCCGATTCCAAATATGCGATCAACTCGTCTTCTTTATTTGCAGGCGCTTGTGGTGTGTCCGGTTGCTGCGTTTTCGGTTCTGCCTTTTTAACTGGCTCGAGTTTCGGCGCAGTGGTCGTGACGGTCATTTTATAATAATCGGAAGCAGCCTTGCGCAGCCCCTCTTCATCTATCCGGTAATCATCTTCGATCGCGAGCAATACGACTTTTTGCATTTCAAGCGGGCCAAAACCATAGAGAAACGAAAGCTTTACGATAAAATTGCGGATGGCCGGCGTCAACACACGCTTTGGCACAAGTTGTTCGGACAGTCCCTGGCGAAGTAGCGTAAAATCAAAGTCCTGTTCCATCTCATATTCCCCGTCCGTGCGTGCTTCAAGCTCTTTTTGGTCTGCAGGGTAACCAGACTTTGCATGAACCGGCTGGAAAATATCCGTGAAGGTTCTGGAAACTTCCTCGTATCCAGCAGTAAGCGGTGCTTGGATGACAAAACGGTCGCGAACCCGTCGATAAGAAGATTCGCCGATCTTGCTGAACAGGAACATCGACAAAAGCGGATCAGCAAAAAAGGTTTTGGGATCGAGCGGTGGGCATAGTTCATATATGAAGGAACGGCCTTCCCCGCCTTTCCGGAAAGTTTTCAATAGGCCTATCGCTTCGAGCTGGATGCGGGATTCGAAAATTGCCTTGGCCGGTTTTCCTAGCGTATTCATTAATGTGTAATGCGTCGAATCCTCTGACCGCATTTCCCCGTCCGCCCACAATGTCAAATAGAGGGAGATGGCATCCGACCCGATCATCGGTTGATAGAGCAACGTCAGCAATTGGCGGTCGTAATTGGAAAATGGATACGGCATGCGGATCCGATACAAGTCGGCGGGCTGGAGTTCTTTGTACATCGTCATGTATTCACCGCCTTATTTGGTGTCCTTGTCACCGGGATTGCGGTCAAGCAGATCCTTAAGTTCGTCAATGAAGACCGTAATATCTTTGAACTGGCGATAGACGGAAGCGAAGCGGACATAAGCCACTTCATCGATATCTGCCAAACGGTTCATGACCAGTTCTCCCACTTCTTCTGATTTCACTTCAGGATTGCCGCTCCGGCGAAGTTCTTTTTCGATATCGAAAACGACCTCTTCGAGCATGTCGAGCGAGACTGGGCGTTTCTCACACGCACGGATCAATCCACGCAACACTTTCTCGCGGCTGAATTCTTCACGGGAGCCATCTTTTTTCACGACAATCAGCGGCATTTCTTCCACTTTCTCGAATGTGGTAAACCGGTAACCGCATGCTTCACATTCCCGACGCCTGCGGATTGATTTCATTTCATCTATTGGCCGCGAATCTACAACGCGGGTGCCGTTATGCTGGCAAGCTGGACATTTCATGGTAGACATCTCCCCGAAAATTCTCTATCTGGTAGTAACAGTATAACAAAAAAATTCCCCAAACATTAGAAAAAGCAGAGGATTTTCTCCTCTGCTTGTGTTTTGCAATATTAGCGGTCAGTTACACCGTCAGTGACACTTTTGTCGCTCCGGCGCCGACTGGTCCCATGCCGCGTGGCACTTCAGTTACTTCGCTTTGCTTTGAGTTTAAAGCTTGTGCAATGTAATCAGCTGCAATTGTTGGATCAAGATCTCCACAAGTATATACATCAACACTTGCATACCCGTGTTCCGGGAAGCTGTGGATTGTCAGGTGTGATTCTGAAATAATGACTACGCCGCTGACACCCTGAGGTGCAAATTTATGAAAAGCGACTTCGCGGATTTCCGCACCTGATTTGAGTGCTGCATCAACAAAAGTCTTTTCGATATAGTCCATATCGTTTAATTTGTCAAAATCACACTGCCAAAGTTCTGCGATTACGTGACGTCCCATTGTTTCCATGGTTCGTTTCCCCCTTTGATAACATTTTGGTTTTGCGCAAAATATTCAAAGTTGACTACCACGGGGGAAAGTTAGTCCAGAGAGGTCCTAACCCTTTAAGCAGTCATAAGAATAATAATATACGCTCCTAATTCCTTGCTCTACGAATAAATAGAATTGAGAAGTGGCAGCCGTTTTTAGCTACGATTCATAGTATATGATGAATGTTTTCGAAATGCAATAAATAAATGCTCTCTTAGGAAAATTTTTTCAATACAAAGACAAAAAAAGATTCCGCTTTTCAATAAGAAGAAAAGCGGAACCTTTTTGCATTATTTTGAAGCGACAGCCATAGAATTGGCTACTTTTTTCATCAAGTCGACCACACGTGCCGAATAGCCCCATTCGTTGTCATACCAAGCGAGCACTTTGACTTTGCGATCGCCCATGACAATGGTTGTCAACCCATCAACAATGGCGGAACTTGGGTTCGTATTGAAGTCGATTGATACCAGCGGCTCCATCGTCAAATCGAGGATGCCTGCAAGCGCCCCTTCCGATGCTTCCGTGAACGCGCGGTTGACGTCTTCAACCGTCACATCCTGCTGGACATCGACGACAAGGTCGACAAGCGACACATTCGGCGTTGGGACACGAAGCGCCAAACCATGCACTTTCCCTTCCAGTTCAGGTAGAACCAAGGACAAAGCTTTCGCAGCCCCTGTCGAAGTCGGGATAATCGACTGTCCACAAGCACGTGCGCGGCGAAGATCCTTATGAGGGTTGTCCAAATTCTTTTGGTCATTGGTATACGCGTGGACAGTCGTCATCAATCCGTTTTCGATGCCGAATGCATCATTCAGCACTTTAGCGACAGGCGCCAAGCAATTTGTCGTGCAGCTGGCATTTGAGATGATGTGGTGTTTTTCGACATCCAATTTGTCATCATTGACGCCCATTACAATGGTGATGTCTTCGTTTTTACCTGGAGCAGTCAAAATGACCTTCTTTGCTCCCGCATCCAAATGAAGTGCAGCTTTATCGCGCGAGTTGAACTTGCCCGTCGCTTCGATGACGATATCGACGCCCAATTCCCCCCATGGGAGTTCCAATGGGTCGCGCTCGTTAACCAATTGAATACGCTTTCCGTTTACAACCAACGCATTTTCTTCCGCTTTCACTTCACCGGAGAAGGTACCGTGATTTGTGTCATACTTAATCAAGTGGGCAAGTGTTTCTGCCGGATAACCGGCGTTTACCGCCGAAATTGTCACGTCATCCATCAAAACTGCCTGTCTGAAAACCATACGGCCGATGCGGCCAAACCCGTTAATTGCAATCGAAACTGTCATGTATTTGTCCCCCAATTAAATAAGTCATACTCATATTTTCAATTCGATATATAGTATAACACATTATTCATTTTAGAGAACCTGAAAACAAAAGAAAGCGCATACTTTTTTATGGATGTGTCTGCCAATCATCCAATATGCGCATTAATTGGCGCTTTGTGTTATCCATAGATCCGTTGTTATCCAGCACTTCATCCGCACCTTGTTCTTTGACACTAAAGGGCAACTGCGATGCAATTCGCACTTTGGCTTCCTTTTCGGCTAATCCGTTGCGCTCCATGAGGCGCTTTAATTGCTCCTGTTCCGATACACTGACGACCAGAATTTTGTTGACCATATGCTGGAGCTTGCTTTCGAATAACAGCGGAATGTCCATGATAACGGTTTCATATCCTTCATCCAAAAATGCCTGGCGCTGCCTAAGCATTTCCCGGCGTATTGCCGGGTGGATAATGTCATTCAATTTTTTTCGGCTGGCTGGATCGTTGAAGATGATCGCACCGACTTTTTCACGGTCCATCGAACCATCAGCCCGTATTACTTCCGGGCCGAAAGCTTGTCCGATGCTGTTCAATGTCTCCGTTCCGGGCTCGACAACTTGTCTGGCGACCAGATCTGCGTCAACGACCGGATATCCCAAATCCTTGAGCATTTGCGAGACGGTGCTTTTGCCGCTCGCGATGCTGCCGGTGAGTCCAATGATCATGTATGTTCCTCATTTCTGGCAAGACGGGCAATAGACTGACGCCCGGCTCGCGATTTTCACTGTCTTGGTTTCGGCTCCACAAACCGTGCAAGTCTTTTTACCGTACATGCCAAAACGAGTCTGCATGCTGCCTGATTCCCCGTTAATATTGCGGTAATCGGAAATCGTGCTCCCCCCTGCTTCGATACTCTCGAGCAAAATAGCGGCAATAGCCTGGAACAATTCGATTTTGCGTTTGCGGCTGATGCGGTTTGCGGCACGTTTTGGGTGGATCTTCATGCGGAACAGCGCTTCTGTCGCATAGATATTGCCGCATCCTGAGATGACGGCGCCGTCCATGATAACTTCCTTAATTGGCTTATTACGGAATTTCGGGCTTTCCGCTTGCTGCAAAAACCATTCGAGGGCACCGTCGGCAAACGGCTCAGGTGCCATCAATAAGAGCGGCGGAAAATCCGCTTCCGTATCCAACACCCTCATTTCCCCAAAACGCCGGATATCTGAGAATGCCAGCAAATTGCCGTCATCTAGCGTCAGTACCACATGGACGTGGCGCCTGAATTTATCTTCTGGGATCGACAGCAGGCTGTCGACGAAAAACCATGCCCCCGACATGCCCAGATGATTGACGAGCAAAAATTCCTGCTCATTTTTCAAGGTCATATAAATATATTTGCTGCGTCGTTCGACAGCGAGTATTTGGGCACCAGTCAAGCGTTCTTGAAAGCTATCTGCTTCGATGCGCTTTAAGATCGCTTCTTTTCCTAAGTGCTTCGATTTTCGGATCGTCTCGGACACATCAACAGAGACGATGCGTTTGCCGATCGATACGGGGCGGATTTGCCGGACCACCCCTTCTACTTCCGGAAGTTCCGGCATCTTGCATTCCTCCTTATTTCGTATCGTACCAAGTATCTCCTGAAGCGATATCGACCTTCAATGGCACATTAAGCTTCACAGCCGACTCCATCACTTCAGGCACCAATCCCATGAGTTTTTCAAGCTCCTCCGCAGGCGCTTCAAAGATCAGCTCATCGTGCACTTGCAAGATCATCTTCGACTGAAGTCCTTCGCGTTCAAGCGCGATATCCATTTCGATCATTGCCTGCTTGATGACATCGGCTGCACTTCCTTGAATCGGCGTATTCATCGCCGTCCGTTCCGCAAAGCTACGCAAATTGAAGTTCGAGCTATTGATGTCCGGCAAATAGCGGCGGCGATTCATCAAAGTCGTGACAAACCCATCTTTTTTCGCTTGTTCGACGATTGATGTCATATAGCCTTGGACACCTGGAAAACTGGCTAAATACTGTTCGATAAATTCAGCCGCTTCTTTTCGCGTGATGTTCAAGTTCTGCGACAAGCCGTAGTCGCTGATGCCATAGACGATGCCGAAATTGACCGCTTTGGCAGCACGGCGCATGTCGGAAGTCACTTCTTCAAGCGGCACATTGAAGACGTCACTGGCCGTCTTCGTGTGGATGTCCAGATCAGATTGGAATGCTTCGATCAAGCTCTGGTCTTTCGACATATGGGCGAGTACACGCAATTCGATCTGTGAATAATCTGCCGCGACCATGATCCAGCCTGGGTGTGACGCGACAAACGCTTTACGGATTTTACGGCCTTCTTCCAGGCGCACCGGGATATTCTGCAAGTTCGGGTTCGTGGAACTGAGCCTGCCGGTCGTCGTCAAAGCTTGTTGGAAACGCGTATGGACCTTGCCGTCCTCGTGAATCTCTTTCAATAATCCTTCAATATACGTCGACAGCAATTTACCGAGCTGGCGGTACATCAGAATATGGTGGATGATTTCGTGCTTGCCTTCCAATTTCTCCAGCACATCCGCTGCAGTCGAGTAGCCGGTTTTAGTCTTTTTGATTGCCGGCAAGCCCAATTGCTCGAATAAGATAACTCCAAGCTGCTTCGGCGAATTGATATTGAATTCCTGTCCGGCAAGCGAATAGATTTCCTGTTCGATCATGCCAAGTTTGCGTTTCAATTCCACGCCCATGTCAGCCAATTGGCCGCGATCCACTTTGACTCCGAGCGATTCCATTTGGCCGAGTACTTTTGCAAGCGGCAGTTCCAATTTATCGTATAAATCGAATTGCTCGTTTTCTTCCAGCTTTTTGACGACAACAGGGCGTACATTGTAGATAGCTCTCGCTTTTCTCGCCATATGCTCATTCAGATCAGCTGCTTCTGGAACTTTTTTCTTTGCGCCTTTGCCGTAGACCTGCTCGTTGGTCGATACATCCGAATAGCCGTATTCACGCACAATGTCAGCCAAATCCGTATACTTTAGCGACGGATTGACGATATAAGCCCCGAGCATCAAATCAAAGTCAACACCATCGATTTTGATGCCTTTTCTGAGGAACGCCGCAGTCGCCGCTTTTGAATCCGACATGTATTTATGGGCAGCTGCATCCTCGAGCCACGCTTTCAACGCGTCCGATTGCTCCGCCACTTCCATCGGAATGACATAAGTCGCTTTGTCGGATGCTAATGAAACGCCAAGCAAATCGCAGCTATGGTAATGCTCATCGTATAGTTCCAGATGAACGGCCATGCCGTCTTCGAGCAAACTCTTATCGACTGTTTCTAGCACTTCGTAACGCAATTCTTCTTTCTCGGTTTCCTCAGCCGTATAATCCAGCTTCTCCAGTAATGATTTAAATGCGAGTTCATTCCATATGCGCACTAGCTCATCTTGGTCTGGGCCTTCATAATCGAGTTCATCGATTGACACTTCAACTGGCGCTTGGCGTTCAATCGTCGCTAGCTTTTTGGACAAATAGGCAAGCTCTTCATTTTCCACGAGCTTTTCTTTCATTTTTCCTTTTTGTTCCTCGATCGCTTCGTAAACGCCTTCCACCGACCCGTGTTTGGCGAGCAGCTTCAAGGCCGTTTTTTCCCCGACGCCTGGAACGCCCGGAATGTTATCGGAAGAATCACCCATCAAGCCTTTCATATCGATGATCTGCAACGGCGTCAGGCCGTATTTTTCTTGGATGTGATCCACTGTGTATTTCTCGATATCAGTGATGCCTTTTCGTGTAATGTAGACGACCGTCGAATCCGAGGCGAGCTGTGTTAAATCCTTATCTCCAGACACGACAACTACCTGATCACCCGCTTGTTCCGCCTGCAGGCTGAGGGTACCGATGATATCGTCCGCTTCGTAATTATCCAGTTCGTATTGTTTGATTTGGTAGGCTGAAAGCAGCTTGCGCAAATATGGGAATTGCTCAGACAGTTCCGGCGGAGTCTTTTGCCGTCCGCCTTTGTATTCTTTATACGCTTCGTTGCGGAAAGTTGTTTTCCCGGCATCGAACGCCACCATCATATGTGTCGGCTTTTCTTCCTCCAATAGCTTTTGCAGCATCGTCGTGAAGCCGTATACTGCATTCGTGTGCACACCATTATCGTTGGTCAATAGCGGCAGCGCGAAAAATGCGCGGTATGCCAGGCTGTTGCCATCGAGCAATAAGATTTTCTTTGACACAAAATTACCCCTTTCCATAAAAAAAGCCGTCATTCCCTTTATTTTATCACGCAGGCAAATAGAAGAGAAATGACGGCTCATTAGCTATTCAAGATTTCCGGATAACAGTCTTGCATATGGTGAATCCGACGGCATGATGATGACCGTATCTTCACCCACCGTTTTCGAATACGACTCGAGTGAACGGTATAACTCATAAAACTCTGGGTCTTTCGAGAACGACTCGTTGTAGATCTGGGCGGCTTCCGCTTCCCCGTCAGCTTGGATCAAGGCCGCTTCTTTTTTGGCGGTTGCAATGACTTCCTGAGCTTCGCGGTCGGCTTGCGCTTCGATCTCACGCTTGCGTGCATCGCCTTGCGACAAATAATCCTGCGCAGTTGAATCACGTTCTGAGATCATCCGCGTAAAGACGGCTTGTTCGTTTTCTGCCGGCAAATCGGTACGTTTCATGCGGACATCGACGACTTCAATGCCATATTGATCCGTTTCTAGCAATTCATTGACTCTTGTAGTCACCGTGTCATTCAAGCTGCCGCGCGAGGAATTTTCATCATTGATGATTTCATCATAATTCAGTTGGCCAAGCTCGGTGCGCACGACGGAATAGATAAACTCTTCCATGCGCGATTCGGCGTTGATGATCGTGCCGGCATTGGAAATCATGCTCAACGGGTCGGTCACATGCCAAACTGCGTAATTATCGATGAGAATTCGCTTTTTGTCCCGCGTGTTGATCTCAGCTTCCGTCACATCATAGGTCATCTGGTATTTCGGGATGGTCGTCACGCTTTGAATGAACGGAATCTTCATTTTGATGCCGGGATCTTCCTGAACTTTGACGACTTCGCCAAACTGGCGGACGACGCGGTATTCATTTTCTTTTACGACATAGGTATTGGTCAAGACAATCAGCAGTGCGAAAAAGATAATTGTCGAGATGAGGATCGGTTTCCAGTATTTCCGGTAATTGATTGGTTCTCTCGGCTCTCTAGGTTTTTTTGGCTGGGTTTTGTTACCGAAGATATCCGTCGTATTGGAATTGCCGAATGGCTGTTTTGGATCCATTAGTTGCCGCCCCCTTCTTCAGTTTCTTCTTCCGCAACTGGCGGTATTGCAGTCTGCATTTCACCGAGCGGCAAATATTTCATTGTTCCTTCATCATCATTCATAATATAGAGTTTAGCGTTCGGTAGCACCGACTCCAAGGTTTCCATGATCAAGCGCTGCCTAGTTACTTCGGGATTGCCTTCGTATTCGGCATACAATTTATCGAATACCGCGACATCCCCTGTCGCTTGCTCGACGCGTTCCACTTTTTGCGCTTCCGCCCTTGAGTTGATGGCCGATTTCTCACCTAAAGCTTCGTTGCGTTTCTGGTTTTCGTATTTATTCGCTTCGTTGATTTTTGTGTTCATCGTCTCACGTGCATCCGTCACGTTCGTGAATGCCGCGCGGACTTCCTCGTTTGGCAATTCCACATCCTGCAGCTTCACTGCCAAGACGGAAATGCCGATATCGTATTCTTCAATAAGTGAAGATAAGAGATCGCGTGTTTCCGCTTCGATTTCCGCTTTACCAGAAGTTAGGGCATCATCGATTAAAGAACTGCCGATAATTGAACGGATCGATGCTGATGTGGCATCATGAAGCATCTCACGAGGATCTTCTGCATTGAACAGAAATTTTTTCGGATCAGTGATTTTCCACTGTACGACCAGATCCGTCAAGACGATGTTTTCATCTCCCGTGATCATCTTAGTTTCTTTGTCATATGCAGTGACTTCGCCATCTTCGTTTTGATCATAGCCAAATTGAAGGCTGTAAGTTTCTTTTGACATCACTTCCGCTTTTTGGATCGGCCAAGGCATCTTGAAGTGAAGCCCTGATTCCGTGACCGGCTCACCCGCCTCTCCGAATGTAATGATGACTGCCTGTTCCGACTCATCGACGGTATACCAGGATGTAAAGACAGCGACCAATAACAGAATGGCCACAATCGATAGCCCGATAATCGACAGGATTCGTTTCGTCGTCATGTTGTTTCCCCCTTTTAATCTTTATAACTATGTATACGGAATAATAGTGGAATAGTTTCAGCAAAATAGAAAAAGAGCCCGGGGAGGGGCTCTTTTTCAAGTCATGCGGTTGAAGGGGGTTCTATTAAAGAATAGCACCCGATTGTGAAGCTGGTGTTAAGCCTGTGTAAACTTACCATTGATTGTTTTTATATTTTTTATAATAATTCACTTGGCGCGCAAAAAGATACAGTTTGCGCTTCATGTGGGTGTCTTTTTTATAAAATAACGGATTGCCGTATTTTTTTTCCTTGATCAAACGCTTAATGTCTTTTTGCACAGCCTGATTTTGGACGAAGTTGCGCAGTACCACTTTCGGGACAACCGTAAACAAGAAGTCTTCATTTAAATATGTAACCGGCTTATCTGTTTTGTAGATCAGATCATCGACCAAGTACTCCGCCATATTATGGCCGAGCGCCGTTACGTAATAGCTAGAGCGCCCTTGGCGGATGTTCACTTCAAAGACCTTAAATTTCTTGTCGCGCGAATCGTATTTTAAATCGAAATTGGCAAAACCGGTATAGCCGACCGCTTCAAGAAAATGCTGGAGCTTTTCCATCATGTCCTTGTCAAAGCGCGTGATGAGTGCCGTGTAATTTCCAATAGCTGTGACGGTGTGTTCCTGCAAGACGACTTGTGCATAAGTCACCAATTGGGTCTGGCCTTTCGAATTGGCGTAAATGACCGAATCCCACATATATGTATCATCGCCAGGAATGAAATCCTGAATGATCAATTCGTCACGATATCCGCTTGCTTTAATTTTCTGAACGACTTCGAATAATTCTTTCGGGCTGTCCACTTTATAGACTTTTTCCTGGCCTTCAAACTTATTGCGGCTGTATTCGATACCGTTGCTCGGCTTGACGACGACCGGATACATCATGTCGCTATCGTCGAATGGCACATCCTGGCTGCAATCATAAAAATAAGTTGTCGGTGTATCGATGCCATGTTGTTTGCACAATTCGTAGAAATTCGCTTTCATCTGCAGTTGATTCATCAACGGTTCGGTCGGATAGTTGAACACATAATGCTCGCGCAGTACTTTGGCATTTTCGATGATCAAGCGTACGTATAAATCGTTTGTTCCGACCAGCAGCAAAGTTTTGCCGGGAGCTCTGTATTTATCTGCCATGCCGATCAGAATATCAGCGAAATGTTCCGGTTCGGATAGTTTTTTATCAAATTCGATGGTTTCAGTGATCGAGCTCATCTCCGTAAAGGACAATGGCTCTTTGCCGATCAAAATTGGTTTGATGCCGTATGCTTCATGAAATGAAATTGCCATATTATAAGCATTCATATCGGTGCCGACAATGATCGGCAAAAATGGGTGTTTGGTTTCCATATGTTCCTCCTAAATTTCTTCCGCAAGCGGCAAATAGACGGTAAAGGTCGTGCCGAATCCGACTTCGCTTTCCACTTCGACATTGCCATGATGCGCTTCAATGATGTGTTTGACGATCGAAAGCCCAAGCCCAGTGCCACCCGAATTCCGGCTACGAGCCCGGTCAACTCGGTAAAAACGCTCAAACAAGCGGCCGATTTCGGATGCTTCGATGCCGATTCCCTGATCTTCCACTTTTACAATCGCCTGGTCGCCTTCTGCAAAAAGCATCAGTGATACCTTTGTGTTTTCCTGAGAATAAGTGGAGGCATTGATCAATAAATTGACGATTACTTGGATGAGCCGGTTGCCGTCGCCGCTCACGGTAACCGGTGCCAAATCCAATTCAAGGGTAATATTCTTTTCTGCCAATTTCGGGTGCACCGTTTCGACAGCCCGTTCAATGATAGCTTTCATGTCCGTCGGCTCCAGTTCAATGTGGAATGCGGAACGCTCCATATTCGACAAGTTGAGCAAATCATTGATGAGCATTTCCAAGCGATTGCTTTCTGTCTGGATAATTTCCAAAAAGGACAATAGAGTATCCGTGTCCTGATAAGCCCCATCCAGTAAGGTCTCGGAAAAACCTTTTATGGATGTGACGGGCGTACGCAATTCGTGTGAAACATTCGCCACGAAATCCTTACGCACTTGCTCCAATTTTTTCAACTCAGTTATATCATGAAAAACGATGACTACACCGAGCCAACGCTCATGTTCACCGATGACCGGCGCGCCGTAGACATCCAAGTTCTTCATTTTCAACCCTTCTGCAAACTCAATTTGATCGCGCGAACGGGTCTCAGTCATGAACACTGTTTCAATGAAGGATTTTAGCTCGGGCGCGATATCGATTTCACGGTACAAACTACCAAGAACCGCGTCACTGCTCAAGCCGGTTTCTTCCAGAAAGGCTCGATTGACCAAGGAAATCGTCCCTTGCCGGTCGATCATGACCAGTGCGCTGCCCATATTCTCGATCAAAGTTTTCAGCCGTTCCTGTTCCATAAGGCGAACAGCGGTAACTTCCTGTAAATTGCGGGCAAGTACGTTGATCGTCTTGTTCAACTCTAAGCTGCCCTGGGCATCGGACTCATAAGCGCGTGCGCGGTAATTCCCCTTCACAAGCTCTACTGCAGTTGCGGTGGCATTTTCTATCGGCTCCACTTGCAAACGGATAATACGGTTGCCGATGACGGCAGATGCCCCTAGACCTATCAGGAAAATAAGCCCAAGCGCCGACCACACGGCGGATTTATTTGCTGCCACCTCATATAAAGGAAGAAACTGGAGCACGATTAAATAGAGACCGACAAGCAGCGTACCGTTCCACAGCAGCAAGGAAATCAGCAGGCGGCGCCGGAAAGTCATGAACTTTTCGGCTCCTCGAATTTATAGCCCAATCCACGGATCGTTTTGATATAAGTAGGCTTTCGCGTATTCGCTTCGATCTTTTCACGTAAATGACTGACATGAACATCGACAATCCGGGTATCGCCGGCAAAATCATATTTCCACACAGCGCTCAATAATTGATCTCGGGTCAATACCCTATTTTTATTTTCTGCCAAGTAGACCAGCAATTCGAATTCTTTCGGAGTAAATTCTAATTGCTTCTCATCCAAAAATACTTCGAATCTATCAGGAAAAATTTGTAATTTACCGAACACATATGGGGTTGCCCCGTCCTGCTGGATAACAGGGCTTGTCTCAGCCCGGCGCAATACCGCTTTGATGCGGGCAACTACTTCACGTGGACTGAATGGCTTGGTCATATAATCATCGGCACCAAGCTCCAAGCCGAGCACTTTATCAAATTCATCGCCTTTTGCTGTCAACATGATGATTGGGATGTTCACTTTCTGCTGGCGCAATGATTTGCATACTTCTACGCCATCCATTGACGGCAGCATTAAATCTAGCACGATCAAATCCGGTTTTTCGCTCAGCGCAAGATCATAGCCTTGTTTTCCATCATTCGCAATAACCGTTTCATATCCAGCTTGCACCAGATTATAGGATAACAATGTTGCAATTGAATGTTCGTCTTCAATAATCAAAATTTTCTTCGGCATATAGCATCCTCCACACTCAATTTGGAACCCCCATCCCAAACTGCTTTAGAAATTCTCCATCGCCTGGGTCGTTAATTTGTTTGAAGTCTTCGGCGGCTGTGCCACAATTTTCCCTTCAATGCAAACGGTTCCTTCTTCGTCCGTGCCTTCAACACGGATGGTCACCAAATTGCCCCTTAAGTCTACATCCGCCACTTCCAATAAAAAATCGACTGTCGCGTAATGATAGACCGGCTTTTTGAAAACCAAATGCTGTTCGCAAATATACGAACCTGGGCCTGGCATGTACTTGGATACCGCTGATGTGACGATTCCCGTCAACATGATATTCGGCACGACCGGTTTTTCAAAACTGGTCGTTGATGCAAAATCATGCTGGATATATAAAGGATTTCCATCGTTCGTCAGACCGAGATACAAAAGCAAATCCTTATCTTCGACTTTTTCCGTCAACTTCAACTTCTCACCGACTGTAATATCTTCAATTTTTCTGCCTAATTTGCGTTTTTTTCCGAGCAACACAGGCGTTCCCTCCCCTTGAGTCGTTCATATCCTTATAGTATCAATTTCTAGAGCACAAGTGCAAGCTCCCTCGCTTTGTCACAGCGGGAATAAACACTTGAAACTAGCTTCTTCTATGTAAAGAAAAAGCCGGACAGGATATCCTGCCCAGCTCGTACGTCAAGCCAATACATCCATGACTGCCTTCACGGAGGCAGCCGACTTATCGAGTGCTTGCTTTTCTTTTTCATTCAATTCGATTTCAATGATTTTTTCGATTCCCGAAGCACCAAGAACTGCCGGCACGCCAAGGTAGATGCCGTCCATGCCGTATTCCCCCTGCAAATAAGCAATGGATGGCAACACTCGTTTTTGATCAAGCAGAATCGCTTCGGCCATTTCAACAAGAGAAGCAGCAGGCGCATAATACGCCGAGCCATTGCCAAGAAGGTTGACGATTTCCGCCCCGCCTTTACGCGTCCGCTCGACGATTTGATCCAGGCGGTCTTTTGGAATGAGAGTTTCTAGCGGCACGCCGCCAGCTGAAGAATAACGGACAAGCGGCACCATGTCATCTCCATGCCCGCCAAGCACAAACCCTGTAATGTCTTTAACCGACAGATTGAGCTCTTGTGCCACAAAACTGCGGAACCGTGCGGAATCTAGCACGCCGGATTGGCCGATGACTCGTTCTTTTGGAAAACCGGATTCTTTAAAGACAGTATAAGTCATTGCATCAACTGGATTGGTCAGCACTAGGATGGTCGAATTTGGCGAGTGGGCAACGATTTCTTTAGTGACTGATTTCATGACTTTCTGATTGGTCTGAACTAAATCATCCCGGCTCATTCCCGGCTTTCTGGCCACCCCTGCTGTGATAATGACGAGGTCGGAATCTTTCGTGTTCGCGTAATCCGAAGTTCCTGTAATATGTGCATCAAAATTCAATACAGGTGCTGCTTCCGCCATATCCAGTGCTTTGCCTTTTGCAGGATCTTCCATTGCAGGAATATCGACGATGACGACATCCCCCAATTCCTTCTGCGCCAGCAGGAATGCTGTCGTAGCACCAGTAAATCCAGAACCGATTACCGAAATCTTTTTCCGTTTGAATGTCATACAAAACTCCCCTTTCCGTCGGATGATACAACAAAGAGGAGGCAAAAGCCTCCTCTTTCATTTTACATGTTTTTAATTAACTCATCAGCGAATGCAGAAGTTTTAACTTCTGTCGCGCCGTCCATTAGACGAGCGAAGTCGTAAGTAACAACTTTAGACGCAATGGTTTTTTCCATTGAAGCAGAAATCAAGTTAGCCGCTTCCGTCCAGCCAAGGTGCTCAAGCATCAAGACGCCTGAAAGGATGACAGAAGATGGGTTTACTTTATCAAGTCCAGCATATTTCGGAGCTGTACCGTGAGTCGCTTCGAAGATGGCATGTCCTGTGTCGTAGTTGATGTTCGCGCCTGGCGCGATTCCGATACCGCCAACTTGTGCAGCAAGTGCATCAGAGATATAGTCACCATTCAAGTTCATTGTTGCAACCACGTCGAACTCGCTTGGACGTGTAAGGATTTGCTGAAGGAAAATGTCAGCGATGGAATCTTTAACAAGGATTTTGCCAGAAGCCAAAGCATCTTCTTGCGCTTTGTTCGCAGCATCTGTTCCTTTTTCGTCTTTGATTGCATCGTATTCGTTCCATGTGAAGACCTTGTCGCCAAACTCTTGTTCAGCCACTTCGTAGCCCCAGTTTTTGAAAGCTCCTTCAGTGAACTTCATGATGTTTCCTTTGTGGACAAGTGTTACCGAGTCGCGGCCTTCAGTCAACGCGTAGTTGATCGCAGCGCGTACTAAGCGTTTTGTGCCTTCTTCAGAAATCGGTTTGATACCAAGACCTGATGATTCAGGGAAGCGGATGTTTTTAACGCCCATTTCATCTGTAAGGAATGAGATCAATTTTTTCACTTCGTCGCTGCCGTTAGCGTATTCAATACCTGCATAGATGTCTTCAGTGTTTTCACGGAAGATGACCATATCTGTATCTTCAGGGCGTTTCACCGGTGAAGGCACGCCTTCGAAATAACGCACTGGACGCAAGCAAGTGTATAGATCTAGCTCTTGGCGAAGTGCCACGTTCAATGAACGGATACCGCCGCCGATTGGCGTAGTAAGTGGCCCTTTGATAGCGATCAAGTATTCGCGGATAACGTTAAGTGTTTCTTCTGGAAGCCACTCGCCTGTTTCGTCGAATGCTTTTTGGCCAGCCAAAACTTCTTTCCAGACGATTGATTTTTCGCCGTTATAGGCTTTGTTTACCGATTCTTCCAATACGCGTGAAGCTGCGTTCCAGATATCCGGTCCAGTTCCATCACCGATAATGTACGGGATGACTGCATTGTTAGGGACGTTCAAGACGCCATTTTCTACTGAGATTTTTTCACCGTTAGTCATGTGTAAGTTCCTCCTGATTTCAAAGTCATGGGGCTGCACAATGTGTCAGCCCCATCAAATTTTATTGTATTGCCTGAATTAACGTTCTTCAACCGGCACATAAGTTTGCATGCCAGGCCCGATGTATTCCGCACGCGGGCGGATCAGACGGTTATTTGAGTATTGCTCAAGAATGTGCGCGAGCCAGCCCGACGCACGGGACACTGCAAAGATCGGCGTAAACAAATCGTGTTCAATGTTCAAGGAATGGTAGACCGAAGCCGAGTAGAAATCGACATTTGGCGGAAGCGGTTTAGCGTTCGTCACCAATTCTTCAATTTTTACAGACATGTCATACCATTTCGATTCGCCGCGAAGCTCTGTCAGTTTTTGAGACATTTCACGCAAATGCTTGGCACGCGGGTCGCCTTGTTGGTAGACGCGGTGGCCAAAGCCCATGATTTTTTCTTTGTTTGCGAGTTTTTCGTTGATAATTGGTTCGACTTGGTCGACCGATCCAATTTCTGTCAACATCTTCATTACTTGTTCGTTGGCACCACCATGAAGTGGTCCTTTCAAAGCACTGATTGCCGCTGTTACACCTGAGTAGACGTCAGACAGTGTCGCAACCGCAACGCGCGCAGTGAACGTAGAAGCGTTCAGTTCATGATCTGCGTGAAGGACGAGCGCTTTATTGAACGCTTCGACTTCGATGTCTTTAGGTTCTTCGCCAGACAGCATGTAAAGGAAGTTTGCTGCAAAGCTATAATCCGTTTTTGGTTGGATCGGCTCTTGGCCAGAACGGATACGACCAAATGCTGTTACAAGTGTCGAGATCTTCGCCTGGATTTTAATGGCTTTGCGGTAGTTCGCTGCATCTTCCATTACTTCCGCTTCTTCGTCGAAGAGGCCAAGCATGGAAACTGCTGTACGCAATGCCGCCATTGGATGAACGTTTTTGATGTCGTATGACTTAAAGTGGTCAAGCACCGCTTGTGGCACCGCCATGTTATCTGCGAGTTGCTGTTTCAACTCAGCAAGTTCGTCCGTTTTTGGCAAACGTTGGTGCCAAAGCAGATAAATTACTTCTTCGAAACTGGCATTGTTCGCCAGATCGTCGATATTGTAGCCGACGTATGTAAGTGTGTCATCGATGATCGAGCTGATCGCCGATTGGGTAGCGACTACACCTTCTAAACCTTTTGATGATGTCATATAAATCTCTCCTTCTACATTCTACTTCATCATTCCAAAAAAAAAGACAGAATAATGAGCCATCTGTTTTCATGTACTTTTCCGTAAATGGACTTACCTAGCCATTATAATCAACTTTGTACAATTTGTGAATGAAAACGCTTGTTAAAATTTAAAAACCGATTGGCTGATGATGAATGAACCCGGAATTATCCTACGATAATCCGGGTATTTTTCATCTTCTTCTGAAGCATTCGATAAACCAACGGCTTGTAGAGCTTTTGCGTCGGGGTGAACAATAAGCTAAACCCGACGGCATCTGAAATAAATCCAGGCGTCAGCAACAAAGTTCCGCCGACCAGGATAAAAGCAGCGCCGATCAGGCGGTCGCCTGGCGGCTGCATCTGGTTCATGCTCGATTGGATATCACGGATTGCTTTCAGCCCTTGGCGTTTTGCTAAGAAAGCCCCAAGCAACCCAGTCGTCACGATCAAGGCGAGTGTCCAGAAGAATCCAATCTGCCCGCCTGCCCAGATTAAAATCGCAAGCTCAAGAGTCGGTACGATCACCAATGCCAGAAAGATCCACTTCATCATAGTCAATCGACCTCCAAGTTTTCTTTACTATACGCTTGCATGCCCGTGATAAATGACGCCTGCATCTGCATCGATCGTGATTTCCTGGCCGGATTCCACTTTCGTCACTGCATCTTTAACACCGACGATTACAGGAATCCCAAGACTTAGCCCCACTACTGCAGCGTGGCTTGTCAAACCGCCTTCTTCCGTCACGATGCCCGCGCAATTATTGATAGCATCCATCATGTCGCGGTCAGTACCGTAAGTGACGATGATTTTGCCTTCGGTATCTACTGACAAGGCTTCTTCAGCATTGCGCACAACCACTGCTTCACCGAAGCCAACGCTCTTGCCGATGCCCTGCCCTTTCGCCAAAATGTCACCGATGACGCGCAGCTTCATCAAGTTGGTTGTCCCAGCTTCACCAACTGGAACTCCAGCGGTAATGATGACAAGGTCACCGTGCTTGATCAAGCCGTGCTTAAGCGCTTCTACCACTGCGACGTCGAGCATTTCATCTGTCGATTCAACGCGTGTTCCGACAATCGGCTGGACGCCCCAGATCAAGGCCAGCTTGCGCGCCGTTCGTGTCGTAGATGTTACTGCAATGACCGGTGAACCTGGACGGTATTTGGAAATCATCTTAGCCGTATGGCCGCTTTCGGTCGGCGCCAAAATTGCCTGCACACGCAAGTTTAGTGCAGTATAAGCAACGGCCTGGCCGATCGCTTCTGTCATATTCGACTCTTTCTCTTTGCGGCGGTTAGAAACGATTTGCTTATGGTTAAGTGCAGCTTCCGTCGTCTCTGCAATGCGGTGCATCGTTTCGACTGATTCTACCGGATAAAGCCCTGCTGCCGTTTCGCCTGATAGCATAATTGCATCTGTGCCGTCAAAAATGGCATTCGCTACATCGCTTGCTTCTGCACGTGTCGGGCGTGGGTTGCGCTGCATGGAATCCAGCATTTGCGTCGCCGTGATAACTGGCTTCCCTGCACTATTGCATTTGTTTATCATCGATTTTTGAACAATCGGCACTTCTTCTGCAGGAATTTCTACACCGAGATCTCCACGTGCAACCATCAGGCCGTCTGAAACCATAATGATTTCATCCAAGTTATCGACGCCTTCCTGGTTTTCGATCTTCGGAATGATTTGAATATGAGACCCACCATTTTTCTCCAGCAAACTGCGGATTTCCATGACATCTGAACGTCTGCGGACAAATGATGCGGCAACGAAGTCGACATCCTGTTCAATGCCGAATAAAAGATCGGCAGCATCTTTTTCAGTGATTCCTGGCAATTGAACAGATACGCCTGGAACGTTAACGCCTTTCTTCGTTTTCAGTGTGCCGGCATTTTCAACGACCGTATGGATCTGGCCTTGTTCTTTGTCGATGCTTGTAACGCGTAATTCGATCAATCCATCATCCAACAAAATCATCGAGCCTTCATGGACATCTTCAATCAATTTTTCATAAGTAATCGAAAACATCTCTTTTGTGCCCAACACTTCCGTCATAGAAATCGTAATTTCCTGGTGAGTTTCGAGTTCAATTGAATCATTTTCCATTTTATGGGTTCTTATTTCCGGACCTTTTGTATCCAGCAGGATTCCCACTGTAATGCCAGTTTTTTCGGAAGCTTCGCGGATGCGCTTGATGCGTAATGCATGCTCCTCGTGGTCGCCATGCGAGAAGTTTAGGCGGGCGACGTTCATGCCTGCTTTCATCAATTGTTCTAGTACTTCCGGTGATTCACTTGCCGGCCCGATTGTGCAGACGATTTTCGTTTTTCTCAATAGACTCACTCCAATTAGCTGTTTAAATTGATAATTCTTTAGAAAGCTGGTACAAACTCATATCGGCATCGTGCTCTTTTTCGAACGCCGTTGTCATATCATAGTCTACCACCTGATGATTTTTCATGCCAATCGCCAGTCCGCCTTTTCCTTCGAGCAGCACTTCCACTGCTCTTGCTCCGAACAGGCTGCCAAGCACACGGTCGCGGCCAGTCGGTGTGCCGCCCCGTTGGATATGGCCAAGCACCGAAACACGCGTTTCAACATTGGTCTTGTCCGAGATGAGCTCAGCCAGTTCTCCGCCACTCATGACGCCTTCTGCCACTATGATGATGCTGTGTTTTTTGCCACGCTTGCGGCCGCTTTCGAGGCGTTCAAGCATATCATCGATGTCGTATGGATCTTCAGGGATGAGGATGGTTTCGGCACCGCCGGCAAGTCCAGCCCATAAAGCCAAGTCGCCAGCGTCTCTACCCATCACTTCGATGATGAATGTCCGCTCGTGGCTCGTCGCCGTATCGCGAATCTTATCGATCGCTTCGATGACAGTATTCAATGCCGTATCAAAACCGATCGTGTAATCCGTCCCAGGAATATCGTTATCAATCGTTCCCGGCACCCCGATGCTCGGGAATCCTTTTTTTGTCAAAGCCATCGCCCCGCGGTATGAACCGTCTCCGCCAATGACCACCAAGCCTTCAAGCCCTTTTTTCTTCATCTGTTCAATTGCTTTCCATTGCCCTTCATCTGTCCGGAATTCATCACAACGGGCAGAATAGAGCTTTGTACCGCCGCGCTGAATAATATCACCGACGTCCCCAGCTTGCAGGTCTTTAATATTGCCTTCAATCAAGCCTTGGTAGCCATAATAAACGCCAGCCACTTCGATGCCGTGGTAAATACCTTTCCGAACGACTGCGCGAACCGCCGCATTCATCCCCGGCGAATCGCCGCCACTTGTCAACACTCCAATTTTCTTCACCAAAACCGCCTCCTGCACTTCCTTTTACTTTATTCACCTTACCACGCAGGGCCTGTGCTGTCAGTCCATAACTCCTGTTCAGCGTGCGTTTTTTGTTGAATCCCGAAAAATAAAAAAGCCGCATAACGCGGCCTGATTTTTATTCTGTGAAAACGCCGATTGCCCTGAATTTCTCGTAGCGCTGTGAAATCAATTGTTCTGCGCTCAAGCCTTCCAATTCCTTCAATGAATAACGGATTGCTCCGCTGATCAATTGTGCCTGGCAGGTGGTATCGTGATGGGCGCCGCCGCGTACTTCAGGAATCATATGCTCGATGATGCCCATCTTCAACAGATCAGGCGCCGTGATTTTCATGGCTTCCGCTGCAGTTTTAGCAAGTGCCGCATCTTTCCATAGAATCGACGCCGCTCCTTCAGGCGAAATGACCGAGAACGTCGAGTTTTCGAGCATCAAGATTTGGTTGCCGACACCAAGCGCGAGCGCCCCGCCGCTGCCGCCTTCTCCGATGACAATGGAAAGCACCGGCACTTCAAGCCCCGCCATCTCGACCAGATTGCGCGCGATTGCTTCGCTTTGCCCACGTTCTTCTGCAGCTCTTCCCGGATAAGCGCCTTTTGTATCAATCAGGCAAATGACCGGGCGCCCGAATTTCTCCGCTTGCTTCATCAAGCGCAGCGCTTTCCGGTAGCCTTCAGGATGCGGCATCCCGAAATTGCGGCGGACGTTTTCTTTTGTGTCCTTGCCGCGCTGATGACCGATGATCGTCACTGGCTGCCCTTCAAAACTCCCGATGCCACCGATGATTGCCTCGTCATCCCCGTAGACCCGGTCTCCATGAAGTTCGATGAAGTCCTTGAAGACGAGCGGCAAATAATCTAAAGTCGTCGGTCGTTCCGGGTGGCGTGCCACTTGAACCCGGTCCCATGGTTTCATGTTCTCATAGATTTCTTCCTCGAGTTTCGCAAAACGCTCTTCTAAAGAAGTGATTTCCGAACTAAGATCGACATCTACCGTTTGCGTATATTCCTTCAACTCGGAAATCTTTTTTCTCAATTCAATCAATGGCTCTTCAAACGCCATCGTCTTCATTTTCTTTTTAGACATCGGATCCAGCCCCTTTCACATGCAATTGCACAATGGTCGACAGCGTCTCGCGCATTTTAGAGCGATGCACGACCGCATCGAGCTGGCCATGGTCAAGCAAAAATTCTGCCGTCTGAAAGTCCTCCGGTAATTTTTCGCGCACCGTTTGTTCAATGACGCGGCGCCCTGCAAAGCCGATCAATGCTTTCGGTTCTGCCAAATTGATATCGCCAACAGAAGCAAAGCTGGCAGATACGCCGCCAGTTGTCGGATGAGTTAAGATCGATACGAATAATAGACCCTCATTCGAATGGCGTTTTAAAGCGACACTAGTCTTCGCCATCTGCATGAGCGACAGCACGCCTTCTTGCATACGTGCGCCTCCGCTTGCCGTAAAGATCAAAAACGGCACTTTCAATTTAGTAGCCAACTCAACAGCACGCGTGATTTTCTCGCCGACCACCGAGCCCATCGAGCCCATGCGGAAGTGCGAATCCATTACAGCCACGACCACCTGTTGGCCATTAATCGAACCCGTCCCTGTTAAAACAGCTTCGTTCAATCCGGTTTTTTCACTGTCGGCCTGGACTTTTTCGCTATAACCCGGGAAGTTCAAAGGGTTTTCAGATTTCAAATGATCGTCCACTGAATCAAAACTCAATTCGTCCAAAAGGTGGACGATTCGTTCGCGGGCCGTCATTTTGAAATGATGATCGCATTTAGGGCACACTTTCCCCAAATTCTCCAATTCTTTCGTCAAGGTAATGTGTTTGCAATTCGGGCATTTCGTCATCAAGCCCTCCGGCACATCTTTTGCCGCTTTGGAAGGAATCGTCGCTTCTTTTTCATCTCGTTTTTTCTTGAATATATCGCGTATCATTGCCATTGTGCATTCTCTCCTTTAATTAAGACACTGCTCCAGGCTTTAAAATCCCGGATGGCCGTTTCAGCATCCTGCTGCTCGATCGCCTGCAGGATGTTTTTCAGCAAGGGTCTCTCTTCCGGCATGACTTCGCCGTCATAAGGGTTGCCCCCATATTGCTTTAATAAGAACCAAATTTTCAGCGAAAGGCGGTTGCCAGACAGTACCATCAATTCGCGGACAAAGTCTTCCCTTATGAATTCATGCCCATCCAGCCGCTCACGTAAACTTTCCCATACCGGAAGTTTTGATGCATCGCTTGCGCAGATAACCTGGATGGCCGCAGTTTCGTGTATGCACATCGTTTCCCACACATCTTCTAAGGTTTTATTGTCCTGCAATATGAAGGTCGCGAGCAATTCGACGAGTCGGTGTTTTCTTGGGTCAGTTAAAAATGTCCCTTCCCCTCGGCGAGTTTCGATAAGCCCCAGCAATTCCAAGCTCCGGAGCGCCTCACGGATCGTCGAACGGCCGACCGCTAACTTCTCAGCCAACTCCCGCTCTGAAGGAATCCGGTCTCCCGGCCGAATGTTCTGTTCCCGAATCATATCCCGCATTTCACTTACAATATTTAAATAGCGTTTTGGCTGACTCATGAAAACTCCTTTTGTTTCCATTTTTTTGAAAGTGGTCTGACCACTAATCTTTCTATACCTTACAAAAAATTTCGGCTGCCGTAAAGAAAAAACTGCATTTCTTTTTAAGAAATGCAGTTCCTTGTCGATCCCCTTATGTGAAACTAGCTTGTTGCGCTGCTTTACACAATGGTTTTGCAGATGATGCTCGTCTTACCTTGGCGGGTTTCAGCTGTTCCTTGGATTTCGAGCAAGGCATCTTTATCGAGCGTTTCGTTGTATTGCGCATACTCTTTCGGGAACAGCGTAACCGATGCCACTCCGCTTTCATCCTGCAACGTGACAAACGCCATCGCATCGCCTTTTTTTGTACGGATGCGCCGTACGTCTTCCACCAGCCCGAGCACTTCTACGCGCTCACGGTCTTTTTTCTCCGGCAGGTCATTGAGTGCTGTATATGCTTTGTTGCGCTGCTCTTTTTCCCGTTCCACGGGATGCGTGCTCAAATAAAAACCGAGCGCTTCTTTTTCAAAGTCGAGCTTAAGCCCATCCGGCATAGGTTCGGCTTTGGTATATTTCGGTTTCATGAAGCTAGATCCCATGTCATCAAATAATCCAGGGGCCTCATTCGGCTTGACCAGTTCCGCATGCTTGATCGCGCTGTCAAGAGACGCGAGCAGGACGGCACGGTCTTTTCCGAGTACGTCCAGTGCCCCGGCTTTGATAAGCGGCTCGAAAGCCTTACGGGTGAAATGCACTGCTGATATTCGTTCAGCGATATTGAACAGGCTCTGGAAAGGCCCTTCCTTTCTCGCTGCTAAGATGGCTTTGACCGCCGTTCCAGGAACGCCTTTTACGATGCTGAGGCCTGCCCGGACTTGTTGTGCCTCTGACGAAAACCCATAGCGGCTATTTGCGATGCACGGTGCGGCAAGTGAAATTCCACGCTCTTTCATTTCACGCATAAACTGGGCCGTTTTCTCATTATTCCCTTGGCTGTTCGATAATAGGGCAGCATAGAACTGCACAGGATAATGGGCTTTCATATAGGCGAGTTGATAGGAAATCATACTGTAAGCGACCGCATGGCTTTTCGGGAAGCCGTAATCAGCAAATCGCACAATCAGGTCATAGACGTCTCCCGCTTCTTTTGCGGTATAGTCGTTTGCGGTAGCGCCGCTGACAAAATGCTGTCGCTCTTCATCAAGGATTTGGCGATTTTTTTTGCTGACCGCACGGCGCAATAAATCGGCCTCGCCTAAGCTGAAGCCCGCCATTTCGGCAGCGATTTTCATAATCTGCTCCTGGTAGACGATGACGCCGTACGTTTCCGACAAAATCGGCTCCAGCACCGGATGGATATAGGCTACCGCCTCTTCGCCGTGCTTGCGTCGTGCGTAAAGCGGGATAAATTCCATCGGGCCCGGACGGTACAAGGCATTGACTGCGACAATATCGCCGAATGCGCTCGGCTTGATGAGCATCAACGCGCGTCGCATACCAGGCGACTCAAGCTGAAAAATCCCTGCTGTATCGCCCTTCGCCAATAAAGCATAAGTTTCTTTGTCGTCGAGCGGCAAACTTCGGTAATCAATTGCCAAGTTCCGATCGCGTTTCAGCATATGTGCCATGTTTTCAAGAACCGTCAAATTTCGCAATCCGAGAAAGTCCATTTTCAATAAGCCGATTGCTTCAAGTTCCTGCATCGGCCATTGGGTAATGAAAATATCATCATTGCCTTTTTCAATCGGAACGTAATCCACCAATGGGCCTGGGCTCAAAATGACACCTGCTGCATGAATCGAAGAATTTCGGGGCAAGCCTTCCAGCTTCAACGCAGTCTTGAACCAGCGTTCGCGTGTTTCATTGCCGATGATCCAATCCTCCAGCGCTTTCGATTTACGGAGAGCTTCGCGTAAAGTGATGCCCGGTCGGCTCGGGATGAGTTTGGAGATCTTGTCGAGCTCTTCGACTTCAAAACCGAATACCCTCGCCGTGTCTCTCGCGACCGCTTTTGTGGATAAAGTGCCGAATGTGATGATTTGTGCGGTCTGCAAGGCGCCGTATTTTTTCGCGACGTACGCAACGACTTCATGGCGTCGGTGGTCTGCGAAGTCGATGTCGATATCCGGCAAGGTGACCCGCTCAGGATTCAGGAAACGCTCAAACAATAACCCATGGGCGAGCGGATCGACATCCGTAATGCGCAACGCAAAAGCAACGAGCGAACCAGCGGAAGATCCGCGACCCGGGCCTGTCAGGATGGCTCTTTTTCTCGCATAAGCCATGAAATCGGAAACGATGAGGAAATAATCGATATAGCCCATGGACGAAATGACGCCTAACTCGTAATCGAGCCTGTCCGAATAGCTTTGTTCCAATTTCCCGAGACGTTCTTCCAGCCCCTTCAAGCAAAGTGTACGGATGAGCTCGTTTTTGTCGCTGCCTTCTTTTACCGGATATTTCGGCAGCAATTGGCGGTTTAATGGGATGGTGACACGGCAGTTCATGAGCAGTTCACGGCTTTGTTCCAGCCATTCAGGATGGTCTGAAAACCACTCTAATAATTGTGCTTGTGTCGGCACGAATGCCGCTGAATGTTCAGGCTTCGGGCGTTCAGGATCGCTTAACTTGAAGCCGTCCCCGATTGATCTCGCCACTTCATACGCAAAGGCATCTTCTTGCTTCACATATCGGCATTCATGGCTTGCCATCAATTTGAGGCCGAACGTCAAGCAGAATTCAGTAAATGCTTCTTCAGTCCCCTGCACACTTCCTCCAGGCCGTTCGATGCTGGCGAATAAGCGCTCGCCGAATAACCCTGACAGCATGCCGAGCGCTGCGCTGCGGTCTGTCAGCACCCACGCAGTATTATCGGGAATTACGCATAATAAACCTTCCTGATAAGCTGCCAGCCATTTTTGCGGGATGGCTTCCACGTCCCGAGTCGATAATGCACTCGTCAGTTTCAGTAACATATGGTAGCCGGTGTTGTTCTGCGCATATAGCACCACAGGAAGTGCGGCACCGTCGAAGTCGACGGGCACGGAAAGGCCGAGCACCCCGTGGATGCCGGCCTTTTTGCAAGCGTCCCAAAATGGCAGGACGCCGTATAATTTGGAATTGACTAAGGCTGCCGCGCTGGCGCCTTGTTCGGTGAGAACTGCAAACAGTTCCTCGAGGCGAATCGTGCTTTTAAGCGGATCAGCCGCCGTCACGATATGCGGGTAGGCCATTTCAACACCTTCTTTCCTCATGCCTTCGCGCAAATTTCCTCCAGGCGCCGAATGACCCGGTCAGCTTCGTCCCAGGAATAAGCGACTGCACCGGACGCCATCGGGTGCCCTCCGCCCCCGAATTCTTTTGCTAACGTATTGATGACTGGCCCTTTTGAACGCAGCCGGACACGAATTTCATTATCTTCTTCTATTAAAATAACCCAGGCTTTGATGCCTTTGACGTTGCCAAGCGAACCGACCAGCAATGAGGTGTCCGTTGCAGTCACATCGAATTTCGCCAAAATGTCCTGCGTGATTTTGACAAAGGCAGCACCATTTTCATCTATTTGGAAATTTTGGTACATATATCCTTGTAAATGAAGCAATTTACGATCCATCTCGTACATTCCGTTATGGAGTTCGTTGCGGTCAAAATCATATTTGATCAATTCGCCCGCCACGTCGAAGGTTTTTTGCGTCGTGCTTGGAAACAGGAAGCGCCCTGTATCGCCGATGATGCCTGCATAGAGCAGCCTTGCCCCTTTATCGGGCATGATCCAGTTTTCATCCGCTTGCCCACATGCAAACAATTCGTAAATCATTTCAGAAGAAGAGCTGGCTTTAGTATCGACATAACAAATATCCCCGTAATTATCATCATTCGGGTGATGGTCGATTTTCACCAACTTCGCTCCTTTTAGATAGCGCTGATCATCGATGCGGTCTGTATTGGCCGTGTCTGTAACGATGACCAAAGCCCCTTCAAAATCTGCGTCTTCAACCGTATCGGGAAAATCAAGGAAATCCATTGTGTAATCGTGTTCTCCTGCCGCAAGAACGCGCTTGTTTGGGTAGTTGTGGCTTAATATGTATTTCAAGCCGATTTGGGAACCGTATGCATCGGGGTCAGGTCGTACATGGCGGTGAATGATGATGGTATCGAATTGTTTAATTGTGTCGATGATTTGACTATACATTGCTTCAATCCTCCAGTGGACAGGGAAATCCATTCGCATTTTCTGATCATCCCCATTACAATGGAGATAGATTTGCATAACAGGAGGTTCCCCATGCTCATATTCATATTTTTGATTATTGTTTCTGCTGTATTCTATCTTTACTATAAAACGAAACAGATTCGAACGCGTCTGCCGGTACGAAAAAATTGGTATGCAAGCCGCGCCCAAATTGCGCTCGGCAGTTTTATCGCCTTTTTCGGCATCAACCAGCTGTTCATCTTCCAAACCGTTGTCACCTATATCATCGCCGGTATCTTTATTGTTCTTGGCTTGGCGCTGATCGTCCACAATTTCAAGGCCAACCGCCATTACCAAGCGTTTCTTGACGAAGAAACCCGCCTAAATCCATAAAACAGCCCCTCCCTTGCGGAGAGGTTGTTTTTTTGATTGGCACAAGCCAGGGACTGCTATCTTATTAAAACAGCGCTCTTCAGCGGTCGAGTAATTGGAAAGTCAGCATCGCTTTGCCAATCACTTGCTGTTCGTTCAGCACTTCGACATCAACTTTTGCTGATTTGCGGCTGATGTCCAGAATTGTCGGCCGGATGATCAATGCCGCGTCCAGCTGCACAGGTTTCAGGAAATAAACGGTCATGTTTTCCAGCACGCTGTCTTTGCGGTTTTTTGTCTTGAGTGCCGTTGCCGCCGCTTCCGTCAGCACCATTGTATAAGCTCCGTACGACAGCGAGCCGTACGCGTTGGTCATTTGGGGCGTGACGCGAAATTCCAGGCTGAGCTTGTCTTCTTGCACTTGGTTCAATTGGCTCTTGATAATGTCGTCGATCGTCTCGCCTTGTTGGGGCTGGCGCTGGGCCGTTTGGATTGCTTTCAGTACATCCTGCCGGCTGATGATGCCCATCAAATGATGGTGGTCGTCAGTGATCGGCAGTAAATCGATTCCTTCCCAGATCATCCGGTGCCCTGCTGCCGCAACGCTCGTCTGCAACGACACAGTAATCGGGTCCTTGGTCATCACTTTATCAATCAATTCTGTATCTGACGCGCCGATGACGTCTCGTGAAGTAACGATCCCGACCAGCCTGCCGCTGCTGTCGACGACTGGAAAACCGCCATGAGTAGTTTCATTGTTCAGTTCATTGTAGCGGCTGATCGGATCTTTAACGTGAAGAAAATGAGTGTTTTCCAGCGGGATCAAGATGTCTTCAATGAGCAGAATCTCTTTTTTGATCAATTGGTCATAAATCGCCCGGTTGATCATCGTCGCTACCGTAAAGGTATCGTAGCTAGTAGAGATGACCGGCAATTCCAGTTCATCAGCCAGCTTTTTCACTTGGTCAGAAGCGTCAAAGCCCCCTGTCACAAGAACCGCTGCCCCTGCCTGCAAAGCATATTCATGGGCTTTGTAACGGTTCCCGACAATGAGCAGATTGCCTGCCTCCGTATAGCGCATCATGTCTTCGAGCTGCATCGCCCCGATGACGAATTTGTTCAATGATTTATGAAGCCCGGCACGCCCGCCGAGCACTTGGCCGTCTACGACTTTGACGATTTCCGCGTACGTCAGCCGTTCGATATTCTCTTTCTTCTTGCGCTCGATGCGGATGGTGCCAACCCGTTCGATCGTCGAAACCAGCCGCTTGTTTTCCGCTTCTTTAATAGCCCGGTAAGCGGTGCCTTCTGATACTTGAAGCTCTTTGGCAATCCGGCGAACGGAGATTTTCTCCCCCACAGCCAAAGTCTCGATATAGTCCAAAATCTGTTCGTGTTTCGTCGCCATTGTTTCACCAATCTTTCTGCTATCCTCTACCCCTTAGTTTATCATAATCCGAATGGAAGTCGACAATCCGGCAGCAGCCTTTGAAAAGCAAGGCTTGGCTCTCGGTAATAAAAAAAAACAGGCAAGGGAATGAATGTCTCCCCTTGCCTGCTTGCTATCGTATTTTATAAGTCGATGCTGTCTCCAGGCTCCATGATCCGGACTTCCGCCTGCTTGACTGCTTGCTTGAATTGTTCTGGGTCCTGCTTGATCGGCGGGAAGGTGTTGTAATGGATCGGCACCGCCGTCTTCGGATTGATCAGTTCCACGGCATAAGCCGCATCTTCCGGGCCCATGGTGAAGAAATCGCCGATCGGGAAGAACGCCAAGTCGATCGAATGGCGTTTGCCAATTATCTCCATGTCCCCGAACACTTCCGTATCCCCAGCATGATACACCGTCTTCCCTTCCGCTTCGAACAGAATACCGGCCGGCATGCCGCCGTAGATGACTTCCCCGTCTTCTGTCGTATAGGAGGAGCTATGGAACGCTTTCGTGAATTTCACTTTGCCGAATTCGAACTCTTTGGCGCCGCCGAGGTTCATTCCGACTGCCTCCAAGCCTTGCCCGCTCAGGTAATTCGCCAGCTCCACAGGCGCCACAACGACTGCACCGCTTGATTTTGCGATGTCTACCGTATCGCCGACATGGTCGTTATGCGCATGCGTCAACAGAATCGCATCCGGTTTTTCTTCGCTTGCTGTCAGGTCCGTCAATTCGTTTCCGGTGATAAACGGATCGATGAGGATCGTTTTGCCTTCGGTTTGAATTTTGACAACCGAATGGCCGTGATATGAGATTTTCATGATATCCCTCCAATAGAGTTTTGGCTCATGGCTTTCTGCTGTTTTATACCCTGATTTTTGATATGCTACACATGAAGGGGAGGAATACATATGAACAAATTGACTAACTTGCAAAGTTTTTTGAAACAGCAGCAACTCGATGCGGCGCTCATTACCGACCCGCACAATGTTTTCTATTTAACCGGCTTTAACAGCGACCCGAAAGAGCGCTTGCTCGCCGTCATGGTGTTTGCTGAGGCAGAACCGTTCCTCATCTGTCCGGCCATGGAAGCGCCTGATGCAAAAGCTGCCGGGTGGACGGGTGAAATTGCGGGACATGCCGATACGCAAGACGCGATGCAAGTATTGTACGAAACAGCAGCCAACCGCAATCAGCCGATAGAGCGCATTGCTATCGAGAAAGCGCATATGATCGTCGAGCGCTACGATGCGATCAACCATTATTTCCAGTCGCCCGAAATCCATTCGATCGATGCCCAGATGAACGTCATGCGCGTCATCAAAGATGAAGCAGAACTCGACATCCTGCGCCATGCCGCCTCGCTTGCGGATTACGCGATCGAAGTAGCAGCCGACGTGATGCAAGAAGGGATGACCGAAATCGAATTGATGACCGAAATCGAAACGGCATTGAAAAAACGCGGCATCACCCATATGTCGTTTGACACCACCGTCCTGACAGGCCCGAAAGCCGCTTCTCCACATGGCAAAACAGGGCAACGCCAAATTGAACGCGGCGATCTCGTGCTAATGGACCTTGGCGTCATTTATGAGGGTTATTGCTCGGATATCACCCGCACATTGGCGTTCGGCGAACCGAGCGAACAAGCGAAAGAAGTATACGATATCGTCAAGCGCTCAGAACAAGCAGCACTTGATGCGGTGCGACCTGGCGTTACAGCGGCGGAACTTGACGGGATTGCCCGCAAGACCATCGAAGACGCAGGCTACGGGGAATATTTCACGCACCGCCTTGGCCACGGCCTTGGGATTTCTGTCCATGAATTCCCGTCGATCCATGGAGGCAACGATATGCCGCTAGAGGCGGGCATGGTATTTACGATCGAACCCGGCATTTATGTCACGGATCAAGTCGGCGTGCGCATTGAAGACGATATGGTCGTCACAGAAGACGGCTACGAAGTGCTGACCAAATATCCGAAAGAATTGACCATCATCAACCGATAAAAAAAGAGCTGTTCCGAAAATCCGTATGGGGGATTTTCCAGGAACAGCTCTTTTCCATTATTATTGAAGCAATTCGTCGACTGATTTGTATTGGAGGCCTTGATCGTCAGCGACGGCTTTATACGTGACATGGCCATCCATCGTATTGACGCCTTTTTTCAATGCTTCGTTATCGAGGACTGCTTGCTTGAGCCCTTTATTGGCGATTTGCACTGCGTAAGGGACCGTTACATTCGTCAAGCCGATCGTCGATGTGCGCGGAACGGCACCCGGCATATTCGCAACGGCATAATGAACGACGTCATGTTTTACATAAGTCGGTGCATCGTGAGTCGTGATGCGGTCGCTTGTCTCGAAGATGCCGCCTTGGTCGATGGCAATATCCACTACGACAGAACCTGGCTTCATCGATTTGATCATGTCTTCAGTGATCAATTTAGGTGCTTTCGCTCCCGGAATCAATACCGCTCCGATGACCAGATCCGAATTTTTAACCGATTGCGCGATGTTAAGTGGATTAGAAACCAATGTTTGCACATCTTTGCCGAACAAGTCGTCCAGTTGGCGCAAGCGTTCAGGGTTCAAGTCAAGGATCGTTACATCAGCGCCCATCCCGATCGCCACTTTCGCAGCGTTGGTTCCAGCTACGCCACCGCCGACAATCGTCACTTTACCGCGCGAAACGCCAGGGATGCCACCAAGCAGGATGCCGCCGCCACCGTGAATTTTCTCAAGGAACTGGGCACCGATTTGCGTGGACATGCGGCCAGCCACTTCGCTCATCGGCGTAAGGAGCGGCAATGAATTATTTGAAAGTTGGACCGTTTCATAAGCCACGCCTGTCACTTTCGATTCAAGCAAAGCATTCGTCAATGCCACTTCCGGCGCCAAATGCAAGTAAGTGAAGAGCACTTGGCCTTCACGGAAATGCTTGTATTCGCTAGCTACCGGCTCTTTCACTTTCATGACCATATCCTGCGCCCACGCTTGGTCAGCATCAGCGACGATGACAGCACCAGCTGCTTCATAATCAAAATCCGTAAAGCCCGATCCAAGCCCCGCACCGGATTGGATGAAAACTTCGTGGCCGAAAAGTGCCAAGTTTACTACTCCTGCCGGTGTCATAGCCACACGATTTTCATTGTTCTTAACTTCTGTAGGTACCCCGATACGCATTACAAAACCCTCCATTATATTGTGTCTGAAATAATAAAATGAACCAAACTATCAGCATTTGAAACCACATCCATTCTAACAGATTTTATTTGATATTGCTCCATTAATTTGTGTTATCAAGAGATAATTTTTTAACCGTCAAAAGAGCAAAGGAAAGCGCTTGCATAATGATGTAAAGATATATCCATATAGCGAAAGAAAATAACTTGGTAAATAAATCGATAAATCTACCTCTTTTAGGAAGGAACAATTTGCCCATGCCTCGAAAGTTACAGTATAGACAAAGGAGGAATGTACAGATGACATTAAAGTATAATCAAATCATGGTAGCTGTCGACGGATCGAAAGAAGCGGAATGGGCTTTCAAAAAGTCTATCGGTATCGCCACACGCAACCATGCGACGTTGAACTTGGTAAACGTAATCGATACCCGGTCGTTTGCCGCAATTGAAGCTTATGACCGTTCGATTGCTGACCGCGCCCAGAAATTCGCCGAAGACTTACTTGGGGATTATAAAAAGGAAGCCGAAGCTGGCGGTGTTGAAAAAGTCAATATCGTGGTCGATTACGGTTCACCTAAAACGATGATTCCCCGCGAACTGGCTGAGAGAGTTGAAGCCGATTTGATCATTTGTGGAGCTACCGGCTTGAATGCTGTCGAGCGCTTCCTCATCGGCAGTGTATCAGAACATATCGTCCGCTCTTCAAAATGCGACGTACTTGTCGTCCGTACAGATGAAGCACAAAGCGATGCGCCAGAAGATTACTATTCAGAAGAACGTTCAGGCAAACCTGAATGATAAACAAGAAAGCACGCGGCATCTAAGCCGCGTGCTTTCTTGTTTGTGACCAAATAATCAGTCCTTCACTTTAATAACGATTTTACCTCTTGCATGATGGGATTCGCTTAATTCATGCGCTTCGCGCACACCTTCTTCTGTCAATGGATAGATGTGGCCGACTTCCGGCTTAACTTCACCACTGACGAATAAATCGCCTAATTTCTTTAGTTGCTGGCCATCTGGCTCAAGCCAGAAACTACTCACTGTAATGCCCAATTTCTCAGCCTTCTCTTCATCTGGCTGTCCGGCAATACTAACGAGCCGCCCGCCGCGCTTCAGTACACCGTAGCTTTTTTCCAAGGTCTCTCCACCCATTGTATCCAACACGAAATTAAAATCTTCAAGGACATCCGAGAAATCCTCTTCGCGATAGTCGATGACGTGGTTTGCACCTAGAGAAGTAACCAATTCATCATTTTTATCACTCGCTGTCGTTGCTACATGGCAACCGATGCTATTGGCGATCTGGATAGCCATGCTTCCAACGCCGCCTGCCCCTGCGTGAACAAGCACTTTATCGCCTTTCTTGATATGCCCAATCTCCACCAGACATTGCCATGCAGTTAGCCCAGTCAATGGAATCGCCGCGCCTTCCTCGAAACTCATGCTTTCCGGCATGCGCGCCAACAGATTTTCATCAACGGGGACAAATTCTGCATACGTTCCTTGACGCGTGGTATCCGGGCGCGCAAAAACCCGGTCGCCTGGATGATAATGCCTGACCTCATCGCCTACTTCTTTGACGACTCCGGCAACATCCCATCCGAGAATGATCGGGAATTCCCATGGCAGCATTTCTTTCAAATAGCCTTCTCTCAGCTTCCAATCAATCGGGTTGACTGAAGTTGCGTGAACTTCCACCAACACTTGATGCGCTGAAATGGCTGGCGTTTCCACTTCACGTTCTTTCAATTGCTCTTTTCCTCCGTACTGGTCGATGACTATAGCTTTCATTTGCAGCCACTCCTCCCTTTTACCACCTGTATACCCTGACTCCATTTTACTACACCTAAAAAAGCACAGGAACCTGCCTAATTATGCTATTATGGTAACTGTTTCATAAAAGAGGTTCGCAAACTCCCTCTCTAAAAAACTAAGGAGCTGCATTTAAATGAAAAATGAAAAAGCAGTCGTTGTTTTTAGCGGCGGGCAAGATAGCACTACTTGCTTATTTTGGGCGCTGGAACAATTCAGCGAAGTGCTCGCCGTCACTTTCGATTACGGTCAGCGCCATGCGCAAGAAATCGATCATGCCAAACGCATCGCAGAGACGCTGGGTGTTTCGCTTCAGGTCCTTGACATGGGGCTCATCAACCAATTATCCGCCAATGCCTTGACACGCGATTCGATTGAAGTGGAAGAGCAAAAGGATGGCCTTCCTTCCACTTTCGTTCCAGGACGCAATCTATTGTTCCTGTCTTTTGCGGCAATTTACGCCGATGCATTTGGCGCGCGCCACCTCGTGACCGGTGTCAGCGAGACGGATTTCAGTGGCTACCCGGATTGCCGGGATACCTTCATCCGTTCGCTCAATGTCACGCTCAACTTATCAATGGACAAGCAATTCGTCATCCATACGCCGCTCATGTGGCTCGATAAGGCAGGCGTCTGGGAATTGTCCGACGAGCTTGGCGCATTCGATTTCGTCCAGACCGAAACCTTGACCTGCTACCACGGCATTCCAGCGGTAGGCTGCGGGACATGCCCGTCCTGCGTGCTGCGAAACGAAGGCTTGAAGACGTATCTGGCCCAAAAGGCAGGTGCAGAAGCTTGATGCAGCAATTCTATCCAGCTGTCCCGCATCCATATTGCTTTGAATTGAATAAAGATATGCATTTTTCCGCCGCACATTACATTCCTGCAGATGAAGCAGGCAAATGCGCCAAAATGCATGGCCATACCTACCATTTAAATATCACGATTGCCGGCGACCAATTAAATGGAACTGGCTTTCTCGTCGACTTTAAACATTTAAAAGACTTGATCCACAAACGCTACGACCATAGCGTATTGAATGACCATCCGGAATTCGCCGACACATTCCCGACGACCGAACAGCTTGCACAACAAATACACAAGCTAATCCAGGACATGCTGGATCTTTCGAATAACCAGCCGGCTTGTGTACAAGTCATCGTCAGGGAAACACCGACCAGCTATGTCGTCTACCGGCCGAAAAAGGTGTCTTCATGAAGATCCCTGTAATGGAAGTCTTCGGTCCCACAATCCAAGGCGAAGGCATGGTCATGGGACAGAAGACGATGTTTGTCCGGACCGCTGGCTGTGATTATTCCTGTTCATGGTGCGATTCCAAATTTACTTGGGATGGCACGGGAAAAAGTACTGCGATGACCGCAGATGACATTGTCCTACAGCTCGAGGAGCTCGGAAAAGACGCCTTTTCACATGTCACCATTTCAGGAGGCAACCCGGCACTTCACAAAGGCATCACGGAACTGGTCGCCTTATGCCAAGAAAAAGGCTGGCGCACAGCTGTTGAAACGCAAGGCAGCATCTGGCAAGACTGGCTATCGGAGATTGATGAAGTCACCGTCTCTCCGAAACCCCCGAGCTCGGGCATGATTTTGGACTACTCTAAGCTGGATGCCATGCTCGGCAAGCTATCATCAGCTCAAGCCAGCTTGAAAGTCGTCGTTTTTGACGAAGCCGATTTCTTTTTCGCGGAACAGTTGCACCTGCGTTATCCGTTATTCCCATTCTTTTTGCAAGTCGGCAATGACGATACCCAGACGACAGAAGACGAAAAGCTGGTTCAACATTTGCTCGGGCGGTATCAATGGCTGATCGACAGGCATTTGGTTTCCGCCCCCCTTAACGACGCAAAAGTGCTGCCGCAACTCCATACACTGTTATGGGGCAATAAGCGCGGCGTATAAATAGCATCAAAAAACCGGCCATCCTCCAATAATTAAGGGGGGCCGGTTTTTACTTTAGTGTGAGCCACACTCAAGGAATCAGGCTTTTTTCACAAACTGCGATTTCAGCTGCATCGCGCCGAAGCCATCGATCTTGCAATCGATATTATGGTCTCCGTCAACGAGCCGGATGCTTTTGACTTTCGTGCCGATTTTCAAAGTATTGGAACTGCCTTTCACTTTCAAATCCTTAATGACTGTGACAGCGTCCCCGTCCTGCAAAACATTTCCGACGGCATCGCGCACCGCTTCCTCTTGCAGTTGTTCAGCCGGGTTCCATTCATGTGCACATTCCGGACAGACCACCATTCCTGCATCTTCATACGTATACTCACAACCGCATTTCGGGCAATTCGGCAACTCCATCATCTATCTACTCATCTCCTATAATTCACGATGCTTTATTAGGCATCGACAGATGTTCTTAGTATACCAAATCACCGCAAGGCGCAAGGGACAATTTTCATTTGACTACAAGTACAGGGCATTCTGCATGATTGACAACTTTATGGCTAACGCTGCCAAGCATCACTTCACGGATCGGCGACAACCCGCGACTGCCGATGACAACAAGATCATATGCCCTTTCCTTGGTCATCTTAACGATGGCCGGGCCTGGTATACCATGCAACACTTCAATTTGGTGAAATACTTTTTCCCTGTCGAGCATTTCAACAACTGGCTGAATTTTTTTCTTTCTGGCCAAATCGAATTCCATCGCTGATGCGTCGTGAATCACTTCATTCTCATCTTCCTTATAATCCGATACATAGACGACCGTCACTTCCGACCCGTCGGCCAAACTAGCGATCTTCACTGCTTCTTTAGCTGCACGAATGGAATTTTCCGAACCGTCAACGGCCAATAAGATGTTCTGATACATACTCCCACTCCTTTCAAGCTAATCGTTCTCTTGCCTCTTTACGCTATTCGCCGTTTGCTTGAAAGTTCCTGCCTTTTTCCAGAAACGGAAAAACCGGCCCTATCCGAATAGGGCCGGCTGATTTCATGATTTGTTTTCTTTGAACCATCCATTGACTTGCGTGAAGAATTTCGCCATCGTTTCTGGCTTCGACATATTCGGGACGCGTGCAAGGAGCACTTCTTTTGGTGCTTTCAAGCCGTCCTGTTTCTTCTGTAAAACCAAAATGGCCTTGGCATGCTGGGCATTTTTGAAGATGTTCTCCGGCAGCTCCATCACGGCTTGGATATGCGCCTGTTGTTTGAGGAAACTGTGCAATTGCCCGGCAAGCGGCGACTCGAAAATGTTCCGTGGAATGACAAAGAACAAATAGCCACCTTCTTTTGTATGCTTCAAGGACTGCTCGATGAACAGGTGATGGGCATAGGACATGCCTTCTTCCGCTTTCAACTCATAATTCGAGGCAGTTGCTTCGTCCGGATAATAACCGACCGGCAAATCAGAAACGACGCAATCGACTGGATCGATCAACAACGGCTGCAAGGCATCCTGCAGATAAAACGTCACTGGCTGCTCGATCAAATTGCCGATATTCGAAGCCAGGCGGATCAACAAATCATCCAGTTCGACAGCTGTCCCGCTCATGCGGCCGTCTAAATAATTCATCACCGTAAATAGCAAATTGCCTGTGCCCGCAGCCGGGTCCAGGACAGTCGCCTGTTGTTCCTTGACGAATAGCTCCACCAGATAACCAATCAATAAGCCGAGAGCATCCGGCGTCATTTGATGATGGGGCTGAACATGCTCTTTCATGCCTTTCAAAATTGACAGCTGCAGCGCTTTTCGCATATCTTCTTTTGTTGCGCCTTCTGCGATAATCAATTGCCCGTCCAGCCAGCGCTCCGTCGTCGTGAGTAAACTTTCTAAATAGGAACTGTCTTCCTGTTTTTGGATTGACACAGTTTCATTGTCAATCGCCGTAAAAATACTTTCCATAGATGAATTCATAAATCTCCGTCCTCAATAAGGAAACCCACTCGGCTAGAGTGGGTTTCTTGGTATTAGTTTGTCAGTTTCTTAACTGCTTCGAGTGCTTTGTCGTAATCAGGGTGATCGGTGCCTTCTGACACATATTCCACGTATGCCACTTTGCCGTCTTTATCGACTACAAAAATGGAACGTGCCAACAAGCGCAGTTCTTGCATCGTCAAGCCGTAAGCTTCACCAAACGACAAGTCGCGGTGATCGGACAATGTTGTAATTGAATCTACACCGTTGATTTCTGTCCAGCGCTTCTGCGCGAATGGCAAGTCACAGGAAACCGTAAGTACTTCGACGTCTTCTCCGAGTGATGCCGCTTCTTCGCTAAAGCGTTTCGTCTGATCAGAACATACTCCTGTATCAAGCGATGGCACGACACTAACCAATAGCACTTTGCCTTTGAAATCCTCCAAAGACTTCGGTTCCAGGCTGTTCGATAGCGCCGTGAAATCCGGTGCCTGATCGCCCACTTTCACTTCATTGCCTGGCAATGTTACAGGGTTTTGCTTGAATGTGATTTGTACCAAATTGCAACGCCTCCCTTTCAGATTACCTTCATCATACTAAATGCTTTCACTCTCTTGCAACTGAGACCCTTCCAGCCGTTTCCTCGCCATCTGCTGTTTCCGGTAGGATTCCTCGTGAACCACTGTCGTATCCGCAATAAAATCATGCACGCCTTGCTTCAATGGCGTAAAGCCGACAATCCAGTATAAAGGCAAGATCGTCACCGATATGAAGCGGCCGATCCATTCGCGGAACAGTAAAGTAGACCAGGATAAACGCTCTGTTTTCAATGAAACCACGCGCAGGCCGAAAATCATCTTGCCGACCGTTTGCGCGAAAAACTTGGTCATCAAGACAAAATAGCCGTAAAAGACAATTGCTGTCAAGATCGCATAAGGGGCGTACCATGCCGTCTCAGCCGTCTCCCACCCAAAGAGCGCAAACAGTGGGCGGATTAAAATAGAAGAAACTGCTGAAATGACCAAGATATCCATCAAATACGCCCAAAAGCGCATCCAGAAACCAGCCGGCTTGCGTTCATAAAAAAGGATTCTATCGTTTTCCGGCCGGACCGGCGGAGTTGCAGCCGCTCGCTCCGCCGCATCATTATTGACGTGATCAGTCATGCTTCTCCACCTCCTTAATTTTCACCGTATAGATACATCATGCGCGGGCCACTATTTTGGGACAGCATATCCGAGATGAACTTCGTTTCCATATCCATGCCGAAGAATGATCCAGCCTTCATTGCGAACAAGGAAGACCAATCATCACCGGCACCGTATTCGAAAACTTGACCATCCGCTAGATCGAAATCGTCGCGCATCGCCTGGATGACATCTTCTGCAAAACCAAAATCATCCGCCAGGTTCGCTTCAACTGCTTGGCGTCCATTCATGATGCGCCCGTCCGCGTATTCCTTCACTTCCGCTTCGGTCATATCGCGTCCTTCTTCGATGACATCAACGAATTCTTCATAAGAACTATCAAGCATCTCTTGTAAAAGGGCACGTTCATCATCAGTCATTTCACGTGTCGGGCTCAAGATGTCTTTGTATGGGCCTGATTTGATGGTGACAAAATCTACGCCGTAGCGCTCTGCCAACTCACCATAATTGACGCTTTGCATGATTACGCCGATCGAACCTGTCAAAGTTTCTTCGCTGACGAAAATCTTTTCAGCCGGAGCGGCAATATAATAACCGCCTGATGCAGCCATTGCACCCATCGAAACATACAACGGCTTTCCGGTTTCCTCTTGGATTTCCTTAATCTTATCGTGGATCTGAGCAGACTCAACGACCCCTCCACCAGGGGAGTTGACTTGCAAGACAACACCTTTGACGCTGCTGTCTTCCTTAACTGCTTGCAATTGCTCCATGAACAAATCATGGTTATAGCCAGCAGCGGCAAACAAGGAAGAATCCCCTGTGTCTTGAATCGCTCCGTCGACATTCAATACGGCAATCCGATTGGACGCATCGCCGGATTCCACCACTTGTTCATTTAAAGCTGTCTGTTCCATTCCTGTCCAATCGTCAAAGCCTGAAGTGAAATCCGACTGCAGCACTGAAAAGGCCGAGTTAATGACCAGTGATATCCCCAGCAATGCGGCAGCAGCCACTAAAGCAATCCATCGTTTTGTGTTCATCATGTTTCAGTTCCCTCCTTAAGTATTCCTTTTAACTATACGCAATAGCATTCAAAATGTTTCATTTTCCGCTAAATTCAGCCCTAACTAAATGGCGATTTTTTCTTGTCCGCCTCGCCTCAACGATTTTCGAGCCGGTGAACAAGATCAAGGCACTCCAGATGAACGAAAAGGAAATGACAGATATCAAGCCAAATTTCTCACCGTAAAGGAAGACGCCGATCAACAGCATCAGGCTTGGGGCAATATATTGAAGGAAGCCGATCATGTACAGTGGAATCAACGGTGCACCCATGGCGAATAATAACAGCGGCACCGCCGTCAGAAATCCACTGAGGACGACGAGCAGATCGGTCGACACCCCGCTATGCAGAAATGCTGCGCGGTCGATTGAAAACAAATAGACGTAGTAAGCGGTCGCAAACGGCAGCACAAACATCGTCTCAATCGCGAGTCCCCTAAGTGCGTTTAATCGGATGGTCTTTTTGATCAATCCGTAAAATGCAAAGCTAAATGCCATGCCGAGAGCCAGCCAAGGCAGCGTCCCATAGGAAATCGTGATGACCGAGACGCCGATTGCGGCAAGAACGAACGCAATTTTAACTGCAGGCGACAGTTTCTCCTTTAAAAAGAACGAACCGAGCAGTACCGAAATCAACGGATTGATGTAATAACCGAGGCTCGTTTCAACGATTCGGTCGTTGGTCACAGCATAAATATAAAAAAACCAGTTGGCGGAGATGAGGAAGGAAGCAAGCATAAGAAGAAAGAAGGTTTTCTTCGACTTCCATAAAGACTTTATATCATCCATAAAGCGCTTGCCGCCCCCTGTCAGCACAATAAAGCCAAGCGTCAGCCAAAACGCCCAAAAAATACGCCCCGCCAATAACTCATCAGCGGGCACATGGTCGACTTGCTTCCAGAATATCGGGAGAAATCCCCAAATCGTATAAGTTAAAATCGTCAGCAATGTTCCTTTTTTTTCTTCAGTCATCTTCGCATCGCGCACCATTCTTAAAATATTTTTATTCACGAAATAATAGACCCATTATATGCCTGGCCTATTGGAAAGTAAATACAGCAAAAGCCCCCGATACATACGGAGGCTTTTGGCTAAAATATTATTTTTTTGCGTTTTCGGCTTGCCGCAGTTCGACGCGGCGAATCTTGCCGGATGCGGTTTTCGGCAACTCGCTGCGGAACTCGACCGCGCGCGGATATTTATAGGGCGCGGTCAATTCCTTTACATGGTTTTGGAGTTCCGCAATAAGCTCTTCTCCGCCTTCACGCCCTTCAGTCAAGACGACGAATGCTTTTACGATCGTCCCGCGGATTTCGTCTGGCGAACCAACGACGGCACATTCTTGCACGGCAGGATGCTTGACGAGTGCATCTTCCACTTCGAACGGCCCGATTGTGTAGCCTGAGGAAATGATAATGTCATCGCCGCGGCCTTCAAACCAGAAAAATCCGTCTTCGTCTTTTGACGCTTTGTCGCCCGTCACATAATAATCACCGCGGAACTGCATTTGCGTCCGCTCGGCGTCTTTGAAATATTCCTTGAACAGAGCCGGCGTCTCGATGTGCACAGCGATGTCCCCGACTTCTCCAACTCTACAAGGCTCGCCATTGTCGTCGATGATTTCCACCCGGTTGCCTGGCGTCGGTTTACCCATCGAGCCTGTACGCCCATCTGTACCTTTCATCGTGCCGACAAGTAAAGTGTTTTCAGTCTGCCCATAGCCGTCGCGCACGTCCAAATCGAAATGCTTGCGGAACACATCGATCACTTCGGCATTCAAGGGCTCACCGGCCGACACGGCACTGTGAAGCACGCTTAAATCGTATTTTGCCAAATCTTGCTGTTTCGCCATCAGGCGGTATTCTGTCGGCGTGCAGCACAGCACATTGATTTTCCGCTGTTCCAGCAACTCCAAATATAGTGCAGGGTCGAATTTGCCGTTGTAGACAAATGCCGTCGCTCCGCTCCCGAGCGTGGCGAGAAACGGGCTCCAAATCCATTTTTGCCAGCCCGGGCTCGCCGTTGCCCAAACTAAATCGCCTTTTTTTGCACCAAGCCAATGCTCTGCTGAAGTGCGCAAATGCGCGTAAGCCCAGCCGTGGCTGTGGACGACGCCTTTTGGGTTGCCGGTTGTCCCCGACGTATAGGACAGAAACGCCATATCGTTATTCTTGGTTGGTGCCGCATCGTAACGATCAGAGGCCGAAGCCATTTCGTTCGTCAACGAAATCCATGAATCCGATCCTTGGCCGATGACGAAATTCGTCAGCCCCTCCATTTCTGCGACTCCCTCGAATTGGCTCAGAAATGGTTCATACGCGATGACCGCTTTGGCTTCGCTATGGTTCAGGCGGTAAGAAATGTCTTTCGCCCGCAGCATTTCCGAACTTGGAATGACCACGAGTCCTGCTTTCAATGCCCCTGTGTACATTACATAGGCTTCGATGAGGCGAGGCACCATGACCAATACCACATCGCCTTTTTTCAGCCCTGCCGCTTCGAAACTGTTCGCTGCACGGTTCGCCTGTTGGATTAATTCATCATATGTAAGTTCTTTCTTTTCCCCTTTGTCGTTTTCCCAAATGATCGCTTTGCGCCCATCTCCTGTTGCAAAACGTTCGAATTCCTCCACCAAATTATAGTTTTCAGGTGCCAACAATTGTTCGCGTTTCATTCCAATCTCCCCTTTGCCAATGAACTGATATTATTCTTATATTATTATACAATAAATATTTAATTATTCAAAATAATTATTTAAAACAATCAAACCTTAAATCTTAAGGATTTTCTAGCTCCCCCCCTTTGACTTCATTCATTTCCTTCCAAAACCAATATCAATATTTCAAGTGATTGTTCTAATAGAATAACGAATTAATGTCACAACAAAAGCCCAACCAAGAACAGAAAGCTTGTTCTTGGCTGGGCTTTTCGAATGCATAGGATTACAGCAAGTCTTCGAAACTTTGTTGTTTATTTCTTGGGAATTCGATGATCTCGCGTTCTGCTACAGCTCGATCGATCATTTCGTCGAACGATACAAAGCTCTCGTAATGCTCCACTTTATCCGTTTTCGGTTTCGTTTTCGGGTTGGCCGGCGTGAAGATTGTGCAGCAATCCTCAAATGGCCGAATGGAAATATCGTATGTGCCGATTGCTTGCGCCGTTTCAATGATTTCAAGTTTGTCCTGCGCAATCAACGGGCGCAAAATTGGCGTCGTCGTCACGGCGTTGATCGCCTGAAGGCTTTCGAGCGTCTGGCTGGCGACTTGGCCGAGGCTTTCACCGGTGATAATCGCTTTCGCATCGGTTTTTGCGCGCACAGCATCTGCTATGCGCATCATCATGCGGCGGGTAGATGTCATGGTGATATTATCCGGTACTTGTTTATGGACTTCTTGCTGGATTTCGGTGAACGGAATGATGTGTAAGGTGACTGGGGAGCCGAAGCCGCTCAATTTCTCCGCGAGATCGAGCACTTTCTCTTTAGCGCGCTCGGTCGTAAACGGCGGGCTGAAGAAATGAATCAGTTCAAGCCGTACGCCCCGCTTAAGCATTTGATATCCAGCTACCGGGCTGTCAATGCCGCCTGACAGCATCAAGAGAGCCCTGCCGCCAGCGCCAATCGGTAAGCCGGCTGCGCCTTGGATCGTTTCAGCCATCATATAAGCGGCGTCTTGGCGGATTTCGACATTCAAGTCGATGTCGGGGTTTTTCATCGCGACTGACAGTTCGGGCGTGTTGCCGAGTACATAACCGCCGATTGTGCGCATGATCTCCGGTTTTTCGTAAGGAAATTCCTTGTTTGGCCGTTTAACGGAAACTTTAAAGCTCTTGTCCGCTGTGTCCATCTTACTGACAATCGACAAAGCGGTATGCTTCATATCATCCAATTCCAGGCTGGTCTGTGTTACAGGGCTGAACGACTGGATACCGAATACATATGACAGGCGAGACAAAATATCTTCCATGCCTTGTTCATCGTCGCAGAACAGGAACATCCGGTCACGTTCTGCTTTGATGCGCAATGTCGGCGTGCCTGCGAATAAAGTTTGGATATTATTGCGGAGCCGTGAGATGAATGCTTTTCGATTGCGGCCTTTTGTCGATAGCTCGCCGTAGCGGATAAGAATTTGGTTGGTTTTCATGATTGTTCGACTCCTTTGATCGATTGATGCGCTTTATGGAAACGTTTCTTCAGTTTGATAATGTCTTCGTAGGTGGTCATGGCGCCAAAGCTGATGCGGATCGTGCCGTCTTGGTATTCGCGAGGCAAGCCGATCGCTTCGATAACATGGCTTGCTTGCTTATTCTTGGAAGAACACGCGCTCGAGGTGGAGACAATGATGCCTTCCTGCTGCAAGGCGCCAACCAGAGTCTCCCCACGCGCACCTTTTATGGCGACCGCTAGAATATGCGGCGCAGCGCGGGTCGGACTGACAATGTACAAATCTTTATAGTGTAAGAAAAAAGAACGCAATTCCGCATTCCATTCTAGGTGATTGGGGTTTGGTGTGGCAAGGCGCAATGCTTTTGCGAGTGCCGCAGCGTTAGGAACCGAGACAGTCCCGCTGCGGAGTCCGCCTTCTTGGCCGCCACCGAACAGGATCGGTTCGAGTTCCGCTTTATTCACTGCCAGCAGCCCGCTGTTTTTCAAGCCATGCAGCTTATGGGCAGATATCGTCAACAGATCCGGCTTCTCTTCTTGACGCAAAGGCAACTTGCCGGCACCTTGCACAGCATCAACATGGAAGAGCGCACGGTGATTTTTAAGCATGCTTCGAACTTCTGCCAGTGGATGTATTGTGCCGACTTCGTTATTGACTTGCATCAGGCTGACGAGAATCGTATCTTCGCGAAGCGTCTGGCGAAACTCTTCAAGATCAATCGCTCCCGTCTTGTCTACTGACAATAAGCTGATTTCATATCCTTCTTGTGCCAGTTGCTTCAACGGTTCGAGAACCGATGGATGTTCAGTTTTACACGAGATGATGTGACGCCCTTTTCCTTTATTGGCATAGGCAGCTCCGCGTATTGCCAAATTATTTGCTTCTGTGCCGCCTGACGTGAAAATGATCCGCTCATAACCGAGCAGCCCCTTGATCTGGCTGCGTGCCGATTCCAGCAAATCTTCCGCTTCATTTCCCAACCGGTGAAGCGAAGCCGGATTCGCGAAATAGCGGCTGCTTGCCTTCACATAAGTTTCGAGCACTTGTGGGTCGGGTTCGGTTGTTGCGCTATTGTCCAAATAAATCATTGCAATCCCTCCGAAAAGAAAACCACCAGCTCGTCTGCTGGTGGTTTCGTTATTTTCTTAGTCCTTATCTTTTACGAGCACTTCAATACGTTTCATCGAACCGGGTTCGAAATTCTCAACAGCTGTCGCCGCTTCTTCAAGCGCTTTCGTATAGCGCATTTGGCGGAACGATTCTTCCGCTTCCAAAAGATGGGCATGAAGCTGTGGATTCGTCTTCCGGTAACGGTTTCCATACTGGATGATGCGTTCCACAAGCAAGACATTTTCGACCATTTCTTTCGCTTTGATCTCCACATCCGTAATACTGGTTTCTGCCTGTTCCATATAATTATCGACAAGCTTCATATTCAGCGGCACTTCGCGGAGCGCGCGCATGGCGACAAACAAATGCTCTTCCGCTTCTTCGAGGCGGACATCCATATCTTCCGGAATGCCGGGGATATTCGCTTTATGCAGCATGCGATCGGTTTCCTGAAGGCGGCGTCTCAGTTCTTCTACATGAATGCGAGCTTTGTTTTCTTCGACGCGCAGGTTTTTCAATGCGTCGGTAAAGTCCATCTGTGTGGAATCGACGATGGTTAAATCTTCGCGGATATGCATCAGTTCGTCCTGGAGGCTTGAGTAGGCCGATTGGTCTTCTTCCAGTCGATTCGCCAATAGTTCGAAACGCTTCGCAAGCTGCTCGACTTTCTCGAGGCAGGTTTTCGGAATTGCCGCTTCCTGATCCGTAATTTTGTAGCTATGCTGGACGTAGCGGCTTTCTTCTTCCAGCTCCTGGGTGTCGCGGGCGACCACTTGCAGGTGGCGTTCCGTATCCATCAAGTGCTGGTCGATATAATGTTTTGCCGCCACTTCTTTTTCAAGCAGGTCATACATGGCATCGATGCGGTCTTTAATTTCGTCGACACGGTCCTTGCTATCGGTTACTTCCAAAGTTTCTAGCTGTTTTTTCAAGACAGCCAGCTCTTGTTCGATTTCTTCGATCTTTTCTGTCAACCCAAGGTGGTTGAGATAATACGACTGCTCTTCCATTTCTTGTTTACCTTGGCGTAGTTGCGTTAAATCCTGTGGGATCTTGTCATCGATTTCCGTCAGCATCATTGGGATATCGTCCACCAGCATGAAGGCTTCCATGCTGTCAGCCGATAAATTTATGACCGTCTCACGTGCTCTTAAGTAATTGCCTTCACCTGTCAGCTGATCGTATTCCTCAAAGCGCTGGACAAATGATTCTAGGCGTTTTTCGAGAGGCTCAGCGGCTGCGCCATATGAGGCCTTATGCGCGAGCAGGTTTTTGCGGGCGCGTACGTATTTTTCCTGGATCAGATCCATTTCACTGCGGTTCTTCTCTTCACTGCCGATCAACTCGTCCAGCTCCGCGAAAATGACTGCGATTTGCTGGTCAGCGTCGTCTATTTTCACTTCAGCTTGTTTTTCAAGCTTGGAGGCCTTCGGGAAGTTAAAGCGCTTGATCGATTCTTCTGCATCATAAAGTGTTGCGTCTATTTTGGGGATGTCGACATCCATGATTTCGTCCCATTTATTGCGCCAGCGCTCGAACATTTCCTCTGTCTGGCCATTCAAGTTCAATTGTTTCACTTTAGTAAGTTCTTCCATAATTGGTTTCTCTTTTAGTTGCAGTTTCAGTTGTTCCAGACGCTCGATTTCCGCATTGTGTTTTTTTCGAAACACCATGCCAATAATAAGCAGCGCCAATAGAATGATGACCGCAATGATGATATACTCCATCATAAGTCATTTAGCCCCCTGTTCCAAATACATTACCGGTTACATAAGTATGTTTAATGATTCTTTTATTTTAACATGTATTCTACTCTTTTGTTTGCCAAATTAGAAGAAAACAGGGAATAATTTTATCAAATTGAAAAGATGGTGAACTTTATGAATAAACGAGATGGCCATATCCATACACCGTTCTGTCCGCACGGTACTAACGATTCGTTCCGTTCCTATATCAAAAAAGCAGAAAAAAATGGATTTTTGGATATTAGTTTTACCGAACACGCCCCTTTACCAGAAGGCTTTACGGATACCACACCCGATCAAGACAGCGGCATGGAAATGGACGAATTGCCTGCCTATTTCGAGGCGCTCGATCAGGCGAAAGCTCACGTGACAGGCATGCGGATCCGCAACGGCCTGGAAGTGGATTTTATCCAAGGTTTCGAAAGGCAGACAGCCCAACTGCTCGAACAAGCAGGGCCAAAACTGGACGACGCCATTCTGTCGGTCCATTTTCTGCGCTATCAAGACCGCTGGATCTGCTCTGACTTCAGTGCGGAAGTGTTTATGGACCTTGCAAAAGATATGGGTTCTGTACAAGCCGTTTACGACCTGTATTATGATACGGTCGAAGCTTCCATATTGGCAGACCTCGGGCCCCATAAACCGAAGCGTATCGGCCATCCGACTTTATGCCATAAATTCCAGCATGTCCATCAGGAACAAATCGATGACGATGCGCGCATCCGTAAAATCCTCAGAATGATAAAAGAACATGGCTATGAACTGGATGTCAATTCCGCGGGGCTGTCAAAACCAGGCTGCCTGGAATTCTATCCGCCGGAGCCTTATATCTCATATGCACGTACACTAGGCATACCGCTCGTCTTCGGGTCCGATGCCCATAGTGCTGAAGGCTTGCACAAATACGCAGATCGCTTTTATACTGAACACTATTAAATAGAAACTTTTAGAAATGAGATGATTCCATGTTTGCTACATCCACTTACAGCGGCACACGCGAAGAGCAATACAACCTGCTCAATAAACAATTGGACGCCCTTCTTGCAGGCGAACCGAACCGCATCGCCAATTTGTCGAATGCTTCTGCATTGCTTGGCCAATTCCTTGACCGCATCAATTGGGTCGGATTTTATTTGATGGAAGACGGCGAGCTTGTACTCGGCCCATTCCAGGGAATGCCGGCTTGTGTCCGCATCCCGTTCGGAAAAGGGGTATGCGGCACGGCCATCGACAAAAATGAAACGATGCTCATCGATGATGTCCACGCCTTCCCTGGCCATATCGCCTGCGATGCTGCATCCCGCTCAGAGATTGTCATCCCTCTATTCAAAGACGGTGAAGCATATGGCGTACTCGACATCGACAGCCCGGAACTTGCCCGTTTTACTGAAGAAGACCGCATCGGGCTTGAAAAATTTGCAGAAACCTTATTGAAGCACATCTAAACGCACGAAAGATCCCGGCAGACAGTCTGCCGGGATCTTTTTTAGATTTCCTGCAAATTGGATTTGATTTGAGCGAAAGCTTGCTCCAGATCGGCCATTAAATCCTCGACGTTCTCAAGCCCGACCGACAAGCGCACAAGTGAATCGCTGATGCCCATCCGCTCCCGCTCTTCCGGAGGCACGACCGCGTGGGTCATCGTTGCCGGATGCTGGATCAAGGTTTCGGCATCCCCGAGGCTTACGGCAATCTTAATGAGCGACAAGGCATTCAAAAATTCCTGCGCCTGTTTTTCCCCGCCTTCTAGCTCGAATGAAATCAATCCGCCGCCGCGGCGCATCTGGTCTTTGGCAATCGATACTTGCGGGTGATTAGCATCGAATGGATACAAAATACGTTTGACTGCCTGTTCGCCATGTAGAAACGCGACTATCTTTTCCGCATTATCGATGTGGCGGTCCATCCGTACATGCAAAGTCTTCAATCCACGGATCAACAGCCAGGCATCGAATGGCGACATGATGCCCCCGAAATCTTTCTGGACGGTCATGCGGATCAACTGCATCTCTTCTGCATCCGCTCCGACTAGCACGCCGCCGACGACATCGCCGTGGCCGTTCAAATACTTGGTCGCGCTATGGAGCACAAAATCCGCACCGAACTCGAGTGGATTCTGCAAATACGGCGAACTGAACGTATTATCGACGACGACCCGCAAGCCATGCTTTTTGGCGGCGGCTTCAACCGCACGTAAATTGACGAGTTCCATTGTCGGGTTGATCGGCGTTTCGACGTAAATGACTTTCGTCTCCGGCCGGATCGCCTGTTCAATTTGTTCTTCAGTCGTCATCGCAATGAGCGAGTGCGTAATGCCGTACTTTTCTTCCATGATTTCCAATAAGCCGAATGTGCAGCCGTAAATCCCACGCGAACACAGCACGTGGTCACCGGCTTTCGTCAAATGGACAAGGATCGCACTGACTGCAGCCATCCCCGACCCAAATGCCAGCGCGCTTTCTCCGCCTTCGATCTCTGCCATACGCTGTTCTAAAACACGCACCGTCGGATTTCCGAGACGCGAATAGATATTTCCGTCTTGTTGCCCAGCAAAACGGGCTTCTCCTTGTTCGGCATTTGCGAACGCATACGTAGACGTCTGATAAAGCGGCGTAGCCAAACTTTCATGATGCACAGAACTGTCATAGCCCTCATGGATCACGGCCGTTTCAAACTTGTTCTTTCGTTTCATTATTCATACACCCCTCGCTAAAAAATAGAAAGCGCTTACATTTATAACTATCTTCATTTTACTCTGAGGACATAAAAAAAGAAAGTGCCATTTCTGCACTTGTTGTCTATTATTCATTGACTGACACAGTTACTTTCGGTTATACTAGCCTTTGTGTAAAATAATCGCAGCAGTTGTATGTGCGGGTTTGCCCATTTTGTTCCTCTGCGGAGGTGTATCGCGTAACTCTTGGCTGCTGAGCGAAGGTACATGAAAACAAAATGGCTTGCAGCATGAATACATCTGGTTTTTATTTTACTCTAAAAACCAAATTAGAGGAGGAGACTCATTATGTCTCGTTATACAGGTCCAGCATGGAAACTGTCACGTCGCCTTGGAATTTCTTTGAGCGGCACAGGTAAAGAACTCGAAAAACGCCCTTACGCACCAGGTCAACACGGTGCTAACCAACGCCGTAAAGTTTCTGAATACGGCTTGCAATTGCAAGAAAAACAAAAACTACGCTTCATGTACGGAGTTAACGAACGCCAGTTCAAAACGATGTTCAACAAAGCTGGTAAAATGGAAGGCAAACACGGCGAGAACTTCATGATCTTGCTTGAAACACGCCTTGACAACGTTGTTTATCGCCTCGGCCTTGCGCGCACTCGCCGCCAAGCTCGCCAATTGGTAAACCACGGCCACATCCTTGTTGATGGCAAACGCGTAGACATCCCGTCTTACGGCGTGAAACCAGGACAAACAATCGCTTTCCGCGAAAAGTCCAACAACCTTGATGTAGTCAACGAAGCGATCGAAGTGAACAGCTTCGTTCCAGAATACGTTTCAATCGACGCTGACAAAAAAGAAGGCACATTCGTCCGTTTCCCAGAGCGCAGCGAATTGTCTGCTGAAATCAACGAACAATTGATCGTTGAGTTCTACTCACGTTAATCGATTGATGAAAACCCTCCAGGTTCGCCTGGAGGGTTTTTTCTATGGCAATTAATCCATGACCAGCCTTTGTATCCTTCAAATTGAAAGATGGCAGGTTTCGTCGATTCATCCTGCCAGCTATGCTACACTGTAGCCATATAAAGGAGGCGTCTTTATGCGCATCGTATCCATTTGCCCAAGCAATACCGAATTGCTCGCTTTTTTGAATGCCGATCATTTGCTGGTCGGTGTCGATGATTATTCCGACTGGCCGAAGAGCATCGAAGGGCTACCTCGCCTCGGACCGGATCTATCCATCCGCATGGATGAAGTCGAAGCTTTGCAGCCGGATCTCGTACTGGCATCGCTTAGCGTGCCCGGTATGGAAAAAAATATTGAAGAGCTCGATAAACGCAAGATTCCCCATCTCATTCTGGACCCTCAATCGCTGACGGACATCCGCGATGATCTCGAACAGGTAGCTAAAGCCATCCATTTTGACGCTTCAGCAGTTCTGGCAGAATATGACGAGGCTATCGCCGAACTTAAAAAACGTGGGGATAGCGCAACTTCCTCCCCTTCCCTGTACTGGGAATGGTGGCCAAAACCAGTCTTCACTCCAGGCGGCATCAATTGGCTCAGTGAAATCAGCCGGATAGTTGGCGCCCGCAATTGTTTCGAAGACGAAGAAACCGCAAATATCCAAACAGATTGGGACGCAGTAAAAGATCGCGACCCGGACTTTATCTTGCTCGCTTGGGTCGGTATCATGACCTCGAAAGTGAAGCCGGAACTGGTGTTGAAAAGGCCGGACTGGCAATCGATGAAAGCGATCGAACAGATCCATGTCATGGAAGAGGCTTTATTCTGTCGTCCGTCGCCGAGGCTGATCGAAGGAGCCATCAAGCTTGGCAAGCTTGTCCATCCACAGGCTTTCGAGGATTTCCGCCTTCCTTCATTCATTAAGGAAAAGCAATCACATGTATAGCTTCAAACCACAAAACCCCCGTGGCGCATAGAAAGCGCCTCGGGGGTTTTATGTACCGAAAATTATAGCTTGTCGCGGCCTGAACCGGCATCACCGCGAATATTTGTTGATCGCTGCGTTCCAATCAATGGGTCTTCATTCTTTGTAAGCGTATCCGTATCGTTGCGGTCGGGTTGCTGTGCTTCATCGTCTTCCACTAGCACAAGAATATGCCCTTCATTAAACTGCTCTTCGTAGCTTTTCGCTTCATCTTCCGGCACGCCAAGGCCAATTAAAGCACCAGCAATCCCACCGACGCCCGCTCCCGCTGCTGCACCTGCAAGACCAGCTGCAATTGGCCCTGCTGCCACAATTGGCCCGATGCCAGGAATCGCTAGCGCCCCAAGGCCGGCCAAGATACCGCCGATTCCACCGAGTGCTCCGCCTGTAGCTGCGCCAGCCGCTGCTCCTTCACCAGCCTGCGTACCGGTTTCTTCCGTGATGCGTTCTACGTCGCCTTTATCTTTACTAAGCACCGAAATATCCTCATTCCGGTAGCCCTGCCGCTGTAAATCTTCTATAACTTCTACTGCTTCCATTTCAGTACCATATGCTCCGACCACTCGTGACATATTCTTCGTCCTCCTTTTAATGGTTCAGAATCCTGTTCATGTGTCTAATGATTGTCTTTCCCCGTCGAGTGGGCGTTAAACCTTCTCCCGGACGCAACAAGCCGCCTGCATATGCAAGCGGCTTGTGTGTTTAGACGAAATGGACCATATGGTATTTCTTCTTACCGCGACGGACAATCGCGAACTCGTCATCCAAACGGTCTTTTTCATCAACCACGTATTCCAGGTCGCGGATTTTCTCGCCGTTAATCGAAATCGCGCCGTTCGTGATATCTTCACGCGCTTGGCGTTTTGAAGGAGACACTTTGCCGTCAACGATCAAATCAACGATCGGCTTCGCTTGTTTCGCCATCTCGACTGAAGGTACGTCTTTGAAAGCCGCCTTCATTTCGTCAGCGCTCAAGCTTTTCAGGTCGCCGCTGAACAATGCTTTCGTGATGCGCTGTGCATCCGCGAGCGCTTCTTCTCCGTGGATAAGCTTAGTCATTTCTTCCGCAAGGACGGTTTGCGCTTTTCTAAGATGCGCTTCCGTTTCAACGCTTTTTTCAAGTGCTTCAATTTCCTGTCTTTCGAGGAAGGTGAAAATCTTCAAGTATTTAACGACATCTGCGTCCGCCGTGTTGATCCAGAACTGGTAAAACTCGTAAGGGGTAGTCTTTTTCGCATCGAGCCAAACTGCGCCGCCCGCTGTCTTGCCAAATTTTGTGCCATCCGCTTTCGTCACGAGCGGAATTGTGATGCCGAACGCTTTCGCTTCTTCTTCGTGCGTCTTGCGGATCACTTCAAGGCCTGAGGTGATATTACCCCATTGGTCTGACCCGCCGATCTGTACGCGGCAATTGTATTCATTGTAGAGATGGTTGAAGTCGATTGCCTGGATCAAGGTATAGGAAAACTCGGTAAATGAAATGCCGCCTTCGAGACGCGATGCCACCGAATCTTTCGCCAGCATGTAATTGACGGAAATCAATTTACCGAAATCGCGCAGGAACTCGATGACGCTCATGCCGACAATCCAGTCACGGTTATTGACCATTTTCGCCCCGTTCTCCGTCTGAAAATCAAAAATCTGTTCCATTTGTTTTTTAATAGAATCGACATTGCGGTCAATCTGTTCTGTCGACTGCAATTGGCGTTCTTCGTTGCGTCCAGATGGATCCCCGATCATACCGGTTGCCCCGCCCACTAAAAGGATCGGACGATGGCCGTGCAATTGAAAACGGCGCAAAGTCAAAAGCGGCACGATATGGCCGATGTGCATGCTGTCGGCCGTCGGGTCAACTCCGCAATACAATGAAATCTTTTCCTGCTCCAGCACTTCCGCCATTCCTTCTTCGTCTGTTTGCTGGTACAGAAGCCCGCGCCAGTTTAAATCGTCGATCAATGTATTCGTCATGTAAATTTCCTCCTTTGTTCTGCTTCGCCTGATTGCCGGGACACAAAAAAGCCCCTGCATGCAATTCATGCAGGGACGCATATGCGCGGTACCACCCAGCTTGGAGGACGCATCCTCCCACTCGAATGTGCCAGACGGGGCACTTCCGCAAACTCCAGACCTGTAATTCGAAGCATGCACTTTGGCCGGTTCACACCTTCCACCGGCTCTCTGGTTTCAAAATTGCATGCCCTACTGCGGGCCTTTCTGCGTTTGATTATGAAGATTCTATACTGTAGTCTACTTGAATCCTAAAGATTGTCAATATCTTTCGTTTCAATTATCGGATTATGCTATAATGGAAAAGATTTTTAGGAGGGGGATAATGTGCAAGATAAATTAAGAAGATGGTTATTGAAGGCAGAGGCAACAACCGATAGATGGACTTCCCATAAGTGGTTTAAGCGATTTAAAATCACCACGGGAGTCATTTGGAATTTGGCAATCATTCTAGCTATTATACTGGTGGCAGGCGGCGTGTTTGCCGCATCGGCAGGAGCTGGCTATTTCGCTTCCCTAGTGGATGAAGAACAGTTGCGAACCGAAGATGAAATGCTGTCAGACATCTATAGCTATGAAGAAACTTCCCAATTGTACTTTGCCGACAATACGTATCTCGGCAAATTGCAGACCGACCTGGACCGTGAAGAAACGACTTTGGAAAACGTCTCCGATACTGCCATAGATGCAGTACTGGCTACTGAAGATGAGTATTTCTTTGAACACGAAGGAATTGTCCCAAAAGCAATCATGCGTGGATTATTCCAGGATGTTTCCAATTCAGACAGCCAATCCGGCGGCTCAACTTTGACACAGCAATTAATCAAAAACCAAATTTTGACAAACGAAGTCTCTTACGAACGTAAAGCAAAAGAAATTCTTTTGGCCATGCGTCTCGAGAAATTCATGAACAAAGAAGACATCATGGAAGCTTATTTGAACATCATTCCATATGGCCGAAATTCAGCTGGCACAAATATTGCAGGAATCGAGACGGCGGCTAAAGGGATCTTCAATGTCCCAGCCAGCGAATTGAACTTGCCGCAAGCGGCATTCATCGCCGGGATCCCGAAAGCACCGTTTAGTTATACTCCTTATACGAATACTGGAGCAATAAAGGAAGAAGAAGGATTAGCACCGGGCTTGAACCGGATGAAGACGGTCCTCTACCGGATGCTTGAAACGGGCTATATTACAGAAGCTGAATATGAAGAAGCATTAACGTACGACATCGTAGCGGATTTTCGTGAAGGCGAAACCCGTTCATACGAGGACCATCCTTTTGTAACGGCAGAATTAGAGAAACGTGCCACCCGCATTATTATGGATGTCTTAGCGGAACAAAACGGTGTAGACCCTGAAAATCTCGATCAAGACCAAAACTTATATGAGGAATATGCGATTTTAGCGGACCGTGCTGTCCGGTCGAACGGCTACCGCATCCATTCCAGTATCAATAAAGAATTATACGAAGCACAAGAAGAAACGCAGAAAGCCTATCAAGGATATGGCACGACCCTATCCGAAGATTATATCGATGAAGACGGCGAAACCCAAACCCGCCAATTGCCTGTGCAAGTCGGCAGCGTCACCTTGGAAAACGATACGGGCCGGATCTTGAGCTTTGTCGGCGGGCGTGACCATGAAATCGAGAACTTGAACCACGCAACGCAGGCCTATCGCTCGATTGGATCGACCGTTAAGCCATTGCTTGTCTACGGCCCTGCACTGGAAAATGGTTTAATCGGCGCCGGCAGCCCGGTGGTTGATGTCAAGTTCACCATGAATGATAATGGCGATTCTTATGAACCGACAAACTTCATACCGACAAGCGAACAAGGCATCATGCCGGCACGCGATGCTCTTGCGCAATCGCAGAACCTTCCCGCTTTACGCTTGTTTGCGCAAATGCGCGATGATATGCCAATCCAATACTTGATCGATAATGGCTTTTCGCGCGTAGACGAAGGTGATGGCGTCGTTTCCTCAGCACTTGGAGGCGGCATCGAAGGCTCCGTTGAGGAAGTCGCGAACGCCTATGCGGCTCTTGCCAATGGCGGCAAGCATATGGAAACGACGATGATTGATAAAATCGAAGATGCGGATGGCAATGTCATTTATGAACACGAAGCCGAAGCGAAAGATGTTTTCACGCCTCAAGCTTCTTATGTATTGACTGATATGCTGCGCGACGTCTTCAAGACAGACCGCGGAACAGCCAACCGTGCAAACGGCATGCTGAAGTTCAACGCGGACTTTGCCGGCAAGACCGGAACGACACAAGAGACACGCGACGTTTGGCTCGTCGGCTATAACCCGAACATCACGATGGGCGTGTGGCTCGGCTACGATAAAGAGAAATACTCTCTGGATAATTTCAAAAACCAGAACTTGCAGCCATCTGTCCGTGTTAATCAATTATGGGCTAACTTAATGAATGCAACGTATGACGTGGTACCTGACGCCATCGGCTCCGGCGATAAATTCCAGGAACCTGAAGGCGTTGTCTCCCGCTCATTCTGTGGCATCTCCGGATTCGCTCCGAACGATGCTTGCACGAAAGCCGGCTTAGTCCGTTCCGATTTATTCATCGCTGATATCATGACGCCAAAAGATGGCGATGACAGCTTAAGCAGCGGGTCGTACACGACGATCAACGGCAAACGCTATGCTGCCCTATCAAATACGCCAAGTGAATTTGTTTCAGGCGGCGGCCTAGGCGTTTCAGAAGAATACGTCGACCGCATGCTCGCTCCATTTGGTGGAGATGCTGGTAAACTATTCCCTGGCAGTTCACGCTTCAGCAACGTAGTTTCCAGCGCTAAGTTTGATGCAGACAGTGCGGCCCCTGCCCCTGTCGGCACATCGATCAATGGACGCACGATCACTTGGAGCGATTCCGCTTCGAACGATGTCGTTGGCTATCGCGTATTCCGCAGTGGGAGTAGAGTGGCTTCTGTTTCTGAATCGAGCAGCAACTTCTATCGCGCACCTGGTCCAGGAACGTATACAGTTGTCGCAGTTGACATTACAGGGCGTCAATCGTCAGCGTCCAATGGCGTAACGATTCAGGCGCCAAAACCGGAACCAGCTCCAGAACCAACACCAACACCAGAACCAGAAGCTGCTCCTGCACCGGAACCGGAAAGAGAAGAAACTCCGGCGCCAGCGCAAGAAACAGAAAGACAGGAACCGGATGCTGAGCCTGAAGAAGCACCGGCTGAGGAACAACCGGCCGAAGAAACTCCAGCTCCAGAAGAACCGGAAGAAGAACCGGAAGAAGTGGAAGAAGCACCACCTGAAGAACCGGAACAACCTGAAGAGCCGTCAGAACCGGACACGGAAGCTCCGGATAGTGAAGAAGACGCAGCATAAAAAAAGCCCCTCTGCATTTAGCAGAAGGGCTTTTTTTAATCTTCCATTGTGGACAGATCACCAGTTGGCAGATCCAATTCCCACGCTTTCAGTACGCGGCGCATGATTTTGCCGCTTCGCGTTTTAGGAAGCTTGTCCTTAAATTCGATTTCGCGCGGTGCTGCATGGGCAGCCAGTTCTTTCTTGACAAACTGCCGGATCTCCTCGATTAGTTCATCGGTTGGCTCGTAGCCTTCAACAAGCGCGACGAACGCTTTGATAATTTCCCCGCGCACCGGATCAGGTTTTCCGATGACACCCGCTTCAGCAACAGCCGGATGCTCGAGCAGTTTGCTTTCGACTTCAAATGGCCCGACACGCTCGCCTGACGTCATGATGACATCGTCCACTCGTCCCTGGAACCAGAAATATCCATCCTCATCCATATACGCCGAGTCGCCGGACACATACCACTCGTCATTTAAGAAATAGGAATCGTATTTTTGCGGGTTATTCCAAATCTGGCGCATCATGGATGGCCAACCTTTTTTAATCGCCAGGTTGCCCATTTGATTGGCCGGCAATTCCTTGCCTTGATCATCTACGATCGCCGCTTGAAGGCCCGGAATCGGTTTGCCCATCGAACCTGGCTTGATCGCCATGGAAGGATAATTGCAAATGACTTGCGCACCCGTTTCCGTCATCCACCATGTATCGTGGATGCGTTTATCGAAAACTTGCGCACCCCATTTGACGACCTCTGGGTTAAGAGGTTCTCCGACCGATAAAACATGCCGCAATGTCGACAAATCGTATTCTTTTACTAAAGCGTCTCCTGCGCCCATCAACATACGGAACGCTGTCGGGGCGCTGTACCAAACAGTGACGCCGAAATCTTCGATCGCTTGATACCAGGCGTCCGGAGAAAAGCGTCCACCTAAAATAACTGTCGTGACACCATTCAACCATGGGGAGAATACGCCGTAAGCCGTACCTGTCACCCAGCCTGGGTCAGCAGTGCACCAATAGATATCTTGCTCCTGGAAGTCAAGAACCCATTTCCCTGTCTGATACTGTTGCACCATGGCATATTGCGCGTGCAGGACGCCTTTCGGTTTTCCTGTAGACCCGGAAGTATAATGAAGCACTAATCCGTCTTCTTTTTCGAGCCATTCGACATCGAATTGATCCGAGCAGGAGTCGAGATGCTTGAGCACATCGACTTGGCCATTGCTTTCTTCGGCTCCTTCCGCTCCTACGAGGAAGATCGTCTTCAAATTCGGAAGGCGGTCTTTAGGGATGCGCGGCAGCAATTCCGGTGTCGTGATGATCGATTTTGCGTCGCTGTCATCCAGACGGTCGTAGATAGCCCCTTCCATGAAGGCTTCAAATAACGGCCCGACAATCAAGCCCATCTTCAATGCACCAAACATGAGGAAATACAGTTCAGGGGAACGCGGCATGAAGATGAAGATACGGTCTCCTTTCTCCAAGTCGGAATGCGATTTCAACAGATTCGCCGCGCGGTTCGTCATGCGTTTCATCTCATAGAATGTATAGGTTTCATGACGATGCTGGTCTTTATAATAAAGAGCGACTTTGTTTTTGCGATCCGATTCAGCGTGGCGGTCAATCGCCTCGTGGGCCATATTGATTTTACCGGTTTGGGACCAGCTGAACTCTTTTTCAACTTCGGACCAATCGAAACTCGCCGACTGCTCTTCGTAATTATGTAAATAATGCTTCCCTGGTTTTGCTGGTAACGCTTCCACTTTCACATAAATCACCCTTTCCCTGTGTTTCTCTATATTCTACATCAACCTGGAAGTGAAATGCTAATAATTTTAATTCTTTAGAAAATACGGTGTATTTATCCAAGCAACTTTCTTTTCCTTCCGCCCTTCATGTATAATGAAGCTAATTGCAACCACAGGCGGTGAAATGATGGAACATAAGAAGACGTATAATGCGATGGAATTAAAAACGAAACACGGGCCACTCATCATCGAAGGGCCGGTCCCATCCAAGGAATTAAAAGAGCTTGATTTCCATGAAGACTTGGTGGCTTTCCGCCCACCGGAACAGCAGCATAAAGCTGTCACAGAAATTGCGGACTTGCCGGAAGGGCGCATTTTGATTGCGCGCCACCAGAACATGATCGTTGGGTATGTTACATACCTCTACCCAGACCCGCTTGAGCGCTGGTCTGAAGGGAAAATGGAAAATTTGATCGAACTCGGCGCAATCGAAGTCATTCCTAAATACCGAGGCACCGGCGTCGGCAAAGCATTGCTCCAAGTATCGATGATGGATGATGCTTTCAACGATTTCATTGTTATCACGACCGAATACTATTGGCATTGGGATTTAAAAGGAACTGGGCTGAATGTCTGGGAATACCGCAAGATCATGGAAAAGATGATGCAAGCGGGCGGTCTCGAATATTTCGCTACAGATGATCCCGAAATCAGCTCGCATCCTGCTAACACCTTGATGGCGCGCATCGGTTCTCGTGTCGACACAGAATCGATCCAAAAGTTCGACCAGCTGCGTTTCATGAACCGCTATATGTACTGATTATTAAAGGGGTGCTTGTATGCTAGTAGAAGAAATCATGAAGAAAGATGTTTTTACGCTGCGCTCAGACCAGACCGTTCAAGACGTGCTGAATCTGTTCGAAGAAAAACGGATCCGCCATGCTCCCATCGTCGATGACGGGAAAGTGGTCGGCATCGTCACCGACCGTGACTTGAAAGATGCGATGCCTTCCATGTTCACGGTATCCCCGAAAGGCGAACCGTATAAAAAGAAAGTATCGGAGATCATGACCAAAAATCCGATGATCGCCCATCCTCTCGATTTTGTCGAAGAGATCGCCTTGCTGTTTTATGAACAAAAGATTGGCTGCCTGCCAGTCGTCAGCCAAAATGAACTTGTTGGCTTTCTCACGGAAACCGACTTGTTGTATACCTATATCGAATTGACCGGCGCACATCAGCCCGGCTCTCAAATCGAAATCAAAGTTCCCAACCGTTCAGGCGCACTCTATGAAGTGAGCAAGGTGTTCTACAATCACAAAGTCAATGTATTGAGCGTCCTTGTCTACCCTGACCGCGAAGATAATTCCAATAAGATCCTGGCATTCCGCATCAAAACGATGAACCCCATTTCCATTATTGAAGATCTGCGCAAAGAAGGTTTCGATGTCCTATGGCCGAATCTCATGCAAGAATGAAAAAACACGCTGTCTTTATCTATTCAGAAGATCAATTGGGGTATAAATTTTCTGAAACGCATCCGTTCAACCAAAAACGGCTCATTTTAACGATTGATTTGCTCCGGGAAATGGAAGCCCTTCCAGAGGATTTGATTGTGCCAGCACGGACTGCAACAGATGAAGAACTCTTGCTCGCGCATGACCAGCGCTATATAGACATCGTGAAAAAAGCGAGCCGCGGCGAAGTCACGCCAGAAGCCGGAGAAGGTTACGGCATCGGGACAGAAGATACACCGATCTTCGAGAATATGCACGAAGCGAGTGCCCGTTTGGTCGGCGGCACGTTGACAGCAGTTGATCAAGTGATGGAAGGCAAAGCGGAACATGCCCTGAATCTTGGCGGCGGCTTGCATCACGGCTTTCGTGGAAAAGCTTCTGGTTTTTGTATTTATAATGATAGCTCTGTTGCCATCCATTATTTAAAAGAGAAATACGGCGCACGCGTATTGTACATCGATACGGACGCGCATCATGGTGACGGCGTGCAATGGTGCTTCTATGACGATCCAGAGGTGTGCACAGTATCGATCCATGAAACAGGCCGCTATCTCTTCCCTGGTACCGGCAATATCAACGAACGCGGAAGCGGCCAAGGCTATGGCACTTCGTTCAATTTCCCGATCGATGCTTTCACGGAGGACGAATCATTTCTGGACATTTACCGGACAGCCATGCGTGAAATCGTCGAACATTTCAAGCCAGATGTTATTTTAAGCCAAAATGGCGCCGATGCGCATTATTTGGATCCCTTGACCCATCTGAGCAGCACGATGGAAATTTACCGCGAAATCCCGAAGATTGCCCATGAATTGGCGCATGAGTTTTGCGATGGCAAGTGGATTGCGGTCGGAGGCGGCGGCTATGATATCTGGCGGGTCGTACCGCGTGCCTGGTCGTTGTTATGGATGGAAATGAGCAGCAATCCGTTGCCACACGGGAAGCTGCCTGAAACATGGCTCAAACGCTGGCAGCCCGATTCCCCTGTACCCTTGATCGATACATGGGAAGATCCAGAGAATATGTATAAGCCGATTCCCCGAAAAGAGGAAATCACCGAAAAAAACCAGCAAATGCTCGATAAAGCATTATATATGATTCGCAACCAGTAAATCACGAGTTATGTAGTCGGAATATTCCGCAGCTTGAATAAAAAACCGCCCTTGCTTGAGGATTGGATTCAATCCCGTCGCAAGGGCGGTTTTCTATTGACCAACGACATAATAAGGGCTACTCATGTCTAGTCGACTGGCGTTCTTCAAGGCGATAAGGCAACACGACTTGGTTTTCTTCAATTTCTTCGTTATTCATGTATTTTGTCAACAAGCGCATCGACACCGCCCCGATATCATAAAGCGGCAGTGCCACAGCCGTCAACATCGGTCTAGCCATACGAGCGAGCTTAGAGTTTTCATAAGTGATCACTTCCACATCTTCTGGAATCTTTTTACCGAGCGCTTCCACTGCATGGATGACGCCGATCGACATTTCATCATTGCTGACAAAATACGCTGTCGGTTCAATGGATTCCAACGTACTAACGGCTTCAAGGCCCTCTTCATATGTGTTATTGCATTCGACGACAAGGCGCTCGTCATAATCGAGCCCTGCCTCCTGCAATGCATCTTGATAGGCTTTTAGCTTATGTTCACGGTTAATTTCAGAAGACAAGGGCCCTGAAATATAAGCGATCTTCTTATGGCCGCCATCGATGAATTTTTGCACAGCTTCATAGGCCGCCGCGTAATAATCGATATTCACAGTAGCAATCGATGCTGTATCATCGAGTGACCCTGCCAATACGATCGGTGTCGGGGAACGTTCCATCTCCTTGCGCAATTCATCGGAAATCACATCGCTCATGAAGACGATTCCATCCACTTGCTTACCGAGCATCGTTTCAAGCAATTGAAGCTCTTTGTTCGGGTTTTGGTCAGAGTTTGACAGGATGATATTGTAGCGATACATTGTCGCGATATCTTCGATGCCCCGTGCCAATTCAGAATACGTGCTATTTGATATATCCGGTAAAATGACGCCGACCGTCGTTGTTTTCTTGCTCGCCAACCCGCGAGCTACGGCATTCGGACGATAGCCGAGTTCTTCGATTACTTTCATTACTTTTTTTCTTGTGGCCGGTTTTACATTCTGGTTGCCATTCACTACTCGGGAAACAGTAGCCATGGAAACATTTGCCTCACGTGCCACATCATAAATCGTAACGGTCATTTTGCGCCCTCCTGTTCCATTCTTTCATTCAATAATACGATAACCGCTTTATGAATATCAACTCTTATTATGTAGTGCAGCAGTACTTACCTGAAAAGTTCATGAAACTGTCCTCTTTAAGCCCTTATTCCATAATATTTTCCCGCTGTTTGCCTTTTAAAACACAAAAAAGCCGGAACGAGTCCGGCTTTTACTCATACTTTCAATTCATACTGCTTCATGAATTTCATCAATGAATCGTAGTATTCATCAAATTGCGGCAAACTCATTTGCTGCTGAGCGTCAGAAAGTGCGACTGCAGGATCTGGGTGGACCTCTGCCATTACGCCGTCAGCTCCGATTGCGATTGCTGCTTTAGCAGCAGGCAGTAGCAAATCGCGGCGTCCTGTAGAATGCGTAACATCTACGAATACCGGCAAATGCGTTTCTTGTTTCAAGATCGGCACCGCTGAAATATCAAGCGTGTTGCGCGTTGCTTTTTCGTATGTGCGGATGCCTCGCTCGCAAAGGATGATCTGGTCATTTCCGTTGGCGATAATATATTCAGCTGCTTTGATGAACTCATCTACAGTGGCAGACATGCCACGCTTCAAGAGCACTGGTTTGTTGATCTGGCCAACTGCTTTCAATAATTCGAAGTTCTGCATATTGCGTGCGCCAACTTGGACAACGTCTACGTAATCAAGCGCCTCTTCCAAATGGTGAGGTGTAACGATTTCAGAAACAACGCCCAGCTTGTATTGATCAGCTGCTTTTTTAAGCATCTTCAATCCTTCTAAGCCTAGGCCTTGGAAATCATATGGTGATGTGCGGGGTTTGTATGCGCCGCCACGGATCAATTTCAAGCCTTTATCGCTAATGGCCTGTGCTACTTGGTCAACTTGTTCTTGTGACTCAACTGCACAAGGGCCGAAGATGAAAGATGGTGCGCCTTCGCCGATGTTTTCGCCATTGACGGAAACAATTGTGTCTTCCGCTTTCTTCTTACGAGAAACAAGCAATGCTTTGCGGCTGTCTTCTTCTTGCATATCAAGTGCCGATTTGAAGATTTCTTTGAAGATGTGTTCGACCGTCTTTTGATCAAGCGGTCCACCGTTATTGTCTTTCAGTAAGTTAAGCATGTGACGCTCGCGTAAAGGATCGTACTTTGTAGCGCCTTGCTTTTCCTTGATTTTCCCGATCTCTTGGATCACGGAAGCTCTCTCGTTGATAAGAGAAAGAATTTGCAGGTTTACTGCATCCACTTGTTCTCTAAGCTGTTCCAATTCTGTCTGACTCATTCTCCACTTCCCCTTTCAAGAGTGACGCTATAATAGCTGTCATATTAACACGATATGACCATTATAAGCAAACTATTCAGCAAAGTCACGAGATTTGTTTAGCGATTCAACGCGCTAAAGCGTTTTCACGACAGTTAGTAAAGGAAGAATGCCCTCGTAGCGGGCGTACAGCCATCTTAGAAAATATTTTTTCCATAGAAAAACGGATGGAAGAAATCCATCCGCATTTCCTGTTTATACATTTGGTCTAGGCGATGAATTCCTCCATTGCTTTGCTTTTGATTTTGTTATGGCTTGCATGCCAGTCAACTTGCTCGCTAGCAAAATGGAAGAGTTGAGGAGACTCATGGCGAACCCCAGTGATTTCTTCAACTGATGTCGAAAGTTCTTTATCTTCCTGAACAACCAGATAAAGGAATAGCTGATGGGGATGCAATGATGCATACTCTGAATATTCTTTCCATGCGCCTGCTGAGATCGGGCAAGTGCTGCTATGTTTGAGCAGCCAATAATGCTGTTCGTTGCCTACCGCTTGCTTAAGCTCATCCAAGTTTCTCACATGTATAAAGTTTTCCATTTCAACCGCTCCCAAAATTAATTCTTTTTGTTCTGATTGCTTTGTGAATTCGAAGACCCTTTTGCATTTGAAGATCCTTGCGAATTTGAGGATCCTTGTGAATTTGAAGATCCTTTGGCAGATGAAGATCCTTGTGAAGATGTAGAGCCTTTAGCGCTTGAGGAAGATTTTGTATCAGCCGAACCTTGCAGGCTTGCAGAGGCATTAGTACCTGCTGATGTCTTCGAGTCGTTATGGCTTGATTTGTTTTCTTCCTTCACTTCTTCAACCGCTTCTTTTAAAGCATTGGCTGTAGATGTGAACGCATCGTTTCCAGCTTTGTCGCCATTATCGACTTTGTTTTGAACTGTTTCCAGCAATTCTACGCTTTCCTCCCCTTCAGATGAAGCAGTGCCGTCATCCATCGGTGAATTGCTGCCTTTCATATTCTTTACTTTATCGACCACTTTTGTCGACTGGTCTTTCAATTGCTGTGTAAAGCCAGGACCTTCATTTGAATCGCTTGAGTCTTTCGATTGTTGCGCTTTTTCTTTGATGGTATTCGCCTGCGTCTTCAAGTCAGCTTGCAATTCCTTGCCTGCTTTAGGCGCGAAGAACAATGCTGCCGCCGCTCCGACAAGACCGCCGACGATCATGCCTGTTAGGAAGCCAGATCCGCCATTCGACTCTTCGTAATCGTAAAGATCGTCATAGCGGCTTGATGACCCATATGATTGAGGCACATATTGGCTTTGTTCGTATTGCCCACCTTGGTCGCTATACTTACCGCCTTGCGTATAATACTCGCCATTGTATTGGGATTCATTATAATCAGGTTTTGAATACGTATTTTTGTTTTTTCCCATTGTCCATTCCTCCATTATGTTAGTGATGTGATGGTATTAATACTGGTCGCTGCTGCCTGGCAATTTCTTCTGGCCAGGCACTGGCGTGTATTGCTCTGTACTGCGTGTTTGGTACACTTTGCGCTCTTTCCATTTATCTGCAATGCCCATCGCAACATTGCTCCATTGGACCACTTGAGCAATTTTGTCTTCGTTCTGCTCGACTTGCACGCCGACGCGTGAAGTAATGTGGCGAACTGTTGAGTTCAGGTCTGTTACTGAGTTTCCGACGCCTTTAACTGCATCGACGACACCGTTCAATTTTTCTGATTTGACCGTGATGTCTTCGGCAAGTTCGTTCGTTTTATGCAATAAGTTCGTCGTTTCCAACGTGACTCCCTGCAATTGATTCTCCAGCCCTGAAACAGTGCCGGAAACCTCTTTTAATGTGTTCTTGAGTGAATTCAAGGTCATCGCCAGCGCTATGCATAGAATTAAAAATCCAACAGCGGCAACAATCGCGGCAATGTAAAGCAAGATTGACCAATCCATTCTGTTTCCTCCTTCGGTTTAGTTAAATTTTGTATACCTATTTTCTACCCTGCCCTATACGGGTTTAAACACGCCTCTAAATTATTATTCGGCAAAAGCTTTTAAATGCCTGCACGTATTACCTAATATTTTTCTTAGCGCCGTCTTTTTTATTCCTAAAAAAGAAAAAAAGCCTAACCTTATGTGGAGGTTAGGCTTTTTTGGGCATTGTCAAGACTTCTTCATATGCTTGCTGGAATTTCGTTACATCTCCAGCTCCCATGAAAAGGTATACTGCATTATTGTGGATAGCCAGATTTTCAATGTCTTCCAATTGCAGGATCTGGCTGCCTTCGATTTTTTCTTGAAGGTCCCGGATCGTCAAAGTTCCCGCTTCTTCTCTTGCTGAACCGAAGATATCGCATAAATAGACATGATTTGCTTCCTGAAGGCAATCAGCAAATTCCTGGAGGAAGGTCTGTGTGCGGCTGAATGTATGCGGCTGGAAAATCGCAATCAATTCGCGATCTGGATACTTCTGGCTTGCCGATTGCAAAGTAGCACGGATTTCTGTCGGATGGTGAGCATAATCATCGATCAATATGCGACCGTCGATAACCGTCTCCGTAAAGCGGCGTTTGACGCCTTCATAACTCAAAAATTGCGTTTGGATGATGTCCGCCGGAATGCTTTCATATTGGCATAATGAGATAACAGCAAGTGCATTCTGTACGGCATGGTCCCCGAACATCGGGATCGTGAACGTATGGAAGAATTCATTGCGGATGACTACATCAAACGTTGTGCCTTCTGTCGTTTTTACGATATTGCGCGCCTGGAAATCATTTTCCTCGCCAAAACCGTAATAAACGACCGGTACCGGTGCTTGGATTTGCTGCAGGTATTCGTCATCCCCGCAAGCGATGATGCATTTTTTTACTTGCTGCGCCATTTCCTGGAACGCCTTGAAGACATCGTCAACGCTGCCGAAATAATCGGGATGGTCGAAATCGATATTGGTCATGATCGCATAATCTGGGTGATATGCCAAGAAATGGCGGCGATATTCGCATGCTTCCGCTACGAAGAAATGGGAATCTTCCTGGCCCGATCCCGTCCCGTCACCAATCAGGTAAGAAACCGGTTTGTAGCCGTTCAACACATGTGCCATAAGCCCGGTTGTCGATGTTTTCCCGTGTGCGCCAGTGATGGCGACCGAAACGTATTGCTTCATCAAATCACCAAGGAATTGATGGTACCGGATGATGGTTGCACCGCTTTCACGGGCTTTGACCAGCTCTGGATGCTCGTCGTTAAATGCATTTCCGGCGATGATTGTCATATCCTGCGAAATGTTTTCGGGATCGAAAGGCAAAATCGTGATGCCTCTGTCTCGCAGCCGCTCTTCCGTGAAGAAATGTTGCGCGATGTCAGAGCCTTGTACCGACTCGCCCATATCATGCATGATTTGGGCCAGCGCACTCATGCCAGAACCTTTAATGCCCGTAAAATGTAATACTGTCATAAATGAACCTCCTGTGGGAGTGGAAAATTAGTCTAGTCAAACCGCCGATGCGGAATCAATAGCTGGGTAGTTTTTCACAATGCTCCGATTATACCACAAAGTACAGAGGCACTGAAATAATCAATAATTCCTGTAATTCTGGCGGCTTCTAGGTTCAACGGAACACTTCTTCGATATCACTTTCCGTAATTAGCACCGTTCTCGCTTTGCTGCCGTTCTGCTCGGAGATGAACCCGTACTCTTCGATCAGGTCCATCAAACGCGCGGCCCGGTTATAGCCGATATGGAATTTCCGCTGCAACAATGAAGTCGAGGCGCTTCCTTGTGACATGATAAACCGGCAGGCTTCCTCGAACAAATCATCCTGTTCAGCAGGTGACTGGCTGCGCTGGATCAATTCCTCTTCTTTAAAAATATAATCGGGCTCTCCTTGCGCACGGACATGGGCAATGACTTTTTCGATTTCGTCATCTGTCACGAAAGTTCCTTGCAAGCGGTTCGGTGCAGCCATGCCATTCCCCAAATATAGCATGTCCCCTCGCCCAAGCAAACGCTCTGCACCTTGGGTATCTAAGATCGTCCGGCTGTCCACTTGCGACGAGACAGAAAAGGCGATGCGCGTCGGAATGTTGGATTTGATCAAGCCTGTGATGACGTCCACAGATGGGCGTTGGGTAGCAATTACCAAATGGATTCCGCAGGCGCGTGCTTTTTGAGCGATGCGGCAAATGGAATCTTCCACATCCGAAGGCGACATCATCATCAAATCGGCCAATTCATCGATGACGATCAGGATATACGGCAGATGTTGTGCCGGCTGTCCTTTGTCATTGACCATTTTGTTGTAACGATCCAAATCGCGGACCCCAGTATGGGCGAAAAGCTGATAACGGCGTTCCATTTCTTCCACTGCCCATTTCAAGGAAGCAGTCGCTGCCTTGACATCTGTAATTACTGGGCTGACCAAATGCGGAATATGGTTATAAGGAGCCAGTTCGACCATTTTCGGGTCGATCAACAGCATTTTTAAATCGCGCGGCGAAGATTGATACAGCAGGCTGACAAGCAGTGAATTGATGCATACGCTTTTTCCGGATCCTGTAGCACCCGCGATCAAACCGTGCGGCATCTTGCGCAAATCAAGCGTAACTGGATTCCCGGCCAGGTCGAGCCCGAGCGCTGCTTCAAGCGGTGAATCCGATGCTTTGAAGTTCGGGCTTCCGATGACTTCCGATAAGCTCACTGCGCGGCTTTGGCGGTTCGGAATTTCGATGCCAATCGAGCTTTTTCCAGGGATAGGGGCTTGAATGCGGATATCCCGCGCCGCAAGCGCCAACTTCAGATCATCGGCCAAATTGCGGATTTTGCTCACTTTGATTCCTTGCGCCACACGCAGTTCAAAACGGGTGACGGCTGGCCCTTGCACTGTGCCGACAATTTCCGCCTTGATCTGGAAGTGGGACAAAGCTTCAATCAGGCGATGGCCCTGTTCTTCCATCCATGTTTCATCTTTCAAGTCATTTTCAGGCTCTAGCAGATACTCATGGCCAGGCAATTGATACCCGGTATAGCTTTTTTCATCATCATTTACAGGTTCAACTGCGGTTTCCTCTATTAATGCCGTTTTTTTTTCCGCTATCGGAGCTTGCTGCTGTTTCGGCAAACGTTCTTTATCCGATTTCAACATCAACACATTGAATGGCACTGTTCGTTCTTTTTTGCCTTTATCCTGTGTTTTCGCCTGCGGCAATACCGGTTTCGGCTCCGGGCTATGTATATGGTCTTCACGCTCGGATTCCGGCTTTGCAGTTTGTGCCGTTTCTGCATGTGTTTCCGATTCCGTTACAGGCGGTTCAACAATTGCCGTTGGGCCGCCTTTGCCTGTGCCTTCCTCGAAGACTTCACCATTTTCTTCAGCGTTGCCAGCATCCGCCAACTCATTCGAAGGCTGTTCTTGATTGGCTGTGCGGTAAACCGTCACTTCCGCTTGCTCAGGTTCTTGTTCAGGGGTTTTTTCAGGTTCTTGGTCAACTTTTTGGTTTTTCGGCAATAAATCCTGAAGGCTGCGGTCTGCCCATTCATAATGCGGTTCAGGCTTTTTTTCCACTTGCTGGTCTTCTTCCACCAATGCATTCTCATGTGGTTTTTCACTGTCAGATGCCTTTTCGGGAGCCTGTTCTTTTTGTTTTACAGGCTTATACACCGTTGTTTCCATAGTGGAATTCGGTTTTTTCGCCTGTGGCAGCCGATCATCGCTCTTCTTGTACAATTCTTGCAGGCTGCGCTGCGACCAATCGTTTTTGCGTTCAAGTTCTGCTTTCTTTTTCGCTTCCTGTTCCAATAGTTCATCGATTGGCGTTGGACGGTCTGTAAATCCGTGCACCGGAGATGCTACACGCGTCGGCTGGAAGCGCCGCGTCGTGTTGCCTGGAAGATCGAGGCCTTGCGGTTCAGCTGTTTTCGGCACATGTGGGCGTTTTTTCTTATTGCGCCCCGCATTCGGTTTCGGCAATTTGCCGCTCGGTTCCAAGGCATCGAGTTCATATGCTTTTTCTTCCGTTTCTTTTAAAGGTGCTTCACTACGCGGCTTTTCTTCCCGACGTTCAGGTTTGCGGTTTTCAACAGGCAAGCCTTTCGCTTCTTCATCAGAAATAAGCGGAAACCGGAACGGGGCCGGTTTGCTGTCTTGTGGTTTCGTCTGGGAATGCTGTATTTCCTCACTGTGCACGAACGGCTTTTCTTCTGTTTCCGTGTCTTCTGTGAACATTTTATTCCACATATTTTTCATCCAGCTCATCGTTACACCTTCATTTCAAATGGAGATCCTGTTTGCGCATCTTCCGGCAATACCAAAATTCCTTTTTCCGCCGGCGCATCCGGCAAGTCCAATTCTTTCGCTGAGCAAATCATTCCGCTAGAAGCGACGCCGCGCAGTTCTGCATCACGAATAACCATACCAGAAGGCATGACCGCACCGACTTTAGCAACGACCACTTTTTGGCCTGCTTCGACATTCGGCGCACCGCAAACAATCTGCAAAGTTTCTTCGCCGACTGCCACTTGGCACACATTCAATTTGTCGGCATTCGGATGCTTGTCTTTCAACGCTACATAGCCGACAACGAATTTTGGTGTTAAATCAACTTCCAGCGTATGGGAGACACCGTTTTTCTCCAATGCGTTTTGAAGCGCCGTCATGAGTGCTTCCGTCACTTCTACAGGCTGACCTTCCGGCAAGTCTGCATAATCGCTTGCTTGGAACAAGTTGAAACCGGCGATTTCCTGCTGGCCATTTTTGATCAAAGTCACATCCCCAAATTGTTCCGTATGGATTTTTTCCGGCTTGTCTAATGTCAATTGGACAAGCAGCACATCGCCGACACCTTGTTTATTATAGAATGCATTCATTTTTTATCGTTCTCCTTCTCGGGTCTGTTTTTCGCTAAGATGAATATCGGTTCAAGCGCCTCGTTTTCATAGACGAACGATAAGGATGTAATCGGCACTTTGCCGTTCGTGAAGAAATGCATTGCCATCTGGGCAAGCACGTCGTATCCGGTCTCGTTGCGGATATCGCCGATGATCAAGACGTCCTGATGGGGGACTGAGACGGTCATGTCCCCTTGTACTTTGTTTTTCATGTCTTTCAAAAACGTTTCATTCAAGATGCGTGTGGCATCATAACCATCATTTTCATTCAGGAAGTAAAAAACATTTCCTGCTACATGGTCTTCTTTGACAGTAGTTTTTAACTTCTTCACTTGGAATTTGGCAATTTCCTGTACTTGATCGGCTGTCAGCGCTAGGCTTTCCAACACTTTGTCATCAATCAGTCGGTAAGTCGTCCCTGCATCGAGTGCATAATAAACACGCGTTTCTGCTGTATGGGGCGAAGTCAGGAAGCGATGGCCTTCACGCGATTCTTCCGGAAACGAAGTCGAACGGATAACCGGGTAAATATGCTGCTCGCCCGGCAATTCCCCAGCTGACTCGCGTTCCATCGCTTGGAAGGTCTCGGAAATGGTATAAGTGATTTCTTCGATAGCTGAATCACCTTTCGTTTCAAAACGGTTGATTACTTGCGGCAAGGAAATGGTCATGCCTTTCCCCAGCTTTTTATGCCTAACATTTGCGATATCTTTTTGGCGGTCCAATGTCCAGTTCAACTGGTCATTTGCAACCCGCTCTTTCAGTATAGTAAATAACTCGGCGGATTTCATTCCTATTTTCCTCCTTTTCACAAACAAACGGTTCATCCTGCATACAGGAGAACCGTTTTCCCTTTTATTTCGACAGGTTGGAGATAAACGATTCAATTTCCTCCTGCGTCTTGCGGTCGCGGCTGACGAAGCGCCCTTGCTCCTCGCCTCCACGGAATCCAAGAAAGCTCGGGATTCCATAAATATCTTTTTCGATGCACAAATCGATGAATTCGTCCCGGTCGACTGAGACAAAAGTATAGTCGCTGAATTTCTCTTCAATGTCAGGCATGATGGGATCGATCACCCGGCAATCCGGGCACCATCCAGCTGTAAACATGAAGATGACATTCTCTGAGTTTGCTAATTGCGTAAATTGCTCGACTGACTGCAATTTTTCCATATTGTTCACTCCTCTTGTGCCGCTTCGATGGAACGGACGGTTTCCATCATCCATTCCATATGGTTTCGAAGCGCGGCTTGCTCTGTAATCGTTGAAAGTTTCGCGCCTCCGGAACTGACCACCAATTCGTAGCGGTCTTCTGCAATCGTCCGGACCGTGACGAACCCGAACCGGCCATGTTGGCTGAATTTCTCATCCGCAAGCCAGGTTGCTTCCGGATTGGCTTTTTGCAAATCATAGAAGAACGTGCTGTCCGGTGCTTCGTTTGGGTTGAGGAACAACGCAAACGCTTGGCTGCCGCGGGTGATCAATACATTATGATCATCTGAAGGCTGCTGCACTTCATAGGCCCCGGGAACATAGAGTTCCGTTTCGCCGGCCGTTTCATTCGGTTCCGGCGCTTCCTCTTCAAATGCCGCCCTGGCGCTTGAAACGCCTTCCACCAGATCGTCCTCAGGACTGACACAGCCAGCGAGAACCAGGACTGACGAAAACAACATCATTTGTAAACCCATTCGAAGCACAGCATTTCCCCCTCTTTTTCTCCATCGGCTTCCCGTTTCCTGAATAAAGCAGCAAAACAGGCATGATTGAATAAGCTTTTCTTTTCTAGCTACATTTTAAAGATGTTTGTGGGCACATGCAACTTAATCGCTGTTTGCTTGCCATTGCCCGAACAATAAGACAACGATTTGAGAAAATAGCTCAACCCGGTTCAACTTGCCGGCTGTCAAAATTCCGATCGCTCCTTTATGGTGGCGGATGCCTGTTTCCTGTGCATAGCGGTCCATTACAGGGCCGAGTTCTTCGCCAGCACGCAATAGCATGGCAATTTCCGCAGGCAACGGCACTTGCGCCCCGCCTGCCACGTAAACGTCTCCATCGGACGTAACCAGGGCTCCCCAATTGCATAGATACATCGTCCCGTCGAGTTCGAAGACGCCCCCTTCCAATCCAATTGCAGCGTCACAATCAGCCAGCACATGATGTGCTCGATTAATCGCCCCGGCTCTGGTTTCTTCAATGGAAAATGGCTGTGCCGAAACTCCTGATTGTGCTTCTTGCTGGTTGATCTCTGCCTGGATGCCTAATTTCTCAAGAGCTGACGCGACTGCCCCGGTTTTAGCTGGATTGGTTGATGCTACACATAATTTCATCTGTTTCTCTCCTTTGCTTCATGTAAAATTTTTATCCGCAGCCAGACAAAAAGCGGCCCGGGGGCCGCTTTTCATCAGACGTTTTGTTTGATTGTGTCAATCGTCGACTGGTCTGTTGCCTTCACCAATTTCACGAGCAGCTCTTTGGCCGCTGCGTAATCGTCTGTATGGATGACCGAGGCGGAAGTATGGATATAGCGCGAGCAGATGCCAATGACAGAACTTGGGATCCCTTCATTGGCGATATGGACTTTCCCAGCATCCGTCCCGCCTTGCGAGACAAAGTATTGGTAAGGGATGTTATGTGTTTCAGCAGTATCGAGAATGAATTCGCGCATGCCGCGGTGTGTGACCATCGTGCGGTCGAGGATGCGCAACAGCGCTCCTTTTCCTAGCTGGCCGAATTCGTTCTTATCCCCTGTCGCATCGTTTGCCGGGCTTGCATCCAGCGCATAAAAGATATCCGGCTGGATCAAATTGGCGGCTGTCTGCGCACCGCGAAGTCCCACTTCTTCCATGACCGTCGCCCCGGAGAACAATTGGTTCGGCAAAGACTCGCCTTGCAATTCTTTTAGCAATTCAATCGACAATCCGCAGCCATAACGGTTGTCCCAAGCTTTTGCCATGATTTTCTTGTCATTGGCCATCGGCGTGAATGGGCTGAATGGAACGATTTGCTGGCCAGGGCGAACGCCCATCGACAGTGCATCTTCTTTATCGTCTGCACCGATATCGATCAGCATGTTTTTAATGTCCATCGGCTTTTGGCGCGTTGCCTCGTCCAATAGATGCGGCGGGATCGACCCGACGACGCCCGGAATGATGCGGTCTCCAGCTACAACGTCCACACGCATTGCCAGCATGACCTGGTTCCACCAGCCGCCGAGTGGTTGAAAGCGCAGCATGCCATTGTCAGTGATTTGCGTGACCATGAAGCCGACTTCGTCCATATGACCAGCAACCATGACGCGCGGCCCATCGTGTGAGCCTTTTTTGACGCCAAATATACTTCCGAGATTGTCCTGGATCAGTTCATCCGAATATTTTTCAAGCTCACTGCGCATAAACTTGCGCACCGCGGATTCATTGCCGGGTGCTCCTGGAAGCTCGGTCAAAGTTTTAAACATCGTTCTTGTATCTTGGTTCATTTAAATTCCCCCTCGATAAAATATGTATGTGCATCCTTTACCAGTTTAGAGCTTTTTTCTTGTGAATGCCAGTTCAGGTAGTTCGATTGACGAAATATTTTGAGTGCTTACAGTTCATTGCGTGTATTTTTCCGCTTTATGGTACAATTTAGCCAGAATGCAAAGGAGGGGTTTTCATGAAAAATCGTGATTTGCTCATTGGATTTGCTGCGGGTGCAGCAACAGCTTATATCGCAAAGGAAGTTCTCGAAAACAAACAGACGCTTTACCCGGCCGATGATGTGTTGAAGAAAGTTAAACAGTCTTTCAAAGAGGAAGGCCCGATCGACGGCTCGTGGATCTTTATGAAAACCGAGCCTTACAATCAGCACGCCGTCAAGACGGAAGTGTATAAAGGCGGCATCACGCGGCATCGCGACGATGAACTCGAGCAATATGAGTTTCTGGCCGATGCCTACACCGGAGCTGTCTTGGAAGTCACCAAATCCTAAAAGAACACGTTAAAACGCCCTGCGGAAATATCCGCAGGGCGTTTTGCTTTCTTCTTATTCAAACACTTTTTCTTTGCGTTCGAGCGCGTCGACCACTTCTTTTCCGTCCTCGTTCCATTTGATGAGTCGGTAAAAGGCATCGTGATAGAAGCTGAAATAGAAATTGCCCGGCAGCGCTTCTTTCATCAGCTTGTCTTTTGCATAGATCGAGTCCATCGGATAATCATCGAATGCCAATACCCACAGCGGATTTTGATGGGCATGGGTCGGCATAATGTCTCCCATATGGAGAATCGTCTCGCCGTTCTGTTCAAACTTGATGACGCTATGGCCGTTCGAATGGCCACCGGTGTGGATCATGGTGATGGCGTCGAACACGGTCACTTTGTCGGTAAAGGTTTCGACCTGTCCGGTAATTGGCTCCCAATTTTCTTTCCAATACGTATTGCGTGAGCGGATGTTCGGGTTTTGCATTTCCTCCCATTCCACAGCCGATACGTAAATTTTTGCGTTCGGAAACGCAGACACGTATCTCTCGCCTTGCTTTTTCGTCAAGCCGGCCGCGTGATCGCCGTGGAGATGCGTCATCAACACCGTATCAATATCTTCCGCAGACAAGCCGAGCTCTTTCAGCTGCTCTTCCACAAGTGATTCCGAGGAAACGCCCAGATTGCGCTTTTGGCGATCGGTCAATTTGCCATTGCCAAGCCCGCTGTCAACAAGGATATTATGGCCATCGAACTGCACCAAAATCGGATGTGTCGGCAATTCAATCTGGTTCTGTCCATTTGCAGGATAGCGTTTTGACCACACTACTTTCGGGACGACGCCGAACATCGTGCCTCCATCGAGCCAAGTCGTTCCCCCATCAAGCCAAGTTAACAACATGTCGTGAAATTGAAATTTCTGCATACAAACTCCCCCTTATGAGTTGATGTTACGCTTGGAATTTCGCCTCCAGCCGGTAGATCGGCTGCCCTTTTTTCAAAAACTTCTCTTCATATTCCGTCATGATATTCCACTCCGGTTCATTGGCATGAAGATCCAGCGATACATCCTTCAATAACATACCATATTCGGAAATGCTCGTGAGCGAATATTCAAAAAGCCCGCGGTTATCGGTCTTGAAATGAATTTCGCCGCCTTCAGGCAACACACGTTCATACAATTTCAAAAAACTCTCATGCGTCAAACGCCGTTTCGCGTGGCGCGTCTTCGGCCAAGGATCCGAAAAGTTCAAGTAAACGCGATCGATTTCGCTTGCTTCGAAAAATGTTTCAAGTTCCTGCGCGTTCACTTGCAAGAGACGGAGGTTCGGGATGCCGCCTTCCGGCTCTAACGCCCCTTGAAGTGCCGTCACGATCACGCTTTCGAACAGTTCAATTCCGATGTAATTAATATCCGGATTGGCTTGTGCCATGCCCGTAATAAAACGGCCTTTCCCGCTTCCGGCCTCGATGTGGATCGGGCGGTCATTGCCGAACTCTTCGTGCCATTTGCCTTTTAGCGCTTCCGGATTCGGAATGACGATTTCCGGATGGGCTTCAATCAACTCTGCCGCCCATGGTTTATATCTTGCTCTCATGTATAGACATCCTCTTTCTGCTTATAATTTTGCTTGTTGCCATTGTTTAGCTGAAACACAAAACTCGAGTGGTTCTTGCGCATCTGCCATTCCCGCGTCGTCCCCGTCCACATGACGCGGTACTGGGCAATCCACGGCGAGCGAAAAATGCTTGCCGCTGAACTGCACGACTTCCGAAAATTTCGTATGGCTTCCGCTAAATACCGTACCAAATACGGCCAGTAGTTTCAATCTCGGCAAACGGTGGACGACCGTCAATTCGAGCAGGCCATCGTGGACAGACGAATTAGGTGAAATCTTCATACCGCCGCCAAAATACGGCTGATTGCTGACAGTAGCGAGCCACACATCCTCATAATGATAAACTGCGCCATTCAATTCGACCGTCAGGCAGAACTTCTTGAATGCAAACAAGGTCGTGACGACGAAAATCAAATACGCCAATTTGCCGAGCCTGAATTTATTCAGCCACAGCTTCGTTCTCGAACGATTGACAGCATGCGCCACGGCGGCGTCAAAGCCAAGGCCGGAACTGCTGGTAAACAGCTGCTCCGGTTGAACGCCCACTTGCCCGATATCGGTCAGCTGGCCTTTCGGGCTTGCCAAAAAACGGCTGATTTCCTGTGTAGAGGAAAAACAACCAAATGTACGCGCGAAATCATTGCCCGACCCGGCAGGAACCGAAGCGATGAATAGATGCTTCGAGCCGGCCGCAGCTGCTGCAATTTCACGCATCGTCCCGTCTCCGCCAAAGCCGATCACCAAAGTCTTCCGTTCCCTCTCTTTCAATTGTTCGACCAATTGAAATGCATGCCCTGGAGAGCGGGTAACGAATTGCTCGAAAGGAAAATCGATCGTTTCGGAAAACTTGGGCCATTTCCTAAGTGCCGCCCCGTTGCCGGCTGTTGGGTTGATGATAAAGACAATCTCCATATTTCCCCCCTAACGCTTAAGCGTCGCCTTTCAATCGATAAGTTTGGATTTCTTTGTATCGCGGGGTTTCCCGTGGATGAATTTCGAATAAGGAGAATGAATCAACCTCAAATTCCAGCTCTTCCAGCTGCCAGTTCCCTGCCAATTCGCCGCCTTTCCAGCGGCTGGCGAGTGTAATATGCGGAACAAAAGGTTTCGGGTCAGTGGACAGTTGCAATGGCCACAGCTGTTGCTCTACAGCCTGTTGAAGTTCCATCAATCCAGGGCTGTCAGCCAACGCAGCATAGACAATGCGTGGAGTTTCAGGATTGCCGAAAGTCTTCACGCCGTCGAGCCGCAAGCGAAACGGCGCTTGATCAATTTGCCGGAGACGTTCAACAATCTCTCCCAATTCGCCATAGCGGTCTTCGCCAATAAAGACCAAGGTAATGTGCATGTCTCCAGGAGGCGTTAAACGCTTATGAGTAGACAGCTCCCAGGAATCTCTCGCTTGCCCGATTTTTTCTGCTATTTTTTGCGGAATCCGAATTCCGATAAAATAATGCGTGCTCATAATCATCACCTCACTTTATTATAACTGACGGGCGCAAAAAAAGGACCGGCTCTTTGCCGGTCCCGGGATTGCATAATAAGTGCAGGAATCAGGAAATAACGCCCAATTTAATCCGCGCTTCAAAAGCTTTTTGCAGTTTGCGCGTCAATTCGCCAGGCTTGCCATCCGCAATTTTCTGACCGGAAATCTCAGTGACCGGCATGACTTCAGAAGTCGTGGATGACAGGAAAAATTCATCCATTTCAAGCGCTTGCTGCTTCGTGAACGCCGTTTCCATCACTTCAATGCCCATTTCGCCGCATAGTTCGAAGATGACGCGTCGCGTGATGCCGTTCAAGATCAAGTTGGTCGCTGGATGGGTATAGAGAACACCGTCTTTGATGCCGTACATATTCGATGATGAACCTTCCGTTACCGTATCGCCGCGGTGAAGAATCGCTTCGAAATAACCTTCTTCATAAGCCTGTTGTTTAGCCATCACATTGCCGAGCAAGTTCAAGCTCTTGATGTCGCAGCGCAACCAGCGCATGTCTTCAATCAAGACCGCTTTCACGCCTTCTTTCAGGAATGTCACAGGGCGCTCGACCGATTTCGTGTAACCGACCACCACCGGCTCTGCATTTTCCGGGAATTGATGATTTCGAGGAGCCGCTCCGCGGGTAATTTGAACATACACTTGGCCGTTGTCGATTTGATTCAATTCAACCAAATCGTAGAGCATCTTATGGAACACGTCTTTTGTGTAAGGAACCGTAATGCGGATTTTCTCTGCACTGGCATAGAAACGGTCGATATGTTCCGTTGCCGTGAACAAATCCCCTTCATACACGCGGATGACTTCATAAATGCCGTCGCCGAACTGATACCCGCGGTCTTCTTTTGAAATCTCCAAATCCTGTTCTTTTACAATCTCGCCGTTAGACAAAATCCATTTCATTGCCATTCCTTCTTCCCTGTAATTATTTGCAAGCCAGTTGATAAATGGCTTCTGCATATATCGCTGTTGCTTTTACCAAATTGTCAATATCAACGAATTCATCGGCTTGATGCGCGACATCGAGTTCTCCCGGAAACAACATCCCGAAAGCGACGCCTTTATCAAGCACGCGTGCATAAGTGCCGCCACCGATCGCCAATAAGTCTGCCGGCTCGCCGGTTTGCTTCTCGTAAGCCTGCTGCAGTGTTTGAATAAACGGATCGGCTGCATCGACATGATGCGGCTTTGAATTGGATACTATATCCACTTTAATGCCTTCTATTTGATGTCCTGCCATCAATTCATCAAATGGGCAGCTGACGGAATAGCGCATGCTGACGCGTACATCGGCACGCTCTCCCGCCTTGAACCGCATGATGCCGGTATTGAATGTCGTGTCACCGGACGCATCATCCGAAAACGAGAGTCCGAGCTTTCGTCCTCTGGAATCGCCGCTGAAATAATCGGTGATAAAGCGGACGAACTCAGAACCGTCTCCCGTAACTTTATCTTGCAAAAATTTCGCGAGCAAAATGCCGGCATTGACGCCTGCATCGGGTTCCATGGCATGGGCCGATTTGCCGTATACGGTCAATACAGTCCCGTCAGCATTCGGCGTACAGTCGCCTGTCACCTTTTCCTTTTCGCAAAATTCCCGGAAAGCCGTATCCATCTCGCCGATTTCCAGTGCTAGGCTTGCCACCGCACGGTCCGGCACCATATTGGTCCGTTCCCCTGAAGTGAATTCCAGCAATTCGCCGGTTTTTGCAGCACCCAGCGTGTACTGGATGTCCGCGATGCCTTTTTCCGCATTGATGATCGGAAAATCCGCATCCGGCGCAAATCCGATATCCGGCATTTCCTCTGTCTGGAAATAACGTTCCACGCAGCGGAAGCCGCTTTCTTCATCAGTCCCAATGATCAACCTTACTCGGCGCTTGAACTCGAATCCTGCATCCTTGACCATTTTCAGCGCCAGCCATGCAGCGATGGTCGGGCCTTTATCATCAATGGCTCCACGCCCATATAATTTCCCGTCAACGATTTCGCCGCCGAACGGGTCTTTTGTCCAACCGTCTCCAGCCGGCACGACATCCACGTGGCCAAGAATTCCGAGAAGTTCATCACCTTCTCCAGTCTCCAGATGACCTGCCACGTTATCGACATTTTTCACCTTAAACCCTGCACGCTCTCCTTTTTCCAAAAACCAATCGAGCGCTTCTCGCACTTCTTTTCCGTAAGGAGCGCCAGGATTTCCGTCTTCGTTTAATACGCTCGGAATTGCGATCAACTCCTGCAATTCACTGAGCAATTCTTCTTTACGCCGCTCTGCTTCCTGCTGCCAATCCATGCCTCACACTCCTTTTTGTTATGGCTATTGTACACTTTTTTCAAATAATTTAAAGAACAGCCGGTTATTTTCTGCAGATATTTTCTATTTCATTCATATTAAGTTCCAGTAAAGAAAACCCAAAATCATGGAATCTGAGACGTTTTTCCGATATAATCAAATTGTCAGACAAGTCAAATTGACGGATTTTCTATAAAAAGGAGCTGTCTACCGCTATTATTCCTTAATCGCTGTATACACCACACTCACGCGTCCGCTAGTCTTTGCCATTGGTATTAAAGATGAAGGAGTGGTTCTTAACTTATGAAACCCACAACTGACCGCATGCTCATTCGAATCAAAGACATGTACAAGTACATTCTCGAGAACGGGACTGTGACCACACAGGATCTGGTCGATGAATTCGGCATCACTCCTCGCACCATTCAAAGGGATTTGAATGTGTTGGCCTTTAACGAACTGATAAAAAGCCCAGTTCGGGGCAAATGGACAACGACGGAGAAAAAAGTCAAAATGACGTCCTGAAAACAAAGAAAATGACCGCTAAGGCGGTCATTTTCTTTGTTTTAATTTAGTTAATTCATCTTCCGTCAATTCACGGTATTCCCCTAGCTCAAGCGCTTCGTCCAATTGGAGCATGCCCATCGACAAACGCTTCAAATACACCACTTGCTTATTCACGCTTTCAAACATGCGCTTGACCTGGTGGAATTTGCCTTCCGTGATAGTCAATTCGATTTCGGATTCATCTCCGCTGCGTAAAATGTGCAGCTGCGCAGGCTTTGTTTCGTAACCATCATCAAGCGTAACACCTTGTTTGAATGCTTCTATGTCTTCATCAGTTACGGGGCTGTCGATTTTTGCGTAATAGGTTTTATCGACATGCTTTTTCGGCGACAGCAACTCGTGAGCCAATTTGCCGTCGTTTGTGATCAGCAGCAGCCCTTCCGTATCTTTATCGAGGCGCCCGACCGGAAACGGCTCGAATCGCTGCTCATCTTCCGTCAGTAAATCGATGACGGTTTCATCGAAGCGGTCTTCTGTCGCTGAAATGACGCCTTGCGGTTTGTTCATCATTAAATAGATAAACTCCCGGTAGACGACCGGTTCACCGGCGACCGATACGTCATCCGCTTTCTCATCAACGTGAAACTTCGGATCGCGCACCGTTTCGCCGTTCACTTCCACCGCTTTCGATTTCAGTAAAATCTTAACTTCTTTTCTTGAGCCGAATCCTGAATTCGACAATAATTTATCGATTCTCATATCATTTCCTCCTAGAAGCCGAAGCGTCTTGTAATGCGCGTAATTCTCGCGCCGAGCAGCTTCTGGGCAAGCCCTGTCTTCAAGCTGAGGTATCCGTAAACAATAGCGCCGACCCCGCCGACTAAGATGATGCGGATCATCGACAATAATTTATTGTCCATGCCGATAATATAATCGAGACCGTTCATTGCAAAATACACAGCGAACGCCATGACGGCATTCAAGATGAGAATGAGCAAAATGCGGCGGAACACCATTTTCGAGCGGTAATTCATTACCTTTGAAATGACGATCATGTTCATCGTGATCGCGACGACATAGCCGATGATCGTTGCAGCGATCGCGCCGTCCGTCTCGAACCACATGATCAGCGGCGTATTCAGCAATGCTTTAAGCCCGAGACCGATCAACAAGTTGATGATGATCCATTTCTGTTTATTGATCCCCTGTAAGATGGAAGCTGTCACAGGGAATGCGGCAAAAAGGATCGCAACCGGTAAATAATGCGCCAAAATCTCCGAACCAATCTCACTCACTTGATAAAAGACATGATAAAGCTCATCCGACAGCATCGTCATGCCGATGACTGCAGGCAAGGTCAAGAACAAGATCAGCTGGAATGACTGGTCCAATGTTTTCGTTACTTGCAGATGTTCGTTGCGCGTGAAATGCTTCGTGATGAGCGGAATGAGCGCCATCGAGAAGCCCGTCGCAAGCATTACTGGAATCATGACCAGCTTATGGGCAGTCAAATTCAAGATTCCAAGAAGGTCCGTCTCCATGATATTATTGCCGGCTGCCATTGCCCGGTTGAAGGTCATCAAATCGACGAATTGGAACAAGGGATTGGCGATGCCAAGAAAAATGACCGGTACGGCGTATAGCAGGATTTCACGGTACATATCCCGCAACCGCACATCGTAAGATTCAACGGATGTTGCGAGTAGCTGATTATATTCCGGCTTCTTTTTACGCCAGAAATAATACAAAGTGACAAGCCCGCCGAGCGCACCGATTGCAGCGGACAATACAGCGAACTGGATAGCGGTCTTCGGCGTGCCGTCAAAAAGGTAAATGACGGCGAATGCGCCGCCGAGTAAAAAGATGATGCGGACGATCTGTTCGATCAATTGCGACACGGCGGTCGGCATCATATAGTTATAGCCTTGGAAAAAGCCGCGCCACAGACTCATGAACGGCACGACGATCAATGCGAAGCTGACCCAGCGAATCGCATCAGCGATATCGTTTACCGAATAGAGGATTTCATCTTCCGAAATGGTAATACGCGCGAGCGGTTCGGCCAGCAGATAAAGCGCCAAAAACGATATAAAGCCGGTAATCATCATCGTCAGCAAGCCTGAGCGCAATAATCGCCTCCCGGTTTCGTAATCCCCGAGCGAATTGTATTTAGCCGTAAACTTGGAAAACGCGATCGGCGCACCCGAAATCGCCAGCGCAAGCATCAAGTTATACGGTATGTATGCGTACTGGTAAAGTCCGATATTATCTGCTCCAACCATGCTGTAGAACGGGATGATGTAGATGACGCCGAGCAATTTCGACAGAAATAAACCTAAAGTTAAAATGGCGGTACCTTTAATTAATGAGGACATTTTGCACTCCCTGACTTTGTTCAAAATAAAAAGCAATCTACACGATAGTTTACACCTATAGACAAAATTACTCAACGTGTTTTGCCTCATCGTGTATACTGAAAAGAAAAACGAAAGTGAGTTTTTATTATATGTATGACATCATTATCATCGGCGGAGGCCCATCCGGCTTAATGGCCTCCATCGCTGCCGCATCGAATGGCAAGCGCGTGCTGCTCGTCGAAAAAGGCAAAAAGCTCGGCAAGAAATTGATCATCTCCGGCGGCGGCCGCTGCAATGTAACAAACCGCCTGCCTTTAGAAGAAATCGTCCGCCACATTCCTGGAAATGGACGCTTTATGTATAGCCCGTTTTCCGTATTCAATAACGAAGACATCATCGAGTTTTTCGAAAACCTTGGCGTCGCGTTAAAAGAAGAAGACCACGGCCGCATGTTCCCTGTGTCAAACCGCGCTCAAGACGTCGCGGATGCGATGTTTAGCGAGATGGACCGGCTCGGCGTCGAGCGAAAACTCGATTCCCCCGTCAAAAGCTTGCTGATGAACGACGATAAAGTGACCGGCATCCGCCTGCACTCAGGCGAGGAATTCGAATCGCACGCGGTCGTTGTCGCGGTCGGCGGCAAAGCCGTCCCACAAACCGGATCGACCGGAGACGGCTATCCGTGGGCGGAAAAAGCGGGACACACTGTCACCGACCTGTATCCGACGGAAGTTCCTTTATTGTCGAATGAACCGTTCATCAAATCACGCGACCTGCAAGGCCTTGCCCTGCGCGATGTCGCCGTCACGGTGCTCAACAAGAAAAACAAAGCACTCGTCACTCATCAGATGGACATGCTGTTCACCCATTTCGGGCTGAGCGGGCCGGCCATCCTGCGCTGCAGCCAGTACGTCGTCAAGGAAATGAAGAAAAACGGCGGCCAAGCGGTCACCGTCCGCATCAATTCCATGCCGGAGGACAATGCGGAATCGGCTTTCCAGCTGCTTAACAAGCTAATGAAAGACGAACCGAAAAAAGCGTTGAAGAACGTTTGGAAAAGCTTAGCCCAGGAACGCTGGTTGTTGTTCCTATTGGACCGCGCAGGCATCGACCCGCAATTGACCGGCGCAGAATTGCCATCGGATAAAGTCCGTGCACTCGCTGCTGAAATGACAGCATTTACGATGACCGTCTCCGGCACGCAGCCGATCGAAAAAGCGTTCGTCACAGGCGGCGGCGTATCGATCAAGGAAATCGAGCCGAAAACGATGCATTCGAAGAAAAAGCCCGGCTTGTTCTTCTGCGGCGAGATCCTCGACATCCACGGCTACACCGGCGGCTATAATATCACGTCCGCCCTTGTCACCGGACACGTCGCAGGAAAAAACGCAGCTGAGTTCGCTGCTTCTTATCAAACCGAAAGCCCCATTGCTTAAGCAATGGGCTTTTTTCTTTGGAATGAAGAGAAAATTAATGGGGCTTTACTTCTTGACGTACACGGAATCAAAGATAGCGAGTGTTTTCCTGTGGAAATGTCATTGAGCATTGAAGTAAAGTTCACCTTGATAGTCGCCGCCCTGCTTTGGGTTGGCCTCTTGCAATAAGCCAGGAAGAACACCTGTCTTATTGCATCGGCTCACCCTGGGCGCTTGGCGGCTGAGCGATTTCATTGTGTGAAGACTGTTTAAGCAGATCAACTTTTTTATTAAGTTACCGGCTAGTGGGGAAATGGCTTCCCTAGTTGAGCGTGGAATATGATAGTGAGAGTTTTCTTGCGCAAATAATATTGAACATTGATTTAAGTCTCATCTTAGTATTCGCCGCCTAGCTTTGGGTTATCCTTTGGCAATAAGCCAGGAAGAGCACCTGTCTTATTGCGTCGGCTCACCCCTGACGCTTGGCGGCTGAGCGATTTCGTTGTTTGAAGACTGTTTAATCGGCTCTGCTTCTGTAGCCAGTTGCTGGCTAGTGGGGGAATCGCTTCCTGAGATGGTGCGTCTGACAAGTTGGTGCTTGAACAGGTTAAGTTTGTTGATTTATTTGGTGGATGAAGAAACACGATACTTCATTCTTCGATCTGTTTAAAGCAAGCTACAGAATTTGTTGCATCTCCACACTTCACTTTAAATGGACTGAAGAAACGATCTTCCACTCTAAAATTATAGACGGAGCGGAAATGGCTGACTCCTGGGGGACCGAGCGGGCTGGCGAGACAAATGTGCCAGGCTCTTCGGCACATTGGCTCAACACCCGCCCCATACCCGGGCAGCTGAAAGCGCGACGTCCTGTCGCATCAGCTGCATGACTCGCATCCTGCGAGCCTCAAGCAGCCATTGGAGCACAGTCGATAAGAAGAAGCTTATCCACTCACTTCTCTAATCTTTCCTGTCACATTCATACTCAAATCACCACAAAAAAAGCCGCCAGAGAAATTTCCCTGGCGGCTTTCATTATTTATCCTACAACGATATTAACCAATTTCCCTGGAATAGCGATGACTTTGCGTACTTGCTTGCCTTCTGCCGCTTTTTGGACGTGCTCGTCGGCGAGTGCCGCTTCTTCCAGTTGTTCTTTCGTGCTGTCTTTTGCGACAGTCAGCTTGCTTCTGACTTTGCCATTCACTTGGACAACGATCTCGACTTCATCATCGACCAGTTTCGACTCGTCGAACGTTGGCCATGCTTCATACGTTATCGTCTCGCTATGCCCAAGTTTGTTCCAAAGCTCTTCGGCCAAATGCGGCGCGATCGGCGATAGCATTTTCACGAAGCCTTCGATATATTCTTTCGGCAAGCTCTCGGCTTTATACGCTTCATTGATGAATACCATCATTTGCGAAATCGCCGTATTAAAGCGAAGGCCGTCGAAGTCTTCGGTTACTTTCTTGACGGTCTGGTTGTAGACTTTCTCCAGTTTGCCATCATTTTGGTCGCTGACTTTGCCCGAAATTGTTCCGTCTTCGATCAGCAAACGCCAAACGCGGTCAAGGAAACGGCGAGATCCGTCTAGTCCGTTCGTCGACCAGGCGATGGACGCTTCGAGCGGCCCCATGAACATTTCATACATGCGCAGCGTATCCGCGCCGTGGCTTTCGATGATTTGGTCCGGGTTGACGACATTGCCTTTGGATTTCGACATTTTCTCATTGCCTTCACCGAGAATCATCCCTTGGTTGAACAATTTTTGGAATGGCTCTTTCGTCGGCACGACGCCAAGGTCATACAGCACTTTATGCCAGAACCGCGCATACAATAAGTGAAGGACGGCGTGTTCCGCACCACCGATATAGACATCCACCGGAAGCCAGCGTTTCAATAATTCCGGATCCGCGATCGCTTCGTCGTTTGTCGGATCGATAAAGCGCAAATAATACCAGCAGCTGCCTGCCCATTGCGGCATCGTGTTCGTTTCGCGGCGGCCTTTCATGCCGGTTTCAGGATGCGTGACATTAACCCATTCTTCGATATTGGCAAGCGGTGATTCGCCTGTCCCGCTCGGCTTGATATCCGTTGTGACCGGAAGTTCCAGCGGCAAATCCTTATCATCGACCGGAGACATCGTGCCGTCTTCCCAGTGGATGATCGGAATCGGTTCGCCCCAATAGCGCTGGCGGCTGAACAGCCAGTCGCGCAAACGGTAGGTGATTTTCTTCTCGCCGACGCCTTGTTGCTCAAGCCAGTCGATCGCTTTTCCAATCGCTTCGGTTTTGTTCAAGCCGTCAAGGAAACCGGAGTTGACGAGTTCGCCGTCGCCAGCGTAAGCTTCTTCGTCGATGTTGCCGCCTGAGACGACTTCGACGATCGGCAGCTCGAATTGTTTCGCAAATTCATAATCGCGTTCGTCATGTGCCGGCACGGCCATGATCGCGCCTGTCCCGTATGTCGCGAGGACATAATCGGCAATCCAGATCGGCATTTTCTCGCCGCTTGCCGGATTGATCGCATAAGCTCCGGTGAAGACACCCGTCTTGTCTTTTGCAAGATCCGTACGCTCCAAATCGCTTTTCGTTTTTACTTTGTCGATATAGGCAGCAACTGCTTCACTTTGTTCGGATGTCGTGATTTCCCCAACCAATTTATGTTCCGGAGCAAGCACCGCGTAAGTTGCGCCGAAAATCGTATCTGGGCGCGTGGTGAAGGCGCGGAAAGAAAGCCCTGTGCCGTCGATTTTGAATTCGAGCTCGGCCCCTTCGGATTTGCCGATCCAGTTGCGTTGCATGTCCTTCAAGCTTTCCGGCCAATCAAGTTCGTTCAAGTCTTCAAGCAAGCGGTCTGCGTATTCCGTGATCCGCAACACCCATTGGCGCATTGGGCGGCGTTCGACTGGATGGCCCCCACGCTCAGAAACCCCGTCGACCACTTCTTCATTGGCAAGGACGGTGCCGAGTGCCGGGCACCAGTTGACCGCTACTTCATCGACATATGCCAAGCCTTTATTATAAAGCTGGATGAAAATCCATTGCGTCCATTTATAATAGTTTGGGTCGGTCGTGTTGATTTCACGGTCCCAATCATACGAGAAGCCAAGTTCCTGGATTTGGCGCTTGAAGGTCTCGATGTTTTTCGCCGTGAATTCCGCAGGGTCGTTTCCAGTATCGAGTGCGTATTGCTCAGCCGGCAAACCGAATGCATCCCAGCCCATCGGATGAAGCACATCAAAGCCTTGCATGCGTTTTTGACGGCTTAAGATATCGGTCGCTGTGTAGCCTTCCGGATGCCCGACGTGAAGCCCAGCGCCTGACGGATACGGGAACATATCGAGTGCATAGAATTTTTCTTTGCCCGGCGTGTTCTCTGTTTTGAAGGTTTTGTTTTCTTGCCAATGTTGCTGCCATTTCTTTTCGATTTCTTTGTGGTTAAAAGACATTTCCAATTTTCCTCCTCTAAATACAAGCGGATGTCCGCATGCCCTGCATAGTTTTCAGCAAAATAAAAAATCCCGCCCCTTAAATAAACTAAGGGACGGGATTTTTCCCGCGGTACCACCCAAATTAGCGATTGCTCGCTCAACTTGATTCCTTAACGCGGAAAACGGCGCAATGATTGCGCAGACTCCAAGGTGAGTTCAAACATCCTGCATGCCGGCTTGCACCACCCGCCGGCTCTCTTTGCTGCATGATCTGTCCTACTGCTCCTCTTCACGGCCATTTGCTATTGATTTCATTTTAGCTGAGCGCTTGTTTTTATGCAATAGCTCAGTGTACTTTGACGCTATCGGTGTTCAAGTTGGCATCGGTTGCAGCGACCACGTCGTCCACTGTGAAGCCTTCAAACACTTCTTTCAAAACGAGTCCGGAATCCGTCACTTCAATCACCGCACGTTCCGTGATGATCAGATTAACAACGGCTTTGCCGGTAAGCGGCAATTCACATGCTTTTTTGATTTTCGCAGAACCGTCTTTTGAGACGTGGTCCATGATGACGATGACTTTCTTCGCGCCGTGGACAAGATCCATCGCGCCGCCCATGCCTTTGATCATTTTCCCTGGAATCATCCAGTTGGCCAGGTCGCCGTTTTCTGCGACTTCCATGCCGCCAAGTATCGCGACATCGATATGACCGCCGCGAATCATGGCGAATGACTCAGCGCTCGTGAAGAAGGCGGAGCCAGGGATTGTCGTGACGGTTTCTTTCCCGGCATTGATCAAATCAGGGTCGACTTGGTCTTCCGTCGGGTATGGCCCGATGCCAAGCAATCCGTTTTCCGACTGCAACACCACTTGTTTGTTATCGGAAATGAAGTTCGCCACCAAAGTCGGCATGCCGATGCCCAGGTTAACGTAATCTCCATCGTTGATTTCTTTTTCCGCACGTTTTGCGATTCGTTCTCTAATAGCCTGTTTGTCCACTGTTGTCCCCACCCTTTCTTAACGCGTCGTCAAACGCTCGATTCGTTTTTCCTGGTCTGCTTGCAGCAAGCCTTGTACGTAAATGCTCGGCGTTTGCACGTGGTTCGGGTCGATTTCGCCGATTTCTACTACATGCTCGACTTCAGCAATTGTTACTTTCCCAGCAGCTGCAGCTAACGGATTGAAGTTCTGTGCAGTCTTGTTGTAGACGAGATTGCCCATTTTATCTGCAGTATGTGCACGGACCAGTGAGAAATCTGCTTTCAAAGCCATTTCAAGCACGTGTTCCTTGCCATCGAATTCACGGATTTCCTTGCCTTCTGCGACGGTTGTGCCGACGCCTGCCGGTGTGAAGAATGCCGGAATTCCGGCTCCGCCTGCGCGCATTTTTTCAGCGAGCGTACCTTGTGGCGTGAGTTCCACTTCGATTTCACCGGATAGCACTTGGCGTTCGAATTCTTTATTTTCGCCGACATACGAACCGATCATTTTCTTGATTTGCTTGTTTTTCAGCAATAAACCAAGGCCCCATTCGTCGACCCCACAGTTATTGGAAATTATTGTTAGATCTTTTACCCCTTTATCGACAAGCGCTAGGATCAGCTGTTCTGGAATGCCGACCAGCCCGAATCCTCCAACCATGATGGTGGCACCGTCTTGTATCGGTTCAACTGCCTCTTTGGCAGAATTGTAAATCGGTTTCATCGCGCGTTTCCCCCTCTGCAACATTAACTGAATTTTAATTCAATAAAACGCTTCCATTAACAATTTAACCAAAACTCCATGGGAAACGCAACAAGGACAATGGGAGTACGATTTTTGGCGGCTTTTCGGCCAGCAACTGCGTGTTATAATGACAGCTAAGGAGTGGTTTTATTATGGACAATGAATTCCCCTTCCCAAGTGATGGGAAGCGCTATTATACATGGAACCGCCATTTGCGCGGGCAGTTCGGCGAAAAGATCATGAAAATCTCGCTGGATGCTGGGTTTGACTGCCCGAATCGCGACGGCACAGTTGCTTTTGGCGGCTGCACATTTTGCTCGGTCGCCGGGTCCGGAGATTTCGCCGGAGACCGTGTCGACCCGATCGCTGTGCAATTCGAGCAGGTGAAAGCGAAAATGCACCGCAAATGGAAAGATGCCAAATACATCGCTTATTTTCAAGCGTATACGAATACCCATGCGCCGATTGACGTTATCAAAAGACAATTCGAAGCGGCACTCGCACAGGAAAATGTGGTCGGCATCAGCATCGGCACACGGCCCGACTGCCTGCCGGATGAAGTTGTTGAATATTTAGCTGAACTCAACGAACGCACGTATTTATGGGTGGAACTCGGCCTGCAGACTGTCCACGAGCGCACTGCGCAGCTCATCAACCGTGCGCATGATTTTGACACTTACAAAAAAGGTGTCGACAAATTGCGGGCACATAATATCAATATTTGCAGCCACATCATCAATGGCTTGCCGCTTGAAGACAAAGACATGATGATGGAAACGGCACAGACAGTCGCAAAACTCGACGTCCAAGGAATCAAGATCCACCTGCTGCATTTACTCAACGGTACGCCCATGGTCAAACAATACGAAAAAGGCATGCTTGAATTCATGGAAAAAGATGCCTATATCCAACTCGTCGCCGACCAGTTGGAAATCATCCCGCCCGACATGGTCGTCCAGCGCATCACTGGCGACGGTCCGATCGATTTGATGATCGGCCCGATGTGGAGTACGAATAAATGGGAAGTGTTGAACGGCATCGATAAGGAACTCGAGGCGCGCGGCAGTTGGCAAGGCAAGCATTATGCGGGGAGTGTGGCATTATGACTTTGCAGCGCGTCTTGCCTTTCACCAAATCTTTGCTCGAACAAGTCGTTTACGAAGGTGACAGCGTGGTAGATGCCACTGCCGGAAACGGGCATGATACCCATTTCCTGGCTGGGCTTACCGGTGCATCTGGAAAAGTTTATGCATTCGATATCCAACAACAAGCGATCGAAGCAACTAGGCAGCGCACAGAAGCGTTTCGTCATGTCGAATTGATTTGCGACAGCCACGCGAAAATCGCACAATACGTTACAGAACCAATCGCAGCCGCCGTTTTCAATCTCGGCTATTTGCCAAAAGGCGATCACGCCATCATCACCAAAGCGGACAGCACTTTGCAGGCAATCGGTCAATGCCTCGAGCGCTTAAAGATAGGCGGCTTGGTGTTAGTCGTCATTTATTCTGGCCACGACGGCGGCAGCGAAGAGCGCGACGCGGTAATGGATTACGTCAAACAATTGCCGCAAGTCGAGTATGACGTCCTGAAATATGAATTCATCAACCAACAGCATTCGCCCCCATTTTTAGTCGCGATCGAGAAAAAACAGCAACGCCAAAAGAAATAATACCAAATCAAAAGAGCAGCGTGCCCATGCACGCTGCTCTTTCACTTATTTCTCGACAGGGCCTTCGAGAACAATTTTCCCGATCGTCTTGCCAGACATCAGTTTTCCGTAAGCTTCTTTCAAGTTTTCTGGATTGATTGGTGCCATCGTTTCATTGAGCGTCGACTGGACCTTGCCGCTATCTGCCCACTCTGACAGCTCATTCAATAAATGATGCTGCTCGATCATGTCTTCGGTCTGGAACATCGAGCGCGTGTACATCAATTCGTAGACGAAGGTCACGCTTTTTCCGAAGAATCCTGGAGCGAGCGGTTCGAACGCCGGCAGGATTGAACAGATTTTTCCTTGCGGCCGGATCGCGTCCGCCATGCCTGCCATATGGTCGTCAGTATTGGTCAGGCAGAAAATATAGTCCACGCCGTCAATATCCAGTTCCTTCAATTGAGGCAACAATTCCTGGTGATGATTAATCGTGTGATGGGCGCCGTGTTTTTTGGCCCACTCGACCGTTTCCTGCCTTGATGCTGTCCCAATTACAGTGAGCCCTGCTAATTTGGCGATCTGCGTGGCGATCGAACCGACACCTCCCGCAGCGCCGATGATTAGAATGTTCTTGCCTTCATTGTCCTGCGGGTTTTTCGAGATGCCCAAGCGGACAAACAGGGCTTCCATTGCGGTCAATCCCGTCAATGGCAAGGCGGCTGCATGTGCAAAATCCAAGTTTTTCGGCTTGTGACCGACAATGCGCTCGTCGACTAAATGAAGTTCGCTATGTCCGCCTGCCCGAACATTGGTGCCGGCATAAAACACTTCGTCGCCTTCTTTAAACAATGAACATTCACTGCCAACGGAAACGACCACTCCGGCAACATCTCTTCCCACAATCGTCAAGGAGTCGTCGTCCGGTTTTTTCGAATCACGCGTTTTGTAATCGGTCGGATTGACTGATACCGCCTTTACCTCCACGAGTAAATCGTGTCCTGTTGGTTCGGGTTTATCCACTTCTACCGCTTCGAATTCGGGCGGTTGTTCCGTATTTCCTGGTTGGTAAAATCCTAATGCTATCATTTTTGAATTCAATCCATTTCGCCTTCCTTTCATCTATTCAATTACCTATAGCCGTTTCTTCTATAATACAGACGAGTTGTCATCCACGTATGCATCGATGACGACCGGCTGTTTGCTTGTTTTCGCTTTTGATAAGGCGTCCTGCAATTCGGCACGTGTTTTTACCGTATAGCCTTCACCGCCGCAAGCAATAGCGAACGCCGCAAAGTCGATATTGGCAAGCTCGACATTGGTCGGCTTATTGCCTGCCATTTTTTGCTCGTCTTCGATCAATTGAAGCTTCTGGTTATTGAAGACGACGATGATCATCGGCAGGTCGTATTTAACTGCGGTGACAAAATCCTGCATACCCATTGAAAATCCGCCGTCCCCAACGATGGCAACCACTTGTCTTTCAGGATATGCGAGTTTTGCCGCTATAGCCCCAGGCAAACCGCAGCCCATCGTCCCGAGCCATGAAGATAAGACCAGTTTTTGCCCACTCAGCTGCAAGTATTTCGCCGTCCAGATGGTGATGCTGCCGACATCAAGTGAAACGACTGCATCCTGCTCCATGATGTGCTGCATTTCACCCAGTACTTGCTGGGGTTGGAGCATATCGGTTTGCTTATCGATATCAGCATGCAGCTTGTCATGCCAATCACGTCGTTTCTCCTGAAATTGATTCAAGAATCCGGCATCTTTTTCACCAAGCTTGCTTGTCAACCATGCTAACGCTGGCCCGAGTTCCCCGACTACACCTACTGTTGCCGGATAATATTTTCCGATTACTCGCGGTTCGAGATCAATTTGGATTGCCGGCGCTTTGTCCGGCAAATATTCGCGGTACGGGTAAGCTGTACCGGCGAGAATGACCAAGTCGGCTTGTTTCATCGCCTGTTCAGAAGGCTCCGTCCCGAGCTGCCCGAGTTGCCCTAGGTTATTCGGGTGATCATCAGGAATCAAGCCTTTTGCCGGAAGTGAGGCAATGACTGGCGCTTTCAGCTTTTCCGAAAATGCCAATACTTCGCCGGATGCGTTCTGTGCGCCTTTGCCGGCCAGGATGACTGGTTTTTTCGCAGACTTCAACAATTTCAACGCTTCCTGCAAATCTTCTTCCGCTGCCCGGATATGTGGCACGGAATACTCGGGCGAGGTCATCTCCTGCTCCCGTTTGATTTTCGTGCTGAATAAATCGTCCGACACAACGAGCACAGCCGGGCCTTTTTCAGCATATGCCGCACGCACCGCCTGATTCAGCATATCCGGCAATTGCTCAGCATTTTGCACGCGGCGGTTATAGACCGAAACGTCTTCGAACATCGATTCCAATTTTAGCTCCTGGAAAGTATCGGTCCCAACAGCACTGCTGGTCACTTGCCCGACGATCGCGAGTACGGGTGTTTTGTCTTTTTTTGCATCATACAGGCCGTTTTGCAGATGGATTGCCCCTGGGCCTGCAATTGACAGGCACACCCCGATGTGCCCGGTTAATTTCGAATAGGCCGAAGCAGCAAGAGCGCCTGTTTCTTCATGGCGAATCTGAATAAAACGGATATCTTCTTTGCGCAGTTCTTCCATCAATTCATTGATGGAATCTCCTGGCATTCCGTAAATATGTCCTACATCCCATTGCTTCAATAGCTCGACAACGTGGCTTCCTGCTGTGCGTTCAAACATATACATTCCTTCTTTCCTTATTTCTGTTGTTTCAACTCTTTATCCCTCCAGCTCATCTCTAAACCTTTTTCGGCAAACAAGCAAAAAAGCAGCAAGCTATTTACTCAGCCTACTGCTTTTTTACGAACGTTCTTTTAGCCATTTCTTCAGCGATCAATCGGAACGTCGTTAACTTATCATTGAAATCATAGGCCACGGACACGATCATCACTTCATCGGCACCATATTCCTCGCCAAGCGCTTCCAATTGATCTACCACATTCACAGGATCGCCGACGACCATGCGCCGGCGGTTATCCGCAACGAGCAGTTTTTCGAACTTCGAGTATTCGTATGCGGCTGCCTGTTCTGGAGGCGGCGTACCGTCAGACGGCATGCCCTGTGCGCCCATCGCAAGTGACAGGTCGAGTGAAGACGCAACATATTCCGCCTGTTCACGAGTTTCCTGGCAAACCGCGAAAATCGCAAAACCGGTATACGGTTCATTGCCTTTATGGGGAATGAAATTTTTTCTGTAGTTGGCTGCAAAGTCCTGCCCGCCTTCGCCGTTGATGAAGTGGGCGAACATATACGGAAAGCCTTTTTCTGCGGCCAATTGCGAAGACCCCTCGCCTGAACCGAGCATCCAGATCGGCGGTGCTTCAAGCGGCACCGGGGTTGCAGTCATTCCATAATAATCATGCGACTCCGGAATGCTGTTTTCCAAATACATGCGCAGCTCATCCAGCTGTTCAGGAAATCGCCCCGCATCCCGCAAGCGGCCATTCGATAAAGCGAACGATGCTCTCGGCATGCCGCCTGGCGCACGGCCCACTCCCGCATCGATACGCCTAGGATACAGGCTCTCCAATAAATTAAAGTTCTCGGCCACTTTAAATGCCGAATAATGCGGCAGCATGACACCGCCAGAACCCAAACGGATCGATGAAGTCCTGGCACCGATATGGCTGATCAGGATCTCCGGAGAAGAGCCCGCCAAAGTTTTGGCATCGTGATGTTCCGATACCCAAAAGCGCGTATAGCCCCATTGTTCTGCGTGTTGCGCCAACTGGACCGTATCGGCTAAAGCTTCGCTGGCTGTCTGGCCTTGCGAGATCGGGGATTGGTCTAATATGCTGAAGCGAAGTGGCATCTTAATCTTTCCTTTCTATCATTTAATACAGAGGCTGATCATGAAGTGTTATTGACTGCGGCGGCTTTTCTCGGATTCCGCTGCCGATTCGGCAAAGCATAGCGTCGACCGGAAAATTTCGTCCCGTTCCGGTTCCTGCAGCAGGTCATGGTAGCAAAATGGCCATTCCTTGAAATGAAATTCATTGACCGCTTGCTTGGACAGCCAAGTGCGACCAGCTGTCGTCCGCGTAATCAAATCGCGCTGCCCTACGTGGAGCATGATTGGAATATCCTGAAGCTGCATTTGTGCTGCTTGTTCCAAATAGCTTTGCAATTCCTTCCACCAGGTCGGTGAACTGAGTGATAAGATTGCTCGATCGGCACCCGCCGGTTCGTCCTGGAACTTGCGTCTCGTCAAATGGCGCAATTCGATGCCATGGTCGATTTTCCCTTTTCCGGTAAGCTTGCTGATGCCCGACAATGCAAGTGTTGGCTTGCTCGGCACTTTTTGCAATTCAAACCATGGCGACGTGACAATAAGCGCTGCTATCGGATGGCGGTTTTCAGCAAGGGCATGGATGGCAATCGCTGCTCCAAGCCCGTGTCCCGCGAGTACAATCGGCAAGTCATTTCCCGCTGCCAATCGCAGCAGCTCAGCGGCTGTTTTATCGTACTCGAAAAATTGTTCGCGGTGCACAGAATCCTCTGCTGCTTGTGTCCCATGTCCCGGCAGATCGCCCATATAGACGTGGAACCCGCTCCTGCGCCATTTCTCGATTTGCCATGCATAGCGCTTATGCTCCTCGTATGCACTGTGGATCAACACGATAACGCCTTTTGCATCGCCTTCCGCTTGCCATTTCCACATAATCCGCGCCTCCCCTATACAGCTTGATCGATTGACCTTTTCCGTTGTTTTGATACGATTAGAACTAATTACATCTTATCAATGATAAAGGAGCTTTGCCATGATCTATCCATATAAAGACAAATCACCAAATATTGACAAATCCGCATTCATTGCCGATTATGCGACCGTCACTGGCGATGTGACGATCGGCGAGAACTCCTCTGTATGGTTCAACACCGTCATCCGCGGCGATGTTGCCCCGACCATTATCGGAAAAAACACCAACATCCAAGATCTGTCGATGCTTCACCAAAGCCCAGGCAACCCGCTCATCCTAGAAGACGATGTCACGATTGGCCACCAGGTGACGCTTCATAGCTGCACCGTCAAAAAAGGCGCGCTGGTCGGCATGGGCTCGATCATTTTGGATGGTGCCGAGATCGGCGAAGGCGCATTTATCGGTGCTGGAAGCCTCGTTCCACAAGGAAAGAAAATCCCGCCGGGCACGCTGGCTTTCGGCCGGCCCGCAAAAGTGGTGCGTGAACTGAACGAAGCGGACAAAAAAGATATGGAACGCATCGTCAGGGAATACGCAGAAAAAGCCGCTTACTACAAATCACTTCAATAGAAAAAAGCAGGCGGAAAAATATCCGCCTGCTTTTTATTATGCGTTCGCTTGTTGTTTCAAAGCATCCGCTTTGTCGGTACGTTCCCACGGAAGATCGACATCCGTGCGTCCGAAATGGCCATAAGCCGCTGTTTGCTTGTAGATCGGGCGGCGCAAATCGAGCATTTTGATGATGCCCGCTGGACGCAAATCGAAATTCGCGCGTACCAGTTCGATGAATTTGTCTTCGCTGACTTTTCCTGTGCCGAACGTATCGACCGCAATCGAGACCGGATGGGCCACGCCGATTGCGTAGGCAAGCTGCACTTCACATTTATCAGCAAGGCCAGAAGCGACAATATTCTTCGCCACATAACGTGCTGCATAAGCGCCGGAACGGTCGACTTTTGTCGCGTCTTTACCGGAGAAGGCACCACCGCCGTGTCGCGCGTAGCCGCCGTACGTATCGACGATGATTTTACGGCCCGTAAGACCGGCATCGCCTTGTGGTCCGCCGATGACGAAGCGGCCTGTCGGGTTGATGAAGTATTTCGTTTCAGCATCCAAAAGTTCAGCTGGCACAACTTCATTGATGACGTATTCTTTCAAGTTGCGCTGGATTTGCTCCAACGATACTTCTGGATGATGCTGTGTCGAAATGACGATCGTATCGACACGCACAGGTTTATTGTTCTCATCATATTCAATCGTTACTTGTGTTTTTCCGTCTGGACGGAGATACGGCAAGATTTCTTCTTTGCGTACTTCTGCCAAGCGGCGTGCAAGTTTGTGGGCCAAGCTGATCGGCAATGGCATCAATTCTTCTGTTTCGTTTGACGCATACCCGAACATCAAGCCTTGGTCGCCTGCTCCGATTTCGTCCAATTCCTTATCGGTCATCTGGCCTTCACGCGCTTCGAGTGCCACGTTGACGCCTGCAGCGATATCTGCCGACTGCTCGTCGATCGCTGTCAATACTGCACTCGTCTCGGAATCGAATCCGTATTTTGCACGGGTATAGCCAATTTCTTTTACCGTTTGGCGAACGACTTTCGGGATGTCTACGTATGTAGATGTCGTGATTTCGCCAGCAACAAGGACGAGTCCTGTCGTGACGGTCGTTTCGCATGCGACACGCGCATTCGGGTCTTCTGTTAGGATCGCATCCAGGATTGCGTCTGAAATTTGGTCGCAAATTTTATCCGGATGGCCCTCTGTTACTGATTCTGATGTGAATAATCGACGGTTTGTCAAAAAAAGTTCCTCCTTATATCCTGCGAGATTGCTCTCGAAATTGATACGGTACTCATTTTCCCATGTCAAGTCCGTTTCCGTTTAAGGAATTGAACTTCCAGCTTTTTCAGCCTGCACACGAGGATTAAGGGCATTCCAAAAAAAAATCCCTTCTCTCATCTTAATACATGAGGAAAGGAATAATCATCATAAGCACCTTTCACTCTTATCGTCCAAGGCATTCGCCTTGCTTCAGGTTGGGCACCATCGCTGCAAAACAGCAGGTTGCCGGGTTTCATTGGGCCTGCACCCTCCACCAGCTCGGAATAAGAGTATCCGTTCAATTTCCCATCATACGGAATGCAGCAAGTACTGTCAACGTTTTTACCGGAAACGATTATCAGACTTTTAAGCGTGCATCTTTTTTTCCTATATGAATGAACACAAATCATCAACATTGACAGATTTCTAGTTAATAGTATAGACTAATCGCATCAATGTGTTATACTAATGTTCGAATATACATCTTCCCCATTCATTTGGGAATAAACGAAAAGGAAGGTACATATATATGACTTCAGTGAACCTAGCAAATGATTTGAAAGAGCTTTTGAACGGCTCGAATATCAATATGCAATTATCCGTTCCCCAATTGGTGGAAGCTGCTACATCCCGTGGGGAGGCAGTTTTGACGCGTGAAGGCGCTGTCAAAGCGGAAACTGGCAAATATACTGGCCGTTCGCCTAAAGACAAGTATATGGTAGACGAGACGATTTCAAAAGACAAAATTGATTGGGGCAATGTCAACCGCCCAATTTCCGCTGATATCTTTGAAAACCTATACGCTAAAGTCATCAATCATTTGAAAGAAAAGGACGCTTTGTACGTCTTCAAAGGTTTTGCCGGTGCAGATCCTGAATCACGCCTTGCGATTCAGACAATCAATGAATATGCATGGCACAACCTGTTCGCGCATCAATTATTCATCCGCCCGACTGCGGAAGAATTGAAGGCGCATGAAGCTGAATTCACTGTCGTTTACGCCCCAACGTTCCACGCAGATCCTGCGGTGGACGGAACGGATTCCGAAACCTTCATCATCGTTTCGATGGAAAAGAAAATCATCTTGATCGGCGGTACGGAATACGCAGGCGAAATGAAGAAATCCATCTTCTCGATCATGAACTACATCCTTCCTGAAAAAGGCATCCTGCCAATGCACTGCTCAGCGAACGTCGGTAAAAACGACGATGTCGCTTTGTTCTTCGGCCTATCGGGCACAGGAAAAACGACATTGTCGGCTGACGAAGACCGCAAATTGATCGGCGACGATGAGCACGGCTGGTCCGATAACGGCGTCTTCAATATCGAAGGCGGCTGCTATGCGAAAACAATCAACTTGTCACGTGAAAACGAACCACAAATTTTCGATGCCATCCGTTTTGGCTCAGTGCTTGAAAACGTAGTCGTTGATGAAGATACCCGCATTCCTGATTACGATGACGGATCGTTGACAGAAAACACGCGTGCAGCATACCCGATCGATGCCATCGATAATATCGTCGTCCCGTCTGTTGCAGGTCATCCGAAAACGATCGTCTTCTTGACGGCTGACGCATTCGGAGTCTTGCCTCCAATCAGCAAATTGACGAAAGAACAGGCGATGTACCACTTCCTAAGTGGCTATACATCGAAACTTGCCGGCACAGAGCGCGGCATCACCTCACCAGAAGCGACATTCTCGACGTGCTTCGGCTCACCGTTCCTTCCGCTTCACGCGACCGTATACGCGGAAATGCTCGGCGATAAAATCGATGAGCACGGTGCAGACGTCTATCTCGTTAATACTGGCTGGACTGGCGGCATCTACGGCGTCGGAAGCCGCATGAAACTGTCCTACACACGCACAATGGTGCGCGCGGCGATCCGCGGCGACTTGAACGGCGTGGAGATGGAACATGAATCGGTCTTCGGCTTGAACATGCCAAAAGAAATTCCTGGCGTTCCGACTGAAGTATTGAACCCGCGCAATGCATGGGCTGATAAAGAAGCTTATGACCAAAAAGCACAGGAATTGGCGAAGAAGTTCAAAGATAACTTCGAAAAATTCGGCACTGTGGATGCTGGCATTAGCCAAAAAGGCGGTCCTACCCATAATTGATCCATCATAAAAGGACGAAGAGAAATGAACTATTTCTCTTCGTCCTTTTTTTGATTTCACTTTCATACACCGCGCTTAGCCTTTAGCCTTTGTTTGATTAAGACCAGCTTAGGTTAAATATTCTTTGTGCTTCTCCTGCTCTTTCATCCATACCGTCAGCGCCTTTGCGGTTTTGCGATTTGCCGTAGGAGGGAAAAAATGTGTGTATTCCGGGAAATACCAAGTTTCATACGGCTGATGATTGAGCTGCAACGCTTCTTCCAACAAAAAGGCTTGCTGGGGCGAAACATTGTCGTCTTTCAAGCCATGAATGATCAGGTAAACGGCATCGCTTTCCCCGATGCGCATGAGTGGGTTGCGCTCCTCATATGCTGGAAGCGCAGTATTCGGCGTCCCGCCGTAAAGACGTTTCATCATACGGCGCATATCCAGCCTCTCTTTGTACGTCAGCACCGTATCCGTAACGCCTGCCCACGTCACCACAGAACAAATATCGCTTCTCAGCACCGCGGTCCACAGCGCCATAATGCCCCCTCTTGAAAATGCCAGCAAATGCACTGGCCCTGCACTGAATTTTTTCAGCACTTCCACGGCATTCACGGCATCATAGCGGTCGTCGCCTGCAAACTCATCTTTTCCTTCGCCGCCGCGATTGCCGCGGTAGTAAGGGGCGAAAACGGTAAATCCCATTCCCGCAAATTGAGCGATCCGTGCCGGCCGCACCATGCCGATGGACTGGATGCCACCGCGCAAGTACAAGATTCCACTCTCGGCATCATCTGTTTTCGGCTGCGCCAGTAAGCCTTTAATACGCAAGCCTTCAGACCAATACGTCACTTCCCGCAAGCGCACGTTCGGATTCGGTGACGGATACCATCTCATTGATTCAATATCACCATTTTTCAACAGTCTTCACCTTCTCTATAATCGCTTCCATGCCCACGTCACGCATCAGGAAGCTGTAATTTTCATCGATCACAAGTTCAGGCACCAGCACCGGGCCGTCAGTTTCCATCCACTTCACTTGCTTGATGTCCTCAATAGTGGCTGTAAATACCGTTTTGCTGAAAGCTTTATCGGTATAAACCGTATATTCTGCTAGCCATTTTAATTTATTCACGCTGGCTCCAGTTTCTTCGAATACTTCCCGCTTCGCCGCCTCGTCGAGCGATTCGCCTGGTTCGGCTTTGCCACCGGGAAATTCAAGTCCGCGCACGGAATGCCTCGTCAACAGCCAGTTTCCGTTATACTTTGCTATGACCAGCACATGCCGGCTTTCAATTTGTGACTGTCCTTTTTCAAAAAATAAATGGCAATTACAGCCGTTCAAGTCTTTATATTCCATCAAACAACCTCCCGGCTTCAGAAAAAGCGTACAACCGGCTAACGGTCGTACGCCCATTTCTTCTATTTTACTTCTTTTCGCCGAGAAATGCAGACAGCATCCAAGAATGCTTCTCTAAGTTTTGATGGATGGCATTCAGCATATCCTCTGTCATGTCATCGCCGTCTTCAGCAGCAAGTTCCATGCCCTTTTTCAAGGATTTCATGATCTTGTCGTAATCGGAAACGATGGTATCGACCATCTGCTCCGCGCTCTCGCTGCTGGTCGCTTCATCTACGACCGATAGTTCCAGCTGCTCTTTCATTGTCGCTACCGGTTTGCCTCCAAGTGCCAGCAGGCGTTCCGCAATTTCATCCATATGAAGGGTCGCTTCGTTATACAGCTCTTCAAACTTTACATGCAAGGTAAAGAAAGATGGCCCTTTGACATACCAGTGGAAATTATGTAATTTCGTATAGACCACTGACCATGTCGCGACTTGTACGTTTAATTCTTCATTCAATGCTGTTGACACAATTCATCACTCTCCATTTTTTGATAAGCTCTTCTGCTTTATAAATACCTCTAAAAGCCCTACAATAAACATCAACGAACCGCAACCAAACAAGAAAAGAGTGGAATCACGATGAAAACTGCATTAGTGAAGCTGTTCCGTTTTTATCAACGCTTCATCTCCCCGCTGTCGCCGCCAAGCTGCAGATTCTACCCGACTTGCTCCCATTACGGGATCGAAGCGGTGGAAAAACATGGCGCATTAAAAGGTGGCTATCTCGCCATGCGCCGCATATTGAGCTGCCACCCATTTCATAAAGGCGGAGTGGATTTTGTCCCGGAAGAATGGCCCCCTAAAAAATAGGCGGGTTTTTTTCTTGTGTTCATGAAGATTCTATTGTATGATTCTAAGAGTCAATAAAACGTAACGATTACATTTTATGAACTCACATCAAACTTGGAGGGACATTTTATGAAGAAACTAGCATTATTTGCAGGTATAGCACTTATTTTATTATTGGCCGCATGCGGCAGCGACACAGAAACCGACAGCGGGGCTGAAAGTGAAACGGCGGAAGGGAAACTTGATGTATATGCGACCGTTTACCCGCTCGTCTATTTTACAGAACGCATCGGCGGCGAGCGTGTTGACGTCAAGTCGGTATACCCGGCTGGTGCCAATGAACACAGCTTTGAACCGACCCAAAAAGACATGATCAATATGGCGGATGCCGACCTGCTCTTCTATGTCGGTTTAGGGCTTGAAGGCTTTATCGACAGCGCACAGGAAACGCTGCAAAATGAAGACCTCGAATTTGTCGCTACAGCAGATAGCATCACGGATGAACGACTCGAAGCTGCTGCTGGTGAACAAGCCGAGGCCCACAGTGAAGACGAGCATGGGCATGAAGAGGAAGATGCTCATGAAGAAGACGAACATGCTCATGAAGAAGGGCATGATGAAGAGGCAAGCCATGAGGAAGAAGGTCACGAAGGCCATGACCACGGCTCCACCGATCCACACGTCTGGATCTCGCCAGTCTTGAGCCAAGAACTCGCCGCTTCTGTCCGTGATGCTCTAACGGAGAAAGATCCTGAAGGTGCGGAGGAATTCAACAAGAATTATGAAGAACTCGTCGCTGAACTAGAAGCGCTTGATGAATCGTTCCAAAACTTGGGCGAAAAAGTCGAACGCGACACCTTCTTTGTATCCCACTCAGCATTCGGCTATATTGCAGCACCATACGGTTTTGAACAAGTCGCTGTCGCAGGATTGAATAGCCAAGACGAACCGTCCCAGAAGGAACTCACGGAAATCGTCGACATGGCGCGTGAAAAGGATATTCAATACATCATTTTTGAACAAAATGTTTCGTCGAATTTGACGGAAGTCATCCAAAACGAAGTCGGCGCCGAAGCGATTGAAATGCATAACTTAGGTGTCCTGACACAGGAAGACATCGACAATGACGAAACTTATTTCACCTTAATGGAAAAAAATCTCCAAGCACTGGAAACGGTCTTGAAATAACAAAAACTCGCCGAATAATCGGCGAGTTTTTATATTTTAAGTTCGTACCCGATGCCTGGGCTGTCGCTTAGCTTGATTTCCCCGTTCTCCACACGGATTTCTGGAGAAATGATATCTGTCTGCCAAAAATAAGTTGAGTCTGAAAAATCACCTGTCAGTTTCACTTCCGGCAGCGAGGCAAGCGCCAGATTATGCGCCTTGGATATGCCGAACTCGATCATGCCACCGACCCACATCCCGATCTGTTCATTTCTGCAGAACTCGACAACTTTCAAGGTTTCAGTCCAGCCGCCGAGACGCCCCATCTTCAAGACAACAATATCCCCCGCTTGCTGCTCCGCCATGCGTTTTACGTCTTCGAGACTATGGATGCTTTCATCCAGGCAGATTGGCGTTGTCATGTTTGACCGCGCCATCCGGTGGGCTTCCCACTCTTGTTCTCCGTAAGGCTGTTCAATTAGCGCGAAACCCGCCTCGTCAAATGTCAGCAACTCTTCCAAAGCGCGTCCCGAAAAACTGCCATTGGCATCGGCATAGAACGAGATCTCTGGATTAGACGCAACAAGCTTTTTCAATAAAGCCGCATTCGAATCAGGCGAAATCTTCAGTTTGATGCGCCGGTACCCACTGCCGATCGCCATCTTGACATTCCGGAACAATTCATCGCTCTTTCCTGCGACGACTACGCCGGCAGGAATCGAAGCAGAGACACCGCCGACAAATTCATACAAGGGCACAGCATTCCGCTTGGCAAATAAATCCCATACAGCCATTTCCACAGCCGCTTTTGCCATATGATTGCCTTTGACTTTTGAAAATAAACGCGCCGCCTCAGCCGGTTGCTCCAATTGCTCATCTATCAAGAGCGGGGCCAACACCTGCTCCATCACAAAACGGCTGCCTGTCACGGTTTCTTCTGTATACCAAGGCGTATCGAATGCGACACATTCGCCGTAACCCTCTCGCCCTTCAGCGTCTCGGACAACTACCACCGTCACTTCCCGTTTCTCGACTTTCTGCAATATAGTAATGAAGGGCTGGTTCAATTGCTGTTTCACTTTGTGGAATTCAATGCCGGCAATTACAGCCATGTCTTCAATTCCCTTCTGAGCAGTTTATTCGAGGCATTCCGCGGCAACTCATCCACTATGCGAAATAATTTCGGTACTTTATAGCCAGCCAGCTGTCCCCGGCAAAATCCCTCTAGCTCATCCACTGCTTGTAGATCATCGAGCACGACAAAAGCTGCCGGCACTTCCCCCCATGTGCTGTCCGCCATCGCGCAAACCCCGGCTTCCCGTACGGATGGATGGGCCATCAACACTTTCTCGATTTCTGCCGGATAGACGTTCTCCCCGCCGGAAACGAGCAAATCCGAGCGTCTGTCAACAACGAATAAAAATCCTTCTGCATCCAAATACCCGATATCCCCGGTTGCTAGCCAGCCATCTTTTTGCACGTCCCGGTCTTCGAATTTGCCGATATAGCCAGGTGTCACTTGAGGCCCTTTGATAAGAATCTCTCCCGCTTCCCCTGTCTTTGCCCCATCAATTTTTACCTGATATAAAAATAGCGGCTTACCAGCAGAACCGTTTTTCGTTTTCGCATCAGCCGGATGCAAAGTCGTCGTCTGCGAAGACGTTTCGGTCATGCCGTAAGTTTGGAGCACTTGAATGCCATGCGCTTCCGCACGCTGCAAATAAGAAACCGGTACCGGGCCGCCGCCTGCAAGAACTTGCTTAAAACGCGGGGACACGCGCAGTTGCCGCTGCTTGATTTCCCGCAATACTTGGTCAAGCGTGACAGCGACCACCGAACTATGCGTCACTTGCCCTTTACATAATTCATCCGCACACGCCGCAGCGTCAAATTTCTCATAAAGCCGGACACCCATTCCATAGACTAGCGAACGCATTAAAATCGAGAACCCGCTGATATGGAATAAAGGCACTGTGCATAGCCAGACATCGTCAGGAGACACACCCAAATTCAGCGCAGAAGACACCGCGCTCGAAAAATGGTTTTCAGCAGTCTGCCTGACCCCTTTCGGATTTCCCGTCGTTCCCGATGTATACATGATCGACACGGTCCGGTCTTTCGCCCATTCTGCCTGCAAATTAAAGTCCACAGATGGCGCCTGCCCCAATTGTTCAAAAGAAACCGGCTGCGATGCCGCCACTTTTTCGAATAACTCAGCACCGACGAATACTTGGTCCACCTTTGCATCTTCAATCTGATACACCAGTTCTGCTCCGGCCAGCCGTTCATTGAGCATGACCATTTCACAGCCGATATGCAGGCAGCCGTAAATGACAAATACAGCTTCAGCATTCGATTTAGCGAGCAAAGCGACACGCGAATGCTCTGTAATGCCAAAATGCGCCAGCTTTCCGGCATAATCGAGTGCGATCTTGTTCACCTCTGCAAAAGTCCATTCTTCCTCGCCGAACGATAAAGCCAATTGATTTCCCGTCAAATAAGCGCGCTGCGAAAGCCAATTCGGATAAGTCATTTTCAAAATCCTTTCTTTTACAGTTAATCGATTGAAAAAAAGCTGCCTCCGAAGAAGACAGCTCTTTTCAAACTCATATAATCAAGGGAAACGCGGGAATTGGCCAAAGTCCGGTTTGCGTTTTTCTTTAAACGCATCGCGGCCTTCTTTCGCTTCATCCGTTGTGTAATAAAGCAAAGTCGCATCGCCAGCCATTTGCTGAAGTCCAGCAAGGCCGTCCGTATCCGCATTCATTGCCGCTTTGACGAAACGCAGTGCAGTCGGGCTCATTTCAAGCATTTCTTCACACCATTTCACGGTTTCGTCTTCCAATTGCTCGTAAGGCACCACTGTGTTCACGAGGCCCATATCAAGCGCTTCCTGTGCATCGTATTGACGGCACAAGTACCAGATTTCACGTGCTTTCTTATGTCCGATAATGCGCGCCAAATAGCCTGAGCCATAGCCTGCATCAAATGAACCAACACGCGGTCCAGTTTGGCCGAAGCGTGCGTTGTCCGCAGCAATCGTCAAATCACAGACAACGTGAAGCACATGTCCGCCGCCAATTGCGAATCCAGCAACCATTGCGACAACCGGTTTCGGAATGACGCGGATCAAGCGCTGCAAATCCAGGACGTTAAGGCGAGGAATTTCATCTTCCCCGACGTAGCCGCCGTGTCCGCGGACGGATTGGTCGCCGCCTGAACAGAATGCTTTTTCGCCTTCGCCTGTCAAGACGATGACGCCAACATCCGAGTTGTCGCGTGCGCGTGAAAACGCATCGATCAATTCATGCACCGTTTTCGGGCGAAACGCATTACGCACTTCCGGACGGTTAATGGTGATTTTCGCAATCCCATTATATGTTTCGTATTTAATGTCTTCATATGTAAGTTCTGTAACCCATTGACGTGTTGACATACTAGTCCTCCTCATTAATTCCATTTATTCGTTCCATAACCATTGTAGCAAATTCAGCCGGTTTTTCCACATGAATCGCATGTCCCGCTGAAATGATGCAGTGTTCTGCGTTTGGCAAGAGCTCCTGCATCTCACGCGCAATAGCGCAAAACTTCGGATCTAACTCACCGGTGATCAGTAAAACCGGCATCTTTAATTCCGGCAAACAGCCCCAATAAGATTGCTGTGAACCTGTCCCCATGCCCTTCAAACTATTCGACAAGCCTTGTGCAGTTTGTGCCAGCCGCTCTTGCTTCACTTGCTTGCGCACAGATTCTGGTAAGGATTTCTGGCTGTCGAACAACGGGATGTTCTCCCACTTCCCAGCGAATTGCTCTATGCCGCCTTCAAGAATGTTAAAGGCCAACTGGGCATCCTGCTCTCGCCGCTTTTGTCTTGCCGCTTCTATTTTCAAGCCAGGTGAAGCACTCTCCAACACAAGCCGCTCGACCTTCTCTGGAAATTCACAAGCATATGCAAGCGCCGTGCGCCCGCCCATCGAATAGCCGAGCAAAGTGAATTTCTCTAACTTCATCTTTTCAAAAATGAAGTCAAGATCATCCAACTGCCGCTCCATCGCATAACGACTTTCATCTGCCTGGCTTTCCGTCTGGCCATGCCCGATTAAGTCGATTGCCACAATCTGGTAGTCTCTCCAGTTTTCAACGACAGGTTCCCAAGTCGCAGTGCTGCCCGTAAAGCCATGGAGCAAGACCAGGACAGGGCGATCTTCGTCCCCCGACACCTCAATATGGTAGCGAACTCCATTTGCCATCAATTCCATTTATTGAGCCCCTCATCCAGCCGGCTCCACAATTTCCGGTGAACCGTTACGTTATTCGCGCGGTTTGTTGCCACTTCAATGATGCGCACCGGTTTGTCTTTCGGTGTTCTAAGTGCCGACTGCAATTCTTCCACAGTCTTCGCTGAGTAATATTCCGCATCGTACATTTCAGCTGCTGCTTTGAACTGGATTCCTGTCGGCGTGCCGAAAAGTTCCTCGTAGTAGCGCTCTTCTTTTGACTGCGGCAAATAAGAAAATATCCCGCCGCCATCATTGTTCATGACAACGATCGTCATATCAGTAGCTTGCAGTTTCGATGCAAGCAAACCATTCATATCATGCAGCAAAGCCAAATCACCGATCAATAGATAGCCAGGCCGTTTATTCGCTGCCTGGATCCCGAAAGCAGTCGATACCACTCCGTCTATGCCATTGGCGCCGCGGTTGGCATAAATCCGGACGTCCCGTTGCGTCACCTGGAAATACGTATCTGCATCCCGTATCGGCATACTGCTGCTCACAGTTAAATCACACCCATCGAGCTCATCAAAAAAGGCTTTTGCCAATACGCCTTCATCCAATTCTTGCTGGCAATGGATAGACATTGCTTCTCGCAACAACTTCCCTGCTTTTTTCCAATGTTCCAAGTAAGGGCTTGGAGAGTTCGCTTCCAAGTTCAACTCCCACAAGGCAGAAAAATGCTGTTGGATATGATGCGTAACGACTGATTGCGGATCCCTGAACAAGGGACTTTCATCAATGACAACATATCTCGCCGGCTTGGTTTTCGACAAAAACTGGCTAAGCGGCTTGGAAACCGGCTGTGGCCCAATTCGTACGACCACGTCCGGCACTACACCCTCAGCAAATTCCTCGTTTTTCAACAAGGCATCATATGAATCAACGATGACATCCATAAAATCATCCGGTACATGCGACCGCAGATTCGACAGCGGATCGGCAAGCACTGGCCATCCAAGACGACGGATAAATTCCCATTGTTCTAATGAAATTTGAGCCGTATTTTCCCCGGCAATCAACAAACCGCGCGATTGGCTAAACACTTCTTGCAAAAACACTGTAGCCTCATCAGTCAACTGCTGGCCGCTTTCAAAACGATACAGTTCTCCTTCGCTGAGATAAGGCTGATCAAAATCGATGCCGAGTGGCTCGCGGAACGGCACATTCAAATGAACCGGACCCTTTGGCACGGTTTCAGCCATGGCTGCAGCACGTCCCAAATGGCGCTTCAAAAAATCCAAACGGTTGCCTTGCTCCGGCAACGGCAGATCAGCTGACCACTTGACATGGGATCCGAATAAATTAATCTGGTTAATCGCTTGCGGCGCCCCGACTTCACGAAGCTCATGCGGACGGTCCGCCGTCACGATGAGAAGTGGCACACGCGCGTAATAAGCCTCCACAATCGCAGGAAAATAATTGGCTGCGGCGGTCCCTGATGTACAAATCAAAATAACTGGGCTGTTCGAGGCTTTTGCCAAACCCAGCGCATAAAAACCAGCCGATCGTTCATCGATTTGCCGATATGTTTCTATGCCTTCCTGTTTCATTAAGGCATAAGCAAGTGGAGTCGAACGCGAGCCTGGGCTGATGACTGCTTTTTTTACCCCGGCTTGCTTCAGTGAATGCGTAAATGCCGAAACATATTCAGTTAAATACTCACGATTCGTCATGCAAATTTCCTCCCAGTACACGAAGCATAGGGCGGAACTTCACCCATGTCTCATCATATTCAGCTTCTGGCGTAGAATCTGCCACAATTCCGCCACCAGCGAATAAATAAGCTTTATCCCCATCAAGCAAAGCCGAACGAATTGCTACGGCGAATTCACCATCGCCTTTTGCATCAATCCAACCGATTGGTGCTGCATAATATCCTCTATTCAATGGTTCATATGAACGGATTAAGCTCAATGCTTGCTGTTTCGGCTCCCCACCGAGCGCTGGTGTTGGATGCAGCGCTTCGACCAAATCCAATAGCGAACTGCCATTTTTTAGCTCGCCTTCGACAGGCGTGTACAAATGCTGTATATCACGTATTTTCATCAGTTTTGGATTTTGTGGAATACGTGGATTCGAACAATGCTTCTGGAACACGTCGCCGATCATCTGGACAACATACTGATGCTCAGAACGGTTTTTCGAATCATTTAATAAGGCTTGCCCCAACATTTCATCCTGTTCAACGGATTGACCGCGGGGTGTGGAACCTGCCAAACACGTAGAAAGTGCTTTTCGCTGTTCCACTTTAACAAGCCGCTCGGGAGTCGCCCCGAAGAAGAATTGCTCACCAGCTTCCAACCCAAACAAAAAGCTCTCAGGCTGCTCATTCGCTGCTTGGTAAATCGCAGATGCAGGTGCTAAAGCTTCTTTAAAATATAGTTCAAGCGCTCTTGCGATTACTACCTTATCCACTTCTCCTGCACGGATTACATCTGTCACTTTTTCGATGGAACGCATATATTCGTCTTTTTTCAGTTCCTTCTTTTCTGAAACTGTGGGTTTTTGATATGTTTTTGGCTCTGAAACCTGCGCTCCATGAATCAGCCGGTCACGTTCTTTGCGCAACGCTTCAAAGTCCGTAAAACTGTTTGGCTGCTTAGTGATCAAATGGACACTGACATACGCTTGCTCCCCTTTAATAATGAGCTGGAACGTCGGTACAGCAAAATAAGCCTGCGGGAAATTTCGCCACTTGCTTGGCTGATCGTTCAAAGGATCGAATGAAAAACCGCCAAATAATACTGGTTGCACTGTTGTTTCTTCATTCACCAATTGAGCACTCAACGCTTTCCAGTCCTTCTGGATGCTACTGAAACGTCCCTTATAATCATCAGCCGTCAGTACATAAGCATGTCCAAGACCGACCATCGTAAAGGACTTCTCTCGGTTCTGCCAAAACATTCGCTTGCCTTCATATTGTTCTTGCCCAGCCTCAAAAAATGCCAGAGCGGACATCGTCGATACTTCAATGGTTTCTGTATAGAAGCGATAGCCGCTGAAGCGGTTCGCTTCCATCTGTTCAGTTGATGAATACGATTGTGAATTCACCGGATTACCTCCGTTTACTGCAGCATCAGATAGCTGCGATACATTTTAATCTCTACCTTCTATCATACCCCTTTCTTAGTAATTCAGCACAACATATGCTGTAAATGTCTGCGTTTTGAAGTACAATATAGGTTGGAAAGAAATGAATAGGAGAGATAGAAATGACACATTCCATACAAGCTGATAGCGGATGGCGCGTCTGGTGGCAGCTTACCCGCCCCCATACTTTAACAGCATCCTTCGCCCCAGTGTTTCTTGGTACAATGATTGCAATCCATTACACCAGTTTAAATTGGGCACTTTTTTTGGCCATGCTGATAGCGAGTTTGCTTATACAGGCAGCAACCAATATGTTTAATGAATACTATGACTTTGCACGGGGTCTCGACAATGAGGAATCTATTGGTATCGGCGGGGCTATCGTCCGAAATGGCGTTTCACCAAAAACCGTTTTAGCCCTGGCGTTCCTCCTTTACGGCATCTCTGCTGTACTAGGATTATATATTGCTGCTTCTACCAGCTGGTGGTTGCTTGCAGTCGGAGGCATAGGCATGTTAGTAGGCTACTTTTACACTGGAGGCCCATATCCGATTGCTTACACGCCATTAGGAGAATTGTTTTCAGGATTGTTCATGGGACTCCTCATCGTGATCGTCGCTTTCTATATCCAAACAGAAATGATCACCTCCACTGCTGTTATGTTAGCTGTACCCAGCACACTGCTCGTAGCTGCAATTATGATGGCCAATAACATTCGAGATATGGTCGGAGATAAAAAGAGCGGACGGCGCACGTTGGCAATATTAGCTGGCCGATCGGCTGCAGTCACTATTTTTATGTGGTTCTTTATTTTATCTTATGTTTGGATTATTTTATTAGTATTGCTCGGCATTGTCACACCCTGGGCTTTATTGGTACTACTAAGTGTTATTAAACCTATAAAAATAATCATGACTTTTAAGCGCTACACCGAACCAATGCAAGTAATGCCAGCTATGAAAGATACAGGTATTACAAATACTTTATTCAATTTCCTGCTGGCAATCGGTCTATTAGTAGACTACTTTTTATCTTAATCCCTTAAAGCTGATGGCGATAAGCCCATCAGCTTTTTATTATAGAAGCAATTAATAATAAGTCTTCTATATAATAACAGTGGTGAAACTATCCTGATTGCGATATATTGTATCTAATATATACAAAGTGGGGGGTTCTTATGAAACCAATTTTTTTGGGTCTTGCAGGAGCAATGTTTTTTGCGGTCACTTTTATTGTAAATGCTTTAATGGAAGCTCAAGGTGGCCATTGGATATGGAGCGCATCCTTGCGCTACATATTTATGATTCCTTTTCTCTTATTAATTGTGTCGCTTAGGGGCAATTTGCTTCCCCTCTTCCAGGAAATGAAGAAAGATAAAGTAAAATGGTTGTTATGGAGTTTCATAGGGTTCGGTCTTTTTTACGCCCCCTTATGTTTTGCGGCAGCTTACTCTCCAGGGTGGCTAATCGCCGGAACTTGGCAATTTACAATCATTGCCGGTACTTTACTCGCCCCTCTTTTTTTCATCAAAATTCATATATCCGGGCAAACAGTAATACATAGACAACGTATACCAATAAAAGGCTTATTATTTTCAATTATTATCTTAGCTGGAATAGCCCTTCTTCAACTTGATCACCTAACTAATGTTACTACTTCCACGTTACTGCTTGGGTTAGTGCCCGTTCTAATTGCAGCTTTCGCTTACCCACTTGGAAATCGAAAAATGATGGAGATTTGTGAAGGTCGGCTAGACGCATATCAACGTGTGCTTGGGATGACAATTGCAAGTCTCCCCCTTTGGTTGGTTCTCTCTATTTATGGTTTCTCGACAACTGGATTACCTTCTACTTCTCAAATTTCTCAATCTTTGATAGTTGCCATCAGTTCAGGAGTAGTAGCGACTGTCCTATTCTTTATGGCTACTGACATGGTCAGAATCAACATGTCAAAGCTTGCCGCAGTGGAAGCTACGCAATCTATGGAAGTTATATTTGCATTGATAGGTGAATTTTTTCTTTTAAGCATTGCATTTCCTTCTCCAATAGCACTTTTAGGCTTAATCATGGTCATACTTGGAATGGCAATACACAGTTTTGCTTCACGCAACGAAGAACAATTGAATACAGAAAAAAGCGTCATGCATATGAATGCATGACGCTTTTAATATGACCCCTACGGGATTCGAACCCGTGTTACCGCCGTGAAAGGGCGGTGTCTTAACCGCTTGACCAAGGGGCCAAATACTGGCGGAGAAGGAGGGATTTGAACCCTCGCGCCGGTGTTACCGACCTACACCCTTAGCAGGGGCGCCTCTTCAGCCACTTGAGTACTTCCCCAGTATGGCTCCGAAGGTAGGACTCGAACCTACGACCATCGCATTAACAGTGCGGTGCTCTACCACTGAGCTACTTCGGAATAATGGTGGGCCTAAGTGGACTCGAACCACCGACCTCACGCTTATCAGGCGTGCGCTCTAACCAGCTGAGCTATAGGCCCATTATTGGAGCGGGTGAAGGGAATCGAACCCTCATCATCAGCTTGGAAGGCTGAGGTTTTACCACTAAACTACACCCGCAATATGGTGGGTCAGGACGGAATCGAACCGCCGACACTTAGAGCTTCAATCTAATGCTCTACCGACTGAGCTACTGACCCACATATTTATAAAAAATGGCGGTCCCGACCGGGATCGAACCGGCGATCTCCTGCGTGACAGGCAGGCATGTTAACCGCTACACCACGGGACCATTTGGTTGCGGGGGCAGGATTTGAACCTGCGACCTTTGGGTTATGAGCCCAACGAGCTACCGAACTGCTCCACCCCGCGATAATAATATTAGAAAAAATTGTCCACTCATTTTAAAAAATGGAGGAGGAAGAGGGATTCGAACCCCCGCGGGATTTGACTCCCCTGTCGGTTTTCAAGACCGATCCCTTCAGCCAAACTTGGGTATTCCTCCGTGATAAATATTGAATGGTGGACCTTGCAGGACTCGAACCTGCGACCGGACGGTTATGAGCCGTCTGCTCTAACCAACTGAGCTAAAGGTCCTAAAAAAGTGGCGGCAGAGGGGATCGAACCCCCGACCTTACGGGTATGAACCGTACGCTCTAGCCAGCTGAGCTACGCCGCCAGGATCTTTAAATTGTATAGTTGGTGGAGCCTAGCGGGATCGAACCGCTGACCTCCTGCGTGCAAGGCAGGCGCTCTCCCAGCTGAGCTAAGGCCCCATAAAGTGGTCGGGAAGACAGGATTCGAACCTGCGACCCCTTGGTCCCAAACCAAGTGCTCTACCAAGCTGAGCTACTTCCCGACTAAATAGGATGATGACAAAAATATGGCGCGCCCGAGAGGACTCGAACCTCTAACCGCTTGATTCGTAGTCAAGTACTCTATCCAATTGAGCTACGGGCGCTTAATATAAAATTTTATAAAACAGTTGGTGCCGAGGACCGGAATCGAACCGGTACGGTAGTCACCTACCGCAGGATTTTAAGTCCTGTGCGTCTGCCAGTTCCGCCACCCCGGCGGGGCATTGGATAGATAAAAATTGGAGCGGAAGACGGGGGTCGAATCTCTTTCCTTTCCTTCCCTCCTTCCTCTTTTTCCTTTTTTTTCTCCCTCTTCTTCCTTCTTTTCCTTCCTCTTTCTTCCCTCCCCCCTCCTTCTCTTTTTCCCTCCTCTTTTTTCCTTTTCCCCTCTTTTCTCTTTCCCTTTTTCTTTTTCTTCCTTCTATTCTTTCCGGTTTCGGAAACATCCTCTTTCCTTCTCTTTTCTTTTTTCTCT